>CAVOLI010000001.1:0-145331 GCA_963696725.1 uncultured delta proteobacterium
TTCACGCGCCATCTCAGCTCGAAAAAACGCCGTGAGCGCTCTGCTGCGCCGATGGTCTGCATGGGCAACTGTGTGGGAGAGTTGGTCGTGGCCGATCTCTCTAAACAACAACCCCCCGCTGCACTACTGGCGTGTAGCGGGGGGTTGTCGCCGTTGTGGCATGAAAAAATAACAAGTATTAGGGGAATATAGGCTGATCAGGAAAACAGGTAGAAGCCAAGCTCTTTTTCTTCCAGGGCCAGATTCTTGAACTCGCAGCCGATATATCGGCTTTTGACGATCTTGACAATGACGATTTTCTCAATCATCGTTTTCTTGATATTGTCCAGATTGAATTTTACGCGCAGAGTATAGCCTGTTTCTACCTCGACACTGTCGGTGTTTTTAAACCCTAGTCCTGTGCGGGAGATATCATGAACGACCATTTCACACCAGTGTGATACGTTCGGTGATACAACCATAAACATCCCCGCCAGACGAACCTCTTTTCGATAACTGGACCTGAAGTTCAGCTGCAGATCAAACCGCTTGCCGCATTGGCAGCGTGTTGATATCTGATGTTTTGAATTCTTGAACTTGGCGACTGACACCTTTTTTATAATACCGCAATAGGGGCACGTTATAATTGCCATATCATTGCTGTCGACATGGGCGGCTATTCTGTCTTTGTCTTTTTCCATTGCAAAAAATCTATAGCTTGGCAGTCCGAAAGAGTCACGCTATTCGTTGCAACACTTCTTTTATGCTCTTTTGTTTCTAAGGCAAAACGCCTGTTTTTACTCTCATGTTATACAGTTAGCCTATGTTATGGCTTTCACGATGTCAAATGAAAAAGATTTCATTTATAAATCAACTGGCCGTAAAGTGATATTAGAGAAAAAGAAATAATTCGTTTGATAACAGAACCAGAGGGAGACCTTTCTTTCTCAACAGCTCTATTGCACCGGGCTTTCGATTGATTGATTTGAGGAAATGAGGCTGATAGTTTTTCCTGCTTACCTGCGGGATCGACTGGCATCTTCGAGGGCGGTGAGTACCTCGGTTGATGAGCAGGCAAAAATAATTCGCTCGAGTGTCTCGTCCGTCTTCAGGAACTGGAAGGTCTCTTCCATTGCGACAATGGCTGCCTCTCTGATGGGAAATCGATAGGCACCACAGCTGATTGCAGGAAAGGCAATAGATTTGCAGTTATTCTTCACCGCAAGTTTCAGGCATTTGCGGTAGCAGGAGGCGAGAAAGCGGTGCTCTCCTTCCGTGCCATCATGATACACGGGACCGACCGTATGAATAATATGGCGCGCCGGCAAATTGTGGCCGGCGGTAACACGCGCCTCTCCAGTCGGGCAACCTCCAATGGCCATGCATTCATCGAGCAGGGAAGGACCTGCAGCCCGGTGAATTGCACCATCGACACCGCCGCCTCCCAGCAGCGTGCTGTTTGCAGCATTAACAACAGCATCAATATCAAGGGTCGTTATATCGGCAATGATAATCTCAATTTCGGCCATGATTCCTCCAGGAAAGGCGTCACACAGCTTCACCTAAAACCTAACCGATTAGTGTTGCTTTAGCAGACTGACAGTCAAAACCGGAAAATACAAATAACCGCAGCACCGATGAACAGCCGGAAGAAGAGACCTGCACAGGAGAAAGAAGCTTCCTGTGCAGGTACTATACCTTAAAACACTAGAGCAGATCGGAGATCGCGTCTCTCTCGCCGACCAGTTCAGCCTCAGTCGCCGACATCATTTTTCTGCTGAATTCGCTGATTTCAAGTCCTTCAACGACGTTCCAGTCGCCGCCTTTGCAAACGATCGGAAAAGAATACATGATATCCTCATCTATGCCGTACTTGTTTCCCGCTGAGTGGACTCCCATGCTCACCCACTTGCCGCCGCTGCCAAGGGCCCAGCTTTTCATGTGGTCAACGGCCGCAGAGGCTGCAGAGGCCGCACTGGAAGCACCCCTCGCCTTGATAATCGCAGCACCGCGCTGCTGAACGGTGGGAATGAACGTCTTGACATACCAGTCATTGTCAACCTTTGAAACAACCGGCTCACCGTCAACCGTTGCATAGCTGATATCAGGATACTGTGTCGCCGAGTGGTTGCCCCAGACGACCATCTTTTCCACCTTGGTGGAATGAGATCCTGTCTTTTCTGCTACCTGAGAAAGGGATCTGTTGTGATCCAGCCGCATCATTGCTGTGATGTTTCTCGGGTTAAGGTCAGGAGCATTTTTCATGGTGATGAGCGCATTGGTGTTGGCTGGGTTTCCGACAACCAGCACCCTGACATTACGGCTGGCATGATCATTAAGCGCTTTGCCCTGCACTGAGAAAATTTTGGCATTCGCGGTCAGCAGGTCTGCACGTTCCATGCCGGGACCACGTGGCCGGGCACCGACAAGATAGGCATAGTCAACGCCCTTAAAAGCAACATTCGGATCATCACTAATAATAATGCCTTCAACAAGCGGAAATGCGCAGTCATTAAGCTCCATGACGACGCCTTTAAGAGCGTCCATTGCCGGCGGAATTTCGAGCAGCTGCAGAATTACCGGTTGATCCGGTCCAAGCATATCCCCGTGTGCAACTCGAAAAATCAGCGAATAGGCGATTTGACCGGCGGCCCCTGTAACTGCAACACGTACAGGTGATTTCATTGTTCATCCTCCTAAAAAGCGTTGTTCGTTATATTCTGCTTTCCTGAAACTTGCATCCTCTTTTCCAAGCCATGCCCAGTCAAGGAGTTGAAAGAAAGCCTCCCACAGCATATCCCTGGTATTACCAGATAACCAGAGCTCCAAATGTCTCACATTACCACAATCGATTACTATAATCCATAGCAACAGATGGAAGAAATAAAAAATGATTTGGAGCTCGTGGCCTCTATGTTCTTAATCATGGTTGACCTGGTGGTATACAAACTGGGCTTCAACGCGTGCTCCATTTTCCTACTATACCTGCATAACGTGCTGTCCCACAGGATACTAAAATAGTGCAATCACTGTTTTCGGATTATGATTCCCCGGCAGAATTGTATACTCCATATTGGATAAAACTGCATCGCGTCTCTGGGCCTCAGCAACAGAGGGTCACAGGAACCGACACATATCTGGAAAAAGCGGTGCAGTCTCCGGGGGAGCAAACTATTGATACACGGCCTGCAGCATGCTACAGTCAGCGTTGACATAAATATTAATTATCCTAGATTACAAGTACTTCCGGGTTACAGTCAATGAACATGATCTACGAAAAGATAACCTATAGCTTTGATCCTCTGCACCATTTGTGGGAACATGAACGGATGCATCGAAAGATATCTCTCTTTCTGGTGCTTTTTTTCCTTGGTGGCCTTTTTTGTATCGAGCTCAAAAGACTTGGGTTACTTCCTGCATCCCTGGCAATAGTCGTTCCCCGCAGCCATTTTTCCACCATTGAAGCAGCTTTCACCGTTGTCCTGATTCTGGAAGTAATCAACCTGATCTTCACCATTCCCTGCTCGTTTTCCCGATCGGTCGGTAAACAGTTTGAACTGCTTGCGCTCATCCTGATGAGAAATGCCTTTAAGGAACTTTCCTACTTTCCGGAACCAATCAGTTTTGCAGGAAACGAGGAGGCAATCCTGCGAATCCTTTCCGACGGGTTTGGCGCGCTGTTGATCTTTGCGCTGCTGGGTTTCTATTATCTTGTCCAGGGAAAGAAGCAGGATGAAGCAATGAGGCCGCTTGACCTCTTCAGCTTTGTAGCCGCCAAGAAAGGGTTGGCGCTTCTTCAGAGATGATGCCTTCTGGATTACCAGATACCTGCGATCTTCGTTCCGCAGGAAGAACATGAACCAGCCTTCATATGGTTCCCGGTAATGACAAAACCCCGACGGCCGATAACACAATTCCCGCACGCAGGGCAGAACGTGCTCTCTCCCCTGCCGTCATGAAAATTACCGACATAGACATATTTGACTCCCGCCGCAATTCCTGCATCCCTGGCACGCAGCAGCTGAGTTGGGGATGTCGGAGGTCGATCGAGCATTCGATACGACGGCCTGAATCCGGAAATATGCCAGGGTATTTCCGGATCGACCTCAACGATAAATTCTGCAATGGCAAGGATTTCCTCTTCCGAGTCATTGAGGCCTGGTATCAATAGGGTTGTAACTTCGACCCAAACTCCCTGCTCACGAAAAAAACGTACATTTTCAAGGACATGAGAGAGTCTTGCTCCACATATTTTCTTGTAAAAATCATCAGAAAACGATTTGATGTCTATATTTATCGCATCAAGGACGGGAACAAGCATCTCGGCCGCCTGGCGGCTCATGTAGCCGTTTGAGACAAAGATGTTTTTCAGCTTCGCTTCATGTGCAGCCAGACAGCAGTCATAGGCAAATTCAAAAAAAACAGTCGGTTCAACATAGGTGTAGCTGATCGATTGACAGCCACCCTTCAGTGCAGCCTGCACAACCTCTCCAGGTGAGCGTATCACAAATCCCGGCATGCTTTCAGCGCTGTCGACCTGTGACAGGTGGTAATTCTGGCAATGAAGGCACCTGAAATTACAGCCGACGGTTGAGATCGAATAGGTGCGCGACGCCGGCAGGAAATGAAAAAGGGGCTTTTTCTCGACAGGATCAATCTGTTCAGCAGAAATCCTGCCGTAAACCCGGCTGAACAGAGTGCCATTGATGTTCTCCCGCACTCCGCAGATCCCCCGCCTGCCGGGATTGATCCGGCACTGGTGCATACAGAGTCCGCAGATCACCTCTGGTCCATCTTTCTGGTAGAATAGGGCCTCTTTCATTTTAAACTGATTCCCCCGCAGTTTTCAGTAACCGGTTGTTCTACCTGTCGGTGAAACGCATCCACTCATCATCCTGCCTCAGGTAATATGGTCTGAAGCGGTTTTTATAACTCATGGCCGAAACACCTTCTATGTAATAGCCAAGATAGAGATATTTAATCGACTTCTTCAGGCAGAAATCAATCATGGTTAAAATATTGAATGTGCCGAGGCTCCGCCTTGCTTCAGCAGGATCAAAATAGAAGTAAACCGCGTTCATCCAGTTCTCTCCGATATCAATAATCCCGTTTCCCAGGAGACGCCCCCCTTTTCGATAGCGGAATTCAAGCGAGTTGACAATGTGGTTGAGGAAAAATCCTGAATAGTAACCGATGGAGGTATTGTTCTCGTGCGGATAGCGGTGCTGAAGAAACTGTTCACAGAGCTGCAGGTTCTCCTCAGTCATTCGCAGGGAGCCGAAGGTGACTGAAAGATCACTGTTTTTCTTCAGAACCCTTCGCTGGTCACGGCTTGGCCTGAACTCGGATGGGCAGAGACGTATCGGCACACATGCACTGCATGAAGGGCACCGCATAGTATAGAGGCTGTTGCCGTTGCGTCGATACCCCGCCGCCAGAAACAACTCCACAATGTGGTCGGTGAGCGGGCCGAAGAGCGCCTGATAGAACGTTGCCAGAAAGGGGAGCTGATAGGGGCACTCCATCGACATGTTAATAAAATAACGATCGAGCTGCTTCTCAATCCGGGCAAACGATTGCCTGCACTGACGATCATATCCAGATGCCACTATTGCCCCCCTTCTACCTCATGTCACACCAGTCCCTGGTCCAGCATAGCATTGACGACTTTCACAAAACCGGCAATGTTAGCCCCGGCGACATAATTGCCGGTTACGCCGTAGCTGTCGGCTGCATCAATACAGGTCTGATGGATCGATTTCATGATCTGCTTGAGCCGCGCATCCACCTCGTCCCGGGGCCATGACAGCCGCATTGAATTCTGGGCCATCTCAAGTCCCGAAACGGCAACACCTCCGGCATTTGCCGCCTTCCCCGGACCATAGAGAATATTATTGTCGATAAACTGGTCAACCGCCGCGGGAACTGATGGCATGTTCGCCCCCTCACTGACCAGGTAAACACCGTTTTTCAACAGGTGTTTTGCGTCCACCTCATTAATCTCATTCTGTGTGGCAGAAGGCATTGCACACTCGGCCTTGTGATTCCAGAGCGGGTTGTGATCCAGGTTCGGGTCTATTGGTGTATAGACGGCATTACTGTATGTGTCGGCGTACTCGCTGATTCTTCCTCGCCTGATATTCTTCAGATTCATGATATAGGCAAGCCGCTCACTGTCGATGCCCTGCTCATCGTAGATATAACCGGATGAATCGGACATGGTTACCACCTTGCCGCCAAGCTCGATAATCTTCTCGGTGGTAAACTGCGCCACATTGCCGGAACCAGAAACCAGGCACGTTTTTCCTTCAAACGTCTCGCCCCTGGTCTGGAGCATTTCAGCGGCGAAGTAGACCGTACCGTAACCGGTGGCCTCCGGCCTGATCAGGCTGCCGCCCCAGTTCAGGCTCTTTCCGGTCAGGACACCGGTAAACTCGTTTTTGAGCTTTTTGTACATGCCAAAAAGGTAGCCGATCTCCCGGGCGCCGACCCCGATATCTCCTGCCGGAACATCGGTATTCGGGCCGATATGTCGGAACAGCTCCAACATGAAAGACTGGCAGAAACGCATGACCTCGGGGTCTGATTTTCCTTTCGGATCAAAATCCGAGCCACCCTTTCCACCGCCCATGGCCAGCGTTGTCAGGGAATTTTTGAAGACCTGCTCAAAGGCCAGAAACTTGATAATGCCCAAATTCACAGATGGGTGAAAACGCAGGCCACCCTTGTAGGGTCCGATGGCACTGTTCATTTCCACGCGAAAGCCCCGGTTTACCATCACCTGGCCATTATCGGCCATCCAGGGAACCCTGAACATGAGTACACGTTCAGGCTCGGTAATCCTTGCCAGAATAGCCTGCTGACGATATTCTGGATTTCTTTCCAGCACCGGTTTTACCGTTTCTACGACTTCTTCTACGGCCTGATGAAATTCTTTCTGTTCAGGATCTCTTGACTCAATCAGTTCAACAATCTGCTCCATCTGTATTCTCCTTTTATTAAAATATAAGACTAGTTGTCCTCACTGCACATGCTGTTAATCAAATCTTCCCGGTACATTATTATTCCGCGCGAGCCGCCTCCCTCGCACTTAATGGTCAGGCTGTAGTCGAGCCTCAGGTGCCGCACCCACTTGCCATCGTAATCGGGCTCGATGGTTTCAAACCAGGGCCAGTCGATCTTGTCTTCCCTGCCGGCAGCACTCGAACCGTTACTGTCATCAACGGTCAAATACGGGATTCCAAGAGAAGTGATATTCTGAAAAAAATGTGATCCCTGGGAGGGGTCAGCCCTGAGTAGGCTGCTTCGCACTTCCACGATTGCCTGAACATTGGAGATATCACTCCACTGAACGGGTATCCCCAGCCAGTGGTCAGCCGTCCCCCAGCGGCCAGGGCCAACAAGCAGGAAATGCTTTCCTTCGGCTTTGAGTTTTCGGTTCAGATACCCAATCTCCTGGGCTATTTTTCTTGTTGAAGCAGGCTCAAAACAGTCCGGTTTAACATAGATGATATCAAAGATATCTGAAAGACGGCCATGGCCGAGGCATTGGGTCGAGTAACAGATTGCCTGGGTTATTTCGTGCTCACAGATTCCAACATCGGCGCGCTCGCTGCCGGTCACCATCGGCCTGATCTGGAGCAGGTAGAATGTGCTTTCCGACAGACTTTCCCCCAACTGCAGTGCAAATTCTACCTCAACCTCGCTTCCCATTCCAGAACGGCCAATGGAGAGCAGTTCTGAGAGAACCTCGGCAAGCGGATATGACGAATACTTCAGGAGCTGAGCAAATGTCAGGATCTTTAATCCTGCCATATCAACATCCCGAATCCTGTTTTCTTCCGGAATATAAGTCGAAGAGAGGATGCGAACGGGTCTGTCAGCGACCGCATCCTGAACCTGATAACGGATGAGGTTAGCGTTATAACGATTCAGGCAGTGATCACTGCGCATATCGAGGCCGTAGAACTGCCGCTGACAGTTCTCAAGAATATCTTCAACCGTTGAAAACTGTATCAGTTTCTGCGGGTGGGCCGGCGAAAAACGCAAGTTTTTTTCACCCTCAACAACGGTTTTTCCGATACCAAGAGCTATATGGGCAATACCGTCTTCCGGCTTCATACCCTGCACCGGGTAATAATTATGCGACTGGGCGACTCCCGACAACGCAGGATACCATTTGTTGTTGTGATCGGCACCGATCATCTGCTGGACGATTACCGCCATGGAATCTTCCATCCCGCCGGAACTTGACCGGGAGAAGGCCTGAGGACTTTCAAACCAGGTTGAGGCATACACCAGCTTTACCGCACTTTCCAGCTGGATAAGCCGCTCACCGAAATCAGGGTGGTTGTTGGTGAGGAAATAGGTTGAATAAAGCCCTGCATACGGCCGGAAATGGCCATCTTCCAAGAGGCTCGAAGATCTCACCGAGAGTGGAAAATCACATTTTTTCAGAAAGATCTCCAACTGCTCGCTCAGCCAGGAAGGCATGGTGGCGTCCAGAAAGAGATCACCGATCTGCTCATCACTGATATCGGTAAAAGGGGTAAACAAATTCCTGCTGATAAAATCATCAAATCCGGCGGAGGAAATAACCATTGTCCTGGGGATGCTCACCGGATACTTTGTCAGTATCGAGTCATCCGAATCGGTGCGCTGCAGGCAAGCCCACATGAATGCAAGCCCACGAGCCTTGCCGCCGATCGGCCCCTCCCCGATCTTGACGAATTCGTTGATACCGGGATCATAATCTTCGCTGCTGAATCGCGTGATGACGCCCTGCTGCCTCAGCTTCCTCAGGGAGCGCACCTTGAAGATAATATCCGCACGCATCTCCTCAATATTATTGATGTCGCCGATAAAATCACGATGAAGGCGACGCGCCAGCCCGACCTCCGAACGGGCCATCATCCAGTTGGAAAAATGATTCCGCACGGCATGGTAGCGCAAGGATTCGGCTGGTATTTTTGCGAGCGCCTTTTCAAACTCGACAACATTGGAGGCAGAGCAGAGCGGCGTTGCGTCAGGATCTCGAAAAACAAAATCTCCAAAACCCAGATAAGCAAGAAAAAATTTGTGCAGCTCTTTATAGGTGTCTGGAGACTGTTTATGGATAAAAACTGCGGGAATCGACTCAGCACGAATCCTGTTGCTGATCTCGGAGGATAGCATCAGCATGGGCAGATCAGGAATCTCTTCCCTGACAGTGGCGAGAAACCCCTCCCCCGCCCGCGGATCCAGTTTACCGTCCCGGGGAAAGCGGGCATCTGAGATAACGGCGAACACATATGGTTTATATGATTCATACAGTTTCAGCGCTTCTTCGTAGGTCCGGGCCATCAGGATTTTTGGCCGGGCCCTCATCCTGAGCAGACGATGACGCTCGTTGATGCTCTCGTCGAGAACGGCCTGTGTCTGCCTGACGACCTCCCGATAAATGGCCGGGAGGAACAGTGAACTGTAATCGGGAGAATCCTCAACATAGATAATGACACGCACCATCGCCCGTGCGGTGTCGCTATCGACATTGCAATGATCTTCGACATTCTTGACGATTGCCATTAACAGGTCATCTTCGCAGCACCAGAGAAAAATGTTGTCGATGTAGTTGCTTTTGAACCGTTCGGGAAGCGAATAGATGGTCCTCAGGTTATGGGCCAGCAGGATCACCTTCAGATCCGGTCTTATTGCTTTGATTTCCCTGCCGAGATCAAAGGCGTCCATGCCGTTGAGGTAGGGCATGGTCACGACCAGGTCAAAATGTTTCTGTCCCAGTTTTTCAAGCGCCTCCCTGGCGGTTGATACCCTGGTGAATTTGGGAGCTTTACTGAGATTCAAGCCATGGTATTCATGAATTATCTTGGTGGTTATACTTCCATCTTCCTCCATGATATAGGCATCATAGAGACTCGAAACGAGCAGAATCTCCTGCACCTTGAAGGGCATCAATTCATGAAAAACTTTGAAATGAGGATCAAAAGCTGTCGGCAGAATTGTTGGATGTGCAGGCATCTTTCACCTCTGAAGCGATAATTATTCCGGACAGGGCACAAAAAAACAGAGATACCGCTCTGGTCTGCGTTGAAACGTGTATAAAAAAGCAACTGATAGAACTACTGTATAACCGATCGACAGAAAAACAAAACCGAATCCTGCCAGGTTCGTGCTTTTTATCCTTCCCCCCCCCGAAACCAATAAATCAAAGGATGATAGACGATCATCAGTAAAAACAACGCCTGAAATATCAGGCTCAACCAACCAGCCCGACAGCGAAGTCGTGCCGCGGATGCGGCAAGCCCTTTCTGTCTTTCAGCCAAAGCTGCAATAGCACAGCTGATTCCGGAAATAACCGAGCCATGAAGAAAAAAATAGAGTGGGTAGCCGATCATCCGAAAAGGGGTTTTCAGCAGATCAAACGGACAGCGGTGATGGGGCATCGCATAGATATATGGACTGGTGTGGACGGTAATCACCACCAGGGAAAAAAAATAAAAAACAACCCATGATCCGATTGCAGCGCCAGCGGTTAGTGGCGCTGCAGCAACGGGCTCGTTGACCTTTCGGCTCATCTGGCAGGTGAGCAATGATGGAATAAAAACCATCGCACCATAGAAGCTCAGCAGGCCTGAGGTGGGCATGACATCGAGGAGATTATAGCCGTTGCTGGCCTGATTGTTGAACAATACTCCGCAGCAGGAGGTAATGATGTCAGGTTTGAGGTTGTAGAGGTAGAGGAACAGCAGTGTGCTGTCCAGAAACAACAGCGGCAGGATACAGAAAAGCAGGAGATATTTCCGTTTTACCAGCGGGTAGTATTCAGAGCTGATGTCGAGTTTATGGCAGATAATCCAGGCAGCAGACAGGAACAGGGTCATTAATTTAACCAGCAGGGTTGGAACCCCATAACCATTTGCCGTCAGGGACCCTGCTGCACACATGGCGCCCACCAGAATGGTGGAAAAATAATCGGCCGCCAGAACAAGCATTAACACGCTGAGCAGTTGAACTGCAAAGCCAAATTCAACCAGTACCGCACTGAGATAAACCTCTTCTTCCAGCCGGATCTGAAGTTCAGAATCGGAGTCAGCATTCCAGAACCTGAAAATACGCCATCCGGTTTTCACACCGACCAAGAGCAGAAAAAGCGTAACCGCTGAACAGCTCAACAACCCGATGGACCAGGCATCAGTGAGCATATTACTTTCCCGCTCCAGCAAGACGTCCATCCCTGATCAGAAGACAGCGGTCGACGACGGAATGACCACTCACCAGCGGATCGTGAGAGGCTATGACGATTGTCTTGCCGTCAGCTTTGAGCTCGGCGATGATCGACATGAAATGATTGCTGAGCTCTTCGTCCAGATGAGCAGTCGGTTCATCGGCGATGATTATCGGCGGATCATTGATCAATGCCCTGGCTATCGCCGTCCGCTGCAGTTCACCGCCTGAAATATGAGCGATGTCAAAATCTTTCCGATGGCTCAGCGACAGCCTTGCCATCTGCCGCTCCGCGCGCTGCCGGCGCTCGGCCACGGAGATCCCCAGAGGCAGCAGTGGAATGGTAATGTTTGCCGAGACACTGAGTCCTGGAATCAGGTGAAAACGCTGAAAGATAAAACCGATGGTCTCTCTTCTGTAAAGGGTCAGGAAACGATCGGGCAGACGGGAAAGGGGTTTGTTGTTTATTACCGCCTTGCCGCTGGTCGGTACGAACAGGCACCCGATAATAGAGAGCAGCGTCGATTTTCCTGACCCGCTTGGCCCCTGTATACAGATGACCTCGCTGGCGGGGATATGCAGAGAAACATCCTTGAGGGCATGAACTGCATTGTCAGCGGCCCGACGATACCATTTTTCTACTGATTCAAGGGTAATCATGGCTTTACACGATGGAATCGGGCCTGACCAGCGCGCTTCGCCAGGCAGGTATGACCGTTGCGGCAAGATAGGGCAGTATGGAGATGGAAAAAATCAGCATCAGGTCAGCCAAATGAAAAACGGGGAGCAATGACAGCGGCGGGTTAAGAACAGACCATCCCAGCAGTACAGGTTTGAACAGGAGACCGTCAAACCAGAGGACATGGGCCCAGGCAAGCGTATAACCGGCGCTGAAGGCAAGCACAGAGATGACAACCGATTCCCAGAACCTGACACCCATGACATCAGCAGTCTGCCAGCCGACAGCCTTCAGGATCGCGACCTCCCGCCTCTGTTCCTCTGAAAGTCCTGACGCCTTATCCCAGGCGAGAATGACAAAGGCGGCAACAGAACCGAGGAGACAGACGAGGCCAAAGCCGCTGCGCCAGCCAAATGCCGCCCGGTAGGTTTTGCGGATCTGTTTTTTGGTTATGACTCTTGAGCCCGGTACCAATTCAGAAATTTTTTGTGCAATCGTGTCAATTTCTGCCGGGTTAACCACCGAGACAACGATATCGGTCAACTCGTCGTCCCCCATAGCGAACAGGTCAGCAGCTGCCGTAATCTCCATGACCATGAGATCTCCGGTAACAAGAGATGTCGCTTCTGCAAACACGCCGCTCAGGTAAAATGATTTCAGACTTAAATCCGGCCGGAAAAGTGAGAAGCTGCTGCGGCCCTGTAGATTTTTGCCGGTGATTACAGACTGCCCTGCAGCCACAGGGCTCAACCCCTGTCTGACACTTTCGTCTGGACGGTCAACAATCAAGAGCCCGGGCAGTTGTTCCCGGCCATGAAAAGAAGCATCGCCGATGACGGTATAATTAGCCCCGTTCACCTCATCAAAATAATATCCCCATATACGGGGTTTGATTTCTTTAATGCCGAACAATGCTGCTATCTCTGCAATATCACTGTAATGCAGGACATCCTGGCGACCGGCCGTCATTTTCTGCACCGTTATATCCGGTACACTCGTCAGCAGCTGATCCGCAGCATTATCGAGGCTGCTGGTCACCAGCCTGAAAGAGGCGATGATAAAAATAACCAGGCCGAAAACCAGGAGAACGCCGCCATTTTTAAAACGGTTTCGCCAGAGGCTGCCAAGTGCATAATCAAGAATATTCAATTGCCTGTTGAGATCATCAAGCGCCATTTATCTCACCGGCACAATGAAAGAACTCGAAGGAAAATGTTCTACCGCGCCGGGATGATCCATAACCGGTGCTACCGGATCTGATACGCTGAGATGCCTGATGTAGCGGGCATCCGTCGCCAGACAAAGATCCGTCAGACCATACCGGCCGACAATCTGCTTCATCTGTCGATCTGCCTCCTGCCGAAAAGAAGACTCCAGGGATTGCATTCGGTACATTGCAAGTTGGCCGAAAGCGAGTAAGATAATGAGCACAAGCAGCCGGGTCGATGGTCTCATGCCGCCTACTGGGTCCCTTTTTTCTGCTTCATTTTGATCATATGACCTTTTTTCATCGACATGACCATCTCACGTTCTATCTCACCAAATCGCAGCAGCTGCCTGCCCTCGTGGTCGGCGAGAAAATTTTCAGCAGCACCCTGCGAGCCAAACGGTACCAGTTCCTCTCCCATCGGCCCCATGACATCGCTGCCGACAACATAGAACGCCTTGCGGCCGTCAAGATACTCCAGCGAGTAATAATCTTTCACCCATATCTCTGCCGTCGACATGTCACCCCCGCCGCTGTAGGCCGCCGGGTTGAAATAATATGCCATCATATCCTTGACCCCGTCAAACATCACTGCCTCTTCACCCGCGGCATGGATCTGGGTGATCCAGGGATTATATTTCGCCACCATCATCCCGCAGACGGCACAGCGCTGGTCCGGGCTCACCGGATCAACCGGTGCAGCTGGAGCTGAAACACAGGTCATGCCAAAACTCAAACACAATACCATGATAGACAGGGTGCTCTTCATGACGGCTCAACCTCCCAATCAATAATTCGTTATTATTTAAGATACTTGCCGACAAGCTCTTCTATTTCAGCCTCTCCAACCCCTCCGAGGATGGCGGTAATAATTTTCTGGTCCGGGCTGATGAAAATAGTCTGGGGTACCATACGAACCTGATAGTCCGCTGCCATTGTTCCGTCATGATCAAGCGCTACCGGAAAAACAATGTCCAGGTCCTGGATGAAAGATTTCACACCGCCAATCGTTTCATTGGCCATTGCAACATAAAGAACCTTGAGCCCCCGTTCCTGGTATTGATCAAAAAAACGATTAACAATCGGCGTGTCTGCCCGGCAATACTTGCACTCGGTATCCCAGAACCTCAGTATCAGCGGAGACCCCCGCCAGGCAGCTGCACTGATAGATACTCCGTTCAGGTCGGTTATGGAAAAATCAGGGGCCTGGTCGCCGATCTTCAAACGATCGACGTTGCCGGAACTGCAGGCGGCAGCCAGCAGAATTAAAAGAACAGCTCCACTGGCGCTGCGAGGGAACTGCAGCAGTTTTGACTGCAAGCATGCAGACCGGTATTCAGAAAAAAACGAAGCCACGATAGCGCCTGCCTTGATCACGTCAGGAAAGAATAAAGAAAAAGATTGTACTGGATTACAACTGGATTCTCATCACCTAAAGAACCAAACGATGCTAAAAAAATCAATAGTTATATCGACAGATTCTATGGCTCGCCAGGCCGCCTTTGATTGGTTGTTCTCCAAGATACAGGCCGAGCCGGCCTGAGGCTTCATCAGCAGCTGCCAGTATAAACTATTGTTCTCTTGACCATCTAATGCTACAATGTGTTATACAAAAAGCCGAATCAATCACCAGCCCAGGAGAATGTGGCGTGGATAACGAGGAATTCAGAACGATACGCAAAAGGCTGCAGAAAACCCAGAAAGAGCTGGCCGAACTGCTGGGTTCTTCGTTAAAAGCGGTCAGCAGCTACGAGCAGGGATGGCGTTCGATTCCAGGTCATGTGGAGCGTCAGCTTCTCTTTCTCTTCTCCAAAAAGGTCGAACTCAAGGACCAGAACTGCTGGGACATAAAAAAATGTTCGCCCGAAAATAAAGAAAACTGCCCGGCCTGGGAGTTCAAATCAGGCAACCTCTGCTGGTTCATAAACGGGACCATCTGTGCTCAGCAGCCCCAGAAAAACTGGAATGAAAAAATTGCCCTCTGCAGGCAATGCAAGGTACTGAAACGGCTTCTCAATTCATGACCGCAGATATGCTCAGCGATACAACTCTTCCGGCCTGTTCACATTTCTCCAGGCGTCAACGAGGTTTGCTGGAATAACCGGACAATAGACACCCGAGCACCGCCCCAACCTGCTCATTTTCATCTCACCCCTGTCAATCAGCGATTCGAGGAGGGGAGCGCTGCGAAAATCATACCAGCCATACAGCGGCTCAATCCTGCCTGTTATCGGATTTCGGGGTATGACAGCACAACGTCCGGGCCTTCGCTGTTCAACAATCCACCTGACACTCTCAATACTGATATCCGGCATATCGCAGGCCATGACAATCCACGACACCAGGGGATACAGCTTTAAAACAGCAGAGATGCCGGCCATTGGGCCGGACACTCCGGGAAGATCATCTACCCGGGAAAACTGACCGATCCCCTGCGGAATTTCACCTCCACCGGAAATCACAACACCAGAAACCTGGGAAGAGAGCACGTCAAGCGTCTGCTCAAGCCAGCTCTTTCCGGCCGTCCCGGCAATAAGATGCTTCGGGCTCCCCATCCTCGAGCTCTTACCGCCGATAAGAACACACCCACACACTGGAGTGTTCTCCGTGCAGCCGATCAGCCAGTTGAGAATTGTCTCAGCGCACAGTGCAATTTCCGCAAGCGACGGGCATGAAAAACGCGGGAATTTCGTCTCATCCGCCTGTTCGGCAATCAGCTGTTGTCCAAGAACGAGTTCTGCACAGTCAGTTTCGCAGTGTCCATCGATGACAAGCAGGTCGCAAGCGGCGACATGCCGGATGAGATTCGTGTCTGCTGTTCCATTTCCCGGATGCTGAAGAGGTTGTTTCAGTAGGCGCATGCGCACGCCTTTCTCAGCAAGTTTTTGACAAAGCGCCTCGAACAGCCACGAGCGCATCCCCTGATCCCCGCCGGTCTGGTTCAAACAGACAATCGGCAGATAGTCAGGCAACATGCTCAGGTACCTTCGCGTTTACAGGCAAAACGCCTGTTGGGTGGAGCGGGGTAGTATTTTTTCCTGCCGGCCGCGGGCGAAAAGTGTTTCTACCGCCCTTCTTCCCTCTTCTCCAAGATCATAGGAAAAATCATTTACATATAGATCAATGTGACTCCTGATCACCTCCGTTTCTGTCTCCTGAGCATATTGCCTGATATAAGAAAATCCTTCTTCCTGATGCTCCTGTGCCCAGGACAGGCTGGCCTTGATCTGCCTGTCGACGGTACCGATCAAGGCGCTGCCGAGACTCCTGCGTGCGGCGATGCACCCCAGGGGGATAACCATCCCGCTGCTCTCCTCCCACCACTGGCCAAGGTCCTGCAGACAGCGTAATCCCCGGTTTTGATAGGTAAATCTACTCTCGTGTATAATGACGCCGGCGCCCACCTCCCCACTGCTGACGGCATCCACAATCTGTTCAAATCGCATCACCACCAGATCGGTGCATTCCGGCATAAACATGCGAAAAAGCAGCGCGGCTGTCGTCAACCTGCCAGGGATGGCGATTCTTTTTCCGGCCAGGTCGCGGATATCACTATCCTCACGTGTTACCAGCAGCGGGCCGCAGCCGCGGCCAAGGGCTCCTCCTGAAGGCAACAGGCAATATTCATCAAGCAGGTGACCTGCTGCATGATAAGAGAGCTTGGTGATGTCCAGCCGTTGCTTGAAGGCCCATTGGTTCAGCGTCTCGACATCTTCCAGGCAAGGAACCGCAAACAGCGGTCCTCCGGGCTGAGGCGGAGAATGCACCAGCTTGTTAAAAATAAACGTATCGTTGGGGCACGGTGAAAAACCGATTGTCAGAGGGAGCATAACCTTTCCTTGAGCCTGTCGGCGAGCAGGGCGGCAATATACCCAGCGCGGCTGCAGGCTTCCTCCAGCCTCCAGGGAGTACCGGGGCGGTCCTCCACCATATTGGATATAACCCGCACCTCAAGCATTGGTAGCGTGTACATTTCACAGCAACGGGCGATCGCTGCTCCTTCCATGTTTTCACAAATTCCGTTGAATTTTTTCTTTAAAAAGATTCCCCGCTCTGCAGTTCCGCTTGCACCATTTACCGTAACAAATGTTCCGCTGGAAAAATCGATCGCCCGGTCAAGCAGTTCCTGCCGGGCAGCATATAACAGATTTTTATCCAGCGTGAATCTGGTTTTGTTTGTCATTTCCTTGTCAGTAAACGATTCCACCCGGCCAGCAAAACAGACGCCATAGTCGCCGAGAACCTCTGATTCCGCAAGACAGACATGAAGCAGTCCGATACCCGGGCTGGCCGCTTCAGACAGATATGCTCCGCCGATGCCAAAATTAACAACAAGCCGTATCCTGTCTGCATGATCCCCGAGCAGCTTCATGGTGCGCACCGCAGCCTCGACAGGACCGATGCCGCAGACTGCCGCCAGTACCCGATCGTCATTTCTTGGAACAGATGATGTAAAGGCCATCATTTCAATTTCTGTTGCAGCAAGTACCAGGAGCATGTTATCTAACCTGTCTTCAATAACCTCATAACGATTGACTCAGACATTTCTTGTACTTAACCGTAAGAGACTATGCAAGATGATTTAATGCTGCAGGCCTATGATTATTACCTGCCGGAAAAAAATATCGCCCAGCACCCCGTCGACAGACGCGATCAGTCACGGCTTCTTGTCCTTGACCGGAATTCAGGATCCGTTGAGCACTTGCTCTTTGCAGACATCGCCACGTTTATCCGAAAAAACGATGTACTCGTCATTAACGACACCAAAGTCTTTCCTGCACGGCTCTCGGGCAGAAAGGAAACAGGCGGCAAGGCCGAGATTTTTCTGCTTGGCTATCCCCTGCCGATTGCAGAGGAACATCCACAGTCAGGGTGCCATCAGTTCTCCTGTGAAGCACTGATCAAGAGCTCCAGGAGACCCGCCGCCGGATCAACGCTTATTATCAACGAGCATTGTCAGTGCAGGCTGCTGCAATACGGCAGCCGTGGAAAGTGGTCAGTCAGGCTGTCGATCGCACCCGGACTTAATCTCGATGACATACTGGCAGCAAGCGGCGACGTCCCGCTCCCGCCTTATATAAGCCGGGCCCATGGAACCACCGAAGAGGATGCAGCCCGATACCAGACCGTGTACGCCAACCATTTGGGTGCTGTCGCCGCCCCTACCGCCGGATTGCATTTCACCATAACGCTGCTCGACAATCTGCGTTCAACAGGTGTTCTAATCGCTCCGCTGACCCTCCATGTCGGCTACGGCACCTTCTCACCGGTTGAGGAGCCTGACATCTCAAAACATGCCATTCACGCTGAGCATGTTGATATTTCACCGGGGAGCGCTGCAACTATTAACAGAGCAAAAAGCGCAGGAGGGAAGGTCTGGGCAGTCGGCACAACTTCAGTCCGGGCTCTGGAGTTCAGCAGTGACGAAAACGGGCGCGTCAGACCGTTCAACGGCTGGTGCGACCTGTACATTACTCCGGGATTTAAATACCGGGTCATCGACAATCTGATCACAAACTTTCACCTGCCCCGCTCATCCCTGATGTTTCTGGTTGCAGCGCTCTGCGGACGGGAGAAATTGCTCGAATGCTATCATCTGGCTGTCAGCCACAATTACCGATTTTATTCGTACGGGGACGCGATGACGATTATTTCCTGAATACGGCGCCCTTCGCCGTACCGATTGGAAAGCTCACGGGCTGAACTTACGAGGCGATAGCTGCTATCGCCCCGTTGCCGCGGCAGGGCAGTTCTTGCAGCCCGCGTCTGCTTGACATGGCGGTGCGGCGGGCTTGCTCTCAGCAGTTTCCGATGTTCCACTCGAGGAGGAAGCATAACCGTCGGCGTACCAGCCGCTGCCTTTTAGCTGGAACGAATTCATCGAGATCAGCTTCGTCACCGGTCCAGTGCATTCGGGACAGTCAGCCAGCGGGGCATCAGCCATCTTCTGTTGAACTTCAAAAACTTTTCGGCATTCTTTGCACTCATATTCATAAACAGGCATCTTACAGCTCCATACATTCAGGCCATGCACACTGGTTCAAGAGTCGCCATGGCCGGTTCAGGTTAATAATTTTCCGGTCATAATCTAATTCTCTTGCAATTCGATGTCAATATCTGAGTGCAAATTCAGGCAGCTTTCAATTAACTATATAAAATCATATTATTATCTGCATATTTTAATGAATTACAGAACTCATCAGATAAAATTTTATAATACTACTGATGTGGTTGATTTTATTTTCTTAACGATTTATTGTATGCACTGTTAATTCGTTATTTCCATTATTAATTCTATTTTTTGAGGTAAGTATTATGGCAAAAACTCTGGTAGAAATGGCTGCTGAGATTATTCAGGCACAAGGAAGTACAAAGGACATGTCAATTGATGAAATGCAGTCTGCATTGCAGAAAACATTTGAAACACTGCAGGGATTGCAGAAACTGGAGTCAGGTGAGGAAGCTGCAGAACAGTCATCTGCAACAGTCCAGATCAGTCCACAGAAATCCATTTTGAAAAACAAAATTATCTGTCTCGAATGCGGTGAAGAATTCAAAATGCTCTCGCCGAAACATCTTCGCTCTCACGACTTGACGGGAAGAGAATACCGGGTTAAATATGGCTTTTCTCTTCGTCAGCCACTCTGCGCTAAAGCTCTCTCGGAAAAGCGCAAGAAATCAGGCAAGGCCAGAGGGATACCTGAGGCATTAAAGAAAGCGATTGCCGAGAGAAAAAAAACTTCCACCACAGCCAATAAACCTGCAGCAAGAAAAAGGGCTGCAAAAAAATAACAGCGCGGCACGCTGGCCGCGCGTTCTGCGATAACACTGCACGTCTCCAGACAGGAATATCGTATCACTGGGACCGTCAGGCTCACCGCATAGTTGACATCAACCCGCAAATGCATCGGCTTTCGCCCTGAAACTGTGTACTCCATGAAGAAATATTTTCCGTTTATATCACTGAACGGTGCATTCATGCTCTTTTTCGCGCTGGCAGCAGCACTTCCGGCCGAGTCCGCTGCAGTTTCTGAAGCACCGGCAGAGGTCGCGGCACGGCTTCAGGACTATTACCGTCAGATTGACAGTCTTTCTTTTTCCTTCATCCAGACAACTCAAGGGCAGATGGTCGGCAGGCCGAAGACAGGAAGAGGAGACGGGATTTTTGCCAGAACCGGCAGCGGCCCGAAAATGCGCTGGAACTACAACAGCCCTGACCATCAGGTGCTCATCAGCGACGGTGACATCATCACCATGTATTTTGAGGAGCTGAATCAAATGATCATCGCCTCGGTTGATCGGGGCCAGGCAGATATTTTATTTGCTTTTTTTGCAGGACAGGATCCTCTTGAAAACAGTTTTACCATCCTTGAGTCCAATCCCGAGCAAACAGAACCCTCTGCCATTCCACCAACAGAATTAAGCGTTCTCCATCTTGTGCCGAAAAACCCTGATTCCCAGCTGGCCATCATCCATCTCTACCTGACGCCGGACGCGCTTATTCGCAGGGTCGAGCTTGTCGATCACTTTGAGACCAGAACAACAATCACGATAGCCGATATATCAGTTAACCCCTTTCAGTCGAAGACTCCCGAGGAAATTCAGCAGCTGTTCGTCTTTACCCCTCCTTACGGGACTGAAATAATCAGGCAGTAACCAACCGGCAACTAAACAAACAACAGGATGATCCTCACATGATTTCGGACAACGACAGTTTTGAATCACTTCTACAGGCCAGCGAGAAAAAGCCTGTGCGCAGACTATCACCAGGCCAGAAGACCACGGCCACAATTGTCGGGGTCGACGGAGAAACCATTTTTCTTGATGTAGGCCTGAAAAGTGAAGGACTAATCAACACCTCGGAATTTATCGACGAAAAGGGAGAGCTCACGGTTCAGATCGGCGATACCATCTCCGTCTATTATCTCAAGTCAGGCAGGTCTGAACAGTTATTCACCACCAGGCTCGGCTCAGGTGCCGGCAGTGCTCACCTTGAAGAGGCCTGGCGCAGTGGTGTACCGGTAGAGGGTACCGTTAAAGCCGAGATAAAAGGAGGCTTTGAAGTGACATTGTCGGGCCAGGTCCGTGCCTTTTGTCCCTATTCGCAAATGGGACTCAGGCGCGTCGAAGACCCGGCCAAAGAATATCTTGGCAGCCAGAAAACATTTCGCATCACCCAGTACAGTGAAAACGGCAGGAACATCGTTGTCTCGGCCCGCGCCCTCATGGAAGAAGAACAGCAGCAGAAGAAGGAAGAGCTCCAGGCAACACTCACAGAAGGAATGAGTGTTGAGGGGACGATATCATCAATACGCTCCTTCGGTCTCTTTGTTGATATAGGCGGTGTTGACGGACTGGTCCCGCTTTCTGAAGTTGGCTGGAGCCGAGTCGAAAACCTCGAAGAGCAATTTCATTCTGGCCAGCGGGTTCAGGTCGTGATTAAAAGCCTCGACTGGGAAAACGACCGCCTAAGTCTGTCGATCAAGGAGACCCTGGACGACCCCTGGGAGACGGCTATAAACTCGTTTCCAGAGGGAACCAGCCATGTGGGCGTCATCAACAGGCTCGCACCTTTCGGAGCTTTTGTAAACCTGGCACCGGGGATTGACGGTCTTGTGCACATTTCGAAACTTGGACAGGGGCGAAGGCTCAATCACCCGCGGGAAGCAGTCGAGGAGGGCCAGAATCTCGAGGTGCTCATCGAGTCGATAGACCGGGAGAACAAGAGAATATCACTGGCTCCATCAGACTATGAGTCTGCTGAAGATAAGGCGGAAAAGGAGCGCAAAGATTTCTCCGGCTATCTGGGCTCAGGCAAGAATGCGGGGGAGGCCAAAACCTCGATGGGAACGCTTGGAGCGATGTTAAAAGCGAAGCTGGACGAAAAAAAAGGCTAGGAGCCTGTCGGAAAAAGCCCTTATTCCCCATCTCTGCGTTATTGCATTCAAATGAATGCTCGCAATAGCAACTATATGGTTCCGCTTAATTTGCTTGCAATGCCTTGATCTGAGAAAAACCGCAATTCTCCGACAGGCTCCTAGTATTCTCCGCTTGCAAGCATTTGCCGGTGCATCTCAAACATAATTACCGCGCCGGCGACCGAGCTGTTCAGCGAATCAAGTGTTCCTGCCATCGGGATGGAAATCAGCACGTCGCAGTTCCTGCGCACCAGCGGTCTGATACCCTGGCCTTCATTACCGATTACGATACAAGCAGGAACGTTAAAATCTGTGTCGTAAAGAGACTGCGCCTGCTCGTCTTTTACTGCTCCAAAAATCCAGCCGCCCGCTGCTTTTATTGCCTTGAGAGCGTCTGACAGATTTGTTACCCGGCAGATATCCACGCGAAACAAAGCTCCAGCTGATGCTTTTGCCGCAATGCCGCCAAGCGGTGCCGAACGTTCACGGGGCAACAATATCCGATTGACCCCAGCTGCGTGCGCGGAGCGGATAATCGCCCCCAGATTGTGGGGATCCTGAATGGAATCGCAGGCAATGATTCGGGGTTTTTCACCCTGCCGCACCGCCATTGAAAATTGCGCGAGCAGATCATCAAAGGACGTCAGCGCCGCGGGTGCCACCCTGGCAACAATACCCTGGTGACGGATTTGTGTATCGACTGCTCCCGTGATCCTGATCCGCTCGACAAAGCTGTATCTGACACCGAGTTTTTTTATTTGATCGAGCAGCGCTTCCCAGTTGATTCCCCGCTTGTCTTTCTGCAGTGTTACCTCTGTCACCCGCTGCTCATCAGCCTGCAAGGCCTCCATTACGGGATGAACACCCCAGATTAAATCATCACTGAAGCGGATCTGTCGCTCCGGCCTGGAGAGCTTGTTTTTGTCCGCTTCCTTCACCTGAGCACCCCCATATCAATCGGACTCCCTTCTGCCGTCCTCCGGTCGCGTGCCCGTTCCGCATAAATTATCGCGCTGACCAGTCCTGCCGCACCCTGGAGATCATCGTTAATGACAAAGTAGTCATATTCCCCGCCACTGCCCATCTCATTGCGTGCGTTCTGCAGACGTTTCCGGATCGTCTCTTCTTTTTCCGTGCCGCGGCCCCGCAACCTGCATTCAAGCTCATTCATGCTGGGAGGTGCAATAAATATAAAAGAGGCAGGAAGGCGTTTATCCCTACGAACAATTTCAGCTCCCTGAACATCTATGTCGAGAATGACATCCCGATTACCTTCCAGCTCAGAAGCAAGCGGTGACAGCGCAGTTCCATAATAATTATCATGAACCGTCGCCCATTCAAGAAACGCTCCGGATGCAATCATCTCCCGAAAATGTCTTCGCGTGACGAAATGATAATCCCTGCCGTCCCGCTCTCCTTCACGCGGCGGCCTTGTCGTGTGGGAAACCGAAAAAACAAGCTGCTGAACCTGCGACATGACAATCTTCAGCAAGGAGGTCTTACCGGCACCAGAAGGTGCCGAGATGATGAAAAGCCGGCCACTCATGGAATATCCTCGCCTCGATCAGCCCTCATAAGATTCCGGTACTCGTCCAGGTGCTGCTTCGGCTGCAGGGCAGAGATCCTCTGGGCGATCGTATCCGGCTGGACAGACGATAAGACCACATGGTTTGAGTCCAGGACGATAATCGAACGCGTTCGCCTTCCTTCGGTCACATCTATCAGCCGCTCAGCTCTTTTTGCCAGATCTTTAATTTTTCGTGACGGAGACGAGCCGGTATTGATTACGGCCAGAATCCGATCCACCATTACGGTATTGCCAAAACCGACATTGAGTAGCTGCATGAATGATTACACTCCGTTAAAAGTATGAATAACGTGTGGCTATTCGATATTTTGTACCTGCTCCCTCATCTTTTCCAGTTCACTTTTCAACGCTACCATCATATGGGCGATATCAGCATCATTAATTTTGGAAGCCATGGTATTGACTTCCCGCAGGAATTCCTGGATCAGAAAATCAAGTTTACGCCCAACGGCACCTGTGTCCTGGAGCATCTGTTCAAACTGGACGATATGGCTCCGCAACCGCACCAGCTCCTCCGTAACGTCTGTTTTATCTGCGAGAACAGCGACTTCCTGGGCAATTCTCAACGGGTCGAGCTCCACACTTCCCAGTAATTTCTGGAGCCTCTCCTGCAATGAGCACTCGCGCTGCTCAATCAGTATGGGAACTCTTTTTTCCACCTCGTCCAAAACGCTTGCAAATGAAGCGAGCCGCAACCTCAGATCCTCACCCAATGCGGCAGCCTCACGTGCCCGCATCTGCTCACAACTCTTCAGGGCATCGTGTACAGCTGTATTTACTGCAGGCAATAATTCATCAATGTTTTCAGCACGCTGTTCGCGCACGAGCACATCAGGCAGCTGAGCAAACTGGGACAGGCTCAGATCAGCCTCGATACCGAGCAGATCCGCCAGCCCCCTCAGTGATTTTTGGTATGCAACAGCTACTTCCCTGTTTATCCGGACATCGACAAGATCTGAGAAATCACCCGTCACGCTCAGGGATAAATCAACACGCCCTCGATTATGGAACGCAGAAATCATCTTCCTGATCGGGTCCTCGAGTACTGAGTAGTCCCGGGGCACTTTTATCTTAGCATCAAGATAGCGATTATTGACACAGCGTACCTCAACACTGAAGAGTCTGCCCTGTTTCTCTGCTTCCCCGCGACCATAGCCGGTCATGCTTTTCAAGTTCATAGTATCTATTTGGTATTCTGTTAACAGTCGTTTAACAGGTGAAAAAAAAACGATGCACAGGAGCCAAAACGCCCATGCATCGTTATATAAAACCGTGTATCACCTGATGAGCAGATGATATGCTGCTATTTTTTCATAGCAGCATTTAACTCAACGATCAGTTTTTCGCTGACATCGATACTCTCATCAAAATAAATAACATGATTTTTGGCATCAAGGATTACGGTGAAACCGTTTGCCGAGCCATAGGTGTCGACAACCTTTTCCAGGGCTTTGAGAATGGGAGCAAGTTCTTTGTCCTGAAGAACCTTCAACTCAGTGCGGCCATCATCCGCTTTGTTCTGCAACTCCCGACGCCGCTTCTGAAACTCAAGCACTTTTTCCTGTTTGGTCTCCTCACTCCAGGCGCTGCTCTTTTTCTCAATATCTTTCTGCATGGCGAGAAGTTCTTCTTCTTCCAGTTTGAACTTGTCCTGAAGTTCTTTCATTTTTGCGTCAAACTTCTCTTTTGCTGCCTTTCCTGCAACAGATGTAGTCAGGACCTGTTGAACATTCATCACTCCAATTTTCATCTCCGCGGCATTGGCTGAACCTGCCGCAGCGAGAGAAACACTGAAACAAAACAAGAAAAAAAAGATTAACAAACTGCTTGATCTAAACATGAGTACTCCTTAAAAAAATGATGCGGGCCGGAAAGGCCCGCATCGTAATTCTGCTTTCAGACCGATTGTGAATATTCGGCTTTATTCCACAATTACAAAATCATCACGTCTGTTCTGAGCCCAGGAAAGTTCATCCTGACCATGGAGCAGCAAACGTTCTTCCCCGTAGCTGACGGTCGTCATCCTCGCCTCACCGACACCAAGATTTTCAAGATATTTTTTGGCGCTCAGAGCACGTCTTTCACCCAGCGCCATATTGTATTCATTGGTGCCACGCGGATCACAGTTACCTTCAATTCGAATATTGTACCCGGAATTCTTTTTCAGGAAATCTGCGTTCACTTCAATACGGGATACCTGGTCAGTGCGGATATTGGAGTTATCAAAATCAAAATAAACCGGAAGCATCCCATCAGATGTGCGGCCTTCGGAAATGCCAATGGGCTTGGACTCCAGAGGCTCCTCTTTACCCATTGCTCCAGCGTCGGTACTTGGCTTCATCACTTCTTCATCAGCCGCTTTCTTCGCACAGCCGGAAAACATCAAGAAACTCATGATCAACAATGCAGGTAACAGGGCCTGTACTCTACTAAACATGGTTAAAACCTCCGTTTAAGATACATGTCGTTATCGACAAAAAATTTGGGTACATAAATTCTGTAAAATCTCCGGATCCAAGATCGTCCGGAGCGCTTTTTTATTAACATTTAAATATAGAAGAAATACTAGAAAATACAAGAAATATTTTAGATATCCATGACGATTTCAGCAACTATCTGAAACTTTTATTTAAACATCACATGCATCAGCACAAAACCTTCTTCTGCTGCTTTAGCCGTGGGAAATGTACCCGCCCATAAACACTATTTTCCATGATCCCGCCGACAAAAAAGTTTACCCCAGAGATAATTAATGTTTTAAGGTATACAGCAGAGTGACTTCAGAAAGCTCTCAAGCGAGGCTCCTGTTTTACTGAAGACCTGGGCATTGCTGCAGGGGAAAATGGCGATGCACGAGCAGCTGACAATTCTCAAGAAAAAGATTACCGTACCCATGAAAACAGCCGTAGCTGTCAGTGAGGTAATAACCGGGAGAACTATATGGCCAAAATGCATGTCAATCCAAATCGCGCCACTGATAAGACCGTAAGGGCAATAGACAGGAAAAGAGAGCAGGAACGTAAAAAGATGTTCATACATGCCAGGGACCATGCTGAAATGCTGGCAATCAAACTGGTACAGCGGCTCATAGACAAGAAGATCATAGAAACAACATCTGTCAACTCGATGCAGAGTGCTTTTGAAAAGCAGCTGAAATCATTGGCAATGTTGGATGATTTCGACCTTCAGTTGAAGCTTGCACCGATGCGGACACTGGTCCAGGATCCAAATATTGTCTCACTCTGCCTGACCCAGTATATAGCAGAAGATCTTGTCAATCATATTGATATTCAGGATATTTATGGGGAGGATCTCGATATCTACCGTGCGGTTGACTCGGTTACCAAAGTCCTCAGGCCGAAGTGAATCATCCTGACAGAGTGCCCTCGCTCGTCTATGCCGAAGAAGGGGGGAACATTTGTGACTTCCCTGAGCTGGCAATGGCCGGGAGCGCCAACGGCTTGCACTGCCAGCCGGAGCTCAATGACCTGATCCCGCTTCCGGAGGGCAGTGAACTATTTACGCTGCCGGACCGAAAACCGGTAGGAACTGACCCTGGAAGCGGAGAACCGCTGCTTCTTGAAAAGAGTCCTGAGGGAAAGAGTGTAAGAGCTGTTGCAGCATTCATGGCACCTGCCCATACCGCTGTTCTCTCGGCTTCCTACCAGGCAGAACCAAACCCGGTCCTGCTGCCGCTGTTCGCCTACACGGCCGTCGGCTGGCATGACGGACGTTTCTGGGTTGCCGGATTTCGGAGCGACGATGACCGGCGGCAGGATTATCAGCAGTTCAAACAATCGGTTATCAATAAAAAAACCCGCAGAAAGCTGTCAAGACATCAAGACAACCGGCTCATTCAGCATCTTGGAAAATGTTGTCTTACCTACCACTGCCCGGCAGCCAGAAATTACTTCCTGGAACGCTGGGAGGCTCCGCTGCCGACATCTCCGTCATGTAATGCCCGCTGCCTGGGTTGTATCTCGCTCCAGCCATCCGGCTGCTGTGCCTCGACACAGGAGCGAATACCTTTTGTTCCCTCAGCCCAGGAGATCGCGGAGATCGGCATCCCTCACCTGAAAAATGCGAACAGAGCAATTGTCAGTTTCGGCCAGGGATGTGAGGGCGAACCTTTGCTGCAGGCACCCCTGATTGAACAGGCAATCAGGCTGATTCGCAAAAAAACATCTGCAGGAACCGTCAACTTGAACTCAAACGCCAGCCTGCCGGAGTCGGTCGGCTGTCTCGCAAAAGCTGGATTGGACAGCATCAGGGTAAGCATCAATTCAGCCCAGCAATTGTATTACAACCGTTATTACCGTCCCGCTAACTATGCATTTGAGGATGTCCTGTCTTCGATAAAAACGATGAAAACAGCCGGAAAATTTGTCTCGCTCAACTATTTCATCCTTCCCGGTTTCAGCGATTCCCTCGCGGAAACCGAATCGCTCTGCAGCCTCATTGAAAATACCGGCCCTGATTACATACAGCTGCGCAACCTCAATATTGACCCGGACTGGTACAGAAAAAAGCTTGAAATTCCTGAAGGACTTGAACGTTATGGAATAAGGGCATGGCTGCACCGTATCAAAAAAGCGTTCCCAAGATTGAGGTTTGGCTACTACAATCCCTTTTTACCCGACTTTCTCAGCGCATACTGATCGCTTTGTGCTCCTGTCCGCTCCATCATCATCACGCTTGCGTTTCCAATTGATCAGGTGATTTGTATTTTTTAATTGTAATTTCCCTACAGTTTAATAAAATAGCTGGTGAGAAGGTTTATCATTTATTCTTACAATACAGGAACAGCTTATGAATCAGATCGTTGAACTCGCGAACATGAGACTTACCACTCAACGCCAGATCATCCTGGAAGAATTGGGCAAGGTCAAATTTCACCCGACAGCCAACGAGGTTTACGACATGGTTCGCAAACGGCTGCCGCGTATTGGCCTGGGAACGGTATATCGAAATCTTGAGTTAATGGCGGAAAACGGAATAATCCTGAAACTCGAGGTTGGGGGAACCCAAAAGCGATTCGACGCAGCCACACATCTGCACTACCATATTCGCTGTCTTGCCTGCTCACGGGTGGATGACATTGAATTGCCCGTGCAGCAGGAAATTAACGAGATCGCCTCACGAAACTCGAGTTACGAAGTACTGAGCCATCATATCGAATTTTTGGGAACCTGTGAGCAGTGCAGTTCTACTGGGGGTCATACGACTACAAACTAGAACGCACTCCCATTATAAAGCCAAAACGACACGGGGCGTTATCCTGAAACAGGATAACGCCCCGTGTCGTTTTGAGTCGAAAAACAACTCAATTTCAATCAAAAATAATTTTGCAGAAGCGACGCTTGCCAACTTTTAGAATCATCTGTCCTTGCGGCTCAACCCTGTAATCCACGTCGGTAATTTTCTGCCCGTCGACGCTTACCGCACTCTGCTTGATCATCCGTCTGCCGTCGGAGGTTGAGCTTACCAGTTCAGCTTCAGCGAGCAGCTTCGGCAGCCAGACGGCCTCATCGCTGTGCAGAACATACTCGCTCAGATCATCCGGCAGATCATTTTTGGCAAACACGTTTTCAAAATTCTGCTCGGCCTGAAGCGCTGCCTCATCTGAATGAAAACGGGCAGTCAGCTCCCTTGCGAGCTGCTGCTTTACCGTTTTTGGGTGAAGCTTCCCAGCGTCGACATCTTTTTTGAGGGACGCTATTTCTGCGCTGGAGCAATCACTGAGAAGTTCATAATAGCGGTACATCAGACTATCTGTGATCGACATGACCTTGCCGTATATGTCATTGGCAGCATCGGTAATTCCAATATAATTTCCCAGCGATTTACTCATCTTGTTGACGCCATCAAGCCCCTCGAGCAGCGGCAGGGTCAGCACAACCTGCGGCTCCTGGTTCCTTGAGCGCTGCATGTCTCTGCCCATCAGCAGATTAAACAGCTGATCCGTTCCTCCAAGTTCTACATCGGCCTTCATGGCAACGGAGTCATACCCCTGGATAAGTGGATAGAGAAATTCGTGGATAGAGATTGGTTTTCCGTTTTCAAAACGGTTTTTAAAGTCCTCTCGTTCAAGCATCCGGGCAACGGTAAGCTCGGATGCCAGCCTGATCATTTCAAACGAGTCAAGTTTGCCGAGCCAGGTACTGTTAAAAGCAATTTTTGTCTTGTAGGGATCGAGGATTTTAAAGACCTGTTCTTTATAGGTTTCCGCATTTCTTGAAATATCTTCACGAGTGAGCGCTTTACGGGTTTCGGACTTGCCGGTGGGATCACCGATGAGTCCGGTAAAGTCGCCGATAAGGAAATAAACATCATGTCCGAGATCCTGGAAATGTTTGAGTTTCTGCAGCAGAACAGTGTGCCCGAGATGAAGATCAGGAGCTGTCGGATCAAACCCTGCCTTCACTTTCAATGGAATTCCTGTCTGCAGGGAGCGTTCGAGTTTCTTGGTTAACTCTTCGCGGGATATGCAATCAACCACCCCACGCTCTATCAGTTCGATCTGTTCGTCAACTGCAATCATATCCTTGCCACTGTCCTTTAAATAGAGTGCTACACCTTATTTGGCAAATTCAACTGCTCTGGTTTCACGTATGACGGTAACGCGTATCTGGCCGGGGTAGGTAAGTTTTTCTTCAATGGCCTTGGCAATGTCCTGACTCATCAGCAGGGCGTCGCTGTCTCCTATTTTTCCGGAGTCAACAATTATTCGCAGCTCTCTGCCGGCTTGAATCGCATACGATTTTTCCACACCGTTGAAAGAATTTGCAATCCCTTCAAGATCTTCCAGCCGCTTCACATAACTCTGGAGCATTTCTTTTCTGGCACCGGGACGGGCACCCGACAAGGGCATCAGCCGACTGGACCAGAATATCGAGAACCGATTGTGGAGGCAAATCCTCGTGGTGCGCGCCGATCGCATAGGCGATCTCCTCCTGCTCTCCATATTTTTTTGCAAGATCACGGCCGATGATCGCGTGCGACCCTTCAACCTCGTGATCAACCGCCTTCCCTATGTCATGAAGCAGGCCTGCGCGTTTGGCCAGCTTGACATCGAGTCCAAGCTCAGCGGCCATGATTCCGCACAGAAAGGCAACTTCAAGAGAATGCTGAAGGACGTTCTGCCCATAACTGGTGCGGTATTTAAGGCGGCCGAGAATGTTGATCAACTCGACATGAACGCCGTGTGCACCAACGTCAAAGGTGGCCTGTTCACCAGCTTCACGCATGTTGATTTCAAGCTCCTTGGTTACCTTGGCGACCACCTCTTCAATGCGGCCTGGGTGGATACGACCATCTGAAATCAGCTGATGAAGGGCAAGTCTGGCGACCTCCCTTCTCACCGGGTTGAACCCGGACAGGATTACCGCCTCGGGAGTGTCATCAATGATGATATCGATTCCGGTCGCCGCTTCAATAGCCCTGATGTTTCGCCCTTCCCGCCCGATAATCCGGCCCTTCATCTCATCATTCGGCAGCGGCACCATAGAGACCGTTTTATCGGCGACATAATCACCGGCATATCGTGAAATAGCAAGCGCTATGATATTTTTTGCCTTACGGTCGGCTTCCATCTTCATTTCATTTTCAATCTTGACGAGCCGCTTTGCCGCATCCATCCGAGCCTGGCTCTCCAGTGAGTCCATCAGAAGCTTTTTGGCTTCTTCCTGGCTGATGCCGGAAATCTGCGACAATTCATAGCGCTGTTTACCGATCAGGTTGTCAGCTTCCTTGTGCTTCTCCTCTATCTGGTGCTCTTTTTTCTCAGCTGCTCCTCAATGTTCTGCAGCTCTGATTGTTTCCGATCAAAACTGTCCCACTCCTTTTTCAGCAGTTCGCGTTTCTTGTTGAGCTGACTGCGTTCTTCCTTGAGCTCCCGCCGGTCAGCTTTCAGTTCATCTTCGGCAGCCTGTTTGACCTGATAGGCTTCCTCTTTGCTCTGAAGCTGTGCCTCCTTCTTCAGCTGTTCAGCTTCAACAATGGCATTTTCTATCAGCTGTTTTGCCTGATCCTTTATATTCTGCCGGTGCCCCTCAACAATGCGCTTCCTCAGGTAAGCCCCGATGGCTACTCCCAGCAGGAGTCCTAGAAAAACAAACATTGATGGATGGTTAAGTAAATCCATAACTGCCGTGATCCTATTAGTCTTGAAAGATTACAACACGGAAAGACAGTGCTCTGGAAAGCGGCACCTGATCAGGTATAGGGCAGGGAAATTGACAGGGAGGTAACGTTTTACCCGGATAAACCATTTACCCAGGCATTTTTTTTATAACAGCAGAAGAAAACACTGTCTGCATTATTTACTGTATAGCGAGAATACGCCGAAAACATATTCATCGGAGTTCCACACCGCCATTTATCTTTATCCAGTCGCCGGTTCGACAGCGAGAATACATTCTGTATGTGCATCGCCCAATCACAACTGGTTAACAACCTGTCAGGTTTCTTTACCGTCTATTAAGGGTTCTTCCCACTTTTGCAATTTTTCTTGGTTTTGTAACACAAAGCAGCAAACACCTAAATGTGCGTTTAAGCTGCCTATATATCAAACAATGTCCAGCCGTCATCCTGGACATCGTGTTCAAGCAATTTTCCCCACCCTGCCGTGTCTATAGGACTAGTTAAACCTATCGAAATAGGTGGGTGCCGCATATCAGCATCTGGTAAATTGTTAAATTTTCCATTTGAAGACAGTGGTAGCGCCCTTTTTAAGAGAGTTGGCTCAACAACACTACAAATCACCAACAGCGCAGGGAAAAACCTGCTGCCTCGCCATATAACCGCCAGCCAGACCCTGGCGAGGCGATACGGATACTCTTCTTTTTCTCTAACAGAAAAAAATACAGCAAAAAAAACAGTTCTCTACATACATACTATCAAAATCTGCCAAAAACAGCAGCTAAAAACTCTTGGTCAAACTATTTTTCCAGAAGAAACTGATGTTCTATTTTCTCACACAAAACACCGAGCCGGGCTTCACTTCCCAATCGATAATCATCAAAATCCTGCTTCAACCTGACATACCTTGAAGCAAGGTTGAGACAGGCCATGACAGCTACCTTTGCGACCGGTACTGCTTTTCCCGATTCATGGCTGCTCTCCTCGACCTGCCGGCGGACGAGATCGAGAATCGCCTCCATTTCTTCGTCTGATGCGCCGGTATAAAAAGCAAATTCCTGTCCTAGAAGGTTGAACTTAACCAATCGTTCAGAATCGGGCATGAATAGGCTTCCCTCCGCTTAATTTCCATGCTGAGCTATCGCCGCAACCCCAGACATCACCGCGTGGTTGAATTCGCGGTAAACAGCCTGCCCTGAACGCCACCGCCCGAGTCACCGCTCGACTGCTCACCTGCATGCTTATCAGATTTCTTTGGCTTTTGACCTGACTCCCCAGTCAACTCTCCTGGTTGATTATCATCGAAATCGGTCGTTTCGAGCTCAGATTCCCAGACCTCGATCCGATCAATCAGGGCGCTGACACGGCTGCCGAGATCACCCCGCTCCGACGCCATCTCTTCAACCTTCTGTATCAGCGTATCATTTTCATATTTCTGAGACTCAAGGGTCTGTTTCAGTTGCTTGATCTCAGCTTTTAGTCCTGTATACCCTGCAAGCAAACGCTCAACAAACTCTTCAAGGCGCTTGATTTCACTCTCATGTTCCATTTGTATTCCTCTGGGTTTTTAAAATAGTAATATCTGACTATACCACGGCAGTAAAACCACGCAACATCATTAGACTACCTCGATGGGCATACCGGTCCTTTTGTTAACAGCGCGTATATTTCCAGTCCACAGGCCTGTCACCATCATAGGGCATGTAACCGTGAAAGATTCGAGAATCATCGTCAAAGACAAGTGGCAGAAAATATTTATCGCCCTCCCACATCGGCAGGCTTAAAATATCTTTCACCGGGACCCAGATCAGCTCTCCTTCCTCATTGCTGCCGTGCGGGTTCCCCCGAAACTGATCAACACGGTAAATGAAACCGAACCAATCCTCTCCATTTGGACCAAAACCGGTCCAGTTTATCGTCCCTCTCAATACTAGTTTTTCACAAATAATTCCAGCTTCCTCTCTAATTTCACGATAAATACAATGCTGGATATCTTCTGCCGCTTTCATTTTACCGCCAAGCCCGTTATATTTGCCCAGGTGCTGGTCCTGTGGTCGTTTATTCCGATGGACAAGCAATGTTTTCTGCCGGTCAGGGGATAAAATGTAGCCAAGTGTTGCCAATATCGGTGTGTACACACTCACTCCTTGTTATTTCACTATTATGAGGTAAATTATGCTGAATATCTGCATTGGTAACGAATGTAATCAAACATCATCGTTGTGACGACCAAAAGACAGCCCTTTACTTAATTACTCTTTCTGCCATCATGTCTCTATCTCATCATCTTTCAGTTGTATATCTTTTCACTCTCGTCCTGATCATATCCTGCTTCGTGCCCCGTCTCACTCATGCGAAAGCCGACCCCAAGCACTTCCCCCACTATGAGATAATTGAACCAAATGTTGCTTTCTGGGAAAAAGTATACTCAAGCTATTCAGTTAATACCGCAATTATTCATGACCTGAACAACCTCAATATCATCTACGCAGCCATCCCTCTTGAAGACAATGCTGTTCCGGGAGCGCAGAAAGAAAACAGCCGGCGGATAAAACAGGCAAAAGATCACTATGCCGGCCTGCTTCTCAAACTGGCAGAAAAAACAAAACCCTCGACGCCTGAGGAAACCAGAGTTGCTGCACTTTTCGGCAGCAGGCGGACCCAGGCGGAATTCAGAGAAGGTGTGGAAAATATCAGGGCACAGACAGGCTTGAAAGAGCGGTTTTCCGAGGGTGTCATTCGTTCCGGCGCGTATATGGTAAAAATAAAGCAGATCTTCAGGAGCCACGGCCTCCCTGAAGACCTCGCCTATCTTCCTCATGTTGAGTCATCCTTTGATCCCAACGCCCTCAGCAAGTTCGGGGCATCAGGGATGTGGCAGTTTACCATGTCCACCGGTAAAGAATTTCTTCGCATCGATTATATCATCGATGAACGCAGAGACCCCATTCTGGCCGCAGAGGCTGCCGCCAGGCTTCTTAAAAAGAATCATGACCTCCTCGGCTCCTGGCCGCTTGCGCTTACTGCCTATAATTATGGGGCATCAGGGATGAGACGGGCTTTGAATCAGGAAGGCGGCTATGAGAATATTTTTAAAAATTACAGAAAAGGTCATTTCAAATTTGCCTCAAGAAATTTTTATTCGGAATTTCTTGCCGCGGTTAATGTGGCCAAAGCGCAGGAGCTAGCCGGAACAGTCCGTTTCGACAAGCCGCTTGCTGCCGTATCGGTTACCATTCCGGCATACGCCGATGCCTTAAAACTCTGTTCCTACCTCGGTATCACTGCCGATCAGTTGAAGCGCTACAATCCGTCACTGAGAAAGCCGGTCTTTGACGGAACCAAATACATCCCCAGGGATTTTGTACTGAAACTGCCGCACAGCCTCGACAAGAGTGCTCTTCTCAGCCAAGCGCCCCCGTCGATTTTCAGCACCCACCAGAAACGAAGCAGATTTTATCAGGTCCGCCCCGGTGATACCGCAGGTGCCATAGCTGCAGCCCACCGCATTCCACTCGACAGTCTCATCACCGCCAATCAGCTCAATCGACAGGGTCTGATCCGCGCCGGCCAGAATCTCAGGATACCGGATTCTCACGATAATCTGCCGACTGCTCCGCTGATGAAAGCACAACAGACTGAGGAAATTGTACTCAGGGAATCCAAGAAAAGCTCCCCTGAGCCCGGGCTTCGCAACATCGAAGCGGACCTCGCTGTTTCAGGGAACCTGAGAGTACTCAGACACCAGAAAAAAGCAGACCTCAGCAGCGGCAGCGTCGAGGTCCAGCCCGACGAGTCAATCGGCATCTTTGCCGACTGGCTGAAAGTCACCCCAGAGGCAATTCGGCTGAGCAATAATATCCCCCCTGGCCGGGATATCCATCCCGGTCAAACCATTGACCTGGAATTTCTGAATGTAACGGCTGATGATTTTGAACTTCTCCGCTTTGATTTTCACCAGGAAATCCAGGAGGATTTTTTCAACTCCTATAGTGTCGTGGACGTTGCCACATACCAGGTGTTGAACGGGGATACTATCTGGGATATTTGTCACAAGAGATTTGATGTGCCGCTCTGGTTGCTGAAAAAATACAATGAAAAGCTTAACTACAATCGGCTCGCCTCATCAAGCAGCCTGAGGATCCCGGTGCTGAAGAAAATATAAACAGACCTATGCTTGGTGAAAGAATCTGTCACCTGCCCGGGCGAAAGGAAAATGCACATGGATATCAGTAAAACGATCTCAGAATTAAAAGCACGTCCGGAATTTTCAGATCATGTCGGCATGATTCTCATCCACAACGGCACCGTTCGTTCATGGTCAAGAAAAGACCATTCACCGGTAAAAAACATAGAGGTCACAGCTGACCGGCACATGCTCAATGCTCTGCGTGATGAATATCTACATTACGAAGGGATTTATGAAATAATTATCGAGGCGAATGAGGGGCTGCTCGCACCTGGCGACGATCTTCTTTTTATCGTCGTCGCCGGCGACATCAGGGAGAACGTAAAACCTGTCTTGGCTGAACTTCTCGATCGAATCAAATCAGAGGCTGTCAGCAAACGGGAATGGCCAGGAAAAACCTGAATTCTGACCTGTTCAGTATCAACAGGAAATTGGTTCGGCAATGACGTATTGAAAGCCAGGCTATAACGAGGACAGCACACCTGATCAGGCGGCTTAAGAAACGTATGGGCATACTGCAAATGAAGAAGAGGATTACCTTGGATTCGCTGACCAGGTGGGTTGACACCCCCCAGACAACAGGATTTCTGCCTGTTGTCTGGGGACACAAATTGAGCCGCATCGTCCTGATTACCTTGCGGGAATTTCAATTAAACAATCTCTCCCTGCGTTCCGGTGCCCTTACCTATACTATTCTGCTGTCAATGGTGCCAATGCTGGCCATGAGTACAGCGGTCGTAAAAGGGCTTGGCGGTGGAGATCAGCTGAGGGAAGTCGTTTACAAATATATCGAGACCCTGGAACAGAGTTCGCCGATTGAGCTGACGATCCCTCCAGCAGGCGATACAAATGACCAACCGTCCGATTTGCCAGCCGAAGCAGAACCTGCGGGACTGACAAGCCATTTGCGATCGGCTGCTGACCAGCTTTTTGATTATGTCGACCGTACCAGTTTTGCTACCCTTGGGACCTTTGGTATGCTTGGCATTTTTCTCACCGTGATCCTCGTGTTGAACAATATCGAGGCGGCAATGAATACCATATGGCAGGTGGAAGCCGGGCGCTCCCTGATAAGGAAAGTGACCGATTACCTGACCCTGATGGTATTGATGCCGATTTCAATCAATGTGGCCCTGGCAGCCGGTACCATCTTGGAGAGCCAGTCCCTGGGCATCCACCTTGACACATTTATCCCGGTAGACTGGATACAGCTGGTTCTTCTCAAGGGCGTCCCCGTCTTCTTTCTCAGCATAACGCTTTATATTATTTATCTCTTTTTCCCCAACACCAAGCCGAAAACATTACCAACGCTTATCGGGGCAGTACTTGCCGGCACCCTCTGGTTCATTACCCAGAACATCTACATCAGCCTGCAGATCGGGGTGGCAAAATACAACGCCATTTACGGCTCATTTGCCACGGTGCCACTGTTTCTTGTCTGGATCTATTTCGGTTGGTTCTTTGTATTGCTTGGTGCTCAGGTCGCCTATGCAATAGAAAAAAATGACCGCTATCAGCTGATTGTCAAACCTGACGCACCGTCCATCAAGCTTAGTGCCGCTCTTGATTTGTGCTCTGTGGTTAAAAAAAATTTTCAGGATAATAATGGTGTCGATCTCGACACCGCGAGCCGGCAGTTACCCGCCTATACCATTACACAGCTTGAGGAAGCAAGCAATACACTGGTGTCAACCGGATTGATTCATCATTCCAGAGAATCAAACAAACTGATGCCGTCGATGCCGACAGAATCAATTGCTTCCAAAAAGATCATTGAAGCCGTCCTGGGAAGGATGACACCTGACAGTTTTGGAGGCAAAGTCAGTGCTGAGGCAGTGCAGGCGGCAACTGAATCGACCACTGACAGCGATGGAATAATGGACGAAACCGGAGCCGATAAAAACAATACCTGAAAACCCTTCCCAGACGTTTTTTGAATTCAGACAGATAACGAACGAACCGGGGCCAAAATAATACTTGTTGCCGGCTCAGGGAGTATTGTATTTAAGACTTATTGTTTTTAGTTAAGCGCTCATGACAACAGCGTATTACCAGATGATCCGACACCGGCTCATCATTCATTAATCTACTCCATCAAAAGGTACAATCATGGAAACTTCTCAATCTAATGCCGCCCTGCAGCAAACCCGGATAAAATATATCGCCAAGGGGATCGGCAGCGCCACCCCCTGCTATATCTCTCATGGCCGCGGCGCCCTGCTTATCGATGTGGAAGGCAGGGAGTATATTGATTTTGGCGGCGGCATTGCGGTGATGAATGTCGGTCATTCACACCCGAAAGTTGTCAAAGCAATCAAGGATCAGGCAGAGAAGTTCACTCATACCTGTTTCATGGTCTCCCCCTACCAGTCTTCGGTCGCCCTTGCCGAAAAGCTCTGCGCAGCGGTCCCGGGCTCTTCACCCAAAGCGGTGATGTTTGCCAACAGCGGTGTTGAAGCTGTTGAAAATGCGGTAAAAATTGCCCGGTATTACACCGGGAGGCAGGGTATCATAGCCTTTGACAATGGTTTCCATGGCCGAACATTAATGGGAATGACGCTGACCTCCAAATTAAAACCGTACAAATTCGGCATGGGACCCTTCGCTCCCGAAGTCTACCGAATGCCATTTGCAAACTGCTATCGTTGCCCGTTCAACAGAGAATATCCTGGCTGTGGCCTGGAGTGCGCGGATTATCTTGAATATTTTTTCATCAACCATGTGGCCGCCGAACAGACTGCGGCAATTGTTGTCGAACCGGTTCAGGGTGAAGGGGGTTTTATTGCTCCGCCGCAAGACTACTTCCAGAGGCTCAAGGGAATTTGCGACAAGTACAATATTCTGCTGATCTCCGATGAGATTCAAACCGGCATCGGCCGCACCGGCCATATGTTTGCAATGGAGCACTTTGGTGTGGAAGCCGATATCACCACCGTTGCAAAAAGCCTGGCTGCCGGGATGCCGCTCAGCGCCGTCGTCGGCAAAAAGGAGATAATGGACTCGGTACATCCGGGAGGCATAGGCGGAACCTACGGCGGTAATCCGGTTGCCTGTGAAGCGGCACTTGCAGTTTTCGATATTATTGAGTCTGAAAACCTGCTTGACAAAGCAAAAAAGCTGGGTGAGACTCTGAGGAAAACGTTCCTAGAATTTCAACAGAAATATGACATCATCGGTGATGTTCGCGGGCTTGGACCAATGATCGCGATGGAACTCGTCAGGGACAGGCGTACCAAGGAGCCCGCCCCGGAAGAGACCAAAGCGCTTGTCTCCTCCTGTTATGAAAGAGGCGTCATCATTCTCAGCTGCGGAACCTATGGCAATGTCATTCGTTTTCTCATGCCCCTTGTCATAACCGATGAGCAGCTTGGAAAAGGCCTTGAAACCGTTGAGGAAGGATTGGCTGCGCTGGGTAGATAACAGGAACAGGGATTTCACCCGCGGGAGGATATATTCATGTACGGCTATTACAACCGTATTCTTACTGTCGATTTACATACCAAGAGCTTCATCATTGAGGAGATATCAGATGAACTCCTGCGTGAATGCAATGGCGGCAAGGGTTTGGCCACTCATCTCCTGCTGGGGCGAAATCCGGCAGGAGTCGATCCGCTCGCTCCTGAAAACAACGTCATCATTGCCACCGGCCCCTTCTGCGGCGGACGACTCTGGGGTGGCAGCCGTTACGGCGCTTACACGAAATCTCCACTGACCGGATATTATGCAGAATCATACTCCGGAGGTAAAGTTCCCGAGGCAATCGACTCAGCCGGATTTGACGCCGTCATCGTGAATGGCAAAGCTGATCAGCCCACGGTACTTTCCATCCTTCCGGACGGCGCCCAGTTTCACGAAGCGGGCGATTTATGGGGCATGGAAACCATCGTAGCTGAGGAAGAAGCGCTCAGGCGATTTGCATCGACCAGGGAGGACTTCGGGAAACCCGGTGCTGTGGTTATCGGGCCGGCAGGTGAGAAAATGGTTAAATTTGCCATCATCGCCAACGATAAATGGCGCTGTGCGGGAAGAACAGGTATCGGTGCCGTTCTTGGTTCCAAACTGGTTAAGGCTCTCGTCTTTCAGGGTGATCGCAGCCGCGTCTATCATAATCCGGAAGGCATCGCCGACTATGCCAAAGCCTTTTCCAAGGAAAATTTTGAAAACCCCGGCGTCAAAGCCTACCGAAAGATGGGAACAACAATGATGGTGACGTTAATGAATAACGCCGGCGCTCTTCCCACCAGGTACTGGAGGCAGGGGACCTGCGACCATGCCGAAGAAATCAGTGGGGAACGCTATCATCAGCAGCACGACGTCCACCCCCATGCCTGTGCAAAATGTTTTATGGCCTGTGGTCGCCTCACCACAATCAGCAAGGGCCGGCACGAGGGGTTGAAAATCGAAGGCCCTGAATATGAGACGATCTATTCCTTCGGCAGTCTGTGCATGATAAAGGAAATGGAAGAAATAGCCTACCTCAACGATCTCTGCGACAGACTTGGCATAGACACGATCACCACCGGGAACATCTGCGGACTGCTGATGGAAGCCCATGAACAAGGACGTATTGACTGCGACATCAGCTACGGCAATGTTGACCAGACCATTGCACTGGTCGAGAAAATCGGTTCGAGGACCGGAATAGGCGATATTCTGGCAGACGGCATTATACCTGCCTCAAAAAAATGGGGTATCGAGGACCTTGCCATTCACGTCAAGGGACTCGAGCCTGCCGGCTATGACCCGCGCGTTCTCAAAGGCATGGGACTCGCCTTCGGCACATCACCCCGCGGCGCCTGTCACCTGCGTACCACCTTCTATAAGCCGGAGCTGGCAGGCCTTATCCCCCCCGAACAGATCGAAAAAAAAGCAGACATGCTTGTTGATTACGAGGACCGCTTGAATATTTTTGATACCTTGACCCTGTGCCGTTTTTACAGGGATCTTTACTCCTGGGAGGAGCTGGAACAAACCCTGGAAATGGTCACAGGCGAGAAAAGATCAAAAGATGAACTGCGGAGCCTGGCTGCGCATATATCCACGATGACCCGACAGTTCAATTTACGGGAGGGACTGAAAAGAGAAGACGACCGGCTGCCGAAGCGACTCCACAAAGAAGCCCTGCCGGAAGGCGGGTCGCTGAGTGAAAGCGATATGGAGCGCATGCTCCAGGACTATTACCGTCTGCGAGGTTGGGATCCGGAGGGGGTTCCCCTGAGCGCATAGTCCAGGACCGTCTGAGTGGATCAGAAAGAGCGTTCCGGTTTTTTCCGCTGCGCACAGTTTTCATGCAGCCACTGCCTTTTCTCCAGAAGAGGCGGAACACCGATTGAAACCGCTTCTTCCGGGCAGGTACCGATACAGGAACAGCAGAAGATACAGTGCTCGACATCCATGCTCAGCCCATCTTCTACGGTGATGGCGCCGCCCGGACAAGAAGCGATGCAGAGCCCGCAAAGTGTGCCGGCTGCGGTGTCCACTTGTGGAGTCACCGACAGTGATTCCATATCTGTTTTATAAGGCGTATTACCGGATACCTGCAGCAGGCGCAGCGTTACCCTTCATTCCCCCGAGAGGGCGGACGGCAAGCCAATGCCGCCCATCAGGCAAAAGCCCTCTCAATCTTGTCCTGCGTATCCTGTTCATAGTCCTCAAAGCGCTCCATTTGCTGCTCGTCAAGAACCTCTTTCAATTTCTTTTTCAGCTCGTCCGTCAGCGCTTTGTAATCTTTCTTGAAATCTTCCCAGCCACTTTTGCCCCTATCGGCCAGCCCGTCCAGCATCTCACTCATCCGGCTCATGCTGTCGTCAAGGATGGGTTTGAGTTTGTCAAGCTGCTCCCCGGTGAGCGCAAGGATATCGGCTAATTCGGCAACCATTTTATCTCTTGCCTCCCGTATGGCATCATCATCCATTCTGTCGAGGTAGCTTTTAAGTTTCTCCATTTCTTCACTGTTGAGAAACGTCTTTACTTTTTGCTCTGTATCCTCGCTGACCCCTTTTAACTTCTGAGACATCTCCCCCATCTGGAGGTAGCCTTTATCGACATATTCGCTGATACTTTTTTTCAGCTCCTCGCTCTTTTCCCCAAGTACCGGCTTTAACTTTTCCCATTGCTCCCTGGACAGTTCAATTTTCTCGTTCAGATCAGAAATCATTCTCTCCACGCTGAATGTTTCATTTTCGGCTGAATGCCCGGCAACACTCATCAGCAGAGATGCTGAGAGAACCAATGCCGACATTAAAACTCCTTTCATCATCCCCTCCTGCATGTGCCTTTTCTTTCCTCACTGATTATGGCAATGGTCCTTCAAATGGGTGTTCACGCTGTTTTCGTTTTTTTCTGCTGATGGGCTTCAAGGCTTGAGCATTGAGGTATTTCCACATAAAAACTGGTTCCAAACCCCTGCTCCGACTCTACTCGCAAATTCCCAAGATGAGCTTTCACTATATCCTGGCAGAAGATAAGCCCAAGCCCGCTTCCCTGTTCTCCATGGGTTCCCTGGCGGCTGGTCTTGACATCAGCCCTGAAAAGATTCTCTATATATTCCTGGCTCATTCCCTTGCCATTATCTTTAACCGCGATGGTTGCAAAGCGTTCACTGCCGGCAGCAGCAAGAGTGATACGACCATACCGTTCACTGAATTTTATCGCATTTGATACCAGGTTGTTAAGAACGATATAATAAAGATATCTGTCAGCGTAAATGCACGTCTCGCCGGGGATTTCATTAATCATCGTAAGATTTTTCTCGGCTGAAGTAAGCTTGAAATTCTGCAGCACCTCATCAGCCATCAGTGACACATCAAAAAAAATTCTGTCGAGCTTTATTTCACCGGTTTCAAACCGATCAATCGACAACAGGTTGTCAATCATCTGAAGCATCCGGTGACCGTTTTCAACAATATTCTCCAGGAATTGCCGATGAATCCGATAGGTGAACGTTTCCCTGTCTAGAATTCTCTGGAGCATCTGGGTAATAGAGAAAAATGGCGATTTCAGGTCATGGGCAACAAGGGCGACAAACCTGCTGTGGATGCCTCTGGCCAGTTCGGCCTGTCTCCGGGCTTCCTGAAGAAAATGCTGCAGCCGCTTCTGCTCGGTGATATCAGTGGCGATTTCCAAGCGGACGTATTTGCCGTCGGACCAGCGAATCGCCTGATCCTTTGCAGCATACCACCGCTTGTTGTAGGGGTTTTCATATTCCCACTGGAGCGGCGGTGCAGGACTGCCTGACTCGTCAAGGAGTCTGCGATTCGTGCAGAACGAACAGGGTCCGTTTTGGTTTGCATGGAGAAATTGCCAGCACAGCCTGCCCACGGGATCAAAACCAAAGAGTTTTTTCAGGTACTCATTGGCAAAGAGAATTTCGTGGCTGTCAAAATCTGCTACATAAATGATCCCGTCGATGCTGCCGATCATTCCTGATAAAAGCTCATTATTACGTATCAGCTGTCTTTCAGCACCAAGCCGTTCAATAATCTCGCTACTGAGTTGCAGGTTGGTCTCATCCAGTTCCAGCGTTCGTTGTCGCACTTTTTCTTCCAGCTGCTCAAGGTGTTCAGTATGCTCACGATAGCGCAGCGCCGCCTCCAGTTTCACGCGGGCCCTGGACTTGGCAAGAAACAGACAGACAACAAAGGAGGGAACCAGCAGTATTACGCCGAGCAGTGCCAGGAACTTCAGGTAATATCTCTTCTGGGTGGCAAAATAGCTGTTTTCCACCTCTGTAACCAGGAACCAGTGATCCGGGTCATCATCTGCATGCAGACGCACCTCGCCGGGGTTGCCTGTATGCACATCCATAACTTCGGGGGGAAATGGATGGAGCAATCTGTACACATATAAGGTATTGGAAATAAAAAAATGTCCTGAAGGCTGGACGGCGATCCTGGCTGACAGCTCATCCTGCAGATCCGCGTAGAGGTTCTGCTTTTCAACAGATAATAACGTTTCTCCGGTTATCACCCGGGCAGCGTCTCTGTCCAGGAGAAGAACTCGGCCAATTCGCTCCTGGCCACTGTCGTAAAGGGACCTGAAGATATCCACGCTGTCAAAATCGAGCGAAACAACACCTGCCGGATCTTCCTGGTTGTCGCCGATGATGTAGTACAAACGCTGAACAGAGCCTGGTTGAGCTGCTTGAGGGTTATTTTCAGTATTTTCCGGTGCGATTGCAAGCAGATAGATTTTTCCTCTCTGTTGTTGCAGCAGGATCTCAAAAAAAGAGGGGGTTTCAAATGTACTGAGGTAGCTGCCGGCACTCTCTAAATGGTCGCGCTTATTTGATGCCGTTATCAGCTCTTTTCCGACTTGATTCAACAGGCGGATTCGGGCATATCGCTTTTTTCCAGACAAAAACTGCTCAAAAAGCTCTGTAACCATAATTGAGGAGAACGATGAAGCTTCGCCAAGATATGTTTTCAATGCCTGGTGATCTCCCAGAAACTGCAGGTCGGCAGCAATGGTTTGATTACGGTCCTGTAAAAGGAGCTGCAGGGATTCCAGACGTATGTCTTCCTGATGAACCGTCTGTGCCTTGAAGGTATAAACCCGGTCAAGATAAACGATGCCAATGACCAACAGCACGGTCATCAAGGGCCAGATCATGTGCCAGCAGAACTGTTTCAGAACAGGCTTGTATCCCCGGCTCTGCAAAAATTCCCCCAAGAAACCGTCATTATTCATGATTTTTGCGTCCAATGGAGCTCTCATCGGTTTCGAACCGCCACCCAAAAGGTATACCAGGATTTGATCAGGCAAAAAATTACAACAAAACAGACTCCCAATAGGAAACTATAGGATCGCTGCATAAAAATTCCAGCAACATCGATTAAATGTTTTTACCGGGACGACCCCACAGTAGATCAACCGAGAAGCGCAGGGAGCAGGCAAGAAATGGTGCATGGCTGGTCCCGGCTTCCCAGAGACCAGAATCCAGAAACAGAGCAAGGAATAAAAAGAGAAAAAGGACGCTGACGGACGAAAGAAACAGACGAATCAACTGACCCAGAGCCTTACGGGAACATCTGGAGTCAGTTGATTCATTCTATGGAGGATGGTTGAGTTTCTTTCAGTTATTTGTCATCAACCGGCATTGAGGTGATCGTACCATCCCAGGTATCAACCTTGCTATCTACCTCACCATCCTCTGAAAACCAGGTCTTGGTGACGACTTTTGATTCGGTAAAGAACTTAAAGCCGTCCTGCCCCATCACGTGAAGATCTCCGAAGAATGACTGCTTGTGTCCGGTAAACCCAAATATGCCGAGCGGCACTGGGATGCCGACATTGATCCCGACCATACCGCCATCGGTTTCCTTGGCAAAGGTCCTGGCATAATATCCATTCTGCGTATAAATTACCGAACCGTTTGCAAAACGGCTGGAATTCATGATCTTCAAGCCCTCCTCGAAACTGTTCACCCGCTTGATGCAGAGTACCGGACCAAAGATCTCTTCCCGGCCGACAGACATATCTTCCGTCACCTTGTCAAAAATGGTAGGTCCGATGTAAAAGCCGTTTTCATGACCGGGAACCTTGATATCACGGCCATCAAGGATCAGTTCGGCGCCTTCCTTGATACCGGTTTCAATCCAGTCGAGAACAAATTTACGATGTCCGGCGGTAACAACAGGTCCCATCAGCGAGGATTTCTCGTAAGCCGGACCAACCGGCAATTCCGAGGAGAACTTGACCAACTGGGCGATCAACTCATCGGCAATCGCGTTCTCGACAACGATGACGGGAAGCGCCATGCAGCGCTGACCGGCGCAGCCGCAAAACGCATTCATAATACCGCGGGCGGTTCGCTCGACTTTGCAGTCTTTTAACACCAGTGCATGGTTTTTCGCCTCGGTCAGCGCCTGAACACGTTTTCCATTGGCAGCGGCTGTCGTATAAATGTGTTTTCCGACCTTTGTCGATCCGACAAAGGAAACACCCTTGATTTCGGGATGCTCAAGCAGAATTTCCGCCTCAACCCGGCTGGTCGTAACCACATTGAGAACACCATCGGGAAGCCCCGCCTCTTTCCACAATTCCATCAGACGCATGGATGATTGAGGCACATGGCTTGCTGCCTTCAGGACCATGCAGTTGCCGGAGGCGATACAGATCGGGGCCATCCAGCCATGTGGGATCATCGCCGGGAAATTCCATGGTGCAATTCCGGCAAATACGCCGACCGGGTGGTGGTACAACACCGTATCGTAGCCGGTGGAGCAGTTCATCAGCGACTCTCCTTTCATCAAATGCGGCGCACCACAGGCAAACTCCACGACTTCGTTGACTTTCAGTATATCGCCCATCGCCCCGAGCCAGTCTTTCCCCATCTCAGTGGCAAGCAGCCGGGTCAGTTCCTCCAGGTTTTCATCAACAAGGCGTTTCATCTTGAAGAGTACCTGCACCCGCTTGGAGACCGGTGTGTTCGACCACTCGGGAAAAGCCGCGCTTGCCGCCTCTATGGCTGATTCGACCTCTTCCTTGGTGCAGCAGGGAGCTTTGGCGATAACCTCGCCAGTCGATGGATTATAGCAATCCATGTATTTCTCTGTTTTGGATTCCTTCCACTCGCCGTTAACACAGAATTTTAATTTCTTGAGGCCGCTTCCGCTCTCCTCGGAGAAGTACCGGTTTACACTGTTGTCTGACATCTTGATCCTCTTTATTTAATTGATATCTAGTGGTTGTCTCTGCTGGAAAAATTACTTCTACCAATACTGCATGGCTCCCCTGAACAGCTCTGCCAGTTCATCCGGTCCTGCCGGTCTTGGAGAAAGTTTGGTCACCCGATGCTGGGGCAATGTGCCCTCCACCAGCTTGGGGATATCGGCTTCGGAAAAACCGACGGCCTTCAAGCCGTTGGGCACATTAAACCGCTTGAAATAGGTGATCATCGCCTGGGCCAGAATTTCTCCGGCATCCTCGTCCTTTATTCCTTCCGTGTCCAGACCAAGCGCCCTGGCCGCCTCAATATGCCGCTTTGGATTGGATGGACCGGTAAACCTGAAGACCGAAGGCGCGTTGATTGCAACGGAAATACCGTGAGGAATGATTGGATGATCTGAAATATAATCAGGGGCGATATACTCCCGGACCATGCCGGATACCGGATATGACATGCCATGCGGCAGGGTTACTCCGGCATTGCCGAAGCCGACACCTGCAAACGTGGCTGCCAGTGCCATCATGCCGCGCGCCTCTACGTTCTCGGGATCTTCCACGGCCGTTGCAAAATTCTTTGCCATAATCTCCATCGCTTTTAAGGCCCACATATCGCTGATTGGATTTGCTCCCTGGTATGCCGGCCGAAGAACCGGCCGTTCAGGCCTCGGCCGGTTGGTATATTCTATAGCTGTATATGACTCCACCGCATGGGTGAGAATATCAAGAGCGGTCGAGGTGGTAATCATCGGCGGCATCGTCATCATATTCAGTGGATCGACAATTCCCAGCGTCGGCTTTAATGCGCGTGAGGCAATACCGGTTTTGGCATGCATCTCTTCAAGATCAAATATTGCCACACCGGTGGTTTCGCTTCCGGTTCCCGCTGTGGTCGGGATGGCAAACAGTGGTTTTAACGGACCGGGAACCGGCTTACCTTTACCTATTGGGGCGTTGACATAGAGAAGGAAATCATCCGTCGGATATGTGGCGTACAGGTTTGCAGCCTTGGCCGTGTCAATAACCGAGCCGCCGCCAAGGGCAACAAAAGAATCAATCTTGTTGCTCACTGCAAAAGCGATTGCATCCTTGAACGAACCATCGGTCGGTTCAACACGGACATCTTTATAAAGGACATAATCAACCCCCTCCTTCTCCAGAGACTGTATGACCGTGTTGATCATCGGCAGCTTGGCGATGTTCGGATCCGTCAGAACCATCACCTTCTTCACCCCGAGATCCTTGAGATCCATCCCAATTTCTGCAGTTATTCCACTGCCGAACCTGATGTTGGATGCTGCCATTTCAAACCCAATCTCTTTGTCCATGAATGACTCCCATCAATGCGGTTAATCTTAATCGGTATATAACCAGTCACCGAAAACCTATTTCGGAATCCAATAGTAGGGTATAGCCCCTGGCATGTCAACATATATTATAATATATGACGAACCGCACAATCTGCCGGCAGTGCATCAGCGATCGCTGTCATCCTTGCTGTGCGGCACCACCAGATACAGGTCGGCGCTTCCGAGATCCTTGAGGATTCTGGCTCCGCTGTCAGCAGAGATCACCCTCAGGAGCGCATCACCTGGAGGAGCAAATCTTGCAGGGTCAAACGATTCCTCACCCATTTTCCCGGACATGAACGCTCCTACCATCACGACATCTTCAGCCATCGCCCTACCCGCGCCATCTGCATCTTTTTTCACCAGGCAATCAAGAATTTTTTTGTGTGAATCCTGAACCCTGTCGTGAAATGCCGGGTCCAGATCGAGTGATTGCTTCATCTCATCAAGCAAATGATCAATAAAATCAATTATAAGGATCAACAGGGAGTTTTTTGTTATCCTTGACAGGTAGTAATGGAAACGCGTGTTTTTCTCCCGGGGTGACCAGTCGGTCGACTCACCGTTTTCCACATAGGACGCCAGCTGTGCGATTTCCTCATCGGTAATTTTGAGGGCGGCAATGCGGGCGATATGCGGCTCGAGCATGTATCTCAGCATAGTGATTTCACGCACAGAAACTGACTGGAAGTGCATAAAGTTCATCATGCTGTGCATGAGTGTCTTCGAATTGACCTCGGTTAAAAAAATTCCTCCCGTCGCTCCCTGCCGGATTTCAACCAACCCCATGGTTTCAAGGCTGCGCAGCGCTTCGCGCAGCGTTGCCTTGCTCACCTGGAACGCTTCGGTCAACTCTTTCTCTGAAGCCAGGCGGTTGCCAGGCTGCAACCTGCCCGACATGATGGCATCCCTGACCTGAGAAATGATATAATCGGTTACCTTCTCTTCCTTCCTTGCAGTCGCAAATATTTTTGTCATTCGCTACTCTATTGAATTTATTAATTATTCAAAAAGAATTGACGGATTGATAGACCTCAAAAGCTTTCTTTTAAAAAACATACTACCAGGTTGTCCGGCATAATGCACCAGCATATCGACATATATTATAATATTTACCCATGGACAGCTCTATGAACGTAGCTGCACGTGGCAGGCGGGGAAAAGAGGATGCAGCTGCCGACCGGGCCTGACGGGCTATTCCAGAGCCTGGGCGAGCAAAAAGAGAATATGGACGGCTTTCACCTTCAGGTTGCCATGGTTGATAATGTCCTGTAACTGCATGATGCATCCAGGGCATCCTGTTGCAACAAGATCTGCCTTGCTCTCCCTGATTCCGGCAAGCTTGGCGGCCCCGATTTGTTTGCTCGTGTCATAGTGGTAAACAGAAAAAGTACCTCCAAGGCCACAACATGAAGACGCTTTCTCCATCTCGACAAAATCGACATTAGGTAAATTTTTCAGCAGCTCCCGTGGCTCATTAACAATACCCTGGGTCTTCAGATGACAGGGGTCATGGTAGGTAACGCGCAATCGGTCGTGTCGCTTTTCCATTGCGGCAAGTTCCTCAAAAAGTCCGCTTTGCTTGAGAAACACACTGAAATCGACAACCTTGCCGGTAAACCCGTCGAAATCTCCGCTCATCGTTTTATAGTGCTCGCCTATGCCGCCATTGCAGGATGCGCAGGCGGTGACGATATATTCGATATTCGGGTTTTCAAAAGCGGCGACATTCTTTTCGGCAAGATCTGTTACCAGCCTGCCGTCTCCCGAAGAAAGAGCGGGGATTCCACAGCAGCCCTGGGCCCTTGGAACATATACCGAGTAGCCCATGCGCTGCAGAATATCGACCATGATCCGACCGATTTCAGGATAGATGTAGGTCAGAGCGCAGCCGGCAAAAAAGCCGACAACCCCCTTCTCCTGTTCAGCAGGCGTGAATTCGGGAACGCACTCGAAGAGGTTTTTAAACGGGATCTTTGGAACCGTTCTGTTTTTCATCACCGGTGAAGGAAAGCGCAGCCGCAATCCGCTGGATTCGGGAACTTTTTTCAGCAGCAGCGGGGATAAAAGCGCTCCCCCTTTGCCGAGCGCCTTCATCAGTATCTTTTGGGAAAGAAGGCTCGATACGCCTTTGCCGATAACAGACAGCCCCTGGCTCTCTGTTATCTCCCGGCGGATGGCGCCGACAATTTCATCTGTCGGGACCTTGTTCGGGCACTTGTCGACACAGGAGCCGCACATCAGACACATGCTGATATCTTCCTGGAAGCGTTCCTCAAGCCCTGCTTCCTGGTCAAGAAGAGCGGCCGCCAGGGCAATCTTCCCGCGGGCGACACTGCCCTCTTTTCTTTCAGCCAGATATGCAGGACAATGGGCCTGGCAGACGCCGCACTTGACGCACTCCCGGATAAGCCCCTCAAAATCTTTTAATCGTTTGTTTTTATCCATAATAACTGTGAATCTAAAGTGCTACACGTGCTTATCAGCCTCATAAAACATTTTCCCCGGATTGAGTATCTCAAAGGGATCCAATGCATGTTTTATGGTCTTCATACAATTGATTGTTGCCGCATCCAGCTCCATTTCCATATACTTTGCCTTGGACAGTCCGATGCCGTGTTCTCCGGAAATCGATCCGCGCAGGCTGATCGCTGCTCCGAACACCTCATCAACCACCTTTGTGATAGTCTCGGCCATCCCCTCCTGCTTCATGTCAACCATGATATTGACATGGATGTTTCCGTCGCCGGCATGGCCGAAATTGACAATGGGCACATCATACTGTTCTGAAATCCTCTCAAGAGCCCTGATCATATCGGGCACTTTTGAGCGTGGCACGACAACGTCCTCATTAAACTTGTCCGGATTTATCTTGCGCAGGCTTGGGCTGACGATCCGTCGCACCTGCCAGATCTTTTCCGACTCTTCATATGTCTCGGCAATCCGGGTGCCAATAATACCGAATTGATCAATGATAGAAAGAATTTTCTCTGCCTGCTTTGCCAACACCTCCTGGTCGCCGTCCACCTCAACAATGAGAAGCGCACGACAATCTTCGGGGATAGGAATATCACTTTTCCCACGAATGCAGTTGATTGTCGCCCTGTCCATAAACTCAAGGGTTGTCGGTATGATCTTTTCATTGATGATGGCTGACACTGATCGCGCGGCCCCGTCAATTGAATCAAACTGTATCAGCATGGTTTTTTTGGCAGCGGGTTTCGGCAGCAGTTTCAAGGTAATCCTGGTAATGATGCCAAGTGTTCCCTCCGAGCCGACAAACAGCTTGGTAAGGTCATAGCCGACAACATTTTTCAAGGTCTCCCCGCCGGTCCTAATGATGTCACCGGTGGGAGTTACAACCTCGAGCCCGAGGACGTAATCCTTTGTAACGCCATACTTCACACAACGCGGTCCGCCGGCACACTCGGCAACATTTCCCCCAAGTGTACTGAATTCCTTGGAAGCCGGGTCAGGCGGGTAAAACAGTCCGATCTTTTCAACCTGGCGCTGCAGTTCCGCAGTGATGACACCTGGTTCAACATGGGCGATCAGGTTTTCAGAATCAATCTCAATGATTTTATCCATTCTGGTCAATACCAGAACAATTCCCCCCCGTACCGGCAGACTTCCGCCGCTGAACCCCGACCCTGCACCCCGCGGAATAATCGGGATTTTCTCTCGGTTTGCTACCTTGACTATCTTGCTGATTTCGTCGGTATTGACGGCATAGACAACCGCCTCGGGAAGGTATTTTTTCTGAGTGGCGTCATAGGAATAGGTGATTTTATCAATATGATCCGTTGTTATATTTTCTCTACCGACAATTCCGGCAAGTTCTTTTATGATCTCTTCATTCATTGGCACGTTCCTGTCATAATTTAAAGACCGAGGTCATTCAGAATAGACATCGTTTTCATCATTGAGCGACAAGAGTTGCTGCTGCTCAGTTCAATGCAGTTCCATCCGCTATAACAATGGCAATCAAAATTCATTTGTCGAGCGCTGAGACCATTTCCCTTCATCCGAAAAAGGATTACGGGAAATCCGGACATCTATCCATGTCCTCAGGCTTATCGCCTCGAGCAAGCAGGCCATTTATTTTTTCAATGACCACCGAAAGTTCGTCCATGGCGTCGATGACCAGGTGCGCACCTGGCAGCCAAAGTCAACCGTCGTCCCCGGCCCGGCCGAAAACGAAAAGCCGGACCTCTCTCCTGAATGTCCTGCCGGATATCATTGCCAAAAACCCTAAAATAGCACAAGGCCATGAATCATGTGTCAGTGACTGTTACAACAAGGTCTCCTTATAATAAAATCGAGCTGTTACGCAAGCGCTGAATTCAATCCCCGGTTGATCGACCTCTGCCAACGATCGATTTTCGAGTGATCAATACCATTCACTGTTCAATACCATTCCTTGACATATGCCACATTGTGGTAGTAAAATAAAGATATGATGTCAGTAGTGGGTTGTATGTTAACAACGTTTTCAGGTAAGTCCTGATCTCCCCATCCTGGCATCACCATTTACATCATGAGTAGTTCTTGAATTCTCATGCATGGAGGAGACTATGATGCTCAACGTTCTCATCGCCTGTGAATACAATTCAGGAAGAAGCCAGATTGCCTGCACCTATCTCAATACATATGGCAGTCGCTACTTTACAACAGAATGTGGTGGACTGGATCCCAAACCAATCAATCCGCTGGTTGTTCTGGCTATGAGGGAGGAAGGTTTTAAAATAGAGGGCATGAACAATGCTCACTCCGTTTATGACCTGATACAGATGAACCGGAACTTCGATATCGTCATTTCCGTCTGCTCACAAGAGGCCGACAAACTCTTTCCTGTCTTTCCCGGTCACTGCATACGGCTGAACTGGCCGTACGAAAACCCCGCCCGGATAGCCGGTGGACGGCTCCAACGGCTCCAGGCAGTGAGGGACATGCGGGACAGCATTAAAAAAGACGTGATCGAATTTGTCCGCGGCTACGAGCAGAGGGGTTTAACCCTGTTCTTGGCTTTTTCAGAGTCAGCGATCAAAAGCAATGCCTGATTTTGTTAAAAGAAGGCAGATCCGCTCTCTAGTTTTTCTGTCTGCCCGACAGGGTTGTTGCTCGGAGACCGGGAGTAGCGGTTTTTCCCGCTTCAGCCCACAGACGATGAGGCTTCGGGCAGTCTGATCATGAAGGTACTGCCCTCGCCGGGTGTGCTTGTAACCTCGACGTTGCCGCCGTGGGCCTGGACGATGTGCTTGACAATCGACAGCCCCAGGCCGGTACCGCCGATTTTACGGCTTCTGGCCTTGTCGCTTCTATAAAACCGTTCAAAGAGACGCGGCAAATGATCAGCTGCAATTCCCACTCCGTTGTCGATCACCCGGATTTCCACCTGTGGCTGCTCAGCAGTTTTCTTCCGCCTGGACTCAACGGTCACCCTGTCACCGCTGCCGCTGTAGGTAACTGCGTTGACCACAAGATTCACGACTGCCTGCTCGAACAGGGTGCGGTTGATATTCACCTGGATATCGGCATCGCAGTCAAGCAACAATGATATCTCCCGCTGACGGGCCTTGTGCAGACAGGTCTGAATCGCATCCTCCAGGACCGGCTGCAAGAGCTGACGCTCAAACCTCATCTCCTTATTATCTGCATCCTGCTCGATCCTGGACAGAACAAGCAGGTCGTCAATGATCTCACTGAGCTGTTCCGACTGGCGCAGGACTGTCTCTAGAAATGTTCGCCCGTTTTCAGGGTCATCCATCGCACCTTCGAGCAGCGTCTCAACATAGCCCCGGATAGATGTAATCGGTGTTCTCAGCTCGTGGGAGACATTGGCAACAAAATCCCTGCGCACCTTTTCCAGCCGCCGCAGGCGCGTTACATCGTTAAAAACAACAAGGGCACCGGTACTCGAGCCGTCACCGTCCGCCAGCGCGACAACATGAGTCTGCAGAAAGCGTTGCTCGCTGCCATCAGCGAGGATAATCTCTTCTTCGAGAACTCCACCACTCTTTAAAACTATCCTAATCTGCTGGTGAATTGCGGCATTCCTGATTACCCCCTGTACCAGGAGCCCTTCAGCTCTCTCCCGGCCAACCGTGAACATCTCTGCCGCAGCTGAATTGATGCTGATGATTTTTTCCTGCCTGTCGACAGCGATCACGGCCTCCACCATGCTCGAAAAGACTGTTTCCAGCTGATTGCGCTGGTTGATGATGGTTTTAATCATATCATCAAGCTGATCGGCCATCCGGTCCATCGCCATCGCCAGCATGGTCACTTCCCGCGACGCCGTTGCCTTTTTAATCAACATTTTCCGGCTGAAATCTCCCCGCGAATAGAATTCTGCCCTCTGTGTCATCTCTTCGAGCGGGTGGCTGATATTTCTTGACACAAAAAGGGTAACAAGAAACGCCACAAGAACAGCGATGATTGTCCCGAACAACAGTCTTCCATTGAGCGCACTCAGGGCTGCATCGATTGCCGTGACCGGCATCGACAATCTCAGGACGACCATGGATCCAGCAGGATCCGGTCCGTCAGCGCCTGATTGACTGAACGTAATTGGTATCGCTGAATAGAGCATTCGCTCGCCAAGGGTATTGCTGAACCGCAGCGAGCTGCCCGGGGTGCCGCTGAATGCCTCATTAATTTCCGGGCGCTGCCGGTGATTATCCATGTTTTTCGGGTTTTCCTCGGTATCGGCCAAAACGACACCATTCTCGCCGATAACCGTAATTCTCGTGGTTGAAGCCCGTCCGGATTCGACGGCGAGCTGCTGCAGCTGCGCACTCGTTCCACTCTCCAGGATGTCAACGATGTGTGCTTTGATTATATGTGCCCGGTCAAGGAGGTTTGCTGCAGATTCCCGGAGATAAAATGATTTGGCTAAATACGAGCTGTACCAGCCAACTGCGAGGATTGACAACAATATGATGGCAAGGGTGGCAGGGAAAATCTGCCAGAAGAGTCTTTTCTGCTTGATAACCATTGAATTCTTCCTCTAGTGTCGAACAGACTGAAAACGATAGCCGACGCCCCTGACGGTTTCGATCAGTTGTCCGGAATCACCCATTTTTTTCCTCAGGCCAAAGATCTGCACATCAATGGCGCGAGGAGTAATTAGAAAATCGTATCCTCTCACTGAATCAATGATCTGCTGCCTGGTAAAGACCCATCCGGGTTTCCCGGCCAGGAGCTCGAGGATCCCGAATTCCGTCATGGTGAGCTGCAGCGTCTCGTTCCTTAAGGTCACCTCGTGGCGACCTTTGTTAATAATAAGCTCATCAACCACAATAACCTCTTGCTGATCCTCGTTTTTTGACTTTTTCTTTTTTACGCCCCTTCTCAGCACGGCTTTGATCCTGGCGATCATGACCTTGGGACTGAACGGTTTGGTGATATAGTCATCCGCACCGCTTTCAAGCCCCGCGACGATATCTTCTTCTTCGCCTTTTGCGGTCAGCATAATGATCGGGATATGATGGCCGGATTTCGAGTTCTTCGCCTTAATCGACCGGCACACCTCGAGCCCGCTCATTCCCGGCAGCATCAGGTCAAGGAGGATGCAGTCGATCTCCTCTTTGAGCAGATGCTCAAGAGCCTCCTCCCCGGTATCGGCGCACGTAACATGAAATCCAGCCTTGATGAGGTTGTAGCTGACCAACTGCTGTATGGCCATTTCATCCTCGACCACAAGTATGTTTATCTTTCCCATTACACGTAGATGTCTGTAGTTTTTAGTAATAGAAGACGGTGCCAGGGGTATCCGAGGCAAGCCGCTTGAAAAACAGTTTTTCCAGGTTGATTGAAGAGTGGGTTATTCCCTTGCGGGTAAATGTTCAGCATTTTACTGTCAGCCGCAAGCTCTTTTCCACCCGCTAACACAATCATAACATTCTCCTAATAGAGCAAAAATAAAGATCACCTATCTTGTCGTCACGATCGGTTCGGGAATAGATCCTCAACCGATACTAGCTCAATCGATACTAGTGATACATACCATTTAAGCAAAGGACATCTCTTGATGCAGCCACATTACACCTTCCACATAGAACTGCAGAACCTCAACAGGAAACTTCTTGATCTCGTGGCGATGGTCGAAGATCGGGTCAGGCGTGCGACAGCTGTCATCAAGACACAGGACGAGAAGGAAGTGCAGGCCATTATTCTCTCGGACTATGAAATCGATGAGATGGAAGTTGAAATCGAGGAAGACTGTTTAAAAACCTTGGCCCTCCATCAACCAGTGGCCGGCGATCTGCGGTTCATCATAACCGTTATCAAAATCAATGTCGAGATGGAGCGAATTGCAGATATGGCCGTCAATATCGCCATGGGTGTCGAGGCAATCTCAAAATCAAAGGCAAAGCACCTGGTGAAACATATTGATTTTACACTGATGTCTGAAAAAACAATCAAAATGCTGAAAATGAGCCTCGATGCGCTGATCAATCGTGATCCATCACAGGCACGCAAGGTTTTCCTGCTTGACGATGAAATCGATGAACTCAGGAACAGCATATACAACAAAGTCAAAGATCTTATCCGGGTTCACCCGGAGCATCCGGGATGTTTGATCAACACCTACCTGCTGGCCCGCCACCTGGAGAGGATCGGGGATCGGGCAACGAATATATCAGAGGAGGTCATCTACCTGGTCGAGGGAATCGTGGCCAAAACCATCTCCTGATACTCCCGAGCCTGAGCGATAGAAACAGCCATGATATACGATTACCTCCCTGTCTTCATCGTCGTTATAAGCCTGTGCGCCTTCCTGCTGGGCAGATATCGGGCAATCAGCATATCGACCGGTGAGGGCAGAGGCAGAGGCCTTCATTCCCTGCCCAGCCATTACGGAACGATGACCGCCCTGGCAGGGGTTCTGCCGGCCCTTCTTGTCTATGGGATCTGGGCAGCGGTTGAAACGACGGTGCTCGACACCCGGATCATAAACGAGCTACCCTCCTTGCTGGCCAGTGAGCCGGAAGCGAGGCACTCGCTTGTTCTCAATGACATCAAAAACACCATTGCCGGTAACATCAGCCTGAGCCCGGATGAATCAGTCAGAGAGGCGGCAGACCGCTATCTGGAAATCAGAGAAAACTACAGGACTGTCATCACTTCGGCAGCACTCGTTATCGTTATCTCGCTCTCCCTTTTTGCCTATCGGCTCATTGCACCCGCGCTTCGGGCGCGAAATATTGTCGAGACGGTGATCAGAGCAGCCTTGATGCTCAGTTCGGGAGTCGCGATCCTGACGACACTGGGTATTGTTCTTTCCGTTCTTTTTGAAGCAATCCGTTTTTTTCAGATTGTCCCGCTGCAGGAATTTCTTTTCGGCCTCACCTGGAGCCCACAGATGGCAATCAGGCCGGACCAGGCCGGCTCCTCGGGTGCCTTTGGTGCGGTTCCGATATTTACCGGAACGTTCATGATTGCCGGAATAGCAATGGCGGTTGCAATTCCGATTGGCCTCCTTGCCGCCATCTACCTGTCGGAATATGCCGGCGATACATTCAGGGCCGTTGTCAAACCCCTGCTCGAGATTCTCGCCGGAATCCCAACCGTTGTCTATGGTTTTTTTGCGGCATTGACCGTTGCCCCGCTGATCCGTGACTCGGGGGCTTTCTTTGGTATGTCGGTTGCATCTGAAAGCGCCCTTGCTGCCGGTCTGGTAATGGGCATCATGATCATTCCCTTCGTTTCTTCACTCTCCGATGATGTGATCCACGCGGTACCTCAGGCCCTTCGCGACGGCTCCTACGCGCTCGGGGCAACCAGGTTCGAAACCATCAAGCATGTCATTTTCCCTGCCGCCCTGCCCGGCATTGTCGGTGGTGTCCTGCTGGCGATATCCCGGGCAGTCGGCGAGACAATGATTGTGGTCATGGCTGCAGGACTGGCTGCAAACCTCACGGCGAACCCCTTCCAGGCTGTGACAACAGTTACCGTACAGATTGTCACGCTTCTTGTCGGTGACCAGGAATTCGACAGTCCGAAGACGCTGGCAGCGTTCGCCCTTGGCCTTGTGCTATTCGTCTTTACCCTGATTCTAAATGTCATAGCGCTGCGGGTCGTCAAGAGATACCGCGAACAATATGAATAAAACATTATTCCAAAAGAGACCCCGCATTATGGAAACCCAGAAGAAATCACTGCTTTCCGCCAACCACGACAAACGGCTGAGAGGCCGTTATGTGTCTGAAATCCGCTTCAAGTGGCTCGGTATAGTGGCAATCTCGATTGCCCTAACGTTCCTTGCCTTTCTTTTTATCTCCATCGTCGGAAACGGTTATTCCGCTCTCAGGCAGACCTTCGTTCAGCTCGAGGTAAACCTGGATAAGGACTATTTCAGCGATCCTGATCTGTCACGGGCAGATTATGGGGGAATCATCAAGGGTTCGCTTCGGAAGATGTTCCCTGACGCCAGTTCAAGGAAGGACAGGAAAATGCTCTACGACCTTGTCAGCAGCGGTGCCGCATTCAAGCTGATGGATATGGTCAAGGAAGACCCGAAACTGATTTCCACCCGTTTCAAAGTGTGGGTTCCGGCAAATGACGATGTCGACATGCTGATGAAGGGGGCCATAGATATCAACGAGCCGGAGAGCAATCGGCGCATCAAGGATATCCAGTATGAATGGATCAAAACACTCGAACGCGGCGGTTTGATCCAGATGAGATTCAATACCACGTTCTTTACTGCTGGGGATTCCAGGGAGCCGGAACTTGCCGGAATCTGGGGCGCGACAAAAGGGTCATTTTACACCCTGCTCATCACCCTGCTGCTCGCCTTTCCTATCGGGGTTGCGGCGGCCATCTATCTTGAAGAGTTTGCTCCGGATACTGCCTTTACTGCTTTTATTGAAGTAAACATCAACAATCTTGCCGCGGTGCCCTCCATCATCTTCGGCCTGCTGGGACTGGCTATTTTTATAAATTTCTGGGGAGTACCGCGCTCTACGCCGGTTGTCGGCGGACTTGTCCTCACCCTGATGACACTGCCCACCATCATCATCGCGGCACGCGCCTCGATCAAATCCGTACCGCCGTCTATTCGGGAAGCAGCGCTCGGTGTTGGAGCCTCGAAAATCCAGACCGTTTTTCACCACGTGCTGCCGCTGGCGCTGCCTGGCATGCTCACCGGCACGATTATCGGCATGGCGCGGGCCCTCGGCGAAACTGCACCGCTGCTGATGATAGGCATGGTTGCCTTTATTGTCGATATACCCCAAGGCCTGACTGACCCGGCGACTGCCCTGCCGGTCCAGGTCTATCTCTGGGCCGACAGCCCGGAACGGGCATTTGTTGAGAGAAACTCTGCGGCCATCATTGTCCTGCTCGGCTTCCTGATGACGATGAACGCTGCTGCAGTTTATATGCGAAACAAGTTTGAAATAAAATGGTAACGATCCAAACAGCCAGAATCATCTGGAAAAACCAAACACGAAAACTACCAGAGGAAACAAAATGAACAAAACTACCAGGAGAAACAAAATGAACGTAAAAGGACTGTTTGCAGCCTGTGCACTCACCGCCGCTGCACTCGCGACATCGCCTGCCCATGCCAACCGCGACTACATTTCCATCGTCGGGTCGTCGACCGTGTACCCGTTTGCGACCGTGGTTGCCGAGCAGTATGGGAAAACAACCAATTTCAAGACACCGAAAATCGAATCAACAGGATCGGGCGGCGGCTTCAAGCTCTTCTGCGGCGGCGTCGGCATCGAACATCCCGACATCACCAATGCCTCGCGTGCCATCAAGAGTTCGGAGATAGAGAAATGCCTGGAAAACGGCGTCAAGGAAATCGTCGAAGTGAAAATCGGCTATGACGGTATCGTGCTGGCCAACTCTAAAAAGAGCGAGCAGATTACACTGACCCTGAAGGATATCTTTACAGCCCTTGCCAAAGACGTCCCCGGCGCTGATGGCACACTGATGGCCAACCCTCATAAAACCTGGAAGGATGTCAACGCAGAGCTGCCGGATGTGGCCATCGAGGTCCTTGGCCCTCCCCCGACCTCAGGCACCCGTGACGCCTTTGTTGAGCTGGCGATGGAAGGCGGTGCGGCAAAATTTGAGTCACTTGCCGACCTGAAAAAATCAGATGGAAAAGCCTTTACAGCCGTAGCACACACCCTTCGTGAAGACGGCGCCTATGTCGAAGCAGGTGAAAACGACAACCTGATTGTCCAGAAACTTCAGGCTAACCCGAATGCACTTGGCATTTTCGGTTTCTCGTTCCTTGACCAGAACGCCGATGTCGTTCAGGGATCTCTTGTCGACGGCGAAGCCCCGACATTCGAGAACATCGCTGACGGTAAATACCCGGTCTCGAGGCCACTGTTTTTTTATGTCAAAAAAGCACATGTCGGCACCATTCCCGGCATGGCGGAATATCTGGCCGAATTCACCAGTGAAAAAGCCTGGGGATCCGACGGCTATCTGGCCGACAAGGGCATGATTCCAATGCCCGATGTCGAGCGTGAAATGTTTGCAGAAAACGTCAAAAAACTCAAACCGCTGGCTGCAAAATAAATAATCGGATGGAAAAGTGATACTCAAATCACGATCACAGCTAATCGATCATCAGGCTCCCGTGCCTGATGGTCGATTGCATTATCAAAAAACACAACTCAAGAGCTGTCATGACCGCTATACTGGATATTGCCCAACCAGGAATTTCCCAGATAGGTACACAGGATCAGATCATGTCGGAAATCACCGCTGAAACCATGAGCAGGAAAACCGTAGGCAACCCGTATGTCGAACAGCCCCGCATGACCTGCAGAGCGGTTTCTGTCTATTACGGTGCAGCCAAGGCAATCAACAAGGTCAGTATCGATGTCGGCTGCAATGAAGTGCTTGCCATGATCGGACCCTCAGGCTGCGGCAAGTCCACCTTTCTTCGCTGCCTAAACCGCATGAATGACACCATCGCCGGCTGCCGGGTCGAGGGGGAGATCTGTCTGGACGGGGAAGACATCCATCACCCGAGCGTTGATGTCGTGCCGCTCCGGGCACGGGTCGGGATGGTTTTCCAGAAACCAAACCCCTTTCCGAAATCCATCTACGACAACATTGCCTACGGCCCCAAGATCCATGGCCTGACCGCCAATAAGGGAGAGCTTGATGAGGTCGTCGAGACATCGCTGATCAAAGCCGGGCTCTGGGAAGAGGTGAAGGACCGGCTCGCTGAACCGGGAACCGGTCTCTCGGGCGGCCAGCAGCAGCGGCTCTGCATTGCCCGCGCCATTGCCGTCAGTCCCGAGGTCATCCTGATGGATGAACCCTGTTCGGCGCTCGACCCTATCGCCACGGCAAAGATAGAGGAATTGATCAACGAGCTGCGCCTGCAGTATTCCATCGTGATCGTCACCCATGCCATGCAGCAGGCAGCCAGGGTCTCTCAACGCACCGCCTATTTTCACCTTGGCGACCTGATAGAGGTCGGGGACACGGAGCAGGTTTTCACCAACCCGAAACATCAGCTTACCGAAGACTATATCACCGGGCGTTTTGGCTGATGACTCGTTCTGAAAATGAACAGCCGCCCTCGGCCCTTTCAGGCACTGAAACGCCGGCTCAGCTTCTGCCACTGATCAGCGATCCGCTCACCGCTGCCGATGATCTCTTCGAGCATCCGTTTCTGTTTTTCGGAGGGCTGCTCCTCTGACTCCAGCAGTAACTGGGAGTAATTGATCATACCGTTAAGCCCGTTCGCTGTCTCGTTTATCGTTCTTTCCAGCGTTTCCAGGTCTTCACGCGGTAGTGGCAGATCCGCATCGGCAGATCGGTGCTCCACCGTCATCCGGTTCACCGAATCCGTAATCTCCGCAATTTCGGTGGCCGCCTCAGCGGCGCAGCCAAGCCGGCCAGGTTCCGTCTGAGCCTCTCCAGCCTGTCGCGCCAGCTCAAACAGCGGGCTGATTGTTCGGCGATACAACAAAATGAGAATAAAACAGAGGCTGCTGATAAGCAGTCCCATAACGCCGATAATAGAGAGCTGAAAACCGACGACACCATTTCTGATCTGACCGGTAATCACCCTGTCGATTTTCAGGAGGTTATCACCAATTAGCCGCATGTCCTTCTGAAGCCTGAGTCCCGTATCCGGATCATCTGATTCTGAATCGACCTTTCTTATATCTATGACCAGCCCGGCCAGGTCGATCCTGTCAGTCAGAGCAAGTTTATACTGGCCGGGAATAATCTCGCTGTCAAAATATCTGCTGATGGTGTTGTTCAGATCTTCAATTTCGGGAATAACGCCCTTGAGCAGCTGGTCATTCCGGCTGATGAGCGCCTCAGTCACCTGCTCCCGCACCGTTGAAAAGGCAAAAAGCGTCTTTTCGCTCAGCGCGCTGATCTCCGAGTAGTCCCTGTTCAACTGTACCTGCCTGATCCCCAGAAAAATGACAAGTGACAGTGAGACCCCGACAACGATAAAGCTTGTGTAAATAATTGATTTAGTCGATTTCAGCATAGCGAAAGAAAATAGAATCAGGAAATCTTGCAGGCTCCAGGCGGTTCATCCATTCCAAACTCATATTTTTTCTTCAGGGAGCAGGAGTAGATAATGTCAAATTCTTCGCTGTCTATGGTCTCCACCTGCATTAAAATATCGGCAAGAACCGATAAAAACAGCCGCTCATTGCCGAGGACGACAACAGCTTCCCGGTAGCATTCATCGAGAAGTTTTTTTACTTCCCTGTCTATCTGTGCCTCTGTCCGTGCGCCCATCGCCAGCCTGGTACTGGTGGGTCCGAGGAAATCACCGTCATCGACAATATAAACCTGCGGTCCTAGCACCTCGCTCATGCCCCACTTGCAAACCATGTTCGTAGCTATGGCAGTCGCCTGCTGGATATCGGACTGCCCACCGGTTGTCTGAAGTCCAAAAACAAGCTCTTCCGCGGCACGCCCGCCCATCAAAATAGTGATCCTGTTTTTAAGATACACTCTGCTGTAGGCCTGACGATCATTGATCGGCAGCTGCTGGGTCTGCCCAAGGGCACGGCCCCGCGGAATGATCGTTATCTTGTGAACCGGATCGGAATCGGCCAATAATTTTGCAACAATCGCATGCCCCGCCTCGTGAAACGCAAGCACCCGTTTATCCTTTTCGAGGATAACCATCCCCTTGCGCTCAACACCGAGAAGAATTCGGTCATGGGCGAGATCGAAATCCTCCTGCTCTACACTGCTTTTCTTATGGCGGGCGGCAAGCAGCGCGGCCTCGTTCACAAGGCTTGCAAGCTCGGCGCCGGTAAATCCAGAGGTCATGGTGGCAATTTCTTCAAGATTGACACTCGGGTTCATCCTGATGACCCGGCAGTGAACATCGAGAATCTGCTTTCTTCCTTTTACGTCGGGAGGCACAATGGTTATCTGCCGGTCAAAACGGCCAGAGCGCTTCAAGGCGGGGTCGAGAATATCGGGTCTGTTGGTTGCGGCAAGCACAACAATATTATCAGACGGGCTGAAACCATCCATTTCCACCAGCAATGCGTTCAGTGTCTGTCCCCGCTCGTCATTTCCATCAGTAGCACCACTCTTTCTGCTGGCACCGACTGCATCAATCTCATCAATGAAAACAATACATGGAGCGTGCTTCTTTGCCTCACTGAAAAGGTCCCGTACCCGTGATGCTCCAACGCCAACAAACATCTCAACAAAATCAGAACCACTGAACGAATAGAAAGGAACATCCGCTTCTCCGGCAATTGCCCTGGCAAGCAGGGTTTTCCCGGTTCCGGGCGGTCCCTGCAGCAAGACCCCTTTGGGGGTCGTGGCGCCAATCTCACGGTACTGCTCGGGATTTTTCAGGAAACCGACAATTTCACGCAGTTCCTCTTTGGCTTCAGGAATACCTGCGACATCATTGAAGGTAATCCTGTTGAGTTCAGAGCCCGGGGAAATGAGCTTTTCGTTGGCAAAAACCGAACGTTTTGAATCGTTGTCGCCAACTTTCAGGGAGAGCCATGAAACAAGGAACAGAGAAGTGATAAAGACAAGACCTGTCCCGAGGAAGACAAATGAACTGTAATCCTTTCTGTAGGAAATTCGAATATTACCTGCGTGCCAGCTGGAGGCCAGGTAGGCTGGTTCCTGAACGACAGTCGTGTACCTGACTCCGGCTTTTGTTGTGACCTCGACAATATCCTGCTGAATGGCAATTTCACTGACGATGCTGTTATCGATATCCTTCAGCAGATCGGAATAATCCTTCTGTACCAATCGAGTTTCGAGATGATAGATCAGGCCTAGAATAAAAAGAGCAAAACAGATGATAAAATAGATCAGTAGATTTCTGACCAGAATTGCCATAGCTACCCCAAGAAGCAGGAATCAGTTAATGCTTTGCCACACACAACTACGTTATACACCTGATTAATCAAATTTTAAAGTAAAGGGTTTTTGTATAATTAGGGATAATTACAAAAAAAAGGGCCACGAGCTTATTTCGCTTCGTGGCCCTTTTTTTAAAAAAGTTAAATGTAATTGAACGCTACATTCCCGTTACCGCCTTGAACCAGGCGCCGACAAAGGCAAGCGGCCCGCCGCTTGCGGCCATGCCGCCGATGATACAGGCAACCGACCAGAGTCCGACAAGTGCACCGAATGCGGCGATCGTTATTATTCCTACCTTTGAGACCTCAGTTGCGGTATCAGTGTTGGTCGATACTGTTGTTTTTCCCTGCTCCTGAACTCGTGTTCTTTCTATCATGGCAGTGCCCTCTTTTGTGATGATGAGTCTATCAGGAGCCGATAATCGCCCTGAACCAGTTACTGACAAGTGCTCCCGGGCCTCCGCTTGCCACCATGCCGCTGACCAGGGCTACCGTTGCCCATATCCCGATGGCCAGGGAACATGCCCCCACTACGGCAATACCGACCTTGTAAACCTGCTCGTCAACCCTGCCAACCGTTTTTGTCTCAGTTCTTGTCTTTTTCAGGATAGCTGTTTTCATGATCGCCCTCGGTCTGAATTGGTGGAGTGTGTTGCAATATTATCTTTCACTAATCTATTGCATCGCCTGTGCCACATTGTCGTGCAACATTATCCAAAACACACCGAATGTCTTCAAATTACTGAATTTGTTACATATAAAAATGCCACGGTGCAGCGATAAAATGAAATCATACGAAAAAAAATAATTCTAAGAGGAATGCCAGCAAGATTGTTGCGTTGCAAAAACGTTGCGCCGCAACACTATTTGCGACATAATTGAAACACTTTTGCAACGCTAGATGTCGATGGTGATTTTGAAACGGCGCAGTCGCCGGTACAGGGTCGACCGGTCGATATTGAGAAGCTGGGCTGCTTTGGATTTATTACCGCCAGACCGCCTGAGCGCCTCGACCAGTTTATTCTGTCGTTCGGAGAACAGCTCTTGCTCGCTAAGGTGATGCGGAAGCATTGCCTCCCCGGAAGGATTATCTCCGGGCTGAGCAGGCCTTATGTATTCGAGTATTTCTTCCGGGAGATGTTCAAGCAGCAGATTATTCCCTGCGCAGAGCACGACTCCCCTTTCTAGAATGTGCCTGAGCTCTCTGACATTGCCAGGCCATAAATAGGAGAGCAGTGCATCCATTGCGCGGTCGGAAACCAGATGAACATGCCGTGCATGTTTCTGGGAAAAGAGGGAGAGAAAATGTTGTATCAGGAGCGGCAGGCACCTTTTTCTTTCTCGAAGCGGCGGCAAGACTATCTCGACAACCTTCAGTCGATAATAGAGATCTTCCCGAAACGTGCCGGTGCGGACCTTCTCCCTCAGGTTAACATTCGTTGCTGCGATAACTCGAACATCTACGCTTACCGGCGTATCCATGCCGACGGGGGTAAATGTCATTTCCTGAAGGAAACGCAGGAGCCGCAGCTGAAGACGAGGCGTTATGTCACCGATTTCATCGAGAAACAGGGTTCCCTTGTCGGCCTGCAGCAATCTGCCGGGCCTGTCGCGGTCAGCCCCTGTAAAAGCACCTTTTCGGTGACCGAAAAGCTCGCTCTCCAGCAATTCCTCGGGCAGGGCAGCACAGTCGACCTTGACGAGGGGCATCGTTCTGCGCGGACTCTCGGCGTGCAGCGCTTCGGCCGCCAATTCTTTACCAGTACCGGATTCACCGCTTATCAGAACCGCTGTCTCAACCTTACCGACATTTTCAATGAGCCGGTAAATAGACTGCATAGCCCTGCTGGTGCCGACAAAACCATGAAATTGTTTTCTTGCTGATGTGACATTCTTTTCATCGGCCATCGTTACATCTCGAACAACGATCACCGCACCGCTTGCAACGTGAAAATCAATATCAAGCGGAGCCGCATTGATCGAAAACATTTTTGATGTCCCGTCGACAGTGACGCATTCAATCACATGCTCCCTGACAATACTTCCTTTTTCTATCACCTGTTGCGCGTCTTTCAGACAGGCACTGCCAATTTCTCCGGGCAGCCTCTTGTCATCGGTGTCACGGTCGTCACGAAACTCTTTAAGCAGGGCTTCCGCGGTTCGATTTAATTTCAGGATGGTGTACTCATTATCAACAGCGATTATTGCATCTTCAACGGAGCTGAAAATTGCTTCCAGGTAGTGCTGATATTTTTCATTCTGCAGAATCAGAGACTGCTTCTCGCATTCAAGCTCCCAGAAAGCAAGCGCCTGCCGGACCACCTTCAGAAGCTTCTCCTTGTTGACCGGTTTTGAAAGATAATCATAAGCACCAAGGCGAACTGCCTCCGAAGCACTTTCCAGATTCGGGAAACCGGTAATCATTACCACGGGACAGGAGATACCGCTGTCCCGTATGAAGCGCAAGAGCTCGGTACCTTTCTCTCCGCCCAGGACGATATCGCTGATGATCAGGTCAAAAGATCCCTTGCCGATGGCCGTGCGGGCCTCGTCAAAGGTTGCTGCGGTCTGCACATGACGATATCCTTCGCGTTTGAGAAACATTTCAAAGGTGAGCCTCAGGCTCTCTTCATCATCGACGATCAGGATATTCCGATTAAACATGCTGCTGGCTTTCCTTAAGCCTCGGGTATGGTAATAACCATAGCGGTGTATTTATTGAGAATCGAGTCAACCGACAGCGTACCGCCGTGGTTCTTGATGATACCGTAGCTGATGCTCAAGCCCAGGCCGGTGCCCTTTCCGGCCGGCTTGCTGGTGAAAAACGGTTCAAACACCTTGTCCAGAATGCCCTGGGGGATTCCAGTCCCGAAATCCCTGACAATCACCCTGACCATTTTTCCTTCTTCAGTTTCCAGCGGTCCACAATGTATCTGGAGCCGCTTGTCAACAGTACTTTCGGGGTAGCGCTCATTAAGGGAATATCTGCTGTTATTGACGGTGTTGAGGATGACCTGCTGGAGTTGCATATAGTTGCCGACAATTGCGCAACTGCTCTCCGCCAGTTCCAGATCGAGCTGAATTCCTTCGCGTTTTAACTGGTGATCGACAAGAGCGACACAGGAATGAATCACCTCTTTGAAGTCAATCTGTTTGAATTCATTTTCATTTTCGCGGGCAAAGGAAAGCAGGCTGTAGATGATTGTTGCGATCCGCTCCCCTTCCTGGACGATCCGGCCGAGCAATTCAGCCTGCGGTGATTCCTGCTCAACATCGTCGAGCAGCAACTGGGCATAGTTAATAATACCATTGATGGGATTGTTTACCTCATGGGCAACGCCCGCAGCCAGCTCGCCGATGGCCGCCAGTTGAGCGGTTCTAATTGTCTCTACTTTTCGTGATTCCTCAGTGGTCAGGCTTCGCGCCTGGAGCAGAATTGAGCGAATGGACCCACCCGGATCCACCAGCGGGTTAATAGCCAGATGATACTCCCCCCCAAGTCCCGGAAGCCGGGTATCCTCATTTCTACTCTTACAGGTAAGAAGAAATTCTTCGAGCGGACACTTGATATGGGGCCAGCGACCGCCGTGGATAATTTCACAGATGCCCCTGCCCACGACCTGGTCCCGGGATTTCACCGCTGCCAGAAGTGCTGCCTTGTTGGCATCGATAATGAGACCCTGCGGTGTAACGATAAAAACCGGATCCTGTATGGAGTGAAAGAGCTCGATTCCGGCAACGGATTGAACCGAGTGTCCATTCGTCGTCAGGGTATCATTTGACTGGTGGCTGTTCCCATTTGAACTCATTTCTCAGCTGCCCCTGATAATAACGCTGACGATACCGCACATTCAACCCTGTCACTCTGTAGTGACCTCAGTCTAGCATTTATTCAAAACTGTTTCACTTCATTTATCTTCCGATACCGTTGACTTTTTTTGATTTCGGTGCCGGCTCAATGTTCGGGCTTCACCTGAACGGCTTATAAGTATTGCAGAGTTCTCATTTAAGCTTATAGTGAAATGACTCGAAAAGACTTAGAGATTATCACCACGCGGAGTTCAGCTATGGCGGTTTCAGACAAACGCTTGCGCGAGCCGGATAACGGCTATATCACCATTGATCGCTCAGGTATGATTAATTCCTGCAACGATAAGGCGGCTCGAACCATCGGCTATACCAGGGAGCATCTTCACGGAAAACATCTGCCGTCTCTGCTGGAGGCAGACAAGCGCTTCGCCCCGTTGAGTGATAGGCTGAAGAAACCGTTTAAGACGATAACAAATGAACAGTTTTTCCTTTCTGGCTCGCGCCAGCAGCCGCTGGACAGCCTGACGGTCCGCATTGTCGTTCTGCCAGACGCTGATAATGCGGTGCTCGGGCTTTATATCGGCCTGATTGACCGTTCGGAAATCGTGACACCCCGTTTGCTTGCCCTTGACTCCATCGCCGAAGGCGTCTTTACCGTCGACGGCGAAATGAAAATCACCTCGTTTAACGCCGCAGCCGAAAAAATGACCGGCTGGACGCAGCAGGAGGTCCTCGGCAAACCCTGTAAAACCATTTTTCAGTCAAATATCTGCCTCTCATCATGCGCAGTCTCTGCATGCATCATGAACAACACCAATATTGTTCACGACCGCAATGTCTACATATACCGAAAGAACGGGACACCCTTTCCGGTCAGCGTCAGTGCGGCACCGCTCATTGACAGTGAAAACCGAGTCATTGGCGGTGTTGAAACCTTTCGTGATATCAGCGAAACAGTCAAGAGCGACATCATCATCAATGCTGTGGCCGATGGCGTCGTCACATTCAACGACAAAGGCATCATCACCTCTTTTAATGCCGGCGCTGAACGGATTACCGGCTGGCTGGAGGATGATGTTGTCGGTCGTTCATGTGACGAACTGTTTTTTGCAGCGGATGGCATATCCGCCTGTCCCATTACTGCCTCCAATTCGGAAGAACCCTGCAATATCATAGACCAGGAAGGTTTTGTAAGCGATAAGGACGGCTTCAGCATCCCGATCATCGTATCCATCACACCGATGCTGGATGACAAAAAACGCCCGATCGGCTGCGTGCAGACCTTCAGGGACAACACCGCATCGCTGCAGAACAAACTGATCCTTGATTCCATCGCCGACGGCGTTTTCACGGTAGACCGCAACTGGCGGATCACCTCATTCAACATGGCGGCTGAAGTTATTACCGGGTGGGAACGGGAGGATGCGATCGGCAGTTTCTGCAGCGATGTTTTTCACTCCTCAATCTGCGGTAAAAACTGTGCGATTGCGGAAAGCCTCTATTCCGGCAGGCCTGTCTCCAATCGCTCGATCGTAATCGAGGATATCGACGGAAAAACAAAACCGATCAGCATCAGTGCATCACCGCTTGTCGACGTGGTCGGCAACGTGGTCGGCGGCGTCGAAACGTTTAGAGACCTGACGGCCATGGAATCACTGCGCAAACAGTTGATGCAGCGCTACACCTTTGATGAAATCATCAGTAAAAGCGCAATCATGCAGCGCATTTTCCAGATACTCCCCGATATAGCCACCAGTGACAGCACTGTACTGATCCTCGGGGAGAGCGGCACCGGGAAGGGAATTATGGCCGATGCAATCGTCAGCGCCTCGGCGCGCAAAGACCGACCCTTTATATCTGTGAACTGCGGGGCTATTCCGGAAACACTGCTTGAATCCGAGCTTTTCGGCTACCGCTCCGGCGCTTTCACCGATGCCAGAAAGGATCGCGAAGGCCGCTTTGCAGCAGCTGAAGGCGGTACAATTTTTCTCGATGAAATCGGTGACATACCCCACTCCCTCCAGGTCAAGCTGCTCCGTGTACTGGAGGAACGGGTCTATGAACCGCTGGGCTCAAACGAATCGATCAAAGTAGACATCAGGGTCATTGCTGCAACCAACCGTGAACTGAAGCAGCTTGTTGACGATGGCCTGTTCAGGGATGACCTCTACTACCGCCTCAAAGTCGTCGATATTACCCTGCCTCCACTGCGTGACCGCAAGGAAGACATACCGCTGCTGATCGATCATTTCGTTGATAAGTTCAGGGCTGAAAAACAGAAGGATATTGTCGGCGTCAGTGACGCTGTCCTGAACAAGCTGATGCTTCATTCATTTCCCGGCAACATCAGAGAACTTGAGAACATCATAGAATACGGATTTATTCTCTGCACGGGCGGATTCATCCAGGAGGAGCACCTCCCCGAGTCTTTCCTGCCCGATTCTCAAAAAGAGAACGGGGGCGGTGTCGATATGAAAGCGGGGGTTACCCTCGAACAGATCGAGCAGCAGGCGATTAGCAATTCTCTTGAGCGCAACAAGTGGAAAAAAATGATGACCTGCAAGGAGCTCGGCATTTCCAAGGATACCCTGCGCAGGAAGATAGAACGATACAACCTCGAAAACCCACTGGATCGACATTGATCCTTTAAACCGGAGAACATAAAGCCTGTCGGTTCCCAGATCCGACAGCGCCGCGGCTCTACTGCCTATGCAGCATTTCACAGAACAGGTAATTGCAGTTATAACGCGGATTCCCCGCGGCACGGTAACAACCTACGGGCTCATTGCCGCCGCAGCCGGAAATCATTGCGGTGCCCGCCAGGTCGCACGGATCCTTCACTCGAGCTCGGATAAATTCAAGCTGCCGTGGCATCGGGTGGTAAATGTGAAAGGAGAAATTTCTCCAAGAAAATCAATGGGCCATATCACCCAGAAAGATCTTCTCGAACAGGAAGCGGTGTTTCTTGAGGCAGGCAGGATCGATCTGGAGAAATTCCTGTGGGTGCCCCAACCAGAATGACCTTCTGAATCAATCCTTTCCAGATTACATCGCTCCAGGCAGGCACAGTGCGACAAAAAAAGGGCCCAATCGCAAATGATCAGCAGCATCTGCAATTGAGCCCGGGCAACGACCTGTTACTGCCTCAGAACGTTCTGCTATTTCTTCTCCATATGCGGTCCGAGAATCATATCCTTGTACCCGAGACCTGCTGGAATACGGGGATAGAGCATCTCATCGACGTCGGTGACGACCTCGAGAAATGACGGGCCATCCGCTTCAACAAACGCTTTCAGACTCGCCTCCAGGTCCTGCCGGTCCTCCACCCGCCGGGCAAATCGAAACCCCAGTTCTTTGGCAACGTTGGCAAAACTGACGGAGGTTATTTTCTTTGTACCGACATAACTCCCACCGTACACGAGATCCTGAATGTTTCTCACCATACAGTCGCCATGATTGTTCAGCAGCATGACTTTCACCGGGAGTTCATATTTTCCAATGGTAAACAGCTCGCCCAGGTTCATCAGCATACTCCCGTCACCATCAATCGAGATAATCGTTGCGTCCGGGTTGGCCAACTGGGCACCGATCGCGGTCGGCAGTGAAAAACCCATCGTTCCGTAGCCGCCTGAGGTGATAAATGATTTCGGAGTCAAGGTCAGCAGGTATTGAGCGGCAAACATCTGGTGATTTCCGACTCCGGTGGTAATCTTGGTTTCCCTGGTGATATGGCCTGACAGCAGCTCCATGACCTCAGCCTGCTGAATGGCTTTCGCCGTTCTGTCGAAATTAAGCTGGTTATCTTTTTTTAGCCTGCTGGTATATTCCTGCCAATCACCGATTTCCAACCTGATGTCATGTTCTTCTGCATATTTCAGGAGATCGTCCAGTGCCGTTTCAGCTTTGCCGATAAAAGAAAATTTTGGGTTTCGGGAAAAACGAACCTCCTGCACTTTCTCGGGATTTATATCAAAATAGGCGATATCAGCGGCCAGCCCTGACTCGCCCACCTTCTGGGAAACCCGATCGTCCCAGCGGATCCCAAAAGCGACAAACAGATCTGTTTGCTGGATAGCCATATTGGCAGCCGGGACACCAAACATGCCGAGCATGCCAAGAGCCCAGTCGCCTTCTTCATTCAATATACCCTTTCCCATCAGGCTCCAGATGGAAGGAACTTTGTAACGGCGGTTAAATGCACGGATCCGCTCACTGCCAGCTGTGGAGTTCAGGCCGCCGCCGATATAGAGGAGTGGGCGTTTGGATTTCTGTAAAAGATCAAAAAACTGGCGGCACTGGTTCTCTCCCAGGTGGCGCTCTTCGTCGTATTTATGGTGAAACCGTTTCGGCTCAATGCCCCTGTACTCACCTTCTGCTTTCTGTATATCAAAGGGAAAATCAATGACTACCGGTCCGGGTTTCCCGGATTTTGCCAGGAAATAGGCATCCTTGACAATCTCCTCGACATTCTGCAGCTCGGTGACCAGGATAACTTTTTTTGCAGCATCGGCAAAAATACTTGCAACATTGATCGTCTGGAACTCATCAGTGCCCATCTTGGTCTGGGCGACCTGACCGGCAAAAACCAGCAGCGGAATCGAATCGGCATTTGCATCGGCTACTGCGGTAAGCGTATTGGTTATCGCCGGTCCGGAGGTAACAACAGCAATCCCCACTTCGTCACTCGCCCGCGAGTATCCGCCTGCAGCAAAAGCGCAGGACTGCTCATTGGCATCGACAACGATATCGATTCCATACTCCTCAATCGCGTGGAATACCGGCAGTATTGTCGCACCGGAAAAACCAAAAACCCGCTTGACACCCAGGTCAGCGAAACTTTTTGCCAGAATCTGGGCATTGTTCATAATGCTTCTCCTTTGAATTCAATAGTGAATAGCTTCAGTGAGCGGCACAACGCGTTGAAGGCCGCCAAAAGCGGCATCGTGCATGACCGAAATCCAGAGAGTACTCCCCAGCGCAATTGCAAGACTCACACCGCTTTGCCAGTGCTCCCATCGCCTCCTGCGCTCTGCAGACAATGACAGGTCAGCCGAGAAATCGCTTGATTCTCTGTACCGCCTCCTCCATCCTCTCGATGCTGGTGGTATAGGCAAAACGAATGTGCTCCTCAGGCCTGTTGCAGCCAAAATCTCTGCCGGGAGTCGTTGCTACGCCTTCTGCTTCCAGCAGCTCATAACAAAACCTGAAACTGTCATCGGTCAGCCTGGAACAATTCGCGTAGAGATAAAATGCTCCTTCCGGATTCACCGGTATATCGAAACCAATTGATTGCAGAGCCGGCAGCAGGAAATCCCTTCTTCTTTTAAACTCATTGCGCCGCCTGGTGAAAATGTCATAACACTCAGGGCTGAACGCAGCAAGTGCCGCATACTGGGCAGGAGCTGAGCAGGACAGGAAAATATTCTGGGCCAGGCAATCGAGATGCTCAATATAGGCATCCGGGGCAACCAGCCAGCCGAGCCGCCAGCCGGTCATGCCGAAATACTTCGAAAAACTGTTCACCACGAAAAGATCATCACCAAGGCCCAGGGCCGTATAGCTGTCAGCGTCATACACCAGCCCCTGGTAGATTTCATCAACGATCAGTGTCCCATTCTTTGAGCGGACAACATCATGAATCCGCGCCAGTTCCTGCCGGGGCAGTAACGTTCCGGTCGGATTCGAAGGTGTCGCCACCATCACGGCACAGCTCATCTCATCCCACTCATCGGCTATCTGCTTGCCACTCAGCTGATAACCATTTTCCGGGCCAACGGGAAGCGGTTTCGGCACACCAGAGAAAAATTCCACAAAATTCTTATTGCAGGGATAGCCCGGGTCGGTCATCAGCACCTCCCTGCCCGGATCAAGGAGTACCCCCATAATCAGCTGAAGTGCACCTGAAGAGCCCGGGGTTACGATAATACGCCGTGGATCGATATCCATTCCGAACCAGTTGTGGTAATGTTTGGCGATCGCCTCTTTCAGCTGGGGGATGCCGGTGGCGGGAGTGTAGCCGGTATAACCTGCATCCAGTGCCCGTTTTCCGGCTTCAACCACCGGTTCCGCCGTCGAAAAATCGGGTTCACCGACCTCCATGTGAATTACCGATCGTCCACCCGCTTCGAGCGCTTTTGCCCTTGCCAGCAGATCCATGACATAAAACGGCACAATCTTATCCATCCTGGCGGCACACTTCTTTTTATTCATAACGACTGAAATTTTGGTTATGTAACGGCGAGAACTAGGCTGCTCGATGTGTCTCGTCAAGTTCACGGTACAGAGCAAGGATCCCTGACCTGGTCAGTTTTTTTATCCCAAGCGGCCGAAGCAGTTTAACCATCGCGTCAATTTTATCTTCGGTTCCGGTGATCTCAATAATATAGGAATCAGCTCCGGCATTAACGATTTTGGCATTGAAGATTTCCACCAATTGAATCAGTTCTGTTCTGTTCTGCGGGGTAACAGCGACGCTTGCCAGGGCCATCTCCCGCTTCACCGCCTTGTCCTCAATGGTCATATCGCGTAGCTTGATCACATCGATAAGCCGGTTGAGCTGTTTCTGGATTTCTTCAAACTGATCCGGAGTCGCCTTTGTTTTTATTGTTATCCTGGAAATTTCCGGATCATGCGTCGGCGCACCGCAAATACTCTCCAGATTATACCCTCTTCCAGAGAAAAGGCCGGTAACCCTGGAAGTTACACCCGGTTTATTTGCCACCAGCATGGTGATGACGTATGATTGCTCTTCCATTAAAATCTCCTCATAAACTGGATTATGGTAATGTACAATCTGTCTCCAATCAACCTCTCAGATATCAGTAAAGAGGTCCATCCGCATCCAAATTGAGCAGATATACTACACTAATCTTTGAGATATAATAAGAAAAGATAGATGATAAAAGCAGATTTTAACCGGTATCACCAAACCGGTATCGATCTTCTCCGCCTGCAAGTGATTTTCACGCCTGGCAGGCGGGACAGACGGATTGGCAGCTTCTCGTGAGAACATCCATAAACGATGCGTGGAGCTTCTATCCTTATGTTCGTTGCAGCTACGAGACAAACAAGGAACACTGCAGGAGCCCAGTAGGCCTTGGGAGCATAAATATGCGAAGTACCAGGGGGCCTCTCTTAGGTGGGAACGAGTCGACCGGCCTGAGAGCATCATGGGTGAGTTTCTTCTGGTAAAAAACAGCGGTTCCGGAGAAGAGATGAAAATTACAAAAATACAGGTATTCCGCCATGCCGGGCGAATGCAGAGCGGACAGAGATAACGGGGTCAGCTGGATGAGGTTTTTTTATCCGATTCTTGCTGGGTATTTTTCCGACGCATGGCAACGTCTTTTTCTTTTGCCAGCCTTTCAGCTTCTTTGTCGCCGGCAATTCTCAAGGTTTTTGGTACAGCGACGTCAATCTGGGCAGTACATGATTCACAGACTTCCCTGGGGCAGTCAGTAATTTCCCAGCACGGGGCATAGCGAAGCAGCTTTTTGATACCCGGTATGGAAATGCCCTCATCGTGAATCATCTTCCGGACACAGCCTATCCAGATGATATCGTTCTGAGAGAAAATACGCCTGTTGCCATTTCGGGCCGGTTTAATAAGCCCCTCATCCTCATAAATGCGCAAGGTCCTGGGGTGAACGTTCACCAGCTGCGCTGCAACACCGATCGAATACACGGGTGTCTCCGCTGTAATTGGTTGAATTTCCAATTTTTTTCTGGCCATATTTGCCGCCCTTACCTGGAATCAACCTATCTCGTCCTCAGATTGCCAGAGAGGTAATTAGGGCTCCGATCCACCGTTACAGGGTAATCAGACCGGAGCCAGATCACGTTAATTTCTGATGAATCGCTCAGTGCTCTTCACTCAGATGGCCTCGGAACAGCTTCTCTCCGGCAAGGAAGAGAAAACCGCAGAAGCCGATACCACCCAGGGTAACCATCCACTCATGGAAAGTCGGTACGTAGGTGAACAACTCAGGATAATCGACCAGTCCCATGCCATGATAATGCGGAACCAACTGACCGATAATCACCAGGTCGTAGCGCATGAAAAAGATTCCGATCATGCCGGCCAGCGAGGCAATAAACAGCACCGGCATGTTACGTCCCCGCACCGCAAGGATCAGGGCAAAGGGAATAACCATACCAAGGGCGATTTCCCCGATCCAGAAATTCATCGAGTACGGCCCGTTTATCAATGCCATCATCGCGGTGTACTTGCCTGGAGGGTTGCCGGTAACGCCTGTTATCATTTTCCAGCTCGTGAAAAACAGGATGATTGCCATCATCAGGGCGCCGAGCTTGGCAACACTTTCCAGGGAATGTTTCATATCGTCACTCATCTTCCAGTTGTTTGCCCGGTAGGCAAGGTAAGTGAAGAAGATGATCGCCACGCAGCCGGACATCGCAGCAGAGGTGATAAAGTAGATGGGCATATAGGGCCCATGCCAGAATTCACGGCCATTGAGCAGTCCGAAAACCGCCCCGAGATTGGAGTGGGCCACCACACCGGTCAACAGGCCGGCAAGCCCGAACATTGTTGCGGTTCGGTGCTGATCCTTCTGGAGCATGACAAATTCGATCATCATGAAAAACAGATACGCTCCATAGAGCGTACCCATCCACCAGATATTGGATGTCGGGTTTGCGCCGATAACATTACCGACCGGCATACGCCAGGAATTTTCGATTTCAAAGGCGATGACCAGAAAACCGGCGACGATGGTCGCGATCGAGAGAAATACCGCCCGCTTGGCAATCGGATTGAAATTTTTAAAACCAAACACGTGGCCGATTGATGAGACCATGCAGAGTCCCGTTGAGGTAACAACAAAAAACACATAGCCAGCAATCAGAATTCCCCAGGGCACATCGCGAGAAACACCAAACGTGTGTTCGTGCCCCACCGCGATTGAGTGGACGCCGAAAGCGACCCCAACCAGGGTTAACAGCCCGCACAGATACACTGCTGCAGAATATTTCCACGAACTTGTTGAATCAAGCCCGCCCTCCTGTGGCAATACCCCTGCTAATAAATTGTTCATCTCCTTACTCCTTTCTCTTTGTTATTTCTTCTGCGTTTTTCTGATACCTGATTGTCAGCTTGACTGCTCAGCACGCTCTTCAGGTTTGAACAGCTGTTTTATCTTGAGATCATAAATAGTGTGAAGCACTGCTCCACCCAGCCAGAAACATAAAAACAATATTCCGTCCATACGAACCTCTTTGAGACACTCTACTTGAAATAGTTATTTACGATTTATGCGAAACTGATCAGAAGGTATAATTACCAATAGCTATTGTCAAGTTATTTATACATTGATATATCGAAAAAAATGAGTTAAAAAATAAAAATAACAGTATTAGACAACGATATCAAATGGTTATATAAAATATAAGCAGAAACTATTTGGACGAATTTTGAGCCCTTTACGTTGCTCTCGTTATTTATGGCGCAAATTGCGTCCCAGTATAACTCAATTGAGGGATGCTCGAAAGAAAATAGTGAGGCAAGAGCCTACGGAGAAGGAAGGCACTTCCGATAGTCGAGTACCTGTTTGCCATAATCATCACGTGGATGTCCATCAGGTGGACTTTGCTCGCCAGTGGCGGGACGCCACAAGCTCTGCTTGCTCGGCGGCACCAAACGGGAACATCCAGTATGCACATTCCTGTTTCGGGTAGCGTTATCAGGATAAATCAGGAGAAAAACTATAAAGAAGTCGATCCAAAGAAAAAGCCTTTTATCGATCATGATCGATAAAAGGCTTCAAGGAGAGAGGTGCTGCCCGTTATACAGGCAATGGACTAGACGTTCACAGCACTCTTTTTCTTTCTTTTCGGAACGGGCTTGAGCCGCCACACTTTATTCGGTACAAGGGTATTGGAGAAGAAAGCACTGCAGCGCTGACGCTTCTCGAACGGACAATCAATAATGTTCCAGCATGGTGTGTAGGCTAAAAGCTTCTTGACGGCATTGATACTGATACCGTGTTCATGGATCATTTCGCGCAAACATTCAATCCACTTGATATCGCGCATTGAGTAATACCGCCACTTGCCTCTTCGCGCCGGTTTTACTAGACCGCTGTCCTCGTAATTTCTGAGGGTGCGCTGGTGAACCTCCAGAATTTTGGCGGCCATGCCGATGGTGAAAATTGGTTCATCCTGAGATATCATAGTGTATCCTCCTTGCCCGATTTTCGGATCGACATACATGGCTCAATGCTCCTCGTCATGATGGGTGAATCTGTCACCGAGAAAATATTCACCGATTAGGAAACAGACACCGATCAGGCCGACTCCGCTCATTACCACCGCAAGTTCCGGGGCAGTCGGTGCATAGGTCAGTTGCTCCGGCACGCCTTCATAACCGGAATACTGGGGAATCAGCTGACCTGCCACCACCAGGTTCAGTCTTGAAAAAAATTGTCCAACCAGAATCATCAGGGCTGCTGCGGAGAGTGCCTGAATCGACTCGAGACGTGTCATTATCAGGAGCGCGAACGGGAAGACAAGCCCGATCCCGATTTCAAACAGCCAGAAGCTGGTTGACATTGACCCGGAGGTCAGCAGTTTTGCAGCGCTTTCAACAGCTTCAGAACCGACAAAAGCGTTCAGGAACTTCCAGGCTGTGGCTATGCCAATCAGAAAAATCATCAATGCCATCACCTTGCCGGCAGTCTGCATGCCCTCAAATGTTTTTCCAATGACCTGCTTCTTCCTCAGGGCATAGGACCCGTGGGTAAACAACACGATAGCAGCGGCACCGGACAGAAATGCTGACGCCAGGAAAAAGATGGGTAATTGCGACCCATACCAGAACGGCCGGGCATTCAGTGACGCAAAAACCGAGCCAAGATTACTGTTGGCGAGCAATTCGGTGACCGCCGCACAGACACCAAGAATGACTGCAAGCTTATAGCTCCTGGCAATGATGAAATACAGTTCCGCAACCATTATTCCTACCGCCATACCATAGAGGGTACCCATCCACCAGATGTTGGAAGTGGGATTGGGATGAAGGATCACTCCCAGCGGCATCCTCCAGACATTCTCAATTTCAAGGCCGATAACGAGAAATGCGGCAAGAATTGCACCAATCGACAGCCAGACCATTCTGTTGGCAAGCGGGGCCAGGTTGTTTCCCCCGAAAAGATGGCTGAGGGCTGCAAGTGCACACAACCCTGTGGAGATGATTGCAAAGTATGCATAGGTGCTGATGGCGATTCCCCAGGACACCTCGCGAGAGACGCCAAAGGCTTGGTGATGGCCGACATAGAGCGCGTATAGCCCGCCCGAGATGCCGATAGCCGTCATGGCAAGCATTGCCCACAGTAACAGGTTGAACTGTGGTTTACTGAATTGCTGATCCTGAATTACTGCGGCTTGAGACTGAATAGACATGATAGCTCCTTTTTGTACGATCTATGAGTGTCAGATTTATGTAAGTTTTTGACTCGTTAATTTATTAAAGATTCCGGTTCCCGCATCTCACCGCTCAGGTGATCATTAAAAAACAGATATGCCAGGACAATAGGGGCAGAGAACGGCCCAAGAATTACAAAAAGCAGGAGACAGAGTGAGAACCAAAACCCCTCAGCTATTTTATCCCGTAAGCCTGACAGCAGCCCGGGATTTCCCCTGGCAATAACTTTTGTTGATTCGATATACGTTGCAGCCATGATGACCTCCTGATTGAGTAATTTCAGCTACGCTTTGCCCTCTATAAAGCAAGCGATGTGCCAACAGTTAGGAACTTCATGGCAGAAAAGGGGTAAATATATATATGACTGTTATTACAGTATATATTATTATTTTTTCTTTATCCTGATGAGCATAAGCGGATCATCTTTCCAAAGTCTCTTACTCCTTATGGCGCAGGATGCGCCCTGAAGGCTATTCCAGAGGACGCAGAATACGCCCTTCAAGCCTGGAACACATATAACGAATGATTTCAAATTGTTACGGGAAAAATAAAATCAAAAACAACCACTAAAAAAGTCTTAAATTAAATTTTTAAACTTACGGATAGAAAAAAAACCTGTAATTTCAGGTAATTGAGATGGAAGCGACAAAGGGCGCAAAATACGCCCTACGAATCAGCTCATTTGAATATGTGTTGGAGGGATTTTGCTCATTCACTAGAGGAATCAACAAAAACCGGCGAGCCAAAAACACTTTCATAGAGTGAAATGGCCCGTCGGGAGGATTTTTTAATGGCCGGACCCGCTGCCGGAAGATTCATTTTCACCTGTCAGGCGGGCATAGCCGCGAACACCGATATGGCAGGACGTACATCGTGTGTTGGAAGCAAAGGCGGTACTGCCGTCATGACATGCTCCGCAATAGTTGCCATTGTAAAGCGACTCCATGACGAAGTCCTCTTCTTCCTCGGCAGCGCCTGCCTCCATCAAAAACAGGTCATCATGGCAGGATTCACAGTCAAGATCATTATCCATGGTATGGGTCTTATGGTTAAAGATCACCGCTTTTACGGGTTTTGTCCAGACAATAGGGGCTTCCGGGCCATATGTATCCTCATCATACGGTTCCTGTTCCGCACCTTTTTGATCAGAAGCAAAAAGAGCGACATAACCGAACACGGCCAGCCCCAGAATGATCATCGTTACAATCTTTTTCATTATCATCTCCCATAAACCCGCGACCTGTGACTGTCCAGGGGTTGGCTTTTATCTGTCTGACGCATTTCTGTCTTCGACAGGTTATGCATTGGTGTAAAAAATATTCGGCAGCGCCCCGGCCTCAGGCCTCAAAACCCAGACGATGGTCTCTGGAGCATGAACCAGAGCAAACACCCGACTGGAGCTGTCGCTTAAATCTCCAAAAACCCGGACATCGGCTGGACAGGCATTAGAACATGCCGTTGTCGTCTCACCTTTTGAGAGCCTTGTATCGAAGCAGAAATTACATTTATCTACCGCTCTGAGCTCTTCGTCGAAATACCTGGCATTATAAGGACAGGCGGTCATACATGTTTTACAGCCGATGCAGCGGTCCGGCTTCATCACCACGATACCTGTTTTTTTGTCCTTCCAGGTTGCGGTTGTCGGGCATACCCGTACACAGGGCGGCCGATTGCAGTGATTGCAGAGTACCGGCATAAAAATGGTCTCCTGCTCTCCGCCGACGATATCCCTGCGTTTCTCAAGGATCTTTGTCCGGAAGCCGTACGAAGGGACATGATTCGTTTCAACACAGGCTTCCATGCAGAGTTCACAGTCGATACAGAAGCGCTCACGTATGACCATCGTATAATGTGGACTGTAAGAATATTTGCCCAACTTCGGGACAACGTCATCAGCAAGAACATTCCTGGCTGAGGTCAAGGACAGCACCGTGCCTCCAAGATACACGCCGGTGACGGCAAGGCCGATCTGCAACAGCGATCTTCGCTCCTTTGAAGGAAGGTTCTCGGGACTCTCAGGGTTCATTACTTCAAGCTCTTTAATCTTCATATCTTGCTCTCTAAATAATTACAGCCGAGAAGGCCAGTTGATCAGAGTACAGCTCCTGGAAACAGATGAGTTCCTTCAAATATCAGCGGAGCAGGTGATCCGAAAGAGACGGAAATACCGTGTTCGACGCTCGTTTAAAAACCCGGACAGTATTTTGAACTGACCACGGGCAGCTCATGCCTTGCCGATTCATCCTGAAAAATCAACAGCAATGTACTACAAAAATTCAATTAGGTATACCAAAAAAAAGCAGCATTTTAGCGCCCTGCCGATGCCTGGGACAACTATCAAGTAATAAACGTATTAATTAAATAGATATGAGGCGAGAACCTACCAAAACGCTCAACCCCTGTCAAGCATTTGTGTGCAAAAGCACACTGCCGTGGGGCAATCGGAAGAAAAGGAACTCTTTTGGAATGCTACATTGTAGGGTGTGATTCATTTTTGTGTCAGGTGTTTTCCTGGACACAGTCAAAATCTGCTATCGTGTATGCACCTTTTCCTGGCAAACAGGAAAAAGTAGGATAAAATACTCTATCAACAGTTTCGACGATGGAGCAGAAGACAGTATGGAAAACCAACACCGCCCGTTATCCCTGCTGGGAGTATCCCTGAAAAAACTGCTCGCTGGTTTTGTTTTTATCGCTATCCTTAGCATTGTCATAGAACCAACTGATATTATATCATTTTTTAACCAAGCATTGTCAACCGTTCAGCCAGGAAAAACAGACCAAAATCAACATGATCAACGGGATACTCATATTGACGCCACCCCGGAAATGATTTCGACGGCGATAAAGGAGTTGCGTGCGGACAGGATGCGTGAATACGAAACGAGTGAGAGCAGCTCGCCGACCGATCGATTCTTTTATGTCATTGAAATCGTCGATGGGGGGGATCTTGAGGCCTCGTCCATTACCATCGAGCCGGAACTGGTGACCATCATTTCTCAGAGCGGCATCAAGACGGTTCTCCCCCGGACGGCAATAAGGAAAATCAATCGATACAAGCTTCCCGACATCACCCGCGCGGCAGAATAAAACGAGCCACGAGCCGTTCCCGGATTAGCGCTGCTGACGACTAAATGATACGCTTTCTGATGTAGGTAACCAGCAGTTCTGCGAGGATAACCACGGCAAAGATACTGAGCAGAATTACAGAGACCCGGTCCCAGAAAAACAGGTTGAGGGCGGTATCGAGCACCATGCCGATGCCGCCTGCACCGACCAGCCCGATCACCGCGGATTCCCGCACGTTAATATCCCAGCGGAACAGAAATATTCCCCAGAAAGCGGGCGCGACCTGGGGCCAGAATCCTTTGAGAAAAATTGACGGCCAGGAGGCGCCTGCTGCCGTCAATGCTTCAATGGGACCGGGATCTGCTTCTTCAAGCGCTTCCGCGAAAAGTTTGCCAACAAAACCGACCGACCTGAAACCAATACAGACGGTTCCGGCAAGTGCGCCCGGTCCGAAAACGGCTACAAAAAGCAGCGCCCAGACGAGGGAATTGACTGATCGCGATGAAACCAGGATCAGTTTGGCGAACCAGTTGAGAATCGGAAAATGAACAATATTGTTTGCGGCCACGATACCGACCGGTATTGCCATGACTATAGCCAGCAGGGTTCCGAGGCTTGTTATATGCAGCGTCTCCATCATCGCTGCATGGATCCCGCCAGGGTAATAGGCCAAATCAAGCGGATACATGCGGGTTAACAGATCGACAACCTGGGTCGGTGCGTCGAGGAGAAATTCAGGAATAACTTCAACGGTTCTCAAGGAAACAGACAGAGCCGGTGCGAACCCAAGCAACACGCCAAAGCGCGGTATCCGCTCCCCGAAGGTAAACCGGTGCTATCGCACCATATTGAACCTTCAGGTGGGCAGCGGCAATCTCTAGCAGAGACCAAAACAATCAAAATCCCACTCCACCTCCTCTTTCTATTTCTGTGTATCACCCACCATGTCAAGACCTAACTCAAACAGAGGGTGTGAACCTCCGGCACGGGCCTCTGCCCCAGCCGATTGTGTTCTGCAGGTCATAGACGGGTTACTTTTCTTGTAGCGATAAAAAAACTGCCGTGATAGAGTCTCCGCCTCTTTATAACGTTTGAAGGAAGATCAGCCTTGCCATTAAAATTTCAACAGTGGGTTCCCGCCCTGAGCCTGACGACAGCAATGCTGCTCTGGGCGAGTTCGTTTATCGCCCTGAAGCTCGCTTTTGTAGGATTTCCCCCGATGGTCGTGATCTGGGGCCGCATGATGATCGGCAGCCTCTGCTTTATCTTTTTCAGCAGCCGGTTGCGGACCGTGAAGTTTCGCCGCGAGGACCTGAAATATCTGCTCTTCATGGCTGTCTGTGAACCATGCATCTATTTTATCTTTGAGGCAAAAGCACTGCAGCTGACGACTGCTTCCCAGGCAGGCTTGATCACCTCAATGCTCCCCTTGATGGTTGCACTCGGGGCCTATCTGGTCCTCAAGGAGACAATAACCGGCAAGACCATACTCGGGTTTTCTTTAGCCATTGGCGGGGCCTTCCTGCTCAGCCTCAGCGGTGAAACCTCCCTGAGTGCACCAAACCCCCCGCTGGGTAATTTCCTCGAATTTCTGGCAATGGTAGCAGCAACCGGGTACACCCTGTCATTAAAACATCTGACAGCCCGCTATTCCGCTATCTTTTTAACCGCGGTTCAGTCATGGACCGGGGCGATATTCTTTTCTTTCTTTTTCATTTCTCCGAACATAAACATACCAACCCTGTTTCCCTTGCTGCCAACGCTGGCAGTTCTCTACCTGGGCAGCTTCATTACCCTGGGGGCATACCTGCTCTACAATTTTGGCGTCAGCAAGATTCCGGCCAGCAAAGCGTCAGCATATGTCAATCTTATCCCGGTCTTTACGGTAATCCTCGGATTCCTGATTCTTGGCGAGACCTTCACTATCGCCCAGTATTGTGCCTCGACACTGGTCCTTCTCGGCGTCTATATCAGCCAGCAAAAACCACGCCGTCTGGTTTGAAAAGTACTGTTCTTCAATAATCAATCCCCGGTTGAGGTTCGATATCCTTGCGATAGGCATGCTTTATTTCCGTCACTTCGCTGACGGTGTCAGCCCGGTCAATCACCTGCGGGTGAGCGTCCCTGCCGGTTATCACCAGGTGCAACTGCTCCGGTCTTTTATCCAGTATCGACAAAACCTGCTCCAGGTCAACCAGCTTCAGGTGCAAGGCATTGTTGATCTCATCAAGAACCAGAAGATCAAATACGCCTGATTCCATTTTCCGGTGGACAAGCTCTATCGCATCCTGGGCATTTGCCCGGTGTTCAGCATGAGAATAAGGGTTCCCCTGAATACCGCAGAACCCCTTGCCTGTCGAGGTGAAGTCGACCCGGCCGCCAAGCATTTTCACCCCGTCCCACTCACCTGAGTAGAGGTCACCTTTCATAAACTGGATAACACAGACCTTCATGCCATGCCCGGCCGCCCGCAGCACCATCCCCATGGCGCTCGTTGTCTTGCCTTTCCCATACCCGGTCAGGATGACAACAAGGCCTCGTTTTTCTTTTGGCTCAAGTTTGCTGATTTCCATTCGACACTCCCCATTCCATGGTGCTGCACAAATGTTCCAATTCTACATCCCTGTTCGTCTGCTCGACCTATTCCTCAGCCGGGTCAGCGCATTTTCATGATGGTGACAGATCAGGTTTCCGCAGCCAAGAACGTATATACTGTCTAAACAATTTGCATTATTTTTTTTATTACCACATGCCCTGTCACGCCTTTCAGTCAGCACCTCAAAGCAGCAAATTTACGTCCAATCCGGTTGTCAAAACGCTGATACTCGTGTATGAAAAATCATCCAGTCTATGATTATTCGAGGCTCATGAAACTATACTCCCGCATACTCGGCAAAGGAGACCCGCTTGTCATCCTCCATGGTCTTTTCGGCATGTCGGATAACTGGCTGACCATCGGCAAAAGACTCGTTGAATATGGGTTTTCTGTTCACCTTGTGGACCTGAGAAATCATGGGAGGTCCCCGCACGCAGACACCCACAGATACCCGGATATGTGTGAGGACCTGTTGCGCTATCTCAGTCAGCACCATCTTGAAAAAGCCGGCATCATTGGCCACTCGATGGGCGGAAAGCTGGCAATGGTCTTTGGCCTGCTTGAACCGGAAAGAATTACCAGGCTGGTTGTCGTTGATATCGCACCATCGGCGTATCAATCAGCAGAAAACAGTTCTCACCGAGCCATTATCCAGGCTCTCAAACAGACAAATCCTGCCGCTCACGCAAGCAGGGGATCAATAAGAAAAGAGCTTGCAGAGCGGATCGGAGATCAATCCATGGCACTTTTTCTGAGCAAGAGTATACAGAGGGAGCACGCTTCGGAGGTTTTTGGCTGGAAATTCAACCTGCCTGTGCTGGAAAAGTTCCTCGACCATATCCATATCGGCCTGGAAGAGCTGTCAATCTATGCCCCCTGCCCGGTAGAAACACTCTTTGTAAAAGGTAATCGTTCATCCTATTATCTTGCCGAACACGAGCCGGACCGGCAGTTTTTCTTCCCGGACTCAACAGTTGCAGGAATAGATGATGCGGGACACTTGCTGCACAGTGAACAACCTGAACAACTTATAGAGCGTGTCGTCGAATTTCTGCGCTGACAAACCCCAGGCCTCTGTTCTACCCCCATATCGCTTGCGACACGATAGAACAGGCGGTATTTAGCAGAAACAGCTCTGAGCTCCATCGCTGAGCGGTGCGGAGTGTTTGCGGAGGTTTCATTATTTTCGGGGTTGATCGCTTTTTTTTTGGAACAACGGTGTGTTTTCACAGATCGTGATTATTTCTATACCCCAAACTCATTACGCTCAGATAATCATTCAGTATCCTGTAGGAGAGGAGATTAATTATGCGGATCGGGGTACCAAAAGAGACGCACCAGGGTGAACATCGTGTCGCAACGACACCTGAGGTCGCCATGCTGCTGCAAAAACTTGGCTACGAGGTGGCTGTCGAAGCGGGTGCCGGAGCAAATGCCAAATTTACCGACGGCAATTACCGGGACGCAGGGGTGACAATCATTGACGATGTCAAGTCGCTCTATGAACAGTGCGACATCATACTCAAAGTGAGGGCACCGGGAACGGGCGACAACGGTGGTCAGGATGAGACCTCTCTGCTCCGTGAGGGCCAGACGCTGATCAGCTTTGTCCAGCCGGGACAGAATGAGAAGCTGATGGAACGGTTGTCGACCAGTAATATATCCGTTCTTGCCATGGACTCAATACCGCGCATATCAAGGGCGCAGAAAATGGATGCCTTGAGTTCGATGGCCAACATCGCAGGCTATCGGGCCGTTGTTGAATCCGCCCAGCACTTCGGCAGATTCTTTACGGGCCAGATCACCGCAGCAGGTAAAATTCCACCTGCCAAAGTCCTGGTAATCGGGGCCGGAGTAGCAGGGCTCTCTGCGATCGGAGCAGCCAGGAGCATGGGTGCCATCGTTCGCGCCTTTGACACCCGCCCCGAAGTGAAGGAGCAGGTTGAATCGATGGATGGTGAGTTCCTGCTGCTTGATTTTGCCGATGAGGACGGCAGCGGCGAAGGCGGCTATGCCAAGGTGATGAGCGATGAATTCATCAAGGCGGAAATGGCTCTTTTTGCCGAACAGGCAAAGGAAGTGGATATCATCATCACCACTGCGCTGATTCCCGGTCGGCCGGCACCTGAGCTGATCACCGAGGATATGGTGGAGAGCATGAAGGAAGGCAGTGTCATCGTTGACCTGGCAGCAGAGATGGGCGGTAACTGTAAGCTTAGCGAAGCCGACAAGGTGGTGATCAGGTACGGTGTTACCATCATCGGTTATACCGACCTGCCCTCAAGGCTTGCGACCCAGTCCAGCCAGCTTTACGCCAACAATCTGCGCCACCTGCTCACTGACCTGACCCCTGGAAAAGACGGAAAACTGGTCATTGACATGGATGATGAAATCATGCGCGGGGCAACCGTCATCAAAGACGGCGAGATAACCTGGCCGCCACCGGCGCCCAAGCTTTCGGCGGCCCCTGTTAAAAAGCCGCCGTTGGCTGCTGCAGCGGTTAAACCGGAAAAGAAAAGCTCTCTGGGACCGTTGATTGCCATCGGAGCGGGCGTGATTTCCCTGTTTGCTGTCGGGAGTGTCGCACCGCCTGCATTCATGTCCCATTTCACCGTCTTTGTGTTAGCCTGTTTTGTCGGCTACATGGTTATCTGGAATGTCACCCCGTCCCTGCACACGCCGCTGATGAGCGTTACCAATGCCATCAGCTCGATCATTATCATCGGTGCACTTCTGCAGATATCATCAGATAGCGCGTTGATCATCTTCCTTGCCGGAATTTCAGTTCTGATTACCAGCATCAATATTTTCGGAGGCTTCGCGGTGACCCAGCGGATGCTTTCGATGTTCAGAAAATAGGAGAAAACAGATGTCACCCGGTATCGTAACCTCGGCCTATATCTTTGCGATGGTCATGTTCATCCTGGCACTGGGAGGACTGAGCAACCAGGAAAGCGCCCGGCGGGGAAATCTCTACGGCATCCTTGGAATGGCCCTGGCACTGCTGGCAACCGTAATCGGAATCGTCTCCGGCAACTATTTTATCCTGTTCCCGGCGATGCTCATCGGTGGCACGATCGGACTGATCCTTGCCAGAAAGGTAGAAATGACCCAGATGCCGGAGCTGGTTGCCATACTGCACAGCCTGGTTGGACTGGCTGCGGTCTTTGTCGGTTTTGCCAACTTCCTCGACCACACAACTGTTTTAACCGGCGTGGACAAGACAATCCATGATGTTGAGACCTATCTCGGCATATTGATCGGTGGCCTGACCTTTACCGGTTCCGTCATCGCCTTTCTCAAGCTCAGCGCCAGGATCAGCGGCAAGCCGCTGCTCCTTCCCGCCCGCCACTGGCTCAATCTTGGCCTGCTGGTACTCTCCGTCTGGCTCTGCTTTGTATTTATCGGCCAGTCTGCGGCAGGCGGCGGCACCCTTCCCCTGGTTCTGATGACCCTTGTCGCTTTTGCTTTCGGTGTCCATATGGTCATGGCGATCGGCGGGGCCGACATGCCGGTCGTGGTCTCGATGCTGAACAGCTATTCGGGCTGGGCGGCCGCGGCCACCGGCTTTATGCTGAGCAATGACCTGCTGATCGTTGTTGGCGCCCTGGTCGGCAGCAGCGGTGCAATCCTCAGCTACATCATGTGCCGTGCAATGAACAGAAAGTTCATCGCCGTCATCGCCGGAGGATTCGGTACGTCGGGGGGCGAAACCGTTGCCGCACCGGAGGGAGAGCAGGGAGAAATTATCGCTGTCGAAGGGGCGGAAGTGGCGGAGCTGCTCCTTGATGCCAAAGAAGTCATGATCATTCCGGGCTACGGCATGGCGGTCGCCCAGGCACAGCACACCGTAAACGACATCACCCGCAAGCTGCGTGAAAAGAAGATCAATGTCCGCTTTGGCATCCACCCGGTGGCCGGGCGCATGCCGGGCCATATGAACGTGCTGCTGGCAGAAGCAAAGGTCCCCTATGACATCGTCTTTGAGCTTGACGAGATCAACGAGGATTTCCCGAACGTTGATGTCTCCATCGTCATTGGAGCCAATGACATCGTCAATCCTGCAGCTCAGGAAGTACCGGACAGCCCGATAGCCGGGATGCCGGTGCTTGAATGCTGGAAGGGCGAAACCACTGTCGTCCTGAAGCGCTCAATGGCAACCGGTTACGCAGGAGTATCAAACCCGCTCTTCTACAAGGAAAACACAAGGATGCTGTTTGGTGATGCCAAGGACAGCCTGGAGACAGTGCTTAAGTATCTGCAGTGATAGAATAATCACAACAATTCAGAGATTATCGAAGGATCGGACCATGATGCCCCCGCATCATGGTCCGGTATCTGGTAGGGGCCGCTTTTTCAACACTCCGGCAGGGGCTCAAACCAGTTGTGACCTTTCAGCCGCGTCGTTCCTGTTCCACCTGATGAAAAGGAAATTGTGAGAAAACTGGCCACCATTCCAGCGGTTTATGGAAATTCAGGGCGATGCCGTCATGATCTTTTCTTACAACACGGGCCGCCGTCTTAATAATCAGCTCGCTCTCGTTTCCAAGCAGAATGATTTCCAGGCTGACTTCATCGTTGACATTGAGCCTGGATTGACACTCGAGATAAATGGAATCAATACTGACATCCCGGACAATACCTTTGCTGATTCCCTTTGTACCTGATTTGATCAAGGCATGGGCCGAATACCTGATTCTTGTTCTTAAACGCTGTGATGTATCCATTAATTCTCTTGCTCACCTGTTGGTTTAGCTGTTTTATCAGGCAGTTCCCATCTGCTTCCACAAAACTGCGCTGGCTGCTGATCTTCACGAGCGATACGCTTTCTTCACCCCTATCTGCTGCCCGTTTATGTTCTGAACGACAAACCGTCTGTTTGTAATGAGCTGCGAATTCCAGTTACATTTCAAGGAAATCTCCTCTCCAACCGAGAGAAAACTTACCGGAACGCCCGCCGGAATCTCCACGCCTGCACCCCTGGATGATAAATCCTTGAGGTAAACCTCAACTTCCTTTCCAGCCCGGGTGATCAATACAATCTTACCGCTCTGGTAATTCCGCTTGTCAGTCCGGCGGTTGAACAGACATCGTATGCTTTCTCCACAATTAAAACATTTTATATTTTTCCTGCGGAGATTACTGATAAAAAAACTCCTCCTGGCTCCGCAGAGCGGACACCTGAATTGAAAGCGCTTATTAAAGACCTTGAATTCTTTTGTCTTACCTATCACAATCGTACCTGCCTGTTTCTATGCAACTGTCTGCAATCGATGTTATCACGAGTGTCTCAAACAAAAAAGGCCCGACCGCTCTTACCGGCAAAGCGGATAGTGCCAGGCTGGTTTTGTTACACATATTGCCGAAACTATACTCCAATTTCTTACCTTGTATCATATCTATCCGTCAATTGTCAGGTATTTAACGGTTTTTTCATGATTTTTCCCTGATTGAAAAGCATATGATATGTATGGATTGGCTCCTGTGCTCACTCTTTCCAGAATTTCTTCCGGCCAAAATTTGCAAACGAGAAGAGATGAGGATAACCTAGTGGTACAGGCTTTCGGATTGCCGATGCCCAGGATGTCTGTATCGGCTTTACAGTAATCACTCTCCAGCAACCATCCAAAGGATCATGCACATCTCAAAAATTCTGCTGGCGACAGCGCTTATCATCACCCTCTCTCTTTTGCCTTCTGTTCATAGCAGCAGTGGTGCTGAACTCGTTTCCCGGCGCGATTATCCCCGGCTGGGAGAACCACCCCGGCAGCTGGAACTCGATCCATCTTTTCCCAGGCTCCTCTACGACACCTATGAAATACCGGCAGACCGGACCGGGGGATGGGCGATTGATCCTTCCAGCCGGCAGTGGTCGCGTGCCTTCTACAACAGTGTCTACCTGGCCTCATCATCGATCGTAAGCGGATGGACCGGGGATATTGCAGCCTGCAGCGAAGGAGATACCAGCGCCGAATTCAAGAACAGTGTTCTTGTCAGGATAAACTACTTCAGGGCCATGGCCGGAGTGCCCTCGGACATATCGTTCTCTGCCGGCTACAATGACAAAGCCCAACAGGCCGCCCTGATGATGAGCAATAACGGCGATCTTGACCACGCCCCTCCAACGAGTTGGACCTGCTATACGGCCGATGGCGCAGAAGCGGCTTCCAGATCAAACCTTTCACTGGGGAATTACGGTTGGGCTGCAGTGGACGGTCAAATGCGGGACAACGGAGCCTACAATACGGCTGCCGGCCACCGCAGGTGGATCCTCTATCCCCAGACAGAGGAAATGGGCACCGGCGACGTGCCGTCATCATCAGGCTATTACTCCGCCAACGCGCTCTGGGTGATGGATGGACGTTACAACAGCACAAGACCTGCAACACGCGAAGGATACGTTGCCTGGCCGCCGCCGGGCTACGTCCCCTATACCGTTGTCTCTCCACGCTGGTCTTTCTCCTACCCGGGGGCGGATTTCAGTAATGCTTCGGTCTCCATGAGCAGCAACGGGAGCCCGAGACCGGTTGAGATCCAGCCACTGGCCTCAGGTTATGGAGAAAACACTATTGTCTGGGCTGCTGACGGCCTGGATCCTGACCAGTGGAATGCCAGATGGCCTCAGCCCGGTGAAGATACGGCGTATACGGTAGAGATCACTGATGTAACTATCGGCGGAACCCCGGTCGATTTTTCCTACGATGTAACAATTATAGACCCAGCGACAAGCTCGGATGACGAGGAATACGCTGTCATCGACGGCCCCCTGTATCCTGCACCGGGACAACCGACCAGTTACACCTTCACGACGGTTTCAATAGCAGAAAGTTACGAACTTCTACAGACTGTTGTGCAGGAGGGAAGTTATTTTGAAGGAGGGGAGCAGGGTGCGTCCGCTCTTGTTGACAACACCAATGCTTCCTATGACCTTCTCACCGCCTCTACCAGTGCGTCAGGAAATTTTTCACTGCACCTCGCCCACCCGGCAGCAGAATCGGAATCATTTGAACTGGACAGCTATTTTATCCCCTCTGAGACGAGTGCGCTCATGTTCTCATCGCGTCTTGGCTATGCGACGGATGACGAGACAGTGATGGTTCAGATCAGCCTCGACGATGGCAGGAGTTGGCTGACCCTCTATTCCGAAAGCGGCTCAAACGGCTCCGGACAGAGCAGCTTCAGCCCCCGCTCCATCTCGCTTGCACCCTTCATCAACTCGATCATACGTATCCGTTTTCTCTATCATTTTGAAGGCGGATCCTTTTATAACTGCACCGGAGCACAGTGCGGTCTGCTGGTTGATGACATACAGGTCGCAGACGCAATGGAGATCATTGATTCGACGGTTACCCCATTGGGCGCAGAACCGGAATTCTCTTTTACGAAAGAATCTGCACATCCCTATGCGCTGTCCATCAGGGCAGTTCCCTGGAACGGATACCCGGCTATCGACTGGGGTCCCCTTTTCTATCTGCCGGCAACACCGGAACGAGTTGAATTAGGTGATGCGATCGAGATGCTCATTGCCCTTGCAGCGGGTTCCACAGAATACACCCTCAATGATATCATTGCAGTTCTGCAGGTGCTCACCGGCCAGTAATCTGTTAACAGAAAACAGGCGGGACTATATGGCATCCATGACAGCAAGAGGCTGCCCCGCCACTCACAACAGCGACGACAGCCTCTTGAAAGGATGCCTGCAGGATGCCCGCCTCTTCATGTTCGTTTCAATCCCGGCACCGTTACTTCCATAACGCCATACCTGTTGTAAGAAATTGGTCAGAAGCCTGGGCTACCATACACGCAATGGCTTAACCGGCAATTGTCGTGATTATTTCAGAGGCTCAGGAGAAGAGACAGGACCGCAGCCCGAAAGGGGTATCCCGTTTTCGCAATGACACAATTCCAGACAGGGAGGAGTTCAAGATGAATACCATGTATCTCTCAAAAGAATCAAAAATGCTATCCGGACACTCTGAACCGGCCTCAATACGGATTGTCAGTGAGTACCTTAAACAGCTAATTCTCCCAGAAGACAAAGGTCTTGAGATAGAAATAACCAGGTTTATTGCTCACCAGCATGCACAATATAACACCTTCGGCACTGCTCGGCTGGAAATCCTCTTTTATGAAAAAGAAGCTCCAGGTGAAGACCGGGAGCAGGTCATTCTCTATGGAATTGCTGAAAATGTCTGGTCTCAGCTGAAGTCATTTACACTCAGCTTCGACACCCGCTGGCTTGACAACAGCAATCGTTATCCTGAAGACAGATACTTCGATTCCATTATCGTTGATCGATCCTGCGCAACACGCCTGATATCAAGCTCATCACTGGAACTGAACCTGAACCATTCAAACGGAGTACTTGCCGGTTACTGCGCTGCCGCCTTACGATTTGAATCGACCCGACTCAGAAGGGCAGCCCATCTTGGCAAGACAGCTTCCCATCCAGCAATCCAGGCGGACTCAACCCCATAGGACAAAAGACAAATCACACTCGATCAGCAGAGATTACGGCTGTCCTTTGCCGCCATGAACTTTTCCGGCATACAGACGACCATTACGGGTAGCAAGGAAGGCGGCCAGTGGAATCGTCTCCTGCCTGAGAAACCCCTTTTCCGCCAACGACCCGTTACTCACCAGCTCAACCGATGCCGAGATCGAGGCAGCTGTTGTCCAGGCGATTGTTCTTTGTTTGCTCCCGGCGATCTTGAGTGGGGAGTAGGTCCTGACAAATTCTTCCCGGGAAAGCTGTCCTGCTCTTATGCCCTCCACCGAGGCGTGGATATAGACGACATCATCGTTCACCGGTGGTTTCGCGTTCACCAGTATTCTGCCTGCCTCCGCCCTGTTTTCGCGCATCAGTAACTCGTGCAGAAAAAAGTTCATCAACGCGGCATGCCCCGGATAGCGAATCGATTTGTAGTCAAGATTCTCAACCCGCCCCTCATAGGTTTCACACATTGTCCCCAGCCCGCCCGAGGTGGTAAACGCCTCCAGCTGAAGACCGTCAATGACGATCTTTTCAAGCCATTCAAGCGGTGACACCCACTTTCGCACCCCGTTTTCAATCACCTCGCAATCGTTGAGATACTCGTTGACCACCCCTTCAGGAGACCAGTTGAAAGCATAGCCGAGCAGACCGGTGGGATGTTTCGGCAAGGCACCGACCCGCAGCCTGATCGACCTGATCGTGTCGAATCTTAAGGCAAGAGATGCCCCGACAATAGCAATAAAACCGGGGGCCAGGCCACATTGCGGAGCCATAACACAGGGCGCGCTCCGGCTCAACTCCCTGATCCCGTTTGTAGTTGCGATATCTTCGGTGAGATCAAAATAGTGCGTACCGCTCTGTGCTGCAACCCGGGCTACCCCGAGATTGAAGCTGTAGGGCAGACAGGAGACCACAGCATCGTTGCCGTCAAGGGCTTTGGTCAACTCAGCTTCACTGGTGACATCGATTCTTTTGACTGGAAAAGGGGCCGAGGCGACGGGGTTCACATCGCCGCCCAAAACCGCAAACCCAGTTTCTTGGAGCAGCGTTCCAACCAGATAACCGACCTTCCCGAGTCCGAGCACAACTACTGACGTTATACGCTTCATCACCGGTTTCCTCCTCAGCGTCTGAAACGACTTTCTCCGACACGCTCCTAGCGATAGGCAGCAATTCCCGTTATCTCCTGGCCGACAATAAGGGTATGCATGTCATGGGTGCCCTCATAGGTGTAAACCGACTCCAGATTATTGGCATGGCGCATGATCGGATACTCCCCCATGATCCCGTTGGCACCGAGTATTGTACGGGCCGTCCGGCAGATTTCAAGAGCAATGGCGACGTTGTTCATTTTAGCCATCGAAACCTGGGCGGGGCTGCATATCCCCTGATCTTTCAATCTTCCAAGCTGCAGTGCCAGGAGCTGCCCTTTTGTCAGTTCGGTGACCATCTCGGTCAGTTTCTTCTGCTGGAGCTGGAAAGCGGCAATCGGTTTCTCAAACTGAATTCGTTCCTTTGCGTACTCAAGCGCTGTCTGGTAGCAGTTGTCAGCCGCACCGAGCACGCCCCAGGCAATACCGTAGCGGGCCTGGGTCAGACACTGAAGCGGGCCCTTGATGCCGGTCACTCCCGGCAGAAGACTCTTTTCTTCATCGACCAGCACATTATCGAGGATAAGTTCAGAGGTAACCGATGCCCGCAGGCTCCACTTGCCTTTCATCTGCGGCGCTGAAAAACCGGGGGTGTCTTTTTCCACCAGAAAACCACGGATTCCCTCCTCCGTTTTGGCCCAGACCAGGGCAACATCAGCCAGGCTTCCGTTGGTTATCCACATCTTGGTGCCGTTCAGCCGCCACTTGCCGCCGGGTTCACGGGCAGCCTTTGCGCGCATGCCGGCCGGGTTGGAGCCATGGTCGGGTTCGGTCAAGCCAAAACAGCCGATGATCTCACCGCTTGCCATCCGGGGGAGCCAGTGTTCTTTCTGTGCCTCATTACCAAACGTATAAATCGGATACATCACCAGTGACCCCTGGACGGATGCCATGCTCCGCAATGCGGAATCGCCGCGCTCGAGCTCATACATCAGCAGCCCGTAAGCAACATTGGAGAGCCCGGCACACCCATATTTCTCAGGCAAGGTCGGGCCGAAAAAGCCCAGCTCACCCATAACCGGAACGAGGTGGCGGGGAAAACGTTCTTCCTGGGCACAGCCGTCAATGATCGGCATAACCTGCTCATTGACAAAACTGCGGGCAGTTTCCCTGACCAGCTTTTCTTCATCATCCAGAAGCGTGCTGAAATTCATATAATCAGTTAATTCGCTCGTGGTCTGCATGCGATGACTCCTTGAGGGTGAACGTTGAGCAACATAATTATTCTACAGTTCGAACCTGATGCCCTGGGCAAGCGGCGCCGCGGTGCCGTAATTAATGGTATTGGTCTGCCGGCGCATATAGCTTTTCCAGGCATCCGATCCCGACTCCCTGCCGCCGCCGGTTTCTTTTTCACCGCCGAAAGCCCCGCCGATTTCGGCGCCGGAAGTACCGATATTGACGTTGGCGATACCGCAGTCGGAGCCAACTGCCGAGATAAAGAGCTCGGCCTCCCTGATATTTTGTGTAAAAACAGCAGAAGACAGCCCCTGGGCAACATCATTCTGGATGGCGATACTGTTTTCTATTCCTCCACGATACCTGATCAGGTAGAGAATGGGTGCAAAGGTCTCCCGCCGGACAACCGGGTAGTCGTTTTCCGCCTCGGCAATCACCGGTTCCACGTAGCATCCGGACTCAAAACCGGGTCCACCAAGAACAGCCCCGCCGCAGATGACTGTTCCGCCCTGAGCCTGCAGCTCATCGAGCGCCTGCCGGTAGGCAGTCACTGCCGATGTGTCGATCAACGGACCGACATGATTGTCCTCATCAAGAGGTGAGCCGATCCGGACTGAAGCGTACGCTCTGGTAAGCGCCGTCTTGACCGTCTCGTATATCGACTCGTGGACGATAAGCCGCCGGGCAGTCGTACACCGCTGACCGGCAGTGCCTACCGCCGAGAAAACGATTGAGGGAATCGCCAACTCAAGGTTAGCCTGCGGGGTCAGGATAATGGCATTGTTGCCGCCAAGCTCCAGAATGCACCTGCCAAAGCGTGACGCAACCACCTCCGCTCCACGCCGCCCGACGGGGGTGGAACCGGTGATGGATACCAGAGAAACATCAGGGTCGTGAAGCAGCAGCTCACCCACGGTTGACCCCGGGCCGATAACCAGGTTGAAAATGCCTTCAGGAAGGTTGTTTTCCCTGATCACCGGGGCGAGGATATGCTGGATGGCAATTGCCGTCAGCGGCGTTTTTGACGATGGCTTCCACAGGCAGGTATCACCGCAGACCACAGCCAGCATCGCGTTCCATGACCAGACTGCAGCCGGAAAATTGAAGGCACTGATGATTCCCACCACCCCAAGTGGGTGGTACTGGTCATAGAGACGATGCTCCTGTCGCTCCGAAGCCATCGTGAAACCATAGAGCTGCCGCGACTGGCCGACGGCGAAATCACAGATATCGATCATCTCCTGCACCTCGCCCAACCCTTCCTGCAGGGATTTCCCAACTTCCCAGGATATCAGCGTGCCGAGTTCTCTTTTCCTGGCGCGCAGGGCATCGCCTGCCTGACGAACCACTTCTCCCCGCCTGGGGGGCGGCACCTTTCGCCAGGAGGCAAACGCTTTTGAAGCAGCTGCTGCGCAGGTTCGATAATCCTGCTCTGAAGCCAGGGCCACAGAGCCGAGCAGGCGGCCGTCAACCGGGGAAAACACCTCAAGATTGCCAGACTGCTCATCACTATGCCAGTCGAGACCGGTCGAGGCTCCCGGATTGATATCTTTTATTCCCAGAGCGCGTAACATGTCCATCACACGTCCTCCCTGCTAGATGGCGCCGTCGTTATAAATGGTATCGATTATCCCCATTCCTTCCATATAGGATTTTCCTGTAAATCTTGATTGCATGGCCAGTTGCAGCATGTCCCGGTTGATAACCCCGGTTTTTTTAGCCATGACGGCAACGGCTGCAAGAGCCCAGTCCTGCTTTTTTATCTTTCGCCTGCTGAAATCAACAGCAAAGATTGTGGCAGCTGTTTCAGGCAGCATGACAGCTTGCTCTCTTATAATGTAACTATCGGGCTGCAACCGTGCAAAAACAGATCTGCGCCGCTGCACACCTTCATCACTCAAGGCGAGCAGAACCGTTGGTGAATCCAGCCCCGAATAGCCGGTTTTAAAAGGAGAAATCAAAATCTCGCTCACGGATGGCCCCCGGAGAACGGTTATGTCGTAGTCGCTTTTCATCGACACATTCATGCCGGCTGCCATCCCGGCGTAACAGACAATATCGCCCGCAGTGACAATGCGCATCCCGGCGCTGCCGAGTATTGCCACTCCGTGGCGCCGGTAATCAGGGAGATCAATTTTTTTTTCGACCCTGAGCGGAGCAGGAAAGGCGCTGCTCTTGCGGGACAGTTCCAGGTATCGGCCTCCGTACTCCGGTCTCTGATTCTTAATGACCACCCCCGGGGTTGGTGCCATGTCTGCTTTCAGCTGCTCAAGCATGGCAGGGGTCAGTCGATTGTTTTTTGTGTATCGGCCGGTGCACAGGCCAAGGGTCTCAACAAGCGCAAAGCCGTGGTGGCTGACAGCACGCGCTATCTGCTCAGAGAGATCCCGATCCAGTCCGGAGCATCTCGCCACATAGGTCGCCCCTGCACTTTCAGCGATTGCGCAGATATCGATCGGGCTCTCTGCCTGATTGAGAAAATCCGTACTCACCACAGCCTGGGTAGGAGTTGTCGAAGAGAACTGTCCTCCGGTCATCCCGAAGTTGAAATTATTCAAGACGAGCAGGGTGATATCCAGGTTCCGCCTGCATGCCGAAAGAACATGTGCGCCGCCAATCCCCAGGCCGCCGTCACCCATGGTGACAATAACCGTGAGTCCGGGGTCGGCGAGCTTGAGCCCGGTTGCATAGGTCAGGGCCCGCCCATGGATGCCGTGGACGGCATGAACATTAAAAAAGGTATCAAAGAGCCCGGAGCAGCCGATGTCGGTGACAATGACGGTCCTGTCGGCCTGCAGGCCGAGATTGACCATGGCTTTGTCGAGTCTGGCGGTGATCGTTGCATGCGTGCAGCCCGGACAGTAAACAGGGGGTCGATTCTTGTTCAGAAAACTAGCCATTGGCAATCACCTCGACGATCTTCCGGGGTGATATCAGCACACCATCCATCTGCCCGTAAAATTCAACCGCTTTATCACCGAGAACTCTTCTGATCTCCCGGATATACTGTCCCAGGTTCATTTCGAAGACAACGATGCGGCGAAACGGACGCGCTTTTTCACGCAGCAGCTGCTCAGGCACCGGCCACAGCGTTTTCAGTACAAGCGTTGAAACAGTGACAGCACTTCGCGCAAGGATTACAACAGCGTCATCAACTGCGCAGGAGGTAACACCATAACTGATAATCAGGATTTCTGAGTCGTCCTTTATGTCTTCCTCAAAAAGGGTGATCCGCTCACAGGCACTCTCGATTTTTCCCCGCAGCCGCTCCTGATTCCGGGCGATTTCCTGCGGATCGTTGGTAATAAAACCATCCGCACCGTGGGTCGACGATGTGATCCGCACCAGGGTCCTGCCGCCAATGGGAAGAAATGGAGGTGACTCCCCGGGTGCTGCTGCAAAAGGCAGATAAGTCGTTCCGGCAAACAATCTCCTGTTGATAATCGGTGGCAGACTGAGACCGTCAAGATCAATACTCTGCTTGGTCAGGCCGATTTCCTTGTTTGAGGCAATGAAAACCGGGCACCTGAATTCTTCGGCAAAGTTAAAGGCATGCACGGCAAGAAGATAACAGTCACGCACGTCTCTTGGCGCAAGAACAATTACCGGCACCCCTCCGGTGCTTCCCCATCTCAGGAACTGGATGTCGCTGTCGGCCCCCTTGGTGGCAGAACCCGTCGAAGGGCCGAGCCGTTGAACATCTGCGATAACCAGTGGTGTCTCGCTGCCGATGGCAAAAGAAATCTGCTCGCTGTAAAGGCTTATCCCCGGGCCAGAGGTTGCCGTGAGTGCTTTTTTCCCAGCCATGGACGCCCCGATACAATAGCCGATGGAGGCAATCTCATCTTCTCCCTGCAGGCAGATGCCGCCCTGGCCGGGCAGCATCTTCAGCATGTTGTTGAAGATCGTCGTCGCCGGCGTGATCGGGTACCCTGCAAAAAAATTACAACCGGCGGCAATTGCCCCCCTGGCCAACGCCTCATTGCCTTCCATAAAGGATAACGCCATTTCACCGCCTCATCTGAAGGATCTTCAGATTTGGAATCATACAGGATGAGTGGAACCATGTATTACATGAAAGATACCTGTGTTTTTGATGCCTGTTTAATTCCCGCTGAATTTATTTTTCGCCTGGTAAAAAAGCCCTCTGTCCAAACGAACGTGTTCTATTTTGTTCGCCTCCTCAAGGCTGCCCAGATACTTGTTTATCTCATTTACACGGGACCCCAGTATTGCAGCGAGATCATCCAGCGTACACGGTCTTCGCAGCACCGTTTCAAGAATCGCTGACTCCATATCTTTTCGATAGGAGTCCAGCCCCTTTCGCAGGGGCGCTGCTGCAATAATTTCCACCTCAAACGGTTCGAAAAAGGCGGCAACAGATTCGAGTTCCTCCGCTGTTGCACGGTCAATCGCGGAAATCACCCCGGGGCGGTCCAGGGTGTTGAGCTGGATGATATCAGGCCTGATTCTCTCAACCGCATCCTTCAGAACCGCAAGTTCTCTATCTGTGTTGTTGCATCCGGGCAGGATAAATATCTCGAGTGCCAGCTTTCCTTTGAATTCTGAGCTGAAGGCAGCCAGTCCGTCAATGTATGTCTCCAAATCAAGCGACTCATGGGGCCTGTTTACCTTCTGCAGCGCCTGGACAGACGCCGCATCAAGGGACGGCATGACAAGATCGGCGCCGAGAAGCTCGTTTCTGACATCCTCACGATTAAATAGGGTACCGTTGGTCAGGACGGCAATGGAGATATCAGGTTTGCGTTCACGGATAAAGGCAAGCACATCGCCGATACGAGCGTTGAGGCAGGGCTCGCCTGCCCCTGAAAAGGTAATGTAGTCGGGATCGGGGTGGTTCCTGAAATAATCGTCGAGTTCTTTTATCACCTCATCTACCGGAACATACTCCCGTCTGTCGACGGTGAGATTGGTTGTCTCGCCGCATTCACAATAGATACAGTCGAGTGTACAGGTCTTGTGGGGAACGAGATCCACTCCCAGGGAAATACCCAGTCGTCTTGAGGGGACAGGACCAAAAAGATATTTATACATCTTCGTACCCCATGAAGAGGCTAAAAGGTTATCGTTTAAACGTAAATCGTCAGTACTTCTTCACCTTTAAACGTTTATTTGCTCAAAGGCCAGAATTTTCAAGTTGTAATTGTCATTGAATTCGATAAGATCAGCTATCAGTACAAAATCTCAAGCAGCTCGGTCAGTATATCCTCAGCCCCAACAGGTGCCTATGAGCAATAAGGAAAAGAAGATCGCAATTCTCATCGATGCTGAAAATACCCAGCTATCTTCTCTGGAAGCAATTCTTACCGAGATTTCAAAAAATGGTTATGTCATCGTAAAAAGAGCCTATGGCGACTGGAGTTCGCCGCACCTGAAAAACTGGAAACAGACCATGAACGAGCTGGCAATCCAGCCGATTCAGCAATTTTCCTATACCCAGGGCAAAAATTCATCTGATGCGGCAATGATTATTGACGCAATGGATCTGCTGTACTCGGAAAAATTCAATGCCTTCGCCCTGATATCAAGCGACAGTGACTTCACGAAACTGGCCACCAGGTTAAAAGAATCTCAAATTTTCGTATACGGTGTCGGCGAGCGGAAAACCCCGGTCGGCTTCAGGAATGCCTGTGACGACTTCATCTATATCGACGTTCTCAAAACGCTTGATTCCGAAGAGACCGAGACAGCTGTCAATACCGCCGGCCATGAAATAAGCCTGCCCAGAGCATCAAAAAAATACACCCGTCAGCAGCTCTGCATGGACGCAAAACTGATCAGCATCCTTCGCAACGCCGCAGAGGAATGTTCGGATGACAACGGCTGGGCATCCTTGTCGGCAAGCGGATCGCTGATCAAGAGACAGTACCCTGACTTTGACTCCAGGAATTACGGCTATGAAAAGCTTTCAAAAATGATAGAAGTAACGGAACTCTTTGACATCAAACAGATGGAAATAGAAGGCTCCAGCGGAAAAAGACTTTTCTACAGAGACAGAAAGCACAAGGGCAAAAAATAACGTCCGCAAGTGACAATTCCATACACAACTTCCCACAGTTCCGGCAGTTCCGGCAGTTCCGGGGACAGTATACACATCTTCAAAGCTATCGATAATCACGTCACAGGGTCGGCATGTTAATAATTTTGCTGGCCATGGGCTTTTCAATACCGGCCCTGGGAGCAGAGGCAGCAGGCAGCAGACCTGTTCTGAAATTAACGCTGGTGATGGTTATATTGAGTTTCTGTAATGCTACTGCTTGCTGACCAGCTGCCAGTAAAATGAACGTCAAAAAAGAAATGGAATCAGGGAAAGCAGCAATTAAATATACTGTCCCCCGAACTAAAGCGGATGGTCTTTGCCTTATTTTGTAATAAAAAAATAGGGAACAATGATGACTAATACCAGGATAATCAAGGGGATAACAGCACCAGGCTGGAAAAAGAGGGTTACGACAAAGATACCGAGGAGAACAGCCAGAGCGGCACCCACCTGATAGCCGGTAAAAATAGAGAGAAGACTCTTCAACTGTTGCTGATCATCATTTTTCATCGCCGCCTCCCGGTGTATTATACTATAATCACTTAAAATGATCCGTCCGTTTATCTCCCCTCGCTGTTTCGAAGTTTAATAAAGGTCTCATCCCGCAATTCTCTGAAGGCCTCTTCAAGTTCCTGCTGAGTGTTCATGACGATCGGGCCTCTCCAGGCGACAGGCTCTTTCAGGGGCTTGCCAGAGAGCAGCAGAAACCTCAACCCGCTGCTCCCGCCGGCCGTGACCGCCAGTTCGTCGCCGTCCCCAAAAAGCACGAGCGTTCCATTTGAAACAGACGTCTGCGCAACACTGCCCTTTCCGTCAATTATATAGAGCAGGGCCGTATATCCCCTTTTGGTTTCGTGGATAAACCGGGCTGCAGGCGGGAGCAGGCAGTCAAGATATTCAGGGTCTATAACGATATCGTCAACAGGCCCCGAAACCCCGGATACCACTCCGGCAATAATTTTGATCTTTATTCCATTTTCAAGTTCAACCTCTGGAATCTCTTCTGCGCCGATATCCCTGTATCGGGGATTCATCATCTTCTGGTTCGACGGCAGGTTGGCCCAGAGCTGAAATCCATGCATCGAACCATTGCCATCGCCTTTTGGCATCTCCTGATGAATTATTCCGCTGCCCGCTGTCATCCACTGCACATCACCTGAGGAAATAACACCCGTGTTTCCCAGGCTGTCACCGTGCTCGACATCACCTTTCAAGACATAGGTTATTGTTTCTATTCCCCTGTGCGGATGCCAGGGAAAACCACTCAGGAATTCTTCCGGAGAATCGGAGCGGAAGTCATCCAGCAGAAGAAATGGATCAAACAGTGAGGTCTCCTGAAAACCAAAGACTCTGCGCAAATGAACTCCAGCCCCCTCGATCACCGGTTCCCCGGTGAGAACCTTCACCACGTCTCGCCTGAAAGGATGTTCCATGATGTATGCTCCGCTGTGAATTTTTAAACCGCTTCAACCCGGGCGGGCCTCGAAAATGTACTGCACTTCGGCTCTGCAGCCAGCCCCTTTTAGCAGTCAACAGTGCATCTGTACGAATTGAGATCTGAACTGATGGTAATGCATTCCTGCATTTACGGCAAACATCTTGATTGTCAGAGGCCGGCTGTGGGTCTTATTGCTTGTTTACCAGCATCTTGAGGACGGCGAGCACATCGAGAATATCGACATTGTGATCGTAGACGATATCACCTTTTTTTCGCGCATAATCTGAGAATTCCGGGGACCTGAACTCGGACACCACCTGAAGGATATAAATGATTTCGGCTAGGCTGTATCTCTCATCGCCATTAACATCAGCGGCTCTGTAGTCAGGAATTGCGTCTCCAGCAAGAATCGAATCGACAATCTGCGGGTCGCCGTTGCCAAGGTAGAATATTCCCGGATAACCGGGTGTCTCGAATGTGCCTTTCGGGTTGTTTGACAATGCGGAGTTCACAATCTGCAGGGAGCCCGTCAGGTTGTTACTTACAAAAAATATGGCTGACCCGCCTTCGCTGGCCAGATTGTCATGTATTGCGGTGCCGCAAAGGCTGAGGGTAAAGGTGTTGCCGTCATTGTAGATCGCCCCGCCGCTTCCGCCTCCAGGTGTTCCGGCTCTTGCCGGGTTTGCGCCGTAACCGATCGCCCTGTTGTGGCTGAACAGGCTGTTTATGACATTGTAGGAAACGCCGATGCTGCTGATTCCGCCACCATTGGAGCAGGTGTTTCCAAGCCCCTCACCGCCGCCGAAAACGCTGTCAACAATAGAGACCGGCTGGTTGTTGTATTGACTGAACACCCGAATCGCGGCACCGCCGACATCAGGCCCTGTGCTGTCACAAACATTGTTGATAAACCTGCAGTGCACTACCTTGAAACGCCCACCCCGGACAAAGATTGCCCCACCGCCTCCCGGGTCCGCATCGCCGGCCAATCCCGTCGCGTTGCCATCCCTGAATGTCAGGTTCTGAACGGTAAGTCGCGGGTGATCCTGATTCTGGCAGTGAGACGTGGTCCAGACCTGGTTCGGATCACAGGTGTTCATATAGAGAATCCGGACAAGGCCGCCACCGCTCAGGGTAATTTTGTTTTCACCGTCGATGACAATATCCGGCAGGGCCGTATTGTTGAAAATCTTTGCCGTCTCAGTCAACGTGATGGTCTTCGGAGCGGGCCCGCAGTCAAAGGTGATGACCCCGCCACCCGCAACAGCTTCAACAAAAGCCGCCGCCGTGCAACTCTCCGGCGTACCATCTCCAACAATGGTATCGGGATGAGCACTATCCTCCGGTTGGGCCTCCGGCGGAATAGCACAGGCAGACGCAGCCGCGCTCAGAGCAGTGCCGCACAATAGAATGAGGCCGCACAGTAGTTGCAAAGAGACGAAACGCAACATCATCCGATCCGGGGTTTTCATGATATTTTACTCCAAAAAAAATCCGACTCACTATTTATACATGTTCCTTTCATAATATGTTGTGAGCCGGAAGAAATAAAATGAAATGTTATCCGGCCTCAGTGAAACAACCGCCGATCGACTGGTCTCGCTAATAGCCATGAGCTTGCATTCCCTTTCATTTAACAGTAATAACAGAAACATAATCTCAACCAATCAGCCTTACCATAGCATTTCCTGACAAAATATTTCACCCAGGAGCCTCTTGCAAAATGATGATTTTCGTTCAAAATCAAGGCATGCGAAAAGTTTTACCGCAGGCATATAATTGATATTCCGAGGATAAAATTTTTTAGCATAACGCAGAGGTTGAGCGAAAAGGGTGTTTTGCAAAAGGCTCCCAGGATATGCAATATTTATCTTTTTAAACAGGGGATAGCGTGAAGACGATTCTAAAAAGACTCAACCTGATCGATGTCGTCAATAATCGAATTGAAAGCAATGTAAACATCGTGATCACCGACGACACTATTGCCGATATTTCCCGCCAGGATAAACCATCTGGTTCTGGTCTCTGCCAGACAATCGATTGTGACGGCTGTTTTGCGCTTCCCGGATTAATCGACCTGCATACGCATCTGATCTGGAGTGGAGGAATTGATCCGGTCAAAACTGTCGAAGAGGAGGGTCCTCAGCTGTCTCTGCTGCGTGCGGCATATAATGCGCGTAAAACGCTGGAAAGCGGGATCACCTGTGTTCGTGATCTGGGCTCAAACGACAACCTGACCATTTCTCTTGCCGCAGCAATCTCCAATGGCTACCTGCCAGGGCCGCGTATCATTTCATCAGGCTGCACGATCATAATGACCGGAGGGCACGATCCGTTCTGGGGTGAACAGGCCGACGGCAGAGAAGAAGTAATAAAAGCTGTTCGAAAACAGGTCTCAAGAGGTGCAAAGGTAATTAAACTATCGGCAACGGGCGGCGTTTACGGAAAACAGGACAATGAAGATGTCGGCACCGCAGAACTGACGGTTGAGGAGATCAGGGCAATCTGCGATGAAGCGCACAGATTCGGGCTCAAAGTTGCCGCTCATGCCATATCCGAAGAGGGTATATGGAACTGTATTGAAGCAGGGGTTGATACCATTGAACACGGGCATTTTCTGACCCAGGCAGCTATGCAGAAAATGATAGAAAAACGTATCTACTGGGTTCCGACGCTCTATGTATACAGACAGATTGCCGAGGGAGAGGGTCTTCCCCCGTACGCGGTGAAAAAAGCGAAGCGCATCATTGATATTCATCGTCAAACGTTTAAAGCTGCCTTGAATTCAGGGGTTGCTGTCGTCTCAGGATCAGATGCCGGTTCTCCCAACACTCCCCATGGAGCTCTGATCAACGAAATTGAATATATGGCCGAGTATGGATGCAATCCTTTTCAGGCGTTGAAAGCCGCCACACTCGGTGCCGCCGGGGCACTCGGCATGGAGCAGGAAATCGGGTCTCTGGAGATCGGCAAAAAAGCCGATATCATTATTCTCACGAAAAACCCCGTCCAGAACGTTTCCAATCTCAGGGAATTGCGCTTCGTCATCAAGGCTGGAGAAAGTGTTTGTCTCTAACAGGAAAATAAGATTGCCATGCAAAATTTAGCGATATCACAAAGTGTCCAGGCTCTTGGCTATAGTGTCATACGCGAAATGAGCGGGCTGGCAGCTCATAAAAAGGGCGTAATTTCTCTGGGCATCGGCGAGCCGGATTTCAACACGCCTGCGGTTATCACACAAAAGGCCTTTGAGGACGCGAGAAACGGGCACACCCACTATACCCCTTCCCAGGGCGATCCTGAGCTCATTGAAAAGTTGTCGACAACGCTCAGCCTCGAAACCGGCATCAGGGTGATGCCATCATCAATTCTCATCACCCATGGCGGTATGGGTGCCCTGACAGCAGCTCTTCGGACGATTCTGGAACCAGGCGATCATGTGCTTCTCCTGGAACCTCATTTTCCCGACTACATGGCACACATTGCCTTCGCAGGAGGGTCAGCGATCAAGGTTTCCTGCAGGCTCGAAGATAATTTTATCCCCCGCCCCGAAAACATAGAAAAAGCCATCTCCGGGAAAACCCGGGCAATCATTCTCAACTCACCGAACAACCCGACAGGAGCTGTTATTCCTGGAAAAACGCTTGATTCTATAGCCGAAATAGCCATTCGCCACAATCTCATCGTCATCTCCGATGAAGTGTATGACCGCATCATTTATGGGCCACCCCTTGAATCGATCTACACACGGCCGGGAATGGCAGACCGCTCTTTGATCATAAAGTCATTTTCTAAAAACTATGCAATGACAGGGTGGAGGGTTGGATACTGTTACGGTCCTGAGTTTTTGATGAAACAGATGCTCAAGGTCGTAAACTATTCCACGGCATGTGCCAGCAGCATCGGCCAGCGTGCAGCAATTGCAGCCCTTGATCTTGACCAGTCGGTTGTGGCGGGGATGAAAGAGCGGTTTGCGGCTCGTGTTGACCTTGTCTGCACAAGGCTTGCAGCCATGAAAGATGTGAGGGTCTCCAGGCCCGGAGGGAGCTTCTATGTATTTGTCGATATCAGCCGGATTACGCGCCAGTCCAGAACATTTGCCCTCCGGCTCCTTGAGGAGAAAAAAGTCGTCGTAATACCCGGATACGCGTTTGGGGACTCCGGAGAAGGCTGCTTTAGGATAGCCTGTACCAGACACCGGTCGATCCTTGATGAAGCGATGGATCGTATCGAATCATTTATCAATTGCTATTAGCAGATGACAAAACACAAAGCGTTCAACCAACCTGTTGTTCGATCAATTTTTTCCATAGCAGAAGAAAAAATATACGATTTTCAGAGAAGAACTGTCTTCTCACCGGTGACAACTGACAACTGTACTATCAGGTTCTGCACGGTAAGCGGCATTAAACAGTCGACAAGCCAGGCGCACACGCATCCGGGAGATGAACTCGTTTTTACTCTGGAGGGCAGTAATACAAACAATTCAGGAGGAAAGGACTTCATCCTGCGCAGGTATCAGGCGATTTCCATTCCACCCGGTACAAGACACAGAACAGTCGTAACAACCGGATTGTGGAAAGGGCTCAGTTTTTATTGCGATGACTGCCCGCTCCTCTTTGAAAACCCGCCGGAGGCAAGAACAGATATCGTCATAAAATCCCTGGATGACAGGGTCAGTGTCCTGAATCACCTTCAAAAAAAGCCGATCTTTTCCCCCGCATCACAAGAAAGCTGCCTTATGGAGCTCTATTTCCTTTTCAGCAACAGCCCCGTACCAGCGACTCATTTCATGCATGCAGGCGAGACCGTTCTCTATGTGATTTCCGGCGCGGTATCACTCTGCTGGGAACCTCATTGCAGGATCGAACTTCAATCAGAGATGGCCGCTGCAATACCCGCCGGGTTTTCATATCAGCTTGCCTCTGATGACCCTGACGGATGCCGGATTATTGCTGCCTCCTGCTCCTCATGTCCGATTTTTCAAGCACACACCGGCTGAGTATTTCCGGACATGACAGACCATCCGCATGTTAATCTGTGCAAAATGTTACCTGCAAAAGGGGTCAGGAGCACGAAATTTGAGCCTCTTGTCACAACCTGATTTCGCCGGAGAACAGCGTTTGTTTCCTCCGGTAATACTTGACTAATTTACTGCTTTGTATAACTGTTGTTGTACATCGGCGAATTTTTTCCCCATAAAATCAAACGCTGCCAGGAACGTCTCTATCGGCAGCAAATGATTAGATCCGCCATCAATCCCGCTTGCCATGTATTTATATCGAGAATAGCTGATGAACTACATACTTCTTAAAAACAGTCATATAGTTGACGGTACTTCTGCAGAAAAAAGCGATCTGGTTGATGTGATCATCGAAAATGACCGGATCAAAGAGGTCGGGCCCGGCCTCAAATCCGCTTCGGCCGAGGTTATCGATCTTGATGGGCGGACATTGATGCCCGGACTCATCGACTGTCACGTCCACGTCATTGCAGCGCTTGCAAACCTCGGAGCCAATGCCTGCCTGCCCGACTCACTTGTCACAGCGCGGTCTCTTGGCATCATGCGTAACATGCTGATGCGCGGATTTACGACCGTGCGCGATGTAGGAGGTGCCGATCATGGCCTGGTTCAGGTTACCAGGGAAGGCCTGTTCCCGACACCACGCGTGGTAACTTCAGGCAAGGCCTTGAGCCAGACCGGGGGCCATTGTGATTTTCGCGGACGCTATGACAATGCCCCTCCCCCTGGTCCGAAAATCCCGTTGGGCGCAATTGGCCGTATCTGCGACGGCGAGGATGCTATCAGGCTTGCAGCCCGGGAAGAACTGAAAGGCGGAGCCGATTTCATCAAGATCATGGCAAACGGCGGCTGTGCTTCTCCGACAGACCCGATTCACTTCCTTGGTTTCTCAAGGCAGGAGCTGTTGGCGGTTGTCGAAGAGGCAACTAATGCCGGCACCTATGTATCGGCGCATCTCTACACCGATCAGGCTATACACCGCTGTGTGGAGTGCGGAGTCCATTCCCTCGAGCATTGCAACCTGATCGAGAAGGAAACCGCCCTTTTTGCCGCGAGTCGCAACGCAATCGCAGTTCCAACACTCGTCACCTACGATAAGCTGGCGAGCGAAGGCGCGGCAAAAGGATTTCCCGCCGATTCCATCGAGAAGGTAAAAATGGTTCACAAGGCCGGCATAGACTCGCTTTCCATCATGCGCGAGTCTGGGCTTACCATGGCTTATGGAACTGACCTTCTCGGCGACATGCATTGCCATCAGTCTGAGGAATTTGTCATTCGCGGCCAGGTTCTCCCGGCTCAGGAGGTAATCGCTGCAGCGACCCATAACGCCGCAAAACTGCTCAGAATGGAAGGGTTGATCGGCACGGTCAAAGCCAATGGTTATGCCGACCTGATTGTCGTAAATGGAGACCCGCTTGAAAACCTGTCGCTCCTGACTCAACAAGGTGTTCATATGCCCATCATCATGAAGGGCGGCCAGTTTATGAAACGCCAGGAGTTGTCTTAACCCCTAAAATGTAGGATAACCGTATGGAGGAAACCGCAGTGAAAACTAATCGATCGATATCCCAGAAAATCCTGTGCCTTGGGTTGACGCTCTTCTTCGTGTCTCTAGCGCAGCTGGCTCTCGCCGAGGCCATCAAATTCAACGCCAACGTCTTTTATGAAAAGGCGGTACCAATGTCGGGTGTCGGCTATGGGGAGTGGGCCGAAATTCTAAAAAAAGAGAGCAATGGCGCCCTGGAGGCCAAGGTATTCTACGGAGGAGTGCTTGCCCCTCCAAACGCCAGCCTTACCGCGGTAAGCGATGGCCTTGCTGAGGTCGGGCATATCCCGGCAATGTATACGCCTTCCGATCTGCCTGTCTCTAATTTATTGCATGAACTTTCTGCAAACTTTACTGATAGCATGGCGATAATGGCAGCGCTTACCGAGTACAATTTTACAAACAAAGAGCTGCAGGACCAGTACAAGAAGTGGAACCTGTTTTTTGCCGGCGCATATTCAACCCCCGAGTATCGAATATTCTGCAAAGAAAAAGTCACCACGCTCGATGAGATGAAGGGAAAGAAGATCCGCACACTCGGTGCCGGAAGCGCCTTGCTGGTAGAGCAGATGGGCGGAATCCCCGTTAACGTGCCCTCCAGTGAAATGTACAGTGGCCTGGAAAAAGGAATTCTTGATTGTGCCGCCAATGCCGTGAGTGACCTGAAAGCGCGCAGCCTGTGGGACGTGTCGCAGCACACCACGCTCATATCTCTGGGCATTTTTTATGTCGGGCCGCAGTGGGGTGTTCGCACCAGCCTGTGGGAAAAAATGGACGTCCCTGCACGAAGAGCGTTCCTGAAGTCATGCGCCCTGAGCATGCCTCGAATCTACCAGGAATACAAAGCCAGTAACGAAACCGTGATGAAAGAAGCTGCAGATCATGGAGTCACCTTCCATGAGCCAAGCCAGGAAATGGCAGATCTTATCAAGGAGTTCGAGGTTAACAATATCCAGCGCGCCATCGCTGTCGGCAAAGAAAAAGGGATGGTTGCCGATCCCGAAAAGTTCATTGGCGACTTTCTGAGTCTTTACGAAAAATGGGTTAAACTGCTCGCTGATGTAGACCGGGACAACTCGGAAGCAGTCGCAGATATTTTAATGACCGAAATATATGACAAGGTTGATGTCAGCACCTATCCGAACTAAGATGAATCAATAACAGATAGCCCAATGCCTGTGCCTGTGTTTCCGGCACGTTCTGTCGGAAACACAGGCAAAACGGCTGTCTCTGTGGATAAAACGCCCGTGCCCGTCACCCTTGCAACCGGGCCAGACCATACAGAACGCACTATGTCAGCCAAGCCTGTTACCGAGAAACTGATCGTCATCATTACCAGGACCTCAACGTTTTTGGCGGTGGGTTCATTGTTTTCAATGATGTTGTTGATTACACTCGATGTCACCCTCAATAAACTGGCTGGCAGACCTATCCAGGGAACGATCGAGCTCACCTCTTATTATTTTATGGTGTTTGTGGTTTTTCTGACCCTTCCCTATCTTGAAAAGCAGCACTCGCATATTTCCGCAGATTTCATCGTTGCCCGGTTCAGCACAAAATTTCAGAAAATTTTCAATATTATCGGAAAATTACTCACGGCACTTTTTTACTCTTTTTTAACATATGCCGCTTTCAACCAGGCAATCAAGTCAACGAAAAGCCTGGAGACGGTGATGTCCAATTTCACCTTTTATATCTGGCCTGCACGATGGGGAGTAACGCTTGGGCTGGTGTTTGCGATTGCAGTGATCATGCTGTATTTGGCTCAAAATTTCCGAAACAACCCGCATAAATAAGAATCACTGCCAATGGAAAATGAATACATCGGCTTAGCCTATCTCTGTGCAGGACTGTTCCTGATCGCAGTAAATATTCCCATTGGGGTCTCGCTTGGCCTCGTAGCCTTCGCGGGAATCGTCCACATGCTCTCGGAGCAGGCTGCGCTGAGTCTACTGGTTTCTGCTCCCTTCAATTTGATCGGTAACTGGAATTTCAGCGCCGTTCCGATGTTCCTGCTCATGGGGTTCGTCTGCACCGACGGCCTGCTTACCAATGGTCTGTTTCGCTTTTTGCGCATCGTTTTATGCAAAGTACCGGGAAACCTGGCCATCTCGTCTGTTGGTGCGTGTGCTTTGTTTGCAGCCGCCTCAGGATCAAGTGTCGCCACCTCGTCGGCCATGGCCAAGATCGCCACACCTGAGATGTTAAAGTACAATTACAACAAGGGGCTGGCTACCGGGGTCATAGCAGCCTCAGGAACGTTAGGATCGCTCATCCCGCCAAGTATCCTGATGATTCTGCTCGGCGTTACGGCCAATGTTCCGATCGGTGCTCTTTTCATCGCCGGAATCATACCCGGCATCCTCTCGGCACTGATCTATACCGCAATGATTGTCACCCGGGTCATCATCAACCCGAAGCTCGCCCCCCGCTCGGAAGACCGATTCAGTCTTGAGAGCTTTACCCAGTCATTCAAGGAAATATGGCCCCTGCCGACACTGATTTTAATCGTCATCGGCGGTATTTTCTTCGGTTTTTTCTCTCCGACAGCGGCGGGAAGCGTCGGAGCGTTTTTCTCGATCGTTATCGCTTTTCTCAAAGGTAACTACAGTTTTTCTCTGCTGAAAACCTCGTCAATTAAAGCTCTTGAAGGCACTGCAACTATTTTTGTGATCATGATCGGCACGGATCTGCTGACGCGGATGCTTGCCATCAGCGGTCTTCCGGACCTGCTCACGGAAACGATAATCAGCAACAATCTCTCCGCCATCGGGTTCATCATTGCTGTCGGTGTGGTTTATATCATCCTTGGTATGTTTATTGACTCTATCGGCATATTGCTGCTGACCCTGCCGCTGATCATTCCCATCATGGAATCGATGCAGATCAACATGATATGGGCAGGAATTCTGCTGATTAAAATGCTTGAAATCGGAATGGTTACCCCTCCGGTTGGGCTCAATGTCTATGTCATAAAAGGAGCCGTCGGGGATACGGTTAAACTGCATACGATCTTCAAAGGTGTTTCATGGTTTATCCTGATGGACATAGTGACCCTTGCCATTCTTATTTCCTTTCCGATCATAACGCTTTACCTGCCCAATTTGGCCCAATGAGGAGAAAATATTCAGGATGAGTTGTAGTCGCGGGACTACCCAACAGCCAATGTCATTTTTCTTCAAAACTATCTAAAAATAGTGAGCTAAAACACACATGGGCCATTGTCCTGGTTTGTAAACCATCCCTGCTCTGCTGGTTGAGAGAAAAAGTACCAGAGCAATTTCAAGACAGGCTGAATGACAGCAATGAAAAAGAGAAAGAACATTTTTGCGTGGGGTGGGACCTGAATGTATTCTACCGCTTCCGCAAGGATCAGGGCGATGTCTTCGCCAGAATGCTCGGCAGATAACAGATATTTTTTCATCCTACCCTAAATACCGAGGTGAACAGCGTTGGAATTTCCTGACATCAATCAACAGAAGGTGCGCCTGGTAGAGAACCTCTGTCTAGAATATGGCGCAGAGGCTGAAGAAGTGACGGTTATTGCCTCGCCATATCGTATCTGCCCGCTTGGAGCCCATATAGACCACCAGGGCGGTCCTGTTCTGGGCATGACAATAAACGCCTATACGCTGATGGCATTCTGCGCTTCCAACGACAGCAGCGTGCGGTTGAGCAGCAAAAATTATTCCGGCAATGTATCGTTTGACCTGAATGAAATCCCGGAATCCACCGGAAGCTTCTGGGGAGTCTACCCGCGAGCCGCCGCATTGGCGTTGAAAGAGGCGTATGAGATAAAAACAGGGGTAGCCGGGATCCTCGACGGCATGCTTCCCGGCTGCGGGCTCAGTTCCTCGGCCTCGGTCCTCTTAGCCTACCTCTGTGCACTAGCCCATGTTAACTCGCTGCATCTGGAACCATGGGACCTTGTCCATTTGACAAAGCGGGCGGAACAAGGGCACATCGGCCTGAATAACGGAATTCTTGACCAGACAAGCATCGTCTTCGGGAAAAAAGATCACCTGCTGCATATCGACACAAAAGGCGAGGCAGTCAGTTACCTGGCTGACCCTCTTGGTAATGACCACTATCGGATTGTCGTCGCTTTTTCAGGGCATTCGAGGGAATTGACCACATCGGGTTACAACTCAAGAGTCGATGAATGCCGTCTTGCAGCAGAGCAGCTCTCAAGCATGGCCGGTAAAAAGACTGCAAAAATTTTATCCGATGTATCTGTGGACGACTATCAGCAGTTTTGCGGAGCCCTGGATCCGGTTCCAGCCCGAAGAAGCAGTCACTATTTTGGTGAGTCCCAGCGGGTATTTGACGGGATCATGGCGTGGAAATCAGGCGCCGTTGAACAGTTCGGCCGGTTGATGAATGAATCATGCAAAAGCTCGATGGAAAAATACGAGTGCGGTATTCAGCCTATTCATGATTTACAGCAAATCGTCAGCTCGACTGAAGGCATGTTCGGATCCCGTTTCATGGGCGGAGGCTTTGGCGGCTGTGTTGTCGGTTTTGTCAAGACACCCCAGGCTGCAGCTGCAGTGCAGCAAATAAAGGCCACCTACCGTCAACTGCATCCCGAAATAGCCGGGCAGACAGCTGTTTATCTCGCCCGGTCAGACGATGGAGTCCGGTTATTATGAACGCGGTCATCCTTTGCGCCGGCTTTGCCACCCGGATGTATCCGCTCACCAGGAATTTTCCCAAACCGCTGCTGGATGTCGCCGGTAAACCGGTGCTCGATTATCTACTGGAACAGGTGGTAAAACTTCCTGAAATCAGGAATATCCATATTGTCAGTAATGCGAAATTTTTCAGCCATTTCAGGGACTGGCACCGGGTTCGAGAATCAGAAGGTTTTTTTGGCACCATATCCGTTCATCTCCACAATGACGGCAGTGTCGATAACGAAGGCAGGCTCGGGGCGGCAGCCGACCTGCTGTTCGCGCTGAAAGAAGTGAAGCGGCCCGGCAGGATGCTGGTTTCCGGGGGAGACAATATTTTCAGGTTCTCGCTTCAGCCATTGTGGGACAGCTTTCTCCAGGGCGAGCACCATGTGATCACCGCTCTTTTGGAAACAGACCACGATATATTAAAAAAAACCGGCGTTTTGCAGATCGACGACAATGATCGTGTTGTAAAATTTGACGAAAAACCCGAACATCCGCAATCGAACTGGATCAGCCCGCCCCTCTATTTTTTTCAGCCCTCTGTAATCACCGCCCTTGAACGCTTCCTGGAGTCGGATGGGAATCATGATGCCCCGGGATATTTTATCAGGTTCCTGTGCAGCAGGGAGACAGTCAAGGCGGCAAAAGTACGATATCCGCGTTATGATATCGGCTCACTTGAAACGTACCGTCAGGCTGATTGCGAACTGCGCAAAAACCCGGAGATGTATTAAAGTCAACTTTCATCTGGATATAGCGTACCGAGATGTCAATACAGATGAACACGGCAGTATCCTGCTTAGCCTGAAGATGAGTGCAATGACGGCAATCAGTATTGTCTTGTCAGCCAAGAGAGGGTACTTCCTGCGAATATCATTTTTTGCTGCATTCCGGTGATACCCCACTTACAGCTCTTATTAGCCATTGCAGTGTGCCTCCGCACTATGACCGTATCCCGTTGACAACCCATATCAGCGACTGCTGCGGGTACGCGGCAATTTTGCAATAACAGGAATAACAAACAGCGGAATGCAGGCCATAAAGCCAAGAACAGGTCGGATTGTATAGATGTCTGCCAGTTTCCCGACAACCGGGGCGATGGCTCCCCCGAGACCATAGGCGAAGCCCATCATCAGGCTTGCCACCATAGAGCGCCCTCTGGGAGCCAGGGTCTGGGCCATGGTGACCCCGAGGGGAAGGGGGGCCAGAACGAAACCGCCGGCCAGTGCCGCCCCAAGATAGACCCAGCCGCCGTTGAGCTGCAGGAGCAGCCAGAGAGCCGGGCCCATGAAAAGAAAGCAGAAAATAAAAACCGGCTTAAACCCGATGCGGTCGGAAAAGTGTCCGGAGAGCAGGCCGCTGATGGTTCCCGAAACAAGGAAGAGCGCATAAATCGTCCCAGCAGAAATCACACTGAAGCCCTTTTGAACAAACAGCACCGGCATGAACGTCAGAAATGACTGACCCACAACGGCCCGCAGAAACATGACCAGCCAGATCAGGGCAATAACTTTCCAGGCACTCCCGAGGCTTTCCTTGAGAGCTCCCAAAAAACCGGAGCGCTTCAGCCCCTCACTCTGCGGAGGTGGTATCACCCTCAGCAGATAAGCGATGACCAGCAATCCGGCAATCATAGTAGCGGGCATAGCCTTCAATCCGAAAAATGCCACGTACCAGGTGATGAAGAGGGGACCGAGACCAAAAGCAAGAGTCCCGCCGGTATTAAAGATAGACATGGAAAAGCTGGCCTTGGTCCCTGCATAGAGAGGCACCATTCCGGTGACAGAAGGATGGAACATTGAGGAACCAACGGAGCCGAGCGCTACGCAGAACAGCAGTATCCAGAAATTGGGGGCAATGCCCGAGAGTGGTATAAAAACAATGGTCAGTGACAGGCCGATGAAGATGAAAGCGCGAGACTGATAACGATCGGCCAGATAGCCGACGGTCGGCTGAATGATGAAGGCCAGCAGGCGCATCGTACCGGCAATGATACCAACCTGGGTCAGAGAAAGACCGAGCTTGTCGACGAAAAGAGGAAAAAGAGGGTTAATGAAGGCAGTGTAGAAATCACCGGTAAAATGAACGAGGGTCAGAGCAAAAAGAATTTTCAGATTCAAGGACATATGGCGGGATCCACAAATGTGGGCAGGGAAAACTCTGACCTGTCGATTTCGATTGACTCTCTCAGATTAAGTTTGGCAACAACGGAGAGCAGTTATACACACAAAAAACAAAAGTGCACGGTTTTAATTTGGCGAAAAAAGTGCGAAGCCTTGCCCTTCATGCCATGGGCTTGGGCTCTTGATTGAAAAGAAGTTAGAGGTATTCCCTCAAGCTTAGAAATACAGTAGATTCCTCAGATTGGGTTATTCGTTTATGCCGAAGAGATTGGAATTGGCAACCTAATATCGTTGAAGTTCTGGATGTATCACCTCCATAGGCAGCAGAGCCTATGGGCGACGGATTGGTTTACCACCTCTTTATTTCGGAAAAAGAAATTGTAACTGCAGTCGCAACTGCCAGTCGGCTCCGAAGTCTGGGGTGACAGCGTTATAATAGCTGCTCACCTGAGCATTGATTGGTTGCCTGCCGATCTTGAAAATTTTACCGACGCCGCCACCGAAAGGAACCGTCCAGGTGTTATCGCTATCGGTCTCCCAGTTCGCTGTAATAATTGGCGCACTGGTGAGATACCAGCCATTGGGCATGTTATAATTGATAAAATATTGCCAGGTAGACAGATTGACATCCTGATCACCTGATCCTGCAAACGACCAGACATTGCTCAGTAGTGAGCCAAATACCCATTTACCGGGCATTGCAAGCAATACCACAGAGGCTCCGGCTCACCACTTATCGGCACCAAGCGCATTGTCATGTAGATATCCTCTTCAAATATCATCCACTAAAGCAAGACTACAATTTAACCCTATTCCTGTACCTCCTCGAAAATCTTGTATGTACGCCTCTGATGGAATAGCTTTCTTTGTCATTGCAAAACTTTATATTGATATAGTAGTGATCAATTTTCACCAGAGATTAGGATAGGTGGTTTTCATGAAGCGAGTGTTGGTCATATTTCTGCTGGTAGCTTTTTACTCGATTGCCGTTCCTGCCTTTGCCATTGAAACTATGAGCCTTGAAGACGCAGAAATTCTTTTAAGTAAGGTTAAGGCAGACCGAGACTCTTTCGCCCAAGCGAGTTTTGAAAAGTTAGTGAAGCAATATAGTGCACTTGATCCCCGTCCCCATCCTGAAGTTATCACGTATATGGCGGCATGTACGGTTGATAAAATGACCTCGGCGTGGGAATCCATGACATCAAAGGAACTCGTTGCATACAGCACTTCCCCCGAACTTTCAAATCGTATCTCAGCGCGTGTATCAGGGGAGTGTTTGCAGGAAATGCAGACCATGGCTAACTAAGTGTAGAAGAGAAAAGCAAACCGATGTTTTTGATTACCTCCACTCCTTAATATTGTTGAGACTGTATGTCGACCTGATTATTGTATCTTAAATGAGTACCAGGGATAAAAACGGTAAGTTCTTCCAAACTCTGGCAAAGCTTCCAAGTTATCAGGATATTGCTGAGCCGTATCTTCAGGATCATAGCCTGGCTCTTCCTCATTTTGATGCTAGGCAGAGGTACTAGGTATGAAATGGAAACTGATTTTATTTACAGTCGCATTAATACTTCGTTCAGGTGACGGTCTCGTTCATAGTGCCCAGCCGGAGCAGGCGGGGCACGAAACAGCAATTGTTCGTGATGTCGTAGACGATGCTTTTTCGCTCCTTATCTACACCACAGACCAAGGGGCGGTTGACCGATCTTTTCTTATTTTAGACGCGTACTGGAAACCAGAATTTATCCCTCAATTATTGGACATTATGAGCGTCCCTCGAAGCGGCTATACAGTGCAGAAATCAATTTCATTGCTCTCTGACAAGACCGGTCAGGATTTCGACAGCAAACTTAATGACTGGTATTTCTGGCTGTGGAATGAGCCGGAAAAATTATCGCCTCACTATGGAAATTTCAAAGCGGATCTTTATGAGCAGATCGATCCAAGATTTGGAAAATATTTTCGAGCACGTCAATCATCAGCACGTATTCGGCTTGATGAAGTTCGCTGGGGAGGAGTGTTGCAGGATGGCATTCCTCCCTTACGCGATCCGCAAATGGTTGCAGCGAGTCAGGCAACCTACCTAGAAGATGACAACATTGTCTTTGGCATAGTGGTTAATGGCGATGTTCGAGCATATCCCAAGCGTATCCTGGCATGGCATGAGATGTTCACCGACACCATCGGTGGAGTGGATATCGCGGGGGTCTATTGCACTTTATGTGGCACAATTATCCCTTATAAAACCAGTTTGGCAGGTGTGGATTATAAACTGGGTACCAGCGGTTTTCTCTATCGTTCCAACAAACTAATGTATGACCTTGAAACTCAGTCGTTATGGAGTACCGTCAGGGGTGAACCCGTTATCGGTCCGCTTGTTGATAAGGGAATAGTACTTGAGCACTTAAGCATGGTTACAACGACCTGGGCAGAATGGAAGAGGCGCCACCCTGACACGAGGGTGTTGTCGCTAGATACAGGGCATCGTCGCGATTACCAAGAGGGAGCTGCGTATCATAATTATTTTTCAGACGATCAGTTAATGTTTAATACTCCATTCAAGGATAATCGGTTGAAGAACAAACAAGAAGTGCTTGCCTTGACGTTTCCTGGATTAACAGAGGAGCAGCTGGCCATAGACACGGAATTCTTAAACGAGAACGCGCTTTATAAAGACAGGATCGGCCCACAGAGAGTACTCGTTCTCACAGATACCACTGGTGCAAACCGCGTGTATGATCCAGGAGATTTTGATTTTATATCGTATGATCGGGATAATATGATTATTGACAATCAGGGCAATGAGTGGATAATGAGCGAAGAAAAATTAGTTTCTCCAGATGGTGGAATTTCCCTTCCCCGACTTCCCCACCGAAGAGCATTCTGGTTCGGCTGGCATGCTGCATTTCCTGATACTCGTCTCGTTCACTAAATATTTGCTATGGGTATGCGGGGAACAAGACTTACAGGAACATATTAACCCTGCCACGATTGAGACAGTTTAGTCCTGCGATTACTAATCTTGAATCTAGGACTGCACGATACTGCCGTGTTATCAGCTCGATTGCCTAACTGCCTTTTCAGGTCTATTGTAAACAATAACTGCTGTTATTGACAATCACTAATCAGGAGAATCTCTATAAAGATCTTTGGTTAAACCTGGGATAGGCATAAAAATAGAGCCCGAAGGAGGTACCAGAACTCATCCGGGCTCTTTCATAGGAGGATGCCTAAGTTTTTTGCAGGAACAAAGACGTTGCTCTCCCCCCTAAAGAGAAGTGCCTGACCCTTTCGGGCACTGGCTGCGATTGTTTGTGATTCGCAAGATCGCAGCTACTCACGACCTGTTCACGCCCTATCAGAGCGCAAATCTCATTAAGAGTAACAGTAACCAAATATTGACTTAATTTTGGCCACTCTGTAAATACTCAATATTGAGTATTTTTCTGGTTAAAGGGAGGCTTATGTCGGTAAAAGAGTCCACAAAGGCAATTCAGGATGTATTTCTAAGTGGTTTACTGAAGGGAGAACTAGTCAGAAAACATATCGAGCAGCAGATTTTAATAGATAACCTACTGCCGGATTCTGCTTCATTTTTCTTTGTAGTGGAACCTGTCACCCACAAATATCATTTTATGGGAAAACAGCAGGAAAGTTTAACTGGCTATGCAAATGAGGAAGTCATGAGACGGGGGGTGGCATTTTTCCTAGAGTGCCTCCATCCTGATGAAGTAAACATTCTGCTTGAGAAAATATACCCTGAAATGGCACGAATCATGGGGGAGATTGCAAAAACAGAAGATATAAAAAAAATATCCACACAATTCAATTACAGGTTTAAAGACAAAAGCGGCAAGTATATAAATTTGCTGGAGCATCTTTATGTTCTTGAAACAGACCAAGAAGGCAGACCGGCATTGTTCCTGGGAAATATTATCACCTTGGAAAGTAAAGAAGTATTACCACTCAGACTTACCATAAAAATGATGAGGGGTAATGGTTCTATCAAAATAATTCTTTCTGATACCTACAACTCTGAAAAATCAGTGTTTGCCAATATCACCATCCGCGAGCTTGATATCATCCGCAATCTCGCTATGGGAAAGACCAGCAAACAAATTGGAAAGGAACTTTTCATCAGTAATCATACCGTTGATACCCATAGGCGAAACTTAATGAAAAAACTTGATTGTAAATCGGTAGTCGAACTTGCCCGCTTCGCTTTTCAAAACGGGGTACTATGATCCCACAATATGTATTGAAAATAAAAAGTGCAGTGAATCCTGATCGAGATTCTTCCCAGGCACATGCTGTGGGTCAATCAATCTTAACAAATAAACATTGCCATTTTGTATACGTAACAACCCTGTTTTTTCTAGTTGTTTTAGATGTTTGTATTGTTCTATTATTCCTTCTTTTTTTCTTTTAGGTCAAGATTTTTTACAGTAACGCCGTCCGGTACCGGACGGCGTTGATCAACACATGACGTTCCAAGATGTCAGGTAAGATCAAAGCCTCGACACGAAATTCGTCAAACTGAGTCGCTGCTTTTACAGGTTTAGCTGGTACCGCATGACAGAACTTGGATCAAAATGACGCTTTTCAATCACCAGGTTGATCCTCGAACCGCTTTTTGATGATATACCGACTGGTTCGCAATTTTTTTGGTTTGAATATACGCTACTGGCCGCGCTCTCGCTCACCAAATCGCTGCCGGATCTCTTCCAACCGGCTGCGGTTCTTACCCAGATCGGAGTATCCCAGTCGGGAGGCCGAACGAACCTGAATCAGCCGCTGCGTGGCATCGAGCAGGAATTCCCCGTCATCGACGAACAGCAGCGTATGGAACTCAACTCGCAGATAGCCGGAAAGCTCTTCAATAATTTCAGTATCTGCCTGGCTCACCAGTATCTGCCTCAAGCGGGCAAAGGCAGAATCTGGTTCATCTCTGAAAACCAGCGGCGCGATGCGATGGGGTGCGTCCCCTGCCTGACTGGAAACACAGTTCGGTGTGTCGGGGCATTCTCTCAGCCGACCGCCCGAAACGCCAAGCTGGGTTGGCCTTTCCCCGGTGCAGGCTGCCAGCAGGCCGGTAAAAACGCTGCTGAGAATGATTCTTCGTAAATGGTCTATCATTGTCTGCCGTCCGTAATTAAGTGTGTTCAGCAACTGTATCGTCGAACGTTGACGCCCGCTCGATAATGATTATCAGAGGAAACAGAGTTAGCACAAGATTTTTCAACTCCTTCGTGAGGAAGTGATACCGAAACCTTACTTCTCCAGGCCGATTGGTGTGGACAAATACCTGGCCCGATAAAACTCGAAAGGATAATCAGAACTTACCCGAGACAACCTTCTCCTCAAATAACGGGGTACTTGCCATGAGCGCCATCTTCTGGTTGAAACTCTACCTGCTCACCATTCCGCTGTTCTTCGCCATTGACATGATCTGGCTGGGCTATGTGGCCCGAAATTTTTACAAGACTCAACTGCACCATCTGCTCAGTCCTGAAGTGAACTGGGCGGCGGCCTTTTTGTTCTATTTCGTCTATATTGTCGGTATTCTCTTTTTTGCCGTCCGCCCGGGGCTTGAAGCAGAATCTCTCCTCAGGACCTGTCTGCTTGGGGCACTTTTCGGCTTTTTCACCTATGCCACCTATGATCTCACCAATCTCGCAACACTGCGCAACTGGCCGATTACCGTGGTCATCGTCGATATTGCCTGGGGCACGCTGCTCTGCACCCTGGTTGGCGGTGGTTCGTATCTGATAGCCTCATGGCTCAAATAGCAGAAAAGGAGAACCGCTCCATGACCGCCACTTTCCTTACCGCCGCTGCACTGCTTGTAGTATATATGTGCTGCATGTTTATGGTCGGTTTGATCGCACGTGACAACAGTCTGGTGGATATTGCCTACGGCCCCGCCTTCCTTTTTGCCTGCTGGGGTACCTGGTTTTTCAGCGGGGACGCTGACCCTTCACGTTCGTCCCATGCTGCTCCTTGCCCTCCTCACCCTCTGGGGACTGCGCCTTGGCCTGCATATCGGCTACAGGCATCGTGGCCGAGGGGAGGATTTTCGCTACCGCAAATTTCGTCAGGATTGGGGCGATACCATAATCTGGCGCAGCTTTCTCCAGATCTACATGCTCCAGGGCGCGGTTGTTCTTGTTGTCGCAACCCCGATTCTGCTGACAATCGAGGCGCCGGGTGGTGCCCTGGTGTGGAGCGATCTTCTTGGCGTCCTGCTCTTTTGTCTTCGGCTTTTTCTTTGAGGCAATCAGCGACTGGCAGCTGACGGTTTTCAAACAAGGCGGAAAAAATAAAGGTAAAATCATCATGCACGGACTCTGGCGCTATAGCCGCCATCCCAACTATTTTGGCGAGGCGACCCTGTGGTGGGGCATTTTTTTCATCGGCTTGGCTGCACCATCTGGTCTTTATGGGTTGATCAGCCCGCTGACCATCGCCTTTCTTCTGCTCAAGGTCTCAGGGATACCCATGCTCGAGGCGAAGTACCGGGGAAATCCGGAATTTCAAGCCTACAAGGCAAGAACCAATAGTTTTTTCCCATGGTTTGAGCGTAAACCACACTACCGTCATCACCCTCCGAGGGACCCAGGCAATAATGAAACGGCAAAGCGGCATGAGCAACACCAGTTTCATCAATGGATCGTGTTTCAGGCGCGCTTCTCGGCATGTTTATCGGAGATGCCCTGGCAATGCCTGTCCACTGGTATTACAACACCCAGGCCCTGATAAACGATTACGGCAAGGTTACCGATTACCAGCGCCCCCGTAATCCACATCCCGACTCTATTCTCTGGCGTTCATCCTACACGCCACCATCCGGCAACGCTGATATTCGCCACGATCAGGCACAATACTGGGGCAAAAGAGATATCCACTACCACCAGTTCCTCCGGGCCGGGGAAAACACGCTCAATCTTCAGCTGGCAAGAGAACTTCTGCTGCTGCTCGGGACGACGGCAACTACTCAGCCTCATCCTGGCTCGACAGGCTCATTAGCGTTCATGACCACCCCCGGCAGTCATACAAGATACCTATATCGAAGAGTATCTCAGACATTTTTTCATCAACTATGGCAAAGGCAAAGAACCTTCTCGATGCGGCCGGATGGACGAAAAACATATTGGCGGATTCAGCCTGATGCTCCCGCTGACCATTGCGTTTTCCAAGAACCCTGCTGTATGCAAGTGAAATTTCCTTGCAGCACCTTGCGTTAACCCATGGCGGCTCTGCCATGAGACAATGGGGTGAGTTGATTTCCATCACCCTTCTCAACCTTCTGCAGGGACAATCACTCCACCAGTCCATTCCTGCGGGGGCGAAGCCAGTCAGCACTGGACCTTGACGCGCAGACCCTCAGAACCTTACCGACTATCCGGATTCGATTGTCGTGGGCAAGCATTTCTCATCAGCCTGTTATGTTGAGCAATCTGTGCCGGCAACACTCTATCTTGCCCTCAAATATCAGAACTCCCCAGAGGATGGAATGATTGCAAACACCATGTGCGGCGGCGACAATGCCGGTCGGGGAGCAGTTTTGGGCGCTCTTCTTGGAGCTGTGAATGGACAGCAAGGCTGGCCCGCGCGGTGGATTGAAGGGCTTGCTCCATCCTCCACCTATCGTCCTGCTTGAGTCATGAAAAAGCGAGCTGACAATCCGGTTTCATACAACACAGGAGGTTAGAAACTATGGAGTTTGATGTTGTTATCGTTGGTGCGGGAATTGCGGGATTGAGCTGTGCCCTTACTCTCCAGAAAAACAATCTCACTTTTGCCATTGTCGAGTCAGGAGATACACCTGGTGGAAGAATTCAAACAGATGTTAAAGATGGATTCCGTCTTGACCATGGCTTCCAGGTACTTGCAGACCGGGTATCCGGAAGCTCAGAAAATGCTGGACTTTAAGAATTTAAAACTGCAAAAATTCCCGGCTGGCGTTGCTGTACGATACAACGGAAAATTCCATATTATTGCCGACCCTCGACATCATCCCCGATATATTCTGTCAACTCTTGCATCACCCATAGGTACCCTGAAGGACCGTCTCTGCATGTTGCGCCTGGCTCGCTCAGTAGGTCAGGGGAGCTTTGCGCAAATTTTCACTCAGCCGGAAGAGAAAACCATCGATTTTCTGCACAACCAGGGATTTTCAGAAGGGTTTATCAAGAGATTTTTCGTACCATTTTTTGCCGGAGCCTGCCTTGACCCAGACATCCAGGCCTCCAGTCGTGTTCTGCAATATATTTTTCGCGTGTTTGCCGACAGGAGATGCAGCACTCCCCGCCCAGGGCATGGGAGATATTCCCAGGCAAATGGCATCAAAGCTTCCCCAGAAGCCATTCGCCTGAACAGCAAAGCAGCAAGTATAGACGGCACTATTGTCACCCTCGCCGATGGCAGTAAAATTATCGGACGAAAGGTCGTTATTGCAACATCTCAACCAGCTCTTGAACATCTATTGGGGCAGCCATCCTCTCACTCATCGATTGGCGAGAGCTGTCTTGTATTTCGCCGGTCACTGGCGACCACCGTTCAAAGATCCTTTTCTCGTTTTAAATGGAGATGGCAACGGCCCAATTAACAACATAGCCTTCCCGAGCCTGGTGGCACCAAGTTATTCTGCATCAGGTAAAACGCTTATTGCCGTCGTAGTCTTGGGAGAAAAATATCTCGGCAAGGAAGATCTGGAAGACCAGGTGCGCAGCCAGTGCCTTGATTGGTTTGGCAATGCAGTCAAAGACTGGGATCATCTTCACACATACCATATAGTGCATGCCCTGCCGAATCAGGAACCTCCTACGCCAGACCCATACGTGCTTCCGACACCAGTTGGTGAAAAAGTGCGCGCCTGCGGCGAGCATCAGAGTCTGCCGGGAATTCAATGGTCACTGCTCTCCGGTCGTAAAACAGCGAAGCAATGTTGAGAGTTATGCTGAAAGATTTCAGGATGATTCCACCAGCGAAGAAAGTAACTGTTAGGTAGAAAACCACTAATCAAAAAGGAAACAATATGAAAGACTTGCAAGATTACTTCGAGAGCACTAAAGGATTCGGTGTCCTGGCAACTGCGGACAGCAATGGAACGGTCGATGCAGCAGTGTATTCACGCCCTCATTTTCTGGAAGACGGGACGTTGGCGTTTATCATGCGAGACCGTCTCACCCACCATAACCTTCAATCCAATCCCTCGGCGACCTTCCTTTTCGTCGAGGAAGGCACCGGCTTCAAAGGAAAAAGGCTGTATCTGAAGAAGGTCCGCGAAGAAAACAACCCGGAATTGATCCGGAAAATCAAACGCCGAAAATATACTGATGATAATGAAGAACCAATGTTTATCGTCTATTTCGCCCTCGACAAGGAGCTCCCGCTCATCGGCACGTAGGGCCAATTATTTGCCCGGAAGCGCCATAAACCCAATTATGCCTGGAAGCGCTCATCATTATCAGAGAAAAAGACAGCCCTTGTTTGCTTGATAAGCAACAAGGGCTGCGGTGAAACACACGGTATGAATCATCTGAGGCGCTCGTTACCAGCTATCTCCTAAAACCGTGCTCAGGTCGGTGCACTTTGCCTTTTCTTCTTCACTCAGATCTTCCTTCCTCTTTATGTTTTTGAGGTCATCAATATAACAAGCATATTCTTTTCCATTTTTATCCTGAACCCAAACCATTTTCTGAAATTCTTTCGAAATTATTTCGCCTTTCATACTTCCTCCATGTTTTAAGATTTATATGTCTGAGAGTCGCTGGACAAAAAGACTCCTGCGGATACTGCATGTTCATACCTTCTAATAATCTGCTGTAAGAGTTTATCTTAAGTGAGACAGCAGTAAAAATCAACGTAGCATTATGATTCCTCTCATAAAATCAACTATAAGTACTTGCGAGATGACATCAAGTCTCTGTTTGAGACAACTTGACAACAAACTTCATTCTTTCGCTGCTTTTAGAGATTTTCTCATACGCTTTCAGTTTCCATGTTCAATTGAGAGCGTATCGTGATTATCCTGAAAATATGCATTACATTACCCTCTGTTACTCTGCTCATCGTCCGGAAACTCTCTCATTAACAGCCGGAGTGATGCAGGATCATGATGTGATTCTTCTTGAAGAGCCTCTTCACCCTGATTTTCGCAAGGCACTCTGCGGCGAAGTCGAGCTCGAGGAGCACCTGCTCGAATTGGATAGAGATTACCCAGCTTTTACCCTGGGCCAGTACCGACTGCTCCAGCAATTCTTCACGGCTGGAAAAGAAATACTGCAGATTGAACCATATCTTGATCAGTTGTTGTGGATTCAATATTTTTTAGCCGAAGATCACGGCCCCGATGAGATTCTGCCCGACACCCCTGCCCATGCAGTTCTCTGCGCTGAACGCGATGCGACAAAAACTCTGATAACGTATTACAAGGAAGTCCGCGGTGATAATTTTTCCAAGATACTGGCCGCCATGAACTCCTTTGCAATTGCCGATGCCAGGCGCTTTGTTCTTCGTGATTCGTTGCGGGCAAAGCGCATTTTCGAAATATTGGTTCCAGGGAAGAACACCTATATCGAGGCAGGCTCTATACATCTTCTGCTCAGGGATTTACTTGCAAAAAGCCTCGGCAAGGAATGGCGCCTTCGAACACGCGACATTGACGGAGAGGTCGTGAAAATGCTGAACCTCAATGGCAGCCTTTTCAGTCCAGGCGATGAACTGACGCTCGACTATATGTACGGCCGCCCTGTCAGCCGGGAAAAATGGCAGTCGTGCTGCGCCCAGTCCCTCATTTATTCGAAGATTATAACAAAAGAAGAGATATCGGGCACTGATGGCGGTTTTCCTCACCTCCGCAATGAAATTGAATCGATAGCTGCGGTGAAAAGGCTCTCCGTTGAAAAATGCAGAACCCTTTTTCAACGTATCAGGTCTCTTCCATCAGTTGAAGCTGCTGATATCACTGCAAGGCATCTGAACATAACACGGGCTTGAGCAAGAGATGGTACGTTTTGAAAAAAACAGAATTGCAATCTGTAGAAAAATAGCTGCAGCGCCGGAAACCGTCTGGGGTGTCCTGACAGATACCCATCTCTGGCCGCTATGGGGTCCTTCGCTTCTTCGTGTCGACTGCCGGGATCGACATATCACGCTCGGCAGCAGGGGGCGGGTGCAAACACTGTTTCTTATCTGGCTTCCCTTCACGATTTCCGAGTTCAGGGACCTGGATTTCTGGAGCTGGCGCATCGGTCCTCTCGGCGCAACCGGTCATAAACTCGTCCGGACAGACGATAGATCATCGATACTCTGCTTCGATATGCCATGGTGGGCTGCCGCCTACGTCCCTGTCTGCTGGCTGGCCCTGATCCGGATAGGAAGAATTGCCTCCCCGAAGCGATCTTAAAGAGAGATGATTTTTATATTTGAGGGTCAGCTTTGGACGCTGTCTCTCTCTTAGCACTGCTAAGCTGGGATAATTAATACGTTACATCCTTTTGCCTGCCGGCCATTACGGTTGAAAAAACCATCTCAGTCCGTACTCTGTTAGGCTATGAGATAGCTCTATTATGATTTTTTATGCGAGCATATCTCCCAAATTTTATTAAGATCTCAGTGTTATAACAGATTTGCTGACAAAGCCACAAACACGCTGCTGCCGGAATATTTCTTCAATATTTTTGAAATTACGATATACATTCTAAAATAGTTAACGCTCACATAGATAAGGGGAAAAAATGGAAGACAAACTAACTCAATTGAAAAAAATGACCGTGGTCGTGGCAGATACCGGTGATATCGATTCTATCAGGCAATATCAGCCCGAGGATGCAACAACCAATCCATCTCTGTTATTTGCAGCAGCCAGAATGCCTCAATATGGTTATTTGGTTGATGATGCGGTGACTTTTGGCAAGCAGTCAAATACTGCGGGTCAGGAGCTGCTGGATACTATCCTGGATCGCCTGGCGGTCAATTTCGGCAGAGAGATATTGAAAATTGTCCCCGGCAGAATATCAACCGAAGTTGATGCCAGACTGTCGTTTGACAAGGAGAATACTGTCCTCAGGGCGAGAAAGCTTATCGAATTGTATAGCCAGGCAGGGATAGAAAAGAATAGGATCTTGATTAAGATCGCCTCAACCTGGGAAGGAATAAAAGCTGCCGAGATTCTAGAACAGGAAGGAATCAACTGCAATTTGACCCTGCTGTTCGGTTTTGCCCAGGCTGTCGCCTGCGCAGAAGCCGGGGTCTTCCTGATCTCACCATTTGTTGGCCGTATTCTCGATTGGCACAAAAAGAACGAGGGCAACGAATACACACAAGAAAACGATCCAGGTGTAATCTCTGTCACAACTATCTACCGCTATTACAAAAAATTCGATTACCAGACGATCATAATGGGTGCAAGTTTCAGGAACAGCGGCGAGATTGAGCAGCTTGCAGGATGTGACCGGTTAACCATCGGTCCAAATTTTCTTGATGAACTGAGCAGGGACCACTCGCCGCTTGTTCGGCAATTATATCCTGATATGTCGCAGCATGATGAAATTGATCAACTTCATCTGGATGAGAAGACCTTTCGATTTATGCTCAATGAAGATTCGATGGCAACTGAAAAACTGGCAGAGGGTATTCGGAACTTCAGCAATGACTTGATTAAACTGGAAAATTTCATTAAAGAGCGTATGGCACACGAAGGATATACGCTCGACAACAAGTAACCTTCCAAAATCGGTTCAGCTGAGTAGGAGATAGTCAAGAACAATCGCCGTAGCGGTCACCTGGAACCGTATCTAAAAATTTCCAGCAGCCATTGCCCCTGACGCCCCAGCAGATAATCGTGGCCGGCCTCTTCTTGCTTTTAACCGAGAATACTGGCCGCTGAATGAGGGATTCTATGCCCCGTCAATTGGCTCGTTCTCATCCGGACATGAAGAATTGCCTCCCGGCAGCGAGTTGATTTGCTCTGATCGGCGGACAGTTTTTCTTGAATGTGATACTCTATCACTTGGTAAAATATAACAATCAATCAGGGAGGAACATATCATGGTGAAACGGATTGTGATCTATGGCGGCTCAGGCGGGATAGGATCGGCAACCGCCAGGCTTCTAAGGACATCTGGTCATGAACTCCACCTCGTTGGCAGGAATAAGGACAAGCTCGCTTCAGTCGCCGCTGAACTGGAAGCCGGTTACACAGCCGGGGATGTCTGCGAAGAGTCCCTTTTCCCCCGAGTAACCAGGGACTTTGGCGCTCCCTGGGACGGTCTTGTCTACAGCATCGGCACAATTAATCTCGGCAGTATTCGACGGCTTGGCAGCAAAGATTTTCTCCACGATTTTCAAGTGAATGCCATGGGCGCGGCACTTGCTGTAAAAGAAGGGCTTTCGTCTCTTAAGAAGAGTGATGGCTGCCCTTCGGTGGTTCTCTTTTCCAGTGTTGCTGTTCTCCAGGGCTTCACCTTCCATAGCTCCATGGGCATGGCAAAAGGCGCTGTGAGTGGGTTGACGCTTTCGCTTGCTGCGGAGCTGGCACCAAAGGTACGGGTCAACGCCGTCGCCCCCTCTCTGACGAAAACCCCGCTGGCTGAATCGATTCTGGCAAATGAACAGGTTGCCTCAGCGGTAACGGAGCTTCATCCCTTGAAGAAACTTGGTACGAGCAAAGATATTGCCAATCTCGTCGCGTACCTGCTCTCTGATGAGGCTGGCTGGGTCACTGGGCAAATCATCAGCATCGATGGGGGCCGCTCAACCCTGAGGCCCGCCGGTTAGGCAGGATTCACAGCACCATATGACAGACGTTATTTCAAAAACTTTAAAAAAGAAAAGCACGATGATTGGTTTTTTAGGTAGCATTAACTATCATTAAACTATTGTTTTACAGTCATTGTAATTCATAACAACCTCCTTATTGTGCTGTTATATCAAATGACGTTGATGAATTCCAATTGAGAGGTTTGAATCAGACTTGCTTGCTGGCGTTATTTGATGCAGTTCATCGTGCAACTGCAACACAAGGAGAGCACAACGTGCTAACCACAGTCCGCAAGACCACTCGTTTAGTACAAGGAGTATATAATGAAAACGCTTATTCAGATGTTAGTAGTAACCGTTGTAATGGCTCTCTCCGTTCCGGCATTCAGTGACTCCCACGAAAAGGATATTGTAGATACCGCTGTGGCCGCCGGATCTTTTGAAACTCTTGTCGCCGCAGTAACAGCTGCGGATCTGGTTGAGACGCTGAAAAGTGAAGGTCCATTTACGGTCTTCGCGCCAACCGATGACGCCTTTGCCAAACTTCCGGCAGGCACGCTCGATGATTTGCTGAAACCGGAAAACAAAGATAAACTTGCAGCCATCCTGCTGTATCATGTGGTTCCGGGCAAGGTCAGCGCAGCTGATGTGGTAAACCTGACTTCGGCCAAGACTGCAAACGACATGGAGTTGATGATCAAGGTGGAAGGTAACGATGTAATGGTTGGCGAGGCCAAAGTCGTCCAGACCGATATTATGACCAGCAATGGTGTCATTCATGTCATCGACACCGTGATGCTGCCGTAGGATAGATCTTAGAACTAATGATTAACCTGCCGGGCCTGGCTTAAAATTCAGGCCCGGCCTTTTCTTCTTTTACCTGCTTACGCCGTACCTTCTTTCAAATATTCATGTCCCTGAATTCGTATCTATAATTAGAAGATACCCCACGCTAAACTTCCCACCAAATCAGTTGTCTGCACACGTTTGAGTAAAAGACTTGAGCTTTACCGAATATGGTGTAGAAAAAGGTCAGATTGCCAAAACTTTTGTACATGAACGTTTGAATACGCTCGTTGCCACAAGATTCCGTTTAAAAACGATTACCAGGTATCCGGCACTTATCTAAACCGACATGGTTTCTTATAAGAATCGGGTCTGTTCCGGGTTGTCGAATGGATTGATGAAGCCTGACTGGTTATAACCGATTAATGCTGTAACGTGCCTGGTAACATCTACCCGGCATTAACGGCTTGAGGTTTTAAAAGAATTCTTATGTCCATCTTGGTCTGGATCGGTTTTCTCTTTTTCGTTGCCGTGCTGGTTGCCCTTGATCTCGGCGTCTTTAATCGCAACTACAAGGATATAAAGCTTCAGGAAGCACTTGCATGGTCGGCTGTCTGGTTTTGCATTGCGCTGATTTTCAACCTGTTCATCTACCTGCTTTACGGTCAGGACTGGCTCGCTTGGGCCGATATTTCAACCCAGCATTTGAGCGGGGAGCAGGCAGCACTGCAGTTCTTTACCGGGTATCTGGTCGAAAAGTCTATATCGATTGACAATATTTTCGTCATTGCCATGATTTTCTGCTACCTGAAGGTTCCGCTCTCGGAACAGCATCGGGTTCTCTTCTGGAGCATCCTTGGAGTTGTTTTTCTGCGGGGTGTGATGATTCTCGGCGGCGTTGCCCTGGTTGCGCACTACAGCTGGCTGATCTATGTGTTTGCTGTGCTGTTGATTGCTTCGGCCGTCAAAATGCTGGTAATTCGTCATGATATGCTCGATCCCGACATCAAAATGGCGAGCCGCTGGACGAAAAAACTGTTCCCTGTCACTGACTCTTTCGACAACAGCCGTTTCTTTATCATGCGGCAGGAAACCAGGGTGACCACACCGCTGTTCCTGGCGCTGATCCTGGCAGTGACGAGCGATATCATGTTTGCGATCGATTCAATCCCGGCCATTTTGGTCGTCACCCGTGATCCGTTCCTGATTTTCACCTCCAATGTTTTCGCCATCCTTGGGCTCCGATCACTTTACTTCGCGCTTGCCGCGATGATGGACAGATTCCGTTACCTGAAGATAAGCCTGGCCTTTCTCCTTGCCTACATCGGAGCAAAGGTGCTGCTCACCCACCATCACCCAATTCCCAACCTGGTCTCATTGGCGATCATCGGCACCATATTGGCAGTTGGAGTTGGCGCCTCGCTTCTCGCAGCTCACAGAGACACCGCCGAGCTGGTTTCACCCCTGGTTGATGAGCTTGAAGATCTGGCTAATATCAGCTACCGGCGGGCTCGCCGCGTGGTCATTCTGATTGTCGGCTCGACAGTCGTGCTGGTTGGGATTGCGATGCTTGTCTTGCCCGGACCCGGCAGCCTGATAATCCCTCTTGGCCTGGCAATTCTGGCCATTGAATTTGCCTGGGCCCGACTCTGGTTGAAACGAGTAAAGCGATCGATTCAACAGATGAGTGAAAAAATGAGGCAGGTATTTCACAGAAAATCAAAGCCTGTTTCTCAACCGGCTGTTCAACTTAAGCCAGGCAAACGGACTGAAAAAGACCCATGAACCCACCGTTGGCACTTTCTTGACGTTTTCTGCCATTAATCGACTGCGATTGACAGCACCGTGACTGGCATGTATGCCCTGGCATGTATACCCTCCGATAGGATTTTTACTGCCCCAAAATCTATCTTTTTTAATATTTCTATTTTTTTCATAGTGATACTATATCCAACTCCTGCAGATTGGTTATAGTGGCGCTATGAAACAGACAACTACCATTATTCTTGCGGCCGCATTGCTGGTCGGGATGACTTTTTTTGCCTTCAAAGCATACCAATATGCCAAATCACATGAGGAGATGTCATATATCATCGTCGATAAGCACAATGTAACCGAACTCAGTACCAATCAACTCAAAAAGCTCGGTGATATCCTCTCTCTGGGTTTTTATGATGGATACGATGAGGTGCTCAAGGAGCAGAAAGAGCTGATCGAAGCGCAGGCACTCTTCAAAGAAAAAGCTGTGCAATACACGCTTTATGCGATGACTGCAACCGTTTTACTGTTACTGCTCTATTTTGTGATGACCGTGCAGATGTTTACCGTCACGGTAAATCTGACTGCCCTGATCGCTCTGGCAGGCGGATTATCAATGCCAATCATGATGATGAGCATTCACAAGCAAGTGCAGTATCTTGGTGAGGTGGTATTGACGATGGAATCCAAGGGGGTTCTGGGGTCGATCGCCAAACTTTTTGAGAACCGTGATTATGTTGTCGGCGGTGCGCTGTTGCTATTTTCTATCCTGCTGCCTCTGCTCAAGACGCTTTCGATGCTTTTTCTCGCTCTTTTTATAAAAAACAAATCGGCCCATACGGTGGTACAATTTTTTAAGATGCTGGGGAAGTGGTCGATGGCGGATGTGTTCGTAGTGGCTACTTTTCTCGTCTATCTCTCTGGAAGCAATGGTGAGATGAGTCGAGCAGAGGTGCAGGTTGGACTCTACTTCTTTCTGGCATATGTGATCCTCTCCATGCTGGCAAGTCTCAGTGCGGACAAAATGCTACAGGAAAACAGGGCAGGGTAAGCACAATTTTTTATTGTTTCTCACCATAGCCATCTTTTATCCACACCACAAATCCACCGGCATCATTGAGTGGTCTAGGCGCATGCGGATGCCAGGTGGCAATGTCTACTTATATTTGTTAACAACACCAAGCAGTGGTGCCTAACTCCATCGAGCCTCTCATTAGGCAATTTGCAGTTCTCGATGAAACCGATGATCTGCAGAGTTTTTATATTATCTCTATTTGACAAACTGTTGACACGCACTACGCCATGTCATATTTTTTTGTTATAAATCCGTGTATCCACGGCAGCCCGCATCTGGGCATATACCATTGTCATCATTTTTAAAAATGTCAGATCAAAGCCGGAAGGATCATATTAACCCGCCTCAACACCAATCATCGCGACATAACAGGAGGTGCGAATGAAAAACCTAAGGCTTAATTATGAAGCATTAATCAAAATTACCCGATCGCTGAGTAAATCGAGGAAGACAGAAGAGGTCATCCAGATGACGGTAGACAGTATTAAATCCGTGCTGGATATCAAGGGGTGTGCATTGTATCTGATCAATCGCGACTCGAAGGAGCTGGAAGTCGCGGCGTCAAGCGGGTTGAGCAAGGATTACCTTAACAAGGGAGCAATCAGCACCCTGAGGTCCATTTCTGATTCCCTGGAGGAGGAACCGGTCGCGGTGTACGATGTGAGCGACGACCCCCGCATCCAGTATCCTGATCAGGCAAAAGCCGAGGGGATCGCGTCAATTCTCTCAGTGCCAATAATGGTAGGTGACAAAGCCATTGGCGCCGTTCGGGTTTACACGGCGGAAAAATGGGAATTCACCCTGGGTGACGTGAATTTCGTGCAGGCCCTGGCCCAGATCGCTGGGCTAACCATTGAGATGACGCGGTTATACCAGGGCCAGAGCGAATATATCGAGACCCTGTCGATGATGCGCGAATCACCCGCACTCTGACGCGTCCAAGCCTTATTTTTCACAAAACGGGCTGCTTCAGAGGGCTAAATCTTTGTACGGTCGTGCCCAAACGAATTCACTGACCTTTCGGTAAAGGGGTTAGTCCGTCCAGACGGTCCAGCATATTGTAGATGGTCGCTCGATGTATGGGCGAAAACCATTAAAAATAGCCGTCTTTTGCTGTAGAGATGAGTACTTACTCTCGTTACTTCTTGAGAGAGGCGAAGCCTTTTCTCCTTCCCCCAGTTTCTCCTGGAAAACCTTGGGGCCCAACTTTATGGCAAAAAGAAACCAACCTGCGCCAAGAAAAAATAAGCAAATACTTACTTTTATTGGTGCCCCGGCATGAATCGAACATGCGACACCAGGATTGGGAATAATTTGCAACCAAAAAGCATGATCTTTAACAAAACCACCTAATTAACTTAAAATACAAGAAAATGTGTTATCCAGATTAAGACAGATTCGACCCTATTTTCTATTCCTTTTACTTTTTTCTTTAGCCAGATTTTAGCGAAAGATTGTGGCGCGCCAAAGCTGATTGAGTTGATTTTTTAACTACAAGATGAGAGCGAATTAATTTTATAAACAATATTAAAAGAGAAGACAATCATCCTTGAATTTATATAAAAAAATAGACTCGTTAAATTCAGAGAGTAAAGCCGGAGAGTAAAATAGTGCCAAGCACGTACCAGATTCAATGAGCAGTCCGATCTGCCGTTAAAAACGGCGGTTTTAACGACTAACTGCAAAACCACTGCGAATAATAAATCTATTGAAAGACCTTTAATCTGAAAATCTTTGACACGAACTATTGAAGTCAACGAGAGATTGATTGGTAATTAATGAGCAACTCAATTAATGTAATAGAGGTAAAGGACTACCCTACCATTGGCTCATTCGCCGTCAAGGCGGACAGCGCGGTAAAGACGTTTTCCGATCTGGTCGGCAAAAAGGTTGCCTCGGGAACCAAGTCTTCAGGCCTGACCCTGCTTGCTCAAAATGTCACCGATACCTTGGGGGTGGGCAGAGATCAGGACTTTGATGCAGTGTATTCCGAACGTGCCGGGCATGGCGCACCCATGGTTCTTAATGGCGAAGTCGCGGCACAATGGGGTGGCGCGGTGTAGGTTGGCCCAACTTCACCAAGATCATGCAGGCCGGTGACCGGGACCGCATCCATCCCCAGGCGCCCGGCGCTACCTCAGCAGAAATAGGTTTAAAATAGAGACTGATAGTGATGTCCTTGCAACTCTCCCAGGCCTTAATTTAGCTGGATAATATTCTCTGTGCAAGTTCGAGTCTGGATTTAATATCAATCCCCTGGGGGCAAATCGATTGAGCGATTGTTGTCTCTTGATCGGTAAGTGTTCGGCTGTTTATTGGTATCTGGTGATAAAATTCTTTGGCGATATCGGTCTTGCCGTAGCATTCATGGTACATCAAATATCTCAAGGAATCGGCTATTCGAGCACTTTTGTTGACAGCTTTTTCGCAAAGATGAGAACACCCCTGACAGCTATACTGTGCTGTCATTGCTGCCAGCCTGTTGAGTTGATGAATTTCATTGGCTGTGAGTTGTTCTCCAGATTTTGCTGCGGCAATGTTCTCCCTGGCGACTTTGGTGCTGTCCATTTCCACGACAACGGAGTCGATACGGTCATCTGCCCATACGGATTTTAATTTTGCTTGCCCCAGGGTGAAGTTTTGGGACTTGAAATTTAAAACGGCCTCGGCATCTGGAGGCACAGATCCCATGGTTTTCATGGCTATCAAGCCAATACCGGCCTCTTTACAATTGTCCATGGCCAGGCTTAATTCACGATGGCCATATCTCCTGAAATTGTAGCTGAATAAAATAGCATCTATGCCTCCGATTTTTGCGGCCTTGTTAAGCAGCTCGACAACATTCCCTCCATGGCTTGAAAAGCCGAAAAAGCGTGTCTTCCCTGATTTTTTCAGCTTTTCCCCTATCTGGATCAGGTCTCGATTAATTACATCTGCATCGTTGACGCTGTGACGCAAAAAAAGATCCAGATAGTCCGTTTCCAGGTCGGCCAGACATTCGTCGATGTCTTCAGCAAAACCGTCTAATGACCAGGCACTGGATTTGGAGGTTATCCAGAGTTTATGTCGACCACCGATTTGTGAAGCAAAATTGGCAATGGCTTTTTGCGAAGTACCCCAGCCATAGGAAAGTGCGGTATCAAGATAATAGACACCCTCTCGAAACAGGAGGTGCAGGATTTTATCATATTCCTGATCCAAAGCCTGGGATGTTCCGATTTGTAAAATAGGAACAGAGGCTCCGGTTTTGCCCAACGGCCGGTGGGGTATTTTTTGTGAGTAGTCGGTTTTTCTCGTCGCGGCTTCGGCTCTTTCCAGAATTGCTTGTTGAGAAAAACCAATGGTTGCGGCGGATAGTGCGGCAGATTTCAAGAACTGACGACGATCAAGGTTACATTCTTTCATGATTCCTCCGGGTTTGTTCGATATCTTAGCAATAAGCGTCGCTCCTGGGAGCGGCTTTCGCCAACCGCCGTGACATACGCTGCCGGTTTATCGGTAACCGGACACTCTTTTTGGCATATTCCACAACCAGTGCACAAATCCGGAATGATAAATGGTTTGTTGAGGACCACAAGGTTGCCGAAAGTATCTTTGACTTCTTCATCGTAGGTTTGAATGGCTTTGGGCGCAATGGGGCAGACCTCCTGGCAAACTATGCATGGAATTTCATTGGCCCAGGGCAGACATCGTGATCGATTGATGAATGCAGTCCCCAGTCGAATCGGGCCGTGCTGTTTAAATTTTCCAAAACCCAGTTTCTCGGTAACTGAGATCTCGCGTATAGCTCCGGTGGGGCAGACAGATGAACACAATGAGCATTTTTGCTGACAGTGTCCTACATTAAAATTGAGCACTGGCGTCCAAAGTGCTTCAATTCCGCCTTCTTGCAGGCCAGTCGGTTGAAGGACGTTGGTGGGGCATACGCGAATGCATTGAGCACACTTGATGCATTTTTTTAAAAACTCAGTTTCTGCTACCGAGCCCGGCGGTCGAATCATTAACGGTGAATAGTTCGCATCATTGATTTTACCATTGCTTCTTATCAATGGAAATCCGATGAGACCAATGAGCCCGGCAAAGACAAAGTGGCGACGAGTGATATCGGGTGCAGGCCTAACCGGTGTTGACATTTGCGGGGGGAGGCTGAAACTGAGTGCGTTTTCAGGACAGTCATCAATGCAGTTCATACAGACAACGCATTCACTGAGGCGTAAGCTGCCTTCAGGGCTGGAAGCGCCTTCACAGCGGGTCAAACAGAGGTCGCAATCCGTGCATAAATGTGTATCTCGGTGAATTCGAAAAAGTGGGAATAGTGACAATAAACCCAAAAGAGCGCCAAGCGGACAAAGTGTTCGACAAAAAAAACGGGGATGCCAGATGTTCAAAACGATAATAAAGACAAAAACCAAACCGATCCAAAATGAGCCGGTGAAAAGCCGTTCTGTGGTTCCTGGAGCTAACTGCAGATTGGTAAATGAGGCATTGCTCATCACAGAATCCCAAACAACAGAAATACCTGTGGCCACGCTGCGATGAAGCAAGGCGATGGGATCAAGCAGTCCAATTTGCACACTGCCGGATGCTGCAATGATCAATAGAATAAACAGGATTGAATACTTAATGATCTGGCGCGGCTGGTATCGATTCTGATCCTGGCGCTCCTTAACGGATCGGATATTAAACAGCCAGCCAGAAAACTGATGCAGGGTTCCAAGGGGGCACATCCAATTGCAGAATACTCGACCGAACAATACGGTGAGCAGCAGCAATAGAATTGACCAACCAAGGAAACGGTAGATATGTCCGGTTGAAAGTGCAGTAGATAGCGCTACCAGCAAATCGATCTCTAAAAAACGAGAGACAGGGTATCCCTGAATCCGTGTCGTCCAGGAGGCCCAGACAGCTGAAAAGAAATAACCCGAGAAAGACCAGTTGGGAAATAATCCGAATATTGGTGAGTCTGAGGAGGGTTTTCATGACACCTCCAGGATTCTATTCGAGGCGTCGATTTTTCCCCCACCTTTCTTTTCTGCGAGATAGAGATAATGCGGCAGCTTGGACTCATCTCGTTGCAGCAGGTTGACAAATGCCCAGGCATCCATGGCTACTTGATCGGTTCCGGCAACAATGACATCCCACGGTTTTACGTATGCCGGATCTCCACCAGTGGGGCCGTTACGCATAAGGATCCTGGATCCATCAAGTATGGTGAGGGTTGGTTTGATCATGATCGAGAGATCGGCGATAATGGTGTGAATATCCTGATGAAACTGGTTTCGCTGTCCCCCCAGCAAACCGTACCAATTTTTAATACCCATGGAAGCACCACACAGATTATGGTCTTTCACCGGGGCAACACCAATAACTTTTGTCACTCCGATCAGCGGCCGGTAAAAACATGGCCAACTCCTGATAAGTTCGGCACCTGGTGTTTGGAGGATTCGAAAGGCGTTGCCATCCGGAAGATTTATACGACCTCCAGCCTTTTCCACCGCTTCTTTAATTCCGGTTTTGGCGAAGCAATCGGCGGGTGATTCGATAGGATTGTCAGCCACCCGGACTTCTTGAGCTCTGCAATCAATCAACAGCCGTCTTATCAGAACTTCAATCAGCTCCGGACTGGTTGTGGCGCCCAACTCCGGAGAACGATCAAATGCAACATTTGGTTTAAGCAACACGACATCACCCGGTTGAACAAAATGGGTGAGCCCACCAATGGCGTCTAAAGCTTTTGTTAGTCGCCCTGAGGTTGTCATATCCCGACCAATACCGATTTCCGGCATCCCTGTTGGCGACTTTGACACGGTAATCGGGTAGCGTAAATTGCTGAGGTTCAGGTCTACTCCGGGTTCCTGTGAAGTCTTTTAAGGAGAGGGGATAGTCCTCCGGTGCCCATGCTAAATACGTTGCACCGCCGCATATGGTAGATGCAAAAGCAACTCGCTTTAGAAATTCTCTTCGGTTGAATGTAGTTGGCATCACGTCATCGTTGTTTTTCATTGGGTAATGCTCGCCCAATCATTTCAAGCAGATGAAAACTCGATTTCTGATCCGGTGTTTTGTCAGCGCCGAATACAAATGAATCTTGAACTGCAATGATGAAATAGGATTTCAGGAAATTATGCTGTAACAATGCGAGATTTTCCGTTCTTCGAGTTATTTGGTATTCGTACTGATGCTCTTCCAGAATCCGGGTAAGCAGCTGTAAGGCACTGTTATTTTGTTTCGGCTCGGTGTACAAACACTTCCGTTTGTTGCGTTGTATCCGGTTTCCCAAACCAAAAATCTTTTGCAAAATCGTATTGAAATACATTGACTGCTTGATGCCGGATTTCCGCTGGTTTGATATTAAGCTCCTGTAAGAGTTGATATCCAAAAGCCACAGTGCTTTCAGGTGCTGGGAGTTCGGAAAAACTTTTCACTAACTGTCGAGACTTTTTGCGAATGGACTCAGATGAGCGGTTTCCGGCGATGCGATAGAAGAAATGGTCTTTTCGACCAATAAGACCGATACTGGTTTCAAAATAGGTATTTGGACCATCTTGCTCAACTTGACTTTCAGGCGATCGATGTTCAGCAAATATCCCACTGCTTCCCGCAATGCTGCCTTGATTGTAGAGCTCAATTGATATCTCTTCTATCTGATCGGATGATTGCAGCACCAAATACGATAATTGCTTAAAGTCGTGTCTTAAAAACCGTTCAGCCTCTCCATTGATTTTCACATAGAGATTTTGGGGATCGAACGTCTTTATCCGCGATTTGGGTCGCCATCGGTCGGATGCAACCGAATCAGGGAAAATCCCCAGATCTATATTTTGCGAAGAGTTGGCCTTATCCGGTAATTGCCATGGCTTAAATGGTCGTTGATACAATACGATTGACGAAGAGACGTTCTGCAGGGCTTCAAGCGAAACATCCTGCTGCGCAGGATCGTAGAGATTTTTCTGGGTCGCTACCCATAGGACAACACCTGCCAGACTGAACAAAATAATCAAGCTGCTTACGATTTCATATCTGCTGATATGTTTTCTATATATCCGAACGACGCTTCGGATTAAAAAGTCTGACGTTTGGCATGGATGACTGTTTCTATTTGAATGGCCGGTACCAAAAGAGGCTTACATAGGAATATACATTGCATTGAGGTGAGCCAGCAAGCATAAATCAGCACCGTTTCCCAAGGTAAAAGAATCAGTAGAACGATAATATGGCGACAATGAACGTGGTAATACCGTTCTCAGTACTAGAGAGCATATTTCATGGTATTTTGAATGATATTGGCAATCATAAACATTTTTAGAAATGTGAACAATGAGGTTTTCCTGATCATCTTTATTTTCTGGGCACCAGGATTCTATGCGGGTAAAAAGATGGAAATTTAATCAAGGTAGATGGTAGGGAAATGAGACTCATCCCCCTTCTTTGACCTAGACCCACTGTTAGTTGGTGCCCCCGGCATGAATCCAACATGCGACACCAGGATTAGGAATACTTGACAGAGGAAAATCTCAACTTACTGAAAGCTTTATAAATTTCTAAAATCAAAAACAAAATGCATTACACGTTTGTAGAATATTTTCCTCTTTTTTCTATAGTATTAATAATTTTCTTTAGCCATTCTTTAGCGAAAATGGCTTCGTTCACAAAGTGTTTTCAATGGCAATGTTAAACTATTTGACCCGTCGCCGAATTAAATGAAATCGGAGATGTTCAGGATTAATATAATACTCTGACTATGTTAATATCGTCGTTGATACAGACGAAACAGTCATAGTATAAAACTCTCTTAAGATGCCCCACCTATCACCCGACAGCTTTCAATGCATGCCGGGTGATAGGTGGGGCGTCTTAAGATTTCAGGTGAAGATTCACGGCCGTCCCACTTGTAAAATAACGCTGGCCCCAGGCCCAGGCAGGTCCTTTCATACATTTTTTTATAGGCCGGATACGACTCTAACCCGGATTAAGTATCAGCGAATACTACGGTAAGGTATTAGCAAAATCTGGTCTCTACATTGTTATCAGTTGAGGATGATTCTGGCATCCAAAGCAACGCACCCTTTGTTTTCAGGATTGATCCGCAAGGGATTAATATCCAGTTCACTGATCCGCGGAAACTCGACCAGCAATTGGCTGATACGCAATATCACTTCAACCAGGGCGTCAATATCAAACCTTTCCTGGCCCCGGGCACCCTGCAGTATCTGGGCACCCTTTAACTCATCAACCATAGCCTTGGCCTCCCGTTCACTAATGGGTGCGACCCTGATAGTTGCTTCCTCAAAGATTTCTACAAAAATCCCTCCCATGCCGACCAGCACAACCGGGCCGAACTGCTTATCCTGTCGGCCACCGACAATGAGCTCCCTGCCGCCTGCTACCATGGACTGGATCATTACACCATCAAGCTTGGCTTTCGGATAGGACTCATGGATTCGTGCCATCATTTTATCATAAGCTTGCTCAACCGTACTGCCGCGTCTCAAATTAAGTTCGACCCCACCCACATCTGATTTATGCAGGACATCTTCTGAGATCAGTTTCATTGCCACAGGATATCCAATATTTTCTGCGACGTTTTTGGCCTCCATACCACTGGTTGCAACTGCACTTTTAACAGTTGGTACCCCGTATTGTTCCAACACTTCCATTGCTTCATGCAGGAGCAGGTTTCTCTTGTCGCTCAAGCCCAGCTCCAGAAGTTCATTGACCCTCCTGTTATTAACTGAAAACACTTTGGGGTCGTCTTTTCTACTTGTGCCGGCAATGATTTGAGAGTGGTCATAACTGAGTTTCAATGCCTGGAAGGTCTCGACAATCCGGGTGAAAATTGGAAAATCGAACTGCTCCAGTAAGGAATCAATCTCATCGACCCCTGCTGACACATATATGGCGACCGGCTTGTTCTGCTCCTGGCACATCCGGGCGAGGCTGCCAATCAGCTTCGCATTATTGTCACGCTCTGTTTTATCTACCGATGTATGTAAGAATACGACTCCATCAACATTCTTCCGGATCAAGGTCTCACTCACAATTCGGCGATAAACATCCAGATCGAGAATATCGCCTAAATCCAAAGGATTTGTCAGTTTGATTACAGATGCCCTAAAATGTTTCTCAATCTCCTGGATAAATTCTTTTGGGAATTCAGAGAGGGTAAAACCTGTTTTTTCGCATGCATCCGCGGCAATTATGGCATGACCGCCGGAGCGGGAAATAATTGCCAGCCGGTTTCCCGTCAGGGGCGGCAGTCTGAGAGTCTTCATATAATTGGAGAGCGTCGTTACATCGTGCACCCTTGTGATTCCACACTGGTGAAATGCGGCTTCCACCACCTGGTCATCACTGGATAATGCCCCGGTATGTGATGCTGCGATATTATGGCCCAGCTTACCCACATTGGATTTAAAGACCAGAACAGGTTTGGGTGAACGCTTTGCCAGTTTCATGAGACGACGACCGTCATTAATGCCTTCCAAATACATAAAAATGATCTGGGTACCTTCATCTTCAATCAGATATTCAAGCAGGTCTTCTGCCGAAATGTCCAGTGCATTGCCGATGGAGACGAATTTATTGAGACCAATGCCTTCCTTGGCCATATGATTCATGATACTCATTCCAACCCCGCCGCTCTGGGATATCATTGATACGCTTCCCACGTGGGTTTGCGGCTCCAACCTGGCAAAAGGAACACAGAATCCATTTTCCATATTAATGGCTCCTATACTGTTTGGGCCGGTGAATCGAATTCCATATTTTTCAGCAATGGCAACCATCTGTTCTTCCAATGCTCTACCCTCTTCGCTGTATTCACTGAAACCGGCGGTTTCAATGACGGCACGCTGAACCCCTTTCTGGCCGCATTCTTCAAGAACATCAGGGACAAACCTTGCCGGAACCAATATTACAGCCAACTCGACATGATCTGGAATATCCAGCAGAGACTTATAGATTCTTCGGGTTGCAAACATTCCCCCATTAGCTCCTACCGCATATACAATTCCATCAAACCCAAAATCAATTAAATTGAGAACAATGTTTCGACCCAGGTTCCTTGGGTTTGGGGAAACGCCAATAACGGCAACACTTTTTGGATAAAAAATCTTTTTCATTATTTAACTTGCCCCTACTGCATGCTGGTTGTTTTTTTCACTAGGACCTTTTACGACCGAATTTTTACTTGGTTAGCGCCAGTGATATGTAATCACTCCTTACCTTGTACCAATAGACTGTAATCTCACTTCTGACAAATTTAATCTTAGGCTAGTTTCCATCCTGAAACGAGATATTTTCTTCTAAATCGAGACGTGCGATGAATATGTGATACACAGTTGAAATTTTGAGGTGGGTTGCGGCAATATACCGCAATGTTCTTTTTGGCTTCTTCTCGTTGTTGGTCAGATAGGACTTGAATCTATTGCAGATACTCACCCACTGGTTCGCAATAACCAATTTCTATCACGAATGGGATTCCCGAGGTTGTGGATTTATCTCGGCACGACAGGAACAATCTTAAGCTGTGCATTGGGCTCAACAACCGAGGCTTGTCCAGGAAGGAGCGTCTTTACATGCTGAAGTACGTATTGAGTCAAGATATTGTTCAACATACATTATTCTATCTTCTAAAAGAAATATCAGCGTCGAAAAATAGTCCGATGACGTGAAATCCTCAAAAGTACATACGTTTTAAAATGTATTTGGTTAATCGGTTCATTAGATTGGTTGGAAAAAATACAATAAGAACAGTGAGACCAAACTGGAAGTTGCAAAGGGCCAGTATTAGAGACTAAATCAACACTATCTCTCTTGGCATTGCACTGGGCGACTATTTTTAAAAAAGCGAGATCTTAGCTGTTTCCATATACGGACCCAAATCCATATCCTTATAGCCCAATCCACCCGGAATTCGTGGATAAAGCGTTTCGTCCACATCACAAACAACCTCCAAGAAAGAAGGCCCTACAGCATCTATCAGCTCAACCAAACTTTGTTTGAGGTCACTCCTGTCTTCAACGCGCTTGTAAAATTTAAAA
>CAVOLI010000002.1:0-368419 GCA_963696725.1 uncultured delta proteobacterium
ACTTATGGTTTCACCGTGAATGCTCTGCTGCGCCGATGGTCTGCATGGGCAACTGTGTGGGAGACGGTCGTGGTCGATTTACTCTAAACAAAAAACCCCGCTGCACGGCTGGCGTGTGGCGGGGGTTATTGTGTCTGGGGGATATTCGAGTGAGAAAATTAGTCGTTATGGTGCCCTTTCTTCTCCGTTGATCTAATCATTTTCCTGCCACTACTTCGCCATGAGTTTTTCATGGCTTTCTTCAATGATCAGTGCCGTTCGTATCAACCAGGTAACCACGGTTATCCCGAGGGAAAAGATGCCCAGTGTTACACACAATTCCACCCAGGTTGGCAGATAGTCGACAACCTCTCCGAGCGGTGAAGGGATAAGACCCGGCACAATGAGGCCAATCCCCTTTTCCATCCAGATGGCGATGAATAAAAACAGACATGCCGGTAGGAGTACTTTCGGGTTATTTTTTCCGGGGTTGAAGGCCAATACGAGTGTTGCGAGAAAATTTATACAGATCGAAGTCCAGATCCACGGGACCAGTGAGTTATGGCCGTCCATGCCGAAAAACAGGTAGACCGCGGAACTTGAGTGATGGGTGGGAAAGTAGAATTCCTTGAAAACCTCTGAAAACAGCATGATCAGGTTGATGATTGCAGAAATGACGATAATGAGGCGCAGTTTGTTAAAAACGGACCGGTCAATTTTGTAGGTGGTCACGCTGTGGATAACGGCAAGGATCAGGGCGATGAGTGCCGGCCCCGCGGCAAAGGCGGATGCCAGAAATCGTGGGCCCATCAGCGGATTGTTCCAGAACGGCCGGGCCGGAAGTCCCTGGTATAAAGGCTGTCACCATGTGAATCGAAAACGCCCAGAAAATTGAAAGGAAAACAAACGGCCGGTATTTTCTTTCATCCGCTTCTCGGCCTTTATAGTGGCTGTAGAGGATGTAGGCTGGAACCAGTGCGTTGAGCAACAGGTAACCGTTGAGTACGAGGACGTCCCAGGCCAGAATTGATGAAGGAAAGTTAAACAGGCCGATACCCGGAATGAGATGCCAGGCCTGCAGCGGACCGCCCAGATCCACCAGGATAAAGGTAAGGCACATGATCAAGGCACCGACGGCAACACCTTCGCCGATGATCACTACCCGATGAAAATCCGGATCATGGAAGATATATGCCGGCAGGATCAGCATGACCGCTGCAGCGGCAACGCCAACCAGGAAGGTAAAATTGGAAATATAAAAACCCCAGCTGACAATGTCATTCATCCCGGTTACGGAAAGACCGTAGCGTGCCTGGTGGGAATACGCATAGATTCCAAGCCCCATGAACAGAACCAGTATGATCCTGAAAATCTGGAAACCAAGACTGCCCTTCAGGTTCCAGCGTATGGCGTCTGTGAGAAAAGTTATAAGATTCCTTTCAGAGTGTATACTCATTTCGATCCCCTTTCCCTCAGTCTATAAAATACCAGAATTTAGGTTCCGTACCGATTTCATCCTTCATCCTGAAGACCTTTTTGTGCTTCAGGACATAGCGAATTTCACTGTCGGGATCGAGTAAATTTCCAAAAACCCGAGACCCGGTCGGACACGCCTCAACGCATGCCGGCAGCCTGCCTTTGCGTGTTCGCTGTATGCAGAACGTACATTTCTCCATCCTGCCCTTCGGCCGTTTCCTGTTGCCAAGATAGTGCTGTTTAATCGTGATCTCTTCCTTTGGTACTTCAGCCTGTCCCCAGTTAAATCTGCGGCCGTAATACGGACAGGCGGCCTGACAGTATCGGCAGCCGATACACCAGTCGTAATCAACCACGACAATACCATCGGGTTCCATCCAGGTGGCTTTTGTGGGACACGCTTTTGTACAGGGGGCATTTTCACAGTGAAAGCACTGGGTGCCCATGTAAAATTTATTGTCCACCGGCACTTTATGGAAATAGGTTCCATCCCCGGTGCTCGGATCAAGTTTGCCGGGCTCCATTTCAAAAATCCGGATGTACTGGGTATTGGTCTTCCGATCGAGATTGTTTTCCTTGACACAGGCGGTCACGCACTCCATAAATCCTTCACAGCGGGTAATATTGAAGGCATAACCGTAGAGAACTTTTTCAATTGGCGCCTCGTTTCCAACCTGAACCTGCATGTCATCCTGGAGTTTTGCCAGCCGCTCAAGCCGGGAAACGGTATCTTCTTTTTCCTCCTGGCTCATGAGCCTGTAGTTCTTCTTGAAGAATTCCTGCCAGCGAATTTTCATCTCCTCGGTCGACCCGGCTCCAGCATCTGGAATACAGCCAGTGGCCAGAGCCGCACTACCTGCTGCCGCTGCCAGGGATAAACTTTTTATGAAGGTGCGCCTGCTGCTCGAGCTCTCCATAACATCCTGGGCGTGAGCCGTTATCGACTTTTTCTCTTTAGAGCTCATGAGATTATCCTGTTCAGTTCAACGGTACGGAGTAGGTGGCCGGATATCTTTTTTCAAATCGCGGGGAATGAGGATCATGACAGGTTGCGCAATTATAAACGACTCTGTCACCCGTCCAATAGCGTACCCGTTTCCCATGGGCTCCCCCGAGCCAGTCGCGTTTCTGCCGAAAATGGCACTGCCCGCAGAGCTGGTAACTGTGATCAAAATCAATTTTGCGGCCCTTCTTATCTTCCAGAAAGTCCCGGTCCTCGGGATGGTGACAATCAATGCAGGCGAGTTTATTGCCTTCCAGCCCATGGTTTACGACAACATTACTGTGGGTGAGTTCCTGGCTATTCCTGACTAAAGCGGATTTGTCAGTGTGGCAGCTTGTGCATCGATAGCGCTCAATATCCTGTTTCCTGGTCAGCACGCGAAAAGAGCCTCCCTGATATTCCTCGTTTACCAGTACGGTCTCGTCAATTAACGGCTGGACTGTTGTGACCGACTGATTATCAAACGGATCATCACTGCTTTTTACCGTATCGATAAAGGACGATTCACTGGCGACAACAAACCCGGCAGTGAAAAAGATCAGAACCAGGAGATAAACAAAATGCAGTGGTCGGGTAAATTGCGTCATACGCATCCTCATGGAAGCCTGGCTGTAATCCTGTTATGGGTTTCTCTTGAACTCATTAACCGCTTCAGTTTGGAGAAGAGGAACGTGGCACTGGCGACAGTTTCCCCGGGAGGCATGGTCCACTCTGATTTCAACAACAGCACCCGGGCCCGTGTGGCAGGAAATGCAATTTTCCCGCAACTGGAGGGGATGAGGAATCGTCGGCGGTGAACCGGCCAGGGCTGATCCTCCGAGTCTTGGCGGCGCTATTGATTGCCAGTCAGTAGCAGCAAACAACTTCTCGGTTCCTGCCTGGGCATGACACTGGAAACACAGTGTATTCTCAGGGTGAGGAGTAACCGGGACAAACTTGCCGAACTCCTGGGCGTATCCACCTTTCGCATGGCACGACAGGCAGTCCGTTTCATTCCCGCTGAAGGCTGAATCGACTTTATGGGGAATTTGCGGGGGTGAACCCGGATATTGCCTGAGGGAATAATAGTGAGCAAGATTGCGGCCTCCGGAATCGGCTCCGATGACTATTTCCGGAGTCGCTTCGTAACTCCTGTATATTTTATACCCCTGATGGTCAAAGTCCTCCATCTCGGCAGCGACGGAGAAAAAAGCCGTACAGACAAGCCACAGACCACCCAGGCAGCCGACGCCAACTGCGACCATTCTCCTGGCCCTTGTATCTTTATGTTCCATCATGCTTTCTCCAGTCTGACAGCGCATTTCTTGTAGTCCGGCTGTTTGGATATCGGGCAGAAGGCATCCAGCGTCACTTCGTTGATCAAATAATGTTCATCAAAGAACGGTACAAACACCATGCCCCGAACAGGAACCCCCCGGCCGTTAATCTGGGCAGGCATCACAATCTCTCCCCGGCGGGAGATTATCTTCACTTTTTCTCCGTTGACAACACCGAGCTCAGCGGCATCGTCCGGGTGCAGTTCAACGTAGGACGAGGGGACGGCATTATGCAAGACGGGAACCCTTCTTGTCATTGATCCTGTATGCCAATGTTCAATTACCCGCCCGGTATTGAGCCAGAAATTATACTCGCTGTCAGGCGACTCTGCCGCAGGCTCGTAAGGTCGCGCCCAAATCCATGCCCGATTATCTTTTTTTCCATAGAAATCGAAATCTTTACCATTTGAGCAGGCCGGATCATATTCAGGATTGTAGCGCCAGCGCGTCTCCTTGCCCTCGACAAATGGCCACTGCACGCCAGAGCGTTGGTTCAGGACTTCATAGGAGGCCATCTCGTGCTTGGGGCCGGCATGGAACCGGCGATATTCTTCCCATATCTTTTCGATATAATCGTCCTGGCTCCAGGGGAACTGTTTCTCGAAACCCAACCTCCTGGCCACCTCTATAATTTGCCAGGTATCAGACATTGCCTCCCCCGGAGGATCGATTATCTGAGCAAAATGCTGGGTCCGACGCTCCGAGTTGCCGAACAAGCCCTCCTGCTCCACCCACATGGCCGCCGGCAGGATAACGTCGGCGACAGCAGTCGTCGGAGTGGGATAGACGTCCGAGACCACCACGAACCGATCATCCTTCAGGGCGCCTTCCCGGTAACGCTTCAGGTTCGGCATGGTAACCATCGGATTTGTCACCTGTATCCACATGAACTTGATGTCGCCCCGATCCAGTGCCCGGAACATCTCGACCGTATGATAGGTTGGTTTCGGGTCGATATTGCTGAGCGGAACATCCCAGATCTCAGCGGCCATCTTACGGTCTTCCTCATTGGTCACGACACCGTGGGGAAGGCTCTGGGTCAGCGTTCCGACCTCACGTACTGTACCGCAGGCGCTCGGCTGACCTGTCAGCGAAAACGGGCTGTTTCCAGGAGTTGATATCTTGCCGACAAGAAGGTGAATATTGTAAACAAGATTATTGATCCAGGTCCCCCTGGTATGCTGGTTCATTCCCATGCACCAGAAGGAGGTGACTTTCAGCTCGGGGTCGCCGAACAGCGATGCCAGATACTTGATTTCCTTTGCGGGAACTCCGGATAACTTTGCAACTTTTTCCGGGGTATAATCCTCGAGAAACAATTTATATTCTTCCAGGCTGATGGATTGCGCTTCGTCCTGAAAGGCAAAATGATCCTCTGTTCCGTACCCTATATTGGTTTTCCCTTTATGGAACGAAACGTGGTTGTTAACAAAATCCCAGTTTACCCAGTCATTCTTGATGATCTCATGGCAGATGGCATTGGCGACAGCGAGGTCCGTCTGGGGTTTGAACAGAAGTGTTTTGTCTGAAGCCTGGCTGGTCCTGGTCAGGCGGGTGGCAAAATCAATGATTTGTACATTTGTGCGCTGTTTCCGGTTAGCAAGCATCCTTGAAAACAGGACGGGGTGCATTTCCGCCATATTATTGCCCCAGGTGATAAAGACGTTGGCATGATCGATGTCTTCATAACACCCCATGGGTTCATCCAGTCCGAACGAGGTCATAAATCCTGTGACCGCGCTGGCCATACAGAGCCTGGCGTTTGCTTCGACATTGTTGGTTCCGAGACAGCCCTTGAACAGCTTGGATGCGACATATCCATCGGGGATGGTCCATTGGCCGGATCCGTACATTGCGACCGAATCTTTCCCATGTTTGTCTCTGATCTCCTCAAGTTTGCTCGCAACAAGATCGAGTGCCTCCTGCATGGGAACCTCGACCATGGATCCGTTTTTCCTGACCTGCGCCGTTACCAGGCGATCTTTGCCGTAGAGCGCCTGGACGGAATGATACCCTTTCATGCAGCACAATCCTTTATTCACACTGCAGTTCGGGTCACCCTTTACCGCGATCGCCCTGTTGTTCGAAACGCCGATGAGAACGCCGCACCCTGTTCCGCAAAAGCGGCAGGGAGCCTTCTGCCAGGAAACCATTCCGGAATTATTGACGACCTGCTGCCAGTCGCCAAAGCTGATACCCGGGAAAAGAGACCCGGCAGATGCAACAGCACTGCTTGCAGCCACATATTTCATAAATCTTCGTCTGTTCAATTTCATGGTCACCTCGTTGTTTCCCGTTTATTCATGGTCATCGTAGCCAAAAGCAAGATTGAGAGACTGCAGGGACTGCAGATTTTTGAGGTTCTGCTGAAGAATTATTTCTGCAGCTTCATCGGGCGTGTCAGTAACCAGGACTATAACATCCTGGTTATCAGACGGTATTACTTCGCAATGGGGGGTGGTTGAGAGATCGGCGCAGAGGTTTTCTTTTGCGCCGTTTACCGGTATGGCAAGATAACTGAAGATGGGCATACTCACTCCTATTTCCTGGTATGAGTTGAGTACTGCATAGTATCATATATACCTCTGTAACACAGGGAATAGAAAAAATCTTTGACTTAAGTCAAAGAATCATGGATACAGACTTCAAAAACCTTAGAGAACAATGATCAGCCTGGCAACCCTCAAATAGAACAGTTGCAGGCCTCTTTTCTGACAGTGAGTGATCTTCTGCGACAATTCAGAGTCCGCCTAATGGATTTTTTGGTAGGTATTATCGTCAAAAATGGTATAGATCACTGTTGATTCAGGATCTGGGAGGCAGCTGAAAAGGATATGTTCCCGGTTTTTGATTATCTTTTTGGAAACAACATTTTTTTGAAACGGGTACCCTGCTTTTTCACTAGTGTAATACCAGCAAAGCCATGCCCCAACTCGAAGACATAGCCGGCATCAATGTGGAACCCTCCGCCCTGTGCAATGCCCGCTGCCCCTTTTGCAGTCGAAACAAAAAAGTGCGCCCCTATGCAAAACACCTTCTCACCCTTGATGATTTCAAAAAATTACCGTCCGGGTTGTTCGATTCATTGAAATGGCTCTCCTTCAGTGGAAATTTCGGCGATCCCTGCACAAACCCTGAGCTGCCTGAAATAGCGGCATATTTAAAGGAGCAGTGCCCGTCACTTATGCTGATGGGGAGTACAAACGGCTCTGTCCAGGACAGCAGCTGGTGGAAATCACTCGGCCGCTTCTACGCAAACGGACACATGTACTTCTCACTTGATGGTCTGGCTGACAGCCACCACCTGCACAGAAAAGGAACAGACTTTGATCGCGTCATCAGAAATATACGGGCATTCACCAGGGGGGGCGGAACAGCTTACTGGCAATATATTCTTTTTAAACACAACGAACATCAGGTTGACGAGGCTCAAAAGCTTGCAGAAGAAATCGGCTGCGCTCGTTTTTTCGTGCTCTCCTCAAGAGAGTACAATGATGAATGCCAGCACCCGGAGAACATGCAATTCCCGTTAAAAGAGGAGATTTTTACGAGGTACCGGGAAAAAGCAAAAGGCCCAGATGAACGGGCACGCTGCAAGCCCATCCAGAATCATTCGATTTATATCGCTGCCGACGGAACCGTTCATCCCTGCTGCCTGGCCCACTGCAACTATATCACGGAACACGAACCATCATTTTTGTTTGTTATCGATCTGATCGAAAAATATGGGGAGCAGATCAATTTCAAGACAAAACCGTTAAACGATATTCTGGATGGTCCTTATTTCAGGGACGTTCTGAAGCTGTCCGTCGACAACAGCTACTGCATGATGAAATGCGGCAAACACAGGAAGGAAGCGCGCGCACAGCTGATTCTCAGGGATACCTATTTCAGCTAAGGCTCAGGTACACCTGGAGTAACCGACAATATACTAGAGAAGACCTGATTTTTTCAGGTCGTCAATAGACAGTTTCACCAGCTCATTCGACATTCTTCTCAGTCATTGAAGGGCTGATCGATTCCGAGCGCGTCGACCAGACGAGGCTGCCGCTTGCCGTTTCGTAAACCTTTGATTCAAAGGATATGGTTGTTACTTTAACCCAATAGCCGGGCGAATAGACTTCCTGAAAGGCCATCGGATAATAACCGTGCCGCCCCCCCCTGTAATACCTGTAATAGGGGTTTGCAAAAACCAATGTGCTCTGCGGGGGCCGATAATAGTCTCTCGTATCGGTTCCCAGATATCTTGTCACTAACACAGATCGGGCACCAGCTTCTTGAGCGGCTGCGGCAATGTTTTCATGGGTTGGCGGCAGATTGGGCCGAGAGCGTGAATAGCCGGCGATCCCCCTCACCCCTTCTCTTGACAAGGCAGCGACAAATTCATCCTCGTAGAGCCGCCTGATCGTCTCATCCGTTGTAACCGCAATTATCAAAACATCCTGCAGGACTTGCTTGCCAGCAAACCGCTCATCATGCCAGACAGCGGTCAGCCTGCTCGTCGTGCAGGAGGACAGCAACAGGGAGAAGCAGGCGGTGATGACCGCCAGGATGATTCGTTTACTGAATCTGTCTGCTGAAATGACGGATAATTTATCCGTCAGCAAAGAGCGATTATCGCCCCTGCTCAGCGACCCGGATTCATCCTTACTGGCCCAGGCAGGTTCCGACATTTCGCGCACTTTCAACCCAGCAATGATCCTGGGGGACAATTTTTCGTTTACCGACCACCTCTTCAAGCGGAACAGGGATGGTCGTCTCCCCTTTTATGGCAATCATCATACCGCTTACCCCCTCTTCGATGTATCTGACACAGGCGCTGCCGAGTTGCGTTGCCAGTACGCGGTCTGTGGCGGACGGCGTACCGCCCCGCTGCAGATGACCCAGAATCGTCAACCGGGACTCAAGTCCTGTCATCTCTTCCAGCTGCTGGGAAAGCCAGAGTGTATGGGCTGATCGCTTCTGGGAAAACTTCACATACGCGTCCTGAGTCTTTTTCTTCTCCTTGGTGCCGCCGTTCTCTTTTGCTTTCAGCTTGTTTTTCTTGAGTTTTTGCAGCTGAGTTAGTTCAACTGTCGACAGGGCTCCTTCGGCTACCACGACGATACTGAAATTGGTCCCACGCTGCTTTCGCAAACGAATCGCGTTAACCACTTTCTCCATGTCATATGGTATTTCCGGTATAAGGATGACATCGGCCCCGGCAGCGATACCGGCTCCTAATGCAAGCCAGCCTGCATTGTGGCCCATGACCTCAACGACGATGATGCGGTGATGACTGTGTGCGGTTGAATGGAGTCGATCAATGGCTTCGGTTGCAATCTCCATTGCCGTATCGAAACCAAATGTTACGTCCGTTCCATAGACATCGTTGTCAATGGTCTTGGGCAGGGTGAGGATATTGAGCCCCCGCTGGGCAAGCCGGTAGGCGTTCTTCTGGGTCCCTCCTCCGCCGATACAGATCAGGGCATCCAGGTTGTGCTTGTAATAATTATCGCATATCACTTCGGTCATATCCATCAGCTCGCCGCCAACCGGCATTTTGTGCGGCTTATCACGGCTCGTCCCGAGAATTGTGCCGCCAAGCGTCATGATCGAAGACAACATCTGGCGGTCAAGGCGCATGACCCGGTTCTCCATGAGCCCCCTGAACCCGTCCTTGAATCCGACAACATCCATCCTCCCTGTATCAAAAGCGGATTTGCCGATTGCACGAATCGCCGCATTTAAGCCGGGACTGTCGCCACCGGCAGTTAAAATACCAACATGTTTGTTCATGAAATAGTCCCGTATAGAATCACTGATAATCAGATTGTGTGTGGCTTGACGTTTACAATGACAGCATCGTCTCGCTGTTAATCAATAATACCGAAGCGCACTTCAAGCAATTTTATTGTTCTCTTTTTTTTTGAGCTTTTGGTACTGATTGTTCGCTGCTGCATTTCTCCTGTCGTACGGGATCGAGCACCGGAAAGCCTGTCATGTAGCTCATCGCGTTGCTGCTGCTTCTTTTTTTCTCCACCAGAGGAACAGGTGATAAAAGGACAGGCAGAGAAGAAAGAGCGCAGATGCAAGTTTTACAGCAAAAGGCATCGTCTCCCTGGCCTCTGCTATGATCGCTCTTGGCTCGATGTCCAGAAACTGATAGAGCCAGTCCACTCCAAGACCAAAGAGAACTGAGGAAAAAGCAATTACGGCCAGATACCGGGCGGTTCCGCTCTTGCCGAGAATTCGTGAAAGAACCGTAAGGGAGGTCATATTGGTCGCTGGCCCGGCCAGCAGGAAGACAAGTACAGCACCGGGGCTTGCCCCTTTTAACAGCAGCGCTGCAGCAACGGGGGTGGATGCGGTTGCACAGATGTACAGGGGCATCCCGATAACCAGCATGGTGAGCATCGAGAGCAGTCCGCCGCCAAGCACCATTTCTGAGAGGTTTTCAGGGATAAGCACGGTAATGACCCCGGCGATCAGCAATCCTGCAAAAAACCAGAAAACGATGTCGCCCCAGACATCATTGCAGCCATATTTGAAACCGGCAACCACTTTTGAAACAATACCTGATGGCCGTACAACCCCGGGCCCACAGGGATTGCGATCCTCCGGACAGCAATTGTCGCTGCCCTGATTTTCTCTATCCTGCCCCCGGTCGTTCTTTTCCTTGTCCTCAAAGGTGAACCAGTTTTCAAGGACCCCTGCAAAGACACCGGTGAAAAAGGCTGCGACAGGCCTGGCTACGGTCATGATCGGATCCAGCAAGGCATAGGTAATGGCTATAGAGTCAAATCCTGATTCCGGGGTAGAAACCAGAAACGACGCGAGCGCACCTTTGTTGGCCCCCTGTTTCTTGAAAGATACTGCCGCCGGCAGCACACCACATGATCAGAGTGGAAGGGGAACCCCGAAGAAAGAGGCTTTGACCACAGAGAGGTATTTTCCCCGACTGAGATGTTTTGAGATAAAATCCTGGTTGATATACATCTTAATCAGACCAGCAGCAAAAATTCCCAGCAGTATATAGGGTGACGAATCCAGCAGAATTCGCCACATTTCAAAGAAGATTTGGTATACAATACTCATCTCATTCACCTGTTATTTCGGACACATGATCCCGGGCAACACGGATCAGCTGCATCACGTGATCATCAACCAGACGATAATAAAGCACCTGCCCTTCCCTTCTGTTCTTTACCAGATTCATATTTCTAAGGATTCGCATCTGGTGACTCGCCGCTGATTCGGAAACGCCAAGCAGCGCCGCCAGATCGCAAACACACATCTCCTGGACATCAAGCGCCATCAGTATATGCACCCTGCCGGGATCAGCCATTGCCTTGAACAGATCGCTCATGCGCTCAATCTCGTCCTGACCGGGCAACAGCGTTCGCGCTATTTCGAGGCGGTCCTCATGAATAATCCGCCGCTCACAAATGTCTTGTGTCATAAGTACCCTTATATGAATATGTGTTCATATACTAAAACAATCCAGAGAAATAATCAAGGAATTCAGGTGCATTTTTTTCGATGATTGTCCATAATGCTCAGCAGGCAGTTCGACCTCCCTCACTTTTACCCGAAATTTTAGAATGGTATGACCGGCTCGCTCTATATCGTCGCCACCCCTGTTGGAAATCTTGAGGATATTACCCACCGCGCATTGCGGGTTCTTCAGGAAGTGGAACTCATCGCTGCAGAGGACACGCGCCATACCCGCAAGCTCCTCACCCATTTCGGGATAACGACCGATCTTGTCAGCTACTACCGGGAAAAAGAATCTCAACGCTCCGAAGAACTCGTTGCCAGGCTGGTTGCAGGTGCGAACATCGCCCTGGTCAGCGATGCCGGGACCCCTGCAATCTCAGACCCGGGCAGTGTTCTGGTGAGAGAGGCACGAAAACAGGGTGTTAGAATTATTCCCATCCCCGGTCCGTCCGCACTGGCTGCTGCGGTCAGCTGTGCCGGACTGACGCCCGGTTCGTTTCTGTTCCTCGGCTTTCCACCTGCCAAGGGTGGCCAGAGACGTCAACAGCTTATCGCCCTGCGCGCTTCTGAATACCCGCTGGTATTCTACAAGTCACCGCACCGAATCAAAAAATTCATAGAGGATGCTCATGAGATTCTTGGCGACAGGAAAATTCTCTGGGCGCGGGAAATCTCCAAAAAATTTGAAGATATTACCGAAACATCTCTTTCTGAGTTGTCGGCAACGCTTCATGACAAAAAAATTCGCGGAGAGATCGTTGTTATCATTCATCCGGGCACCCAGGAAATTGCCGCGGGTGAAACGATTGATGAAATCCTCGACTGGTATTACAAGAACAGCGAGCTTTCCATGAAAGACGTTTGCAAAAAGATTTCAGCCGACATGGGGGTTTCCCGCTCGGATGTTTACCGCAAGGCGCTTGGTGTCTGGGGTAAAAAGTAATGTTGGAGAATAAAACGATTATGAGGACCTGTGTAACCCCGAAAGGGATATTTTGGTATGGGCTTCACAAACCAGCATACCGGGTGCGCAACCTGAGAACCAGGACTCGACATGAACAGCTGGGCATGGACCAGGCAGCACGCCATGTCGACAACCGTATCAATTACCCAGACACAGATGTCAGCGTCTCAAGCGCCGACTGGATATACGAAATTGCCAACCCGCTTTCCTTCCTGGGAACAACGTTCATCGGTAAAAGCTGGGCAGACCGCAATGCAGAAGACAACGGGAGAATCAGAATTGCACAGCCCGCCGAGGTCTCCTTCTGCCGCCTGCTCGCCGCCGAAAAAATAGACGACACCCTCATATCCAAACTCCCTCGTCCGCTCCTGCTCAGCCTGGCAGCCAGTTCAACGGATCCCGACGACCTCCTGCACCTGGCCCATATATGCTGCCGGTTCATAACGACTCAGTCTGGAGCAGTGTCGGGCCTTGCTTACAGAGCCGACCACAACGGGGAGACACGGCCCGAGATACATGATCATGATCTTTTTGAGGCGGTGGCAAACAACCCTGCCCTGCCCGATCACTACAAGGTCGCCATGGTAATCAGGCCGGGGGCCCAGGGAACAAGCGAAATTGTCGGCGATTACCACCATGGAGACAATTCTCACATCTATGAATATCTGAGAAAAAATTCTTATATCGGCGGCGGCCACTATGCAGCCAACATGGCTGACGACGCAATACGGTATAGCATAGATTCCCTGAACCTCGAGGATATGTTCGGCCTGCGGCACCTCTACTACCGGCGCACCTATGTGCGGCTTGCAGATGCGCTCAACATACCCTTTGACACGGCTCTCCTGACGACAGAGACACTGGAAAAGCTTCGCCTGCAGATTCAACAGGCTATTGAAAAGCAGCACGTCAACCTGACGGCGACACTCTGGGGCTGGAATTTTGGCTTTGATTTTTCCTCATCAGGATATCGGCTGCACGCTTCTCACCAGCAGATACACCAGCAGTACGCGCTGATACCGGATTCGGTTGAAGAGCATCATTGCGGGATTTCTGATTCATCCGGCACCTGCACGCCGTTTGCCTGCGGGGATATGATAACAGAATTCGTCGTGGACTATCAGCGTGAATACGGGACATCCTTTTTTGACAATTATATTCAGGCAATCATCGCCAATCAGCGTATGGACGGCAGGAAGGACAGGAGCAGCAGCCTCGTGGTCTGGGAGGATGAAAACGTCATGCTGTTTGTACCGAAAGCCCAGACCTCGCAATGGGAGCTGCAGGTGATGACCAAACCGGATAAACAGGGGCGCTGGCCGGGAACTATTCTCGAGACCGACACCCAGACCCGCCGTTCGCTTGACACCGCACTCCTGAAGGCCCAGCAGGCCCTGGCCGGACGCGGAGCCCGCATGGTTTCGTCAATAGAGTACTCAAAGCGCTTTAGCCTATCGGCTCATCCCCAGCCGCTTGTCTACAGGCTGCTGCCTAAACTGCCGCACGCTCCGGGGGCATTCAGTGAGAGCCAGCACCGCTACATAAACGGACACTATCCGGAAGATTTCGCAGCAGTGTGCCGAGCAGAAATCTCAGCAGGATAATCCCTGACCATTTCTCAAAAACCACTCGTTCAGGCAAGATGGGATAGGCTGCTTTTCACCCTTGTGAAAAACAGAACAATTAGTGTAGGTTCTGACATGAAAAAAGGTTATGCATGGTAACACACTCAACAATGCATGTTTTAAGACGGGTTGAACAACAACGGACGGAACGCGCCTTGGCTTTTCCGGTAGGTTAATCATGGATGGTTCCGGTTCCCGGAGCGCTGCGTCAGTTGTCTAATAATGGAGATGGAGAATGAGCAAAAAAGGATATTTCGGTGAATGGGGAGGTCAATTTATCCCCGAAGTGCTGCACGACACGTTTCAGGAGCTTGAGACCGCCTTTAAGGAAATACGGAAGGACCCGTCATTCTGGCGGGAATACATTGATATAATGTCAACCTATTCCTGTCGACCCACGCCGCTTACCCATGCGGAAAATCTATCAAAGCATTTTGGCGGTGCACAGATCTATATCAAACGTGAAGATCTTAACCATACCGGGGCACACAAAGCGAATAACGTCATGGGTCAGGGACTTCTCGTCAAACGAATGGGAAAAACCAGGGTCATCGCGGAAACCGGTGCGGGTCAACATGGTCTGGCGACGGCAACCATGGCCGCCAAGTTCGGTTTCGAATGCACCATTTACATGGGCGAGGAAGACGTGCTTCGCCAGCGGCCGAATGTCTTCTGGATGGAAAAAATGGGGGCCACGGTGGTACCGGTCCAGGACGGCTCCAAAACCCTGAAGGATGCAATCAACGAGACCTTTCGGGACTGGGTGACCAATATGGACAACACCCACTATGTCTTCGGCACCGCCTGCGGTCCGGCGCCTTTTCCGGAAATGGTCTCATGGTTCCAGTCCATCATCGGCATGGAAGCGGCGTCACAGATACTAGATCAGCACGGCCGCCTGCCGGCCAGGATATACGCCTGCGTCGGCGGTGGTTCGAATGCGATGGGGATTTTCGGGCGATTTCTCCAGGAAAAAGCAACGGAGCTGGTCGGAGTAGAGGCCGGGGGCCGTGGAATCAACAGCGGCCAGCACGCCGTCCGCCTCTGCGGAAATGACGCATCGCCTGGTATCGCCCAGGGCTACAAGACCATGTTCCTCCAGAACAGCGACGGCCAGATGCTCGATACGCACTCCGTGTCTGCAGGCCTGGATTATGTCGGGGTCTCACCCATCCTTTCTGACCTCAATGACCAGGGAGCGGTTCGTTTTGAATCGGCAACCGATGACGAGGTAATGGAAGCGCTTGACCTGACGATGAAAAAGGAAGGCATAATACCTGCTCTTGAGTCCGCGCATGCTTTTGTCCAGGCTTTCAAAGAAGCGCCCGGCCTGTCGACCGACGATGCGGTCATCATCAATATGTCCGGTCGAGGTGACAAGGACATCTTTACCATCGCTCATGCCTATGATGATCCGTCATGGAAGGCATTTATCATTGAGCGGGCAAGACTTTACAGTAAATAACATGAGGGTCCCGGCACAGCTCCGGGATCGTGGTGAACCAAATGCAGCTTGAACACTATATCAAGGACAAAAAAAAGGATAAGGAAATCCTGCTCATGACCCACATCGTGCTCGGCTATCCTTCTTTTGAGATTAATCGCAAGGTGATAGAGCAGATGGTCGAAAGTGGTGTCGACTGTATCGAAATGCAGATCCCTTTCTCTGAACCGATGGCCGACGGTCCGGTAATCCTGAAAGCAAACCAGGAAAGTATCGCAAACGGCACCACCATTGCCGACTGTATCCGGTTCGGCGAAGAGATGGCTGCGACCCACGATATTCCCTTTCTCTACATGACTTATTTCAACATCATTTACAAATACGGCGAAAAACGATTTCTCGAAGCTGCGCGGAAGGCCGGCATTTCAGGGCTCATTATCCCGGACCTTCCCCCGGAGGAAGGTGCGGATTTCTGTAAAATGGCGCAACAGAAGGGTATTGACCCGATCCTCATTTTTGCACCGACATCGAGTGAGCAACGCATGAAAACACTTAACACCTTTGCGAGCGGCTTTATCTACTGCACCGCCCGGAGGGGTGTAACCGGCAGGCAGTCCGAATTCGGGGCGGATTTTTCCAGTTATCTTGAGCGCTGCCGAAAAGCGACCTCGCTGCCCCTGGCCGTCGGATTCGGTATCCAGCAGCGATCTGACATCCTGGAAATAACCGGCAAGGCTGATATGGCTGTCATTGGTTCAAAAACCATAACGCTGGTTGATGAACACGGGACAGAGGCGGTAGCACCGTTTATTAAAGAATTACTGGGTGCCTCCTGATGACACAGGCAGAAGAGCTCAATAGAGCACTCGGCTCGGATAACGTCATATGGAATCTCAACGATCTCTACGAATCTCCCGAGAGCACTGAATTCATCAATGATTCTCGGTGGTGCGAGCAGGAGGCAAAAAACATCGGCGAAACCTATCACGGTGCAGTTGCCGGCCTGGGTGCAGGCAGGCTCCTGGAACTTGTCAGAAGAAACGAGCGTCTTGATACCCGTCTTGGAAAGCTGGCAACCTTTGCCTTCCTCAACTTTACCACTCGCATAGACAACGAAGCAGCAGGAGCACTTTATCAGAAAATACAGGAGCTCGTGAGCAGGTGTGAAAAAGAGACCGTTTTCTTTGCTCTTGAATGGAACACCATTGAAGATGAAACGGTCAACTCCCTGCTCGAGGGCAGCCAACTTGCAAAGTATCGCCACTATCTCAAGATTTTGAGACGTTACCGGCCTCACCAACTCAAGGAAATCGAGGAGCAGCTGCTGATTGAAACCAAAACGGTGCGAAGAACCAGCTGGAACACCCTGTTTGAAAAAGTGATCGGCAACCTGCGTTTCGGGGCTTTAGAAAGAACGGAAGAAGAGGTCCTGAGTGATTTATATCATCCGGAGCAAACGGTCAGGGAAACGGCCGCCGGCGAACTGACCGCCGGCCTCAAAAGCCAGAATCATGTTCTCACCCATATCTACAACACCCTGGCTGCTGAGAAGATGATCAGCGACCGGCTGCGAAACCACCGGCAATGGGTGAGTTCCATGAACCTCGACAACCAGATACAGGACGATACGGTTGATGCGCTGATTGGTTCGGTAACGGGCAGATACGATATAGTCGGACGCTACTACAGGCTCAAGGCGCAACTCCTTGAGCTTGACAGGCTCTACGATTATGACCGCTATGCCCCGCTCCCGGCGCTGCCGAAACATTCAATCAGCTGGCAGCGCTGCTCCGAGATGGTACTCGCATCGTTTTACGAGTTTTCAGAGCAGTCCGGAGAGATCGCTGAACAATTTTTTACCAGATCCTGGATCCATGCACCGGTGCTCAACGGTAAGCGCGGCGGCGCCTTTGCCCACCCCTGCGTACCTGAAGTTCATCCATACGTGATGGTAAACTATACCGGCACACTGCGCGATGTCTCAACCGTTGCCCACGAACTCGGACATGGCGTCCACCAGGTGCTGGCTGCGCGAAACGGCTACTACAATAGTAACACACCGCTTGTTCTGGCCGAAACCGCCTCGGTCTTTGCCGAGCTGCTGGTTTTCAAATCACAGCTTGAGATATTGCAGGGCAAAAAGGAGAAGCAGGCCTTTATCTGCCAGAAGCTCGAATCAGTTTTTGCCACCGTGTTCAGACAGGTTGCAATGAATCGCTTTGAACAGCTGATGCATGAAGGCAGGAGGAACCAGGGTGAGCTGAGCAATGAACAGTTCTGCACATTCTGGATGCAGACCCAGCAGGAAATGTTCCAGGATTCGGTTACCCTGCGGGAAGACTATCGGGTGTGGTGGAGCTATATCCCCCACTTTCTCGCAACACCAGGATATGTTTACTCATACGCCTTCGGCGAGTTACTGGTCCTGGCTCTCTACGGAATCTACCAGCAGGAAGGAAAATCTTTTGTGGACAAATACCTGGGCCTGCTGGCAGCAGGCGGGTCCGGCTCACCCTACGAACTGCTGCAACCGTTTGGCATTGACCTCAACAGCGCTGAATTCTGGGAAAAGGGGCTGGCGGTCATCGACTCAATGCTTGTTGAGGTCGAGCAGATGTAACCCTGTTACCGTCCTTTGTTTCTGCGCCAGTGCGGATGGGTGATTCCCCATTTGCGGATCTTGTAGTTCAGTGCCCGGGGACTGATGCCAAGCTTTAATGCGGCACTTTTCTGAACCCAGAGACACTCTTCAAGGGCATGCACAATCAATTCCTTTTCTCGGCTTGCAAGTGAAGCGTCGCCATCTGCCCCCAGCCTGTCGCTTCTTCTGCGCTTTTCCAGGAATACCGGAGTATCGGATCTGGCGTCAGCTCGTCTTCTTGGCGGCAGAGCCAGATTACTGTCCTGGATCACCTTACTTTCTTCAAGTATCACTGCACGTTCTATGGTATTAGCCAACTGCCGGATATTACCGGGCCAGTCATACGCAAGAATAGCCTCGGTCGCCTCCTTGGAAAGCCCTTCAACCGTCCTGTTGACAGACTGACAGTACCTGCGGAGCAACCGGTTAGCCAGCGGCAGAATGCACTCTTGGCGATCCTTCAGGGAAGGCAGCGCCACCGGCAGCACATTGATCCTGTAATAGAGATCCTCTCGAAACATTCCGAGCTCAACCTGCCTCACCAGATCTTTATTGGTTGCAGCTATAATTCTGACATCCGCGTGGATTGTTTTGTTGCTTCCCACCCGCTCAAATGATTTTTCCTCGAGGACACGGAGCAGTTTAGACTGCAGCCCCAGGCTTATCTCACCTATTTCATCGAGGAATATCGTTCCACCGTTTGCCTGTTCGAATCTGCCGATCCGCTGCCGTTCAGCTCCGGTAAACGCACCTTTTTCATGGCCGAAGAGCTCCGATTCAAGAAGATATTCCTGGATGTTGGCGCAGTTGATCTTTACAAACGGTTTCTTTTTCCGCGGGGAGTTAAAATGAACAGTGCCGGAAAGGAAGCTTTTTCCGGTACCGGTATCGCCGGTTATCAGTATCGTCGAGTCTGTTTCCGCGAACTTTTTCAATGTTTTCAAAACCGATTTCATCCGAACACTGTTGGCGATGACTTCACGAAAATCATAGACAACGTCCTGGCGATGCCGCAGGTAATCAATTTCATGCCGCTGGCTTCTCAGTTCGACAGCTCGCTCAACCGCCATCATGATGCGTTCGTGGGTGATGGGATGGACCAGGAAGTCGCAGGCTCCTGAATTCATGATTTTTACGACAAACTCCGGCTCTTCAACCGCACTGGTGACAATGATCGGCGTATAGGGATTCTGCCGATGAGTTTTTTCAAGCACTTTCATCAACGCTCCGCGGAGTGCATCAACCCCAAAAATGACAAGGCTGTATTCCCTGCCGCTCATTTCTGCTTGAAATTCTTCGACACTGTCCTTAATTATCAGAACATGGTGTTCCGACAAGGCTTGTTCGATTATGATTGAACTGCCGGAACAGGAATCGTACATGAGTATGGTATGTCTTCCTGGCATTACGACACCGTATCTGAGATTTCGTAATTGTAACTCCCCCTTACCTCTTATACGTTAGGAAAAATAAAAATGCAAACAAAATTGTATATTTACCTAATTTCAAAAACATAACCGGCATTACTAAAACCAAATATATTATTGTTTTTATTATGTTTTTTTCCAATGAAGACCGATTCTGGATGGAGGCCGCTCTAAATGAAGCCTGTAATTCCAGTACGTTCGGTGAAGTGCCTGTCGGGGCTGTCATTACCTATGGCGGCACGTTACTGGCGGCCTCCGGCAACAGGCCGGTTTCAACCAACGACCCGACATCACATGCCGAAATCAACGCCATCCGGATTGCTGCACAGAATCTGGGTAATTACCGGTTAACCGGCGCAACCCTTTATGTCACCCTGGAACCGTGCATCATGTGCATGGGAGCTATTATCCATTCCCGGATAGAGCGGCTTGTCTTTGGCGCAGCCGATCCCAAAACGGGTGCAGCCGTCTCCCGGTATCGGATCGGCTCAGACGGCCTTCTCAACCACTCGCTGATCGTAGAGGGAGGCCTTCTTGAGCAGGAGTGCGGCGCAGTTCTGAAAAGCTTTTTCAGAAATCGGCGGGATAATGCTACAGGATAACCAGACGGGATTGTTTTTTATCCCACGTTTCACTTTTTAATTGATAAAATCGAGCACAGCGTTTATGTAATACACCCTGCCCGTAAAGAGAGAAAACAGCTTGCCGGAGAGGTGACCGAGTGGCTTAAGGTGCACGCCTGGAACGCGTGTGTACGCAAGTACCGTGAGTTCGAATCTCACCCTCTCCGCCATTTTTATCGAGACTGATGCATTGACCGGACCGCAGACATTTCTTATTGTTTCAGTATCGTCTCCAACTGTTTATCCGAGCGCTGCAGGCTTGACGTAAAAAGAAAATATGTGTATAAGTCCGGCTTGGATTTTCAGCATGAAACAGAAAAACACGCTTACCGGCTATTTTTGTTTCAGTAAAATATAAAATCAGTGATTTCGGTTTGATAGCCGGGTCCTGCGCAACAAAGAATCACGAACTCCGCCAGGTCCGGGAGGAAGCAACGGTAGTGAACCTCTTTGTGTGCCGCAGGGGTGCCCGGCTATCATTTTTTCAGCACCTGGTGCTCAGTCGCATTACCTCCATCCGGAAGGAACGCTATGTCCTATCTGGTCCTCGCCCGAAAATCCAGGCCTCAGACGTTTGAGCAGGTCGTCGGCCAGAAGCCTGTCGTCAAGACGCTGCAAAACAGCCTCAAACGCGATCGGGTTGCCCACGCCATTCTTTTTTCAGGAGTGCGCGGTGTCGGAAAAACCACCCTTGCACGGTTGATGGCAAAAGCACTCAACTGCGAAAACGGTCCAACACCCGTTCCGTGTAATACATGTACCTCCTGTACCGAAATTACCAGGGGCGCTGCCCTGGATCTTTATGAAATTGACGGTGCATCCAACCGCGGCATCCAGGAAGTAAGGGAACTCAAGGAAAACCTCAAGTTCATGCCGGTTTCAGCAGCACACAAGATTGTCATTATCGACGAAGTGCATATGCTGACGACCGAGGCGTTTAACGCCCTGCTGAAAACGCTCGAAGAGCCTCCCGCGCATGTCTACTTCATGTTCGCAACGACCGAACTGCACAAAATTCCGATCACGATCCTGTCAAGATGTCAGCGATACGAGCTGCAGAGGGTGCAATCGGCTGAACTTGGCGCCCATTTCACAAAACTCGCGGCAGACGAGAACATTAAAATAGAAAGAGGAGCGCTTTCACTGATCGTCAGGGAGGCTGCAGGATCGGTTCGTGACGGGCTCAGCCTGCTGGACCAGGTTTTCTCCTACGGTCAGTCTCCCATCACTGCCGGCGATGTTGCCGATGTTCTTGGCCTGGCCAATCGCGACGTACTCAATACAATCGTCCTCGCCCTGCTCGAGGGAAACAGGACGCAGGCGCTGGTAAGCCTTGATGAAACCTTTAAATTCGGCATGGATGTCAAACGCTTCATGGCCGATCTGCTCGACTGTTTCAGGGACCTGCTGCTTGTCAAGATCGGCCAGTGTGATCAGCTGCTTGACCTGCCTGAGGATGACCTGCAGGCCGTAAAAGAGATGGCTTCTGCCTATAGCCTTGAGACGATTCACCACAAAATAAACCTGCTCATGCAGGCAGCGGAGGCGCTGCGCTTTTCACAGCAGCCAAAACTCGTTCTTGAAACCTCATTTTTATCGATCATCGAGTCGGGAAATATCGTCTCTGTCACCTCCCTTCTAGCACAGCTCGACCAGGTATTGACAAAACTTCCCGAACAGCCTGGAGTGCCCGGGTCAGCGGTTCTAAGCGCACCTGATGCGCCACCGCCTAAAAAAAAATAACGGCAGCGCCTGAGCCGGCGTATCCGGAATTGTCGCCCGAGCCTGAAAACCCGAGTGATCCCGGTCCCGCAGACACCTCCACGCCCCCCTGGGAAACCCAGGAAACACCCCCACTCGAGGGACATCATGAAGGTAATGCTGAACCTGAAACGTCCCGAGAAACAGCCAAAAACGCTTCTCGACAACATGTTCAACATCGCCAGATCAGAAAAGACTGGATTGACTTCATTGCCTACCTGAAGAAGCTTAAACCGTGGATGGCACAGAATCTCCAGCAGGCCAGCGAAATCAGGGAGCAGGACAAGGAATTGCAGATAGAATTTGTAAATGAAAGCGATTGCACGCTGCTGCGTGCCGTCGACAACCGGAAAGTGCTTACCGAACATGTTCTTGACTTTTTTCAAAAAGATTATGTTATCCACTTTGTCACCCCTGCTGAGTCCGATGATCCTGACATGAAAGCATCGGAAGGCCCAAAAAAACAGCGCCAGAGGCTGGCAACACACCCGCTGGTGCTGATGACAGAAGAAATTTTTGGTGGCCAGGTCGGTGATATCCGTATCGGCTCGAAAAGTCGTTAATCAATTATTTTTCAAAGGATAGAGAGAATGGATCTCAACTCATTAATGCAGCAGGCGAAAGAAATGCAGGCAAAAATGGCCAAAATCCAGGATGACCTTGCCGGCAAGACGATTACCGGAAGTGCCGGCGGTGGCATGGTCAATGTAACAGCCACCGGAAAAGGTGACATCGTAAAGATTAGCATCGAGGACGAACTCGTCTCACTTGCTGAAAAACAGATGCTGCAGGACCTCCTGGCAGCTGCGGTCAACGATGCCATACGAAAGTCCCGGGAACTCGGCAAACAGGAACTGGCAGGATTGACCGGAGGCATGCAGATACCCGGTCTTACCAACCTCTTCTGATCAGCGCGACAATGAGCAACCTGCATATTGTTCCACCCGCCCTCGAACGGCTGATTCGCAGTTTTGCAGCCCTGCCAGGAATCGGCGTAAAGACGGCAACCCGCCTGGCCTTGAATGTTCTGAGGAAACCGCAGGCCGAGGCCAGAGAAATGGCTGCAGCTCTTGCCGAGCTTCACGCTTCGATTCAACTCTGCTCCAGCTGCTTCTCCTTTTCAGAAAGTGACCCCTGCGCTATCTGCGCCGACCCGCGGCGGGACAGCTCGACGATCTGCGTCGTTGAACAGTCGGGGGATCTCATGGCTATTGAAAAAACCGACAGCTACCGCGGACATTATCACATCCTGCACGGAATCCTCTCGCCGATTGACGGCATCGGGCCGGATGAGCTGAAGATAAAAGAGCTGGTAGCCCGTGTAAAATCTGCGGGGATCAAAGAAATTCTCATTGCCACCAGTTCAACCGTTCCCGGAGAAGCGACCGCTTCGTACCTGATTGACCGGCTCCAGCCCCTGGCTGTAAGGCTGACCAGGCTTGCCTGCGGCATCCCAATGGGCATGGATATCAAGCATGCGGACAAATATACCCTGGCCAAGGCAATCGAGCGTCGGGCACAGGCGTCATAACTGTTTCTTTCAAGGGATTTATACACTATTTCTTCTTGACAGAGTTCAGGTTTACTGGTAATTGAAACAGGTTTCATACTTGCCGTCATGGAGAATCGTAGCTATAGTGGACCTGTCGATTTTTCAACATCCGTCCGACGGGCGGGCAGCACAGCCGGAATGTCCCCAGCAGTACGGCAGGCAAGGTATTGGCAAGGTGTTAATGACAGGCGCGTAGCTCAGTGGGAGAGCGCTACCTTGACGTGGTAGATGTCGTGGGTTCAATCCCCTCCGCGCCTACCAGATAAAAAGGCTAAAGGAAGAACGGATTCGACACCCGTTTGCTCTTTAGCCTTTGTTATTCTACGGCTAAAGATATGGCTGACATTTCAGTACAACTTCAGGATGGAGAATCTCTAACGGTCCCGGCAGCAACTTCCGTTAGAGAAGCCTTCTCTTTGCTTCTCTCCGGTAAACAGAGAAAGAGAACCATTGCAGCCTATGCTGGAGACCGGGCCGTCGATCTGAGCACTGAGCTGCATGAGGATACCATCCTTGCGCCGATTCAGATGGACAGTGAGGAAGCGCTTGAAATACTGAGACATTCGACTGCTCACGTAATGGCCCAGGCGGTCAGAGACCTGTACGGAAATGAAGTCAAAATAGCCATCGGTCCAGCCATTGAAAACGGCTTTTATTATGATTTTCTCCGCGACGAGCCGTTCAACCCCGATGATTTCGATCGAATCGAAGCCCGCATGACGGAAATTGCCGCTGAGGCTCACCCCTTCGTCCGGCACGAAGAGAGCAGACGTAATGCCATCGAAGCATTTCGCGGCCAGGATGAGAAATATAAAGTTGAAATCCTGGAAGAGCTGGAAGACGAGACAATCAGCATCTACCGGCAAAGCAATTTTGTCGATCTCTGCAGGGGTCCTCACCTTCCCGACACATCATGGATAAAAGATTTCAAATTACTTCGGGTCGCCGGCGCATACTGGCGTGGCGATGAAAAAAAAGATGTGCTGCAGCGAATCTACGGAACCGTCTTTTTTGACAAAAAAGCGCTGAAAAAATACCTCAATCAACTCGAAGAAGCTAAAAAACGTGATCACCGGAAGCTCGGCAAAGAACTCCAGCTGTTCACCATCCAGGACCAGATCGGACCAGGCCTCATTCTCTGGCAGCCCAAAGGCGCCCAGCTCAGAAGATTAATCGAGGACTACTGGAAAGACGAGCACTACCGTCATGGCTACGAACTGCTCTATACCCCTCACATTGCGCGCCAGGATCTCTGGCAGACATCAGGACATCTCGATTTTTATTCAGAGAACATGTATGCCCCGATGCAGATTGATGAGGTCAAGTATCAGCTCAAACCGATGAACTGCCCCTTTCATATCGGCGTCTACAACACCCACAAGAAGAGTTACCGCGACTTCCCGATCCGCTGGGCGGAGCTGGGAACCGTCTACCGCTATGAACGCGCCGGAGCACTCCATGGACTTTTGAGAGTTCGCGGTTTTACCCAGGATGATGCACATATCTTCTGCCGTGAGGATCAGCTGGAGGAAGAGATTTTCAACATTCTTGATCTCAATCTTCTCATTCTCCGGCGGTTCGGCTTTTCAGAATATGATATTTACCTGTCGACCCGGCCTGAAAAGTCGGTCGGCACAGACGCTCATTGGGAAGAGTCCACCAACGCACTGAAACAGGCCCTCGAGAAAAAAGGACTGGGCTTTGAAATCGATCCCGGCGAAGGCGTTTTCTACGGTCCCAAAATTGATATCAAGATCAAGGACCAGCTTGGACGCTCATGGCAATGTTCAACTATTCAGGTAGACTTCAATCTGCCTGAACGTTTTGATGTCACCTATACCGGCTCGGACAACCAGGAGCATCGACCGATCATGATTCACCGGGCGCTCATGGGCTCGCTCGAACGATTTATCGGTGTTCTGATCGAACATTACGCCGGTGCCTTTCCTCTCTGGTTTGCCCCGGTCCAGGCACGGATACTCAACATCACCGACGACCAGTCGGAATACTGCAAGAAAGTCTACAACCAGCTGAGAAAAGCGGGTGTCCGGATTGAAAAAGATTTGCGAAATGAAAAATTGAACTATAAAATCCGTGAAGCACAGATGGATAAGATTCCATATATGCTGATTATTGGTGAAAAAGAAAAAGAAAATGGTACGGTAACTGTTCGCATGAGGGACGGTAAAAACCTGCCGCCGATGAGTGTTAACGATTTTTCCGCCAAGGTCCTGGAAGAATGCCAGGAAGAACGCGGAATATAGGTTTGTTTTTGGTAGCGCCGACTGATTGATTACCCAGTGCCCGGTCGGTATACATGTTCGTAGAATAAAGGAGGTTCGATATTAAAAGACGAGGAAAAGGCGCCCCGGTTCAAAGAGAGGAAAGGGTTGTGATGAATGATTCAATTCATTACACAAAAGTCAGGCTGATAGGATCCGATGGAGAACAGCTTGGTGTTGTAACTGCAGATGACGCGCGGGAGCGAGCCTACGACGAGGGCCTTGATCTTGTCGAAGTTTCAGCAGCGGCTGATCCGCCTGTCTGCCGAATCATGAACTACGACAAATTTCGCTACGAACAGAAGAAAAAGCAGCAAGAGGCCAAAAAGAAGCAGACGACAGTAGATACCAAGGAAATCAAATTCCGTCCGAAAACGGAAGAGCATGACCTCAACTTCAAGATCAACCATATCAAGAAGTTCCTTGGCCAGAAGAACAAAGTGAAGATTACCATGCGCTTCAGGGGACGGGAAATTGTTTATTCCCAGACAATCGGCCTTGAAGCAATGCAGAAAATCGCTGAGACGCTTCAGGAGGATGCAATCATCCTGCAGCCGCCTTCGATGGAAGGACGACAGATGGTTATGTTTGTCGGACCAAAAACTCAGAAATAAAAGGTTTCCCGCTGGGACAAAATACAACTGGCGCCCCCACTGCCGGTTTTTTCCTGCCCTGGCACTTTATAGTTTGTAAAGGAGCAATACGATGCCAAAGATGAAAACAAACAGAGGCGCTGCTAAACGCTTTAAATTAACCGGATCCGGAAAAATCAAGCGTAACAAAGCATTCAGCAGCCATATTCTGACCAAGAAATCCACCAAGAGAAAACGCGGACTCAGAAAATCCGGACTTGTTGACAGTGCCAACGAAAAGGCCATCAGGAAGATTTTACCGTACATCTGATAAACGCGATTCCGAGTACAAAACTGAGTCGCCGTTTATGCCGCGTAAGAAGATAAAAAGGAGTGTATCATGCCAAGAGTAACCAGGGGTTTCAAGGCACGCAGAAGAAGAAACCGTGTCTTGAAACTAGCCAAAGGATTCAGAGGTGGCCGTCACAAGCTTTACCGATCCGCCACCGAGGCCGTCGACCGTGCACTCGTGTACGCCTATCGCGACCGCCGCAACAAGAAACGTGATTTTCGCCGGCTGTGGATCGCCCGCATTAATGCCGGCGCTCAGATGAACGATATCAACTACAGTCAGTTTATGGGCGGACTGAAAAAAGCCGGTATTGAACTTGATCGAAAAGTTCTCGCCAATATGGCAATTCTTGACCCCAATGCTTTTTCTGAAGTGGTAAAAATAGCAGCCCAGGCCAACGCCTAAAATACCCCACTTCTTCTGTTGTGCATGCCGGTTGCGGGTTTCATCGTAACCGGCATGCTGTTTTATTGACCTTTACCATTTCGCATATAACATGGAGCAGGAGCTAGAGCAGATACGCGGAAAAGCCGCTGCAGCACTGGAAAATATCTCCGATACAGAACAGCTGGAATCTTTCAGGGTTGACTATCTCGGCCGCAACGGGCAGATAAGCGCCATCATGAAAAAACTTGGCGCTGTTGCCAGAGAAGAGCGACCGCGTCTCGGACAGCTTGCCAACACGATAAAAAAAGAGCTGGATGAAAATTTCAGGCAAAAACAACTGGATATTGCGGCTGCCGCAGGCAGCGGAGCGGAACGCACCAGACCTGATCTCAGCCTGCCCGGCAGACGCCCCCAGACCGGCAAACTCCACCCGATCACCCAGATCATGGAAGATGTCTGCTCCATATTCGAGGGTATGGGATTTTCGATCGCAGAAGGCCCCGATGTAGAACTTGACCACTACAACTTTGAAGCGCTGAACATCCCGGCGCATCATCCTGCGCGGGACATGCACGATACGTTTTATATCAGCGACTCCACCCTGCTTCGAACCCATACATCGCCGATGCAGGCCCGCATCATGGAGCAACAGAAACCGCCCCTGCGGGTCATTGCACCCGGCAAGGTCTACCGCTGTGACAGCGACATCACCCACACACCGATGTTCCACCAGGTCGAGGGGTTTCTCGTTGACGAAAAGGTCTCTTTTGCCGATCTCAAGGGAGTCTTGACCGTTTTTTTACAGAAGGTCTTTGAAAAAGAGCTCCCCCTTCGTTTCAGGCCAAGCTTTTTCCCCTTTACCGAACCAAGTGCCGAAGTCGATATCGAGTGCGTTATCTGCAGTGGAGAAGGCTGCCGGGTCTGCAAGAAGACCGGCTGGCTTGAAATACTCGGTTCCGGCATGATTGATCCTGAAGTTTTCAAGATGGTTGGCTATGATCCCGAAAAATATTCCGGTTTTGCCTTTGGACTCGGCGTTGAACGTATTGCCATGCTGAAATACGGCATCAATGATATTCGATTGTACTTTGAAAACGATCTTCGTTTTCTTTCCCAGTTTTAATCAGCCCCGGATCGCGAATACACAATGAAGTTCACATTACACTGGTTGCAGGAATACGTCAGACTCGATCATTCCCCTGAAGAGCTGGCAGACAAACTCACTATGCTCGGCCTGGAGGTCGATGCCGTCGAGCGTCTGTATGAAGATCTTGCCCCGCTGAAAACGGCCCTGGTCATTTCAGCCGAGCCCCACCCGAATGCTGACAAACTGACATTGTGCCGCGTTATTGCCGGCAAAGAAGAATACCAGATTGTTTGCGGGGCCCCCAACGTCAGAAAGGATCTCTGTGTCGTGGTCGCCCTTCCTGGAACAACACTTCCGGGTGACTTCAAAATTAAAAAATCAAAGGTTCGCGGGGTCGAGTCGGAAGGGATGCTCTGTTCGGAACGCGAACTCGGACTCAGTGAAGACCACACCGGCATCATGGAGCTTCCAGCAGGGACACCGCACGGGAAGCCCTTTCTTGAAATCACTGGGCTGGGCGATACGCTTGTCGAAGTTGACCTGACGCCGAACCGGCCGGACTGTGCCTCCGTAATCGGCATTGCCCGGGAAGTAGCCGGCATTACGAAAAAAAGCTGACAGTTCCGTTTAGGGCTACGACTCTGCAGAAGAATAGCGGCTCTTTTTCCGTCACTGTTGAAGACCCGGACCTCTGTCCCCGTTATGCGGCACGGCTCATCAAGGGAATAAGTGTCGGGTCGTCGCCCTGGTGGATACAAAAACGCCTGCTGTCGGTCGGCATGAGACCGATCAACAACATCGTCGATATAACCAATCTGGTCATGATGGAATACGGGCAGCCGCTTCATGCCTTTGATTACGACTGTATTGCGGGTAAAAAAATCATTGTCCGCACGGCCCGAGACCATGAAAAACTGTTCATCACCCTGGACAATACGGCCCGCACCATTGACCCTGAAACACTGATGATCTGCGACGGCAACGGACCGGTCGCCGTTGCCGGAGTCATGGGCGGCCTTGATTCCGAGGTAACCGATAAGACCACCAACGTGCTGCTTGAAAGTGCCTGTTTCAACCCGGTTTCCATACGAAGAACAGCAAGGGTCCTTAACCTGCCGTCAGAGGCCTCCTTCAGATTCGAGCGCGGCGTCGACCCCGGTGGAACGCTCGATGCAATGGAGCGTGCCGTCACACTGATGTGCGAGGTTGCCGGTGGAACGGCAGAGCCCGGCGGAATCGATGTTTGCGATGGACTGACAGAGCCCCCTGTTCTCGTGCTGCGAATCCAGAGAACGTCCGAGCTGCTTGGTGTTACTCTTACCGCCGGCCAGGTAAAAGAGCTGCTGGAATCGATAGAAATCCCCTGTGAGATTGTTGACGACGACACCCTCAAGGTATTCGTCCCGACCTTTCGTGTTGATCTTGAACGGGAGGTCGATCTCGTCGAGGAAGTCGCACGTCTCATCGGTTACAATGAAATCCCAATCAGTCTGCCGGCTGTTGATCTCAGTTATCCTGAGCAGGACCAGGAACGAATTAAACGCAACCTTGTCAACGGATTCATGACCTCGATTGGATTTTCAGAAGCCATTAATTACAGTTTTTTCTCCTCTCAGTACAGCAATTTTTTAGAGCTTGCAGAACATGACCATCGCCGCCGTCAGGTAAAGATCCTCAACCCGTTAAGTGAAGATCAGGATGTGATGCGAACAACTCTGCTTCCCGGCCTTCTTGAGAATGTCCGCAGAAATGTAAATTTCCAGCAGCCTTCCTGCAGACTTTTTGAGATCGGTAAAGTTTTCTTTCCCTCGGCAGTTGACTCCCTGCCTGACGAGCCTTCCAGGATAGCCGCTGTTTTATGCGGCCAAAGAGAGGGAAGCCACGTGCCGTTTCACTGCACGGATGATCAGGTAGACTTCTACGATGTCAAAGGAACAGTGGAAGCACTGCTGCAGGAAATGAGGCTTACCGGCAGGCTCAGGCTTCTGCCGGTGGCAATCGATTCTGTCGAGCCGTTTGCTGAAGGCAGCTATGCCCTCAGCCTGTTCAATGACGATGAAGCAATCGGTACCATCGGTAAAATCAAACCGCATGTTCTTAAAAAATTTGGCATCAAGAAAGAAGTTTATTACCTTGATCTCGATTTCACCGCACTCTGCGATCTGATTTCGGAGCCGAAATCATTTACCGCTCTGCCGGTATTTCCATCGGTCAAACGTGACATCGCACTCGTCGTGCCAATGTCTGCGCCATCTGGTGAACTTGTCGCTGCAGTTTTACACAGTGGCGAGAAACTTGTTGAACATTGTGACGTTTTTGACGTATATCAGGGGGATAAGATTGAAAGCGGCTTCAAGAGTGTTGCCCTGTCAATCACCTATCGCTCACACACAAAAACTCTTACTGAAAAGAACGTGGAAAAAGCCCATAACAAGCTGGTAAAATTATTAGCCGGTACCTTCAGCGGTAGCTTCCGTGAGGCATAACAGCATGAAAAATAATAACGTAACCCGCAAGGAACTTGCCGAGTCGGTCTCCGAGAAGCTCGGCTATCCTTTGAGCACCTGTGCAGAGATAGTTGATTCTCTTTTCAGCGCGATGAAATCGTCTATGCTTGACGGAACCTCGATTAAACTAGTACACTTCGGTACATTCCTGGTTCGGGAAAAAAGCCCCAGAAAAGGCCGAAATCCACGCACCGGCGAATCAATTACCATACAAAAACGGCAGATTGTAAGTTTCAGACCGAGCAAGAAATTAAGAACACGGATAAATAACAACTCGTAACGAAGTTTACGCCGCTACTGAAGGAGTGGGCACCGAGATGACAATGCAAATCCCGGACAAGCTCTATTTCAAAATTGGCGAAGTGAGCAAACTGGCTGATGTGGCTCCACATGTCCTGCGCTACTGGGAAACCGAGTTCAACAGCATCAAACCCAAGCGTGCAACATCCAGGCAGCGGCTCTATCGGCGGGAAGACGTCGAACTTATCCTGGTTATCAAAAACCTGCTCCACGTTCAGGGCTATACTATTGCCGGAGCCCGCAAGCTCATTCAAGAAACCAGCCAGCTGAGCGACATCGCATTAGAAATCAAAAAAGCCAAGACAACAGCCTCAAAATTAAACAGTATCAAACAGGAACTGATTGATCTGAAAGAGAAACTGACAATTACAAAAGATTAGCAGCACCGGAACAAATACCCACTCACCATATGATTGACACCAGTGTCACCACATGGTAGAAAGACCACTCACAACAGATCGGGATGTGGCGCAGCCTGGTTAGCGCGCTTGTCTGGGGGACAAGAGGTCGGAGGTTCAAATCCTCTCATCCCGACCAATACATCAAGGGGTAACAAGGATTTAGACTTGTTACCCTTTTTCTCAATCTCATCAATTTAAGCAAAGTCGCAAATTTAGGCTATTCCTGTTTCTCTAAAATTTCTGAAAGCGGATCGCTCGGTATTGGTCAAACGCTGGGTGTACAGGAATAAGGTAAACATCAGGTAAAAATGGAATCTTAAAAGATTCAAACTGCCAATATCAACGCTTGATACGAAAGTATCTATCAGGCACCCGAAGCCGAAAAAATGGAGTAATTCTCTTGCTTGAGAATTATCTTTGGCGTGATAACGATGGAAAATTGGTTGCTATAGTGTAAGAGGGTACCTGTCTAATACCCTCTTAGTGAAATAATTTAAAAACACCCATCAAACAACGTTATAGTTATTGAATCACACGATAAAATTGATCTACAGGTAATTCCCCTGAAGAGTCTATGATAGATTCGAACAGCTTTGAATAGTTTTCATCGTTATCCATATCGGCATCGATTCTCTCATAGTCAGCAAGTGATGGGTAGCGTGTCTGAATCGTTGCCCAACCTCTCTCTCCGGCCAAATTGTACATGAGGTCAACTGAAACCTCAGGATGTTTTTGTTCTAGATAGGCCTTAACCTTTGCAAGCGCCTCGAAAAATGTTGGGTAATCTTCGCCATATCTAACTTCTCTTTGATGAATAATCATTTTGTTCTCCTGAAACTGATTCTTTAAAAATTATAACGTATTTTATTACATCGGTATTAGGTGGCTACCCTTGAACCTTTTCTAATATGTGTTCAATCACTTTACCGTGTTCGTGTTGGGGGCTAAATAAGATCATCTCGGTATCCCTTTCAGCTCTGACTGTATGCCCTGGAGGCCAGTAAAACAAGTCACTGGTTTCAGTTGTTTCTTGGCTTCCATCCGCAAAACTGACTATCAGTTTTCCCTCAATAATATAACCCCAGTGAGGAGACTGGCAGAGGTCTCCCTCAAGGCCTTTTAATAGTTCAGAAATATCAGTTCCTGCACCCAGGGAAAAGTATTCCCCACCAATTTTACTGTAACCAGTAGAATCACCAAAGTTCGTAACTTGGCGAGCTATTGCCCCTGGCACATCAATTCTAACAGGTATGTTATTCTTAGCGATCCGCATTGATTCTGCCTCTTTGTCATAGGTGAAAGTATTTTCTTGAAAAATATATACCTAGGAATGACGCTGCAAAGCGTCATATGTGGCTGTCTTGAGCTAAATTGTTCGGTCTAACAGTTAGGAGTAACTGTATGCCACGTTGTGGCATACGTCAAGATGAACACAAGTGAGGAAACAATCTGGGACGGGCTGCAAGTTGAAAGGTGATCGGCATTTGGCCCACTGAGAACAAAAGATACAGGAACTGTCTAAAATTGAAAGCGTTGGTGGAATATTAAGACCTTCGAGATGGCAATATCAGCGGTTTGCTTTACCTGCACTGGGGCGGGTGCGGCGAAGCCGGCCAGCCAGAAAAAGGCTAAGTATTAAAAACTGCTTTGGATGTGCGCAGAATCCCTAGCGTCAGGTGCACGCTTTCTTGGGTGGGGTTTGTGCAAGGTGGAAAAAAGATTACCCCAAGCCACTAGCGTGACTGTAAAGATTTGGGACGCATTTCGGAATCCAGTGCCCTTCCGAGTCTTATAACAATTTCTGGCAACGCTTCAACATCGGACAAGGTCGTACGGAAGTTGACGATACATGCACGCAAGAGATATTTGCCTTCAACCACAGCATTTGAAATAAAAGCCTCGCCGCTTTTCTGCAGCCGGTTGAGTAGTTCTTCATTCAGTTTGTTCAAATAGATCTCGGCAGCCGACAGGCCTTTGGGTAAATCCAGCGGAACGAAGCGAAAAGTCGTAATACTCAGGTTCTGCGTCGCAGCCTGCAATTCTGGAAATGTGCCAACAGCCTCATATAATGCTTGCGCAAGCGCAATATCATCACCGATCATCTGGACATAGCCCTCTCGCCCTGCCTGACGTAGTCCAAGCCAGACCTTGAGGGCGCGGAAACCTCGTGAGTTTTGTAGACCAAATTCATGGTAATTGATTGGCGGGTCTTCCTGTATTCCATCGAAGTTGTAATAGACGGGATGATGACTAAATGTCCCTAATAGATGGTTAGGATTGCGGACTAGCGCACAACCAGCTTCAAGGGGAGAGTACAGCCATTTGTGTGGATCCAGCGCGATCGAGTCAGCTTCGCTTAATCCCCTTAACTGGCTGGAGGCGTCAGGTAATGCGGCGGCAGGAGCACCATAAGCGCCGTCGACATGGAACCAAAGACTGTATTTTTCACAAATAGCAGCCATTTCAGGCAGGGGATCAGTTGCACCCGTGCCCACTGTACCCGCAGCGCCAACCACAAGGAATGGCAGATGGTTGTCAGCGAGGTCCGCGACGATCTGTTGTTCAAGGGCTTCCAGGTTCATCTGCTGATCGGTGTTTGTTTTGATCCAGCGAACAGATTTTGTGCCCAGACCGAAGAGTTCGGCAGCTTTATCTATCCAAGTGTGGGTTTCTTTCGAAACATACGCAATAAGACGTTGGTTCCCTGATGATAAGCCTTCAGCGGTCAGATCCCATGTAGTTTTTGACTTGCGAGCTGCTAAGAAGCAGACAAAATTGGCCATATTGCCGCCGCTGACCAGCAATCCGCCGCAGGTTCTTGGGTACCCAATAAGGTCAGCGATCCAGCGAATCGTCCGCGCTTCAATTTCACTTGCAATCGGCGATAAAACTGCCGCTCCGACATTCGGGTTCACCGCGGCTGCCAGCAAATCGGCCAGCGCACCGATAGGCGCCGCAGACGAGGTAATATATCCCCAGAATCTTGGGTGGCCATTGAATAGAGAGTGATCGAAGATGAAGTTTGTAGCTTCGTCGAACAAGTCATTCGCGGACGAACCGTATTCGGGTAGGATGTCTGGACCCAGTAACTTGCGTATGGCTTGAGGAGACTCATCGGTGGTCACAGACCGCTGAGGTAGCCCATCGAGAAATTCTGCAATTTCATCGACAAGCTGGTGGCCCAGTTTGCGAAATTCGTCGCCGTGAATTTCTAGCGGTGCTGCCCGATTACTCAGATTAGAGTTGTTATCACTAAAATTCATTACTCACTCCTCTTGACAATGGAAACCGCTTTGAAGGCGGATATATAGTGGAAATCGGCCACCCAACGGTTTGCGTTAGTGGTTTGTGGATGGGCGTAGATTCTATTCGAAACAGAAGAAAATTCGAAACCAGAAAACTACTTGAAAACCGCGCAAAATCCCACAAATCCACTGCACGCTTTGTTGGGAAGTGCAGAAATTGACAGACTCTACTCAACTTCGACGATCATATACACTGAAGCAGCAAAACCCATAGGCAAACTGGCTACTCCGACTGCTGTACGTGTATGCTTGCCCACTTCTCCGAAGACCTCAACCACGAAATCTGATGCGCCATTCATTGCTTTGGCTTGTTCCTCGCAATCGGATGTACTATTCACCATACCGTGTACGGCAACAACATGTTGGATGTGATTCAATGATCCAGTCAAACTTCTGATTGCCGCCAGGCAATTTATTGTGCAGGCTTTCGTTGCTGCACGAGCGTCATCCAGGCTTATGTTGTCTCCCAATTTACCCTTATACTCATGGCCATTTATTACAGAAACCTGACCAGCAGTGAATATTAAATTACCGACACGTTTGGCTGGGACATAATTTGCGATGGGCGTAGGGAGACTCGGAAGTGTTATTCCTAACCCATGTAAACGTTCTTCGAATTGGTTCATAGTTTCCTTTTTTGCAATAGTATTTTAAGTTTTTTTTCACCTTGTTGTAACTGAATAAGGAGAGGTAACATTGTTTTGTATGGAACAGCTCAGCAAGTGATTCTAAAGACCTTTATATCTCGCCATTTGCGATGTTATACTGATACATTTTATAACACTGCAGAGAAGAAGTGATCCTTTCCTTGCCATTATAAGAATGAGCATGGGATAAACAAGATCTACGAGTAAAGGATAAATTCGAAATAGGGCAATTGGCGACAGACGGCAATTGGGAGACGGCAATTGGGAGACGGCAATTGGGGGCAGACCACGGTTTTCTTCAGAAGGAGTTAGAAAAACGTGGTCTGTCCCTAAAAATATTCTGGCCATTTGGTTGTCTGGATGATCGAGCACTTCCAGGAGCTTCTCATCCCTGTATGATTCCGGCAGATCATCAAAGCTGCCGGCATTCATTACTTTACGGTGGTGATACTTGCAGACCGGCCAGACCCCAAAATAGATGGCGATGCGGTCACCCCACTTGGTGAGGAACATGCTTTTATCGGAACAATCCGGGGCCACATTTTTTTGTCAAAAAGAAGGGAGATTATTCGCCGACTATTATAAACGGTGCCCAAAAGATGGGATGTGCATAGGAAAAGCTATTTCCAGCAGAATCATCCAGCAAGGCAAGCATGGATTTACGGAGTAATTCAGCCCGGCTTAAATCAGGATGCTCAACCTGAAGGCGGAAAAGACCGGTTGTCAATCGCTTCGCACTAGTCGTTTCAACAGGCCAGCTGGACACAAGAAGCGCCTTGGTTCCAGCATAGAAAAATGCCTGCCCGAGACCGGATACTGCTTCAGCGCCAGCACCTTCACCGGCAGCTGTATTGCAGGCAGAGAGTACCACCCAGTCGGCATTCAGGTTCAGGCCCATGATTTCACTCATGGTTAAGAGACCATCTTCTTCGCTATGGGTGACCTGAGGAGCGCTCAGTGCGAGTGCCGGCTGTTCCAGGCCGTTCAGATCCCCGGGGATAAGTCCGTGGGTCGCAAATACAATGATGCGCCTGTTCTGCAGATCAAGATTCTTTACATTGGATTCCGAGGCGTCAGGTCCGAGGAAAACATCTCTTTCTTCATCCGCACCAACCGCCCGGGCTATGGAACGGATTTCACCGGCTGTTTCAGGTAAGCGAATCAATTGCTCTAATGTTATCGACGTCAACTGCTTCACGTCCAGTCCCCCCACCTCGCTGACACGGACACCGCGCAGCTGGACCTGTCCACCCCGACTGGCCAGTTGCGTTACCCCATCTTCCCCTCTATGGGGCGTGTTATCCCCTGATACAGGTTGAAACCATGGGTCGCCAAACCCCGCAAAGGCACGTTGATTCGAATGTACCTCTGGTATGTTTCGAAGCGCTGCCAGCGTAGTTGCAGAAGGCAGCATGGTGATGGCATGGCTGCGTGCCAGCCAGGGAACACCCCGGTAGCCCGCAAAGAGCAGTCCAGTAGTGGCAGTGTGTGAAGGTTTGTCAGTGGGCAGGATAGAGAGGGGCAGCTGGCCCAATGGATTGGAAGAGACAACCAGGAGACTTCGAGCCGATTTCCAACCGCTTGCAACGGGTTGGAGAATCATCTCATAGAGATCGTAGGCCAGCTCAAGGTTAAATTCTGGTATGTCAGCCGCATTTTTGACGTTTTCAGGATCCACGGCTTTCCGCAATTGGCTTACTGTCTCTGCCAAAGAATGGCGGTCGATATCAATCTTTTTGAACGCAACGGGCCCCCTTGCCTGAAATGCCCAGACAAAGGTTTTGTCGGGACAGGGGAATAGAAAAATATAAGCCTCATCATCCTTTAAAATGTGTTTAATACGTTGAACTGTCATTGCCTCCGGGTTGACAATTGCGCTGTAACGGGGGAACCGATCACTAATTTCTGCTTCAAGCGCACTGACAGCCCCACGAAGTTGTGTGATCTCCGCCCGCAATGTATCCAGGATCTTCTTGTATTGGTCCGGCCCAGATTGCTTCAGCAATACGTTTACACGGCCTTGGACGGTAGAAAGCTGTAATCCCAGATCCTGCCGCTGGCGAATCAGTGCTGCCAGTTCCGGATCCGAAACTGAGGCGCGAACGGCACTGGAAGAAAGCGCCTGGGTAACCGAGTCCGTATGCAGGATATCGGCAAGAGAGAGCGCTGTCTCGAGTCGTGATACTTGTCTGGTTCTATCAAGAAGATCGAGGTATGCCTGGATAAAGCGTTCAACCTTATATCGGCTGGTATATACACGACCACTTTCAGCGCGTTGTTCTTTCCATTTCATAATCAGACTTGGGAGCACGTCTTCGAAGACAGCTAAGGCCATTTCAGTTTGATTATCAGCTGCGAGGGCCATGGCGCGCAGGACCTCGACTTCAAGAATCACATAGTGATCAGAATCAAAGTTCCGACGTATTTTCACCAGTGCCCTGTCAAATTGCCCCAATGCCTCTTTGGGATGGTTCGTCATCAGTTGAGCAAAACCCCCGTCTGGGCTGTCCTTGAACCAGGTGTCATATGTGTCTGGATCTGTAGACATTTCCATAGTCAAAAGGTCAAACTGCGCGACCGCTTTTTGCCAATTCCCAAGGGCAAGATAGGTTCGCGCCAGTGACTCTCGTGTTTTTGCACGTATAAGCGCATCGGTGTATGAAATGTTTTCTAAAACAAAGTTTAAGGCAGTCTGGCTTATGATATTGGCGTCCTCATAACGATTTTGTGCCATAAAGATATCGCTTAAAACCGCTAAGCAGTGAGGAAGAAGAAAATATTGACCTTTGTACGATTTCAGGGCCTCTCGAATCCACAACTCAGCCTCTGGCATCCGCCCCAGTTCCAACATTGTTCTGGCGATACAGAGCAGCAGGTACGTCTGGTGGCCATAGTTGTTCAAATGACCAACAGCGAAATCTGTGTATCTGACCGTATCGTAAATTTGTAAGGTCTTATAAAACAGGATCTCGGCTGTCTTCATGTCCCCTTTTGAAAAAGCAACCATGCCCCTGCCCAGACTTTCATAATAGGTGAAATATGTGTACGGCCCCATTCTCTGTATGGACCCTCTGGCCCTCACCATACTTATTCCTTTTTGCAGGGATTGTCTGGCAGACTGAAAATCGCCGAGTTCGGCAAAGAAAACTGCTTTCTGCAATATGGTGTAGGCAATGGTCCCCCCGTAGAGATTAGGGTTCATCCTCTCGACGTGATTTGACAACATCAGAGCATTGTTGACATTACCATTAATGAATTCGCTCCAGGCCATAAAGCTAAGTTGCGGGGCCGGACCATACTCACTGACGCTGGCGATACCGTTGGCAAGTTCTGCGATCGATTCGTACGTGTATTTTGGACGCGGAGAAGCTTCTGACTGGTCAAAGGAAGCGCGCTGCTCAGAATGCTGTTTAATGAGATTCTTTATATCCTCATCTATCCCACGGGGCGGCATGTTTTTGTATCTGCCCTGAAACTCCAGGGCGATATTTTTTGCCTCCTGCACTGATACCGTGGCTCCGTCCGTGGCGCAGGCTGAAGCAAAGCAGAGCAGATAAAAACCGGAAAACAAGAAGAGAATCTTCTGATAGCAGCAGGTATACCCTTTGAAAATCTCATACAGCCTCAACTTTATCTCCCTATTCCTGAGTGATAGACGCCTTCTTATAGTGAAATTCTAAGATATATGAGTCTCTTGCAAAAGTACAAAAGCTTTTGCAGTATCAAAATGATCCCCGTTTAAGAAAGCGATCAGCAAATAGCGGCATTACCCCAAACGTCAGAGGTAACATCACGTTCTCTGTACCTTTTAGCAGAACACTGCGACCTCCAAATTCTTCTTCCTGAGCTCATAGCTGTTCTCCTGTTGAGTTTTTGTTGGTAAAAAAATTCTAACAGAAAAATCAATATGTATAATCATTCTTATATGTTAGATTAGTATTTCTTGCTTTGCTCTTTGAATAAATTAGGAACAGACTTTTGCAAAATCCTCATATATATAAACTATCCTCAAAAAAGTTGGAATTGTGGATGTTCCTCAGATGAACTTTCTCATGATTGATAGAGAGGGTGATCAAAAGGGCAAGCATCACGAAAAATACTTAGGTGATATCAGAAGAGCTGCCCCGGAAAAATGAAAAACCATGGCTAGGCAACCGATGTCATGATGAAATAGCCGAACAATTGGATGAACGCGGATTTTAAAGAGCCGGCGCTTTTATAGCCTGTTATCCTAAGCGTTACGAAAAACAAAGCCATATAAATAGCCATATATAAATATTGACAAATGGAGTGTCTCGCCATATCGTATTCACATGACAAAACGATCTGATTTTGAGTGGGACTCCAGCTAGGATCTGATAATCCACGAATAACACGGGGTTTCATTTGCCCTGGCGCAGTTATCTTTTCTCGATCAAACACGTATTATCCTGCAAGATCTGGAGCACAGCGATGAGGAAAACCGATATTATTGCATCGGTAAAGTAACTGATGCAATCCTGACCGTCAAATTCACCTATCGAAAAAGCAAAATCAGAATCATTGGTGCCGGATATTTGCGGAAGGGGAAAAAGATTTATGAAAGGAAAATAAAATACATGAATGAACCTATGGATAAAGAGAAGGCAGTATCCGACTCCTTGCCCTCACCCAAAGAACTCGCCCTCAAAGACGAGACAGTTAAGGTCACGATTGCACTCAGCAAAACGAGCGTTGACTTTTTTAAAAATGAAGCAAAAAAATATAATACTCAATATCAAAAAATGATTCGAAGATTGCTGGACGAATATACAGCTCAACAGTAGACCTACCATAACAAATCGCTGGAGACGAGACGCAAAAAGCACGTTCGTATCAGCCTTAACCGTTCGGCGGCGGGATAACACCCTAGGTCAAAATAAGCAATCCGCCTGGATAATACTAAAAGGAATAGCCCATGCCAATTTATGAATTTGAGTGTAGAGATTGTAGCAATAGATTTGAAGAGTTAACAAAGATGCAAGAAAAAATCTGCTGTCCTCAATGCAAATCAAGCAATCTTAGAAAACTGATCTCAGCCTTTGGCACAAACTCAAATGATAGAAAATGCAATTGGGGTGATCAAAGCCTGCCCAATAAGCAAGAGTTTGAACGAATAAGATCCAAGACTTCTGAGTAAACAATCCTGGGATTACGGGGACAGTATATTTAATTATATCTCCGTATGATCGAAACGAACTGTATGATGCACTGATGGAACTGGTTCGAGATCTATGGATGGTAACGCTGGGGGTGCTGTTCTTGGCTCTTATTGTTATCGCAGTCTATTACAGAAGGGATCTAGAGAATCATCCGGAGATGGGAATGCTTTTCATGATTCTCGGTTTTATCTCCACTATTGTCTTCTTCGGTGGGCTATTTCTATACATTGGCGCTGCTTTGGTCCGTAGCATTTTGGAAATATTTACCTGATTATGGCAGGAGGAGGCTCCACTGGGGGAAATGGTAAACATACGGAAGTATACGTAACAAAATGAAACATTACGCTTTCCTGTAATTGACGCTCCTGTCAGGCTATCATCATTGAAGAATCTGATTAATGGCCGTTGTCAGATCGTTCCATTGATATGGTTTTACAACTGCTGCACTAAAACCATAATCTTTAAAATTTGCCATAATTGGATGACTTGAGTAGCCACTGGAAACGACTACTTTTGCCACTGAACTAATCTTATGAATTTCCCCGACGGCTTTCTCACCTCCCATCCCACCGGGAATGGTCAAATCCATAATGACGAGGTCAAAATCATTATTATTTTTGGTTGCCTCCATATATAACCTTATAGCTTCTTCTCCATTTTCAGAGACAACAACCTCATGCCCCGATCGGGTAAGCATTGTTTTGAGTAATTCTCGAATTTGTTCTTCATCATCCATTATCAAGATTCGAGCGCTTGAGGTAGTCTGAAGATTTTCTGAAATATCCGGTATGTTTATTTTTAGAGTCTCCGATGCCAGCAGGTAAACCGTGAAAGTACTCCCAACACCAGGAGAAGACTCTACAAAAATATATCCTTTATGTTTATTTATGATTGATTGAACTATTGCAAGGCCGAGCCCGTTCCCTTTTTGTTTCGTTGAAAAATATGGGTCAAAGATTTTATCAATCACATTAGCTGGTATGCCAATCCCCTGATCTCGAACAATTATTTTTACGTATCTGCCTTCTCCCAGCAGTGGCGCAGTAGATTGTTCATCACTGGAGAATACATTCGCACAAGTGATGCTAATGGTTCCCCCACCAGGCATCGCATGGCTGGCATTAAGTACGATATTCTGGATCACCTGGCTTATTTGGCCCTTGTCTATTTCGACCAACCATAAATCTTCAGGGATACAATAACAGCAGGTGGAGTTATCACCGCTCAGGACGAAACTTGTATCCTTGAAACTAGAGGCCGGGGAGGTTTGTATCCGGGCATCCCGACCAAAATATCATGGGTTTGGGCTTAATTGCTTAAACCCATTTTTCATTTTCTTTTCTGTTGTTTCTACGATATCTCTACAAAAACAACGGCAACAGGTTATTATGGCAGTGTGGAAGGAGACATGCTTCATCAGATTGGAAATCAACCGGAGCCAAAAGTTCTGATTGTATCAACCTTTGGCTGTTGAGATTTAAACGAGTACAGTTGTGAGAAACGGTTTTATGATAAATCTTTGAGGTAATCGTCATACACGAAGGAGAATCCGATGAAAGGTCTGGTATATCATGGGGATGAAGTTCTCAGATGGGAAGACGTTCAGGATGTTACACCAAAGGAACATGAAGTGAAAATCAAGGTGAAGGCAGCTGGCATCTGCGGTTCTGATGTGCACGGCTACCAGGGCACCACCGGGCGACGCATACCGCCAATGATCATGGGCCATGAGCTGTCGGGTGTCATCAGCGAGGTTGGAGTGAACGTCAAAACGCTGAAGGTTGGCGACAGAGTGGTCCCCTACCCTATGGATTACTGCGGAAAATGCTCGTCTTGCGCAAGTGGCAGGGCACAATTCTGTCCAGAAAAACGACAATTTGGCGTACTGACGGTTGACGGTGGTTTTGCTGAACACCTGTGTGTTCCTGCCAAGGTTTGTTACAAATTGCATGACGGCGTATCATACAGTGCCGGAAGCACCGTTGAACCATTGGCCGTGGCCTTCAGGGGCGTCAAACATGCGGGCGATCTGGCCGGTAAAACCATCCTGGTGGTGGGGTCGGGGACCATTGGGCTGATGATTGTCGCATGTGCAAAGATCCAGAACCCTGCTAAAATCATCGTCTCTGATCTGAGCAACAGTCGTTTGGCTGTTGCGAAAAAGATGGGCGCTGATATCACCGTAAATCCAGCAGAGGCTGACATTAAAGACGTTGTTAAAGCCAACACTCAGGGACGAGGCGTCGATATTTCTTTTGAAGCGGTTGGGATTACGCCGGCGTGCGTTCAGTCGTTGGAAAACCTGAGAATCGGGGGAAAATCCGTCTGGCTTGGACAAGGCAAGAAAACTGTCGAGATCGGCATGCTTGATATTGTAACGAGAGAATTGAATGTCAGCGGCAGCTTCACCTATGGGCTTGAGGAATTTGAATCTGCAGTAAATATGCTCAATCAAGGAAAAATTAATCCAGATCCTATTATCAGCAAGGAAGTACACATGAGTGAAGGGGCTGAATGGTTTGAGAAATTAAAGCGACCCGAAGAACTGGTAAAAGTCATTCTAAGAGATGAGGAATAATGCGATGAGAATTGGCTGTTGTGTAAACATGGTCGCTACGGCACCCAATGGCATTGGAATCGAGAGAATAGAAACACTTGCAGCGTCCGGATACGATTATGTAGAACTTCCACTTGCACAGATGATGGAATTGAGCCCTGCTCAATTCAACGAGCTGGTCGGATATGTAGAATCATCAGGAATACCCTGTGAAGCGTGCAATAATTTTATTCCTGCCAACCACCCGATTACCGGTGACAAAGTCGATACGGTGAAACTGGGTGAATACATAGATGAGGCTCTTGAACGCGCGTACAGGCTGGGGGCAAAAAGCATCGTATTCGGCAGCTCCGGCGCAAAAAATGTTCCGCAGGGATTTCCAATGGAAAGAGCCTGGGAACAGATTGTCGAAACGCTGCGGCTGGTAGATGCAAAAATAGAAAACCGTGACATCAGGATTGCGATTGAACCCTTGTGCAAATTGGAAAGCAATATTGTTGTAAATGCTCACGAAGGATTAAAATTAGCAAAAGAAGTGAATCGAGAAAAAATCAGATTATTAATAGACTACTACCATCTGGTGATGGAAAAAGAGGATCAGAACATCATAGAAAAAGCCAGAGGCTACCTGCAGCATATCCATTTAGCCAACCCGAGCGGACGCATCTATCCTCTTGCTGAAGATGGTGTTGATTATCGAAGATTTATAGAAAACCTGAAAAAAACAGGTTATGACAGCAGGATCAGCATAGAAGCGTTTACGGATAACTTTGAGGTACATGCGCCAGGATCATTAAAGGCGGTCCGGGATGCTGTTGGCGAGCTGTAACCATTGTTTGAAGAAATCCAGATGCGCCACCTGGCATATCCTGCTAATCAGTTTCATTTAAATCTGACATTCATCGTCAGATCCTCGTATCGTAGGGGCTGCATGAATAGCCCTCAAATGAATACCTGATGAGAAATAAGAACCTTTAAAGTGGCAACGTCAACGTTACGCATTTAAAGCGTATAAGCTCGTTGCAACATCATGGCACCAATCCTCTTCCTGCCTTAACAAATTTAAATTTTCGATACGTTATACCTTCGTTTCTTCGTATCCTATCAGGGCGTAATGGTCACTCCATTCATAGTCACAGGTAAGACACCGCTTAGGGACTTTGATATATCCGCCACCGATAGACGACTTACCGTTTTTGGTAATATTCCTCGAGAGACAATACGGACAGTATTCTCCGCGGTTATTGATATATTTTTGGTCTTTGGTTATTTCTGACATAGCGCACTCCAATTATACGTAAATGGGGGGCAGGACCGTCAAACTATTACCTTATTTTTGTCAGATTGAACTTTGTGGTTGAGTATAAATCATTAAGGGTTTGAGATCTTTTTATTATTATTACTTTTATTTAACGATATTTGGGACTAAACATGAACTTTATTTTCGGGTGATGTTTCATATAGCACTGGGTAGTTAAAGCAAGAATTTACTATAGAGCAGGCTTGTAAATGTCTAAATGTTTTTTTAATACTGGTCTGTATATGACTATCTATACTTTCTTATGGCTATTGGCATGTATCAACTCTTTGGATTCTTTATGTTTCACTGGATCGGGCAGTCACAGAAGGCCGAAAATATGAGAATATCAATAATGCCAAAATCAAGCTGTCTGATTCAGACGACCAACTGCTTGCGATTGGCAAAAGCAACGATACGTATGGAGTTGTAGACTTAGCTCATCCTGAAGTTGGATGTTGCGCTAGGGTGTTAGCAGGAATTCTTTTACGAATGACTCAGAACAAGCCTGGCGTGAATGTTACCAAAAACAGTCAACATGGGCACAGGATCGGACTCCTGCGAGAATGCGGTTCAGTGATTTATATCGTCTACCCGGACAGAGGTCGAGCGTCACGAAATTTTTTCCACACTTTGACCAGTTGAGGCGACACCCAGATCATGATTGTAATGACACCAAGCACCGTGGAAACGGGACGTTCGAAAAACGCCAGCAGATTGCCGTCTGCCTTGATCATTGAGGTCATGAAACTTTCCTCGAGCAAGCCGCCCAGGACGAGGCCAAGAATCGCAGGTGCTATTGGAAAACCGTTCTCCTCCAGGAAAAAGGAGATAACTCCGAGAACCAACATGATGCCGACACCAAATACCGTATTATTGATAGCGAAGGTGCCGACGACGCAGAACATCAGGATCACCGGCATCAATATCTCCCGCGGGACCCGCAGCAGCTGCTTTGCCGATTTAATGGCAACCAGACCGAGCGGCAGCAGCAGCAGGTTGGCCAGGAAAAAAGAGACGAAAACGGCATAAATTAATTCAGGCTGTTCCAGAAATACGGTTGGCCCCGGATTCATTCCCTTTACATAGAGCACACCGATGACGATGGCGGTGATCGAGTCACCGGGAATACCGAACACCAGGGCAGGAACCCAGGTTCCACCGAGTCCTGCGTTATTTGATGAGGCTGCATCGACGATGCCTTCCACATGACCGGTACCGAACTTTTCCGGTTCACGCGAAAACTTCTTCGACACAGCGTAAGAAATCCAGGCAGCGATATCGGACCCGGCGCCAGGAAGAGCACCTACCAGCACACCGATGGTACTGCCCCGCAGCAAGTTAAGTTTGTAACGGTAGAGCACCTTGCCGAGCCCGGCGAAGATGTTGCCGACAGCGCGCTGCTCTACCTGCGGGGGAGGCTTGATGGCAGTGACCGAACGGATAACCTCAGCCATGGCGAACATGCCGATCATCGCCGGAATGAAGTTTATACCTCCCAATAATTCAATACTGCCGAAAGTAAAACGCGGAAAGCCGGTTGTACCATCGATGCCGACGGTGGCGATCAGCAGACCGATCATCAGTGAAATCAAACCTTTTGCGGCCGATTCGCTCGAGATAAAGGCGGCGCAGGTCAGCCCGAGGGAAGCCAGCCAGAAATATTCAAATGACGAGAATTTGAGCGCGAACTCGGCCAGGATCGGAGCCGAAAAGGAGAGCGCAATGGCACCGAATATGCCGCCAAGCACAGCACTAATCAACCCCGTGCCAAGAACGAGTTCAGCCTTTCCCTTGCGGGTCATGGCAAAAGCTTCGTTGGTATAGGCTGCCGAGGCAGGAGTGCCGGGGATACGCAGCAGTGCGCCCGGCAGATCACCGGCAAAAATCGCCATGGCAGTCGCTGTGACGATCGCAGCCAGAGCCGGAACCGGCGGCATAAAGAAGGTCACCGGCACGAGAAGGGCTGTTGCCATTGTCGCCGAAAGACCGGGGATCGCTCCCATGAAAAGGCCGAAAGCACCTGAAAGTGTGATCACCATCAGGACATAGGGATCAAATATCAGTTCAAATGCAACAATGAAAAGATCCATACCTGCCTCACCAGCCAAAGATCGGTACAATTCCCCAGGGAAGGGGTACGCGAAGAAACTCGCCGAAGAACTGCTGGATAACGATGGTAGCTAGAATTGAGATTAAAGCTGACGAGAGCCAGGTAGAGAGGCCCCGCAACCAGACCAGAAGTCCCATTAGGCAGATGAAACTTGTCGGGATGAATCCGAGAAAATCGGAGACCATGATATAGAAGATCAGGACAGCGATCACCAGAAAGAAACTGGTCAGGTGTCGCGAGGATGAAATCCAATCCATAACGGTCACCCAAGGGGCTTCGTTGCGACTGCGAACACCTCTGAAGATCAGGGTTAAACCGCCGACCCCCATGAAAAAACCGATCAGACGCGGGAACAGGGCAGCACCGTATTTCTGTCCCGGCATGATCGGGAAGTCCCGTGTGAGGTAAAACACCAGAAATCCAAATAAGATAAAAAAAATTCCGGAAATTGCGTCGTTAACCTTCACGCGAGTCTCCCCAAAATCACGAAAACTTCAGATAATTGTTAATTGGTGAGCCCGGCGGCCTTCATGACCTTGCCGAAAGACTCATCGGTTTTCTTCATAGTCTCGAACGCTTCCTCGGGTCCACGATAGATCATGCCAAACCCCCGACCGTCCATGAACTCCTTGTATTCGTTACTCTCGTAGGCGCGTTTGATGGCAGGTACCAGCACGTCCATGACCTCCTGCGGCAGGCCCTTCGGACCTGAAATCGTACGCCAGACACTGACAGTCCAGTCGGTACCCGTTTCTTCCTTGAGTGTCGGAACGTCCGGGAACAGAGGAAGTCGAGATTCATCCATGTTGGCGAGCGGCAGGACTTTACCAGCTTCGATCAAGGCACGGCCTTCGGCCAGCGAGGAGGTGATGAAGTCAACACCGCCGGCGACCATGTCCTTCAGAGCCGGGGCAGAACCCTTGCTGGGCACCCACGGTACCTTTGTAACATCGACACCTTCAGACAACATCCAGCCGGCATAGCCGAGATGCCAGATACCACCCTGGCCTGTACCGGACGCCTTGAACGTCTTTTCTGGCTTTTCCTTGATCGCGGCAAGCAAGTCTTTGGCGGTCTTGTATGGAGAATCAGCACTTACCATGAGTCCGCCCGGATCCTGGTTGACCTGGGCAAGCACGGTGAAGTCATCATAGGTCAATTCGGTCAGACCAACCCAATGCATCATGGCTACCTCGACAGTGGCAATTCCGATGGTGTAGCCGTCCGGTTCTGCGTTGATAATCGCCGAATGCCCGACTACGCCGCTGCCGCCGTCGCGGTTTACTACGTTAACCGGTACCCCCAGATCCTGCTCCAGCAGATTGCCGAAAATACGGCCGACCGCATCCGTGCCGCCGCCGGCACCCCATGGTACAATGATGGTGATCGGACGCTCCGGAAAAGCTGCCAAAACAGTTCCAAATGATGCTGCCAGCAGGCCGATCACCATTGAAAATGTAATCAAGATCCTGGTAAGAGAACTGCGCTTCTGATTAGTTTTCATAAACATAATCTCCTCCTTGTTAATTTAATGAATAAGAAAAAAAGACATTACATGCGGCAGATACATTTTCCAGCTGAACAACCTGAATGTATTCGATGATCAATCCCGGTCTGTCAGGCTCGTCGCAGCCAAAAAAGAGCTGCAGAATTTCGAATTCCCCGACCAGACTGACTAAGAATGAGAATGCAGCAGATGAAGACGATATCAGACGCATCACTCCTGACTATTTGACTATATTTTCACACAAAGTCAATATCTGCTGAAGATTTAAGGAAAAATACATTCCCTGCAAAGATTATCCGATACTCCGTCAGGTATCCGTCTGAATTTTGTAAGTCATATCCAGAAACCTGTCTCAGAAGGTGCAGATCTAAAATTCTTCCGGTCGATAAACGTCGAAAAATGTCTTCTCTCCGATCAGGGAGTCGATTTCTCCCTGGATTTTCCTCGTCATTTTGTCGTCCATCCATTTGATCCAGTCATCAGCAGTTTTCCACTCGCTGATAACGATGTATTCTCCTGGATCGCTCAAGTTGGAGTACGTAGACCGTGAGATAAACCCTTTTTGTTTTTCAGCATGCTTTCGCAGTTGTTTAAGAAGCGGAATGAGTTTTTCCTTTTTTTTGATCTTAAAAACCCGCCTACTGATTATTTTTACATTCATCTTCTGCCCCCGTCCAAGAGTTGAAATAGTTAAAGGACACGTAGGTTATCTGTAGGCGAAGAGTTCTCATAATAGAATAATAAGTCAAGCACTAAGATTACGGTTCCCGCAAATTAACCATTTGGGAGAGCTGTGAGATCAGGGCACAATACTTCTCTTTAAAACCACAGAGGAAATCGCCGGCGACGGCCCTTCGTTAAAACGATGACTTTCCTTTAGCAACTATCACTTGACAGCTGCAGAAGAACCAAGGATATATTCAAATTATATGTAAAATTAACAGGATAAACCTGGAGTTTTAATTGTCGTAGCTCATACCCGGCCGGCTCCATGCGAAGAGTTGATCATATCATTATCAGCAGGACGGGAATCAGTTGAATCAATTTTTAGCACTACAAAAACCACTTGCCGGCCTCTTCAGAACCTCTGCAGATAGTAAGCCCGAACACCGTCCAAGGAGTGCAGAGGGGGCCCTGGTGGACATCCAAAGGAGGCGTCATGCTTGATCTTCTGAGCGGTATACAGGTTGTCAGTTTCAATCATTTCCTTATGGGTCCGCTCGGTATCCAGATTCTTGCCGATATGGGTGCGGATGTCATCTGTATCGAATCGCTTGAAGGCGGCTTCCAGCGTCGTTTCGGCGGGGCAAAGAGTTTTATCGACGGTGACGGATCATCGTTTCACCTGGCCGGACGCAACAAACGCAATATCGCCTTAAACCTCAAGCACGAGAAAGGTGTTGAAATCGCCCGGGCGCTGATCAAAAAAGCCGACGTTGTCACCGAGAATTTCCGGCCTGGGGTAATGGAGAGACTCGGGCTTGGTTATGACACTCTGGCGCACCTCAACCCCAGCCTGGTTTATGCGGCTGCAACCGGATTTGGCGCTTCCGGTCCCGATGCAGACCGCCCGGGTCAGGACCTTCTTATCCAGGCGCTCTCGGGACTGGCAATGATAAGCGGAACGCGGTCAGGCGGCCCCAGGGCGGTCGGTGTTTCGATTGCAGACCACCATGGCGCGGCCTTGTATGCGCTTGGTATTCTGGGCGGACTGATCCGCCGCCAGCGTACAGGCAGAGGATGCTATGTCGATGTTGACCTGATGTCGGCAGCCATTGATCTGCAGACGGAATCGTTTGTCAGCTATCTGAACGGAAATTACCGGGAATCCCTGCTTTCCCCTGAATCAATCGGTGGGTGGTATAACGCTGCTCCGTATGGAATATATGCAGCCAGGGACGGACACCTCGCTATTTCCCATTGTGACCTGGGAGTACTGGCCGACGGCCTTGATCTGCCACCATTAAAAGCATTTATATCCAGCGACCTGTTTGACTGCCGTGAGGAGGTCGCCGGATTAATTTCTGAAAAAATATGCACGCTTGGTTGTCAACAGGTTCTGGACACGCTTGTTTCCCTCAAGGTCTGGTGTGCGCCGGTAAACGATTATGACACCGTAACCAGCGACCCCCAGATTCGACACAACCGTAACTTCATCTCTACCACCAGCGCAAAGGGCACACCGATGACCCTGGTCAATCATCCGGTCCGCTACGACGGAGAGGTCGCCGAGGTGCGTATACCACCTCAGCCGCTTGGCGCACAGTCAGCTGAAATCCTGATGGAACTGGGATGGGATGAAACGGCAATTTCTGAACTCGTCAAAAACAAAGTAATCGCTCTGGCAGATTGAGTATAGTTCGGGGGACAGTATGCGTATCTCAAACGTCTGAGAGAAAAATCAGATGATAATTCAATATACTGTCCACCGAATAGAAGCGCTCAGAGAAAATCACCGCTCCTCGATGGGTATAAAGGACCGCTCCTTTACGCCGGTGTATACCTGACGCGGCCTTGTTATTCGCAGGTGCTGGCTGTGCAGTTCACGCCAGTTCGCTATCCAGCCCGGCATCCGGCCGATTGAAAACATCACCGTGTACATATCAAGCGGAATTCCTATGGCCCTGAGAAGTATGCCGCTGTAGAAATCGACATTGGGATAGAGGTTGCGGCTGATGAAATACTCATCCTGCAATGTTTTTTCCTCGAGTTCCAAAGCAATATCGAGGAGCGGGTCGCTCTTATTCAGCTCTGAGAGGACTTCGTCGAGCTTGCTCTTGAGGATGCGGGAGCGAGGGTCAAAGTTCTTATAGACCCGATGCCCAAAGCCCATAAGCCTGTAATCATTGTCTTTATCTTTTGCCTTGCTGAGATAGTAGTCAATGGGCCGGCCCGATATCCGTATATCTTCCAGCATGTTTATCACGCCCATGTTAGCGCCGCCGTGCAGCGGCCCCCAGAGGGCACTGACGCCTGCGGCGATTGAGCTGAACAGGTTTGCCCGGGAACTGGCGACTGCTCGTACTGCCGAGGTGGAGCAGTTTTGTTCATGATCGGCATGGAGTTTCAAAAAAAGTGACAGGGCATCTTCGATGACGGGATTAGGCACGTATTCACGATAGGGCTCGGAAAACATCATATGGAGAAAATTTCCGCAATAATCGAGATCCGGGTTCGGGTGGTTGAAGGGTTTGCCGGCGGACATCCGGTAAGACCAGGCTGCTATCGTTCTGACCTTGGAAAGCAGCAGTGCCGCGGTTCGATCGAAACCGTGGCCCTCCGAATACACTTCCAGAACATCGGGATGAAAACAGGATACCAGGTTGAGCATTGCGGAGAGAATCGCCATGGGAGGCGAAGATTTTGGAAATCCGGAAAAGTGGTGCTCGAGGTTGGTATGGAGTGAAGCGTGTTGCGACAGCGCATTGCGAAACTTGTCGAGGGTTTTTGCATCGGGAAGTTCACCATAGATAAGCAGCGAGCAGGTTTCCACAAAACTTGCCTTTTCGGCTATTTCTTCAATCGGGTAACCGCGATAGCGTAGAATTCCTTTGTCACCGTCAACATAGGTGATATCTGAGAAGCACGCCCCGGTATTGCCAAACCCCGGATCCATCGTGATATAGCCTGATTGCGCGCGTAATGATTGGATATCAAAACATTTTTCATTTTCACTTCCAATGGTAACATCAAGTTCGTAACTTTTACCCCCGACAGTCAGGGTTGCTTTTTCACTCATAGTTCCTCCTTAAAGATCGCTCGGATGCTACACAATCTCAGGCTTCGTTTATTGCCGTATTCCTCTGCTGAAAATGTGCTCTGCTAGGATGAGACACCGATAGGTCAGTCTGGTATTTCCTCAATTACCCAATGCTCACTACATATTGTGCATGAAAAATATTTTTTCCAGACTGAAATGAAAGACTTAATTCCTGGCGGGATAAATTGCAAGAAGGAGGATGATTTTAAAGCAGCTCACAGCGTTTACGAAAAATCTACTTTCGGACCTTCTTATTCAGCGCTTTTTTCCCCTCAGCGCTTAATCCCAGACCTTCGATTTCCCTGGATAACTGTTCCGCCGAACCATACCCGCCGAGATATCCATTGAGCCGGGCGGCGGCGGTAGAATTGACAAAATCCAGGTGGAGTGGGTACATATCGGTCATCTCCTTTTTCAACCCCTTATTATTCTTCAGGGTGAATTTCTGGTGATAATCTTCTGCCATGGTAAAGGATCGAATCGGCACGACCTGGGTTTTGACGGTCCTGCCGATCTTCTGCTCCAGGGTGGTTTTTGATGCCATTGCCAGCTCTTGCTGCTGCTCGTTGTGATAAAAGATTGCTTTCATGTATTGCCCCGACCCGGACTGCCTTGTCGGCTCATGGCTCTGCCAGAAAATGTCCAGCAGCTGATCATAAGAGAGGATCTCGGGATCATAATCCACCTGTACCGTCTCTGTATGGTCACCTATATTATGGTACTCCGGCGAAGCCGTCTGCCCACCGCCATATCCGACACGAGTGCGGATCACGCCGTGTATAATCCCGAACCGGGATTCGATCCCCCAGAATCACCCCAGACCGAAAGACGCAGTTTGATAATTGGGCGGTGCGGCCGCATCAATTGGCGGAACCAAATCAGATTCGCTTTTATATTGTGTGTCCATAGAATTCTCCCCGGACTGGAAACCGTGGTCTTCTTTCATTGCTGCCGCTGCAGGGTTGACGGTTAAAAACAACAGTATTCCCAGTAATAATATACATTGGATGATATTCATACAGTCTCTCTTTATCATTTTGTCATCCTCCTTCTCGATCGAAAATAGGTCCTAATGCAGTTTTTTTCAACCCAGGGGCCCACTCAAAAAAGCGCAGATCGCCCTACATGGAAAACAGACTGAGAAATTCTTCATATCCCTGCTGTTTCATCTCTTCAACAGGTATGAATCGAAGAGATGCGGAGTTGATGCAGTACCTGAGCCCGGTCGGTTGAGGACCATCGTCAAATACATGGCCAAGATGCGAGTCAGCTTCAGAGCTGCGAACCTCCGTACGTTTCATAAAAAACGAATTGTCCTCTATCTCTTTAATGTTATTTCTTCGCAAAGGCTTTGTGAAGCTGGGCCAGCCGGTTTTTGAATCAAATTTATCTGTTGAGCTGAACAGCGGCTCTCCGGAAACCACATCGACATAGATTCCAGAACGTTTGTTGTTCCAGTATTCATTTCGAAAGGCCGGCTCGGTTCCATCTTCCTGGGTAACCTGATATTGCAGGGGAGTAAGCCGCTTTTTCAAGTCATTGCTGCTCATCGCCTTCGCTCCCCTATCCTTCCATACCTTATCCAGAAATCCATCTCTGCCAGAGCGCGAACGATAGAATTTGTATTTGAGCGAGCTTTTTATAGTAGTCCTGGTGATATTCCTCGGCTGGATAGAAAACCGCTGCCGGCAGGATTGGTGTCACGATGGGCTTGTCAAATACACCGCTTTCGGAAAGCATCTCCCTGGATGCTTCGGCAAGGCGCTGCTGTTCGTCATTGTGGAAAAAGATTGCTGTCGTGTAAGCGTGGCCGCGGTCCACAAACTGCCCACCCGGATCAGTCGGGTCTACCTGCCGCCAATACACATCCAGCAGCTCCTGGTAGGAGATTTTTTCAGGATCAAAGACAATCTCTACAACTTCAATATGCCCTCCATTCATATAATTATTATAATTTGGATTTTCAGTAGTGCCTCCGGAATAGCCGGAAACAACGGCACGTACACCTTCAAGTTGCTCGAAGGGCTTCTCCATGCACCAGAAACAGCCCCCGGCAAACGTTGCCTTTTGCACTGTTTCATCCTGCACTACCCCGGAATTATCAGGGCCTGAGGATGACTCCATGTTTTTTGCCAACACGGTTCCGATTGTCGCCAGCGCAAAACAAAGCAGTATTGTCAATAATGTTTTCATTCTTTGCCTCCCATAATCCTACCTGGATAATTTTACCTGGTGTCTATGCCTTCCTGAGAACCATCCCGTTGAGGAATTGTACGAATATAGGTTCCTGATTCTTTCAAAATTTCCTCAATACGATTGACATTGATCTGCTCAGGGTTGAACATGACCCGGTTAATTTCACTCCGGTTCAGCCAGCCCTTCTCAACATTCACAATCCCTGGCCGCCCATCCAGGGCAGCTTTGCCGATATCGTATCAGCCAACCACAAAGGTTGCTTCACCCAGTGGCAAAGCAGAAGAACTCGAGGCTGAACCAGGGAACAGGACAAATCCCGCAAGCAGCAATCCCAGTGCTAAACCGAGCCATTTCATCTCGCTCCTCCTCGTTTGATCATTTTTTGGCACTATCCATCGGTTTTACCATATCCGTCTTCATGGCATCTTCCATCCCAGCCTTCATCGGTTCCGCCATCTCCTTGTTCATGGTGTCTTCCATTCCAGCTTTCATAGGTTCCGCCATCTCCTTGTTCATGGCATCTTCCATTCCAGCCTTCATCGGTTCTCCCATTTCTGTTTTCATGGTGTTTCCAATTTCTTCGGCCACAGGCTTTTTCATACCCGAATCATCTGTCATCATTGATGATTCGGGCTGCTTTTTCTTCATATCCTTCATCGCGCTTCCATCGGAAAAAGCATTTCCGGAAATAAAGAAAACAGTGACACCAAGAGCCGCTGCCAAAAGTACTGCTTTTGAAATTTTCATTACCGTTCCTCCTTGAGATTTGGTTGTGATCTAACAAGAGGCTCTTTCCTCTTAGAGGTAAGAGTAGGTATTGAATGTGAAGAGCGTTTAAAGGAAATGTAAAGATTAGGTAAAGAGGAAAAGAAAACGTGATTCACCTGGGAAGAACAAACCAGATATGCGTCTCACCCGGCTCGCTTTGGGCCCCGACACTGCCGCCATGGGCTTCAATGAGCTCCCGGGTAATCGCAAGACCGATTCCGGCCCCTCCTGCCCCGGCCCTTGCGCGGGAACGATCGGCGCGAAAAAACCTCTCGAAGATATAGGGCAGGTCAGACTTCGAAATGCCGCTGCCACTGTTTTGAAAATCGACCTTGACGCCTTCCTCGACGTCTGTAACAGAAATCACCACAGCGCCCGATGTCGGCGTATATTTCCAGCAATTTTCTATTAGATTTCTCAGTGCCTGCAGGAGTTTATCACGGTCTGCCGAAACGCACGACACGGTGGAAGGAAAATGTGTATTCAACCGTATCTTTTTTGCCTGGAAGTTGGGCAGATTCAGATCCAGCATCTGGTTGATGAGATCGGGAAGAACTATTTCTTCCAGTTTGAGATAGGCCCGGGCGGCATCTGCCCGGGCCAGCTGCTGGAGGTTATCCACCAGATGAACGAGGCGTAAATTCTCCTGCTGCAGCATCTGGAATGTTTCTGAGGTTGGCGGGATAACCCCGTCATTTATGGCCTCGAGATAGCCTCGCAGATTCGTCAGCGGAGTGCGGAGTTCATGTGCAACGTCAGCAACCATGGTCTTCCTGAGCTGTTCTATCTGTTCCAGGCTGTCGGCCATGCGGTTAAAGGCTATCCCGAGTTGCCCTACCTCATCGACGGTAGTAATTTTGGCCCGAAGAGAGAAATTACCTGCAGCGACCTCTTTTGTGATCGCGGTCATTTCAGAGAGGGGCCTGAGAACTCTTCTGGTAAGGAGATAGCTCAGGACAACGGCAACTCCCAGAGCAGCAAGGCTTGCCCAGACCAGATAATGATGAACCGAGGTCAAAAACATCTGGTGGATATCATCCGGAGATACTTCATATTTTTCCATCAGCGCCATAAAGTAATTGGCGGCAAGTTTATCAACAGCAAGCCAGACCACCATGAAAATTACGCCAATGACAGGGATTACATTTGTCACAAGGAGCTTCCAGAGAAGACGATTTTTCATAAAATCATTCCTCGCCCGGTTCGGCGAAACGATAGCCGAAGCCTCGTACGGTTTGAATCAGCCGGGGGTTGGCTGGATCTTCTTCTATTTTCTGCCTGAGTTTACCGACATGAACGTCAATCACACGGTCAATAACCGTTTCTCCATGTTCATAAAAACGATCGAGAAGTGCATCTCTTGAAAATACCTGCCCGGGCGAAGACATGAGGGTCTGGAGAAGTTTATATTCCGAGGAGGTCAGACTGACTGGCTCGCCATTGAGAGCAACCTTGCATTTGACGGGATCGAGCATGAGCCCGCCATGGGAGAGTATCCGGTCCTCGCCGGAAGGTCTGGGGTGCGTCCGCCGGAGAATGGCTTTAACCCGTTCCACCAGCTCTCGCGGGCTGAAAGGCTTGACAACATAGTCATCAGCCCCGAGTGAGAGCCCTAAAATTCGGTCTATTTCTTCTTCACGTGCGGTCAGCATGAGAATGGGCACATCTGAAATCTTTCTCAATTGACGACAGATTTCCCAGCCATCCACCTTCGGCAGCATGACGTCGAGGATGACAAAGCCCGGTTTACGGCTGCGGGCCAGAGCCAGGGCCTGCTCTCCATCAAATGCGGCGATGGTTGAAAAGCCCTCCCTCTGTAGATATGTTTCCACGAGGGTTGAGGTATTCTGATCGTCTTCGACGATGAGTATCGGCTCACTGATAATTGTCACCTTGCTCTCCTTGTCCCAGCTCAGTCTGCCTCATACGGTTCAATTCCGGGTGATGAAACTGTCGAAAGAGGACCTGATGCGAGAGAGAAGATTCCGGGCCAATTTGAACGATTCCCGGGAAAACAGCAATGTGCCGCTTCGATGCTCTTCTCAGCTATGTTCTTTCTTCAGCTTCTCGGCAATCGGTGCGAAATCATAGGCTGGGTGGACTTCATAGCGAAAAGCACCCCAGGCTTTCTGCTCCATGAATCTGTTCAGGGTGCGGAGAGCATCAGGTTTGAGCCGCAGATTAATGACAAACCCATAGGACATGGCCACCACCCAGGACAACAACTCCGAGCCTTCCGGAGGAAAATCCCTGTAAAATCCGGTGGCGCGAAGGTGGTTCATGATCTCGTCGAGCGTTTTCGACTGATCGTGACGTAGAATAACCGTCACCATCAATTTTTCATCTTCTGACATGACCACGTATCTCCTCTTGTTTTGCAGCAATCAATTAAAATTAAAACAACGGCACAATGGTGCCGTTGTCATCAAATTCCATTTCAAACGGCCCCTCAACAGAGGTAACCATCGTTTTGGCAGACAGTTCCTCGACCAGTGACTCCGAGACAATCAAATCACCCAGGTGCAGGGTGTCCCTGATCATCACCAACCGGACCCTGCTGAAGTCCAGTATGTTGCAGGTGAGGATGGCGGCACGGATTGCGTCATAATCGGTGGGCAGTATCATCGGCATCCGGGCCACACTGGTAACCGTTGCTATCAGTGAATTGACATAGGTTGTTTCAAGGTCGGCGGCTTCGTATAAGCGGCGGGTGCAGATGTCCGCCTGTCCGATACCGATAACGTTGCCGTGGGATTTTTCCGTGACTGACAGTATCGCAAGTTTGCTGACAGTCGGCCCGCCTTTCGCATAAGGGGTCGCATAGCGGCCGGTAATGTTCGGGTCCATACCGTCACCGGAAATTTCTTTTCCCATCCTGGTCGCGACAAGCACATCAATCTGATCGATGCCGATGGAGGGCATATTCTGCTTGGAAATCTTCAGCAGATCGGGCTCCCGATCCAGGATACTGTCAGCGTCTATTACCTCGATTATCGAGACATTCTCACAGGCATCCTCTACTACCGCAACACCAAAGAGCACCGGACATTTTTCCAGTTTCACCTTGGCCATGGCGACTATGTTCTCGCCAAACGGACCAAAACCCAGCTGGTGACAGGTTTTAGCTCCAAGATCATTTCCCAGCCCGATGGCAAGCATTTTAACCAGACCGCTCTCATACCTGCTGTGAAAGGCGGTATGGGTTTTCACGCGGTTGATCAAGACGATACCATCCCCTTCCAGCGCAACCCGATCCATATAGATGGGTAAGCCGTTATCAAGGGTTCCGATTTCAACGACATCGACGTGAGCGCGGACAGGACAGCCGACGTTTTCCTCGGTAACCCCGAGCTCGGCCAACAGTTCCTGCTGCCCTTCAGGCGAGGCCTTGCCATGGCTTGCCATGGCAGAAACGATATAGGGTTCAAAATTCATGCTCTTCAGGGCCTTGACAACGGAGGCAGCTATTTTTGCAATATTGGCGACACCTCTGCTTCCCACAGCTACGGCAATCCGCGCCCCGGGCTTCAGGTTTTTAAGCCTTTTAAGGGAAACAATCTGATCGACGCAGGACTTTTCGATATCGCCCAGCGGGTTGGCGCTGAACTCCTGCCTGACGCGGTAGAGCGGTGGTATTTTTATGTCTTCCAGCAGTGATGTAACTTTCTTCATAATCGCATTACCTGAAAATAAATTTTGTCATGTGTTATAAGCTGCTCCGGCACCATGTCCGCAGCAACCGACAGTAAAACCTCTTTTCTTATCGTGAACTCTGATGCAAATCCGCCATTCTTTTTACCTGATCCTGCACTCTGAGGAGTATTGCAGCAAGTACCTTTTACCTGTTCTATTTTAGCACTGGTCTGCTCTTCGTGATGATCGGGTGCAAATGCATGCCATAATAAACCGTTTAACCATCCATGAAAAGCCGGTTTTACATTATCGCATGGGCCCAGCCTGCACTGACTGTTTGCTGCACAGAAACTTACCACCAAATTGCCTGCGATACTAATTAATTATTCCCGAAAAGAAGTCCGCCCGTTTCTGCAGATTCGGCTTTACGATCTCCGTAAACAGTTGAAGACGGCGTCCCGTTATAGTAGGATGATTGACTCTCTTAGCCTGCTATAAGATGGCGGTGACAATAGAAAAATCAGTTGCATCAGCCAACATAATAGAACCCGGAGGAAGATATCATGAGCAGAGATAAAAAAGGGATGCGCCGAAACCTGACCAGCTACGGAGATTCGGAATTTTCGCTCTACCTCCGCAAGGCCTTTATCAAGGCAATGGGTTATACGGAAGATTCGCTCGGCCGGACTGGTGATCGGTATCGCCAATACCTACAGCGGTTATAATCCCTGTCATGCCAATGTACCGGATATTGTCGCCGCGGTAAAACGGGGCGTCATGCTCGCCGGAGGCTTGCCGATCGAATTTCCAACCATCTCCCTGCACGAATCCTTTGCCTACCCGACGAGCATGTTTCTGCGCAACCTGATGGCAATGGATACCGAGGAGATGATGCGGGCTCAACCGATGGATGCGGTCGTCCTCATCGGCGGCTGTGACAAGACCGTTCCGGCTCAGCTAATGGCAGCTGCCAGCGTGAATATCCCTGCACTGTCTGTGGTTACCGGGCCCATGCTCTCCGGCACCCACCGTGGTGAGCGTGTTGGCGCCTGTACCGATTGCCGGCGCTTCTGGGCAAGCTATCGGGCGGGAGAGATCGACAGTGATGAGATCGAGGAGATCACCAACAATCTGGTGCCGAGTGCCGGGACCTGCGGTGTCATGGGCACTGCCAGTACCATGGCCTGTATCACAGAAGCGCTGGGCATGATGCTGCCCGGCGGAGCGACAATTCCCGCCGTCATGGCGGATCGACTGCGCCATGCTGAAACTGCTGGAGGGCGAGCGGTTGCCATGGCGGCCGAGGGGTTGACCCCGGATAAAATCATCACCCCTGAGTCCCTTGCCAACGGGCTGCGAATCCTGCTTGCTGTCGGCGGCTCAACAAACGGTATCGTCCACCTGGCAGCAATAGCCGGCCGAGTCGGTATCGAGATCGACTACCGGGCTTTCGACGCCATGGGCCGGGAAACACCGGTGCTTATCGATCTCAAGCCTTCGGGACGCTATTATATGGACGACCTTGACAAGGCAGGCGGCATGGCAGCCGTCTTCCGTGAGCTGAAACCGCTTCTGAATTTGGATTGCATGACCGTTACCGGGCGCACCTTGGGCGAGGTCATCGACGATTTGCCGCCGCCGTTTGAACAGGATGTTGTCCGCCCCTTTGACGATCCGATCTACAGCGGCGGTTCCATTGCCGTTTTGGGTGGGAACCTTGCCGGTGACGGAGCCATAATCAAGCAGTCAGCAAGCACTGAGAAGCTCCTGGTACATACCGGCAGAGCCGTTGTCTTTGAATCGCTTGAGGATCTGGCTGAGCGCATTGACGATCCCGATCTTGATGTAACCGGCGAGGACGTTCTCGTCATGCGAAATGCAGGTCCCCGCGGGGCTCCTGGAATGCCGGAGGCGGGCTATATTCCGATCCCGAAGAAGCTGGCCCGGCAGGGCATAAAAGACATGGTCCGCATTTCCGATGCCCGTATGAGCGGTACCGCCTTTGGGACCATTATTCTACATGCCAGTCCGGAGGCTGCCGTCGGGGGACCGCTCGCTCTTGTCCGCAATGGTGATATGATTACCCTGAACGCACCCGAGCGAACGCTTCGACTTGAGATCAGCGATGCTGAATTTGCGCAGCGCCGTGCCGAACTTCCTGCTGCCGGCGAAACGTCAGGTCTGCGCGGATACCTGCGCATGTTTCACGATCATGTCAACCAGGCCGGCAGCGGATGTGATTTCGATATTCTGACTTCCGGCAAAACCGACCGGAAAACACCCTGAGACTCCAGACAGGATATAACATCTCAGGTGAAGGGAAAAGAACCTGGATGAGCAGCGTGAAAATCAGCTCCTCATCCAGGCGACAGCAATACTTTAGATACGTCGGAGTCCCAGTTCTTCCCACAACCCGGAGAGTCTCCCAGCACTCTCCGGGTTGATGGATCGGGGTATCGTTTCACCTTTGAGCAATGCTTCAACCTGCTCGACAGCGCTCCAGGCCTGGGCCTCGGCATTCTGCAGCGTCAGGCCGCCAAGATGCGGGGTTGCTACAACACCCGGCAAAGCCGCCAGGTGGGGTGACGGTCGCTGGTCCGGACCGCGGCCGACATCCATCGCGACCTTGGCTATACGCTTTTCCCTGATCGCTGTTTCCAGAGCGGTCTCGTCTACCAGGTTTCCCCGTGAGACATTGACAAAGTAGACTTCAGGTTTCATCAAACCGATCGCTTCCGCATCGATCAGGTTCTCCGTTTCCTCGTTGGCAACCGCCAAAGGAAGAACAAAATCGGACTCTTTCAGCAGGGTCTGCAGCTCAACCTGCTCCACTCCCTGCCGATCTGCCGTAACGTAAGGATCTGAGACCAGAACCCGCATGCCGAGTGCCACGAGTTTTTCGGCCAGATAACTGCCGATCGCGCCATAACCGATAATACCGGCAGTGCTGCCGTTGAGTTGCCGCCCCATGTTGGACGGCGGCATCAGCCCCTGCTTGAACTCGAAGGTCGAGGCTGTCACATCCCGGGCCAGGTCAAACATCAGGGCCAGGGCCATTTCCGCGGTCGCCGGGATAAAGGCTGGAACGGAGTTGGCAACGAGGATGTTGTTGGCTGAGGCGGCTGCAACATCGACATCGCTGATATCGACCTGCGGGCGGATAAAAACAGCGAGTTCAGGAAGATTTTCAAAGAGTGGTGCTTTTCCGTGTGTCGCCCGGTGACAGATAACGACCTGGCAGCCCTGTGCAGCTTCGATCACCTCGTCGGTATCCAGGTCGCGGTCCTTCGGGTTGAGAACCACCTCGCCAAGCTCGGTGAGAGCTCTGTGCGCCTTTTTGAAATAGACCTCAAGATCTTCGGGGTTGTGGGAGAGAAATATTTTCAGATGAGTGCTCATGTTCGTACCTGTTTGATTGAAGGGGGTCGACTGCCGGATAACGGATCCGGGATCTCTGCAGCTGCAAGAGTAAGTTGGCTATCGTTCTTGACGGAGCCAACTCAAGCACGCTCCTAGCTCAGAAACCATAAAGTGATGCCGGGTTGTCGACCAGAATCCGCTGTCGAGTCTTTTCATCAGCAACCCAGTCGAGCAGCAGGTCGAGCAGATCCGCCTCATCGGGCGGGTTCTGCTGGCCCGGATGGGGCCAGTTGCTGGCCCACAGCATACGCTCCGGGGCGGCCTTTGCCAGGGCGCGGGCTTCGGGTGCAACATCTGTCCAGTCAGGAGGCCCGGACTCGGAGGATTCATACGGAGCAGACAGCTTTACCCAGCAGCGGCCCGTTTCAAGCAGTTTCAGAAGAACCCTGAAGGCCGGATCAGCGGTCGGCACAGGCCCCATGAAGCGCCCGACATGATCGACAACCAGGCTGCACGGCAACCGTTTGAGGAGTGCCTCCCGCTGAGGAAATTCCCTGCCGTTCATCTGCAGCTGGACATGCCAGCCGAAATTGTTTACCCGGGCTGCCATCTCTTCCATGATATCCCACGGTACAGCCCCCCCGGGAAGCATATGGAAGCGCACCCCCCGGACACCGAGCGAGTTCAAGCGCTCCAGCTCCTCGTCGCTGGTAGAGGTGTCAGCCACCATTACTCCCCGGGCATGTTCGCCAAAGGCTTTCATCGCTTCCAGCTGACAGGAATTATCCGTTCCGTAGGTGGTCGGCTGCACGACCACGACCCGCTCAAGATGCAGACGCTTTTGGATTGCCCGGTAGCCGTCAACCCATGAATCAGGTGGCGTCATCAGCGCTGTCGGAGCTGAAGGGAACTGAGCGTTGTAAAAATGCATATGTGTATCGCAGGCGCCTGCTGGAGCTTTGAGCCGGGGGGTTTTTTCTGCAGAAACCATTTTCAAGCCTCTCTTTTTTCGGATTCAGTCTATCTTGTCAAGGTCACCGTTAAATTCCATTGCACAATAGGGGCCTCCCTGGAACAGCCCTTCCGCCGGAGGTTCTTCGGCCTGGACAGCCTTGATGGCAGAAACGACCGCCGCCTGATCGGCAGCGTCCGTCGTACTGCTCTTTGATGTAACCTGTTTCTCGGCCCGGGCCTGGCGCTGGGCCTCGAAAATCTCCTCGGCAAAATCCTCGGAATTATCACGGGGCCGGTATCCCAGCCGTTCAGCCGGGGTGTTATCCCACCAGCTGCGGTCATTTGAGGAAACTCCCCAGACCACCTCATAATGAACATCCAGGGGCGCATCCAGGCAGACCCGGGCGAGCTGCACCATGTCCCGGTGGCTGAGCCAGCAGCTGAGCATCCGCACATTCAACGGCCGGGGCTGGAAGGAACCGATCCGCATACAGATAACGCTCATACCGTGTTTATCCGCGTAGAGCCTGGCCAGAGCCTCCCCGAAAACCTTGGTGGCTGCGTAACGGCAGTCCGGGCGCGGCGGATCGCTGACCGTCAGTTTACGGGACCTCCTGTGGTAACCGACAAGGTGGTTTGTGCTGGCAAAGACAAAACGCTTTATTCCATGACGCCGGGCGGCCTCAAAGGTATTGAAGGCACCGAGAATATTGCTTTGCAGCACCACTTCCCAGGTTCCCTCTTCGGCCTTTCCTCCCAGATGAATGACCGCGTCAACCCCTTCCATGGCAGCATCCACCTCATCATAATTTTCCAGATTTGCCAGGATGATCTCCTCTCCAACACCGGCATCTCCAAAAGGCCGTCGGTGAGAAAGACGCAGCACCGGGTAGACACCCCTGAGCTCTTCACGAAGCACCCGCCCGATAACACCGTCGGCACCAGTCATCAAAACACGTTTATACATCAGCTTCACCTTTCATAGAGACCTTCTGGGACGAAAATCAAGTACCTGCAGAAAAGGTGCGCATCTGATCCTTCCAGCCATGGTAGAGTTCAACCAGCCGGTCCTCCATGCTCTGCTTGGCAGGATCAACCTGGTTTGCTTCCTTTTCAAACCATTCAACCATCATTTTTATCCCGTCATGCAGTGATATGTCGCAGGTAAAATCGGGTATGACACTTCTTATCTTTGCATTATCGAAAAGTCCGGGGAAGGTTTTTTCCAGGTAGAGATGGCTGAACAGCTCCGGGTTGGCTGCGACCAGCAGCTCTGACGAAATATGGACGATCCGTGGTTCAATGCCGAGCACCCTGCCGAACTCCAGGTAGAGGTCCTCCCAGCGGCAGCGTTCTTCACTGCAGGCATGATAGGCCTGCCCGAAGGTCTGCGGGTGGCCTATTACCCCGACAAAAGCCTTGGCGAGGTCCGGCGCAAAGGTAAAGCTCCAGGGTGTCGAGCCATCTCCAAACATTACCAGGGGTTTTCCCTTTCTGATACGGTCAATGATCCCGTAATTCTGCCGCAATACACCCACATTGGCGGCACCCGGTCCGTAGGTAAGTGAAGGTCGAATGATCGTCACTGGAAGCTGGCGGGAGCGAAATTCTTCTCCCAGATAGTGCTCCACCTGTGCCTTGTTCCAGGCATATTCAAAGCTCGGGTCATCAAAAAGCGACTCGGACGATTCAACCGTTGGAACACTCCGGTATGGACGTTTGTAGGCGGCAACACTCGAACAGATTATGATCTGACCACTATTGTCTTTAAACGCCGCAACCGTTGAGCGGGCGTCGGCTTCGTTGAAGCAGATCATGTCAATGACAGCATCAAATGATTCCTGCTGCATGCGGGATTCAAAATCCTCACGATCCAGCCGATCGCCGGTGATCTGTCTTACCTTGCCGTTATAAGGCAGTGTTCGGCTGCCCCTGTTGAAAACGGCAACAGTGTGTTTCTTTTCAAGCAGCAGGTTGACGATTGCCCGGCTGATCACGCCGGAGCCACCCAACACGAGTACGTTCATGCCGATCCTCCCGGTCCTTGATTTAAAGACAAACTACCGTGTCGTCCAGCCGCCATCAACAACCAGCGTGGAGCCGGTCATATAACTCCCGGCATCACTGGCCAGAAGCAGGACCGGTCCCACGAGATCCTGCGGCTTTCCCCATCGTCCCAAGACCCCCATACGATCGAAATACTCGCGCAGCTCTCCCTGCACGAGACGGTCAGTCAATGGGGTGGAAACCGGTCCGGGAGCAATAGCATTGGCGGTAATGTTCCATGGCCCCAGATCCTGGGCCATGGTCCTGGTGAGACCGATCAACCCTGCCTTTGTTGCTGAATATGAGCCTCTGGCCTCTTTGGTACAGAGTCCGAAAATTGAGCTGATATTGATGATCCGCCCCCATTTACGCTCTTTCATCTGCGCGGACAGTTCGCGTACGAGAACCATCGGCGCACTCAGGTTCAATTCCACCAGCCTGCTCCAGTCCTCGTCTTTAATCTCATCAACAGGGTCAGCGATGTTTGTCCCGGCATTATTGACGATGATGTCCACGCGTCCCATGGCTTCGAGTGCCTGCCGTGCCAGGTTGACCGTATCTTCGCGATTGAACAGGTCGGCCACAATGCTATAGCCTTTTCGATCGGTTCCCTGGAGAATTTCCGCCATGGCGGATTCGAGTTCACCGCCATCGCGGCTGTTAATCACAATATCCGCTCCGGCAAGCGCAAGCCCCCGGGCCATGGCACACCCCAAACCTTTGCTTCCACCAGTTACAAGAGCAACTTTTCCTGTCAAATCAAATAGTTCGTTTAACATGTAATGACTCCGAGTATGCTTTTTCCAGCACTGCACGACAATTCACAGTGTCCACATTATCTGCCTGCACCCCGACCGGGGGGTGTTTCGATATCTTTCCTGATGACTACGTCTTTCATTATGTCTCTTAAACAGCAGAGATCATCCCTGATGAAGAACGTGTGCTGTCTTTTTGTGTATTCATCGCCGGTCAAATGCTTTATTGCTGTTTATCATGGTTTACTGATCTCAAACCCCGGCATGTCAATTCACGAATTTGGGCAGTAACAGCCTCGGCAAAAAGAGTATGATGTCCGGGAATAGGATAACAAGGAAAAGCACTCCAAGCATCGGCAGGAGAATGATGCCGACATCCCTCATGGCCCTCTTGAGTTCAATCTCACCAATGGCACAGCTAATCAGCAGACACAGTCCATACGGCGGGGTTACCAGGCCAAAAGCCAATGAAATGACGCCGATAATTGCAAAATGAATCGGGTGTATCCCGGCAAAATCAGCCACCGGCCAGAGTACGGTGCCAAGGATGATGATCGCCGGAATCGCATCGATAAACATACCGATAAACAAAAACGCACCGGCGACGATCAGGCCGGTACTGATCGGACCTGCTCCGAACTGTTTCAGGAAATCAACCAGCGCGAGCGGAATCTTGTAGTAGGCAAGCAGCCAGCCGAACGCCGATGCCGTACCTATGCAGAACAGCGAAATGGCGGCAAAGCGGGCCGAATCATAGAGGACTTTTGGAATGTCTCCAAGCGAAATCGTGTTGTAAATCACCAGGCCGAGGGTCAGCGAGTATAGTACAGCTATAACCGAGGCCTCGGTCGGGGTAAAAAATCCAGCGACGATACCACCAACGATTATCATCGGGGTCATCAGCGGCAATATGGCCTTTGTGATGGCGAATATCGCCTCCTTGAAGGTCGATCTTGAATAGATCGGGTAATGATAAATTTTGGCATATACATACACAGTGGCCATCTGGGAAAGCGCAACGAGCATTCCTGGTACGACACCTGCAAGGAACAGCCCGCCAATGGAGACGGTCATCAGGCCTCCCCAGACAACCATCAGAATGCTGGGGGGGATAATAACGCCCATTACCGAGGAGCACGCCGTGACAGCCACCGAGAACGACGGGGAAAATCCCTGTTTTTTCATCTGGGGGATGAGCAGGGAACCGATTCCGGCGGCATCAGCGGTCGAGGATCCTGATATTCCGGCAAAAAGCATGCTCACCATAACATTGATATGGCCAAGCCCTCCGGGCAGATGCCCGACAAGCGCCTGTGCCAGCTTGACCAGCCGGTCCGTTATGCCGGCCGAGTTCATGATATTGGCAGCCATCAGGAAAAACGGCACGGCGAGCAGGACAAAGGAGTTATAGGACTTGAACATCTCATTCATCAGCAGAAACGGGGTGAGACGATCCTCGATGATGAAGACAGGAACGCAGGCAAGGCCGAGGGCAAAAGCCACCGGTACCCGCAGAATTACCAGAACGCCGAATACGATAAATAGACTTGCTGCTACTTCTCCCGGTGTCATCGCGTATCACTCCGCCATAATTTTATATTGTCGACAGTCTTTTCGATAAGGAACAATATCCACGTCACTCCGGCCAGGGGCCAGGTCATGTAGATATACACCATCGGAAGCTCAGCCATCTCAGAGGTCTGAAGCAGACCAAATTTCACCAGCGGCCATCCCCATATGATAAAGATCAGGGCCATCACAAGAATCCAGAAATCAACGAACATTCTGCTGATGGCTTTGCCTCGCGGAGTTTCTGCAGTGGGAAGAAGATCGACAGCGAAATGTGTACCATCTTTCACCGCAATCATAGATCCCACCAGAATGATCCAGATGAAACAGAACCTGGCCATCTCCTCTGTCCAGATGTAGCGCGGAATAAAACTGAAATACCGGGCAAATATCTGGAGCACAACCGGAATCAGCAGCAGCCCCATTAAAGTTGCCAGAATTACCTTCAGAAATTTATAATAAGCATTTAATACTTTTCTCATCGCAAGACTATCCAGTTTAACAATGAAGACCCGGGAACATCGACCTCGCTGGTCCAGAAGCATAAAAGCCGGAAGCCACAGGGCTTCCGGCTTTTATTGGCCATTAACGACACCTACTCAGCCTTGTACTATTCAAACCTATTATTAATTGGCGGCTGCCTGAATTCTTTCGTAGATCTCAGGAACACCCTCTTCTTCAAAATAGGCCTTGATAACCGGTGCTGCAGCTTCCACCAGTTTGTCACGATCTTTGAAGATAGACAGTCTTCAGCTTGCCTTCGGCCTCCATCTGGGCCATTTTCTGACGATCTTCGGAGGACTCGAGGATACGTCCATAGGCGCCCGCATCTTTACCTGCCTGGAGAATGGCTGCCTGAAGATCTTCCGGCAGCTTCATGAAGCTCTTATTGGAGAAGCAGAGCGGACGTACGGTTATCGCATGGGAGGTCAGCGCGATAAAGGGTCCGACCTCGTAAAACTTCATCTGCTGGATACCGGCTGCCTCGTTCTCGGCGGCATCGATAACTCCTGTCTGTATCGCGTTGTAAACCTCGGCATAGGCGATAACCGTCGGTGCCATGCCGAATGCGGAGAACATCTTTGTCTGAATCGGGGCACCCATGACACGGATGGGAAGATCCTTGACATCCTCCATGGTCTCAACCGGCTTGTTGACAATCAGCATGCGGGTGCCGCCGCCGCCGTAACCGATCAGTCGGATATCAGCTTTTTTCAGGATATCTTCCTTAATCGGGTCCAGTGCATCACCACCGAGTACTTTACTCCAGTGAATGTGATTTTTATAGAGCATCGGAGGATCGATCAGCGATGCCATCTTGGAGAAGGTGGACATATGAGATGGAGAGGCCACCGCATAGTCAACTGAGGTGCCCTGGGCCATATAGGCAACATAATCTTTTTCGAGACCGAGTTCACTGTTGAGATGCATCACGAATTCGATGGTCTTGTCACCGGTGTAATAGAGCTTGACCAGCTCCTCGAACTTGCGCATCAGGCGGGTAAAGGCGTGGGTTTCATCAAACTGACTGGCACCATGGAAGGTGAAATCGGCTGCCTGGGGCGCCGAAATCATCATAAAACTGGTAAAAAGAGCAACAAAGACTATACGAAAACATTTCCTTTTCATCGACTTCTCCTCCTTTTTTCTGGTTATCCAGCGAATTTTTTACTCCTGTAAACTCTGCTGTCCCCTCGTACGGGGACATTCTGGAAAATGACCTTCTCTGGACATCAGAGAAGCATGTAGTGGTTCAGAAACACTAACGAATAAAGACACTTGTTGTCAAGTCTTTTGTATGACAGACTCGACAACGAAGGCAGTCAAAATAACATCATTTTAGAAAACGTATTTTATTCTTATTGTTGAAAAAATTCTCGCCAGTGGTATTTTCGCTTAGGCATACTCTAGCAACGATTCAGGAAGATAAAGAACAAGGGGTCAGCGAATGCAGATTTTCCCATACAGCGTACTAAAAGACTTCACCACGAATGTTTTTCTCCAGATGAACTGTTCCAGCTCTAATGCCGAAAAGGCAAGCGATGTGCTGCTGGCAGCCGATCTGAGAGGCGTCGATTCACACGGGGTCGCGCGCTTGAGTTCATATGTCCGATTATGGGAAAATGGGCGGATAAAGGCAAGACCTGAAATCAGGCTGGTTCACGAGACCCCGTCTACCGCAGTCATTGATGGAGATTCGGGGCTCGGCCTGGTAGTTGCCCCTGAGGCCATGGCCTGTGCGATAAGAAAAGCTGAGCAGGCAGGGACCGGCTGGGTGGCGGTCAAGAACTCAAACCATTATGGGATTGCAGGCTATCATGCGATGCAGGCCCTGGAGCACGACATGATCGGGGTGAGTATGACAAATGCCAGTCCACTGGTAGTGCCAACGTTCTCCAGAGAAAGAATGCTTGGAACCAACCCAATCGCAGTCGCCTTTCCCGCCGGGAAGGAAGCCCCCTTCGTGGCCGATTTTGCGACGACAACAGCGGCATACGGCAAGCTTGAAATGCTGCAGCGCAAAGAGTCTCAATTGCCTACAGGATGGGTACAGGACCAGGCCGGCAGCCCGAGCAATGACTGCCATGCCGTTTCAAAAGGCGGGGGCCTGCTGCCGCTGGGCAGCGACCGGGAGCACGGTAGCCACAAGGGGTACTGCCTTGGAGCCATGGTCGATATCTTTTCGGCAGTACTGTCAGGGGCGAACTACGGTCCCTGGGTTCCGCCCTATGTTGCCTTCCTGGAGACAAAAAACGATCCGGTCGGAGACGGTATCGGTCACTTTTTCGGAGCTCTCCGGATAGATGCATTTCGTCCGGCAGAGGACTTCAAGGCTCATATGGACAGATGGCTCAAGCGTTTCAGGAGTGCCGAACCGGTCGCCGGTCAAGCCGAAGTTTTCGTTCCCGGAGACCCCGAGCGCGAAAGCGAAAGGCAACGCCGCACTGACGGCATCCCGCTCCTTGATCCAGTGGTTAGAGATCTTCTAGTTCTTGCCGAGAAATTCGACATCGGCTTTCATAACCATATGGAATAGCAGTGGCATCAGGGGAATCACAGATGATACCAAAACCATAGCGTTCCGCCTGTGACAGTTGCTCACTTAATCCTGCCCGAAAGCAGGGGTTGCTATCGTAAAGAAGATTGCCAGCACCATATATCCTGCAAGGGCAAGAAAGCCGAGCCAGCCCATTCCAAGATCACCAGACAAACCGAGCAAAGCGGGAACCAGGCCCGCCCCAAATCCGACGCCGGCAGTAATAATCAGTGCGTAGGTAATATTCTGGTAGCGGACTTCACCGATATCGGCAAGCGCGGAGAGGAGGGCCGGAATCATCACGGCGATAAGGGCCGGCTGGGCAATGACCACAATCGATACCCAGCTGCCCCGGGCAATCCCGATCAGGGCGGTAAAAAAACTGGAAAAGATGAGTACGCCGACAATCGTTTGCCTCCTGCCAAAACGTTGTATGATCCACCCGGTGCGAAGAAGCAGCAGACAGGCCGGCAATGCGTGAAACGGTCAGCAAAAAATTCACGTACTGCGGCGAAAGAGAATACTCGGTAACCAGGTAGGCGGGCAGGATCGCATACACCCCATGTAAGCCTGACAGCGCAGCTGAGAGGATGACAATCCCGACCCAGGTACTGCGCAGACGCAGTATCGTTCGGATCGTGCCGAAGTCCGGTGCAGCGCCGATGCCGCTGTCGATAGTTCCCCAGCGCCAGAACGACACGGTTGCAAACCCGCAGACAAGAGCCATCCAGAACAGAACCCCCCGCCAGCCAAACCACGGTTCCAGGATCAAAACCATGAGCGGGCAGAGCAGCAAGGCCAGGTTGGGACCAATCTCGTGAAACGACAAGGCCGTGCTTCTTCTTCGCAGGCTGATCTTGGTATTGATCATGACCATGCCGGACGGCGGATATGCGCCAGCCCCGGCACCGATCAGGAGCATGCCAAGAGCGAGAATCGCAATCCCCGGGGCGACCGCACAAACAAGCAGACCCAGGGTAATACAGGCAAGTGCAGAAACGATTGTCATGCCGTGACCGATACGGGCGGCAAGAAATCCAGAAAACAGCATGGCTGCAGCATAACTGATACTGATAAGAAGAAAAAGCGTACCCGCTAAAGACAGCGTGACGCCCATCTCATTCTGAAGAGACAGGCATCAACGGCGAGAATATCGCCCGGGATGCCATTGAAAAAAACACCGCGACAACCAGCATGAAAATCATCAGCACAGGACGATTTTTTACCGGCGCATCGACAGCACTTGCAGGATTAACGTTCATTGGCAAGGCACAATCCTGTTCTGAAACAGAAGATCAGAGAGAACAAAAAGAGTAAGTCTGCACCAGAACCGGAAATTATCATCATCGATCAAACCACATTCCTGAGGGCTTCAGGATTGACACAATTCACCAGTGATTGACTTTGAAGCGCCGCAAGGATATTGTCCACCGCACAGCGAGCCATTGCATAGCGGGTCTCATGGGTGGCGGAACCGATATGCGGCAGAAGAACAACATTGGCTAAATCAAGAAGCGGTGATTTGGGCGAGACCGGTTCATGCTCATAGACATCAAGTCCGGCACCGCGGATGACGCCGTTCTGCAGTGCTTCAATCAGGGCAGCTTCATCAATGATCGGCCCGCGACCGCCATTAATCAGGAAAGCACTGGGTTTCATCAGCCCCAGTTCCCTTGGTCCCGATCAGTTTTTTTGTCTTTTCCGATAACGGAAGCGTCACGCAGACAAAATCTGACTCGGCCAGCAGCTGGTCAAGGGGAGTCAGGATTGCCTTGAAATCCTTTTCGCCTTCTCATTCACCGACCTGCCGTAATATAGAATTTCCATGTTAAAACCGCCAAAGCCCCTTTGGGCCACTGCATAACCGATGCGCCCCATGCCGAGAATACCGAGCGTTTTTGCCATGGACATCGGAGCCGAAACTGGCCGGCACCAACAGCATCTGTCCATCTCCCCTGCCTGACCATCTCATCCATCTCAACTGCACGGCGTGCAGCACAGAGCATCAGCATGAATATCATGTCGGCCGTGGTATCTGTCAAGACGTTCGGGGTGTGCATCAGCATGATGCCGCGCCTGGTGAGATCTGCCACATCAAAATAATCGTAACCGACTGAAATCGTTGAAACGACTTTCAACTTAGGAGCTCGGTCAAGAATTTTGGGACCGATTGTTTCCCCCACCCCTATCAGCCCTTCAGCACTTGACAGCAGGTTGTGCAGCGCTTTATCGGAGACCCCTTCGAAGGTTTCAAGAACGGTCAGATCTGTCTGCTGCTCGAGGCGGGCCAGGAGGTCTTCGGGAACATCTTCGTAAAGAATTATTTTGGGTTGCATTGTCTTCTCCTTTTTAAAATATGGGAATGTAACTCTTTCCCTGATGATAGTGCCAGTTAAACTGCTGAATTCAATCGACAGCTGAGAGCTGCAAACCGGGTCCCCCTTTCCTGCCCTGGCTGAATGCATCTATTATTTCCATTACCCTGAGCCCATCGCTGGTTGAGCAGGGACAGGGAATTTCACCAAGAAAATAGCGGGAAACCTGCTCGATCATCGGCTGCTGGATATTTACGGGATTGGTAAACGGGATAACCTGCTCACCTTCTGCGGTGCGCAGACGCATCTCGTCTCCAAAGAAAGGTGCACGATACCTGACCCTTGTTGCCGGTAATCACCAGGGATTCTGAAACGGCGGTTTCAGCCACGGTAAAACACCAGCACCCCCTGAAAACGATATTGTCTTCAAAGCGTATCGTACCCTGGACAAAGTCATCGGCGGAGGATTCGCTGTTCTGCTTCAGGGAGAACCCCTCATAGGCAAGCGGCTCTCCAAAATAGACCAGGAGCAGGTCAAACATATGGGGAGACAGATCATGAAAAAGCCCGCCCCCGGAAATGGCCGGATTGACCCGCCAGTTGTCGTCGCTGTCCGGGACAGAGTGCTATTGCTCGCCGGCAGAAAAAAATTAAGCTCGGCAAGCCTCACGCTGCCAAGGGTACCGTCTTCAATCAGCTCTCGAATCCTGATAAATGCCGGCAAGGCCCGTCGATAGTGGGCCAGGGCGTACTTGTTGTTGCTCTTCTCTTCTGCCTTTATGATCTGACGGCACTCATCAGCATTCATCGCCATCGGTTTTTCCAGGTAGACATCCTTGCCTGCCGCCAGGGCGGCAAGCGTGTGTTCCAGATGATACCGGGGCGGTGTGGCGATATAAACGGCATCGATCTCCGGGTCACCAAGCAGGTCAGGAACCGAATCGTACCATCTCCCGACGCCGTGACGGCGGGCAAAATCCTCAGCCTTGGCACTGTCCCGGCGCATCACCGCCACCAGTTCAGAGTGCTCTGCCAGCTGAAATGCCGGCCCGCTTTTCACCTCGCAGACGTCACCGGCACCGAGGATCCCCCATCGAATTGTGTTGTTTTCATAGCTCTCACTTTCTTTCAAGAGGATACGCTGCAGACTCGATACTATACAGAGGCAGGTTCCTCTGTTCACCAATGAAATATTTATGGTAGAGACCGTTTCGGGCAAGGCGCTGGAGGTACACGCCAAGCTCCATCAGGTGATAATCCCCCCACATGCAGGACTCGCCGCACGGCACCTTGCTGCCCGGGCGGTACATAATCCCAGCCGTTGGGACGATGATATACCGAGTGAAGCAAAAGCCCCTGGTGCATCGGATCAGTGGACAGGTAGGGCTCAGCCAAGCAGGGTACCGGCAATGGTGAGTCCGGCCTGAAAATAGCGCTCACCCCTGGTCACCTCTCCGCTCGCTTTAAGGTACCTGCCAAAACGCAGAAACCCCTGAGCACAGATGGCAGCAGAGGACGAATCGACCGGCTCAAAATCATTATACGGATCAGCCGGTCGGTCCATGTAATCGCCCATACTGCAAGGCCCGGAGCCCCGGTATCCCAATAGACAATTCCGTCCGTGGTTGAATGCTCCAGGTAGAAATCGGCAACCGCTTCTATTATCGCTTTAAATCGCTCAATGGCAGCCTGCTTGTCTGCATAAAGTTCGGGAACCAGGTTATTGAATTCGCTCTCTTCAAGGGTATCGATATATTCGAGCAGCTCTGCAAATCCGCTGAAAATCCAGGCGAGTCCACGGGTCCAGGTGGTATAGGGAGAGTAGCCCTGCTGGGTATTGGGGCAGCGATAGGTTCCATTGTGGACATTGAATATCGTTTCATGGGCGACCCTGCCCCTGATATCATAGGAGTCCCGGTTCTCGCCAAAGAAGACGTTGTACCGTGCCGTCGTTTCAGAGTGCTGCATTCCCCTTGCGAGCAGGTTGATTTTCTCGTCCTGCTCGCCCATTAACACGATGACCGAGCTGATGGCTGAGCGTTAATGCCCGCACTGTTCTGATGGTATCGGCAAACAGAGAATGGGGTCCGTTAAAGGAATAGATAAACCCGAGACTGCCGGGCATCTTCGTCCAGCGGGCGGCCTGAATCGCCCCGTCAGTTTTATGGCAAGTTCGTAGAACTCTTTTTCTCTCTGATTCTCAGCTATACGGCCTTCATGCATCAGGCGCAGCAGGTTGCCATAGGTGCTGACATTATTGAATCCGTGGTCATGGACACCGACGTGGCTGATGTGCGGCGCCATGTGCTTTATGGTATTGTCACGCCCTGATTCAAGAAACCGTTTCTCTCAGTGGCATCATAGAGCAGGAGGGCACAGCCGAACTGAAACCCCTGGGTCCATTCGGTCCAGCCGCGGGAGGTATACTGGCCTTTGACGGTATATACCGGCGTTCCCCGTGAAGGATCCCATGAGTTCTCTATGGCCGCGATCTTTTGCGCCGCTGCCTCAAACATGTTGGTCAACTTCTTTTCCAGTGCCGCCGGGGTAAGTGCATTATCTATGTGTCAGCATCATCCCACTCCTTTTAGGCTGATAGATATCTGTATATATAGGTCCTAATTATCCTGCTACGAGTCGCGCATGAACATCCAGGATTCCTCTTTTTAAACAAACAATAGCTATTTGAGAAGCTGCCGGGCAATAATGGTGCGCTGTATCTGGTTCGTACCCTCATATATCTGGGTTATTTTTGCATCACGATACAAGCGCTCGACTTCGTAGCCCTGTATATAGCCGCTGCCGCCAAAGATCTGTACCGCCTCTGCAGTCTGCCTGACCGCAACATCACTGGCGAAACATTTGGCCATTGAACAGGCAGCGGTGGCATTGCTCTTGTGGTCGAGCATGACAGCGGCCTTGTGCACAAGACCGCGCGCGGCGGCGATCTCCATGGCCATCTGGGCGAGCATCCACTGAACGCCCTGGAACTCGGATATGTGGCTGCCAAACTGCTTGCGGCTCTTCGAGTATTCAAGTGCAGCATCGAGACCGGCCTGGGCGATCCCGACCGCAAGAGCGCCGATCCCGACCCGCCCTTTTTCAAGGACACTCATGATCATGTAAAAGCCGCGGTTCAGATCACCCAGCAAGGCTTCTTCCGGCAACGTGACACCATCAAAGAATAAGGCTCCCACCTGGGAAGCACGCTGCCCCATTTTGTGTTCCTTCGAACCACGGGTGACGCCGCCGGCGTGCAGATCAACAATAAAAACACTCATTCCGCGGTGGCCTCTCTCCGGATCGGTTCGTGCCAGGACAATACCGATATCGGCAAATGGCGCGTTATTGATCCATAACTTGCTGCCGGTCAGACTCCAGCCGGATCCTGTTTTTACCGCCGTCGTCTTGATCCCGGAGAGGTCTGAGCCCGCTTCGGCTTCAGTGAGGCAATAGGCCACGCGTGTGTCAAAGGCAGTAATGTCTCGCAGGTAGCGTTCTTTCTGGGCATCTGTCCCGTACTCACTCAGCAGGGTGCAGATCAGCTCAACAAGACCGCATTGATCGGCAATGGCTGAATATCCCCGGGATAATTCCTCCATGATGATCGCATAGGCATAGCAGTCCACCCCTGCTCCGCCGTACGCTTCCGCTGTCGTAATGCCGAAGAGCCCGAGGCCGGCCATCTTCTTGAAGAGTGCCGTGGGAAACTCCGCCTCCCGGTCCAGTCTCTCCGCCTGCGGTCGAATCTCCTCGCGGGCAAATGCTGAGACCATGTCCCGAATCTGCTCGTAGGTATCAGCGGAATCTCTCGGTATCTGTATCAACATACCATATCTCCCATCGTCTCACATTAAGGGCCACGCTTCAGGCATCCCCAAAACGTTGCTTCAAGCCAAGGCTGCCCTGCTCATAAATGATCCTGTCTATGGTTTTCAGATGATCACTGATGACAGGACGAAATTCCATCATGTCCAGGACATCTTTCTGCAGGTCAACGCCGGGCGCAATCTCCAGCAGCGTTACTCCTGCAGGGGTCAAGGTAAAGACTGCCCGTTCGGTCACATAGAAAACCGTCTGGCCGCGTTCCAGTGCGCTTTTTCCTGAAAAAGAGACCTGCTGAACCTGCTGGACAAACTTTTTGACCTTTCCGGGGTTACTGATTTTAAGGCCCTCGGAACTTATTTCCTGCTCTGCTTTCACCGCGAAGGTACCGCAGTAAACCAGCTTTTTTGCTGCTGAGGAGATATCAACCGAGCCTCCGCTGCCGGTGACAACCTTGCCGAACCTGGTGGAATTGATATTGCCGAATTGGTCTACCTGGGCAAATCCGAGGAAGGCCATATCGAGACCGCCCCCCTGGAAAAAATCAAATTGATAGACGTCATCCACAATTGCTGAGGGGTTGAACATGGCCCCGAAATTTAGTCCCGTTGTTGGAATGCCGGCAATAGCGCCCTGCTCAATCATGAAGACAAGCTGATCGGTAATGCCTTCCTGCTGTGCAACAATGGGCACTCCGTCGGACATTCCGTAACCGAGATTAATGAAGGCTTTCGGCCTTAATTCAAGGGCGGCCCGACGACTGACAAGCCGCTTGACACCCTCGAGACGCAGCTCCTCGGATTCGTAGGGGACATCCCGCTTTACCAGGGCCGGATCGAAGGTGGTCTGAAAGGTCATTTCCTGGCTTGGTTCAACAACGACATAATCGATAAAGACACCCGGCACCTTGACCTGACCGGGGTCGCAATGGGATTCGCTGGTTCGCTTTACCTGGGCGATCACGATACCGCCGTTGACCTTTGCCGCCTGGGCAATTGACAGCATGGAAAAGAAACCGACTTCTTCTTCCATGCTCAGGTTACCTTCACAGTCGACGGTGGTGCCGCGGATAAAGGCAACATCGACGGGCATGGTTTTGTAGAACAGATATTCCCTGCCGCCGATCTCGATAACCTCGACCAGATCCTCAGTGGTGATATCATTGAGTTTACCGCCTTCAAGGCGTGGATCGACATAGGTATTAAGGCCGACAGGCGTAATCACATCCCGGCTTTCCGGAAGCAATGGCCCGCATCAGGTGTCCCAGAACCCCCTGTGGAAAATTGTAGCCCTTGATTTTGTTGTCCAGGGCCAGCTGAACCATTTTCGGGGCGTTTCCCCAGAAACCGCCAATGGTTGTATCGATTAAGCCTTCATGGGCAAGATGATTCATCCCCCTGTCGACATTGTCGCCAATGCCGCAGGGGTGAAGCGCAGTGATGTTTTTCGGCGCACCGGTTTTAACATAGCGCTCTCCAAGTCCCTGCAGTAAACGATCGGGAACGGCGTGCCCGGCACCTGCGCCGCCGATGGCCACCGTATCACCATCTTTTATACAGCTCACGGCTTCATTCACATCAACTACTTTATACATGGTTCTATCCTGTATTATTTTCGTTCCAATGACATTGCGAATCTGAGCACATCCTGAGGATTCTCCAGGCATACGATGCAGCGAGCTCTCGCCTGTTGGTTGCAGATCACACAGCACGATAAAAATACACCAAATAGTTATTGGTGTCTATTTAAAACTTCTAATAAAAGTCTATTTGCTAATATACTGATATTTTTGTTTATTGACATTTAATACCAATGATTGTATTGGTTTATTATTTATTGCAGTCAGAAAGAGAACAAGCAGAAATAAGGATGCAGAATAAAACACTCAGCGCACTTGAATCGTTAAAAAAGGATCTTCACCGAGGCCAGTATCAGCTCGGAGAACGGCTCCCTTCTGAACGATCATTGTGCGAAAAACTTGGCTTATCCCGCAGCGGGCTGCGCAAGGTTCTTTCTCACCTTGAGGCGGAGGATCTTATCTGGAGGCATGTCGGCAGGGGTACCTTTGCCGGCCCGCGCCCGGCACTCAGCACCGAAGCGTTTAATATCGTCACCCAGAAGACCAATCCCCTGGAAATTATGGAAGCACGGCTGATGCTTGAGCCCAAGATTGCTGCCGCCGCAGCGCGAAGCGCCTCGTTTCAGGAAATTGAAAGACTTGCCCTCTGCGCAAAACGCAATGATGAGGCAAAGGACCTTGAAACAAATGAGAAATGGGATGTGCTTTTCCACGAAACCCTGGTAATCGCAACCGGGAACTCACTGATTATTTCACTTTATTCGGGAATAAGTAAAATGCGCTTGTCGGACGACTGGTTCCTGAAAAAACAGGAGTGGATTACTCCTGTGACCTGGGCATCATTCAAAGAAGAACATGGAGCGATCGTCATGGCCGTAAGACAGCGCAATGAAAAAAAAGCGGAAGAGGCCATGTTCAACCATCTTCTTTCGGTGAAGAAACACATACAATCCACCTACTGAGCAACCAGAGCACGACAGGAATAGTGGTGCGCCCGGAGAAGGGCCCATGCTTGCCGAAAACCTGTTTTCTTGCCTTCAAAAACCTTCAGAAAGGAAAACAATGATGAAAACATCCGCCAAACCCATTGAATTTTCCATCCGGGACCATATTGCCCTGATCGGCATGAATCGACCGGAAAAACTTAATGCCCTTACCCGTGAGATGATGGAACAGCTTGATGACTACATCCTGGAAATTGACCGGAATCGTTCCATCCGTGCTGTCATTTTGTTTTCCACGACACCGCGAGCCTTCGGGGTCGGCGCGGATATCAACGACTGGGCATCGCTGCCGCCTGTGGAGATGTGGAGGGACTGGGTGCGGTTCGGCCATCGCATTATCAAAAACCTGGAGGGACTTCTGCAGCCGTTGATTGCTGTAACCAATGGCTACACCTTCGGGGGCTCCCTGGAGCTGGCTCTTGCCGCCGATATCAGAATCGGTGAAGAAGGTTCGCAATATGGGTTCCCTGAGGCGAGCGTCGGCACCATTCCAGGCTGGATGGGAACGCAGAAGGCTCTTCAGCTCATCGGGCCAAGCAGATTAAAGAAACTGATTTTCACAGCGCAGCCCATCTCGGCTGAACAGGCGTTGTCTCTCGGTCTTATCGATAGCGTCGTTCCTGAAAATGAAGGGTTTAAACATGCTCTTGAGCTCGCCGAGCAGATCTGTCACTCCTCACCGGTGGCAGTGAGTCTGGCAAAACAGGTGGTAAACGCTCTGGCGGCCAATCAGCCGGTCACCGCCCTTGAATCTATCGCCAGCGGACTCGCCGCCCAGACAGCCGACGGAGAGGAAGGCAGACAGAGTTTCAGACAGAAACGCAAACCCTCATTCTCCGGTTTCTGAATGGAGCATGAAAAAAGCGGCTACAGGCGTGAAACGGTCAATCCGCCATCTACGGTGAAGACCTGTCCGGTAGAATAGGGAAAATCCCCGCGCGACAGCGAAGCCACTGTCTTTCCGACATCTTCCGGGGTGCCCCACCTGTTGGTCAGACAGAGTCCCTCGGCAAAAAGCTTGTCGTATTTTTCGCCTACCTTCGCGGTCATGTCGGTCTTGATGATTCCCGGGCGTATTTCGTAAACGGGGATACCAAACTCAGCCAGTCGGCAGGCAAACAATTTTGTCAGCATGGAGAGCCCGGCTTTTGAGATACAATATTCTGCCCGGTTGACACTTGCAACCGTTGCACTGATAGACGATATCGTCACGATCAGCGCGGCGAATCCCGGATCGTTGCTCTTTTCCTCGACCATTCGGCGAGCAATCATCTGGGTCAGGAAAAAGGGTCCGGTGAGGTTGGTGTTCATCACCTGATGATAACTCTCTTCCGAGGTATCAAGCAGATCCGCCCTCACCTCGGGGGCGATGCCCGCATTATTCACCCACAGGTTTATATGGGAATAATGGGAATAGATACCGTCCACGATTGCTTTTCTATCGCCTGCAAGAGCGATATTGCCGCGACAGTAGAGCACGTTTCGGCCCGGCACCCTCAACTCTCTGAGGCTCTCGACGTCAGCCTCGTGCCGTCGCCCGATGATTGCCAGGTCAAAACCTTCCTCTGCCAGTTTGCGGGCAACACCAAGGCCGATCCCCCTTCCCCCTCCGGTGATGGCGGCTACCTTTTTTCGCTGTGCAGTATCTGTCATAGTACCCTCACGACCCCCCTTCTTGTCATCACTCACCGCTGATTGCCCCGGCAAAATTGTTAGCCGGCCGTAATCCGTCAAGAACCTTTTGAAATTCATTGCTGCCGACATGCAGGGGGACCATCACCGCATTGGTTCCACACCTTTGAACATTGTCGTTGAAGACAGCGGGCGATTTCACCTGCCTCACCGGACCTCCGATGATTCCCAGTCCCTTCCTGTCACCTTCACTTTCAACAGATATCATGCTGCGGACCTGGTTTACTGCACAAACAGTTATTGATTTTTTTTCGGGTGGACTGAGCAGGCCGTTATATTCGCCGCACCATTGACCGCGTATTAAAACATTGATCATTACTCTCTGCTCTAAATATTGTATTGTGTACCACTGCAGGCCTTTAACAGGCTGGAATTAAATCCATTGCCCGGCCCGGAGGCGTTACTCCAGGCATCTTTCAGTTCAGGATCGAGGAAAACCTTATGCCAACATCACTTCCCACCCTCTGCGGCTCCATGGCTGCACACCCCTACCGACTGGCTGTCGAGGTCCATAACGCGGCGTATCGTGCCCTTGGCATCGATTACACCTTCGTCTATTTTGGAATTTCAGAGCCGGAAGAAGCGGTAAGGGGGATTCGGGCCCTGGGGATACGCGGGATGAACGTATCGATGCCCTTCAAGTCCGCGGTAATTCCTTTTCTTGACAAGATTGACCCTGCTGCCGAAGCAATTGGCGCCGTCAACACCATCGACAATAAAGAGGGCATCCTGACAGGCTACAACACCGATTTCATTGGTGCTGTGCGGGCACTTCAGGAAGCAACCGATCTAGCCGGCAAGCGGGTTGCCCTGCTGGGGGCCGGAGGCGCCGGGCGGGCGATCGGGTACGGGCTTGTTGCTGCAGGAGCGATGGTAGACGTGTACAACCGGTCCATCAGCAAAGCAGAAAAACTCGCCGAGGACCTTGGGATCAGCGTGGGCGGCACCCTGGAACAGTTCAGCAATGCAGCAGGCTATGACATTCTTGTCAACAGCACCTCGATCGGCTTCAAGGCCCCGGATGAAAGCCCGGTCCACCGTGAGCTTCTCGGAGAAATTCCCGTTGTCATGGATGCGGTTTTCATTCCCCTTGAGACCAGACTGCTGCGGGAAGCAGAAAACGTTGGCTGCACCGTCGTTACAGGGGTGCGGATGTTACTGCATCAGGCCTGCGGGCAGGTCGAACTTTACACCGGACACAGTGCGCCGCTGGAGGCGATGGAGGGGGTTATCGCCGAAGAAATAAGAAAGATGAGCGTTTGATCAGCTCCCATTGCGGTGCACAATTCAAGGTTGTTTCGCCGTCTCTATCTCCCGATCCAGCTAGGAATTTGGCACCCATTTTAAAATATGTTTCGCCACAGCGACGATTTCCCCATGCTGATTGACAACTTCTATATTTGACAGGGAACGCTGGCGCTCACTGTCAAACTCCTGGATAGTGTAGTTCACGGTAATCGTGTCGTTTATAAATACCGGTTTTAAAAAGCGGACATGGTCGTAGCCAAGCGACACCGGAGTTGCGTTGCCGTCCGTTGCCGGGTACTTCTGCAGTATGAGGGAGGAGGCCGTGGACATGTACCCCATGAGCAGGACCCCGTGGGCTATGCGCCTGCCGTATGAAGTCTGTTTCATGAATTCCTCGTCCACGTGATTGGGGGAAAGGTCACCGGTGATGCCGGCAAAAAGATAGATATCACTTTCACCGACCGTTTTCGCAAAACTGACACTGCACCCTACCGCAAGAGATTGCTCTTTCATCTGTTAGCCTCTTTCTTTTTTATCCTCATCACTGTCGCGTCGCCCAGGCTTTTCTCCAAAGAACAGCGGGCCGGCAGCAGGGCGTTGACGTTCGCTTCATTTTCAATCCTTCTCGGTTTCCTGTTCGGCCCTGTACATCTCAAGGCGTCGATAGAGCATCCGGTCCCGCTTTCTGCGCACCCTGTCACCCGATTCGGAGGTATATTCATAAAAACCTTTTAAATTTTTCAAACCAAGCCGCCCGTCCCTGGCCATATCACCCAGAATCTCCGGTGGCTTGAAACGTTCACCCGGCAGCTTTTCATCGAGGTATTCATAAATACTCAGGTAGGTGTCGATTCCTGCCATATCGGAAATCTCCAGCGGGCCGAAAGCACCCAGACGAAAGCCGATCGAGGTTTTAACGATGCGATCGATCTCTGCAGGAGTTGCCACCCCTTCCTCGACCAGCGCTATTGCCTCTTTTGCCATTGCCATCTGGATTCTGTTGGCAACGAAGCCGGGAGCGCTCTTGCACAGAGTCGGTGTTTTCCCAAGCGAGCTTAAAAACTCCATCGTCCAGTGGATTTGAGCAACCCCGGTATGATCGCTGGGAATCACTTCCACGCAGGGCGTGATTGGAGGCGGGTGAAACCAGTGGGTTCCGATAATCCGCTGCGGACCTGAAACACCTACGGCCAGTTCATTGATGTCATATGATGATGTATTAGAAGCAAGAATCGCATCATGATCGGCATGCTCACTTAAGACCGCCCAGACCTCTCGCTTGATTTCCAGGTTTTCACTCACCGCTTCAAGAACGTACTTGGCCCCGTCGAGAGAGCCTGCCAGATCAGTCATAAATTCAATATTGTCTATGATCCTGGCGATTTCGCCGTCGTCAAGCAGTCCCAGCTCAACCATATACAAGAGATTGTCTGAAATAAATCCGCGTGCCCTGTCAAGTATCTGATCACTCGTGTCAACCAGGCTCACCCGTACACCGTGAAAAGCCATGAGTTGCGCGATTCCGTGCCCCATGACACCGGAACCGATTACAGCCGCCTTGCCGATGCTCGTCCTCATATCTCCATTCCTCTCTTGATAAGCAGCCGCTGCTGCTGCCATACTCTTTAAGGCGTCTCCGCTCAGGTCAGAGGCCTGCCACCATCCACAGGAATCACGCACCCTGTCGAGTAGGTGAGCAGCGTTGCACAGGCAAGCACTGCCCGGGCAACGTCCTCTGCCGTTGTCAACCTCTTCAGGGGATTGAGCTGCCGCTGCTGTTCCGTCCAGCCCGGGTCGAGTTTATCGGTGTACTCGCCCTCAACCAGCGCCGGAGCAACCGAAATCACCCGTATATCTGGAGCAAGCGCCCGGGCGAGCGCGATCGTCATGGTGTTCATTGCCGACTTCGAGGCACAATAGGCCACGTTGCTGCCAATACCGGTTGTTCCGGCGATGGATGAAATATTGACAACCAGGCCGTCCCCTGATTTCCGCAGCAACGGTTCAAGGCTGCGGACCGAGGCAAAAGCCCCGCGCCAGTTGACCCTGAAAATGGTGTCGATGGTTTCATCATCGAGACTCTCGAGGTCATAGGCGGGAACGAAGCGCGTCAGACCTGCATTGTTTACCAGGATATCCACTTTTCCGTATTTATTTTTTATCTGCTCAGCCAGATTTTTCTGCTCCACGGCATTGTCGACGGCTGCCCGGAAAAGCATATGACCAGTGCCGGCAAGCGATTGCAGCGTTTTTTCTGCGCCTGCTTTCCCCGTGCCACCACGGTGAGTTATGACAACGTTTGCTCCGGCTCCGGCCAGGATCCGGCTGATGGCTGAGCCGATTCCACCCCCGCCTCCGGTTACAACGGCAACGTCTCCGGTAAGTTCAATATTCATGGCAGTCAGCTATGAACCCTGATTGTTGCGGTATCGTCTCACCCTTAAATCGGCCTGCGCCTGGTGCCCCTTGAAGCCTTCAAGTTCGCAGAGCCGAGAGCAGTACTGGCCGATCACCACGCTCGCCTCTCTGCTGCACTTCTGGTAGGTAACCGTTTTAATGAACTTGCCCACCCAGAGGCCGCCGGTGTATCGAGCCGCCCCCATGGTCGGCAGCGTATGGTTGGTGCCAATTACCTTGTCGCCATACGAGACGTTGGTTTCCTCACCGAGGAAAAGTGAACCATAGTTGCTCATGTGCTCGAGAAAATAGTCAGGATTTCTGGTCAGAATCTGCACATGCTCCGAGGCAATGCTGTCGCCCTCCTCCACCATTTCCTCATCGCTTTCAACCAGGATAATCCGGCCGTAATCACGCCAAGATGCCGATGCAGTTTCAGCTGTCGGGAGCAGCTTCAGCTGCCGTTGTATCTCGTCTTCTATTTCTTCAGCCAGTTTTCTGTTCGTCGTCAACAGCACTGCCGGGGAATTATAGCCGTGCTCCGCCTGTCCGAGCAGGTCGGTGGCAACCATTTCAACATCGGCTGTCTCGTCTGCAATAATCAGTGTTTCAGTCGGCCCTGCCAGGAGATCGATCCCGACCCGGCCATAGAGTTGACGTTTTGCCTCAGCCACAAAGGCATTACCCGGACCGACAAGAAAATCCACCGCTTCCATGCTTTCGGTACCCATTGCCATTGCCGCAACGGCCTGTATGCCACCCAATACGTATATCTCATCTGCTCCTGCCATCGACATTGCGGCGATTGTTGCTGCCGGCAGCGCCCCTTTTGTCGGCGGAGTGCAGCCTGTCACACGTTTGACGCCTGCAACCTTGGCGGTAAGTATGCTCATGTGCGCCGAGGCGACCATCGGGAATTTACCACCGGGAACATAACAGCCGACACGGGCAACAGGAATATTTTTATGCCCGAGGATAACTCCGGGAAGTGTTTCTATTTCAATATCACGCATCGACTCAAGCTGTGCCTGAGCAAAATTGCGTATCTGTGACTGGGCAAAAGCGATGTCCTCGATAACCGAGACAGGAAGAGAATCAACGCACTCCCCAATCTGCCTGTCCGAAAGCCTGAAATTCTCCGGCGACCAGTTGTCAAATTTCTCCGAGAGCTCCCTGACCGCGACATCACCACGTTCTTCTATGTCGGCAAGTATCTTTTCTACCGACGCCTTTACCTTTGCTCTTTCCTGCTGTGAATCCTTTGAACTGATTCCCGCTTTCAGAACCCGCTTCATTTGCTTACCCCTGTCGGTGTGATTTTCTGCAGCTCAGGTTAATGGCGACACCCTCTGCCAGTAAAACAACAATAATACCCTAATAGGCTATATTTGATAGACAAATTCTTTCTATATGAATTTTCTATCTGGTCAATCCCGTGTGGACCAGCTCCGCTCTGGTTTACATACTCCCATCAAACCCGGCACAGAGCCGGCCAGCCCGGCCAGCCATTAATGCTGTTTGCTCAAGTCAACATCTCTGCTGCCGTTTATCATGGCGCTCTACCCCGGATTTCAGGATCAATCGAATGTGCTTGAGGCTGCGCCCCGCTGCCTGGAGGTGACTGCACCCGCCCGACGGTTGATCCAGCCGACAATGTCACGCAGGACAATCCTGGCCTGCAAATCCCGCAAAAGCATGTGGTAGCCATTCTCATAGAGGATCAGCTGCTGTGTCCCTTCAGTTCTGCCTGGCAGACGCTGGTAGAATGACATAACAGGTTCCCGGGGAATGATTTCGTCCTTCTGGCCGTACAGAACAAGGGCGTTGCTGTGCAGCGCTTCTGCAAATGAGTACGCCTGGTCCATGAGATTTGCTAATCCATAGAGTACCTCGACCCGTGTTTCCTTTATTACCAGCGGGTCTTTTCCCATCTCCCTGAGCATGTCTGTATTGTCCGAGGCTACGATATCCAGTGACTTGCCGCTGAATTTCATCCACGGTATCGTATGGGCGCCTAACCAGAGGGCAAATCTCTGATAAAAGGGCATCTCGGAACGCGCCCAGACAGCAGGAGCAACAAGGATTATGGCAGCTACTTCTTCCGGCCGGTAGGCGACCATCGTGGCTACTGTTACGGCGCCGCCCATGGAGTCGCCGAGAACATAGAGAGGAACGTCTGGATGAGCTGCCTTTACCAGCCCGATGAACGTTGCGAGGTCATCTGCAAAGATCTCTCGACCGCTCCATCGACCCTTTGTTTTCGTCTCGCCGAAACCTCTCTGGTCATATGCATATACAGCGAGTCGATGATCATTGAAGAAACGGGCGCCATCCCTGATGAAGTTAGAATAATCGTTAAGTCCATGAACCCCGATAATCACACCTTCGAGCGCTCCTGGCGGAAGCCATTTTCTCATCGGCAGCCTGCTCCCGTCCCGGGTGGTGAACAGAGAATCCGACATCCCAGCAGACGCATCCAGCGGTGATTCTGATTTTACGACCTCCGGTGAACAAGAACAGAGGGTGAAAAGCGTCAAAATCAGCACCCACAGGCGAGTGGCTGGGGTATAAAAGCGGTTGAAAGAAAGCATGATGCTATGAACGTTTAACTCCTATGGAGATAGGCCTCTTGCTGGAATAACATAAATCCAGTTTGAGCAATTAACAATGGCAGGATTCATGACCGCCTGGCCTCCATTAAAAGCAGATGAGCGGGCCGGCAGGAATGAATAGCGTCCGAATTGATCTCCTCCAAGGCGGCAGAAAAAAACCATACCAGGCTTATCCAGATAGTGAAAGGTTTGCATCTCGCAAAGGAATCTCTTTCTTCTTGGCAACGGGGCAATAGCTACTGCTCATTAGATTACACTGGTAACAATCAACAATGGGTATAACCGCTATCAGTTTCGTACTCATTTGTTACCCCTTTGCAGCATGATATTGAAGTGTAATAGTGTCTCATATACTAGCCCGGTTCTGAACGTGCTGCCGGCACAATACAAAAATGTCAGAGACGATGGAGGGATAGATATGCATGAGATATTCGAGCACTCCAGGGAAAAAAAACTCACAGACATTGGTAATCGAAATGATTATCAGGAATTTGATATCCAGCAATTGATCAGAACCTTCTGCACATGGTATGAACGAACGCTCGAAGAAAAAGGATTGTTTCTTTCCACAAGAATAAGCCGGGACCTGCCAGAACTGTGTGAAGGTGATCCGCTGCTTATCGGCGATCTGCTTTACGACCTGGCAACCTACAGCCTCAGCCACCTCACCGAAGGCTGCGTCGTGCTTGACGTGGATGGTTATCAGTTTGAAGAAAACTGGTGCCGTTTTTATTTCACCATCACCACCCCCGGGCTGGGAATTCCCCGGACGATCGCAAACAACCTTTTCCAGGCTCCTGTTTCAAGAAATAGAACAGGCGATGATCAGCCCCGTTCAACAAATCTGTACTATGCCAAATTCATCGCCAATATATTTGACGGTGATGTCGGTGTCCAGAACAGTTACGGCTTCGGTACCCGTTATCTTGTTGAGTTCTGCCTCCCCTGCAGGCGAACGTTTTTGGACTGAACGGAAAACTGTTTGGCAAAACAGGGCAGACGACGGCCTTGCGCACCGTAATTGACAGGAAAAACCCAGGTTTGTACCATGAAAGGATTACGGCCAATGCAAGAAGGAAAAGCAGAGTGGTTCAACGATTCAAAAGGGTATGGTTTCATCGAGCAAGAAGACGGAAACACTATTTTTGTTCATCATTCTGCTATAAAGGATGAAGGCTTCAAGTCTCTGAAGGAGGGAGACCGCGTCAGCTTCGACATCATAGTCGGGCAGAAAGGCGCTGCTGCTGAAAACGTGAAAAAGCTTTGAAAAAACCTGCCTGCAGCGGCGCCCTGAAAAAATCCAGCAGCCCGCCGCCATCAGTTAACGGTGACCGTCATCCACGGTTGGCGATAAATTCCACCGCAAATAGGGACAACCCTTATTTCTCGGCCGAAAGGTCAGATCAGATCAGCACTGAAAGACAACCAGAATGATCATATCCTTTATCGATAAGGATTACAGGTCAGAGTTGGACACGGCGATCTTCTCACAACCCGTTCAGCCACGCTCCCAAGCCACATTTTCTCCAACCCTTTTCTTCCATGGGTGCCGACGATAACAAGATCACCCTTCTCTTCCGTGGCGAAATCGACAATGGATTCAACGACATTTCCTATGCGAACTTTTCCTTCACACCCCGCGCAGGTAGTGCTGTTTTTCTCGACGAGCAGTTTCATCTTTTCTTCCGCCAGATCAACCAGTTCATTCTGGAAGATGTTCATGGACGGGAACGAATACTCAGCATAGCTGTACGGATTTTCAACCACATGAATAAATCGTATCGTGGAGTCGAGTTTTTTTGCCATGTACAGCGCAAACTCAACAAGATTGTCTGTATGCTCGAGAAAATCCACCGGCACGATTATGTTTTGAATTTCTTTCATGGTCTCTTCCTCCCAAACGGGTCACGTTAGATGTTATACGGCGTTGAATACCGGTTGAATTATGAAGGAAATGATACGGACTTTCAATTGGATAAAAATGGATATTTATATGATAGTATTTATACCTTTTTTCGCCAGTTTGATGTATTACTATAAGCACATGTACGGTCATTCCAGCTATCCAAAAGTCGGGTGTAAGCCTAATCAAGGTTGGCTTTGCCTGCCGGAGGAGTTACATGGGCCAGTTCGACCAGAATGATTCTCAATGGACCGCGCTGCAGGCATCGAGTGCTGAGCTGAAGGATAGCTTTAAAAAAAATCCGAAACAGGTCCCCGGCGACAAGATCATCCAGGCGCTGTCTGCACTGCAGGATTATACTGAAAGACAGCGAAAGCTTAACAAACTGCTCCAGCGCTCCCTGGAGGATATTCCTGCTGAGGATCTGTACCAGAAATTTCTGGAGGAAGTCCTCTCTTTTTCAAACAGTGACACAGAACCGCGGGGACTCCTGTTTCTCAAGGACGACCAGCATCTTGCCATCAAGGCACACAAGAACATTCCAAAGTATCTACTTGCCCAATGCGCCCGGATTCCTCTTGGCGCATGTCTATGTGGAAAAGCTGTTGCGGAAAAAAAAGTGATCTTTGCTGGTTCAGCTCACCCTGACCATGAATTTCCCTCTCGCCAGCCCCATACTCATTACTGCATCCCGATCCTGGGCGCTTCCTGGGAGGAACTTGGCTGCCTGACACTGTATGCCCCCGAGAATACTCCTCACGACACCACTGTTGAAGAACTCCTCTGTGCCGCGGCGCAGATAATTGCCGCTGTCATCATCAGAAAGAATACCGAAAACAAGTTAAGACAACGAAAAGAACTGCTCTCTTCTATCTATGCCTCCGCAGACAGTATCGGCCTGATTGTAACCGAGCTCGAGGAAAATGATGCCAGGATTGTCCAGTTCAGTCCCGGTGCAACAAAAATGTTTGGCTACAATGAAGAAGAAATGATCGGTAAATCGTTATCTGTTCTCTACCGGGACGAGGACAGAAAAAATCTTCGCAGCCGGGTTGAAAAACTTCGCCTCGGCAAAAAAGTCCAGTCCATTGAGCGGATCATGCGCCGGAAAAACGGCAACGATTTTCCCGTGGTGGCTTCACTCACTCCGTTATCAGATAATAGCGGCAGGATTTCACGAACCCTTGTTGTCTACAATGACATATCTGAGGTGAAAAAGAGCCAGCAGAAGCTCGAGGAACTCAACAGTGCGCTTGAAAAACGGGTCATGGAAAGAACCCGGGAGCTGCAGTTCGCGCAGCAGCAGGTTCTCCACGTGGAGAAGCTGGCTGCAATCGGTCAGCTTTCAGCATCCATTGCCCATGAATTCAACAACCCACTCCAGTCCGTAATGTCAGTGCTGAAAGGGGTATCAAGACGAGCGGAATTTGAAGAAGAAGACAAGGATCTTATTCATTCCGCCCTTGGTGAGTGCAGCCGGATGGCCCGCCTGATCAGGGATTTACAGGATTTTAACCGACCTTCGTCAGGAAAATATTCCTGGGTTAATATAAATCAGATTCTTGAATCCCTGCTGCTGCTTTACAAGAGTGATTTCCGCAAGAAAAAAATTCGACTTGTCAAAAAGTATTCAGATAATCTGCCGGCGGTCTCGGTAATCGCGGACCAGATCCGCCAGGTACTCCTGAATTTATTCAACAATGCCATGGATGCCTGTGGCGACGGTTCAACCATCTCTGTTGAATCAAGAACGCTAAATGACGAGGTTCAGATTATAATCGCCGATAGCGGTTGCGGTATCGAGTCTGAACATCTTTCGAAAATCTTTGAGCCGTTTTTTACGACCAAGAGATCAGCGGCAGGCACAGGACTCGGCCTTTCAGTGTGTTACGGCATCGTCAAAGGTCACGGCGGCACCATCACGGTCGACAGTGAACCTGGCAGATACGCTTCATTCACCGTTACCCTGCCGGGCAGCAAAGAGAAAAAATGAAAAAATCGATACATATACTGCTTGTGGACGATGAAGAAGTTATCCTGGCTGTTCTGGCAAGGGAACTGCGACTGAAGAATTATACGGTCAGTATAGCAGCGGGCGGCGAGGAAGCCCTGACGGTGCTCAAGTCTTCTCGTTTTGATGCGGTCATTACCGATCTGGATATGCCGGATATTGACGGTATCTCGGTTTTAAAGGTTGCAAAACAGCAGGCTCCCCAGACATGCGTGCTTATCCTGACCGGCTATGGTGACATGAACTCCGCCATCGACGCCCTGCGCCTCGGAGCCGATGATTACCTGATAAAACCGTGTGACATTGATGAGCTGTTGTATCGCCTGGATCGTTGCCTTGAAAAAAAACATCTTCTCACCCAGCTCAAACAACGCAATTCACTGCTCCAGAAAGAGATCAAGAAACGTGAGCAGTACGAGCAGGAACTGAAAAAAAGCGAGCAGCGATTCAAGCTCGCGCTGGAAGCATCTCTTGGCGGCATATGGGACAGGGATCTGGTCAATGATCGAGTATATTTCGGTGAAAATTGGCATAAAAGCCTCGGCTACAGTGACCAGGAAAGCCTAAATGGAGCGTCGGGTATCTGGGAGTCGCTCGTCCACCCCGACGACAGGCATCAGGTAATCACCGCCCGCAATGATCATTTCGACGGCAAAACAGCTCATTACGAAGTCGAGTATCGGATTAAAGACAAGAACGGTGAATGGCAATGGATACTGTCCAGAGGAAGAGTAACCGAGCGTGATGACCAGGGGAAACCGACCAGGGTCCTTGGCACACATACCAATATTAACAGAATCAAAAGCGTCGAGCGTGAAATGAGAGCTGTCCGCTCAACGCTTGAAAAGAGAGTAAAAGAGCGGACCAAGGAGCTTGAGGAAACAAATATTGCGCTCGGTGTTCTGTTGACCAAGCGCGAACGAGACCGGCAGTCACTCGAGCAGCAGATTCTCTCAAATGTTGCAGAACTGATCGTGCCATACCTTCAGAAGCTCTCGGCAAGCAGAATGACGAACGAACAGGATATCTTCGTGTCCATAATCAGCGCCAATATCAATGAACTGACCTCGTCGCTCACCCAGAACATCGCAGCACGGTTTACGCGCCTGACACCTGCTGAAATTCAAGTAGCCAATCTTGTAAAACTAGGGAAAAGAACAAAGGAAATAGCAGAGATAATGCGTCTTTCTCCGGGAACCATCAACATACACAGAAAACACATCCGGAGAAAACTCGGGCTGACCAATCAGAAGGTAAACCTCCAGACCGTTCTCTCGTCCTATTCATAATTCAACCGACGGAATCTGCTTAAACGCTCAACCCGCCTCCCGGTAATTTTGTCTAAATAGGTACAGAATATATCCATTGTATAATCACAAGTTACCCATTGATTTCCAGGTCTTCTCCACCCATAATAGCAGGAGAAACCATATCGTGGATATTATTGAGCGACAGGCAAAACAGGACAGAATTCTTGAGACGATTTCTCAATGGATGGTATCACGCATTCTAATGACAAGAGGTAGAGCGATGAAAATGGACGGGGTAAGGCTGCGGGCGAAGAAGATGGGTATCAAAACATTCAGGCGGAAAAAAATGGATATCATCAGGGACATACAGACTCAGGAAGGCAATACGACATGTTACCAGGACAAAACCATCGATTACTGTGATCAATTCCACTGCTGCTGGCGCGATGATTGCCGGCCAGCAGGCGAGAAGGCGGAGGCATAACCACTATTCGTTTCATTCCCTGTCCATCCACCGCGATGCAAGGCGTGGTGCACCATGGTCACGGGCAAGGGAGAAGATTAGTTTAAAGATCAGTCCAGTAGTGAAGTACTCACGCCGAGCCTGCCCAGGACTGAAAAGACAAAGCACACGGCAGTTTCGTTGAGTAGCTTGTTATTCAGAAGAACCGGCAGCAAGAAACAGATCAAGGCAGTTACCGCCTTCCCCGATCCAGACCGTCATATCATGGCGACCGGAGACGAAAACCCTTTTCCCCTTTCACTTCGGGTATCGTGGGCATACCTGAAAACAAACCGGCAACGGATCATTATGGGAATTGCAAACCTGCATAAACTTTTTGCCCCTGAATCAATTGCGGTCGTCGGTGCGAGCGAACGGCCGGGTAGTATCGGTGCGGCCTTGATCAACAATTTGCTTGAGGGCGGGTTCACAGGCCGCCTGCTGCCGGTAAATCCCAAATATACCATGGTCAGTGGGCTGGAGGCTGTAGATTCTATCAGCAAAGCCGTCCGGATCGATCTCGCTGTCATCGCCGTACCCATCAAACAGGTGCCGGAAATACTGCAAGAGTGTGCTCAAGCCGGGATCCAGGCAGCCATAATCATATCCGCAGGCGGCAAAGAGACTGGCATTCAGGGCCTGCTCCTGGAGCAGGAGATAAGAAATGCAGCCTCACGCGGTAATATCCGGATTCTTGGCCCCAACTGCCTCGGCCTGATGGTTCCGGCGGCAAGGCTCAATGCCAGTTTTTCCGCCGGTATGCCCGGCAACGGCAACATCGCCTTTGTCTCGCAAAGCGGCGGAGTCTGCGCCGCTATCCTGGATCACTCCTTCAAGGAAAAAATTGGCTTCAGCCACTTTGTCAGTATTGGTTCCATGCTCGATGTGGATTTCGGTGATGTAATCGATTATCTTGGCCATGATTCAAAAACCAGAAGTATTCTCCTTTACATTGAACACCTTTCAAACATCCGGAAATTCATCAGTGCGGCACGCGCAGTATCACCCATCAAACCCATCCTCGCCCTGAAGGTGGGAAGGAGCCCGGCAGGTATCCTGGCTGCAGGCTCGCATTGCGGAGCCCTGGCCGCCGAAGATTCCGCCTATGATGCTGCCTTCAAGCGGGCAGGAATTATCAGGGTCGGCAACACGGAAGAACTGTTTGACATCGCAGAGCTGCTCTCCAAGCAGTCGCGACCGGCAGGCCCCCGGATGGCCGTGATTACCAATACCGGCGGTCCTGGAGTCATGGCAATAGATGCAATGGAAGACCTTGGTGTAATTCCGGCATCCCTCAGTTCAGCGACAATCTCTGGGCTGGAAAAAATCCTTCCACCATATTGGAATCAACGCAATCCGGTTGATATCTTCGGAGATGCTTCAACGGAGCTCTATGCCCGGGCAATGAAGATCATTGCAGAGAATGAACCCCTTCACGCGCTGACGGTGATCCTCGCACCACAGGCACTGACCAGCCCGATGGCGGTTGCTGAAATACTGGTCGACACATTCCGGGGTAATCGTCTTCCGGTCTTCGCAGTCTGGATGGGAGGCAGGGACGTGGAAGCTGCGGTGGCGTTTCTCAACCAATCCGGTATTGCCACCTATACTACCCCGGAACGCGCAGTCCAGGCATTTGCCTACATGGTCCAGTACAGCCGCAACCTTGAAATGATCAAACAGATCCCGCCGCGGGTAACTCAGCACTTGTCATTTGACAGGCAGAAGGTCCAGGATATCGTCGAATCCGCAGGCTTGACCTCAATGAATTTTTTAAGCGAGCACCACTCAAAGGAAATTCTCAGCGCCTACGGGATAACGGTTAACCCATCTCTTACCGCTGATTCTGCTGATACTGCCGTTGACGCAGCCGAAAGGATCGGCTGGCCTGTGGCCCTGAAAGTCCTGTCGGAGGATATTACCCACAAAAGTGATGCCGATGGTGTACAACTTGATTTGCGCACTCCCGCAGAAGTGATAACAGCCTACGAGAGAATCTTGACGGGTGCAAGAGATTACGACACCAAAGCGCACATAAACGGCGTAACGGTTCAATCCTACATCCCTCACCCGGATTACGAACTGCTCATGGGCGTCAAACGAGATGAAATCTTTGGTCCGCTGCTGCTCTTTGGAATGGGAGGCGTGTTTACCGAAATCATACATGACCGTGCCGTTGGCCTGCCGCCGCTTAATCAACTGCTTGCCAGGCGCCTCATCGAAGGGACCAGGGTATTCAAACTTCTTCAGGGTTACAGAAACAGGAAGCCGGCAGACATCGACGCCCTGGTAACGATGCTCATTCAATTGTCCCAACTGGTTGTCGATATACCGGAAATCGCTGAGCTGGATATAAATCCGGTTATTGTAAAAAACGGCAGCCCTGTTGTCGTCGATGCCCGGCTGCTTTTGCACCGCAACACAAAACCCTCGCCCCTGCACCTGGTCATCAGCCCGTATCCTTCCCATTATGAAATAGATACCGTGGCCAGAAACGGTTTACCGCTGAAGATACGCCCCATAAAACCTGAAGATGCCGAACTCTTTATTGAGTTTTTTGGCAGATTATCACCATCAAGTGTCTACTTCCGTTTCTTTCAGCACGTCAAAGAATTGAGCCCGGCAACGGTGGCGATGCTGACCCAGACAGATTATGACCGCCATGTGGCGCTCGTTGTCCTGGAGCGCTCTTCCAATCATGAAAAAATGCTCGGAGTTGCAAGGATTATCGCTGATCCCGACATCACTCACTGTGAATTCTCCGTTATGGTTGAAGATCAATGGCATGGACAGGGAATTGGTGCAATGTTATTGTATTATCTCCTTAAGGTTGCAAAAAAACAAGGTGTGGAATCTCTTTGGGGCCTGGTTTTGCCGGAAAACACCAGCATGCTCCGATTAGGAAAAAAAATCGGCTTTGAAGCACGATTTGACAGGGAGGAAGGAGCATACTACCTTAAAATCGACCTGAAAGAGATCAAACTCGAGACAGAGGCTGAGTATACAGGCTCATGTTCATCAGTGCAGTTTGAGTGACTCTTTTTTACTTGAGCCTCGTGCAAAATGATGATTTTCGTTCAAAATCAAGGCAAGCGAAAAATTTTACCGCAGGCATATAATTGATATTCCGAGGATAACAATTTTTAGCATAACGCTGAGGTTGAGCGAAAAGGGCGATTTGCAAAAGGCTCACTTTTCAAAATGAGGGTGCCCGGATGAAATTTCATTTTCTCGTCACCATAAGCAACGATGTCAGACACCTGTTCGGACTTCGGTTTATCTCTACTTTTTTCAATGATCTTACAGAAAATTACCAGGTTACCCTGTTTCATGTCAGCAGCATCGACAGAAACGATATGAACCGGGCGCTGGGAAACATGTGGAAGAGGCCGGGAAGAGACGTGGATTTCCAGCTCACTGCCGGTGCTCGAAACGCGATTAATTCATCGAGAGATCTGCTGCTGGGCAGGCAGATGCCTGATGAGCGGATACTGACGAAGACCTTTGCCGAGCACTACGGCAAAACCGACGATATACTGAAAGAGGCTGAAGCGGGACTGTACGATGCAATCATCCTCGGTCGAAGAGCTTCCTATGCCCTGCAGTGGATGATTGAAAATCCGGCCGATGAAACCGCACAGGCCATTGTCAAAAATCTCTGTACTATCCCCGTGTGGATTTGTCCGGAGGTTGAAGCAGAGAGAAAAAATGTCCTGCTGTGTCTCGACGGATCCCAAAATTCATTGCGTGCCGCCGACCATGTCGGCTATATCATCTCAGCCGAAAACCACCAGTCTGTGACCCTGTTTCATGTAGAGTCGGCCGACAGCGTTGCCGCGGCAGATGTCTTTACAGGCGCCGAATCGATTCTTCAGAAACACGGTATCGACAGCAGCCGGATCATACGAAAGTCAGTTCGCGGGCAGAACATTTCAGCAGCGATACAGGCCGAAGTAAAAAGGGGTAAATATGCGGCAGCAGCAGTCGGGTTCCATGGGGAACGCGAACAAGCCGCCGGAAAAGAAAAGATAAGCGGCAGCACGATCACAAATCTCATCAGCAATATGGAGAAGGCAGCAATCTGGTGCTGTCCATAGGCGCGGACACGGGCCCTCCGACATGTGCAGGCTGTCACACCGTTATTCTGCTGTGACAGCCTGACCCTGCTGTACTACCTGTCAAATAACCGCGGGTTACATCTCGGGTGTAAATTCAACCCGTCTGTTTTTCTGACGATTTGCCTCAGAATCATTCGGGTAAGCAGGTTTTGTTTCCCCATATCCGGTGACACTGAGGCGGTTTGAATCAACGCCGACCTCGTTTACCAGAAAGTCTCTGACAGCCTTCGCGCGTCTTTCAGAGAGCTTCTGATTGTAGCTCTCAGGTCCCATATCACAGGTGTAGCCCACGATCTGAACCGTCATCGTCGGATATGCATCAAAAACTTTTTTGGCATCCTTGAGTGCAGGCTTGTATTCTTCACGAACAACTGCTTTATCAAAATCAAAGAGGAGCTTTGAGGGGTGTGACCAGCAGCCTCGCTCATCAACCATGATACCCTTTGGCGTACCGGGACAGGCGTCTTTATCATCAGTCACACCGTCTCCGTCGCTGTCGCCAGGCACCGCTGCAGCCTGCACAGGAGCCGGTGCGGCTACCATCGGCAGGTGATAGGCGCTGAGAATCGTTTTCCACTCGTCACTATTATAGGCATACTGACTGTCTGCAAAAACCACCGTGCCGTTTTTTACTGAGGCATATCGAACCTTGCCTAACTTGGCAGTAACGTCATCCTGGCTTAACTCCAGCCCGTATGACGTGATTATAGCGTGATAGGTTGCGGGACGATAGGCAAAAGCGGTGTTTCCAAACATGACTTTGTCGCCTGCCGTTTTGGCATAAGTTGACGGTGTTGTTTTAACCGATTCGGGCGCCAGGCTCAGGCCGTATGCTTCCAGTACAGCATTGAATTCTACTGCAGTATAGGCAGTATTATTGCTGCCCCAAGGAATCGAGGCACCTTCAGGAGGCTCTATGGCCGCTGCCGGAGTGCTCATAAGGCCGACAAGGCAAAGAAACAAAAGTGTTTTTCTGATCATGGTGAAGTTCTCCTATTCGTTAAGAATTGTGAAAAATTGTTTTATGGCAACTCGAGCCGCTACCTGGCTACCTGTTTAGCACATCTGCTATTTTCAATTTGAAAATGAAAAATGGATACTCATAGAAATAGACGTATTCCAATTTCGGGAAACAATAAGCAGCAGACAGCGGTCAGACAAGGGAGACGCTCAAATAAATTGCTGATCCGGTTACCGGTTGTCTTGAGTATGTCCCTGACCTCAACCTTCTTTTGTTGTGCACGGAAAATTATGTTATTGTAAATGCTTTATGGTGTCCGGACTCATGAGTACGGACACCAGCGGGAACAATCTTCACTAACCAGTCAGGCTTTCTTCTTTATCGTGGCGTCTTATTGTTACACTCAGCAGAGACAACATTGCGGAGGATGTCGCTATGGATAGTAACAGAATTGTAACAAAACCGGCTTCAGACAAGAACACCTTGCCCGCCAGGATCATGCTTGTCACTGTTTTTTTTGTAATCCTTTCAGGAGCTTTATCGGTCCCCTTCCTCTTTGAGACAATGACCCTCTGGTACAAGATCGGCGCGGACAAGACCATTCTCCGCGCCGGCCAGCTGGCCGGCATGGCTGGGCTGGTCATGATAATGCTGCAGATCATCCTGGCAACACCTGGCCTCTATCTTGAAAAACTTTTCAAACGGGCAACGCTTGCACGATGTCACCGCATAAACGGCCTTGTAATTCTTTTGCTGGCCTCAGCTCATGTAACCCTGGTTCTCGTTCCTGAGGGATTGGCTAATCTTCCCATCGGTAAAAAATACTGGCCGGAAATGGTTGGTTCGCTCGTTTTTGCAGCCATTTTCTCTACGGTCATCTCTACCTATCTGAGAAAACCACTGCAGACCCGGTATGAAAAGTGGCGTTTCACCCACGGGCTCCTTGGTTACAGTGTGCTTATGATTCTGCCGGTCCATGTTGTGTTCGTCAGTGAGTCTTTTGAGCAGAGCCTGCTCCGCACCACCCTTGTCTTTCTTTTTGGGGCCCTGGTACTCAGGGTTATTCTTGTTAAGACCCTGTCACGCTTTAACAAATGATTTTGTCTTGAAACGGCTCAGCCAGGATTTACTCGAGGGCACGCTCCCCGAGGTTTCCGTAGCGGTGATAGCTGTCACATATTGCCTGCTGTTGAAAATACTGCAGCAGCTCCAGACGCCCCTCCATGAATACGGGTGTCCGTGATACATAGAAACCTGTTTCCGCCGCCGCCCTGAATATTTCGAGCGGAACCCGCTGCGCTGCGCTGTAGCGGATTCTGTCAAGATCACCCATCTGGTCGGCCAGTTCATCATCACTCATGTCGTCTATGGCGATTCCGTCCAGGAACTCTCTGCCATATCGGCCTGCCAGGAAATCTGTCGACTCGTTTGTCATTCCCTCGGGTTTGCTGATCCTGATCGAACAACCCGCAACTTTTGCCGCACCAATACGGGCAAGGGTTTCAAAAAGCGAATCATCTGGATGAAGCCTGATCATCATCCTTTTAATCGGCAGGTATCTGAGAATGTTATCCTGACCCCTGAGGTGGAAATAGTCTTCCTCCAGCGAGAACTTTTCCTGCATTGCATAGAGATAGCTCTCAATCGCCCGAATTGTTCTGTAGATCTCTTTTTTCAGCGGCTGCAGCTTGTTCCATTCAATGAGCAGCCGCCATTCGGCAGTCCGCCGGAGCAGTACATGGTCCCCCCGGACTACGCCGGTTTGCGGGAAACCTGTTTCTGACCAGTTCATGAACTGTGTGACATAATCGGGACTTCCCGCCTTCAGACCCGGGCCGAGCGCTGATTTTCCCATTCCTCCGAATGGCTGCCGGAGTACTATTGCTCCTGTGGTTCCCCTGTTGATATAGAGATTCCCGGCGAATATCTTCTCTTTCCATCTGAGCTGTTCACGTTTGTCAAGGCTTTCAAGTCCGCTGGTCAAACCGTATCCGGTCTGGTTGACCAGGGAGATTGCCTGATCCAGATTTTCGGCACGCATAACACCAAGCAGCGGTCCGAAAAATTCAGTCAAATGGGTATAACTGCCGGATCGAACACCATACTTGATACCGGGTGACCAGATATGTGGGTTATTATCTACCATTTCAGGTTTCAGCACCCACTCTTCTCCAGGTTCAAGAGAGCTCAACCCTTTTTCCAGGTCCCCGTTCGGCGGCTTAATCAGGGCGGCCATTTTATTGCTGAAGTTCCAGGCATGACCCGACCTTCATGGACCTCGCTGCATCAACGAGTTGATCTCTGAAGTGGAGGATCATCATATATTGTTTTTTCAAGAATCAGCAGGGAGGTGGCACTGCATTTCTGGCCGCAGTTGCTGAAGGCAGAGTGAATAACATTCTTGATCGCCTGATCACGGTCAGCCATGTCGGTGACAATAGTCGCATTCTTGCCGCCTGTTTCAGCAGCCAGGTAGACCTCCGGACTCTCTTCGAGTATGGTAATCCCGGTATCGGTTCCACCGGTCAGGATTATAAAATCAACGTCCTCACTCGACGTCAGGACAGGGCCGACATCGACGCCTGAGCAGGGGACAAACTGGAGGGTGTTGCGTGATACACCGGCGCGCCAGAAACACTGGCAGAGTTCCCAGGCAGACAGTACTGCATCAGAGGCAGGCTTAAAAATGACGGTATTTCCTGCAGCAAGTGCGGCAACGATTCCGCCGCATGGTATTGCTAGGGGAAAATTCCAGGGAGAGATGACCAGGCCGACTCCTTTTCCTCGCTGCTGTTATGTTCCCACGTTCGCTAAACTGCTTGACGGAGAAAGGATAAAATTCCGCAAAATCTATCGCTTCCGAGACTTCCACATCAAGTTCCGTAAAAATCTTCCCGGTATCCGCCGCCGCGGCCCCGATCAGATCACCCCGCGTTTTTCTCAGCTCGATCGCCGCGTCCGCAAGCACTTCATGACGGCGACGGTGCGACAACTCTCGCCAACCATCCGGGTCCTGTTTTGCAACCCGCAGGCTCTCATGCGCATCTTCTTCCGAGGCCAGGTGATATCTTGCCACACAGATCTGCTTGTCGGGCTTGCACGAATCGGACACTTCTTTCCTACGCCGCTCTCCGCGCAGTTCTTTCCCGCCGATAACCACAGGAATATCAACCGGTTCATCGGCAGTAGATTTCATCCACCGCTTCCGAATCGATTCAGCCCAATCCCGATTTGCTGCAAGCGACCAGTCGGTATCAGCCTCATTGATAAATTTGTTGGTCTGTAACGGAGAAACCGACCTGTTGTACGTTTCTCCCGTTCTGTCCTGAATCCTGTTGGGAAAATTCTGTGCCTGCTGCTGCTGTTGGCAGGATTCAAGAAATGTCTTTTTAAGGTAGCGCCACTCGTCTGAACCGACAGCCAGGTCCGGTGAGTACCTGAGAAAATTTTCAGGAGAGGTATTCTCGTCAAGGCGCCTGATCAGATAGGCTATGGCGTTAATAAATTCTTCTTTCGAGGCGACGGGAGCATAGAGTAAAACATCTCCCGAGGTCTCCTGCAACGCCCTCCTGACATGATCCGCCATTCCTTCGAGCATCTCGAAATAAAAATACTCGGTGACCCGGTTCTCTTCGGCAAGAACTGATGCGTATGCCAGTTCAAAGAGATTATGAGAAGCAATCCCCAGGTTGACCGCTTTGATTCGTTCCGGATCCATCCCGTAGGTAACCATCCGTTTATAGTTGGCGTCAACTTCGAGCTTGTTGTCATAGGGGGCCAGGGGCCAGTTGGCAAGCGAGGACTCGACCTTCTCCATTTCCATATTGGCGCCCTTGACAATCCTCAGTTTTACCGGTGCTCCTCCGTCGGCAACCCGTTTCTTCGCCCAGTCTGTCAATCTCTGCTGCATCTTGAAACTGTCCGGCAGATACGCCTGTAAAACGATCCCGGCTGAATAGTTTCTGAACTCAGTCTGTTCGAGCGTTGACACGAATGCCTGATAGGTTATTTCAAGATCGCGGTACTCTTCCATGTCGAGATTGACGAACTTTGCGATGCGGTTTCCATCCTGGCGAATGAAATAATGCGTTTTGGCCGCCCGGTATATTTCGGACAAACGCTCTTTTAGAATTTCAACCGTTTCGTTAAAGGCAAGGGAACTGATTTGTGAATAGATCGTGGAAATCTTGATCGAGATGTATTCCACAGCAGGATCTTCCATGTCTTTTTTATAGGTTAAAAGACGATGGACAGCCTCTCCCTCTCCGAGAACCGCTTCACCGAGATGGTTGATGTTCATCCGGATGCCCTGTTCCTTTCTTTTCTGCAGGTGGGCATGCAGCTCTTTTTCTTCACCGGGAATAATTGCCCGGCTGCTCGCACTCCGCATCTGATCGATCATGCGGGGAACGGCAAATGAAGAAATATGTTTTCCGACGCCGACAAACATCTGGATTAGCAGTTTTTCCACCCTGCTGAAAAACTCTGGGACTCCCTCCTCCTCCATCAGGTTGCTGATCTGGTCGGCTACCCGTTTGGGATCATGCGAGCGAAAACTCTGGTCAATCATTTTTGACAGCAGAACCTTGTCCTGGGGATGCGTAAGCAGCCGCTTCATCTGCTCCTGGATGTTCCTCTCTTCCCTGGTGAGCAGTTCGTTGGCACGATTCTGCCAGGTTTCGGCCAGGGCGACCGCTTTGTCAAATAGATTCTGAGCCTGTTGCGTTTCCATCATCGTCTCCCTGCAAAAAAGATTAGCTTCTGAGCCTCTTGCAAAATGATGATTTTCGTTCAAAATCAAGGCATGCGAAAAATTTCACCGCAGGCATATAATTGATATTCCGAGGATAAATTTTTTAGCATAACGCGGAGGTTGAGCAAAAAACCGTTTTGCAATAGGCTCTTCTGTATAAAGTAATTATCGAATCGGAACTATTTTTCTTTTTTTCTGCTCCATGTACATGCTGAATTTTCTGACATGTTCGATTGCACGTGATGATGCTGCTTCTTCTTCACCGTTTTTTACGGCCTCGATTATCTGTTCCAGGTCCCGGTAATTCTCCTCCATCTCCTGGGTGCCGACACGCAGGAATTTATCGTAATACCGCTGGATATTTTCATGAACGGAGCTGAGGATAAAAACGTAGAGGGGGTTTCCGGCGATTCGGGCAATTTCGGTGTGGATTTTTTCGTCTATACCCGACAAAATCGTTCCAGCCGCTTGTTCCTGACTTGCGAAACCCGTCTGCCCTTGCCAAGAGCGAATATAACTTTTTTATATCAGCTACTCGAGGCCCGCTGCGCAGCAAGCCCGGCAACACTGCCCTCCACTCCTTCCCTGAATTCTGCAAGATGCGACAGGGAAATCGTTTGCGAGCGGATGAGCATTGCCAGGTTCTCGGCCATGAGTTCAGCGTTGGCATCCTTCACGTAGGCGCCGCCGTTGACTCCCAGCCGTATTTCTATGAGGCTTTTTTGTTCGAGGATTCTCAGTGCTTCCCGCAGTGTTCCGCGGCTTGTCTGGAACATTTCACACAACTCGCGCTCGGCAGGCAGCCGCTCTCCGGCGCCGATCCGGCCGTCGAGGATCGCCACCTGAACCTGATCGACGACATCCTGAAAGATACGGTTTTGCTTGGCTTTTTTGAAGTTCATGGATCTTGTGGCCTGGGTACGGACGATTACAATATATTATTATAATGGTTTGACCTTTGACAATACGATAGTATCGCTGGATGAGCAAGAGGGAAAAACATCCCGGGAATAAGAAAATGGTTCAACGTTCAACATACAGGAAAAGACCCGTTCACCAGAAGAGCTCAGAACAGCTTGCTGCCGATCTTTGCCTCTGCCAGCGGCGAGACAAACGTCGCCTCTCCGCTCTCAGCCTTTGGAAACTGGACCCCGAGAATCAGTACCTCTGAAGTTACCGGACCCATCTGCCTTGGTTCAAAATTCAAAACGCCAAGTACCAGCCTGTCCTTAACCTCATCGGCGGGATGATTGGTAAACCTCCCGTAACTGATTCTTTTGCCGTACTTGCCAAAATCGACAAGCATCCGGTATGTCGGCTTGTGGGTTCGTTCTTCCGGTTCAACCTCGATCACCCGGCCGACCCGGATGTCAAGTTTTGCAAAAGAGTCCTCGAAGTCGACAAGGTCCTTTATCTGTTTTGCCATTATGTAAGTCCTGTCTGTGCAAAGATGGTCCCGGCGATAAAACAGACCAGGTTGTTGACCATACCCTCGTTCCCGATAAAAATAATCCATTTACCACGTGCACGGTAGAGAAACATTGCATTTCAACAAGAAGATGTTCTGTCCATGTTATTGTTTCCGTTGATTGTCGCTGGAAGAGACTGGGTTTTCAAATATTCCAAGGATTCTTCCCTGAATAGATACTGCAACCGCAGCAGGAATAGGATTACAATAACATTATTTTCCAGAGAGCCGTTCACGGAACGAAACTGTTTTAGTGCAGATAGGTATACTGTCCCCGGAACTAAAGAGAAGCAGGCTGAAAACAATTGTGGATTGCGTCTGTTTCGGATATCGTGCAGGATCAGTGAGAAACAAACAAGGGTTGATTATTTTTAACATTAAATCAAATAGATACTCTCATATGACCTTTTTCAAGCAGATTTCAGCACTGACTGTTGCAGCCTGTACAATTTTCTTGATCCCAACGCAGGGCGGAGCCGAGGCGGCACCCGATGTGTCTGTAAGCAGTGACATTGCCAATACCCTGATGCCGGCAATCAATCTTCTTTCGCAGAACCAATGGATACAGGGCATCCTCGTAATTCTCATCACCTTCATGCTCGCTTCGCTTGTTACCTGGGTATTGTATAAACTGATCAACAGCGTGACGAGAAGAACCAATTTTATACTTGATGATAAGATTGCCATCCTGCTGCGCCCGCCGCTCTACTACACCCTTGTTGTCCTGGGTGTTACGGCCGGTCTCGAGCTTATGCCATTGTCGGATATCGTTCGGCACCTGACCCAGAGAGTCATTCAGACAGTCAACGTGCTGGTCTGGCTCATTTTCCTCATCAGGCTGTCGACGCTGCTGCTCACCCGGATTGCCGGGCTCAGCCACAAATACGCCTTTATCCAGCACCGTACCGTCACCCTGTTTGACAATCTGGCCAAGATCGTCATTTTCGGCGCCGGTATTTACTTTGTTTTCGTCATCTGGAATATCGACATGACCGCCTGGCTGGCATCAGCCGGGATTGCAGGCATTGCCGTCGGCTTCGCAGCCAAGGACACGCTTTCAAATCTCTTCAGCGGAGTTTTTATCATCGCCGATGCACCCTACAAGGTCGGCGACTATGTAGTCCTTGACAAAATCGGCCGTGGAAAAGTGACCAACATCGGACTCCGCAGCACCAGAATTCTGACCCGGGATGACATCGAGGTTACCGTGCCGAACTCGATCATCGGCAATTCAACCATCATAAACCAGTCAGGAGGCCCGAACGAAAAAATGCGCGTACGCCTCAAGATCGGGGTTGCCTACGGCAGCGATGTCGACAAGGTGAGCGAACTCCTGCAGAAGATTGCAGAGGAAGAACCGCAGGTCTGCAAGACACCTGCGCCGCGGGTCAGATTTCGGTTTTTTGGTCCGTCAAGCCTTGACTTTGAACTACTCTTCTGGGTTGATCATCCCGAACTTCAGGGCCGTGCGCTTGATGCGCTTAATACCAAGGTATACAAGATGCTCAACCAGGAGAACATTGAAATTCCCTATGCAAAGCAGGATATTTATATAAAAGGGCTGCCCGAACAGCTCGCAAGCATGTCGGCGGGCAAAGACCGAAAGTCACCGGATCCGGATGAAGATACCGGGATCACATCCAGGTAAGCGGTCGCTGTCCGCTTTTATTGAACCAACTCTTCACACACAATGAAACCTTTTAACCTCAAGCCCCTCCCCAGGATTGAACTCGGAGCGGATGTCATCGATAATCTGCCGGGTCACATCAAGGTTTATGGCCGCAGGGTTCTTCTGCTGACAGGAAACAGCTCACTGGAGCGCAGCGGCAATGGAGAACGGTTCCGTTCGCTGCTTGGAACTGCCGATCTGGAAGTATCCCCGGTTACGGTCAGTCACGAACCGACTCCGTCGCTGGTTGATTCAATAGTAGCTGAACATGCTGACCAGGGGATTCAAGTTGTCGTTGCTGTCGGCGGAGGCAGTGTTGTCGATGCCGGCAAGGCGGTATCGGCGATGCTGCCGGACGGTGAACCGTTAAAAGATTATCTGGAAGGAGTCGGGAGCAAAAAACCAAGCGGAAAGAAAATCCCCTTTATCGCCATTCCGACGACCGCAGGAACCGGCAGTGAGGTGACCAGCAACGCCGTGATCAGCCAGGGTGGTGAGCACGGTTTCAAAAATTCCCTTCGCCACGACGGCTATATCCCCGATATAGCACTTGTTGACCCCAGGCTGATGTGCTCATGCCCGCCGCATGTCACCGCCGCCTGCGGAATGGACACCTTCTCGCAGCTGGTTGAAGGGTATCTCTCGACAAAAAGCTCACCGATCACCGATGCAATTGCCTGGACGGGCATAGAATCTGTTTCTCGATCGCTTCTCACTGTCTATGAAAATCCTGATGATCTCGACGGACGCAGCCGCATGGCGCTGGCGTCACTCTGTTCGGGAATCGTGCTGATGAATGCAGGGCTGGGGGTCATTCACGGACTGGCACCGCCTCTTGGCTGCATGTTTCCCATACCGCATGGCGTTGTCTGCGGTACCCTGATGGCTTCCGCCAATGATATTATCCTGGTGAAGCTGGAAAAAGAACAGCCCGAGAGTCCGACACTGCAGAAATACGCTCGGCTGGGAAAACTGTTTTCGCCCGGAAAAGACTGCACTGATAGAGAATACCGCAGAGCATTTATCACCTGCCTCCACGATCTCACCGCGAGGCTTAACATCCCCGGCTTGTCACACTACGGTGTCAGAGCAGCGGACATCGCCACAATCAGCTCTGCCGCCGCCAACAAAAACAACCCGACAGCTCTCAGCGACAGCGAGATCAGGAACCTTCTGGCAGGAAGGCTCTGAGCGTTTCCACGCCCACACGGGTGAAAGTGGTCCCGGCACTCATTATTATATCGTAATTATAGTTAAAAACGGTCATCTTGTACTAAACAACCATTATCCCAATAAGCAATCCTATAATTATCACCGTGTCTCAACCCCGATCTACAGCGCATAACGACCAGCAGAACGAATCATCGGAACAGATCGAACCAGCGGGTTTTTCGACACTCTGGAAGATGCTTTCACCGCAATTCAAGAAGCATCGTCTCCGTCTCTTCGCCGGCTTTGCTGCCCTGCTCAGCGTCGATTTCCTGCAACTCATCATTCCAAGGATCCTGAAATACGGCGTTGATGCCCTGTCTGAAAACAGGGCGACGAGCACACTGCTGCTCAAACTCGGCCTGCTCATTGTCGCCATCGCCGTGCTGGTGGTGATCCTACGATTTATCTGGAGAAACCTGATTATCGGTTTTTCCCGTCATCTTGAACGGGCACTGCGCAACCGGATATTCAATCACATCATCATCATGGACCAGCCTTTTTTTGAACAACGCACTACCGGCGATATCATGGCCCACGGTTCCAATGATCTCGGAGCAGTGCAGATGGGCTGCGGAATGGGTATGGTTGCGGCAGCGGATGCTCTTATCCTCTCGATTGCGGCAATCGGTTTCATGATCCACATACATCCCGGCCTTACCGTCATGGCCCTGCTGCCCATGCCGATCCTTGCGGTTTCAACCAGGCTTCTTTCAGGCAGACTGCACCAGCGTTTCAACAAGGTGCAGGAGCAGTTCTCGCTGATCACCGAATTCGCCAGATCGGCCTTGATTTCAGCAAAACTGAGCAAGGCCTACACGCTGGAGAATATTCAGACCGGCATACTTGACCAGCTCGGCAAGACCTACGTCAAGGCCAACATAGGCGTAGCCCTGGTGCAGGGCGTCCTGTTTCCGGCGGCGACCCTGATCGGCAACCTCGGACTTCTGGCCATCCTCCTCTATGGCGGTCGGCTCGTAATTCGTGGAACCATCAGCATGGGTGACTTTGTTGCATTTATCACCTATCTGCAGATGCTTATCTGGCCGATGATGGCCATCGGCTGGGTCACCAACCTGCTCCAGCGCGGTTTGACGGCCTTAAGGCGAATCCACTCGCTGGTTTCATCGGAACCGATCCTGATTGACCCACCTCGCCCAGCTCCTGTGGAAACAGTATCCCCGGCTTTTTCGACCAGAAATTTATCATTTTCATATCCTTCCTCAGATCGTAACCAGCTTGAAGACATAACGATTGAGGTAAAATCCGGTATCATCGGCATTGCGGGCAGAACCGGAAGCGGAAAGTCAACTCTCTGCAAGCTGTTGCTCAGGCTCTACCCCGTTGCCGACAACTGTTTATTCTTCGGAAACAGGGACGTCAACACCCTGGGACTCGAGGATGTACGCTCACAGATAGCCTATGTGAGTCAGGAACCTGTTCTGTTCTCCGACACGATCAAGGCAAACATATCCTTTGGGGTCGGCGACGTCGAAATGGAGGCAATCGTAGGAGCAGCTCGCGACGCCAGGATTCATGAAGATATCCTCGGGTTTTCTTCCGGGTACGACACCATTATCGGTGAACGGGGTATTACCCTGTCGGGAGGTCAGCGCCAGCGCCTGGCACTTGCCCGGGCACTGCTCTGCAACCGCCCTGTTCTGGTTATTGACGACGGCTTGTCGGCGGTTGACACGACAACGGAAAATGAGATTGCCGAGGTTTTACGCAGCCGCCTTGCCGGAAAAACCGTGTTTATCGTCTCCAACCGTATAAAACTGCTGTCCATGACCGACAGAATCCTGATCCTTGAAGAGGGAAGGCTGGTTAATGAAGGTACTCACGAAACATTGATCAGTGAAAATGAATTCTATCACTCCATGTACGTAAAACAGAAACAGAACGGCGAACGAGACGACTGAGATGCGCAACTTCGGCTACAGTGAAAAAGACAGAAGCGCCTCACTTGGTGATATTCATCTCTGGCGCCGTATTATAAAAAAATCCAGCAGATATATCCACGCAATAACTGCAGCGGTTTTCCTTTCGCTGATTGTCACCGGGGCAACGCTTGCTATCCCCTACCTGATGAAAAACGCCATCGACCTTTTCATCACCGCCGACCAGCTGAGCAACAGTCTGCGGCTGGCAGGGCTCACCAGGACCGCACTCCAGTTTCTTCTTCTCATTTTGCTCATTTTTGCTGTTACCTTCGTGCAGGTCGTCCTGCTTGAATGGGTCGGCCAGTCGGTCATGCATCGTATCCGCCAGGAACTGTTCAGCCATCTACTGGACCTTGATCTTGCCTTTCTGGACACCCAGCCGACCGGCCGTCTCGTTACCCGGCTGACCAACGATGTCCAGAATATGCATGAAATGTTTACCTCGGTAATGGTAACACTGTTCAACGATATCCTTCGCCTCGCCGGCATCCTGGTTGTTCTCTTCTTCATCAATGTGCGCCTTGCCCTGATGATGATGATTTTCGTTCCACTGTCTCTTGCAGTGACCGTTGTTTTCGCAAAGCTCGCCCGGGAAAAATTCAGGGATATTCGCAGCCAGCTTTCCCGGCTCAACAGCTTTATCCAGGAATCGGTATCGGGGATAACGATCATCCAGCTGTTCGGCAGACAAACCGCCATCAAAAGCCATTTTTCCGCCCTCAGTCAGGAATATCTGCAGCGGACGCTCAAACAGATCAGGCTCTTTGCGGCCTTCATGCCGCTAACCGAACTGCTGAGTTCCGCAGCTATCGGGCTGATTCTCTGGTATGGGGGGACCGAGATTATCGGCAGAAACCTCACCATTGGGGAGCTCGTTGCCTTTCTTGCCTACATGAGGCTCTTTTTCCAGCCACTCAGGGAATTGTCACAGAAATACTCCATCGTCCAGTCGGCGCTTGCCTCGGCCGAGCGTATTTTCAGCATGCTCGACATTAAACAGCAGATCAAGGAACCTCTGTCACCTGTTTCCATCAGCGATATCAGGGGCCGGCTCACATTCGACCACCTGACGTTTGGATACGAAGATGACAAACCGGTACTGCACGACCTGTCCTTGACCGTTGAACCAGGTAGAACCGTTGCCATAGTCGGTACGACCGGTTCCGGTAAAACCACGCTTATCAGTCTTCTGATGAGATTTTACGAACCGCAGCAGGGAACAATTTCAATCGATGGCGTCAATGTCGATAAGCTGAGATTAAAAGAGCTGCGCACCACGATCGGCGTCATTCTCCAGGATGTCTTCATCCTCCAGGACACCCTGCTGGCAAATATCGTCATGGACAGCGGCTGCTCCCGGGACCACGTGCTTGAGGTCCTTCAACAGACAGGGATGTCTCGTTTTCTTGACCTGTTGCCGGACGGGCTTGATACCATTATCGGTGAAGGCGGCCATGAGCTTTCGACCGGGGAAAAGCAGCTTCTCTCGTTCGCCAGGGTTTTATGCCGGAATCCTAAAATCCTGATCCTCGACGAGGCGACGGCATTTATAGACTCGGTAACGGAAGATATCCTCGAACAGGCTATCGAAGACAGTTTTTCCGGGAAAACGTCCATTATTATCGCCCACCGTCTCTCGACAATCCGCAGAGCTGATCATATTATCGTCATGGACCATGGCAGAATCATTGAGCAGGGTACGCATGGTGAACTCATTGCGCGCTCCGGGCGCTATGCCGAAATGATAAAGCTTGATCTTCAGGATTAACAGAACTGTGCACTCCTTTTATTTATATGATAAGTACATCGGAAGAAGCAGTTGCTCCTGAATCCTCTGCCCGATCAACAATAAATGCATCCCGGAAAAAGTTCAAAAACACTGCTCTGGTGGGGCCGTTTCGATCCTGAATATTCGCGAAACAGGATCATCAGAAACATACTCCAGGCATCAGGCTACACGGTAACCGACTTCAGGCCGAGAATCTCGCCACTGGGAGGTGTTGAATTTCTCTTTGCAGGAATAAACAAACCCGATGCAGTCTGGGTTCCCGCTTTTCGCCAGCGTGATTTTCATTCCGCCCTCAGGTACGCCCGCAGGCAGGGCGTGCCGCTCATCTTTGATCCGCTCATCAGCGGCTGGGACAAGGCAGTATACGAAAGACGTAAATTCCTGAAAACTGATCGCAGGGCCCTGAAACTGCTGAAAAGAGAACAGTTCATGTTTTCCCGGGCAGACCTGCTGCTTGCCGACACAACTCCGCATGCTCGGTTTTTCATCGAGACGCTCGAGGGTTCTCCCGACACGGTCCATGTTGTCCCTGTCGGGGCTGAAGAAGTATTGTTTCCGCAACAGCCCCACAGCAATGCCCGGCAGACAGAGGTGCTCTTCTACGGTAGTTTTATCAACCTGCAGGGTCCCGAAGTAATCGCCGAGGCTGCCGCACTGGTTCCCGAACTGCAGTGGACAATGGTTGGCAACGGACCGTTGCTGGATACCTGCAGGCACCTGGGCCGCGATCTTGACAATCTCAGGTTTGAAGAATGGCTGGCCTACGAAGCACTTGCTGCACGAATCGGCGAAGCTGCAATCCTGCTCGGCATTTTCGGTTCCTCCCCGAAAGCGGGCAGGGTTATTCCCAATAAGGTTTATCAGACCCTGGCCTGCGGTCGCCCGGTGATCACCCGCTGGTCCGATGCCTATCCTGAGGAGCTGATGGACAACCCCAACTGCGGCATTACCTTTGTTCCTCCCGGAGACCCGCAGGCGCTCGCAGAAGCCGTGCAGAAGCTGGCTAAACCAGGCGTATCATTTTCAAATCACTGCAGCCAGGCCAGAGATACCTATGAGCGCCACTTCTCTGAAAAACTGGTGAAACGAGCGCTTCTTGCCGCTCTTTCATCGAGGCATCTGTAGAAAATTCTCAGCAACATTTTTGGCAAAAGATGGGTATAAAAGGATTATCGATGATCCATCTTTTTGAAATAGCGTCTGAAAATCCAGTACGGGATATAATCGAGCACGACATTCGGGCAGACACTCAACGAATAGTTAAAACCGAGCTGATCGCGTTTTGACCAGTTCCGGAGTTGGCTGAACCAGGTTTCCATGAGGTTGCGGACGGCAGGGTCCCCTGTCCTGCGAATCATCATTCGGGCGTTGATATGGGGATAGTGGTCCTGATAACCGCTCTTCAGATAATGGCTGTACTGATCCTTTAACAGCGCGGGGCTGTCTTTCTGGTGTTCAACACATTGCTGCACTTCCTCTTCAAGGGAGAAAAGAAATGGATGCAGCAGTATGGAAAAAACGGATCCAGGGGGAAAAGCATGGGCGAGAAAAACGTCAAGATCACCGCGGATGCGCATGTTGGCATCGGTGTAGACACTTAGATCATACCCTGCATCGATGAGATGATTGTTGATCTTGTAATACCGGGAAAGGCGCACGGGATCAAGCCCCAGCGCGTTGTCAAGAAAACGTATCTCCCAGCTGCTGCTCTGCAGCTCCGGATTGTCTGTATAGCAGACATAGTCCCAGTTGCTGAGCCTGTGCGGTATCTCATTGAGCCTGTCATAATCACCGACCAGGATTGTATAAAAGAGTTTTCTCAGCGGCCGGTAACGGTTTTTAAACAGCAGAGAGACAACCATCGGCCTCAGAAAAAAATAGTTCAGGCTATAAACGGCCAGCAGTTTGTATAGACCGGCCCTGTTCCCATTTTTGCAGCGATTTATCTTTTCCAGATGCGGATAGTATTTCATCTACCGTGACAGGACAGCCCTCATATAGAATTAGTTTTGTTTTCGACCCTGACTTTACCATGCCTGTCCCAACTCTCAACAATCAATAATCTATAGAGCCTTTTGCAAAACGCCCTTTTCGCTCAACCTCCGCGTTATGCTAAAAAATTTTATCCTCGGAATATCCTTTATATGCCTGCGGTTAAATTTTTCGCAAGCCTTGATTTTGAATGAAAATCATCATTTTGCAAGAGGCTCTATAATCAAAATCTGGTTTCGACAGTTCTACCACGAAGTGGTATTTTTTGTTTTTTTTCGACCAGATACCGTTATTGTGGTATATTTTTTTTGACATTATCCACAGAACGAATTACCCCTATTTAAGCTTTTTATTAATCTTTGTGGTCATCAACAACCTCAGCCGACAGACTACCAAAATGAAGAATTTGAAACGTATTGTCTCAGCAGCCTCACATCCTGCCATATTCATCTGTGCCCTCTTCTTAGCCGCGACAGCATGTGCCGATGATTCAGGAACGGACTCCAGGAGGTGGACGCCGAAAGAAGCGGTAGTCTTTGCCCTGAAAAACAGTCCGGACAGCAGAATTGCCGCCCAGCGCATCAATGCAGCAATCTCACGGCGCAGCATGGCTGAATCGTCATTCCGCCCCCGCCTGGATCTTTCCGCCGGTTACGATCAGACAAACACCCCGATGTATTCTTTCGGCAACATACTGAACCAGGGAAGTTTCGATGAAACAATCGACTTCAACAATCCCGGCAGGACCGACAACCTCAACCTGAAAGCGGAAATGGTTTATCGCTTTTATAACGGTGGACGGGACGAGGCGGGAAGAAATGCGGCAGAATCAGCTCAGCTGTCCACGGAAATGGATCGAAAGACAACCTATCAGCAACTGGGTTATGAGGTGGTGAGGGCATATCAACAGATCATTCAGGCCCAGGACCAGGTTGCCGCCAGAGCTGCTGAGCTTGAAGCCATAAAAGCCTCTCTCGATGTGTCCATAGCCCGCTATGAGGCCGGAGAACTCCTCAAAGCAGATATGCTGAATTTTGAGGTTCAGAAATCACGTGCAAGCGAGAACCTGATCATCAGCGAGCACCAGCTTGAATTGTCGAAAAAGATTTTTCTCAACCTGCTCGGTCTTGAAAAAGGATCCGTAGAATTGAACAGCCAGGAGGAGACCGGGCAGGCGGCCCCTGATCCGGGGAGTTATCGGCAACGTCCAGAAATCGACGCGCTTCAGGCCCAGGTCGATCGGGCCGAGGCAGAGCTTCAACAGAGTGAAGGACAGAAATACCCGACGCTGGACGGTTTTGCACGCTATCAGTACGATTATGGGTTTATAGACAGTGGTTCAGGAGATTCGTGGGGAGCAGGTCTCATGCTGAAGTACAATCTCTACAACGGAGACTACACCGAAGCGGAAACGGCAGGCAAAAAAGCAGAACTCCAGAGCGTCAGGGAACAGCTCGCCAAATTAAGGCTGGCGATTAATCTTGACATACAGGAAGCGGAACTCAACTACAACCAGGCTCTTGAGCGGCGGGTTGTCACTGAACAGATGGTCCGTGTCGCCGGTGAAAGTGCGCAGTTGAGCAGAGAACGATTCAAACAGGGGCTCATCCTCTCCTCAGACCTTATTGACGTTGAACTTCGTCTCACCGATGCCCTCGTGCGGCAGTCCGCTGCCAAGGCCAATTATGAAATTGCCATAGCCAATCTCAGGCGCGCTGCCGGTCTTCAGCAATTTTCAATTACCACAGCAGATCTTTTGGAGGGTCAACAATGATATCCCTTTATTCCCGCGTTACCGGTATCATATCCATCATTCTTTTCCTGATCATCCTCAGCAGCTGCAAGTCCGAGCATCCTGCAGCTCAGGAACCCGAAGCAGTACTGCCGAACATAGCAGTCAGGACGATAATTGCAGAACAGAGTTCGCCGGCACGGCAGGTTGAGATCATGGGAACAGTGCAGGCGGCAGAAAGCGCCTCAATAGCAGCAAAGATAAGCGGCAACATCACCGACATCCCGGTCAGCCCAGGTTCACGCGTCAAACAGGGAGATCTGCTCGCCTCAATCAGTGCCGGAGAAATTTCGGCTAAACTTATGCAGGCCCAGGCCCAGCTTGAGCAGGCAACGAGAAACTATACGCGGGAGCAGGGTCTGCTGAAGAAAAATGCCGCCACTGTTGAAATGGTAAAGACACTGGAAGAGACGAAAAGAATTGCTGAGGCTGCGTATAAGGAAGCACGGACAATGCTGGGCTACACCTCAATCACGGCTCCTTTTGACGGAATCGTCACCAAAAAACATGCCAGTATCGGAGATTTTGCCACTCCCGGCAGCCCCCTTCTGCAACTGGAAAGTGAGTCTTCGCTGCAGGTTATTACCCATATCCCGGAATCACTGATCCTTGAAATCTCAATCGGTGACCGGCTTCCGATCTATATTCCAGCGGCAGACGTCAGGATTACCGGAATTGTCGAAGAAGTCGCTCCGACCGCAGATCCCCGCTCCAGAACAGCGCCGGTCAAGCTGCACATCCCCTCTCAGGAAAAAATCAGGTCCGGGCAGTTTGCCCGGGTGAGCCTTCCCGGTACAAAAGGAAGTGCAATCCTGCTGCCGGAAACCGCCGTACAGCCCTTTGGCCAGATGGAACGGGTTTTTGTTGCAGAAAACCAGACAGCCCGGATGCGGCTTGTAAAAACCGGTCTCAAACACGGCGACAGAATAGAAATTCTCTCAGGAATCGAGCCTGGCGAAGAGATCGTCGTTTCAGCCGACGCCCGACTGCAAGACGGTCAACCGGTCAGCCTGCAATAGATTCCAACCTAGATTTTTACAGGAAAATGATTTGTCATGGACACACAGGAAAGTAAACAGAGTGGTTTTGCAGGCAAACTTGCCGGCGCTTTTATTAACTCCAAGCTGACACCACTTGGCATCATCGCCTCGCTTCTTCTTGGTATCATGGCTGTCGTCATGCTTCCCCGTGAGGAAGAGCCGCAAATCAAAGTTCCCATGATCGATGTCATGGTCGCCATGGAGGGCGCCACTCCCAGGGAGGTAGAGGAGCAGGTGACGGTACCGATGGAAAAACTGCTCTACGAACTCCCCGATGTCGAATATATCTACTCGACCTCGATGACCGGACAGAGCTTGCTCGTTGTCAGGTTTTATGTCGGCGCAGACCTGGAGACGGCGATTGTCCGTCTGAACCAGAAACTGGCAACCAACTACGACCGCATTCCCCACGATGTCTCTCTCCCCCTGATAAAGCCGCATACCATCGATGACGTCCCGATTCTCGCCCTGACCTTTCACAGCAAAACCTATGATCATTATACCCTGCGAAGGCTTGCAGCCGAGGTTGACGATTCTATAAAGAATATTCCCTCTGTTGCCGAGACTAAGCTGATCGGGGGAACAAAGCGCCAGGTCAGAATCAGGATTGACCCGCTGCTGCTGGCAGCCAGGAATCTCTCATTAAATGAGCTGGTACCGGTGCTGCAACAGGCAAACCGCCGGAGTTTTTCAGGAAATCTGGTAAGCGGCAACCGCGAAATTCAATTGCAGACCGGTACTTTTCTGGCAAACAGTGAGGAGATCGGCCGAATTGTTGTCGGCGTTCACGGAGGCAAGCCGGTCTATCTCGAGGAAGTTGCTGAAATCAGCGATGCAGAGGAGGAAGTCTCCAGCTATGTGCTTTACGGGGGAAAACAGTCCCGGGAACTCGAGACCGCCGTCACGCTGTCCATTGCCAAAAGACCGGGGGCAAATGCCGTGTCCGTTGTCAGGTCTGTTATGGAAAAGGTTGACAGCTTGAAGGGGACGCTCATCCCAGCGGATATCGAAGTCAGTGTCACGCGTGATTATGGTGAGACCGCCGCAGAGAAGTCAAACGAGCTGCTGCTGCACATGGGCATTGCCGTTTTCGGAGTTGCCCTGCTTATCCTCTTCTTCCTCGGCTGGCGCGAGTCCCTTGTCGTAATGCTGGCGATTCCCTCGACCCTGGCGCTCACCCTTCTCATATTCTATCTCTACGGCTATACACTCAACCGGATCACGCTGTTTGCCTTGATTTTTTCCATCGGTATCCTGGTAGATGATGCCATTGTCGTCGTTGAAAATATCGTCCGCCACATGAGGTTGCCCAAGAATCAAAGCCGGAAACTTATGCCCGTCGCCATTGAGGCGGTAGGAGAAGTCGGCAATCCAACGATCCTGGCAACCTGGGCAGTCATTGCTGCGATTCTGCCGATGGCCTTTGTCGGCGGCCTGATGGGCCCATACATGAGGCCAATTCCGATCGGATCTTCGGCGGCGATGATTTTCTCCCTGATTATCGCCTTTACCGTGACTCCATGGGCGGCAATCCATATCTTGAAGAAAAAAAGCACGCATCAGTCAGGCAAGGACCACGATGCCGTACCTGATGATTTTTTCACCCGCCTCTACCACCGGGTCATGGATCCACTGCTGGCCCATACCGGCTGGCGCCTTACCTTCTTTGTCGTAATCACCGCGCTTTTAATGGGCTCGGCTGCGATGGTCGGTTTCGGGAAGGTAAAAGTAAAAATGCTGCCTTTTGACAACAAGAGCGAATTCCAGGTAATTATCGATATGCCGGAAGGAACCCCGCTTGAGTACACCTCGCGGGTCGCTCTGGAAATGGCTCAAGCAGTTAAAAATGATCCGGCTGTCATTAATTACCAGCTCTATGTCGGCACCGCCTCACCCTATAATTTCAATGGGCTGGTCCGGCATTATTTCATGCGAAGCGGACCAACGGTTGCCGACATCCAGGTCAACCTGCTTCCCAAACACCTTCGGGATCTCAAGAGCCATGATATCGCCAAGCGTTTGCGCGCGCCTCTCTTCACGATCGCCGAACGGTTTGGTGCCACGCTTTCCGTTGCCGAAGTCCCCCCGGGGCCGCCGGTGCTGCAGACACTGGTCGCCGAAATTTACGGCGAGAGTGATGAGAAACGGGTAGCCCTTGCCAAAGAGATCAAAACCATATTCGAGTCGACCGCGGGAGTTGTCGACATCGACTGGTACCGGGAGGCAGACAGAAATAAAACGGTTATTACCGTTGACAAGGAAAAAGCAGCCCTCAGCGGGATAACGGAAGGCCAGGTCACCCGCGCCATCCGCATGGCCGTAAGCGGACTGTCGATTGATCTCTTCCACCAGCCGCGTGACAAAGAACCGATTGAAATCGTTATAGAACTTCCGCGTTCTCAACGGGCCAGGGTCGATGAACTGCTGAACATCTCCCTGCGCTCGGAGATTGATCCCCAGGCGCTGCTTGTCCCCTTGCGTGAACTGGTGAATATCTCAGAAGCTCCGGTCGAGCAGCCGATATACCGCAAAAATCTCAAGCCTGTGCTCTACGTGACGGCAGATGTCGCCGGTGCAGTGGAAAGCCCGGTTTACGCAATCCTTGACATGAACGATAAAATCAAGGAGCTGGATGGTCGGGAATTTGGCGGAACAAACTCAACAATTCCCATCTATAACCTGTTTCAGCCATTCAACGAAAGAGAACCGGCAATGAAATGGGACGGGGAGTGGCACATTACCCTTGAGGTTTTCCGTGACCTCGGCATGGCGTTCTGCGTGGTGCTTATCCTTATCTACATGCTGATGGTCGGCTGGTTTAAAAATTACATCACACCCCTTGTCGTCATGGCGGCAATCCCCTTCTCGCTGATCGGTATCCTCCCCGCCCACTGGGCATTTGGCGCCTTCTTTACGGCAACATCGATGATCGGTTTCATGGCCGGAGCGGGAATTGTGGTCAGGAACTCCATAATCCTGGTTGATTTCATCGAATTGAGAATCGAACAGGGGCTGCCTCTTGCCGAGGCCGTGGTAGAGGCGGGTGCCGTTCGTTTCCGTCCGATGCTGTTGACGGCGCTTGCCGTCGTTGTCGGGGCCTCGGTTATCCTCGCCGACCCTATTTTTCAGGGATTAGCAATTTCACTGATGTTTGGAGAAATAGCATCGCTTCTGATAAGCAGGATGGCGGTTCCGGTTATGTATTTTATGGTCAAGAACCGCAGGCATTAAAAAAAGCGCACCGTCTCAGATTCCCTTGAAACGGTGCGCTTACCTGCTGTCGATGGCTTCAGGAACCCCCGAAAACCTTATTGCCGCGATCAGGCAAGATCGAATCGGTCAAGGTTCATCACCTTGTGCCATGCCGCCACGAAATCATGGACAAACTTCTCCTGCGCATCCGCGCTTGCATAAACTTCAGCCAGGGCTCGAAGTTCGGAATTTGAACCGAAGACCAGGTCGACACGGGTGCCGGTCCATTTCGCTGCACCACTCTTGCGATCGCTGCCTTCAAAGAGATCCTCGTCTGCTGAGGTCGGCTTCCAGGCTGTCCCCATGTCGAGCAGATTCACAAAGAAATCATTGGTCAGCGCCTCCGGACGGTTGGTGAAGACGCCGTGTCTGACCCCTCCGACGTTGGTGTTCAGGACGCGCATGCCACCGACGAGGACTGTCATCTCAGGCGGGGTCAACGTCAATAATTGCGCCTTGTCGACCAGCATTTCCTCTGCCGGTATGCTGTATTTGGTCTTCAGGTAGTTACGAAAACCATCTGCCTCCGGCTCCATTACGGAAAAGGACATGACATCAGTCTGCTCCTGCGAGGCGTCCATGCGGCCGGGAGTGAAGGGCACCGTCACATCGTGGCCGCCATTCTTCGCCGCCTGCTCGACACCCGCGCAGCCCGCCAGCACGATCAGGTCGGCAAGAGAGACTTTCTTGCCAAATTCGCCCTGGATACGCTCCAGGGTCTTGAGTACTTTTGCCGATTGTTCAGGCTGGTTGACCTGCCAGTCCTTCTGGGGTGCCAGACGAATGCGGGCACCGTTGGCTCCGCCGCGCATGTCCGAACCGCGGAAGGTCGAAGCTGCTGCCCAGGCGGTTGAAACCAGCTCAGGGACAGACAGGCCTGAGGCCAGGATCTTCTCCTTGAGCGTCTTGATCTCAGCTTCATTGATCAGTTCATGATCGACTGCAGGGATCGGATCCTGCCAGATGAGCTCTTCGCTGGGAACCTCCGGACCAAGATAGCGTGCGCGAGGGCCCATGTCCCGGTGCGTTAACTTGAACCATGCGCGTGCGAAAGCATCGGCGAACGCTTCCGGGTTTTTATGGAAGCGCCGGGCAATCGGTTCATAGATCGGGTCCATCCTCATCGCCATGTCAGCGGTGGTCATCAGGATCGGTACCTTCTTCGACGGATCGTGAGCAGCCGGAGCAAGATTTTTGTCGGTCGCCTCCTTCGGCGTCCACTGCTGCGCACCCGCCGGGCTTTTTGTCAGTACCCAGTCGTTGCCGAACAGCATGTCCAGGTATTTCATATCCCACTTCGTCGGGGTCGGGTTCCAGGCTCCTTCCAGACCACTGCCGATCTGATCGCCTCCTTTGCCGCTGCCATGGCTTGACTTCCAGCCGAGTCCCTGTTCTTCGAGGCCGGCAGCCTCGGGTTCAGGTCCAACCAGCGCGGCATCTCCGGCGCCGTGACACTTGCCAAAGGTGTGCCCGCCGGCGGTGAGCGCGACGGTCTCCTCGTCGTTCATTGCCATGCGCGCAAACGTTTCCCGAACGTCCCGTCCTGACGCGAGTGGATCCGGGTTGCCGTCCGGGCCTTCCGGGTTCACATAGATCAGACCCATTTGTACGGCCGCCAGCGGGTTTTCGAGATCCCGGTCACCGCTGTAGCGGCTCTTGGGTTTGTCGCTGGTAGCCAGCCATTCTTCTTCGGCTCCCCAATAGATGTCTTTCTCCGGCTCCCATATGTCCTCACGTCCGCCGGCGAAACCAAAGGTCTTGAACCCCATGGATTCCATCGCGACATTGCCTGCGAGAATCATCAGGTCGGCCCAGGAAATTTTGCGGCCATACTTCTGCTTGATCGGCCACAGCAGTCTGCGCGCCTTATCGAGGTTTACATTATCCGGCCAACTGTTGACCGGTGCAAAGCGCTGGTTGCCGGTCCCTGCACCGCCGCGGCCATCAGCCGTGCGGTAGGTTCCAGCGCTGTGCCAAGCCATGCGGATGAAAAAAGGTCCGTAATGCCCGTAATCCGCAGGCCACCAGTCCTGCGAATCGGTCATCAGGGCGGTAAGATCCTTCTTCACAGCAGCGAGATCCAAACTCTTGAATTCTTCGGCATAGTTAAATTCCTCGCCCAGCGGATTGGCCTTGGGGCAATGCTGGCGCAGAATATCCAGGTTCAGCTGGTTCGGCCACCACTCGCGATTGGATTTGCCGCCAACGACGTGCTTGCCACCTCTTCCCGTTACCGGGCACTTCTTTTCATCACTCATGTTGTTACCTCCATTTGTTGTTTTAACCTATTCACTGCAGTGCTCTGAATTCGGTGCACTCCCCGGCTGAATGTTTTTGTCTAACGATGCGCAGAATCCGGGGCTTCACATTCCAGATCTTTCCACCCCATGTAGCAAGGAGATTGTCTCAACTACAAACCGTGCACCAGCAGTTTTTCCATAAACGCAGGCCATGTCGATTTATCCTGATTCTGGAAAAGAGCTTTTTTCTCTACCTTTCTCAATACATTCCCGACAGACGCCGCGCACCTCGACGTGAGTTGCTTCAATCTCGCCAAAGGAGCCGACCGCATCAGGAAGTCTGATGTTATCAAGATCATTGCTGTAGAAGTCGCGAGTGAATCCGCATTGTCCGCAGACAAAATGATGGTGACGCAACAGGTTGGCATCGAAACGAGTCCGTTCGCGGCTCGAACCAAGCGGTACGACCAGTCCAAGATCCTTCAGCAGCCAGAGTGTCCGGTAAACGGTATCGAGGGAAACGGTGGGTACGCGGTTTCTGACCCGGTGGAAAACCTGATCGGCATCCGGATGATCAGTTGTCTGAGCAACTTCACGGAAAATTTCAATGCGCTGGTGTGTCAGCTTGATTCCCTGGTAACGGCAGACCGATTCGAAGTGTTTAACCCGTTGCGCTACATCCTTATTCTTGATCACCATAATCGTCCCTTATTAGGAATACATTCCTACTTAATAATTAATCACCAACAAAAGCGTAGTCAATGCCCGCCCTGTTATTTATTAAAACGAAAACAGTGATCTCAAATTATTGTTAGTCAGAGGTATTAACAGGCATAAGCAGTTTGTCGCCAAGAACCTGGGCAGGAAAAAAAACCTATCCGAAAAAATCTATGCGGATTTGAGCTGATAAAAAATTTCAGCTGACCTGAATCGAAATTGAAAATGATACTGAGGCACTATCGTGAGAGGGGTCGGCAGAGCGGAGCCCTGCCGACGAAGGGGTGCGGTTTCTGCCCGTATGCTGCTTCTACTGCAGATTCTCCGGGGTAACAACAGGCAGCGGCGAGCTGAAGGGGTTCGTCTGCGGCTCTTTGTTTGGTGCCGGCAGGTCAAAGGCATCCATCCCGGCTGAAGGCAGGCCGGGCGATGGGTTCTGTTGTGCCGACTTTTCACGCTCTTCCGTTTCAATGGCAGGAAGCAGCAGCGGATCGAGTGCGTTCATCTCCTGTTCGACACGATCAATATTGCCGAGCACTTTTCTGGCAATCTCCACTTCCGGATATTTAACCAGTATATCCTTGAGGATCTTTCGAGATTCAATGAGCAATCGTTTCTTTCCTTCAATATCCGTGGTCTTTGTAAACCGGATAAACAGCTCGGCCGCCTTTCTCCTGTCTGCCTTTGCGGCCTGGGAAGACAATTCATCGATCTTCACCTGGGCCTTCCCCTGATAGCTGGAATCGAGAAGTTCCGTAAAAATCAGAATAGCACCGTCAAAATCAGCCTGATCAGCAAGCAGCATGCCCTCGTTCCAGCGGCGCTGCAGGTCCTGCATTTTCTCAATTTTCAAGGTTTCGCGCTCAACGGCTTCGGCCAAAACCAGCTCGTCGATCCTGGCTTTTACTTCCTGCATTTTGTCCGCGCCTATTATATCCTCGGGGATAGTCTGGAGCAGGTCCATTGCATCCTGAAACTTGTTTTCCTGTGTGAACTGATCGATTTGTACAAAGAACGCCTCAAACCATGCATCAGCCCGTTTCAGCGAATCAGCCTTGATGACGTCAACGTTCGAGGATACCGGTGAATAGGGGTAATTCTGCAGGAATATATCTGCCTGCCAGATAACCCGGTAACCGTCTTTTTCCGGACGGAAACTGAGATAATCACGCATCAGCCGGGAAAACTCCGTCAGCTCAGGGCTGCCCTTTGTACTGCGCTCTAGTATCGAAAGCTGCAGCTTAGACCACTCCTCAATACTGCCGATATTCGAGTAATCGGTAGAAATCTGTTGATATTGTCCTTCAGCCGCAAAAAAATTCCCTGAGGCGGTATAGAGATCGGCGAGTATTTTTCTCAGTGACAACACATCGGTCGGCTGCTCGTTTGATACGGACATCTCATCGACAATCTGCTGGTAAATTTCAGCAGCTTTTTCCTGCTGCCCCAGATATATCAGTGCGCTGCCGTAGAGAATTTTTGTTTTCAGGTCGACACGCTCAACCTGGTATTGCGGTATCTTCAGCCATACCTGGACGACCTCATCATATTCCTTACTCGAGGAATAGCGTTCAATCAGGGTCTCTATCTGATTCAGGTCCGCTCCCTGTTCACGTTGCTGCCAGCCTGCAGACTTATCCTCGGTGGTCGACAGCATTCTTCCGCAGATGCTGTCAAGAAAGGCGATGTCCATCTTCTGCAGTTCGAACACATCTTCCGTGCCAAATCGTTCGGCCTCGGAAATGACGTTTCTTTGCAGCAGATCATTATAAAGTCTGTCATATTCATTCAAAACCTTTTGAAGATCACGGAAACAACGAACCATCGATTCAGTCTGCTCTTCGTTCAGGGTCATTACCACGGACTGGGCGTCGAGTTCCTTCCAGCGCTGAAGCTTGCGACCATACTCAAAGATCCGGTCATTGACGTAATCAATTGACGGCAGGACAACCGCCTCCGCCTTGTCGATCTGCCCGGCTACACTTCCAATCACGGGCTGCTCAATCGGCTCGGGTGCTGTTCTGGCTTTAAAATAGTCGTTTTCCTCCGGCAACGTTTCGATTCTCTGCTCCACGATCTCGGGTTGGACTTCGAAATCGCGATTCTGCTGAACGGGGGGAGGCAGAACCTTTGTCTGAGTGCAGCCTGCGGCTGTAATCAGGAAGAGTATCAGGGCTGTCAGAATCTTTATATTGTTCATTTGAATTTTCACTCGTTTTTATATCGAAGACCGGGCTTGACTGCAGATATCCGCAATATTGTTTTTGTCTGGACAGATTGTAATAACCTATCGGAGAAAAAGCAAAAAGAGTTTACCTAATTGCCGGCTGAGCCGCTATTTTCAGATGATTCCTGTATTTCATTTCCAATCAGGCCGATTTCGGGAACCTGTGGAAGGGCGCCAAACGACCAGAAAGGCGCATATTCCCGATCAGCCTTGAATTCATTGCCCTCGATGGTGCCGAAGGTCATGATGGAAGGCTGATAGCGGTTAACCTCATCTATCTTTCGGGGAGGAATGCCTATGATCCCACCTGCTTCTGCCGAGACGCCGAGATTCATCCGACCGGCAGCTTCTCGTTTAAGGATCAAGCCATAAAAAGAAAGATCAACCGGATCAAGGCCTTCAGCATAACCGTTTTCTTTTATCAGAGCGTTGACAATATCAACCCAGGCAGGCAAGGCGCCGGCGGAACCGGTAATCCTGGTTGTTCGTCTGCGCATACTTTTATTGTCGTCATAGCCGACATATGCCCCGACCGAATAGCCGCCGGGAATCAAAAACGAGTGACCGTCGCTGTCGAGCGAGGGCAGAAATCCAAAGAATGAGGCATTGGTGTAGTTGTTTGCTGTCCCGGTTTTACCAAGTAACGGCACAGACAGGGAGGATTCATCGGTCTCACTGCCGGGCAGGCCGTCATTCCTGAGTTTGACATTTTTATCGGCATAGCTTCCGGTCCCGAATTTAATGGTATTTTCTAAAATATGGCCGATTGCAAGGGATGTTTTTTCTGAAACAACCCTTATGGTTTGGGGATCCGGCCGATACAGCACCTCCCCATCCTCTGATTCGATACGGTCCAGAATGGCAAGGCTGTTGTTCAGCTCCCCGTTTTTTTCCTTATAAAGTGAAACTTCGCCGGTGACCAGAGCTTCGTAGAGCCTGGTGGCTTCAAGAAGCGTGACGACATTTGAACCCAGAGGAAAGGAAAGGACCGGTTCCAGTCCACTTTCAATGCCGAGCGCTCTGCCAAATGCTATAAGGTAATGAAGACCGACAAGGATCCGGTAATCATCTATATGTTCAAGTACTTCCATACTGTAGGGAAGCAGCTTCTTCATCTGTTGATACTCATCATCGACGAGTCGCTCCACAAAATCAAGTGTCGCCGTGGAAATAACCCCGCCGATTCTGATTCTCTCTACAAAATCCTGCCGTGACACCTCATTAAGACGACCAAGGTACGTCTGCACCTCATTTCTACCAAGAGCCGCTAGATCTGGGGTAGCAAACCCCGGATAATCAAAGACATAGGTGTTGGTCAGGCGATTGTAATACAACCGCGCGCCTTCAGGCTCAGCCTTCACGGTATCGGGGTTAACCCAAACTGAGGGATCCGTCCGCTGCTCAATATAGGTTTTGAGCTCCTCTCTCATCCGGGAGAGGGACAGAAAGTTTTTTGCCAGTATGTTCCTGCGCAGAACAAGTTCCTGCCTCTCCGTTTCGGAAAGTCTCTGGTCACTTCTGAGCTCCTGCGTAATCTGGGTCATGAATTCCCTGAAACCCAGTCCGTAATGGAGCTTTTTTAGCGGCTCATAGTCGGCTTCAAGTCCCTCAAAGACCAGATCGGGATTTATGTGTTGAAGCGTCTTGTGATAGGCGGCTTTACGCAGCAGGTCCTGGTCGACAATGATGCCGTAACGATCACGCAGCCGGGTCCTGAAGAGCCGATATGGTTCTTTCTCCCCGTCGACTTCCCGCGGAGCCAGCCCGAGACTTGCGGCAACCTCCTCAAGCCGCTGCCTGCCCAGCTGATCACAGAGATGCGATGCCAGCCATACAGAGGCCAGGTTTTCTGACCGGACACCGGCCCAGCTCATTGAAACTTCCTCGTTGTCGATATGGTGGTCAGGCCGGGGGAAGTAGGGCTGATTCTGGTAGACAAAGACATCGCGTTTATTGCTCAGCAGATCACCAACATTCCAGCCCAACTGGAGGGCTGCTGCATAAACAAATGGTTTAAACGATGACCCCATCGTCCGTTTTCCATAGACGGCCCGATTAAAAAATCTGTTTTCAATTCCACCGGCAACTGCTGCAACCCGTCCTTCCTGCATGACGATCGCTCCACCGTTGACGAGAGGGAACTTTTCAAGCTCAAGGTTTATTCTCCCCTCTTCGTCAATCTCCCTGACACTCACCCAGATTCTGTCTTTCTCGTGCAGTTGCGCGATCAATTCATGGTAATCAGGATCGGAGACCTCGCTCCAGCGGTTCTGCGCCCATTTAACCCGCGCATCAACGAGTCTCTCCAGCCCCTGGCGGTCAATAAAGCCGGGCGTTGATTCCTCTCCCAGATCCACCTCTATTTCAAAGGTATCTTTTTCAACAGTTATCCCGGCAATCGTGCCGAAAAGAAATGCGTGTTTCTCCGGAACCAGATCTCCCTGGTATTCTGTTTCTGCCAGCTCAGCCTGTACTGCTTCACGTTCGAAACCCCGCAGGCGAACATCGAGATAGGACAGTTGTCTTCGCAGTGCGTAGAGCGTCTCCTCCTGAAGTTTCCGGTGAACCGAGGTGATTACCCTGATGCCGGAAGTCGCGATGTTATCGATTCCCCGGGCGACAAGCGCATCGACAACCTGTTCGGAAGCCACCGCATCGGTGACGAGTTCCATCACAATATCAAGAGAGTAACCGACCGAGCCCTTATTGAAGGGGACATCAGCCGTGGAAACTTCATGGTAGGCCGCTTCACCAATCATCCCCAGATCACGCATATTTTTAAGAACATAGCCGACCCGCGCCTTGCCGCGTTCTTTCGCCTGAACTGCGGCTTCATCGGTTCTCTTGATAAAGGGATTGTAATAATTGGGGCGCTTGACACTTCCCGCTATATAGGCTGACTCGATCAGGGTGAGATATTCGGGCTCTTTGTCAAAATAATAGCGGGCGGCTACGCCGAGCCCAAGGCCGTTTCCGCTTACATAAAACTGGTTGACGTAAAACTCGAGTATCTGCTCCTTGCTGTAGTGATATTCGAGCCTGAGCGCATAGATCAGCTCTTTCATCTTGGCCTGGAACGAGCGATTCTCGCGCTTGAAAAGATTTTTTGCCGTCTGCTGGGTCAGGGTACTGCCGCCCTGGACAATTCGGCGCGCCTGGATATTCTTTATTGCAGCTCGAGTTATGCCGACGACATCGAATCCGAAATGACTGAAAAAACGGTTGTCCTCTGCAGCAACCAGGGCATCAATGAAGGATTTTGGTATGTCCGTGTATTCGATATACTGACGATGTGCATCGGCAAAAAAAACTCCGAGCGGAGAAATTCCGTCATTATAAAAGACCGGGCTTTCCTTGCCGAGTATGCGGCGTATATTTGCCTGAGAGATCTCTTCTCCGGGCTCAAGCACGACTGCCCAGTAAAGAGCACCCCCGGCCCCAATGCAGGCAAGAAGGGACAGTACAAAGACGATAAGAAACAGTTTTTTGATCATTTATCCGGTTGAATTCCGCCGGATCAGAGAGTTTTTTTGATAAAGATAACTAATCTGGACGGTTTTCGATTCAATTTTCTTGATTTAGTAAGAACATCAGAGTTTAATGGGTCAGGTTGGCCTCTTTCCGAAGGTAGTGAGAATGTACATCGTTAGTTAAGATATCTCAACCTGCTTTTCATATTCCGCTGCCTGTTCATACGAAAATTGCTGGAACTCACAGAGCGTTAAAAACATATGCTGATCTATCGAACCCGTCTACCGTTTTTCTGCGCCCTCTTTTTTCTGTTGATTTTGAGCGGCTGTTCCTCCACAATTCCCCAGTCAGGCTGGATATATGAGAGGGATCAGGATATAAATCCGGAGTCAACGGCAGAAATTGAAGACCCCGATTTAAAAGGGATCGAGTCGGAATCCGAAGTCTGTCTCGACAATGAACTCGAGGCCCTGCGGCGTGCCGGTGACTGGAACACTCCCCGGTCAGAGATGACCCAGCAGACCCCGGCCGGAGATCTTGGTCTGCCTGAAGTCACCTTTGATTTTCCAATCACGATAAATCGCCAGGTCAAGGTCTATCTCGATCTGTTCCAGGGTAAGCAGCGTACCTATTTTAGTCGCTGGCTTGCACGTTCGGGCTATTATCTGCCGATGATACATAAAGAACTTGAAACCCATGGACTCCCCCTTGATCTTGCCTATCTGGCAATGATCGAAAGCGGCTTCAGTCAGCTTGCGTATTCCCGCTCGAGCGCTGTAGGCCTCTGGCAGTTTATGAAACCGACCGGCAATCAATACGATCTGCGCATCAACAAGTATGTTGACGAGCGCAGGGACGCGGTTAAATCAACCCGGGCGGCAGTTACCTACCTCAAGGATCTTTATGATGAATTTGGAGACTGGTATCTTGCCGTAGCTGCCTATAATGGCGGACCCGGCACCCTGCGCAATGCTATCAGAAAAGCAAGGAGTAATGACTTCTGGGAGATTGCCCAGAAAAAGAGCCTGCAGCTGGAAACCAAACGATACGTTCCCAAACTCATTGCCGCCATCCTGATCGCCAGGGAGCCTGAGAAATACGGCTTCACCGATATCGCCTATGAAAAACCGCTCGTCTATGATGAACTGCCTGTCGGACCAGGCCTCAGTCTTGAAGCCGCAGCTCTTTTGACGGGAGCGGAAGCCAAGGCGATTAAAAACCTCAACCTGGCGCTCACGACCGGTAAAACACCGCTCGATCAGAAGCGCTACACCCTGAAGATTCCCTACGGCACCAAGGCGCTTGCCGAGAGCAACATGCCGCGGCTTCACTCAGTTGCCAGCACTGATTACAAGACGCATATCATCAGAAAAAACGAAACACTGGCCCAGATTTGCAGACGATACAACATCAACACCACAACGCTTCTTAAAGTCAATAACCTGCCAAGCAACAACCTTGTTGCCGGCACCAGGTTGCGGATTCCCTATCGGACAATCCATTACAGGATTTTACCGGAAGGAATGGATGCCTCCATCGCTGCCAGGGATGAACTGATTCTGCACACCATTAAAAAAGGAGAAACCATCTCCAAGATTTCCACCCAATATCAAGTTCCTACGGAACTCATTGTCGCCTGGAACGGTCTTTCCAGTGTGCATAGGATAACCGCCGGTCAGCAGCTGGCGCTTTACCTGAGTGACGGCTCGCCGGCGGAAGCTGAAAAAAGAACCGCGACCGAGAAAACCGGCAACGACGACAAGGTCATCATTCTCTCAAGTAACTACAAATCCGCTCCGGCTTCTCGCGCAGAGCAGACACAATATCGATGGTATCAGGTAGAAAACGGAGATTCTCTGTGGACCATATCACGCCGCTTCAACACCTCTCCGGGTGATATCAAAAAGTGGAACAATTTAAAAACTAACCTCATCCATCCCGGTAACCGCCTGAAGCTGAAAAATGTATAGCGGTTTCTTTTCGCCATTAACTCTTGCCAGCCTACTATCAGCGACCGTACAGTAACGGAACTGCCTGTTTGTGAGAACCACTGTTTATGAACCAGAACCTGTTCCCGAAAAATCACTATCCAGCCGATGTCCATATTATTCAGGATCGTTCACGGACAGTTCTGCTGATCGGCACCGCTCATGTCTCTCAGCACTCTGTAAACCTGGTGACAGAAGTAATAGAACAGGAACGCCCTGACCGTGTCTGCATAGAACTTGACACCAACCGCTACCAGGCATTGAAGGAAGAAAAACGCTGGCAGAAGCTCGACCTTAAATCAGTTATTAAAAAGAAACAGCTCTCCACCCTGATGGTTTCCTTGATGATGGCGTCGTATCAAAAGAAACTTGGAGAAAACCTCGGGGTTTCGCCCGGGGCAGAATTGCTGGCTGCGGCGCGAACCGCAGAGCGCCTCGACATACCAGTATCGCTCTGCGATCGGGACATCCGGGTTACGCTCAGGCGCGCCTGGAAATCAACGTCCGCATTCAAAAAAGCTTATCTGCTAAGCTCACTGATAGCCGGTCTTTTCGACTCTGAAAAGATCGATGAAAAACGGCTGGAAGAACTGAAACAGCAGGATGTTCTTACCGAACTTATGGCTGAAATGGGCGAGTCGCTTCCGGACATGAAAAAGGTGCTCATCGATGAACGTGATATCTACCTTGCTGAAAAAATCAAATCCAGCCTCGGAGATAAACTTGTCGCGGTTGTCGGAGCCGGCCATGTGAATGGAATTCTACACTGTTTTTCCCAGGATAATTCCGGCAGAATGGCAGAAATTGATACGATCCCGCCGGTTTCAAGAGGCTGGAAAATTGCCGGCTGGTCCATCCCGCTTATCATCATGATTGCAATCGCCATGGTCGCCTACCAGAAAGGTGCGGCGGTTGCGGGAGCAAATATCCAGTACTGGATTCTCGCCAACGGCATACCCGCTTCTATCGGAGCAGTGCTTGCGCTCGCGCACCCGGCAACAATCATAAGTGCATTCGTAGCCGCGCCGATCACGAGCCTGACGCCCGTCATCGGTGCCGGATACGTCACCGCATTTATCCAGGTGATGGCCAGTCCTCCCGTTGTTCGTGAATTTGAAACTGTCGGGGATGACATTTCCTCTCTCACCGGCTGGTGGCGCAACAAGCTGCTCAGAGTCTTTCTGGTCTTTTTTCTGACCGGTATCGGGTCTGCGATCGGCACCTACATCGGTGGTTATGAAATTATTAAAACGCTCATGCGCTGAGCCAAAAGAACCTGCACGTTTACACTGAGATTACCATGACTGATAAAAAACAGAACAGAGCGGCGCCATTGACCAACACCCAGAAAAAATATCTCAGGGGACTCGGTCATCAATTGGCGCCGCTTGTCTATATAGGCAAAGAAGGACTTACCGACAATCTATATGACGCCCTGGAGACCGCGCTTCTCTCCCATGAGCTGATCAAGGTAAAGATCATCAACACCAGTTCTGTACAGAAAGGTGCCGCGGCTGAACTGCTGCCGGAGAAGACCGGCAGCTCGCTGGTGCAGCTGATCGGCAAAACACTTCTTCTCTATCGAAAAAATCCCAAAAGAAAAAAGGAAGAGCAGATTCGGGTTCCCCAATAGCACAGCGGCAGACCGCCGGCGGCAGAGCGAGCCGGCGGTCTGCCGTGGCTCCTGTCAGGATCGTTCTTCAGTCGGATACTTGTTGCGGAACCATTCCTGCCAGCCGCCTTTCAGAGCATATACCTTTGTGAACCCCTGGGCGATGAGCTTCCGTGCCACACCGGCACTGGTAAACTCATTCGGTCAGGCGCAGTAGAGTACAATGGTTTTATCCTTTTCATACTTTCCAGCCCAAACCTCGGCATCATCCGGCTCTTCCCGTATTGCCCCCTTTATCTTGAATTCGCTGGAACTCCAGTCTCTGCCTGCTCGAACATCGAGGACAACGAGATCTTCAGAGCCGAGCATCGCCTGCAGTTCATCTATATCGATGGTATCGACATCTGCGGCAAAAGCCGATGTCACACTTCCGAACAGGACAAAAAAAAGTGTTATGATCAAAACCCTCATTTTCTCACCTCCGTGATTTTTGTTTTAGCTGCATCATCTGATCCATGATCGCTGCCGATGAAGTTGGGAACAACCACCAGCAACGCAGTGACGGCTATCATGGAAACAACGAAAAGTGCTGCCGTTAGCACATCCTCCTGGATAACGAACAACGTCAGGCTGCATCCCAGAATAATGAGGCCGGCGATGAGCCCGACGCCGGCCTGAAACGGTTTTTTAGGGCGCGCGGCCAGAGCTCCTGAAAGAACTGAAAGAGCAGTGTGCAGCAGCCAGAGCAGGAGCGACGAGCGAATATAAAGCTCCAGCCTGTTTGTACCGGCGCCCCCTGCTGCCATAATCGCTCCAACGGCTGCTGCCAGCAGAATAATCATTATTTTGTGAACATGCCCTCCGTGCGGGTATTTCGACACTCTTATTATAGTAAAACCGCCGATATTCAGCAGCCCGTGGACGGCCCAGAAACTCCCGGATATAATCACCAGTCCCATTGCCAGGCGTCCTGGATCTCCAGCTATTTTCCCGGCTGCAGTCATGTAGGGAATTGTTGAAAAGCTGAGCCGCAGCGGATCGACAAACCCTGCAGATGTCGCCATCCAGCCTGCCAGCAGTATCACAGAGAACAGGAAGGCGATCCTGAAGCGTTTCGGCTCCTCTCTCAGGAACAGACGCGCCCGATCCATTCCGGCAAATACCAGCAGCAGGGGCAGCAAACCCTGGATTGAAGTATTTTCATTTGCGAACCTGATCGGAACAGGTGCGCCGGAAACAAGTCCAAAAACGATAAGCGCAGCCAGACCGGACAACGAGCAGATTACCGCTGCTGCCAAAACAGCATTCCTGAGTCTTCTCTGAAAAAATTGCAGGGCCAGTACAATTGTCAATAAAATATAAGCAAAAGCAAAATTCGGAAAACGATGGTAAAAAACCTCATTGAAGGTAAAACCCGCCGTCACCATCATTCCAGTGGAAGCAAATATCGTCGTGCTGATCATGCCTGCCGCCCCCAAAAGGTCCTTGAGGTTGAGCTTTTTCTGTCGGCTCACTGTGGCTTCCGCGCCAGGCAAACCTTTGTCATCTTCCAGGCATGACGTTCCAAAAAAGATGACGATAGAAAAAATCAGCAGCGCAGCTATACCTGCTCCGCCCCCGACTCCTCCGCCATTTCCTATCAGCACAAGAGCTTCAGGAGAAAACAGCCAGAAACCGATTATACCGAAAGCGATTAGCAGTGAGTGCATTGTCCCTTTTGGCTGATCTTTACGACGGGTTCATTCATCTTCTTTTCCACGACTGCCACACCCGCCATTCCCGTTAAGGAGCAGGCCTACCATCCATAATCCAGACAGTACGCTCTATTCCTGCTCTGCTATACTAATATTCAGTAAACAGATGTGTGCAAGTCTGAAATCAAGGCGTCGACTCTGCGACGGTAGGTCATGATCAATCATCATTTTGCAAAAGGCTCTTCTTTCTTTTATTTTCTTGTCAATGCTGTGCTATCTGCTACTTTTCTGGTATTTGATCTGTAAAGATTAAAATGGAGAACCAATCATGAGCTATTCCATCACCCCCCTTCTGACCGGTGTCCGCAATCCCGACCAGGGGATCATGACCTATCAGCAGGGATACGGCATGCGAATCTGGCTGCCGATCTGGGCTTTTCTTCTCCAGGACGGCGACAAAAATATCCTGGTAGATACCGGCCTCGATGAAAATGAGCTGATCGTCCCGTCGGGTTTTCAGCAGGAGACCGGCCTTGAACCGCTCAGTGTCGTGGATGCCCTCGCCACCGTGAACCTCACACCAGAGAGCATAGATGTTGTCATAAATACGCACCTGCACGATGATCACTGCGGCAACAACATGCTTTTCAGCCGCGCCCGCTTTTATGCCCATCGTGACGAGATTTCCTTCTGCAGGAATCCCCATCCAATCGACCATCGCTATGACGACTATTTCATTGAGGGGATCAGCTTTACTGAACTGCAGGGAGATAGAGAAATATTCCCCGATCTAAAAATCCTGCATATGCCGGGGCACACTCCTGGTACCTTATCGGTAGTTGTCAAAACCGGGGAAGGAGAGGTCATCATCACCGGATTTTGTTGCAATAACAGAAACTTTCCTGTAAATGGACCGGCGGTTTGCCCTGGTGTTCACCTTGACGCCGTCACTGCCTGGGAGTCGATCCAGAAAGTCAAGACAATGGGAATAAAAATCATGCCGATGCATGAGCTGTCGCTTCTGCCGATAGCAGCATAAATGTTGTATCCCGAGACCTGACCCCGGGTTTTTGCACTGATCAGGTTATTGTGAACAGCGGGGTTGGCTGGTCCTGCTCAGAAAGTTTGAGCATTTTCCGAGAGAACGGTTCAGGGAGGGCGGCGGCCGCTTCCTGGTAGGCAATTTCCGGCAAGTTGTTGGTTTCACTCAGGTGGGCGAGTATCACATGCTGCAGTTTTTCATGCACGATTTTCTTGAGCAGTTTCGCCGAGGTGCCATTGGCCAGGTGTCCCTGGTTTGAGCGGACCCGCTGCTGCAGGGATGGCGGATAGGGGCCGTTTCGCAACATATCGGGATCGTGATTGAATTCCAGGACAAGGCTGTCAAGGCCCAGCAGCCTGCTGGCGACAAGTGTTGAGACAATCCCGGTATCCGTGCAGTAGCCAAGAGAATGGTGGCTGTCCCTGACGACAAATCCGACCGGATCATTCGTGTCATGGGAAACGCCGAAAGAGCGCACCTGCAGATCCCTGAAGTCCAGGGTGTCGCCGGTAGCGAACTCATTACGCTTGAAAAGTTTTTTCAAGCGTTTTTCCGCTCCGCAGAACGTTCCTTCGTTGGCAAAAACCGGCAGTGAGCACCTTCGCGACATGACCCCGACACCATCGATGTGATCGTGATGTTCATGAGTCACAAAGATACCGTGCAGGCAGTCAATGGTCTTCCCTATCACAGCAAGCCTTCGAGCAATCTCTTTGCCGGAAAAACCGCCGTCAATAAGAATTGCCGTTTCGCCGCTTTCAATAAAAACGCAGTTTCCCCTGCTGCCGCTCCCCAGAACAGAAAAACGCATCAGCGTACACCCGTATGTCCGAAACCGCCGGTGTTCCTGGTGCTCGGGCTCAGATCATCAACCTCTTTCAGGTGTGCTCTGACGACCGGGGCGACGACCAGTTGGGCAATGCGATCCCCCCGGCGGATGGTAAAGGCCGTCCGGCTCAGATTGATCAAACCGATCTTGACCTCCCCCCGGTAATCGGAATCAATAGTTCCCGGCGCGTTTACAACGGTAATACCGTGTTTTACGGCCAGTCCGCTTCGCGGCCTCACCTGTACCTCATAGCCGGCAGGAATTTCAATTGCAAGACCGGTCGGTACCAGAACGATATCGCCGGGATGGACGGTCGTGTCTTCTACAAGTGCGGCGCAGACATCCATTCCCGCAGCCTCTGCACTCCGGTAGGCAGGAATATTCAAATCCCTGCCCGCCTCCCGGCTCAACCACTTGAAATTGATTACCGTCTCATCCTGATTTTGCCTGGACATAGTTTCTACCCGCTGCAAAGAAGAAAGGCCGGCCTGATCTCTCAGCCGGCCTTTCTCACCTTGAAACACCTTGCTTTATGAAAGAAGCGCCTTTCGACTCAGGCGGATGCGCCCCCGGTTATCGATCTCAAGTACTTTCACCTCGATCTCGTCACCTTCTTTAACGACATCGGTAACCTTGGCGACTCGCGAGGTATCGAGTTCCGAGATATGAACGAGCCCGTCCGTTCCCGGCAGGATCTCAACAAATGCTCCGAAATCCTTAATGGTCTTGACCGTGCCTTTATAGACTGCACCGACTTCGGGTTCGGCGGTGATTGCCTTGATCCGGTTAATCAGTTCATCAAGATTGGTACCGTTGGAGGTAAAGACCTTGACGGTACCGCTGTCATCAACCTCTATCTTGGCATCATACTCGGAGGACAATTCCTTGATAACTTTGCCGCCGGGGCCGATAATATCCCTGATCTTGTCGGGATTTATATGGTGGACATAATATTTCGGCGCGTACTCGGACATCTCTGTCCGCGTTTCGGAAATACCCTTGAACATCTCGTTGAGAATATGAATCCTGCCGGCTTTTGCCTGCTCGAGCGCCTGGCTCATTATGGCCCGATCGACTCCGTCGATCTTGATATCCATCTGCAGGGAGGTGATACCTTCAGCCGTTCCGACAACCTTGAAATCCATATCCCCGAGATGATCCTCGTCGCCGAGGATATCGGAAAGCACGACGACTTTATCATTTTCCTTGATCAATCCCATGGCGATTCCAGACACCGGCGTCTTAATCGGCACACCGGCGTCCATCAGGGCCATGCTGCCACCGCATACCGTCGCCATCGAGGAGGATCCGTTTGATTCAAGCACCTCGGAAACGACCCTGATCGAATAGGGAAAGTCCGTATCAGCAGGAAGGACGGACTCGAGTCCGCGCATTGCCAGTGTGCCATGACCGATATCACGGCGGGACGGCCCGCTCAGCCTGCGCACTTCCCCGACACAGAACGGTGGAAAATTGTAGTGCAGCATAAATCGCTTGTTCTCTTCTCCAGAGAGGGTTTCTATCCGCTGCATGTCGCGTTCACTGCCTAGCGTTGCCGTTACAAGAGCCTGGGTCTCACCCCGGGTGAACAGGGCAGAACCATGGGTCCGTGGCAGATAGCCGGCTTCGCAGCTGATTTCACGCACCTGGTCAAAGGCCCGCCCGTCAATGCGGCAGGACTCGTTGACAATTTTACTGCGCATCTGAACCTTGCGATACTTTGAAAGCAGCCCGGAGATTTCATCACTTCGCTCACCGGCGCCGTCAAGCTGTTCTTTAATCCTGTTCTTCAGCTCATCATATTTTTTTCCCCGTTCGAGCTTGTCGGAGGTTGAAATCACCTCGGCCATATCAGCTGCTGCGATCTCTGAAATTCTCTGGTAAAGTTCTTCATCAATGCGGGGCGGCTCAACGACCCGCTTCTCCTTGCCGTTTGAAGCCTGCAGGTCCTTTTGAACTCTGATGAGGGGCTGAAGCTGTTCAAAGGCGTGAAAAATTGCCTCAAGCACAGTATCCTCGGGAAGCGTATTTGCCTTACCCTCAACCATGATCACAGCTTTTTCCGTACAGGCAACAACAATGTCCATCGCCGAATTTTCCAGCTCGGAGGCGCTCGGGTTCATCACATACTGACCGTCAATATAGCCGATCCTGCCGCCGGCCACCGGACCGTCAAATGGAATGTCGGACAACATCAGTGCGCAACTCGCACCAGTGAGCGCCAGGACATCAGGGGCATTATCCTGATCAGCAGAGAGCACTGAAGCGATAACCTGGGTTTCTGCGCTGTAACCGTCCGCAAAAAGCGGTCTGAGGGGCCGGTCAATAATTCTGCAGGTAAGGACTTCGCTTTCACTGGGCCTGCCGATTTCCCTGCGAAAATAGTTGCCCGGGATTCGTCCCACCGAAGCAAGTTTTTCCTGATATTCAATGGTCAGCGGTAAAAAACCCAACTCGGGCTTATTGGTCTTGTCTCCGACTGCCGTTACCAGAACGACGGTATCTCCACTCCTGACAACCACTGATCCGGACGCTTGTTTGGCAAGCTTGCCTGTCTCGATGGTAATGGTTCTGTCACCGATAACGACTTCAACGTTTTTCATCATAATTTCTCCAGTTACGGTTCTGCTCAGCAGTTCCGTTGATTTGCTGACCGGATTATCCACCGGTCTGCTTTGTTTATATACAAATGGTATAATGTTAAAAATTAGCAACTGTTAGGGCTTGTAGCGTAACAGTTGCATAAGAGATGGCACCAACCTATGGCGTTGGAAGGAGCGGATCCGGGCAGCTTAATGCAAGCCATGCAATACAATTCACCACCCGGACATATGAGATCTGTCTCCGTCAGACGTATCACCCGCTCTTTGGATCCGGGTGAATCATATCTCTGGAGATGAGGTACCTGTCAGGCAGGATTACTTGCGTATACCCAACTCCTCGATCAGTGTCCGGTACTTACTGATATCTTTATTCTTAAGATAATCAAGCAGGCTTCTGCGCTGACCAACCAGCTTGAGCAAACCCTGCCGGGAATGATGGTCCTTGGTATGGGTCTTGAAATGCTCAGTCAGGTACTGGATTCTATCAGTTAGGAGCGCGATCTGAACTTCTGAAGATCCGGTATCGGAATCATGGGTCTTGAATTTTTCGATTATCTCATTTTTCTTTACAGCCGTCTGTGCCACAACTAACCTCCGCTATCCTTAAACAACGTCATTTATCGTATAATCTCATTAACTCTATCACCTGCCGCTGGAAAGGTTTAGAAATTTCAAAACTTTTCCCACCACGCAGTGTCGTGTTGAAAACAAGACATATTAGCCATTCCCTCAGACTATTGCAACAAATTCTGTACATCTTCGACAGATAGAAGGTGATTCCTTACTCTTTCCGGTGCTCCGGGTGTGGAAAAAACTGTCCCATCAAAAGAATCCTTCACCGAAAAACAGCCGCTTTGTGTTCTTCGCAACGAAGTCAGATACGCCCCGCATCCGAGTTCTTCTCCTATATCAGCCGCAAGCGCTCTGATATAGGTCCCTTTACTCGACACCACCCGGATAGTTATAAACGGATTGCCCCTGTCTACAAAAAGTCTTTGATCTTCCCACTCCAGGGCGTGGATATGGATTTTTCGGGGCTCCTTTATTACCGATACACCTTTTCGGGCATAATGATAGAGCGGTTTTCCCTTGTACTTCAAGGCTGAAAACGCAGGAGGAGTCTGCAGAAGCTCCCCGGTAAAATGAGCAAGTACCCCTGCTATTGTGTCGCCGCTGTATTGTTCATCCCACGCTCCAGGTATTATCTCGCCCTCTGGGTCATGGGTTGACGAGCGGGCGCCAAGCCTGAGTGTCGCCAGATATTCCTTTTCACCGTTCATAAACAGGGAAATCATTTTTGTCGCAGGCCGGCCAATACAGATGATCAGCAGACCGGTCGCAAACGGATCGAGCGTTCCGGCATGGCCTACTTTCTTGATCCCGAAAATTTTTCGAACCGCACGGACCATCGCAAAAGATGTTGCTCCTGCAGGTTTATCGACCAGCAGAACACCCGCCTCAACACCGTCTAGCATAGCAAAATTCCATTGTCGCGACAATTTTGGTCAGGACAACGCAGCAGCAGAGGACTGACAATATTCCAGTATCTCTTTCTGCACATCTGGTATCGAAACCCCGACAAAGCGGCAGCCGGCGGCATTGCGGTGACCACCGCCCCCAAAATGCTTGGCAATTGCCGCTACATCGCAATCGCCCTTGCTCCTGAGGCTTACCGAGACGACATCATCTTTTCCCTCTTTCAGAAAGATTGCAAACCTGACTGAGTGCAAAGAACGGGGATAGTCCACAAATCCTTCCACATCCTGCACGACCGCGCCGCTTTTTTCAAACATATCCCGGGTAACATGAATGATCGCGATCGTGTCTTTCTCATGCAACTCAAGGGTTCCAAGCACAAGTTCCATGAGCTTGAGGCGCTGGGGAGTAAAGTTGTCATAGAGATAGCCCGCAACCTTTTCTGGTTTTACACCTCTTCCCAGCAGTTTCCCTGCAATCTCAAGAGTACGGGAGCGTGTACATTCATACTTGAAAGACCCGGTATCGGCTACGATTGCAACATAAAGCGCAAATGCGCAGTTGAAGGAGGGTGTATGCCCGAGAGCTTCGCAGAGTTCATAGACCATCTCTCCGGTGGAACTGCGACTCGAATCGATCCATCGATAATCACCGTAATTACGGTGTGAAAGATGGTGATCGACGGCAATGAACGGCTTGATTTTCAAGAGTTGGTTTTTTGTTTCCCCGAGCCTGTCCGCCTCACCGCTGTCAAGGGCAATTGCGGCGATATCCGGACCGGCCTCGTCGAGAAATTGACGAAGCTCAGCTTGACTGTTGCTGACGCGAGAACAGCCGGGCAGAAAATCATAGATATGGGAAACCGGTTCGTCAAGATAGGCAAAAACGCGTTTACCGAGACCATCGAGAATATCTGCAAGACCAAGCAAGGACCCGAGCGCATCACCATCGGGATGAACATGGGTCAGCAAGACAAAATTATCCTTCTCCCCTATAATCCGCAGAATCTCGTCAGATATCGTTTTCTCGCTCATTTCTTTCCCTTGCTATTTCCGCAAGCAACCGCTCCATCTTCTCAACATTTTCTACCGTTTCATCATACCAGAAATGAAGTTCCGGTGTAAAACGCAGGTTAAGCACTTTAGCCAGGTGACTGCGCATAAATCCGGCTGCTTTAACAAGTCTTCTTTTTACGACCTCCGAATCGGAACTGCCATGAAGCGACGTGTAATAGATCTTTGCGTGACGCAGGTCGTCGGAAAGTTCGACGCGGCTGATGCTGATATCTCTGAGCTTGGGATCTCTTACCCGCTGGATAATGAGGATCGACAGCTCGTTTCTGATAACATCGGCGACACGCGTTGATCTTTTCTGAACCTGGTCTCTGCCGATGCCAATCGATTCAAGCTCCTGTTTTGGATGCCATTCTGCAATCATAGCCGTTACCGTCAATCGAGGGTCGCCTCAACTTCCTGCATGACAAAGGCTTCAAGGTTGTCACCGATCTTCAGATCATTGAAGTTTTCCACCCCGATACCGCATTCGTAGCCTGAGGCAACTTCTTTTGCGTCATCCTTGAAGCGCTTCAGGGAGCCGATTTTTCCGGTGTAGACAACGACGCCATCCCGCAAGACGCGGACCCGGGCGTTTCGTTGGATTTTACCGTCAGAAACAAAACAGCCGGCGATGGTTCCTATCTTTGGAACATTAAAGGTGTCCCGAATTTCAGCAGTGCCGATAACTTCTTCTTCAAAGGTCGGATCAAGCATTCCGACCATCGCCTTCTTGATATCATCAAGTGCATGATAGATAACATCGTAGGACCTTACATCGACATTTTCCTGATGAGCAAGCTCTTTTACCTTAACGGATGGCCGGACATTAAAGCCGATGATGATTGCCTCCGAGGCCGAGGCCAGCAGAATGTCCGACTCCGTAATCGTGCCGGTCCCCTCATGAAGCACCCGCACCTTGATTTCAGCAGTCGAAAGATCCTCCGCGGCCTTGGCAAACGCCTCAAGGGTGCCCTGCACGTCGGAACGGATAATAACCCTCAGTTCCTGGACATCCCCTTCGCTCATCTTCTCAAACAACTTGTCAAGCGAGATCTTGCTGCCCGCTGCCAATTCAGATTCCCGGGCTTTCATGGTCCTTACCTGGCTCACACTTTTGGCCATCTTGTCGTCGGTAACAACCACGAATTCATCACCGGCAAGCGGTACCCCGGAGAGTCCCTGGACCTCGACAGGAATCGTGGGCCCGGCGCTTTTGATGGGCCGCCCCTTGTCGTCGAACATGGCACGAACCTTGCCGCTGTGCTGACCGACAACGAAACTGTCTCCGATCTGAAGTGTTCCTTCCTGAACCAGCACGGTAGAGACCGGCCCGCGCCCCTTGTCGAGTTTTGCCTCAAGAACGCGGCCCTTGGCTTTACGCGTCGCATCTGCCCGAAGCTCGAGCATTTCGGCCATCAACTGGATGTTTTCCAGCAACTCGTCAATGCCGATATTCTTTTTTGCCGATGTTTCGCAATAAATGGTCTGACCGCCCCACTCTTCAGGGGCCAGATCAAGCTCAGCAAGTTCACGTTTAACGCGGTCAGGATCGGCATTTTCCTTGTCGATCTTGTTGACCGCAACAATAATTGGAACTCCGGCTGCCTGGGCGTGGTTGATCGCCTCTCTCGTCTGGTCCATGACACCGTCATCTGCAGCTACAACCAGGATGACGAGGTCGGTAATCTGGGCGCCGCGAGAACGCATCTGGGTAAATGCCGCATGCCCGGGCGTATCTACAAAGGTCACATCCCCGGCCTTTGAGCGAACATGATAGGCACCGATATGCTGTGTGATTCCGCCGGCCTCTCCTTCGGCGACATCGGTCTTCCTGATGGCATCCAGGATAGAAGTTTTACCGTGGTCGACATGCCCCATAACGGTTACCACCGGGGATCTGGGTTTCGTATCCCCCCCTTCCTCCCGGGCTTCGAGCATTTGAACGCCGATCTCTTCGGTCATTCCCTGCTCGATCTCATACCCAAAATCATTGGCGATCAATGTTGCCGTGTCGAAATCAACCGCCTGATTCATCGTAGCCATAACGCCAAGACCCATTAACTTGCCGATAATCTCGTTGGCCTTGAGCTTCATTTTCGCGGCGAGATCGCCGACGGTTATGGTGTCGTAAATGGTTATTTTCTTTTTACTGGCCTTCATCTCGATAGTGGACGGCGACACTTTTTTATCAAGCCGCCCCCTGCCGCGTTTGCCCCGCTTTCCAGCGCGCTGGTAATCGCTGTCAAAATGAGTGAATTTGACACTCTTCTTGCCCTTGCGTACAGCTTTCCCTCGCCGGTCACGGTCATCATCGTCAGGGAGGCCCCGTTTGCCCTTTTTTCTGCCACGTTCCGCACTTTCTCCAATGGCATCATCGGGAACGGTGGCACTGATATTTGGCCTTGTAGATCTTGAAGCGGTCGATTTTCCGCCCTTTTTGGAGCGGGGTCGTGTTTCTTTTTCTGTCTCATTTTCTATCGGCAATTCGATCGTTCCGACAACACGGGCGACTGTTTTGCGTTCGACCTTTGGCTGCTTTTTCCCTTTCTTTTTATCTTTTTTGACAGCCTTCAGCTCTTCCTCACTCTTTTCCTCTCTATCAGGTGTTGAAGAAGCAGCCTCGGAATCATCAGCAGGTTCGCTCAGTTTTTCAAGCGCTTCAACAGTTTCAGGTGTAGAAGCATCGTCCGTTTCAACAGGAGATTCAGGGTCAACCTCTTCTGATTTCAGCTCACCCGTCTCAGCCGTATCCGGCGCTGCATCATCGGTGGGGCTATCCAGCTCTGAAAGCGCAGCTTCCATAGTATCTGAGGAGTCACCCTCGACACCGGGCTCCTGCATGGCGATCCCATCATCACCGCTTTCCTCGGTTTTTGGCCTGCGCCGAATGATCGTTGTCCGCCGCCTGATTACCGTGGGTGAGCCTTCAGCAGCATCAATTCTTTTTTCCACCAGTTCGGTTTTGGTATCCTGAAGCATCGTCTTGCGGATCTGATCAGCAGTTTCTTCATCGACCGTGGAACTGTGACCTTTGATGTCGTAGCCGCCGGCGATCAATTTATCCGCAAGTGCTTTACTGCTCATCCCTGCTTCTTTTGCCAACTCATAAATCCTAACCCTGCTCATCCCTTACTCCTGAAAAACCATCTTTCTGTTATCCACAACCGGTACCAAAAAGAAGCGTACCCGTCTATAATTTATTGCCTTAAGAACGCCTATTATCCAGGCGAAATGCTCGCTTCAATCTTCTTTCCGAAAGAGCAACCTGCAACAGGCATGTTTCCCTTTTACAGCAATAGCCGCCGCGTCCCGCCATGACCTGCCCGTTGTCAACCAGAAGCCCGGAATCTTTCCACACATGCCGAACCAGATCTTTCTTGATATGTCTACCATGACAAACGATGCATGTCCTTACAGGCTGACGTTTCAGACCTCTTTTCACTTCTTTTCAACACCGCTATCCGGTTCGGAAACACCATCACCTTCCAGGCTGATTCCTTTATCCAGATGTTCAATCCCGTCATCTGTTTCCTCACCATCGGACTCTTCCGGCTGTTCATCCTCCGCTGGCTCCTCGGCGGCAGTCCTGGCAGCACCATCTGTTTTAACACCACCCGGTTCTTCCGGCTGTTCATCCTCCACTGGCTCCTCGGCGGCAACCCTGGCAGCACCATCTATTAGCTGCTGGGCGAAATCATCATCGATGGCCCTGATTATAATCAACTCTTCCACCGCAGTCTTGGATAAATCAGCAGCAGATTTTATCTCTTTTGCAAATAACTGGTCGGCAAGGGCTTCGTCAATACCTGCAATTTTCAGCAGACTCTGATATCCGGCATCCTCCAGATTGGCATAACGCTGTTCACTCTTCACGTCGATGCGCCAGCCCATGAGGCGTGAGGCAAGACGGACATTCTGGCCCTGCCGGCCAATTGCCAGAGACAATTGATCGTTGGGAACAACAACCAGCAGCGAATTGGCATCCTCGTCGACCCTGACCATACTCACATGAGCCGGAGCCAGTGCATTGTAGACGTATTTTGCCGGATCAGGGCTCCAGGTGACAATATCAATCCGCTCACCCTGGAGCTCCTGGACAACATTCTGCACGCGGGACCCTTTCATCCCCACGCAGGCACCTACCGGATCAACGTCTGATTCACTGGAACTGACGGCGATCTTTGCCCTGAATCCCGGTTCCCTGCTAACGCCCATTATCCTGACAATACCTTCGGCAATCTCCGGAACTTCCATCTGAAACAGTTTGGCCAGGAACTCATCTGCGGTTCGAGACAGTACAAGCTGAGAATCCCTGCTGTTCTGACGCACTTCCATCAGGTAGGCCCGTATCCGGTCACCCTGTTTGAATGAACGTTTGGGAATCTGGTGATCTTTCGGTAAAATAGCGTCTGTACGGCCAAGATTGATGATCATGTTGCCCCGCTCAAATCGCTGCACAATACCGCTGACAACCTCGCCTTGACGATCTTTAAACATGTCAAAGATCACCTCGCGCTCGGCATCCTTCATCCGGTGAATAATAACCTGCTTGGCGGACTGGGCCGCAATCCGCCCCAGATCGGTTATGTTCTCCATCTTTTCGCCAAGCTCATCACCAAGCTGAACCTCAGGATCCAGCAGTTTGGCATCCTCAAGACCGATTTCGGTCTGCTCATCTTCAGCATTCTCGACAACACTGCGGAACTGAAATACCTCAACTTCACCAAACTCTTCATTGTAGCGGACTTCAATATCCCGCCTGCTGCCGAGTTTTTTCCGTGCTGCAGAGGCAACTGCCTCTTCGATAGCTTCAACTAGAAGATTTTTGTCAAATCCGCGATCCCTGCTAATCTGATCGATGATACGCTTTAAATCCGATATCATTTGTATTACCTCGAAATATGCACTTCCGGTCCCATTTACGGTCCTGCATTTCTCTTGTCTGAGCTGTGTACAAATCCCATTACAGCGTCAAACGAGCTTTTTTTATGTGCTCCCAGGGGAAAACGTATTTTTTCCCGTCTTCTGTCACGATTACAAGTGTTTTCTCCGCAACTGCTTCGAGCATTCCGGCAAACACACGCTGCCCCTCAACCTCTTCCTTTGTTTTCAGGCGTATTCTCTCTCCAACAAAACGCTCGCATTCTGAAGGATTACGCAATGTCCGTTCAGCACCAGGCGACGACACCTCAAGATGATAGGCATGATCAATGAGATCCTCAACATCAAGAAAGTCGCTCGTTTCCCGGCTCACGCGCGAGCAATCATCGAGGCTGATACCGTTGACACTGTCGATGATCAGCCGCACGACCCAGCCGTGCCCTTCTCTCCGGTAGTGAACGTCATAAAGTTCAAGCCCCATGGAGGGTAAAAGCGTTGCGGCAAACTCCCGGATTCTCTCTGTTACAAAATCAGTCATAACCTCTCAGCCCAGAGGAGTCCAGCCGTGCAAAACTCTTTGGACAATAGTTGTTTAACCATAAAAAAAAGCGGGCAGAGCCCACTTTCAATCGCCTGTCTGTACGCGATGTACTCCAGGTATAACCTCTCCGGACGGTTACAGGGGAAGCGAAAGGAACATCTCGCAACCATCAATGGAGCGGGCAACGAGGGTCGAACTCGCGACCTCAAGCTTGGGAAGCTTGCGCTCTGCCAACTGAGCTATACCCGCGTCAATCCATTTTATCCATCCAGAACCTGTCAATTAAACACACTATTTAAATCTTGTCAAGAAGTAGTACCGGGGCAACCATCGTTGGAAAGCACCGTGGACTCTGCTGGCCGGGAACTGCCGAAGGAGCCCCCCCTAGCGGTCAAAGCGGGCGCAGAAACGTTCTTCAGATAGGGGATGATAGGATAAACCAGGTTTTATATCATGCTGTTATCTGATCTCTAAGAGGGCATCTCCGGCGACAGATCCATACATTTAAGATTGACAAATGGACCCATGATTAATACAACGTCTGTCAAATTTAACAAAAAACACCCACCCGGTCGGATATCCTCATTAGCGTCATTGTTTGTAGTTTTGCATCATATTTGCCCTGCTTCAGGCAGACAGCATGCATGAAATCTTACCTTGCCGTGTTTTGCATGAGTCCCCGGTATAAACGATCACTACAGTGGCCATCAGATGAACACAAAAACATTGATAATTGCAGAAAAACCAAGTGTAGCCGGTGATCTGGCAAAAGTTCTTCCCGGATCTTTCAAGAAGAGCAGGACTCACTATGAAGGCAGCGACTACATCGTTTCGTATGCCATCGGCCACCTAGTCTCAATCTGCTATCCGGAGGAAATGGATTCACGTTTTCAAAAATGGAATATGGCGGACCTGCCGATATTGCCGGAAAACTTTCCTCTCAAAGGGCTGGACTCCACCAAATCACAGCTCAACGCGCTGCAGAAACTGATCAGGCGGAAAGATGTCTCTCTGATCATTAACGCCTGTGACGCCGGTCGTGAAGGCGAGCTCATCTTTAAGTATATTCTCAATTACGTCAGAAACAAATCTGTTGCCGCCAAGCAGGTCAAGAGGTTATGGCTGCAGTCTATGACCGACGAGGCGATCAGAAACGGATTTTCATCGCTCCGGGAAAATTCCGAAATGTTGACACTTGAAGACGCAGCGCTCTGCCGTTCTGAATCCGACTGGCTCATCGGTATCAATGCAACCCGGGCGCTGACTGCCTACAATTCACGCTTTGGCGGTTTTTTTCTGACCCCCTGCGGCCGGGTCCAGACGCCGACCCTGTCTCTGCTGGTAAGCAGGGAACAGCAGCGCTTAAGCTTTGAACCGCAGCCGTACACAAGTCTTCTTGCCACCTTCTCATTTGACCGTGACGAGTACACCGGCAAATGGATTGACTCCGGTTTTAAAAAAGATAACGATAATCCCGAAAAAAAGGCTGACAGGATCTGGGAACCTGAAAAGGCCGAGGAGATCGCCAGGAGATGCCTGAACAAGCGTGCGAAGGTAAAGGACACCAGCAAGGAGACCAGCCAAATTGCCCCGCAGCTCTATGACCTGACATCTCTGCAGAGAGAGGCAAATTCCCGGTTTGGCTTCTCTGCCAAGAACACCCTCACCATTGCTCAGGCGCTCTACGAGCGGCACAAGGCGCTTACCTACCCGAGAACTGATTCGCGACACCTGCCCGAGGATTATAAGAAGACCGTGTCGTCTGTGGTCTTGACCCAGAAATCATGGCAATACAGCTCTTACGCCCGGATCATTCTTGAGAAAAAGTACATCAAGGCCGATAAACGTATATTTAACAATGCCAAGGTCTCCGATCACCATGCGATTATTCCTACCAATATAATACCAGCTCAGCTCAGCGACGCTGAGATGAAAATTTACCGGATGGTCGTCCAGCGCTTTCTGGCCATCTTTTTTCCGCCCGCCCGCTACCTGAATACCAGAAGAATTTCGACAGTCGAAAAAGAGACATTTCTGACCGAGGGCAGGATTCTCAAGGAAGCCGGCTGGAAGGCTGTTTACCTCCAGGAAAAGAGCGAAACCGGATCAGGTATGCTCAAGCCGATACCTGCGGCAAGCGAGGTCAACTGCACCGCCGTCAAGCAGGAAAAACTGGAAACGAAACCTCCCCCCCGCTATTCTGAAGCGACACTGCTCTCTGCCATGGAAAATTCGGGAAAGCTGCTTGATGATGAAGAACTTGCAGAGGCCATGAAAGAGCGGGGGCTTGGCACACCGGCAACGCGCGCTGCTATCATAGAAAAACTGATAAATGAAAAATACCTGGTCAGGGAAGGCAAGGAACTCGCTCCAACCGGAAAGGCATTTGAACTGCTCAGCCTTCTGGAGGCAATGAACATTGACGTTCTTGCCTCACCCGAGATGACCGGTGAGTGGGAATACAAACTTAACCTGATCCTTAAAGGTTCGTTGACCAGAAACCGTTTCATGAGGGAAATCAGGGACCTGACCGCACAGATAACCGAGCGGATAAAAAACTTCGATGACACCAAGGGGCGAAAAACAGCGTTATTCAGCCCGGTCGACGGCAAACTATTCTACGAAACTCCCAGCGCCTACATCAGCGAAGACGAAACAATCAGCATCCGAAAAATACTGGGAGGAAGAGTGATGAAGATAACCGAAATCGTCGCCCTGATAAAAGGGGAGACAATCGGCCCTTTTCCCGACTTCCGCTCAAAAAAAGGCAAACCGTTCAACGCTTCCGTCAGGCTCAAGAGCAACAAGGTCGATTTCCTCTTTGCCGACTCAACAGCCGACCTCGACATAGATTCCATCAAAAAGTCCGGATCCCTTGGCAAATCGCCAATCGACCAGACTGAGGTCTATGAAACAGAGACCGGCTATATGTCATTCTCTGCTCTTGAAAATGATGGGAAAAAAGGACTCAAAATCAGTAAATTGATACTTGCAAAGGAAATATCTCCGGAGCATATCCGGCAGATGCTGAACAAAGGGAAAACATCATTGATCAAAGGGTTTATCTCCAAGAAAAAAAGACCGTTCGACGCCTATCTCATCCTTGAGAAAACGGGCAAAATCAGTTTTGAGTTTCCCCCGCGAAAGTCTCAGAAGAACAACAAAAAGAATTGACACTTACGTTATAAAACGGCACAAAGAGAATATGAAACAATTGAAAGAAGAGTACCAGAACCTTGAAAGTATGGAACTCGCCCGCAGCTGTTCCCGCATTGCAGGAGACAACAAAGCTGAAGATGTCGTCGTGCTCGATGTCCGGAAAATTTCCTCGTTTACCGACTTTTTTGTTATCATGAGCGGCCGCTCTACCAGGCATGTTCAGGCGCTCGCGGAAGGACTTGAAAATGAACTGCGCTCAAAACGTATAAAGACAGCCCGTGCAGAAGGGTTACAGGAAGGGAAATGGGTACTCCTGGACTTCGGTGATGTCATCGTCCATGTGTTCTACAACGAACAAAGGGACTTTTATGATCTTGAAGGGCTCTGGCATGATGCCCCCCGGGTTGAAGCGCTTTAAGCTGCAACCCGGGCAAAAAAGACTGAAAAGGGCGTAACCTGAAGCGCTTTTGGATCGATAACCAGATCATACACTAATCCATACACAGCTATGCAATATCTCAGCACTCGAGGAGGGGTCTCCTCCATAAGTTTCACAGAAGCGATAATGATGGGTCTTGCAGAAGACGGAGGTTTGCTGCTGCCTCGTGCCATTCCCCGTATCGATATGGAAACCTTTGAATCATGGCGTGAGCTCTCATATCAGGATCTTGCCTTCGAAGTCATGTCCAGATTCATCGACGATATTCCTGCTGCTGATCTCAGAAACCTTCTTCAGAAAAGTTACTCAACATTCAATCACCAGGCAATCACCCCACTTGTTCACCTTGATGATCTGCACATTTTAGAACTCTTTCACGGTCCGACGCTGGCATTCAAGGATATTGCCCTGCAATTCCTGGGCAATCTTTTCGAGTACCTGCTCGAGCGCGATGACGGCGTCATGAATATTATCGGTGCAACCTCTGGCGATACTGGCAGTGCGGCAATTTACGGGGTTCGGGGTCGACGGCGGATGAACATATTCATCCTTCACCCCCACAAGCGCATCAGTCCTGTTCAGGAAAAGCAGATGACCACCGTGACGGATGCCAATGTCTATAATATCGCCATAGAAGGAACCTTTGATGACGCCCAGGCAATCATAAAAAACATTTTCGGCGATACTACGTTCAAATCAAGGATGCGGCTCGGGGCCATCAACTCGATCAACTGGGCACGGATATTGGCCCAGGTTGTCTATTATATCTGCAGCTGCCTGCATATTACTGCCCATGAAAAGGTCCGCTCCTGTGCATTCTCGGTGCCGACAGGCAACTTCGGAGACATCTTTGCAGGATACATAGCCAAGAAGATGCTGCCGGAAGGCGTTATCAACAAACTTATTCTGGCCACCAACGAGAATGACATTCTCTCCCGTTTCGTCAAGAACGGTGACTACTCGCTCGGCGAAGTCAGAAAAACTTCGAGCCCGTCCATGGATATACAGGCGGCATCGAATTTTGAACGTTACCTCTACTACCTGTATGACGAAGAGCCTTCCCGGGTAAGAGAGGCGATGAAAAAATTCCAGAGGGAAGGACGTCTCGAGCTTGGCGGCTACCTCGAGCATATACGAAGAGATTTTCAATCTTCGTCGGTTTCAGAAAAAGAGGTCCTTGATACCATCTCACACTATTTCAGCAAACACGCCTACACGCTAGATCCTCATACGGCAGTGGGGGTGCGGGCGGCACTGAACGTCAGCAAAAAGGGCGTTCCCGTTGTCTGCCTGGCGACAGCTCATCCGGCAAAATTCGGAAACACCGTTGAAAAGGCACTCAAGAGTCCCGTTCAACTCCCCGCTGCGCTTGCCGAAATAATGACCAGGAAATCACGCTGTGAGCTGATGGAAGCCAGTACCTCAAAGATCATGGCCTACTTGGAAGAACACGCTATCAGTATCTCATGACGAGTGACATTTCAGCCTATGTTGATCAGGTCAACCAGGCTGTTCTATTTTTACAGGGATTTGTTTCCACCCCGCCCAAAATTGCAATTCAGCTTGGCACCGGACTTGGCGGTCTGGCGGAACAGGTCACCGCAGTAAAGTCAATAGACTACGCCGATATACCATTTTTCCCGCGCTCTACGGTATCAAGTCACCAGGGCAGACTGATCGTCGGTACGCTCAGGGACATACCGGTCATCATCCTCTCCGGCAGATTCCATTATTACGAGGGCTACGACACAAAACAGGTCACCTTTCCCATCAGGGTAATTCGTGCTCTGGGAGCCAGGATTCTCATGCTGACGAACGCCGCTGGAGGACTCAACCCGTTATTTCTTCCCGGAACGATCATGGTGATACGGGATCACCTCAATTTTCTCGGTGAAAACCCGCTCAGAGGCCCCAACGTCGACGCCTGGGGCCCCCGCTTTCCCGATTTCTCTCTCCCCTATGACCCCGCTCTGATCAGGTCGGCTCTTGACTGCGCTGACAGGTGTGAAATCAGCAAGGTTATAACCGGCACCTACGCCTGCGTTCCCGGCCCCAGCCTGGAAACTCCGGCAGAAACCCGCTGGCTCAGGGACAGTGGAGGCGACGCGGTCGGTATGTCCTCCGTGCCGGAGGTGATTGTTGCCGTTCATGGCGGCATGCGGGTTCTTGGTCTTTCCGTTATTGCAAATGTCAACAATCCTGACAATATGCAGCCGATCAGCCTGGAGGAGATCATTGAAAATGCCGAGGCGACAAAACCGCAGCTTGAGCAGCTCATTGCCGAGATCGTCAGCAGGCTGACATAGGGGGGGACAGGACGCCATGGCCACATTGAATGATTCCGCAGAACTCATTATCTCCGGGCGCTACCTGATGCCGACATGGCGCCAGAAGGATGCTATCAGTGATGGTGCGCTCGCTATTGCAGGAGATACGATTATCGAAACAGGCCGTCGCTGCGATCTTTGTGCCCGCTATCCCCGCGCCAGTGAAATCCATGAAGCGCACGGTCTGATCATGCCGGGTCTGGTTAATACCCATACCCATGCGCCGATGGCATGTTTCCGCGGTTTTGCCGATGATCTTCCTTTGATGACCTGGCTGCAGAAACATATTTTCCCGATCGAGGCGCGCCTGACCGGCGAGATTGTCTACGATTCAACCCTGCTGTCTATCGTTGAAATGATCAAATCTGGAACGACGAGCTTCTGCGATATGTACCTGTTTGCAAAAGATGTCGCCCGTGCAGCTGAAAAATCCGGCATCAGATGCTGGGTCGGGGAAGTATTGTATGATTTCCCCTCACCATCCTATGGTCCGCTGGAGAATGGAATCAGGTATGTCGAGGAGATGTTCTCTCAATTCAAGGATCATCCGCTGCTGTCGGTAACGGTTGATCCCCACAGCGTATACACCTGCTCGCCATCATTGCTGACCCGCTGCCGGCAGCTCGCCGAAAAACACGGGAGCCTCTTTGTCATCCATCTTTCTGAAAGTGATGAAGAAGTGCGCAACTGCCGGGAACAATACGGCACCAGCCCGGTCCGCCATCTTGACAAGCTCGGTGTACTCGATGAGCAGACGCTTGCTGCTCACTGTGTGAAGCTTGACCAGGAAGAGATCCTTCTGCTCTCTGAAAAACAGGTGCGTGTCAGTCATTGCATCGAATCCAACATGAAGCTTGCATCCGGTATTGCCCCAATTCCGGAACTCCTCAGGCAGGGTGTTCCTGTATCAATAGGCACCGATGGCAGTGCCAGCAACAACAACGTCGACATGTTTTCTGAAATGAGCAGTGTCGCCAAGACCCATAAGGCAATTGCCTGCGATCCGACCACGATGGATGCTGAGACGACACTCTGCGCTGCAACCCTAGGCGGTGCTCGGGCACTGCATGCAGAAAAGGAGATCGGCACCCTCATTCCCGGCAAAAAAGCCGACTGCATTGTTTTAGACCTGAACCAGCCTCACCTCATCCCGCTTTACAACCTTCCGTCACACCTGGTCTATTCAGCCCGGGGTGCAGATGTCATTCATTCCGTCATCAACGGCAGGGTAGTAATGAAAAACCGCATACTGACAACAATTGACGAGGATAGTGTCATTTCGCGGATGCAGGAGATCAGTAGAAAAATTATCGCACTGCGGGAGGCGGATCACGGAGCATAGCAGCAGCCGCCTTGACCGGGGGTTCTCAACCGCTGAAATGATCTTTCACCCTGCTCACTTGCCAGCTTGACTTTCTCGCCAGACTACTCTACATTCAGCCTTGAAGCAGATACCATTGTCACTCATCTGGACCGGTGACGTTAGAGATACAGATTTCAATAGAGGTAGGTTATGTTCGGACTTGGAATGCCTGAGCTGATAGTAATACTGGTTATAATCGTGATTATTTTCGGCGCGGGCAAGTTACCTGAGATCGGCTCTGGAATCGGCAAGGGAATCAAGAATTTTAAAGATGCCACCTCAAAAGAAGACGCCAAGAAAATCGACGAAGAAAAGCCGGCAGATAAAAACGATACAACAACCTGAAAACACTTATATTACTCTCATCGGAGCCCCCATGTTCGGACTTGGTACACCGGAGTTGATCGTCATTCTCGGTATTGCTTTTCTGGTTTTCGGCGGTAAGAAACTGCCCGAGATTGGTTCAGGACTTGGCAAAGCAATTTCTTCATTTAAAAAAGGAGTCAGCGAGGTTGAAGACGGAGGCACTAATCTTCTCAACGACATCCCCGGTGTCAAGGAAGTTGCAGAAGTTAAGGAAAAAGTGGACAAGGTAAAAAATCTCCGCAACATCATCAAATAAAACAGTATTTTTTCAGCTACCGATTCAGGCTTCCCCGGACCCCAGCCTGATTTTTATCCGTGGGTCTGCACGAATAACCGCATTAACAGCCCTTTTCATCACAGCGCCGAATTTCAATCTATCCCGGAACGCGGAAGTGCCTGTTACCTCTTTCTTTCCTGACGTGTAAGCCGTCTCGACTCTGGCCCTTACGCCTCGCCTAACAGAGTCTGTCCATAATTTCTGAACGTATCATCCATCCCACATAGTATTAATTTTATTAATACTAAAAGGACTTGACATTAATTTATTTACATTATAAATCTGCATTTTCCTCAACAGAAAAAAGGATATGGTTATGCAGCTGAAGGCCTTGAAAATTTTTTGCGATGTTGTCGCTCATCACAGTTTCTCGCAAGCAGCTGAGATAAATAATATTACTCAGTCTACGGCAAGCCAGTCTGTTCATCGCCTCGAAAAACAGTTGGGTGCGGAACTTATCAACCGCTCCGTTCGTCCCTGGAAAATCACCGACAACGGCCGCCGCTGCTATGATTTCTGCCGCGATGTACTGCATTCCTATGATCGTCTCGAGAGGGAGATCAGCGGATCCCTGGGCAAGAAACAAAGAAAACTGCGTGTCGGCAGCATCTATTCGGTCGGTTTCTGCTACATGACCCAGTGTACCGAGGTTTTTAATGATGGTAACACTGCTGATGATCTGCATGTCGAATATCTCCATCCGGAAATCATCGTAGAGCGAGTCCTGGTAGATGAACTTGATCTGGGCATCGTATCCTTTCCACCGGGCCGCCGTGAGCTCAAGGTTATTTCCTGCGGTGAAGAGGAACTGGTCATCGTCTGCTCACCGCTGCATGAGCTGGCGCGAGCCAAAGAGATTTTACCCGCCCAGCTCGACAACCTGCCTTTTGTCGGTTTTGACCGGGGACTCTCTATTTCCCGCCGGATCAGCAATGGACTCAAAGAAATAGGAGTCAGTCAGCGGGTCCTGATGCGATTTGACAACATCGAAGCTATCAAGCGGGCTGTTGAAGACAGCCTGTACCTGTCGATATTACCACGTCCAACTGTGGAGCGTGAACTGATCATCGGCACGCTCTGCGCTCGGCCGCTGTCCGGATTTACACTCACGCGTCCGCTCGGTATTATTTACAAAAAACAGCGAAAACTGACCCCATCTCATCAGGAGTTTATCAAAATACTGCAAAAGGCCGTCGAAGATGCTCGACATCGCAAGACATGACAGGATATCCAGACAATTTATTTCAGCAGGGGTAGTGATAACAAATGAACCGTAACCAGACAAAAGGCCTCTATCGGCCTGAATTTGAACACAGCAGCTGCGGGATTGGTTTTGTCGCCAACCTCAAAGGTCGCAAGAGCCATAAAATCATCAGCGACGCGCTTTCCATGTTATTCAGGATGGAGCATCGGGGTGGTACCGGTTTCGACCTGAAAAGCGGCGACGGTGCAGGAATTCTCATCCAGCTGCCGCATGATTTTTTCTCGGAAGTCTGCCCTGCTGAGGGAATTGAGCTTCCAGGGCCTGGAGAATATGGCGTCTGCATGACATTTTTCCCCCAAAAAAAGGAAGCCCAGGCAGCCTGCAGGACAATCTTTGATCGTACAATAGAAGAAATCGGCCTTTTTCTGCTCGGGTATCGCAGCGCACCAAGTGACAATTCAGATCTCGGACAAACTTCAAGAGACTCTGAGCCCAGTGTTCAGCAGGTATTTATCGGTCGTCCCGATGGTATGGGTCTCGATGCCTTTGAAAGGAAACTTTTTATTCTCAGAAATTACACCGAACGTTTGGTTCACGAGACAGTCGCTGATGGAGGAGAGGATTTTACCATTATCTCCTCATCCTACAAAACCATCAACTACAAAGGTCAATTCACGACGGCACAGGTGCCATTGTACTTCCGCGATCTGATAGACAGTCGTATGGTCTCGTCGATTGCGCTGGTGCATTCACGATTTTCTACCAACACCTTCCCTTCCTGGAAACTTGCCCAGCCGTTTCGCTACATCGCTCATAATGGTGAAATCAACACCATCAGGGGCAACATTAACTGGATGCGTGCCAGGGAGGCTCTGCTGGAGTGCAGTGCGTTCAGCCGCGATGAATTGGAAATGGTTTTTCCGATCTGCGATGAACGCGCCTCTGACTCGGCCAACCTTGATATGGTCGTTGAAATGCTCGTGCTGAGCGGTCGTTCCCTGCCTCACGTCCTGATGATGATGATTCCCGAAGCCTGGCAGCATCACACGACGATGAGTGAGACGAAGAAAGCCTTTTACGAGTTTTATTCGGCTCTGATGGAACCTTGGGACGGCCCTGCATCGATCTGCTTTACTGACGGCGTAATTGTCGGGGCAACCCTTGATCGCAATGGGCTGAGGCCTTCCCGCTATTGCGTCACCGAGGATGATACCGTCATTATGGCTTCAGAATCAGGGGTTATCGATATCGACCCGGCTATCGTAAAATTCAGGGGCAGACTCCAGCCCGGCAAGATGTTCGTGGCTGATCTTGCTGAAGGTCGCATTATTACCGATGAGGAGTTGAAAAACGATATCTGCTCCCGTCAGCCGTATCGTCAGTGGCTCGACAAGGGTCTGATTTATCTTGACGATCTGGAGCAGCCAACGGAAGAACACCTGCAGCCCAGGCAGGAACGTTTATTCAAACGTCAGCTTGCCTTCGGATACAGTTACGAAGAACTCAGTGAAATTCTTGCAATCATGGGTAGAGACGGCAAAGAGCCGCTTGGATCCATGGGTGCCGATAACCCCCTGGCTGTCCTTTCCGATCGTCCCCAGCAGCTCTCGCATTACTTTAAACAGTTATTTGCCCAGGTAACCAACCCGCCGATTGACCCGATCCGTGAGAAAGTGATCATGGATCTGCGCACCTATGTCGGCGGTTTCAAAAATATCCTTACCGAATCACCGGAGCATTGCTGTCGAATTGCCATCCACCAGCCGGTATTGCTTAATGAACAACTGGAGAAGCTGCGTTATGCCGATCATAAACATTTTCAGACGAAGACTCTGGAAACACTCTTCAAGGCTGACGGCCGCCAGGGACGCCTTGGCAACGCCCTGGCCAGGATCTGTCGTTATACCGAAGACGCAATTGATGACGGCTACTCCATAATTCTGCTCTCTGACCGCGGCACGGACAGCGACCATGCAGCGGTTCCGTCCCTTCTGGCCACCGGTGCGGTGCATCACCACCTCATCCGGACCGGGAAACGCGGCATGGTGGATATTGTCGTCGAGAGCGCAGACGTTCGCGAGGTCCATCATTTTGCCACGCTGCTCGGCTACGGCGCTTCAGCTGTCAACCCCTATCTCGCCTTTGAATCACTTGTCGATCTCTACAAGAAGGGCATCCTGGGCGAAACGACAGCAGATAAAGTTATCGCCAACTATGTCAAGGCGATCGACGACGGCTTGATGAAAATTTTCTCAAAAATGGGGATTTCCACGCTGGCCTCCTACCAGGGAGCTCAGATTTTTGAAATTCTTGGAATCAATCAGCAAGTCGTCAGCACCTATTTCAGCGGGTCGGTGAGCCGCATCGAAGGATTGGGACTTGATCAGATCGCCGAGGAAACCCTGCGCAAACATCGCAAGGGTTTCCCCCTGCGGGGCGGCGGCGGCAAGGTCCTTGATTCAGGTGGAGACTACAGCTGGCGCCAGGGCGGTGAGCGGCATCTCTTTAATCCGACGACGATCCGCCTGCTCCAGGAAGCCACCAGGGAATCGAACTACGAAAAATACAGGCAGTACTGCCGTACAATCGACAAGCAGAGCAAAGCTGCATACACCCTCAGGGGACTCATGGATTTTAGCCCGACGAGAAAGCCTATTCCGCTTGAAGACGTTGAGCCTACTGAGAACATTCTCAAACGATTTGCAACCGGCGCCATGTCGTTTGGCTCTATTTCCTGGGAAGCCCACACCACTCTGGCCATTGCCATGAATCGCATCGGCAGTAAATCAAACTCCGGGGAAGGCGGAGAAGACCCGGTTCGCTACAAGCTCCTTCCCAATGGCGATGACCGCTGTTCCGCAACCAAGCAGGTTGCTTCAGGACGATTCGGCGTTAACAGCTACTACCTGAGCAAGGCCAAAGAGCTGCAGATTAAAATGGCACAGGGAGCAAAGCCCGGTGAGGGCGGCCACCTTCCGGGGCACAAGGTCAGCGGCTGGATAGGCAGAACCAGGAACTCGACACCGGGCGTCGGGCTGATCTCACCACCACCGCATCATGATATCTATTCAATCGAGGACCTCGCCCAGCTCATCTTCGATCTCAAAAATTCCAACCGTGATGCCCGGATCAACGTCAAACTCGTTTCTGAAACCGGTGTCGGCACGGTTGCCGCAGGGGTCTGCAAGGCCAAGGCAGATGCTGTACTGATATCGGGCTACGATGGAGGTACTGGCGCCTCGCCGATCAGCTCCATCAAACATGCCGGCCTTCCCTGGGAACTCGGCCTTGCCGAGACACACCAGACGCTGGTACGCAACAGGCTGCGCAACCGCATCATTGTCCAGACCGATGGCCAGCTGAAGACCTCTCGGGATCTTGCCGTTGCCACCCTTCTTGGCGCAGAGGAATGGGGAATCGCAACAGCAGCACTCGTTGTCGAAGGCTGCATTATGATGAGAAAGTGCCACTCCAACACCTGTCCGGTCGGTGTCGCCACACAGCGCGAGGACCTGCGCTCCAAATATACCGGCAAGGTGGAGCACGTGATAACCTTTTTTGAATTTCTTGTTCAGGGATTGCGCGAAATCATGGCCGAACTCGGGTTCAAAACCATCAATGAAATGGTCGGCCAGGCCGACTGCCTGAAGTTTCGGGATGATATCGATCACTGGAAATACAGCGGACTGGATCTCTCCCCGATTATATTTCGCGAGACCAGCGGCGAAGAGGAAGGGCTTTATTGCTTCAAAACCCAGAATCACCAGATGGATGGAATTCTCGACTGGAAACTCCTCGAAGCTGCAAAGCCTGCTCTTGACAATGGCGAACAGGTTGAAGCATCCTATGCAGTCAACAACACCGACAGGAGTATCGGCACCCTTCTTTCCAACGAGATATCCAAACGCTACGAGGGCGCCGGGCTGCCTGACGGCACAATTAAATTGAAGTTCCGCGGCTCGGCAGGGCAATCTTTTGGCGCATTTGCCGCCCGGGGGGTTGACCTCGAACTGGAAGGCGACGCCAATGATTATTTCGGCAAGGGCCTTTCGGGCGGTCATTTAAGCGTCTATCCAGATGCGGCCGCGCAATTTGCAGCAGAAAAAAATATCATTATCGGCAATGTCGCCCTCTACGGGGCTACCGGCGGCAAGGCATTTATCCGCGGTATCGCTGGAGAACGTTTCTGTGTCAGGAACTCAGGTGCCGAGGTTGTGGTTGAAGGCGTCGGTGACCACGGCTGTGAATACATGACCGGCGGCAGGGCTGTCATTCTTGGCACCACCGGCCTTAATTTTGGCGCCGGAATGTCAGGAGGAATCGCCTATGTACTTGACGAATCCGGTGATTTTCCAAGTAAATGCAATATGGGCATGATTGAACTCGAAGAACTGGATGATCGCGAAGAAATCAACATGTTACGGATGCTGATTGAAGAACATCAGACAAAAACCGACTCGACGGTTGCTGACCGCATCCTCAATAACTGGGAAAGATGGTCACACCAGTTTGTCAAGGTAATGCCGACCGATTACAAGCGTATGCTGAACTACATCAGCAAGGTGCGCAGTACCGAAAAGTACAGTGATGAAAATGATATCATGGATGCGGCTTTCAATATGCATATCAAGAATATGCTGATCGAAACCCAGGCCAGGGATGTCGAGATGAACGTTGCTCAGGTGATCCACTCACAATAATGACCAAAGGGGGGATAATGTCCCCCCGCTGTATAAAGATCTGTCTGTAAGGAGAATACAGTATGGGTAAGCCGACCGGTTTTCTCGAATTTAATCGTAAAACAAATCCCTCCCGGCCGATGCGCGAGCGGTTGAAGGACTGGGATGAAGTATATACACTGCGTGACGACCAGATGTCCATCAAACAGGGAGCCCGATGCATGGACTGCGGTGTTCCATTCTGCCATCAGAGCGCTGTTATCGAGGGTGGCGCAACCGGCTGCCCGATCAACAACCTGATTCCCGAATGGAATGACCTGATCTATCGGGGCCGATGGAAGGAGGCACTCGATCGTCTTCATCATACAAATAATTTCCCTGAATTCACCGGCCGTGTCTGCCCGGCGCCCTGCGAGGCGGGATGTGTACTCGGTATAACGGATCCCCCCGTCAGTATCCATGATAACGAACAAACCATCATTGACAGGGGATTTGAAAACGGCTGGATCGTTCCTGAGCCTCCAGCAGTCCGCACCGACAAAAAAGTTGCCGTAATCGGTTCTGGCCCTGCAGGACTTGCCTGCGCCGCCCAGCTTAACCGTGCCGGTCACCTGGTGACCGTGTATGAGCGGGATGACCGGATCGGTGGTTTGCTGATGTACGGTATTCCGAATATGAAACTTGACAAATCAGTTGTTAAGCGCAGGGTAGATCTGCTCTCTGCCGAAGGCATTGAATTTCTTACAGGCATGGATGTCGGCAAAAACCTGGACCCGGAAGAATTGCGAAATCAGCACGATGCCGTTGTTCTTACCTGCGGAGCCACCAAGCCGCGTGATCTTCCAGTAGAAGGCCGCAGTCTGAACAACATCCATTTCGCCATGGATTTTCTCAGAACCAACACCAAGAGCCTTCTGGACAGCAGGTTCAGTGATAAAAAATTTATTTCTGCTCAGGGCAAAAGGGTCGTTGTACTTGGCGGCGGCGATACGGGAACAGATTGTGTGGCAACCGCCCTGAGACATAGAGCTGCCTATGTCTCTCAATTTGAAATTCTGCCGCAGCCCGGCATGGAACGGGACAGCGAGAACAACCCCTGGCCGCAATGGCCGAAAACGCTTAAAGTCGATTATGGCCAGAAAGAAGCGATATACACTCAGGGCAAGGACCCCCGTGAATACCTGATTATGACCAAGCGGTTTGAAGGCGATGCAGACGGCAACGTAAAAGCCCTGAATATCGTCACCGTTTCCTGGGAAAAAGATGAACAGGGGCTCTTTTTCCCCCGTGAATTTCCCAACAGTGAACGGGTTGTTGAGGCCGACCTCGTGCTCCTGGCCATGGGTTTTCTCGGTCCTGAAGATTATCTGGCCGAGCGCTTCGGCCTGGAACGGGATCCAAGATCAAACATAAAAGCTGATCACGGCTGCTACGCAACGAATATTGACGGTGTTTTTGCCGCAGGCGATGCCAGAAGAGGACAGTCTCTTGTTGTCTGGGCCATCAACGAGGGACGCGGCTGTGCCAGAGAGGTGGATAAATTTCTGATGGGTGACACTTACCTGCCGTAAAATTTTCAAAGCATTCTGCAACAGTCGGGTGACATGCGGATGTCATCTGTCACCCCGCTGTGCGGAAGCGCCGGGTTTAACTTCCATGCTTGGACGAAACAGCAGGAACCTTCTCCTCCCTACTTCCTGCTGAAACGCAGCATTACCCGATACTCGTTGCTTTCAATATCTTTTGGCAACAGTGTTGCATCAGGTACCAACACCGTCAGGACTCTTCCTTTCAGCGGGTCTTGGGTCTGCTTTTGACGCCGTTCCATCCCCGATGGTCCGGCGATACCTTTTCTCGGCTTCCTGACATGGAGCAGTTTAGCCTCGATCACAGCGCCTGGTGCCGGTGATCGCTTTGACGGAATCTCCCGATTAATCTGTGGTGATGACCCAATGATTATTTCCATGCCCCTCGTCCTCCCATAATCCGCCTCTAGACAGACGGTCCGCTCCGGTCATTTACAAACGTTTATACAGCTCATTTAAAATGACAGTGAAAACGATTAAATAGTGATTAAATAGCGCATTTGTCATATGATACCGTCATCATAACCTGTATAAAAGACTGATGATTGTCATTCCGTTCATCCTTTTTTCATCTTACCATGAAAAATCCGCTTCATAAAATACTTAAACCGATTAAAGAGGTTCAGCTTATCCGAGGAATTGAACTTCCCATCGGCCTCGAGTTCAGGCAGCTGGTGGTGACCGGTCCACCCGGCGCCGGGAAATCCTACTATATCAACCAGATCAGAGGCTGGCCGAATGAGGGGTATCTCGACCTGAGAAGGAAAAACTGGTGGAAAGACCGGAGCCTGGTATACCGGCCCCGGGAAATTCACCTCGGGATTCCCTATGTCGGTCAGCGTGAATCGTTAACCGTCTTCGATCAGGAGTGGCTGGAAACCCCCTATGATAAACTGACAATTGATTTTCCCCAGATCAAGATTCCACCCCGGGGACGCTCGCGACTCAGTTCAAACTGGATTGACCGCTATATCTTTGAATTTATCCTCCCCGATTCCAAACGGATCTACAACCAACGACTCAACCGGCAGAAAGACGGCTGCTTCCCGGTTGATGCCAAACTCACGCTGGAGATGGTTGACCGCCAGGTCCAGGCCTACAGCGAGATCGCCCTCTATCTGCACCGAGCCGGATTAAATGTCTATATTCGCAGAGATATCCATGAGCCGCCGATGCTTATTTCCGAGAAAGGAGCTGTTGCCCTGCCGCCCTGGGCGGTCTCCGTTGCAAGCCAGAGTCCCGGCCTCAATACGCTCGAAGGTTGGAAAAAGCTTTTTACCAAAGAGAGCCTGATTCCCTGGATCTCGATTACCGGAAAACTCAAGGACCTGAACTCTCCCGGCAGGATCTCCCATGACGGTAAAAGTGTAGACATCGTTATCGGCAGAACTCACCTGAAGCTTTCTCCCGAGATACCGCTGGGTGCAAACAAACGATATCTCCGCCTGCACAAGAACTGGATTATCAAAAAGCCTGGCAGCAGCTCCGTTAAAACTGTTCGAGGGTTTGCCAGAATCCGGCAGGGAGAAACAGTCATTATCGGAAGAGCAAACGGGGATTACGACGATCTCTTTTTCTTTAAAAAAGACGTCGCCAAGCGCCACGTCTCCATCACCAACATAAATGGCGACCTGATTTTCCGGCCCATTGTTCCCGAAAACAAGATAAAAATAGTCCGGCTGGATGAACAGGACAGCCGCGAGGAAATACCGTCAAGCAGGCTCTCGACCATGCTTGAAGCCCGGGCGCTACTCGGCGGGAAAATCGATAGACTTGAAAAACGCAGCAGCCTGTCGTTGATTCTGGAGGTTAATGAAATACTGGCATCAGAGTCTTTCCGGCCGCTTGACGACTCCGGCATACCCGGCGGACTGCTTGAACTTCCTGACGATCAGACCCCTGTCCTTATCGGCGACCTGCATGGCCAGGTTGACAATCTTCTGAAAATCCTGACCGAAAACTCCATTCTCCAGTCACTACGTTCCAACAGGGCCTTTCTCTGCATCCTCGGCGATGCGGTTCACTCAGAAATTGCCCGGGAAATGGAAAACATGGAGGGTTCAACGGTCATCATGGATCTGATCCTCTCGTTAAAACGGACCTTTCCCAAAAATGTTTTTTATATCCGTGGCAATCATGACGATTTCAACCCGGATCTCGCTAAAAACGGCATCCCCCAGGGACTCATCATGAAAAAATATCTCATGGATACACGGGGGGCTGCCTATGTGGAAGCCATGCAGACCTTTTATGACCGCCTGGCATACATTATCTCATCTGACTCATTCATTGCAATTCACGCCGGCCCGCCACGCTCTGGAACAACAAAAGAGCAATTGATAAATATCAGAAACTTTCCTGAAATAGCAAAAATCTTGACAAATAATCGTGTCAAGCGACCCCACTATCTCTCCGGCTACCCAAAATCTGACGTCAAAGAACTGAGAAGAACACTTCAAAAGGCCAAATCAATTCCGGTAATCGTTGGTCACACCCCCCTCGATCCTTTCGGCAGCATATGGCAGAATGCCGGCTCCATAAAGAATCACCATATCGTCTTCAGCTCCCACCAGGAAGGACCCGCATTATTCGTCAGGATAAAAGATAAAATGGTTCCGTTGAGTTATCCCTCAGAACCGCTGAGCAGGTTGATCAGCAGGCTGAAGCGCACAAGCTAGGATCTGTTTTTCTGGGGATGGTTCAACAATGGTTTCAATAAGCCCATTTTAAGACTATAGTATAAGGGCTTTAAACCTCCGCGATACCTTTGTATCGGCTTTTCGACAGAAAGTAATTTCTTACTTGAACTTTACCCAGAGAAACTGATACATAAGGTTTCAGCAAACAGAAACAGAGATACGTACCGGGTCGCACATCAACCCTTCAATTCATACTTGCATCTTCTGCCAGGGGCCAAGCTCATGAATATCAAGTCAACCACTCCATTTTCCGGACTGTTCAGGACGTCACCGTTCAAACCCATTCAGCAGCACATGAGGATGGTATTTTCCTGCATCTGTTTCATCCCTCCACTTCTGGATGCACTCTACCGAAAAGACGATGAGCAGCTCAAGGAGTATGGCGGTGAAATCATTCGACTGGAAAGTGAAGCCGATCAAATCAAGCACATCTTCAGATTCAACATGCCCAACACCCTGCTCTTGCCGGTAGACCGGGAAGACCTGCTGAAATTAATCAGTGACCAGGATCATCTTGCCGATACTGCAGAGGAAATTGCAAAAATACTTCTCTACCGGGAGATGACGGTTCCCGACGCGCTGAAAGCACTGATTGATGAACTGCTCGAAGGAACGATGGAGATAAGTGCCTCTACCAAGGACATGATTGAGCAGCTTGACGAGCTGCTCCAGGTAGGCTTCAAGGGTCGGGAACAGAAAAAAGTTGAGGAAATGATATCAGGAGTGCGGCGAAAAGAACACAATATCGACAGCATCATGCACAGGACCAGAAGGACGCTCTTTCAAAACGAACATCACCTTGACCCGGTTTCCGTCATGTTCTGGTACCAGCTCATTGGTCTGCTTGGATCCATATCAGACCAGGCCGAAAATATTGCCGATCGCCTGCTCCTTTTTCTCTCCAAATAATTTATACAGGGACTCACAATGGATATTATCACCGCCTACGGCACCGTATTTATCGTTCTTGCCATTATCTTCGGCCTTTACATGACCTGGGGTATCGGCGCAAACGATCTTGCAAATGCAATGGGCACATCGGTTGGTGCCGGAGCAGTCACCATCAGGCAGGCCATCTGCATCGCTATTGTCTTTGAATTTGCCGGGGCTGTTATTGCCGGAGGCCATGTCACCAGCACGATCAGAAAAGGGATTATTGACCCGACAGCCATTGTCGACTCACCTGAAATCCTTGTTTACGGGATGCTTGCTTCCCTGCTGGCTGCAGCATTCTGGCTGATGATCGCTTCCTGGAAAGGCTGGCCGGTTTCCACTACCCACTCAATCGTCGGCGCCCTGATCGGTTTTGCCATTGTCGGCATCGGCCCTGAAGCCGTCAAATGGGGAAAAGTCGGCTCCGTCGTCGCCAGCTGGCTGATCAGTCCGGCCGTCGGCGGGACCATTTCATTCCTGCTGGTTATCAGCACCCGAAAATTAATTTTTGACACTGACAATCCGCTTCAGAATGCAAAACGATATGCCCCGCTTTATATCTTTCTGGTCGGTTTTATTATCTCCCTGGTAACCTTGTTTAAAGGATTGACCCACCTGAATATTGATCTGACGGCCGGCCAGAGTTTTACTGTGGCATTCTTCTTTGGCCTGTTAACTGCTGCCGTCGGCTGGTTCTTTATCAGCAAAATCAAGGAGGATAAAGCTGCAGACAGAGAATTCCACTTCGCCAGCGTTGAGAAAGTTTTTGCCCCGATGATGCTCTTCACCGCCTGCGCGATGGCCTTTGCCCATGGCTCAAACGATGTTGCCAATGGCATCGGCCCCCTGGCCGCTGTTGTCAGTATTGTCAGCAGCGGCGGCGAGGTGATGCAGAAATCCGAGCTGCCGCTGTGGATCCTGCTTCTCGGCGGCGGTGGCATCGTGCTTGGTCTCATTACCCTCGGATACCGGGTAATGCTTACAGTTGGACGCAAGATAACCGAATTGACCCCATCCCGCGGTTTCTGTGCGGAACTTGCGGCAGCGACAACGGTTGTTCTAGCCAGCCGAACCGGGCTGCCGGTCTCCACCACTCACATACTGGTCGGCTCGGTTCTCGGTGTCGGCCTGGCCCGCGGTATCGGCGCCCTAGACCTCAGGGTTGTCTTCAATATCATCGTCAGTTGGCTCGTCACCCTGCCGGCCGGGGCGATTATGGCCATGCTGTTTTTCTTTACGCTGAAAGGCATCTTCAGTTAACTCGTAGTAAAAAACGCAGGGAACCGTCTGGGTTTAAAGAGGTTCCCTGCAATTGCCGCGATCAGCGGTCTGCCGAGCGATCCATCTCCGCCATCAGGGAATGCCATATCGGTGCCGCGGTGCTGCCGCCATTTTCATTTTTGCCAAGACTCTGATTCTGGTCGTGCCCGACCCATACTCCCGCAAGCAGCCGGTTATGAAAGCCAATAAACCAGGCATCGCGGTTATTATCCGATGTTCCCGTCTTGCCGCCATTTACGCCGGACAACCCTTTTGCTTTCCGGCCGGTCCCTTCTGAGATGACCGCTGTCAGCATTGATTTCATTCTCCGAGCGCTGTCCGGGCTGATTACCCTGACAGGTTTTACATCGTGCCGGTAGAGCTCACGGTCATCGGCTGTAGTTATCCGATCTATAAATGTTGGCTGGATAGCCGCACCTTCGCAGCTGAAAGGAATATAGGCTCCGGTCATCTCAAGCGGTGAAACATCGGCTGAACCGAGGGCAAGACTCAGGTCAGCGGGAAGAGCGGAGCTGATCCCCGAACGTTTGGCCAGCTCATGCACCGGCCTGATACCGACCTGCTGCAGTATTTTGATTGCCGGTATGTTATACGAATGTACCAGCGCCTCCCTGAGTGTTGTTTTTCCATGATACGTGTGACCAAAATTTTGAGGCTGCCAGAGTTTGCCGTCTGCTCCCCGGATTGAGAACGGTTCATCAACGACTGGGGACTCAAGGGACCAACCGCGCTCCAGTGCCACTCCGTAAACCATAGTTTTAAATACAGATCCCGCCGGCCGCCTGGCCTGTGCGGCGCGGTTGAACGGTGTTCGTTCATAGTCGGTACCGCCGACAAGCGCCCGCACCTTGCCGCTGCAGACGTCAAGACAGACGATGGCACCCTCGGGAGCGCTGGTGTTTTTTTTCCCCTCTCTCCGGACCCGCTGCACAAGGTTCTCTATACCGTCCGCAAGGGCTGTGTGTGCCGTCTGCTGAGCAAAGGGATCAAGATTTGAATAGATTTTGACCCCGGCAGTCTGGAGCGGAGCACCCAGCATCTGTTCCGCCCGTTTTCTCACTTCCTGAAGGTAATAACCGTTGGCCTGGCGGCTCCTGCTGCTCGATTCTGCCAATCGGACCACATCCGCATAGGCCTCTCTCGCCTGTTCTTCGCTGATGTAGCCATCCGCTGCCATTCGGTTCAGGACATATCTCTGGCGGACCCGGGCCCGATCCCAGTGTTCAACGGGTGAGTAGCGGCTCGGTGCCTGCGGGAGACCTGCCAGAATGGCAACTTCCGCCAAACTCAACTGCGATGCATGCTTGTTGAAGTAGGTAAGGGCCGCCGCTTCAACACCGTAGGCGCCGTCCCCCAGGTAAATCTGGTTTAAATAAATATAAATGATTTCATCTTTGCTCAGCAGCGTATCTATACGGTAAGCAAGGATTGCCTCCTTGAATTTTCTCAGGTAGGTTTTCTCGGGAGTCAGCAGCAGCCCTTTGGCAACCTGCTGGGTAATCGTTGAGCCTCCCTGGCTTTTTTTACCCTCTCTGAGATTGTTGAAAAATGCCCGCAATACTGAATAGGAATCAAGACCGGGATGTTCGAAAAAGCGGCCATCCTCTGCCGCAACAAAGGCTTTGGGCAGCAGCGGGTTCATCCGGTCCAGTGGAATTACCGTGCGGTTCTCGATAAAGATCCGCTCGACGACCGTGCCATTTCTATCATAGATCAGGCTTGTCTGCGCTGGTCGATAGTTTGCCACAGACCTGATATCCGGAATTCTCAACTGATCAAGTGCGAACAGCAGTCCCCCGAGAAACAGTGACAGCACAAGGGCAATGGTAAACAGAAAAGCGATTATGGGCTTTTCATTTAACGGTTTCTTTCGCCGCGTCGGCGGGCTGCTCTTTTTTTTTCTGCTGACAGATGTCACTGTACGCTCAATGTTGTTGATTTATTAGTTGCGTGGTGAGGCGGCAGATGAATGTTTGAAGATTAGCGAGAAGAAATAAAATCGAAAAGAGCGGAAATACCAAGCACAATTATCAGTGAATTGTCACAGCGGGAGTTATCAAAAAAGATAAGAATCCGCAAAAGAGCATCAACTGTCGGTCCGGAGGCTGTCTCTGCAACCCGTCAGGACAAAGGTATCTGGCCCGGGCGATAGAGTCAAAAAGATGGCTGAGAAAAAAATTGCGGCTTAATTGAAATATTTGCATTTAAATAGGCCCATATTCAGGGTAATGATTTTCTGCTGGTATATGATCTTCAAAAGATTTTGATCCAGCACTGCAACCAGATACCATTTTCAACTCGATCAATCTCAGGCGTCAGTGATTTCCAATGCGCATCAAAACCGTCCCCTGTCGACTTGAACAAACAGTCCAGACGCACCCCGACCGGGTTGCGCTGACGTTCCAGCGTCGCGGTGCAGAAGAGACCAGACTGACCTTCGCCGAACTGCTCAACGATATCAAAATACTCGCTGCCGAGCTGAGTGCACGCGGTGCAGGCCGCGGCGACAGAGTCGTTATTTTCATACCAAAATCGGTCTTTGCAGTTGTCGCCCACTTCGCTGTTCAGGCCGTCGGTGCAATCTCGGTTCCGTTAAACCCCGGATTCACTAAAAACGAGATGAGCTATCTCCTTGAGGACGCCGCCCCGAAACTGATCATCGCAGAACCTGAGAAAAAATCGTTTATAGAAGAGATCTATCCCGAGGGAAAGATGTATGTGCATGCGACCGCAGAAAAATACCAGGGGATTAAGCGGTCAGCCGTCGATACTCTTCAGTTTCAGTAGACCCGGATATCACGCCTGATGATCCGGCGCTGATTATCTATACCTCCGGCACCACCGGCAACCCGAAAGGAGCAGTTCTGAGTCACCGCAACCTGCTTGCCGATGCGGCCAACATTACTGCTGTATGGGAGATTTCCGCCGCTGATACCATCTGTCACAGCTTACCCCTGTTTCATGTGCATGGATTATGCTTTGCCCTCCAGACACCGCTGCTTGCAGGGGCGCGCATCACTTTGCTCGACGCCTTCAATCCCGAGGTTGTCGCCGCCGAGCTTTCTTCAAAAGCAGGAGACGATACCTGTTCGGTTTTCATGGCTGTTCCGGCCATGTACATAAAGCTCCTCGATTACCTGGAAGGCCGGCAACTCGATTTCAGCCATCTGCGCTTGATAACCTCAGGCTCGGCCCCGCTGCTGGTCAAGGAGTTCGAGCGGATCACGCGGTTGTTCGGCCAGGAACCCGTTGAGCGGGAAGGCATGTCGGAAACGGGGATGAATTTCACAAATCCGCTTAAGGGAAAACGTATTCCCGGTTCAATCGGCCGTCCCCTGCCCGGGCTTCAGGTGCGGATTGTCGATCCTGAAACTGGCCACGACGCCCCCGCAGGAACAGTCGGTGAGCTCTGGCTGAAAAGTGAAGCGATCTCCAGGCAGTATTGGCAAAAACCCCGTGAAACGGAAGAAACCTTCAATAACGGCTGGTTCAGGACGGGCGATCTCTGCAGGGTCGACCGGGATGGTTACTATTATATTACCGACAGGATAAAACACATCATCATCAGCGGCGGGGAGAATGTATCGGCAAAGGAAGTCGAAACAGTCATCGACACGATCGAGGGCGTCGATGAATCCGTGGTTGTCGGCAGAGCTGATGAAAAATGGGGGGAAGTTGTCGTTGCTGCTGTAAAGACACTTCCTGGCGTTCAACTCTCGGAAGATGAAGTTACAGCGTTTTGCAAACAACACCTTCATACCTGGAAATGTCCGAAAAAAGTACTATTTGTAAATGAGGTTCCGCGCAATACCATGGGCAAAGTACTCAAGGAAGTGGTAAAGCATTGGTTCTGAAGACCCTTGCTGTCAGCAAGAAACAGATAAAGATGAACAGATACAAGGATGGAGAAGGCGATGCGTAAAGTTGGTTTTGTCGGCTGGAGGGGAATGGTCGGATCGGTACTGATGGAGCGGATGCACCAGGAAAAGGATTTTCAGGGAATTGAACCGTTTTTTTTCACCACCTCTCAGATCGGCCAGGACGGGCCCGATGTCGGTGCGAGTTCCAAGCCGCTCGCAGACGCAGCGGATATTAACCGTCTTGCGGAAATGGATGTTATCGTTTCCTGCCAGGGCGGCAGCTATACAGCCGCCGTCTATGAAACGCTGAGGAAGCAGTGGAATGGCTACTGGATTGATGCGGCATCCACGCTGAGGATGAAAGAGGATGCTGTTATCGTACTGGACCCGGTAAACAGGGGTGTAATCGACAACGCCCTGGCAAAGGGAATCAAGAATTATATCGGTGGAAACTGTACCGTTTCACTCATGCTGATGGCGCTTGGCGGGTTATTTGAGAAAGGACTGGTCGAATGGATCAGCTCCATGACCTATCAGGCGGCAAGCGGTGCCGGTGCCCAGAACATGCGCGAACTAATTACCCAGATGGGAGAGATTGAGGCCGAGGTTCATCATCTTCTCGCCGATCCCTCTTCAGCGATTCTTGATATCGACAGGAAAGTAACCGAGAAACTGGGCGGCGGCTCCCTGACCATGGACAACTGGTCCGTGCCGCTGGCAGGCAGCCTGATACCCTGGATCGACGTGCCCGTTGACGGTGGGCAGACCAAGGAGGAGTGGAAGGGCGTCGCCGAGACGAACAAGATTCTTGGCAGGCGCGGCGAGCAGGTTATTCCAATTGACGGCCTCTGCGTGAGGGTTGGAGCGATGCGCTGTCACTCACAGGCGTTTACCATCAAACTGAAAGAAGACAAGGACATCGGTGAAATCGAGTCAATCATTGCCGGCCATAATGAGTGGGTAAAAGTGGTACCCAACGACCGGCAGTGTTACCTCAGAAGAGCTGACGCCGGTAAAGGTTTCAGGAACACTGAGCATTCCGGTCGGCCGTATTCACAAACTAAATATCGGACCGAACTATCTTACCGCTTTTACCGTCGGCGACCAGCTCCTCTGGGGGGCGGCAGAGCCGCTGCGCCGTATACTGAAGATTGCCCTGGCCCATATGCAATAACTGCTCGGCCTTGTCCAGCTGAGCTTAGCGGTGCAGGTGCATGGTCGAAACTGTCAATGATGCAATCTACCAACAGCCAAAGGGGAAAACATGATGAAAAAGCTTCAATTTGCCAACGGCGACAGCATGCCGATATTCGGGCTCGGTACCTGGAAATCAAACCCTGGAGATGTCTATAAAGCGGTAAAGATCTGCCCTGCAGACCGGATATCGCCACATTGACTGCGCCCCCATCTACGGCAATGAGGCTGAAGTCGGGCAAGCGATTGCTGACTCCATCAAAGAAGGGGTCGTCAACAGGGACGAGCTCTGGATTACCTCAAAATTATGGAACAATTCCCATGCCGTAGAGGATGTCCAGCCGGCACTTGAGAAGACACTTGCAGACCTGCGGATCGAATCGCTCGACCTTTATTTGATTCACTGGCCGATCCTGGTTAAACCTGATCTTCTCTTCCCAACAGCGGAGAAGATCTGGTATCGATTGATAAAATTCCCATAGCAGATACCTGGAAGGTAATGGAAGATCTTGCCGACAGAGGACTGTGCCGGCATCTCGGCGTATCAAATTTCAGCACCGCCAAGCTCCAGGCACTGATCAAAACAGCCCGGCTGGCGCCGGAGATGAACCAGATTGAACTTCACCCCTACCTCCAGCAGCCCGGAATGCTTGATTTCTGCAGAGCAAACAATATTCACCTCACCGCCTTTGCTCCGCTCGGTTCGGCAGACAGACCGGATCGACTGAAAGTAGACGGCGAGCCGATACTGCTTGAAGATCCGGTAATCAGCACGATTGCCAAGAAACACGGTGCGAGCCCGGCCCAGATCCTTATTGCCTGGTCAATCCAGCGCAATGTTGCGGTGATTCCAAAATCAGCAAACCCCGAGAGGATCAGGCAGAACTTTGAGGCTGCTCAAATACAGCTTTCTGCTGAAGAAATGGCTGCTATAAAAGAGCTCGACCGCCACCGGCGCTATGTCAGCGGCACGTTCTGGACGATGCCCGGCAGCCCCTATACGCTTGAAAATCTCTGGGATGAATAAGAGGATCCACAGTTGGACTTGAACCTTGGATCCGAGGAGATGGAATTGACTATCGCAGGCTTTTCTGAAACACTTTCGCGCCTTACCGATGTCTAAAATTCGAATCCTCCCCGACCACCTTGCCAATCAAATCGCTGCAGGCGAGGTGGTTGAGCGCCCCGCATCGGTCGTAAAAGAACTGGTGGAGAACAGTCTTGACGCCGGAGCCGGCCGTATCGAAATTGAAATCGAGGGCGGCGGAACGAGACTGATCAGGGTCGTTGATGACGGTGAAGGGATGGATGAAGATGATGTTCTGCTCTGCCTCGAGCGCCACGGAACCTCCAAGATCAGAGATGGAGAAGACCTCAGTGCTGTCCGCACGCTTGGTTTCCGTGGTGAGGCGATCCCTTCGATTTCCTCGGTATCAAGGATGGTTATCACCTCCAGGCGCAGAGAAAAAGATCTCGGCACGACGCTGATCTGCCATTATGGAAGTATCAAAAAGGTACATGAGTCCGGAACGCAGGCGGGCACCAGCTTTGAGATCAGCAATCTTTTCGGCAACACCCCGGCACGGCGAAAGTTTTTGCGAACCAGGCGAACCGAGATCTCCCATATCGACGACACGATACGCAATTACTGTCTGGCCCGGCCGGATGTAGCCTTTGTTTTCCGGGTCGACGGACGGGAAAGCATCCGGCTTGACTCCGACATGGGCCTGCGGGAACGTCTTTCGGCACTGATAAACTACAGCGGCGGATTTATTCCGATCGACAGCGGTGAGCCTTCTGCAGACCGGATCAGGGTATCCGGGCTGCTCGTCTCCCCTGAATCGCCGTCGCCTGCTGCCGCGCGTTTACGTGTATTTGTCAATGGCAGGGCTATCCGGGATAGAATGATTGTGCATGCGGTGCATGAAGGAATGCGGTCTTTTTTACTCAAGGGTAAAAGTCCGGCAGGAATGATCACCATTGAGGTCCCTCCTGAAAGCATCGATGTAAACGTCCATCCTGCCAAGCATGAAATCAGGTTCCGGGACAGCCGGACGGTACACACAACGGTGAGTGAAGCCGTCAGGGACGCAATGATTGAACACCAGCAGCGTGTACGCAGTGAAATATTTTCCCTCAAGCCCGCCGGCGACCCTGGTGCAGTCAGCCACGGAAATGATCAGCCATCCCGCCTCAGTGGCGGCCTGCCGAGTCCGGCAGCACCCCGGGAGGCTTCACTGTTCGAGGCTCGTGAGCGGACCGGTCAGTACAGCAGGCAGATACCTGAAGCTGGGCAGGTCGTGTCTTCGGGAATACCCTCATCATCCGGGGATTTTCACCGCTCACCCCCTTCACCCCAGGAACCAGCAGAAGATCCTCCGCTCACGGTTGAAGACCTGATCGTCATCGGCAGTTTCAGGGATCTCTACATTTTTTGCAGAAACGGAGACAAACTCGTTGTCATTGATCAGCATGCAGCCCATGAACGAATTCTCTTTGAGCACCTGCAGGACCAGTATACCCGTGGAAAAATCGCTTCACAGCAGCTGCTGTTTCCTGTTACGCTGGAACTGTCCGTGTTCCAGTCTCAACTGGTGGAAAAAAACAGTGCGCAGCTTGAATCCATGGGGTTTTCCATCAGGGACTTCGGCGGCAACACCTGGATACTCTGCGCCGTTCCAGCCCTGGCAGGCGCCGGCAACCCGCAGGATCTTTTTCTTGACCTGCTCGAACAGTTCGGAACTGAGAAAGAAAGAGGCGGCGGCGGTAGCTTTGTTGATATCCTGGCAACCATGGCATGCAAGGCCGCGGTCAAGTCTGGTGATCAACTCTCCAGCCAGGAGATAAAGGCTCTTCTTGAAAAGATGTTCAGGGCCGGTCTTTTTTCACACTGCCCGCATGGCAGGCCGGTGGTAAAGATTCTCGACAGTGTTGAGATTAAAAAATGGTTTTACCGGACATGATACGGCTCTTTTCCCAGAAAACATTTTCAATCTACAATCGGATCTTTCTGCTACTGATTCTTGTCCTGCTGTTCGCAGGCTGCGCCCAGCAGCAGAGCACCAGGATAATGGAAGTTACCGCCTATTGCGGCTGCTCAAAATGCTGCGGATGGGAGCGTGGCAGCTGGAGCTACCTCAAGTTCGATTTCTGGAACCGTTACGTCAGTGCTGGACCGCAGCAAGGCCAGGGATACTCTGGACTGACCGCTCACGGCACAAAACCCAGGGAACCGGAAGAAGGACTCTTTTCACTGGACAGCCTCAGCCGACCATGGATGATTCCGGTGAGAACAATTCTTTTCCCGTGGTATCTCGTCCCGCAAGACGGAACCATAGCCGCAGACACCAGATATTATCCGTTCGGCACTCGAATGTACATCCCCGGTTATGGCTGGGGAGTTATTGAGGATCGCGGCAGTGCGATCAAGGGAAGAGACAGGCTCGATATTTTTTACAACTCCCATCAGGAGGCGCTACGCTGGGGACGAAAAAAAGTTCGCGTACGTATCGAGCACCCCTGATTTTTTTTTGTTAATTGAGCACAAGGTAAAAGACGATGATGGAACCACCTGTTTCGATAATCGGCGGCGGGCTTGCCGGTTGCGAGGCTGCCTGGCAGCTTGCCGGGAAAAACATCCCGGTAGTGCTTTACGACATGAAGCCCGTCGTTTTCAGCCCGGCTCACAAGTCTGAGAATCTTGCCGAACTTGTCTGCTCAAATTCCCTGCGTTCAAACGACCCATTTTCTGCCGTCGGCCTGTTGAAAGACGAAATGCGCCAGCTTAACTCGCTGGTCATCTCCACGGCCGACAGGACATCAGTTCCCGCGGGAAAAGCACTTGCCGTAGACCGGGACCGCTTTTCAGCCGAGATAACCCGGCAGCTTGCCGCCCACCCGCTGATAAACATTGTCCGCCAGGAGATCAGAGAACTTCCAGATGCTTCGGACGGTCTGACGATTATCGCCTCGGGTCCGCTGAGTTCCGATAGCCTGGCTGAGTCGCTGGCCGGTTTGACAGGGAAGCAACGGCTCTTTTTTTACGACGCCATCGCTCCTATCCTCTTTGCTGACTCGCTTGACATGGATGTCATCTATCAGAAATCACGCTACGATGACGGCCCCGGAGATTATCTCAACTGTCCCATGGACCGCACCTCATACGAGCGGTTTATCACTGAGCTGAGCAACGCTGACTATGCGCCGCTTCATGATTTTGAGGAAGCGAAATATTTTGAAGGCTGTCTGCCGATAGAAATCATCCGCAGCCGGGGCGATGAGACACTTCGATACGGCCCGATGAAGCCGGTCGGCCTGGAAAACCCGCATACCGGTGCAATGCCCTATGCCGTGGTCCAGCTGAGAAAGGAAAACAGCCAGGGAACACTCTACAACATGGTTGGTTTCCAGACCAAACTTACCTACCCGGAAGCAGCAGCGGATCTTCAGAATGATCCCCGGCCTTGAACAGGTCCGATTTGCCCGGCTGGGATCCATTCACCGCAATACGTTTATCTGCGCCCCTGATGTCCTGTTGCCGACGCTTCAGACCAGGATACAGCCGAACCTGCTCATCGCCGGGCAGCTCTCTGGTGTGGAGGGATACGTCGAGTCAACCGCCATCGGGCTGCTTGCCGGCTTAAACTCTCTGCAACTGTTAGAGAAGAAAGAACCGATTCTTCCACCAGCAGAAACCGCCCTCGGGGCCCTGATAAACCACCTGACCAATTCGGACCCAAAACATTTCCAGCCGTCAAATGTCAACTTCGGGCTGTTTCCCGCCTGGGAAAAAAAAGTGCCAAAGCGAATGAGGGGGCAGCTGCGCGCAGAACGGTCGCGTGCGGCCCGCACTGAATGGATCAGACAACTGGCGGAGAACAGCTGAAGCAACCGTTCACACTTCGGCTGAGGTTTCGATAAACCCCCAGTAGGGATAATCGAGACGGTACGAAGCGACAAGCCCGGGGCTGTGTTCACGGCTGGCGACCAGCCAGAGATTGTTATTCCTTTCAGTGCTGCTGCTGTCCTGCTGATCCCAGTCCGGAAACAACACAAAGGCATTGTCCGCGCTGTACTCGATGTCTCCGGATCCTTTAAAAACGCCCATGTGCGGCGTCTCTTTATACGATCCCCTGTCACCGCGGGACAGCTCGGAAATAACCAGAAATGACACCTGCATTTCATCCCTGATGGACTCGAGCTGCCGCAGCCAGGCGTCAATACCTGTTCGTCGCTCACTGAAGTCCTTGAACGGCAGCTTGTGAAGGCTGTCTATGATAACGACCGTATACTCACTCTGGGTTTCATGACGGATGAAATCAATATGCCTTCGCATTATCTCAGGACTCACTTTCCGGTCGTTAACGACACGGAACCATTTCAGCATTTTCCTGAAATCACTGCTGGCGCTGTCATAACGCTCTTTTCCGTCCTCAAAATCCCCGGCCAGGAGTTTGCCTGTGGCAATTCTGCTCATGCGCGTCAGCGTTCTCTGGTAAATTTTCTGGCGACCATTTTCAAAGTCATAATAGATAACCGGTATCCCGCTCATGGCCATTTCTGTGCCTATCTGAATGACGAAACAGGATTTTCCCACCTTGGGGGCACCGCCGATGACGTTAAGACCGTGAATTCCTCCTATGGCCTCGTCGAGCACCATAAAACCGGAATTAAGGTTTCGCATACTCTCGCGGAGGTCTGTTTGTCCATCTGATCAAAAAACCGATCATGTTCACGTCTGGGTGTGGAAAACGGTGAAAACGCCTTTGACTTCCTCGCCATGCCGGGTAATTTCCGTCCGGAATCCGCGTCCTTTGTCTTTTGCCAGGTGCCACAGAGAGTAGTTTCGCTTCTGCCCGGAAGACCAATTCAGCAAACGCGCCTTATAGCCAAGCCGTGCCGCCAGGGACCGTGCCCGGGCCTCGGATTCCATGCATTGCAACGTCGAAATAAAAATCGTTTTGAATATGAGCAAATCGCGCCGCATCAACGTTGATTCAAAAATCTGACTGTCGGGGACAGCAATCCCCGGCAGACCGAGCTGTTTCAGAGTAAGGAGGTCATCTTCTCCTTCACAGATGACCAGCGCTCCATTTTCGCAGCGGCCGATATCCTCGACATTGTAGAGTTGAAACTGTTCACCGCAGGCCGATTTGCTCGCCATGCCAGAAAAAATCCTCGGGCCGGTTGGGGAAAATACAGCGGGCCGAATAGCAGTTTCCGTCTTCTTGAACGTAGGGGTAGACAATGTAGCGGCCGTTATAGCCGATATTCATTTCATCGAGAACGGACCGGGAAATTGTCGCTTCCTGAAAACGGTTGATCACCTGATCGGTAAGGCTGTCCTGAAATTTTTTGATCTCCTGGTTTATTGTCTGTGTCGGCAGGTCGGCTTCGAGCAGCAGAGGCTCCCTGTCGGGATCAAAACCAGGCGTTTCGGCGGGATCAGTCTTTAAGAGTTTTGTAAACCAGAGCGGAAAACCGCCGGGTACGCAGCGATTCAGGCAGCGAAAATAACCGTGAAAAAAACCTTCACGGTTAATGAAGACAACAAATCGTTTACTTCCGTCATAGCCCCGCTCATCACAAAAAGGGCAGTCAGCGGTAAAAATCGTTTTATCAAGCGCTCCATTCTGCAGGTGCTTGAGGTAAAATTCATGGACAGCCTGTGGATAATCACTCATGTCATGCTCAAATTAGTCCGGTGTGGCAGTATCGCCTGAAAAGCTCTTCTCCTGTCATGCTGTTGCAGATGCACGATCTTCTCTTTATTGACTACCACGCGGCAAAGTTTAAAGTCAAGAAAACGGGCGGTTAATCCTGATTATTAATTGCTCCCGCATGCGGTGTCGATCCCTGACAAAATCTCCTTTCAATCAAGGGCAATGACATTATAGCGCTGCAGCAGGGAAAGGGTTTCGGCAAGAGGAAGTCCGACAACATTTGAATACGATCCGCAGATGGACTCCACAAATACCCCCCCTCTCCCCTGTATTCCATAACTCCCTGCCTTGTCCAGCGGCTCGCCGGTCCTTACATAGGCTTGAGCGGCGTCGGCAGTAAAGGGGGTGAAACGGACCGTGGTGAGAACCCGTTCGACAACCGTTACACCTGCCTCCCGGCAGAAAAGGCAATAGGCTGTCATGACGCTGTGCTCCCTGCCGGCAAGGAGCGTCAGCATGTCAACAGCTTCAGCTCTGGACTGCGGCTTGGCAAAGAGCGTGTCGTCAATAGAGACAATGGTATCTGCGGCAAGAATCCAGGCGCCGGGGTAGCGGTTCCCTACCTCCAGCGCCTTTTCCTCTGCCATCCGTTCAACAAATGCCGTCGGGGTTTCATGTCCGCTGCGGATTTCATCAATTTCGGCGGCTATTGCCTGAAAACGCAACCCCAGGGTTTCAAGAAGCCTCTTCCGGCGGGGAGACTGGGAAGCGAGTATCAGCTGTTTTTGGGTGTGAAACACCTTATATCCTCACTGTTTATATGATCTGCCCGGCAGGGGATAATGGCATAAGCCGCGGACTGAATCTTCAGACGGGCAATATCTCCTTTAAAAAACAAATTAAACTGTGATACTATACAGAAAAAATAATCCATATCAAGGAGCATGAACATGGGTGATACTGGAAGACTCACGACACAGACGTATGAACAGGGTGAAGTTATCTTTCATGAAGGTGATCCGGGGGAACATGTTTATCTGATTATCAGCGGCTCAGTCGGGATCTACAAGACCGTTGGCAGCCAGCGTCAGTTGCTCAACACCATTGGCAGCGGCGAGATATTCGGTGAAATGGGACTTGTCTCCAACGAACCGCGCTTCGCAACGGTTATCGCAGCTGAAGACTGCCGGCTCATCAAGGTTCAGGACAAGGCGTTCCACAAGGCCCTTGTAAATGAGAAAATGCCGATAATCAAACCGTTGATCATGCAGCTTGTAGAACGGTTCAGAAATGTCGAAATCCAGAATCACGAACACTTAAAAAGAATCAATCACCTGGAAAACGAATTGTCCTATGCGAGGGAGAAACTGCTGAATCACGAACTGGCCAAGTCTGATTAGCATCTCCTTACCTGCCATGACAAACCTGATCAGGCAATCGTGGTGATTGGCGGCAGGGCCTCTATCCTCAAAGGTGCTGCCGTGATCACCTGGCTGATATTGTTCAGCCTTCTGCTCCAGCGGGATTATTTTATTGAGCCGCTCGACAATCGCGAAGCTCTGGCGCTTGAACGCGATGCATTGACTGAGTTTCAGGGAATTTATTTCAAAAACAGTAAAATCGGCTATGTTGAGACCCGGTACCTGCCGGATAATGATTCTGTCCGTATCGAACAGCAGGCCTTCATGCATCTCAATATTTCCGGGCAGATCCATTCGATAGAGCTCCACCTCTCAGCCGTGTTAAATGCTGACAGCACGCTACGGAGCTTTGATTTCGACTTTTCGTCTCTTTTCTACAGGATGAGAGCGGACGGTATGGTTGAGGGCAATCGGGTTCTGTTTTCGCTTGATACCGGCAGCAGTACGATCAATGATCACCTGGAACTGGAGTCCCCTCCAATGCTGTCAACCTCAAGGCGACGGTACCTGCTGAAGGACGGTCTCACAGAAGGGTGACAAGGTACGTGTTCCCTGGTTTGATCCCGTTTCCCTCTCGGCCAAGAATTCAACCATTGAATATCGAGGCAGGGAACAGGTACTCGTTCTTGACCGTGTTTACCACCTGCACAGGTTCATCGAATATTTCTCCGGCACCCGGATTAATTCATGGCTCGATGACGCCGGCAATGTGATCAAGGAAGAATCCCCGGCGGGATTTGTCTTTATCCAGGAACCTGAATTCAGGGCCAAAATCTTTAAAACGAAAGTATCGACCTTCTCTCGTCGGTGGCCGTCAGGTCACCGGTGGACATGCCGGAGAATCTGGACGGGAAGGAAATCATGCGGTATCGCCTCACCCTGCCTGCCGGCAGCGACTTCAATCTGACAGCGGCCGTCAGAGCTTTTCCGGAGGTGTCCTCAGTATAAAAAAAGAGACCGTCCCGATCTCAGCTGGTGACAGCGATTCCCCCTGTCCGGAAGGATCAGAGAAACTGCTGGCCTCACCGTATGTCCAGGCCGATGCCGCGGAGATTATCTCCCGGAGTGATCATATAACATCCGGATTACAATCTTATCGAGAAAAGGTGGAAACACTGGCAGCCTGGGTATTTCAGGCACTCGATAAGCGCCCTGTACTCGGTATACCTGATGCCTTGACAACCTTAAAAAGTCGAATGGGCGATTGTAATGAGCATGCCTCCCTGTTCGCCGCCCTCTCACGGGCAGCAGGAATCCCGACAAAGATAGTTGCTGGGGTGGTCTACCACAAAGGTGCGTTCTATTATCATGCCTGGAATGAAGTGTGTCTGTCGGAACATGGGTAAGCCTTGACACAACAACTGCCCAGTTTCCGGCAGATCTGAGTCATATAAAATTTGTTGAGGGAGAACTCAGGGAGCAGGTACAGATCGGCTCGCTGCTTGGAACCCTGGAGATAGAACCCTTGACGCAGCAACAATGAAGGAGAACCGTAGATATTCCATGAAACCGACCATACTATCACTGCCAGGCCTGACAAAGCATTTCAATCAGTTTACTGCCGTAAACAGCTATCACTTGGACATCTTCCAGGGAGAAATTTTTGGATTTCTTGGTCCCAATGGTGCCGGCAAGACAACAACTATCAAAGATGATCGCCGGGCTGCTCAAGCCAAGCTCAGGGACATTGTCGGTCTGCGGCAACGACATAAGCACAGGCTCTGCCCGCTGCCGCAAGTTAACCGGATACATACCCGATCGCCCCTATCTCTATGAAAAATTGACCGGCCAGGAGTACCTCACGTTTATCGCCAGTCTCTATCCGGAACACCGTCTGGCAAGACCTGGCAGGATCAGGCCGATGAGTACTTGCATTATTTTGATATCTGACGAATGGAGAAACAACCTGATCGAAAGCTATTCCCACGGTATGAGGCAGAAATTAATCATTACTTCAATTCTGATGCTTGACCAGCCTCTTATCGTTGTCGATGAACCGATGGTCGGCCTTGATCCGAAAAGCGCTCGAATTGTCAAAGAGCTGTTCAGGAAAAAAGCATAAGAGGGAAAAACCATCTTCCTTTCAACTCATTCGATGGAAATAGCCGAAGAGTTGTGTGACCGTATCAGCATCATTTCCGGAGGTACCATTATCGCCACCGGAACCGTCGAGTCACTGAGAGAACAGGCAGATCATGATAATTCCAGCCTCGAAGATCTGTTTCTGCAGTTGACCGGAGCTTTTGAACTGCAGGGCGTTATCGCCGCGCTCAGAAATAGTCGGAACAGCAGGCAATAAGAGTACGTTATGGACCTCCCGTCTCTTTTTCCCCTATTTCAGGATTAACAGAAACAGGTTCTTCAAAAATGGCACGTTGAACCTGAAGCTTCTGCTCATTGGAGCACTGGGAATCGCCATCTGCCTCGCACTCTATTTCATATCATGGAAAACACTCGGTTATTTCCATGCCCAGAGTGAGCTTGGCATTATTCTCAGCATGAAGATCTTCCAGATGGTCTGGATCACGATTTTTGCAATGCTGGTATTTTCTTCGATGATCACCGGTGTATCGACACTCTATCTCTCAAGGGATAACGATCTCATTGTCGCCTCACCGGTACACATGTCAGAATTATATGGAATGCGGCTGGTAACCACCTTTCTCAATACCTCATGGATGGTGATCATTTTCTCGGTTCCGGTCTTTGCTGCCTTTGGCGTTGTTTTTGAATCTGGTCCCTGGTACTGGCTGCTGCTCATCATCTCTGTCCCGGCCACCGCGTCAACTGCCACCTCGGCGGCCCTGGTATTCATTATCGTTCTTGTCTACCTTTTCCCAGCCCGGCGAACCAGGGACATTATCTTCTACCTGACACTCTGCTTTGGAATATTTCTCTATCTCATTTTTAGACTTCTGAGACCTGAGGACCTTGTAAATCCAGAAAAGTATGGTCAATTCATTGAATATCTCTCAGCAGTTTCCAATCCCGCCGGACCCTGGCTTCCTGCCGGCTGGACAGCAAATTTACTTACAACCTACCTGCTCGACCAGCAGGTTGACTGGCTTCTGCTCAGCCTGATTATCTCTCACCCTGGTCCTACTACTATTGGCGAAATCGTCATGGTGAAGCTGTTCATCCCCGGGATTTTCCAAATCGCAGGAATCCTTTGGCGGCTACAGACACTTTACTTCATCGGACACATCTAACAGGGCCTGGGTGTGGATATTTAGAAAAGAACTGATATCCTTTTTGAGGGATTCAAAGGAATGGTCGCAATTTTTCATGATTGGAGCACTTGTCGTCGTCTACCTTTACAACTTCAAAGTGCTCCCCCTGGAACGCACATTTGGAACAGTTTACGTCGCCAACCTGATAGCCTTCGGCAATATCGGTCTCACCGGTTTTCTCTCTGCGTCTCTTGCCGCCCGTTTTGTCTATCCCACTGTTGGTGCAGAAGGCGGGGCCTTCTACCTGATCAGGAGTTCCCCGCTGACGCTTTCACGTTATCTCTGCTACAAGTACCTGTTCTATGTCATTCCGTTTACAGCTCTGACCCTGATTTTGATCGGATTATCAAATCACTTCCTGCAGATCAGTGGACCAATGTGGTGGATCTCACTCTTCAGTGCCGCGGTTATCTGCTGGACTGTTGTGGCAATGGCGCTTGGCTTCGGTACGATATTTGCCGATTACAATGCCGAGAACAGGGCCGCCTCGATGGGCCCCGGTGCTGTTTTTTACCTTTTCTGTTCGATCACCTACGTGCTGGCTGTGCTTTTCGTTGGTTTAGCACCGACATATCGGCTCATGAGAAGCTGGATTGCCCATAACACCATTCCTCTGATGGATGCCGGGCTCATAACGTTTTGGGGAATAGGGGTTGTCGTGTCTGTCTCTTGCTCGTTGCGATTTTGATCTGCAGGAAAGAGCCTGCAGCGCTCCAGCCACGTAGGAAAAAGTTGTATCTTAGGCTTCCCTGCGACAACAATTATCCCATTATAGCATAGCCGCCGTCAACGGTTACAACCTGTCCCTGGATCATCCTGGATAAATTGCTGCACAGAAACAGGGTTACATCTGCGACATCCTCAGGTGTGGTAAGCCTGCCCAGCGGTGTCCGGGCCAGTGCATTCTCAAGGATTTCGTCGCGATTCGGGAATTTTTTCAGGGCATCGGTATCAACCGCCCCGGCACTCACGGTATTTACCCGAATTCCACGGGTCCAAGCTCAACGGCCAGGTGCCGGACGAGCGACTCAAGAGCAGCCTTTGATGCTCCAACCGTTGTATAGTTCTGAATCGCCCTCACCGATCCGAGACTTGAGACCGCAATTACCCTGGCTCCGTCTTTCATCAGCGGCAAACCGTTCTGGACCAGACTCAGCAGATGCCCTGGCATTTATGTCCATTGCCCAGTTCCAGTGACGCTCGGTGAGCTCATTACCGGTTTCAGAACGCCCGAGGCGGCATTGCTGACAAGCACATCAAGCGATTGAAACTCTTCGGTAATCTCCGCAAACATTTGCTTTACATCGTGTTCCTTGGCGACATTTGCCTTCACGATCAGGCATCGCTGTCCTCTTTTTCCACTTCTGTCGCCGTGTTCTGGGCATCCTGACGATGTCTGACATAGTTGACGACAACGTCCATGCCGTGCTCTGCAAGGCGAATGGCGATTGCGCGGCCTATGCCGCGCGAGCCGCCGGTAATAAGGGCAACTCGCCCGGTCAGTTAAACATAGTGAGTCCTTTAATAAGGTGAAAGAAATCTCGTTGTCGAGGTGCTTTATTGTTAATTGCCTGAGCTCCGTGAATTATTAATCAGAGAAACGGACTCCATGCTAAATAATTTCCAGTAATTACTCAAGAAGCTTGACAGCATCTACCGTATCTTGATAGTGCACATCAAGAAGGCGTCAGGAAAACCTGAGCATAATCCGTTTCAGCAGGCTTGAAAAAAAGCGGAACGGGTTAAACGGAACAGGACTTAGTGTTTGCGGGGCGATAAATCCGGATGGCTGGAAATCATCCGGCAACGCAACTTCAAAGCGTATCTTTTCCAGATAACTTCCCTGCAGTGACCGCTCTCTTGCCGCCCGCCATACCGGGCAGCATTCCGCCTCAAGCTCCAGCAGCGCCAGCAGCGCGGTATCAACGGCAACCGGATCAACGCTCATTGCCACGCAGCCCAGTTGCAGGGGCTCACCATTTACCGGACCGTCACGGTGCATTGCCACGATACCGTCTGCAATTGACATCGTATCAGGCAGAAGCTCGACAAGATCGAGCATCAGATCAGCAAACCTGAGATGAGAGGAACCGTTCTTCATGTGGGCGACAGCCTTTCGCATTCCGACGACGATTCCGAAACAGATTTTTCACACCAGCGGTGAGGTACATCTGGTTGTGTGCCTTTATCTTCGGCAGGTTAACGAAAAAATCACAGTCGAGAGCCTCCTCGGCTACCCCGATGCTCACCCCATGAGAGAGTGTTGTCCTTCTCACCGTCTTGAAGGGCAGGGTTGCAACATTGAGGTGAGCCAAAGCAGTGTCGATGCCATGTCGCCTGAGTGCGGCATCGGCACTGCCAAAAGCCGGCGAATCGCCGAGTACGACCTGGGCGCCGCAATCGAGGTACCACTCTGCCGCCGCACTGATAAAACGGCCGTCGGTACAGGCCAATGCAGGCGCGCGCGAACTGATCAGGTTTGGTTTCAGCAAGACCTTCTTGCCGTTAAACCGCCGCTGCAGGCCAAGGAGTGCGGCGCCCCTGTCAATAAACTCCTTCAGCGCGCTTGTATCGTAGGACTCGAGCCGGGCGAGCATTACCCCTATAGAATCATTCATCATTCATGCATATTGCAGAGTTGTTCCTCTAACGGGAAAAGGAAATAACACGGGTCCTGATGACATTTTCATTCGCCTCGATTTCAGCAACAACATCCGGCGATATGCCTGACTCCATATCGATTATGTTGTAGCCAAGCCTGCCGTTTGATTCGTTCTTGAAAGAATCAATATTAATGCTGTAGCCACTGATAACCTTGGTAATAAAAGCGATCATACCCGGCACGTCCTTGTTGATGACAATAAGCCTGTCCTTGACGAGATCGGATGGAATGGTTTCGATATTGGGGAAATTGACGCTGTTGGTAATATTGCCGTAGCGAAGATAGTTGCTCAGCTCCCTGACGGCCATCACAGCGCAGTTTTCTTCTGATTCGGAGGTTGAGGCACCAAGGTGCGGGGTCAACAGTATCTTGTCATGCCCGATAAGTTTTTTTGTCGGAAAATCTGCGATATAACCAGCCAAGCTGACCATCTGCCAGGCCATCGAGTATCGCCTGTTCTTCGACGATCGGCCCACGCGCATAGTTGACCAGTACAGCACCTTTTTTCATCCGTGAGATGAAGTCATGATTTACCAGCCCCCTGGTTTTATCGATCAGCGGTATATGCAGGCTGACAATGTCCGCCTCACCGATACAATCGTTGAGGGACTGTGTCAGCTGCACTTCCGGCAGCAGCATGTGGATATTGGCCAGCATCGGTTTTGGATCAAAGCCCTTTACGTTCATATGCCGGTGGATCCCGCCGTTGGCTAGCCTCACGCCTATCTGGCCAAGCCCGATGACAGCCAGCGTTTTTCCGGCAATTTCAACGCCCCTGAAGGCCGACTTTCGTTTCTCGACCTCCCCACCCACTTTTTCTGGATCGATCTCGTTCAGCGAATTGCAGAAATCAATTCCCTTCCAGATATTTCGCTGCCAGACACCGATCATCGGGAATACGAGATCGACAACCGCGTTGGCATTGGCGCCGGGGGTGTTAAAGACACATATACCCTTGTCGGTCGCACGGTTGACAGAGATGTTGTTGACCCCGGCACCGGCCCGCGCAACGGCCAGCAGACGAATCGTATTCATCGGTATTTACCCGGGAACTTCTGACCAGAATCCCCTGGGATCAGCCTCCTCAGCCGAGACGGAGAACTGTTTACCAAGCAGATCAAGTCCTTCACGAGCAATATTGTTAATTTTTTTAATTCGAAACACGTCACGACAACTCCTCGTTAAAGATAATAGTGGTTCATCGGGTTCTCTGCCGCTTATCATGCGGTTGTTATTGCTCAGCGGAACTACGATACATTTTAACTGGCTGTATTTTCCACGGGTCCTGTCTGCAAACGGTTCATACTCTCTTCTGCAATCAATGTACCCGCTGCAGATGAAGAACATTTTCTTCGCGCTCTGGTAAAAAACAGACCGTACCCCTGGCGGACTTAACCTCATACCCCATATGCTTCAAGGATTCACGGGAAAAACGGTAAAAAATAGACTTTTTGAAGAAATACGTCCTGTCGCTCTTGTCATAACAGCCGGCAAGCGTCTCCGGGAGCTGATGAAATAGTTTTCTTCCGCAGCTCATCGGAACCGGCATTCCTTGTCCTGCAAGTGATCAGGTAGAAAACGATGACCGCAGCGCAGCCAGTCATAACAGAGCATTTCAGCAAGAAGAACGCCATCAGACCGCTCATCCGTGTGCTCGAGCAACAGGCTGCTCAAACGTCTCCTGGGTGGCTGCTTTCCAGAAGTACCCCTGCCTGTACGAAACGTCTGGCCAGTGAGGAAAAAAATGGTGACAATATCCTCGTCAGACGCTCTAACAATAGTTCCAGATCGATACAAAATACCTGTTATTAACGTACTTTTCCACACATTCACTCAGCCAGAAGAATTCCCGGAGACTGTCGGCATCAGCCAGTTGTTTGAAAAAACACTATATGGCGGCCGTCTGCTTGCCCGATATCCATTTTGCAGCTGCTTCACGTCAAAGAGTGTTCCGGGAAGCAGTTTCAGCAATCCCATCTGAATATAATGAGGTTCCATTGCAAAAATATCGTTTAAGGATCGATAAAACAGCTCTTTTGTCTCAAACGGCAGACCGAGGATCAGGTCGGCATGGAGATGAATCGTTTCCATTTCTCTGATCCTTTTCACCACCAGGGCCGCTGATTGCGGATTAATCGGTCTTTTGATAGCCTCCAGGGTCTTGGCGTGAGTGGACTGGATGCCGATTTCAAACTGAAACCGATTCGCTTCACAGTTCCTGGAGGAAACAGAACATTTTATCGTTAAAACGGTCCGGAGCAATTTCGAAATGAAATAAGGTATGTCCGCCATGCTCTTTCAGGTAGTTCCCAGATCTGAAGAGCACGGTCCGGAACATCATTAAAGGTTCGATCGATAAACCGAACGACTGAAGGCTTGTGACTCAGGATATCAGCAAGTTCGCGAAGACACTGATCAAGCGGTTTATGGTACAGTCCTTTTTCAGCAGAAGAGAGACAATAGGTGCAGGAAAAAGGACACCCTCGTGATGATTCATAGTAGATATGACTGTTCTTCAGCGGCCCGGAAAAATCTTCGGCCCGGTATGGATAACTGAAATCCGGATGGCTGCTGCTGAAAAATGAGGTGCGATAACGGTGAGCAAGGCTACCCGCTGCAAGATCCTTGAAAAAACAGGGGTCAACACCTTCGATACTCCCCAGGAAGATGGTTATTCGCTCAGAGTTTCCAAGCGTTTCACCGACAATCTCAGCCTGGGGTCCACCGATCACAAAGCGTATGAATCATGAACAGCAGCAGGTCGTTAACCAGGTGAATTATCAGATCACTGTTCCAGATGGCAGAGGAAAAGAAGAAATAGTCGGGGTTTCCTTCACATAACCGTTGAAAAAGCGTGTAGTGTGGATCATTGATCGTGTACTGACAAATTTCAACAGTGGCATCTGGGTTGTGAAGCAGGAGTTCGTTGCGCAGATAAAAAAGGGCAAGACAGGAGTGGGTATAGCGTGCATTTATTCCGACTGCTTTGATCTTCACTGGTTTCTTACCGTGTTAAAAGGTTCTTTTTTTTAGCATTATCAGTCAGGTTGCTTATAAGTAGTAACCTATAGAAGAGGACTCTTTTCCCATCACCTGCTGTCATGCAAAAAAATAAATGGAATGATAATGCTAACACTGTTTACCACGTTCATTTACCCAATCGCAATTACCTTGTTTATTTTCACACAATTCATTGAGCCGGCCGCGGCAGAAGCAAAAGAACCTGCACCGCATATCGATCTGGCAGTTTCATTTGACACCGGGAAGGCTCTTCTCCGCGGAACCATGAAAACAGAGGTCTCAGCGGATCAGAGCATCTCTTTTCGACTTGACGGTCTCAGGGTAACCGGGACCGCGATCAGTTCTGCCGGCCAGGAAAACCGCACAATTGTTCAGCAGGCGAGCAAACGTTCTCAGCCTAGAAGCGACCCCGTATGACAGGACCCTGTTGATATCTTATGAAAAAACGGTTGCCGATGATTTCAGGGACATTATCTCCGCTGAAGCAATTGTTCTGACCTCACTGTGGCACCCGCTTCCTGATCGCAAGTCAACGTTCAGCGTTCAGGCTCAGGTGCCGCCGGGTTTTACGGCCGTCTGCGAATCCGACTCCTTCTCAAGATACCAGCCCTGACGGATCGGCTTATTTCTCCTTCTCGCAGCCGGTTTTCAGCCTCTCCTTTGCAGCCGCTCCATATACCATCAAGAGCAGCCCGGTACGAGACGATCTCCTCGTTCACACGCTCTTTTTCCCCGAAGACCGGCACCTCGCCAGGGACTATCTCAGCGCCGCAGTCGATTTTATCAAACGCTATGAAAAACTGATTGGTCCGTTTCCCTATAATCACTATCTGATTGTGGAAAATATCAATCCAACCGGATTTGGAATGCCGACATTTACATTGCTCGGCACGCAGGTTTTAAGGCTTCCTTTCATAAAAGAGACGTCGCTTGGACATGAAATTCTTCATTCATGGTTTGGAAACAGCATCGAGGTCAGACTTGACTCGGGAAACTGGTGTGAGGGGCTTACCACCTATCTTGCCGACATGGCCTACCGCGAGGATCAGCAATGAAGGCGGAATGTCCAGGAAAGAAAAAATGCAGGAATACATCAGTTATGTAAAATCGGAGACGCCGGCGCTTAGTGATTTCCGTTCTGCAGGTCACAGCACGGATGCCAATCGAGCAGCACGCGCTGTTGGATATGGAAAGTCGGCGATGCTCTTTCACGAACTGAAACTCCGCCTCGGCGAAGGCCCGTTTTATAAGGGAATCCAACTGTTTTATCAGAATTATAGAGGCTCGGAAGCATCCTGGCAGGACATCGAGAAGCTCTTTGAAACCCTGTCTCCGGTTAATCTCAAACGATTTTTTACCGAACGGCTGAACAGCATTGAACTGCCGGAGCTCGTGACAGGTGATATCCGTCTGATCCAGGAAAGCGATGTCTCCTCGCTTTCTTTCACCATCGAGCAGAAACGTTCCGAGCCATTTGAACTCTTGGTGCCTTTTATGATTAAAACCATCGTGGGTGAACACAAGTTCACGCAGCTGATCACTGAAAAAACAACTGAAATCACCTTGGAGATTGAAGGTCATCCGCTTGAGCTGATCATCGATGAAGATTATGACCTCATGCGAGAACTTTCCGACCGTGAATACGTTCCCGTTTGGTCGCAGTTGATGGGCGGCAGGACAACCACTGTTATCCTCGCTGACGAAAGTGAACAAGCAGTCTATCAGCCGATTCTCGATATGGCATCCCGTTACTCGTGGCGGATAAAGGAAGCGTCAGAAGCGGAGAGCATCGATACCAGTGAAGGATTTCTCGTTTTTCTTGGTCTTTCCAGCCCGCTCTCTCGTGTCATGTATGGAACACCTCATCATCCGGCAGCAGGGTTCACCCTCGACATCCGTTCACATCCCTCAAAGCCGCGGCAGCCTGTTGCTCTGATCTCCTCGAGCAGTTCCTTGGAAAGCAGGAATGCAGCATCACGCCTGTCACATTACGGCAGATATTCCTATCTGCATTTCAACAACGGAAGCCTATCGGATAGAAAATACCGGCCAGCCGACAATGGCATACGCACCCCGATCACGGAGGCTCCGGGGGGTGTTGCCACCGCACAATTAAGCTCTTTCGACGAGCTGATTGATAAACTCGACCATCATCAGCTCATCTATATTGGAGAAACTCACACATCTCGTGCCGACCATCTTCTGCAGTTGATGATCATCGAGGCCCTTCACCGCAAAAATCCGAATCTGGCAATCGGTATGGAAATGTTTCCCCGTTCCAGCCAGCCCGCGCTCGATGAATATATACAGGACAGCGATCTCAGTGAGGCCGCATTTCTGCGGGAATCACGATACCACGAGGTGTGGGGCTATGATTACCGTTTTTTCAGACCGATCTTTTGCGTATGCGAAGAAAACACCAAATCGACGTTGTCGGTCTCAATGTTGAAAGAACCATGGTCAGTTCAGTCTTCAAATCAAACGGTCTCGGCGGGCTGACAGCGGAACAACGCAACGGACTGCCTCCTGATCGTGTCCTCGATATGGACGGTTACGCCGAACGACTCGGTGAGACATTTTCCTTCCATGGCAGCATGGAAAAGGATTCGGGTTCATTTAACGGCTTCATCCAGGCCCAGGCAATCTGGGATGAAACCATGGCTGAATCAATCCATGATTATCTGCTCGAACATCCGACAGCCGAGATGGTTGTACTCGCAGGATCACAGCACACCCGAAAAGATTCCGGCATTCCACCCCGTGTTGCAAGACGAAAATCGCTCTCCCAGGCGAGTTATCGCGAACCTTGCAACATCGATGATATCTGCAGCAGATACTGCGATCAGTCGCCGACTATCTGTTTTTGCTGGAAATAGCCGATTTTCCCCCGCAGGGAAAAATTGGTATCGTCCTGCAGAAAACACAGGAGGGTGCCAGGCCGGATTGAAGATTATCGAGGTAAACCCTGGCACCGACTCTGCCGCCAAGGGGTTGCAGAAAAATGATGTCCTTACCCATATCAATGACCGGCCGGTTGCCAATATGGACGATGTCCGAACTGTAATGCTTGACAAATCTGTCGGAGAAATTATTACCATTGTGGTAAATCGGGTGGATGAGAACAACGCTGCGATCAACCTTCGTTAAGCATCACCCTCTACAATCCCGACATAAAGAAAGCTCACCCTTGAGGAGTGTATGAATATTCTTCCGAGAGACACGGGTTAGCGCGGGTAAGGTAGAGACAGGATAAGAGTATTTATGAAGAATCTGAATATCCCGATGCGCGATAATACGCCTCCCGTTGACCAACTCAGCCCCACCTCGGCGGTCGCCAGGATTATTAACACCACAGCCTTTCAGAATTTCTTCAATACCATCTCAAACGGTGGTTTCCTGCTTATTATCGCAGCCGCTGCTGCCTTTATCTGGTCCAATATCAGCCCGCAGGGATATACCCATTTCTGGCACCAGGAGCTCTCCATTACCATCGGCGCTGCCACCCTGTCCCACTCTCTTGCACACTGGGTAAATGATGCCCTGATGACGCTGTTTTTCTTTACCGTCGGACTGGAAATAAAACGGGAGATGCTTGTCGGGGGACTCTCGGAACCTAAAAAAGCGGCTCTTCCCGTAGCTGCCGCAGCCGGCGGCATGATCATTCCCGCGCTGATCTATTATATTTTCAACGGCAGCGGCGACAGTTCCTCGGGCTGGGGCATCCCGATGGCAACCGATATCGCTTTTTCCCTGGCAATCCTTTCAACGCTTGGCAAACGGGTCCCTTTCGGGCTCAGGCTGTTCCTGACAGCATTTGCCATTGCCGATGACCTGGGTGCGATTCTCGTCATTGCTCTCTTTTATACGCCGACTATCCATCTCCCCTATCTCGGTGCGGCACTGGCCATCTGCACGGGTCTTTTCATTCTCAACAAATTATGGGTGCGAAGCCCCCTGGTCTATATGGCCATGGGCGGGATTCTCTGGTTTACCATCGCGCACTCCGGCCTGCACGCAACCATTACCGGGGTCGTTGTTGCAATGTTCGTTCCGGCAAAAAGCAGATACAACACCGACCTTTTCCTGCAACTGGTAAGGGACAGGCTGGAGCAGATCCGCTGCAAGGATGGCAATTGCGGCTATACCATCATGCTGAAGCGCTCTCACCTTGAAGCCGTTCAGGCAATCGATACAGCCTGCAATGAGGTTGAGACGCCACTCCAGAGAATGGAGCATGCCATGGAGCCGTGGATCGCCTACCTTGTTCTGCCGCTGTTTGCACTTGCCAATGCAGGGGTTGTGATGGCGGACCTGGACATTCAGGTTGCCCTGCTTCATCCGATCACCACGGGAGTTGCGCTTGGCCTGACACTCGGCAAACCGATCGGAATCACACTCTTCACCTGGGGTGCCACGCGTATTCTTCGGGTGAGCCTGATTGACGGCGTCACCTGGTTAATGATCGTCGGTGTCGGATTCCTCGGCGGCATCGGCTTCACCATGTCGCTCTTTATCGCGGCTCTCTCCTTCAGCGTGCCGGTTTATCAGGAATACGCCAAATTGGGTATCATCATCGGCTCCATCGCCAGCGCCCTGCTCGGGTATATCCTGCTCAGGATTGCCGCTATGCAAAGAAAATAACAGGTCCTTCATCAGTGCATCGCTCTTTTAAATATTTTTTTCTGCAAATGTTCCATGTTGCCCGATTATCTTTAACAGAACAGATCAACAGGTGAAGGACACAGTCATGCGTAATTTTGAACTCGAAGTTTATTTCTCAGCCTGGGAATTCAAGGCCAAACATCATATGACAGCCTCAGATGTCCAAAGCATGTCGCTGAACGACCTTCTGCGCCTGGCCACAGAAGAAGACCGCGCAACTTTTCATGATTGCTGGCTGGGTTACACCAGGACCTGGGGTGAGGCTGAACTTCTTGACCTGATATCTGCGACATATGATTGTTTGTCCCATCAGCATATTCTTTGTTTTGCCGGGGCGGAGGAAGGTATTTACACTGCCATGCGAGTCCTTCTTGATAAGGATGACCATGCCATCGTTGCGGTGCCAAATTATCAGGCAGCAGAGACCATTCCGCTGGCCATCTGCAAAGTCAGCGGCGTTCCTTTACGGGCAGAGAACAAGTGGCGTCTTGACGTCGATGCTGTTGCAAAAGCCATTCGCCCGAACACAAAGCTGCTGTCGATCAATTTCCCGAATAATCCTACTGGAGCTATTCTGCCACACGAAGACCTGAACAGGCTGGTCGAGCTATGCCGGAAACATGGCATCTACCTGTTTAGTGATGAGGTATACAGGTTATTGGAATTGGATGAAAACAAACGTCTTCCGCAGGTCGCCGATTTGTACGAAAAAGGTATATCGCTGAATGTACTGTCAAAGGCCTATGGTTTGCCCGGCCTGAGAATTGGCTGGCTCGCCTGCCAGCAGAGAGAACTGCTTGTACGGTTTGAACAATACAAACACTATCTCTCCATATGCAATGCCGGGCCGAGCGAGTTACTCGCAAAGATCGCCCTGAAGCACAAAGAGACAATTCTTGAGCGCAATCGTCAATTGCTGCGAGAGAACCTCAAAAAACTGGATTACTTCTTTTTACAATACGCCGATCTGTTTGAGTGGGCGCATCCGGATGGCAGTTGCGTGGCCTATCCCCGCTATACCGGCAGTGGTACTGTTGAGTCCTTCTGTGAATCGCTCGTCAGAGACCAGGGTGTATTGCTCCTCCCGTCTTCGATCTATCGTTCTGAAATATTTGAAACACCTGCGGATCGTTTTCGAATCGGTTTTGGAAGAGAGGGAATTCAAGAGGGATTAGAGGCGTTCAGTACGTTCATTAAAGACAACTACTCAGCACTCAAAAAATAGATTAAACATAGTTCCAGATCATCCCGGCTGTCAGCTGACTCCTTCTCCAGCCAATTTTTTCATAGGCATACATACATGAGCCTCTTGCAAAGTGATGATTTTCGATCAAAATCAAGGCATGCGAAAAATTTTACCGCAGGCATATAATTGATATTCCGAGGATAATTTTTTTAGCATAACGCGGAGGTTGAGCTAAAAGACCGTTTTGCAAAAGACTCACATACATGTCTTTTAATTTTCTCATTCCAACTCAAGCATTATAAATATCAGTAACTGCATTTTTAAACCATCCAGGTTTTTCCATAATAACATAAATGAGCAGGAGAGCAGTAAATGGTATTGGGATAATCATGTCTAATAAGGCTAAAATTGATAAATAAATCAATATCTTTGTCTTTGTAGTCATAACATTCTCTTGTAAGGTATGCCTTTTGGGGTGAGGCGATATCACCCATTTTCCTGTTTAGCCAAGGACAGCCTCGTCCGCTCCACATGAATCACTGATACGCATTATTTATGTGAGGTTACGGTAATACCCCTGCAGACGTTGAAGCTATTGTCTCTCTATGCAAAAACAAAACCTTCAGGGACTACAACGATTCCCTGTTCAGAAACGGTAAACCGCTTTCTGTCCTTGGCGATATCGTAACCGATTTGCTCATTGGGAGGGATTTTAACGTTTTTGTCAACGATACAGTTTCGCAGTCCGGCATCGGTGCCAACGCGAACTCCTGCAAACAGTATTGAATGTTCTATGGTCGCTTTGTCATTAATAAAAACACTGTCAAACAAAACAGAGTTCCTGACGTAGCCGCCGGAAATCACAACACCGCTGGCCAGTATTGAGCTGATGAAAACACCTTCAGCTCCAGAGCTTCCAGGAATAATTCTTGCCGGTGGCATCTGCGGTTGATAGGTGCGAATGGGCCAGTCGGATTGGTAAAGATCCAACGGAGGAACTTGTTTGAGAAGATCCATATTCGCTTTGTAGTAGGAGTCTATAGTTCCCACATCCCGCCAGTAGCGATCTTGAGTCACCCTGCCTTTTTTGCCGCCGAATTTGTAGGCGTATACTTTTCTGTTTTGCACCAGGAGCGGCATGACATCTTGGGCAAAATCATGATTCGAAGCAGTATTGTGCTGATCCTCTGTCAAAACCTGCTTCAGCAATTCCGTAGGAAACACGTACAAGCCCATCGAGGCCAGAGTTTTGTCAGGATCGGTGGGAATTGGTGTCGGTTGTTCCGGCTTTTCCTCATAACCGGTAATTTGCAGCTGTTCATTGGTAACTGCCACCCCAAACGCACCTTTTGCCTCTTCCACATCAACCTCCATACAGGCTAAAGTGACCTCCCCTCCATGATCCCTATGAAATCTGAGCATTGCCTCATAATCCATTCGATAAATATGGTCTCCGGAAAGGATCAGGGTAAAATCAGCATCGCTGCGATCCATCAAGTTAAGATTCTGGAAAATGGCATCGGCGGTGCCTTCATACCAATGATCGCCACGATTCATCTGAGCCGGAACAGCAGTGATATATTCCCCCAGTTCGGGATTAAAAATAGACCAGCCATCCCTGAGATGCTTATTCAGGGAGTGGGATTTGTACTGTGTTAACACCAAAATTCTGCGCAATCCGGAGTGCAGGCAATTAGCCAGAGTAAAATCTATAATCCGGTATTTACCGCCAAAAGGAACTGAAGGCTTTGAGCGTCTTGAGGTAAGAGGAAATAGGCGAGATCCTACCCCTCCAGCCAGGATGAAGGTTAATGTCCGATCTTGCATAGATGTTTTACCTCATAAGCAATCGAAAAGACAGAGCAATACCCTTTAACACCGTTTAGTAACTATTCTCCACAATGTACCACGATTCCGGCGTAATAGTTCTTGTTTTCTCCAGCGAAATTTCAATAATTCTTAAGGAGACCGTCAGATTCGGCAATAGACATTAATGCAAGGTGTATGATCTCAGCCTAAACCCTGTGAATAAGGGGTTGACTAGATTTCAAAAAGAAAATTCAAAAAAAATGGCTATTGTCTTTAAAATGTTTGGTGAGAGAGCCTTTTGCAAAATGATGATTTTCGTTCAAAATCAAGGCATGCGAAAAATTTTACCGCAGGCATATAATTGATATTCCGAGGATAATAATTTTTAACATAACGCGGAGGTTGTGCGAAAAGGGTGTTTTGCAAAAGGCTCGAGAGGTAGAGAATAAAATATAAGCAGCAGGTCATAAGAAAACGGGAGGAATAAGGACATGAAAACTATAATTTTAAAAGCCGAGGAGATCGGTGAGATAAAAGCAAAATTGTTGACCGAATCAGCACCCGGTACATGTGCTAAAATTTGGGAGGCTCTTCCCTTGCAAGTTTATTTATCTACATGGGGAGATGAGTTATATGGAACTATTCCAGTAGATATCGATGCAGAGAACCCACGTGAAGAATTTGAGGTTGGGGATATTGCGTATTGGTTACAGGGCTCAGGATTTTGTATATTATACGGTCGCACACCAGCGAGTACCAGCGATAAACCCCGATTGATTTCACCAGGTAATTATTTTGCAAAGATCGAAGGCGATGTCAGTATTTTCAAAAGTTTAAGCGGGTTGGATGTTACCATCGAACGGGGGGAAGAGTAAATATGTTGTTCGTCGATAAAGAGGCTGCCATAGACTGGAGCTGGAAATTTAAAAGGTTTTTCTAGACATGCTTTTTCAGGACATCGACAAAAAAGTCGACCTCATCCTCGGATTTCATCCACATCTATGGGGATTTGCCCCACACTTTGACAGGAATCCAAAATAAAAGGAATACCAGCAGCTTTTGCAATTTTTCCTTTTTGAACTTTTTGAAACATTAAAACAGATAAACGGAGTCGCACCCTACTTTGATAGAGCAGCAGCGACAGTCCCGACAGTAACCGGTATCAATTCACTGAGGATATTTCCCCTGCAGCAAGGACCTCACAGCCTGACCACAGCTTTACCCACGGTACGGCCGGATTCGATCTGCCTATGAGCTTCCGCCATCTGGTCAAACGGGAAGGTCACAGAGACATGCGGCTTCAAAGTTCCACCCTCGACCTGCTCTTTGAGCGTGTTCATGTCTTTGCCGTTGGATGTAACGAGAACAAACTCAAGTTTGACATTGCGTGGTTCAGCTGCTCCTTTCAGCTCTTCCGGAAATTCATGCGTGGGCAGCGAAACGATAGCACCGCCGTCTTTTACCACCTTCAGAGAATTTTCAAGGACTGCTCCGCCCATACCATCGAGGACAAAATCAATGTCCTTGAGAATTTCTTCAAATTTCTGCTCATGGTAGTCAATGTGCTCATCTGCGCCGAGCGATAATACGAAATCGCGGTTTTTAGCTGAGCAGGTGGTCACCACCGTTGCGCCGATATTTTTGGCAATCTGGATCGCGAAATGACCGACCCCGCCGGAACCGGCATGGATAAGAATACGATCGCCCGTTTTAACGCGAGGCTGCAGTACCTGCAGGGCCGTCAGCGCGGCCAGTGTGGTTGCGGCAGCTTCTTCAAAGGTTGCATTTGCCGGTATTTTTGCGAGGTGACTGGCTGGTGCCGCCACATATTCTGCATATGCCCTTCCATGCCCCGGGAAATTAACCATCCCGAAGACCTTGTCGCCAACGTCAAACCCTTCAACGTCCCCCCCTTTTGCGCAAACAGTGCCGGCTATATCCCATCCGAGAATGACCGGGCGCTCCTCGCCGATGATCATAGTGAGAACTTCCTCGATCGGTCTCACCTTCACGTCAACCGGGTTGATGCTGATCGCCCTGGTTTCAACCAGTACTTCGTTGGCAGCCGGTTCGGGTTTTTCGATTTCGCTCAAGACGAGGTTTTCTACCCCGCCGGCTTCTCTCAGTACATACGCTTTCATCTTGTTATCTCCCGTTGTTTTTCCCATTAGATCATTTCAAAATTAACAGACAGACCAGTCGTCTGGCGCGGTGTGAAAAAACAGATCACTCTATCCTCATGATGGTGATCCGGAATTCAATGTTTCCACCGCCCCAGGAGACAGGTTCTGAACTGTGGTTGTTAAAAGCCCTTTGGCAACAGTTCAAAGGATATGGATGAGCTGTGCTTGCGAAGCCGGTCCATGTGCAAGAAGAGGAGCCTGCCAGCCACAGACCCAATAAAGACATCGCTTCCATCCTGAGACACGCACAGCAGCCTGAACGGAGATGACTCCCCAACGTCCAGGGTAAGCATTCGACGCTTTTTGTCACCGAACTCGTCCATATACTGTTTCCGCAGCTCAGCGCTAAACCGCATTTTGAACTCAGGAAAATGGTAAAAGAGGCTGTCTGGCCTTCGACGACATCAAGAATCTGTCGGGGCCGGCACAGTGAAACCTTTTCTCCGGTAGGTTCCCAGGATCAGCTCAATGGATCAATAATACGGTTATCATTCAAACAGCAGCCCTGATCTTGCCGACGCACACAGCAGGCAGAGCGCCGGTAAGCTCACCCCTGGCTCTCTGCCTGTAGCGCTTCTATCGACTGTCTGGAAACATCAGTGCTGTACAATTTTGTCGATGTATCAATAAGAGGAGAAATGATATGGAGATGTGAGGCTGAGATTACAAAGCACCTCCCATCACATTTCATAAGGATGTATATGAATGCCAAAAGAATATGAAAAATCCACACCGTTATCAAACGGAGCTTCAATTGCCAAAACCCATCGATACGGCCCTTTTATCTTATTTATGGCATGCCGAGCGGATTCGGGAATTTGAAAATCTACCGGGATACCTGTACGGGAAGAACACCCTAGAGGAGGAACATTTCGTTGAAATTCCAGGTGTACTTTGTCCCTGGTTTTCGTTGCCTTTTTTGAAGAAGAGTAGGTGATCGTTTCAAGCAGCTGCAACCTGATATCCCAATCTCCCGCTGGATAAACATCAGTCTGAGCTACAATACTGCCTCTGAGATTCCCGCCGATATAACAGTCTCCCGTCATCTTAAAGCATACTCGTCCAAACCTTCGAGATCTGAGAGTGCCTTTCGCAGCCATCACAAAACTGACAATTCCACCAAATGCCAACGCTCCAGGGATAATAACCAATGGATTGAAGTCTGGGGAGTTGATATCAAAATTCAGTTCGACTTGTCCAAAATAAAAAAATACCCCTATCCCGACAAAGCAAAGAATAGCCATCATCCAATTTATAGAAGTCTGATCGCCACTGCCCGACTCAATTTCTTGACTGTAGATTTCTTCGATCGAATCGTTCATAATTGTCATGTCCTCAAAGATTCACATGAGCTCATTTGATCAGCTTGCCCCGCTCACTTATGGGTGACTCCACCCCCAATAGCTTGGTCTTTATATTATAAGACGCAATCAACCTGGAGACAATCGGGTTCAATTTCGTTGCTCTTATAACTCGAGGTTGTCTTCTGTGTGACCTGGGCGTGGTTGTAAGTGGGAGAAACCTCTCAGCGAAAACCTGGCCGGTGTTCAATTTCGTTGCTCTTATAACTCGAGGTTGTCTTCTGTGTGACCTGGGCGTGGTTGTAAGTGGGAGAAACCTCTCAGCGAAAACCTGGCCGGTGGCTTCCTGACAGAGCGGGAACACGTTGGTAAAAAGTTGTTATAGCTCTGGAATTCTTCAATGTTAGACCAGTTTTCCTGGTACATCTCGTGATTAGTGGGACATAATTGAGTATACTGTCCCCGGAATTTCATTGGCGCCTTCACTCTTCAAGCACGTGCTATTCACGAGAAGTCGTATGGGATTATTCCTTTTTTTCAAATAAACATTACGCTGAAAATAAGCGTCAAATAAACACAATATCATACAGATGGGACTCAATAGATCTGCATTTGATTAAAGTATGATACAGGAAGAACATGAAGAAATGATGAAGGCACCATCAAAATGAGAACCGCGATTGGCAGTAAAGTAAAAGATCCCCCACAGGCTGCGGCATTGTATTACCCCCATAGAGGGGCACAAAGCCCTGTCCCAGCAATTCCCTCGGGATTCCGATGATTGATGTTCAGGTAGTAACCTTTAAAATCTGAATATTCGTGCTTAGAGTGTTATCTACATCTTCAATGAGGAGAGCAGATGCTTAAAGGTGACTCTGTCATAGCTGTACACCCGGATAGCAGGCCAAATAAAGTAATCCGGTCGTATGGTATCGTTCAAGATATCACTGATTCAGGTGTAATCATCAAAATGGCGGATGGCACTCTGATCAAACGGCAGTTCAACTCGATCGCTGTCTACATCCAGCCTCCGCCGAACTGGCAGGATCTATACAAGGAACAGAAAATCGAGTTCCCCCAGTCAAAGCACCCGATGATAAGAAAAGGTTCATATCCAAAGCAGCACCATAATTGACGAGAAAGAATGTTTCCTCTGTTTATGAGATCAGAGCAGTTTGGGATCGTTTTATGTCGGTTCGGCCCATCTGTTTCGAGATCAGGCCCATTACAATTATGTGCGTAATAAATTTCTTATAGACAACCTGTCACCATTGTGTAAATCTGGCATAAATGTAAATATTTTTCCCTTGTTTTCGCAGGCATGCCATTTATATTGTTTTGCCAGTGCCGCTCCGGATGCAACTGCATAGACTACTCATCAGTTCACCCCGGGGGAGTCATTTCTTTACGGCATTCCGGCACGTGTCACGTTCCTGATTGTCGTCTTAGATCGGCACGTGAAATCTGGCCAGTAAAGGGAGTGGAAAAGCTTGAAACCTTTGTAAATGATTAGATAACGATTGCTATCAGGAGGCCGGTTTGAAATTACAGTCATTAAACGTCAAAGATATCATGGTGCCAATTGCCGAATATGCTACAGTTTCTCAGGAGGCGACGTTATCTGAAGCTATCATGGCTTTGGAAAATGCGCAGGCCGAGTTCGATCAGGCACGGTACAAGCATCGAGCAATTCTCGTTTTGGATGATCAAAACCAGGTTATCGGAAAGCTGAGCCAGCTTGATGTCATTCGCGGGCTTGAGCCCGGTTATCGAGGCATTGCATCAGCTCCCAAAGTCAGGAACTGGGCATTTAGCGAACAGACCCTTGAGACCATGTTTAAAGACCGGCAGCTCTGGCAAAGGCCTCTTAAGGACATTTGCATAAAAGCCAGTCAGATTCATGTACGTGATATCATGTACACTCCAGCTGAAGGGGAGTACGTCAGCCAGGAAGCATCCCTTGACGAAGCCATCCACCAGCTTGTCATGGGGCACCATCAATCACTACTGGTTTATGACGATCACAAGGTAATCGGCATTTTACGACTGTCTGACGTATTCAGCGCATTAATCCAGATTATCAACCAATGTGAAATATAAGATCCTGAACCGCGAAATGGGCACTATCGGCAACATCATTTCACACACCACAGTATTTTTTTCTAATTGAATGACAAGGAAGAGACTGATGTTCACACACCGTGCACATATTGAGCATCTCAAGAAGGATCAAGAAATTGTTGATCTGCAGATGGATAGCTGTGTTGCTGCAGGATATACAGGGCGAAACCAGAACATGGTTCAAACCCACATAAACGAACTCAAAGAACTCGGCGTTGCTACTCCATACGCCATTCCAGCATTATATTGGATCTGCCCGACGCGTTTGACCAACAGTCAGGAATTACACGTCGTGGGAAACCAGACAAGTCCAGAAGTCGAATTTTTCCTTGCCGAAGACGCCAACGGATCCTGGTATATGACGGTGGCAAGTGACCATACGGACCGGGAACTTGAGACTGTTTCCGTAGGAAAATCGAAGCAGGTTTGTGATAAAGTGCTCGGAGATTCTTTCTGGAAGGTGGATGATATTGCAGACCACTGGGATGAGATCGAGTTGCATTCCAAGGTCCTTAAAGATGGCAAATGGGTTCCTTATCAGTCCGGAACCCTGGCGCAGATCCTCCACTATACAGACCTGCTGAACCTGATTCGCCTCGATTCTCCTGCAGGTAAACACCCTTCTCTACTGAGCGGCACGGTCCCTGTTATCGGTGGTGAACCAGTCTTTACATCAGCCTGTGAAATAACGATGGCCGACCCGATCCTTGATCGCATTATTACAAAACAATACAAAATCGTTGCCCTGCCGGACCGGAGTTAAGAACACTATGCAAATTGCACTGATCCAGCAGGCAATTTCTGCTGGAAACAAACAGCAGAACTTCGACTGCGTCACCCAGTTAGTTGAACAGGCGCTATCCCTCTCCCCGAAGCCTGATCTGATCATACTGCCCGAACTCTGGTCTACCGGCTATGCGCTTGCTGATCTTGATCGTCTTGCAAGTAATGAGGGGTATGAAGAAGCTGAATTTCTTGGCACCCTGGCAAAAAAACATCAGGTATGGTTTGCAGGGGGGTCGGTAGCAGCGAAGACAGAAGAAGGAATTACCAACAGGGCGCAGATCATTGACCGCAACGGACTGCTCCAGACCAGTTACGACAAAGTCCATCTTGTACCGATGCTCAATGAAGACAAATACCTAGTAGCAGGTTCCAGCGTATGCGTCCACCAGATCGAAGGCATCACATTTGGTTTTACAATCTGCTATGATATTCGTTTCTGCGAGTTTATCCGAAAACTTGCCCTTGGTGGTGCCCAGGTGCTTGTTGTCGCTGCAGAATGGCCCCTGATTCGTCTCAGCCACTGGCAGGCCCTGCTCAAGGCCAGGGCCATTGAAAACCAATGTTATGTGCTTGCAGCCAATAATGTTGCCATGGGGGAAGCTCCTTTCGCCGGGCACTCTGTGGCCCATGGACCTGACGGCAGTACCCTGTGCCAGTTTGAGTTTCAGGAAGGTGTCAAACAGGTCCGTGTTGACCTGCAGGCAGTAGAACAGATCCGGACTGCGGTGCCGGTGTTCAAGGATCGTCGTCCAGAATTGTATTAACCCTGTGCTGATGAGAGAAACCTTATCTCTACGCATAGCCAAGCGGAGGAGAGGTTATCCATGACTCCTGAAGAATTTAGAGCTTTATCTGCAGCCGGTAAATTTGATAAACCAACCGCCGGTTGCTGCCCCGGTTTTGTACAGGCCAACCTGGCAGCTTTTCCTCAAAAATATGCGATTGATTTCGAAGCTTTCTGCAGGGCAAACCGCCAGCCATGTCCGTTGCTGGAGGTCATCGGGCCGGACACCTGCAGTTCTCAAAAACTGGCGCCAGGAGCGGACATCCGCGATGTTATTCCACGATACCAGATCTGGCGTGACGGGATCTGCACAGAAACCGTTCAGAATCTGAGGGGGATTGACACAGCGGATTTTGTCTATTTTCTGCTCGGTTGCAGTTTCTCTTTTGAAGAGGCTTTGGTTGAGTCGGGAATTCGCCTCAGGCATATTGAGCAGAACAAAAATGTAGCGATGTACCGCACCAATATCCCGCTTGAGTCTGTTGGAATTTTCTCGGGAACCATGGTGGTATCCATGCGGCCGATTCCACGCCACCAGGTAGAACTGGCCAGCCGCATCACCGGACTGTTTCCAGATGTGCACGGTGCTCCCGTACATGTTGCAGATCCGGAAAAAATAGGTATTCTTACTATCAACGTCCCGGATTACGGCGAATTCGTCGAAATAAAGGAAGACGAGGTTCCAGTTTTCTGGGCCTGTGGAGTTACGCCACAAAATGTCTTGCGTAGTGCAAAATTGCCCCTTGCCATAACGCATGCTCCAGGCTTCATGTTCATCAGCGATATTAGAAACAGTGAATACACAGTCGCATAAACGGTTGCTTCCCGGACTGCCCGGCAAGGTAAACTCAATATTAACTCAATTTCAGGAGGTGGCAGTATGAAGTTCGGTAAAAAAATTGCATCGCTCGTTTGCATAGGGTTTCTTTTCTCATGCTCATCGGCAATGGCAGATACGGAGCAGTTGCGCGTGGTGGGAAGTTGGAACAGTCTCACCCTGTTTAAAAATTTTGAGGAACCTTTCTGGACTGAAATCGTTCCGAAAGAACTTGGCATAAAAACCAGCATGACCTCTCTTGGCCAGGTTAACCTGAAAGGACCGGCAGTCGTGCGGCAGATGAGCATGGGAGTCTTCGACGTGGTTCACACGGTCGCCGACTACATTGTCTCCGATTCTCCTGATCTCGCCGGTCTAGACCTCCCCGGTGTTACCACCGACATTGAGACGGCAAAAAAGACCGTTCAGGCATACCGGCCCGCCCTGGAGAAATATCTGGAAAAAGATTTCGATGTCAAGCTCCTCAGTGTTATCCCGTATCCGGCCCAGGTCCTCTTCTGCCGTGTTCCGATCGAGGGGCTTGATGACCTGAAAGGTAAAAAAATAAGGGCGTCAGGCTGGACCACTTCCGAGTTTGTTTCCGCCCTGGGAGCAACAGGTGTAACCATGTCTTTCAGTGAAGTACCGCAATCCCTTCAGCGCGGTGTCGTAGACTGTGCAATCACGGGATCCCTGTCCGGATATTCGGCAGGCTGGGGAGAAGTCTCCAAATATATTTATCCCCTGCCCGTTGGTGGCTGGGACTATGTCGTTGGCGTCATGTCCATGAACACCTGGAACAGTTTATCCAAAGAACAGCAGGACAAACTCCAGACACTCATTAATGAAAATCTCGAGGAACCGGGTTGGGCGGTTACGGCAAAAGAAACCCAGGAAGGTATTGACTGCCTTACAGGTAAAACCTGTCCACACGGAGAACCCCAGAATCTTACAGAAGTTCCGGTGACCGATGAGGCCAAGGCCAGAGTTAAACAGGTCCTTGTCGACAGCGTTCTCCCTGCTCTTGCAGAAAAAGTTTCTCCTGAAACCATTTCTACCTGGAATGAGACTATCGGCAACGTGGTAGGAATCCAGGCCAAGTAAAACTGAAATCATAGACCGGTACGCGGTTTCTGTAATTTCTTAGACGGATACCGCGTACCCGTTTTTCTTCGACAATGGAACTGGTAAGCGATGACCGGCTTTATAAAAAAAACTGAAAAAATTTCTCAAGTGGCTACCTGGTGCTCTGGGTTGCTTCTTTTCCTTGCTGCCGTCATGATTGCCTTCGAGGTGATCATGAGAAAAGTCTTTGCCTACTCCATAGGGGGAGCGGACGAACTCTCCAGTTATGCACTGGCGATAAGCTGCACCTGGGGCTTCAGCTATACCCTGCTCCGGAAGTCACATATCCGTATTGATATCTTGTACAGCCGCCTTCCCCATGCAGGTCGTTCTTTTCTCGATATTTCTGCTCACCTGCTGCTGGGCATCTATATTGTCACCCTGTCCTATTATGCCTTTTTTGTCGTCAAAACCTCTATTATCAAGCACTCTGCAGCAAACACTCCGCTTGCAACTCCACTATGGATTCCGCAAGGCATCTGGTTCATCGGTTTATTGTGGTTTGGATTTACCATTTTCATAATCCTGGCCGGCACCATCTATCACCGACTCAATAATGAGCATGATGAGGCAAACCGATTGTCAGGAATATCTACGCTGGATGACGAAATCAAGGAAACAACTGATCTGGAAAATAAAGCCGGAGCGACCACATGATCATTACAGTTACCCTGGCAATCCTGCTCGCCCTGCTGGTGCTAAGTGTTCCGGTCGCGGCGGTGCTCATCGTTCTCGGTCTCTCCATCGGTGAGATTTTTTCAGACTTTCCCCTTCACAGAGTAATGGGGGAAATCACCTGGTCTGCCAGTACCGACTTTCTCCTCCTTTCGATCCCGCTCTTTGTCATGCTCGGTGAAATCCTGCTGCGGGCTGGTATCGCGAAAAGAACCTATAGCGCACTGAATAAATGGCTCTCCTGGCTACCCGGAGGACTGTTGCAGGCAAATATCGGGACCTCGGCTCTCTTTGCTGCAACGTCCGGATCTTCAGTAGCCACAGCGGCAACGATTACCACGGTGGCATTACCCCAGGGACGGCGCTACAATTATTCAGAAAAGCTCTTTGCCGGCTCAATAGCTGCCGGCGGAACACTTGGAATACTTATTCCGCCATCGATTAACCTGATTATCTATGGTTTCCTGACAAATACCTCCATTCCCCGCCTGTTTCTGGCAGGCATTGTTCCCGGCATTTTGCTCGCAATTCTCTTTATGCTCTGCATTGCCGTGGCGTGCCTGATAAAACCGGAATTGAGTGGCGACGAGCAGAGCACCACCTGGCGGGAGCGATTTGAAGGGTTGAAAGACCTGATCCCCGTTCTTGTAATTTTCTTCGTGGTTATCGGCTCCATCTATGCGGGGCTTGCCACTCCAACCGAATCCGCAGCACTGGGAGTGCTGGCTTCACTGGGTTTGGCATTTTATTACAAAACAGTCAGTATCAGTTTCTTCAAGAAGGTCTTTGAAGGAACGATGCGTACGAGTTCCATGATTATGCTGATTCTCATATCAGCGAATTTCCTGAACTTTATCCTGGACTCCATCGGCCTGGCCGAGATGCTTAACAATTTCGTAATGAATCTCGGTACTTCTCCGCTGAACACGCTGCTGGTCGTTATTGCTCTCTACGTCGTTCTGGGGTTTTTTATCGAAACGCTTTCGCTCATGGTGATTACCGTTCCAATTGTTGCTCCCATCCTGGTCAATCTGGGATACGACGCCATCTGGTTCGGAATAATGCTGATCCTGCTGATTGAAATGGCACTGATCACCCCGCCGGTAGGATTGAACCTTTATGTCGTTCAGGGAGTGCGACGTTCGGGATCAATCAGTGATGTGATGATTGGCGCAGCTCCTTTTGTTTTTATGATTGCCATCATGATTTTTCTGTTGATCATATTTCCTGGAATTGCACTGTATTTTACCCAGTTTGTCAATTAATGGAGGGGAAAAACTGCTTAGAAAAGCTATAGGGCATCTACTGTGGTCCATTCCTACTGCTGTCTTTCTCATTTTTATTGGGTTTTTGATCACTCACTATATAATTGGCAACCCAGACTCCCTGGATTTTACACTGTTTGTTTTGGGAGCCATACCGATCGTGTTTTTTCTTCCAAGTGTTTTTAGCAGTTCAACAAGCGGTGCACTGCATACCCCTAAAGTATTTTTTCGAAAAGTTCAGTCACCATTGAGGACAGACGCTGATAAAGAGGCTGCAGAAGAAGAAATTTCTTTCTCATCGCCACCGAGTCTTGTCTTGGCTGGTCTTACTACATGGCTGGCCGGCCTGTTATTATATCTATGAGCCTCTTGCAAAACGGTCTTTTCGTTCAAAATCAAGGCATGTGAAAAATTTTACCGCAGGCATATAATAGATATTCCGAGGATAAATTTTATAGCATAACGCGGAGGTTGAGCGAAAAGACCGTTTTGCAAAAGGTTCCTATGGTAACAGCATGCCAAGCTGTTTCGTTGATAATCTTCCCCAATCAGGGCGAGCTTTTCACCCTCCACACCAGAAACGAGAGACTCTCGGCGCATAGCTCAGATTATACTTTTCGCCGGGTCCGGTCTTGTTCCGATTGAAGCAGACGTTTCTTGCGTTCAGGTCCCCATCGGTAGCCACCTGTCTTTCCAGCTTTCGATATGACCCTGTGGCAGGGAATAACTACAGCCAGTTTATTTGAAGCGCATGCAGATGCCACCGCACGGACCGCACCTGCTTTGCCCATCCGCTCAGCAACTTCAGTATAGCTCACTGTTTGGCCAGGTTTGATCTGTCTTAAAACATTCCACACCTGCTGTTGAAATGCTGTTCCCTGAATATCGAGGGGAAGATGAAAAACATCCTGTGGTGATTCTATGAAAGCAACGACTTCCTCGACAAGTGATTTAAATCCACTGTCGGCCTTGTCGAGCTGAGCATTAGGGAATCTTGACTGAACCAGTTCCGGAAGAGACCCCGGATCATCTGCAAATTCAACTGCACAGATTCCTCGATCAGTTGCCGCAACGATTACCCATCCAAGAAAACACCGGGCAATTTCGTAGATTATGTTCACTCCATCGGCTCCTTTACGATAGATTTTGGGCTTCATTGCCAACTGGTCCCGCTCCTTGTCATAAACACTGGCACTGGAGCCATACCCAGCCGAGTAAATCGCATCGGTGATAGATGGGCTTGTTTTGAGATTTTTCTGAAAACGCCGTGATTGATGCCTGGAAGCATACTGTTTCGGAGTGACACCGATTATCTTTTTGAAAAGCCTGTGAAAATGGTAAGGACTCAAATTCACTTGCACTGCTAAATCACCGAGTTTGATAGAGGTTTCACTTTCTTCTATGATCCTGCATGCCTGGATGATCTTCTGCGCTATCTCTTCAGCCTTTGCAGTTGCCGTTGGTCTGCATCTTTTGCAGGCGCGATATCCTGCCCCCTCTGCGTCGTCAGAGGTGGCGAAATATTTTACATTAGAGCGATCGGGTAATTTTGATCTGCAACTTGGTCGACAATAAATGCCTGTTGTCATGACCGCGTAGTAGAATGAACCATCAGCGCTGGAGTTATTCTCGCTTATCGCCTTCCATCGAGCCTCATCCGAGTTGAATTGTGCCGGCTTCATTTTGGTTCCTCCGATCGATCCTGATGAGTTGTCTGAGGTTACGTAAATCTGCCAGGAATTGCTAAGCATAGCTCAAATCCGGGTATTGGCAGTGTACACGCTCTGGCGTAGAAAACAGCAAGAGGAAAAGAACCACCACACAGGATGGCAAGACTGTTAAAAACAGCCATTCATACGGGGTCATCGATTTCATTTCGGATTTCATGAGCCTTCTCCTATTTTTATTGATTGGATTAGACACAGTATATCGCCTCCCAGGAAAGAAACACTCAGGTTCTTGCCATGAAATTCAAATAAGAGGCCGCATTTCTTCCTCAACGAGCTGGAACGACTCCGGGGCATCAACATGGTAATGAGGCGGCGGCCCTGGAATACCAAGGGTAACTGAAACCTCAAGGAGAGAGTGCTCGCCAATCGTTTCCACATAAGTTACTTTATGCCCCAACATCTTGTTGTTCATTGTTGCTGATAACGAACAACAGTTCCGGCTAGTCATGAAGACTTGCAAACCGTCAAATCGGGTCCCGGCTGGCCAAGAGTACCCTCTTGAGCCTTTTGCAAAACGCCCTTTTCGCTCAACCTCCGCGTTATGCTGAAAAATTTTATCCTCGGAATATCAATTATATGCCTGCGGTAAAATTTTCCGCATGCCTTGATTTTGAACGAAAATCATCATTTTGCAAGAGGCTCTCTTGTTTTAGATTATATGCGAGAAGGCAATTTTAAAAACGTTTGTCGGTATAATTATCAGCATGTCAGGGACAACGTCACTAATAAAGCTCTATCCATCCTTTTTTCTGCAGGGGTTGTCATTCTCACCGCGCTATTCGTCTGGCATGGTCATCGGCCGGTCACTGCAAAGGTAGCAACGTGGGAAGATGTTTTAATCGAGGCCAGGATTGGTGGTTACCAGACAATCACCACGGAAGAACTTTCAAAACGCTACCATGATGATACTGAAAGCACATCCTGCTTATAGATACCAGGCAGAAGTGGGAATACCGTACCGGCCAGATTAAAGGCGCCCGCACTTTTCCCATGGAGCCCTCCTGGTGGTCACGCTTGCGTAAAACTGGTGAACTTGAAGCGTTTTCAGGACCCAACAAGGATGGAACATTCGTCTTCTACTGAGCAGGCTTAGCATGAGTCCACAGCGACTCTGCAGCCCGTGTGGCTGTTTGACTTGGGTATAAATACATCTATACTCTGAGCTTACCGGAGGACATTATCCTGACAGAACATTTTTTTTCAATGGGCAAACGGCAACGCCTAAAACATTTCAATAGGATAATGCCCAGGTCTCCTGCACCCTCTGGCATAAAGCGGCCTGCTCCCGTAACGATCCCTCTCCTTGTTTGACTGAGCTGACAATGCTGCCATTACCGGTTTTAGCCATCAGGATTTTAACCGCCCTGCCGCACTAACCTGTGATGATATTCGGGCAGGAAGGCGTCGAATATTGTATGATTGACAGTTTTCACCACTAGCGCTCCATGCGTATGAATAACAGGCAGCTTCATGATTAAAGGCGAGAGATTCAATTCTATCACCCATCTGGTGGGCTCGATAGCAGCTGTTATTGGTCTTGTTGTAATGATCGTTACCACAAGTCGCCGGGGAGATGTTCTGCAGCTTCTCAGTGTCACTGTTTATGGTGCCACCCTGGTTCTGCTCTATGTCTTCTCAACGCTCAATCATAGTCTTCGGGGAAAGGCGAAACAGGTTTTTCAGAAATTAGATTTTCTCGCAATTTACCTGCTTATTGCCGGGACCTATACACCGTTAGCCTTAATCACGCTGAGGGAAACCTGGGGCTGGGTCATTCTGGGTCTTGTGTGGGGACTCGCATTGCTTGGGATATTCCTGGAACTACTGCCGCATAAAAGCAATCCAATCGTATCGCTGGCTCTGTACCTGATTATGGGCTGGGTGATCATAATAGCCATCAAGCCGTTAATTCAGGCATTGGGTATAATAGGCTTTGGTACGCTCTTGCTGGGCGGCATGTTTTATACCTTTGGGGTAATTTTTTATGTATACGATGACCGAGTCAAACACTTTCACGGAATTTGGCATTTATGCGTTTTAGCAGGCAGTACCATTCAGTATTTCACCATTTATTATTACGTCCTGTAATCTGACAAAACTCGCAGGAGGTAGAAGGAGCAAACGTATGTCCTCTCATTTTCATGACATTCCTACCCCGGCCGTTATAATTGACCGGGATATTGTGGATCGGAATATCCACCGGTTTCAAGATTATTGCCTGCAAAACAGCCTGTCTCTCCGGCCACACATCAAGACTCACAAGCTCGTCGAATTGGCTCAGCAGCAGGTTGCCGCCGGTGCCGTAGGAATTAACTGTCAAAAACTGGGCGAGGCGGAGATTATGGCAAGCCGGGGCCTTGACGACATTCTGATTACCTATAACATCATCGGCGACATCAATTTGAGTCGCCTTGTTTCCCTTTTTGCCAAAGTTCGAAAACTTACAGTCACTGCCGATTCCCACTTTACCGTCCAGGGGTTGTCTGATGCCTTTGCCAACGCACCTTCGCCTCTTGAAGTACTTGTCGAGTGTGATACTGGCGGGCGGCGCTGCGGAGTTCAAAATCCAGGAGAAGCGCTGACACTCGCGAAAAACATCTCTGTATTGCCGGGGCTGACCTTTGGCGGGCTCATGACCTATCCGGCAAAGGGAACCACTTCTGCCGTGCAAAATTTCATGATGGATTCAAAACGCTCACTGCTGGCGGCCGGACTGGTATGCAAGACAATTACCAGCGGCGGCTCCCCGGACATGTGGAAAGCCCATCTGGCGCCTGTAATCACCGAGTATCGCGTTGGAACATACATTTATAACGACCGATCACTGGTGACGGGAAAAACCTGTGGATGGGATGACTGCGCCCTCAGTGTCCTGACTACGGTGGTGAGCACTCCGTCTCCGGGGAGGGCTGTGCTGGATGCAGGTTCAAAAGTCCTGTCCTCGGATCTTATGGGGCTTCAGGGCTATGGGGAAATCGTCGGCCACCCGAATGCTGTGATTGCAGGGTTGAGTGAAGAGCATGGGCATGTGGAGTATCCTGCCGACAGCAGACCTCTGCAGGTTGGTCAACGGTTGAGGGTGATTCCCAATCATGCCTGTGTCGTCAGCAATCTCGTCAATGAAGTTGCATTTGTTCGAAATGGAAAGAAGGATAAATTCGTAGCTGTTGATGCGCGTGGGTCTATCACCTGACGCCCCGTCTCTTTAGAAACAGTTATTCTATTTGTTTTTAACCTGAGTGGCAGCCACCGGAGGCGCGTCCGAACACGCGTGTTCCACCGATTTCTATCCCGTTATAGAGAAATTGATCCTTATAGTGGAATGTCTTTTGACTGCCGTCGCCAGGCTATAACAACGTTTATTTTTGCCTCGTGTCAGGTTTGGCGGGAGTATGGACGTTTGATGATTGTCAGCAACAATCATCATAGACAGCAGGACATAACATCTGTATATTCTTTCGCCTTAACATAGCTGTTTCAATAATAATAAAAAGGCGAAAGAATATGTCCCTCTTTGTTCTGTCACAGATTCTCATTGGAATCGCTATCTGTACTGATATCATCTCTTTTCAGTTCAAAAAAAGGGTTCATATCGTCAGTTGTCTGTTTGTTTCTTGTATCTTGATTTCTCTCCATTTTCTATGCCTGGGACATTGGACGGCAGCCTGTTTAGGAATAATTGCCGCAGCACGATTTTCCGTCAGTATCTTCTCCACCTCCAGGATGTTCTTGGGAATCTTTATTTGCGCCACGATAATTGCTACTGTTCTCACCTATGAAGGCTTATTATCTTTTCTAGGTTGTGCCGGTTCAATTTTCGGTACCTCGGCATGTTTCTGTAAAGATGACAAAATTTTACGCCAGCTCATGCTAATAGGCACGGCACTATGGCTGATCCACAATATTATTGCAGGATCTCCAGGGGCTGTATTGATGGAATTAATCTTCATCTGCTCGAATATTATTGGATATTTCAGGTATTATGTCAGGCCTTTAAAACATGCTGCCAGCTGAGCCGATCGCAAGTTCTCAGCCGCGATTTGCCCCTTGAACGATCAACCCGCCTCTCGGTCTCGAGGAAAAGCCGATTCGCAAATTGATCGCTGTAAAACATCCTGAGAGATCATCATGAAAAATAAACAAATTACTGTTGCAGGCATGCAAATATCGCAAACCGAAGGCAATCTGGCAGCAAATATCGCTGCTGTAGTAAAAGCAATCGATTCCGTGGAATATCATGATATCTATGTCCTGCCTGAGTTATCGAGCTCCGGCTATAGCGTCCGTGTTTTTCAGGCACTTGATGATTTAGCAGAAGAGATCGGAGGACCAAGTTTCAACGCATTTTCTGAACTGGCCAGGAAGAAAAAATCCTTCATATGTTATAGCTTTCCAAGGCGTATAGGTGGAGATAGGTATACCATCTGCACAGCTGTTGTAGATAGACGCGGCAATTTGGCAGCTTCTTATGATAAATGGCATGTATGCAGCACGGGTGTCTGCTGCGAGAAAGACTATTTCACCCCTGGCCAGGGGCCTCCAGCCTCATTCGATGTAGACGGAATACAGGTTGGCCTGGCTATTTGCTACGATATTCGTTTTCCAGAACTGGCGCGCAAACTTACCCTGGAAAACGATATTTCTCTACTGCTTCACCCCGGAGGATGGCCAAAAGACGAAGGTTTTTACACCTGGCACACATTTGTGCAAGTTCGAGCAATGGAGAATCAAATCTACATTATGAGCACAAACTGGGCCGGCGCTGATAATGGCTGCACAGCATTTTGCCCCCCATTTATCGACGGGCGAAAGAACTGCCTGGAAAAACTAGGTGATGCACCCGGGGTACTAAGTGGAGTTGTTGACCTCCAATATCTAGATGAAGTGAGAAGCAGCTATCCCTACCTGGCCGACAGATCCAGTGATAGGTATTTGAGTAAGTAGAAATACATATCGGCCTGAACCTTTTAGGATCAGTAATCCCGCTCTTTTGAACCGCACTTCGCTGTTGTTAGATTGAATCGCCACCCGTTTTTTATGCTGCCGGTGCAGGACGCGCAGCAAGCATCATACTCCAGTTCTTACCCACTCGATCTCTATGATCATAAAATCATTCGATGGAGCCTTTTGCAAAATGATGATTTGCGGGACTAATTCTGCCGTTTAAATGATTATGGTTTACAGAGCCGTGGCGGTGATGCCCAAGCGTACTATTTTTAGCCATAGTATCCTATCAAGACAAAGGAGATAACAAATGAAGATAAAAAAATTTATTTGTACTGCAGTGGGCCTTGCTTTCATCGGCATGCCCACGAGCATGCCTCTGGGATATGCTGAAACATCAGGCGGCGAAACATCGATAGAAGAAGTCAAACAAAAAACCCAAAGTTTGCTCGAAACGATTAAAAACTACACTGCGGAGCAGCGGGACGAAGCAATCCGGAAAAGCAAAGCAGCATTGGATAATATGGACCAGCGCATTGATGCTCTGGAGACTCACGTCTATAACAACTGGGATAAAATGGACCAAACCGCCCGCGAAAAATCACGGGACAGCCTTGCAGCACTGCGCAGGCAACGAACTCAAGTGGCTGAATGGTATGGCAGCCTGAAAAACAGTTCCAGCGATGCCTGGGGGAATATGAAAAAAGGTTTCTCAGACGCTTATTTAGCACTCCATGATGCCTGGGAAAAGTCGGAGAAAGAGATCAGCCCCGATAAAGAATGAGGGGGGAAAGAACCTGTCTGTAATCAGGTTTTTTTAAGGTCATGAATCAGAGATTACCCCTGTTTGCTCAAAATTCCTCCCGCCTGATATACCGTAACTTCAAGACATGACAGGCGGGAGGTAACACACCGGTTATAATTTCTTTGGCTTACAGACATTCTCAGCTTTTGCTACGCTTCTGCCACAACCTTCACAATAATGGGTCGCCGGCTTTATAAGCTCAACGTAAGCTCTTGGGTTCTTTACCTGTAATTCTTCTTCCACATATGCACAGAGCGTTTTTTTGTCATCACTCATCATTGACCTCCTGTTTTATATAAACGTTTGTTGAAATGCAGGGAAATCCTGACCTTGATTGCTGTTTTGAATAAAACAACGCATGATTAACCTGATATTTTCGGGTTAAAAGCAACAACAACCTTTGTCAACAGAGGCGACGGTGCGAGGTTCCCCATGAACCCGATCGTTTGCCTCGAGAAAGCAGACTCTTTTCATACAATCAGGTGCTATGATCTGTCCATTTTTCTTGGACTGCACAATTTATTGGGATCTGCAGATACACTCATGCACGCGTCACAGGTGAATTTCATGGAAGAAATTTTTCTATCACACACGTCAAGGGCATTAGAACCACAAAATTTTTCATCGCCCCGCTCTGCAGATGGGTGGCAGAGATTTTCGGCATTATCATCTATAACTCCACAATTTCGACATGTATACACTGATTTAAGCCTCTCACGTTTCAGCTGTTTGAGATAGTTCCAAAGGTATCCCGCAACCAACAGTTACGGGTACGTCACTGCTGAGCAAGTCATGCTCAAGAACCGCGACTGCAACCAAGGCGAAGTACACTTTGCGGATGACAGGATGATCACCCCTGAAATTTTACTGGCCACAACCTCCAAGGTAGTCATTCCTGCAAAATGTGCAAGATGTGCAGATTGTTCGCACATAAGTTTTTCTCCGCAAAAGAAACGAGTTGCTCAATGCACACCACTAATATTACTAAAAATTATTACGATACCGTTTAATTTCTGAGAGGGTTGGAAACAACAGTTTGAATTGTCAGAAGTTTGTCGGAATGACTCTCAGGCTGGTTTGAGGATTGGAACCTTTTTAGACTAAAATTGTTCCCCTTCTATATTCTTTTTCAGCTGTGCAATCTCAAGACCCAGCGAAACACACTGTTCGCCATCCATGCATTTGTCTGCATCCAGGTACTCAAGAAAATGATCCAGACTGTGGGTGCCCTTTTTCAATTTAACAACCCATGTCTTTTCCTGAGTATTTCTGATAACATCAATATCGATTCCACATGTGCCGATTTCAGGGTACAGATCGGTTATTTTCTGACACAACTCATTTTCTTTATACATGACGCAACCTCTGACAGCAATCGACCGTCTTATGAGCTTCAATAAAACGGATTGGGAACATATCTCTCTCCATCAAAGCTTGTGAAAAAGATATTGGAAGGCTTCGGTAATCCGGCAATTTTCCAGGCCAGCATCGGATTATGGAACTTACGGGCAACACAGTCTCTACTCATACTGCCGGCCTTTTTACAGATACTTGCCAATATTGGAAAGGACCCGTGCCGGTCATAGTGATTACGCATTGTGTTGATGATTGCCAGTTGCTCCTGATCAAGGTGATCTATGCCCTCCAGTTTCGCGAGCTTCTGAGCAATATTTTCATTCCATTTGGTACGATCATATATAAATCCATCCTCGCCCAACCTGATATCAACTCCTTCATATTTTGATCCCATAATGACCTCCCATGAGAACGTGGAGAGTTGTCGTTTTGTCAAGGACATGCCTTGATCAGCCGTATCTCTTTGCAGAGCAAGAAACATATTCCAGTACTCAGATAATAATCATTCCCATAATCTATTCAACGCCTCGGTAGTTTGTTGTTGAGGATAGCTGCTCTATCCAGGTAACGATATCAGAAATTCAAGATCGGAGGACGTGATGTTGAACTCAAAGGTTATTCAGATTCAAGGGGTCAATATTAGACGCTGATTTCTCTTGATAAACGGGGTATTACTTTACGCTGGCACACAATGAAGCGATTGCATCCCCCTGGAAAAAAATCAGGGGCTTTCACCAGGAGGGTAAAAACAATGACAACGCATTGGCATCCAGGGGAACTCTTAGGCACTTCAAGCGCATATTGGCGCGGCTGCACCTTGCAGGCCGCGGTCAGATTAAATGTTTTTACAGGATTTTCAGATAGGCCGCTTTCAGGTAAAGAGCTGGCAGCAAGGCTGGGAAGCTCTGAACGGGCAACCATTCTCCTGCTTGATGCCCTGGCCGCCATGGGGCTTCTCGTCAAGGAAGGTGAACACTATTCGAACAATTCCGTTGCCCAGCGTTTTTTGGTCGAATCGTCGGCTGATTACATGGGGCACATCATACTCCATCACCATCATCTGCTTGACGGCTGGGCTCAGCTTGAAAGAGTTATTAAAACAGGCAAATCGCCTGAAAGACGCACGTACGGCCAGGATGTGGAGCGAAGAAGTTTTATCATGGGAATGTTTAACCTGGCCATGCAGATTGCCCCGCAATTAAGCTTGCAGATCGATTTAAAAGCGAGAAAACGCCTCCTTGACCTGGGGGGCGGTCCCGGCACGTACGCCATACATTTCTGTAAAGCGAATCCCGGGTTAAACGCGGTTATTTTTGACAGGCCGACAACGGAGTCTTTTGCTCAAGAGACAGTCTCACAGTTTGATCTCGATGATCGCATTGCGTTTCTTCCCGGTGATTTCACCTCGGATCCCATTACCGGCGGACCGTACGATGTCGCCTGGCTCTCCCATGTTTTACACAGCAACCCGATCGATGAGTGTTATAGGATCGTGAAGAAATGCGTTGAGGCAATGGAGCCGGGAGGGTTGATCCTGATTCATGATTTCATCCTTGACAATAATAAGGATGGCCCGGAATTCCCGGCACTGTTCTCACTGAATATGCTGCTGGCCGGCAATGGTGGCCGCTCGTATTCACAGGAGGAAATAATAGACATGCTGAGCTCTGCCGGAGTTGGAAAACTCGAGTGTCATCCTTTCAGGGCCAAGAATGATTCTTCAATAGTCTATGGGATTATCAAATAATTCTGTATAATTAGAATGTACCGTTATTAACGACGTAACGACAATGAGAATTCCCGGACGAACTTTTTCTATCGCGATGTCAATTTGATCTCGATACGCCGGTTCTTGCGATAGGCTTGAGCTGTATCAGCCTGATCTATCGGGTGGAATTTACTGAATCCGGTCGCCGCCATCCGCTCCTCGGGAATTCCCTGGCTGGCAAGATAGCGGACAACAGAGACAGCGCGGGCAGTCGATAGTTCCCAGTTGGAGGGATACAGCCCGGTGCTGATCGGTACTCTGTCGGTATGACCATCGACGCGCAGAATCCACGGCAGGTCGTCTGGAATACCACGGCTGATTTCCGTAAGGACGGTTGCGAGTCCCTGGAGTTCCGCCTTGCCCTGATCGGAAAGATCAGCGGTTCCTGAGGGGAACAATAGTTCAGCCTGCAGCAGAAAACGGTCTCCCTCAATTCGTACCATTGGGTTATCGGCGATAATTTCGCGGAGACGGCCGAAAAATTCTGAACGATAGCGTTCCAGGTCGTTAACCCTTCGCGCCAGTTCTATGTTGAGCCGTTTCCCAAGATCGCTAATCTGCTCCTTCTGGTCCTCGCGTTCAAGCTCTGAAATTTTCAGAGCCTTGCCGATCTGGGCAAGTTGACTGCGCAGTTGATTGATTTTCTGGCTGAGAAGAGCTATTTCCGCCTGGGCATCAGCGGTGAGGCTGCGCTGGTCTTCCAGTGCCTGCTTTTGTTCACCGATCAAAGCGGAAAGTGCCTGGATTCTGATATCGCGTTGCTCAAGGTCCTTCTGGGCGAGTACGGTTTTTTCCTGTTCATCAGCCAACCGGGCTTCCAGCGCTTTGCTCCGGTCTCTCAAAGATTTCGTCAGACCCTGTTCCTGGCTCAGGGCAGCCGCAGCGGTTTCAATCTGACTTTCAAGCTCCTGCCGCAGCGCCCGTAATGACTGAATATCCTGTTGAAGACTCGCTATGGTTCTCAGCTGCACTTCGATGGCCTCACGGTCTTCAATTCTTTTCGCCGTTAACGATTCAATTTCGTCGTGCAACATTGAACGGTCTACGGTAAGTGTTTCTATTTCTGCTGACAGATTAATTATATTCTCGGTCATCGCTGCATTTGCTTCTTGTTCCAGCCCAAGCAATCCCGATATCTCAGCGATACGAAGATGCAAGTCTTCCAGCTCACTGTTCTGGTCGGACAGAATGGTACTCAGGATGAACTGTGACACGGTGAAAATGAGCAGTACAAAGATTATGATCATTATCAATGCCGAGAGTACATCCACGTACCCCGGCCAGATACTGAACGATTCTCTTGAATGGCGGGAGTTTGAAGCCATAATTACTCTTTTCCCCCGTTGTCACGCTCGCGGCTGACATTCTCGTTCAGATTCGGACCCGATCTCGTCAATAGTCGTTCCATGTTCAGGTTCGTCTGGTGCAATTCTCCGACAAGCGTGTCGAGCTGAAATTGATAATCCCGTGGTTTCGCTAGATGATCGCTTTCCTCTATTCCACCTCCTCTTGTCCGATCAACCAGCTGGGTGACACCCGACAGCCATTCCTCGAGATCGTTGAAAAACCTGTTCTGGGCATGATTTGCCTGGATATCTATAAAGCCAAGAACCAGAGACCCCCCCAGTCCGAAGAGAGAGGAGCTGAATGCTGTCCCCATTCCTTGAAGCGGTTTCTGCAGACCAGCCTTCAATGCCTGAAACATTTTATCGTAGTTCTGATCGCCCATTTCGAGTCCCCCGATAACCCCACCGACCGAACTGATGGTGGCGAGCAGGCCCCAGAAGGTGCCAAGTAATCCGAGAAATACAAGCAACCCTATTAAATAACGGGAAATTTCTCTCGATTCATCTAACCGCCCACGGATTCCCTCGAGCACAGTGCGAAGTGACAGGGCTGAGAGGCTGAAGCGGTCACGATGCATTCCCTCGAGATGTTTGGCCAGCGGCTTTAGCAGATCCGGACTGTTTGCAACTGATAATCCAGAAGTTCCTGTACGGAAAATCTTGATCCAGTTGATCTCCGGCTCAAGCGTCATTACCCGCCGAACATTAAGCAGGATACCGATAACCAGAGCTCCGACAATAATCAGGTTGAAACCCCAGTTCGACATGAATGCCTGCTTTAGCGGAATGTACAGGAGGGCACAGACCACCATGACAATGCAGATAAAGAGAAACATGATAAAGAGGTGATAGCGTGGATTACTCATGATATAGTCCTTTGAGTTTCTATTGCAGGCAGACTGACCCGCCAGCCCGGCAGTTCCCGTCTGATACTCTAAACCATCGGCCAAGCATAGCAAATAGTGGCGATAATTTTGCCGTTGCATCAGGCCGGCAGAACAGGGAATATGAAAAAATCATCCCACTCTAAAAGGGTCGCCACTCAGTTAAACCGATATTCAAACAATCAGCAGGTAAAAACGCTACCTTTCAGCTTGTCTTAGAAACTACGGTCCGCTCAGCAGCACATTATTCCACCCAAATAATGCTACAATAACATATTGTTAGGCTAATACCATGGGGCTTTTATCCGCCCAGCCATTTGGAAAAGAAAATCACCGGTTTATATTTCCAGCCGCTGTCTCTGATAATCTGAATAACAGGGCTCTTCATTTCAGCACTGCTGAAAGTATAGCGGTAGGCATTATCGATCGCCAGGCGACCTTGCTTATACACCAATCCATACTGGGTCTCATATTCCTTATGAAAGAAAACAATTCCCCGGAAAAAGCTCCAGCTGAAGCCAAGATGCAGGTTATGGGCACCCGCTGACCCGCGCACGGCTTTTGAAATATCAATTGCGCGGCATGCAGCATCCTCGCCTGAGAGCTTTATCCGTATGATCTGGGTGCGTCTTATCTTATTGCGGGTCATGAGCCCTGCCCATTTGGCATCGGCCAGACGCCAGACAATGTCCATCTTCCCTTTTTTTCCTTCGATAACCTGAAGCGGCGAGTCCGTTTCATTGATCGCCAGCAGGCGCTTTCTGAGCTCAGCCTCGCTCACAGGCTGAGTACCGGGCTGTGGTTGTAACGTTGCCGCCCAGGAGGCAACCCGGCCCCAGAGCGGAAGGAGGGCAAGGGTATACAATAACAGCGCGACAACAATATGGAGCAGGTAGGTGTCGGTATAGACAATATCGGTGAAAATACTGGCTTCCGGGTTACGAATCATCAGTGCTGAGCTGTCGATTGCCTGATCAACCGCCGGATAATCCTTGCCCTCAACATGGACGATAATTCCATCCAGGAGTTTAATTCGGCCGACAACACCCACATCCTTCTTTTTATAGTTATAATAACCGCTGCCGCTGTTTTGCGATACAATTCCCTGCAGATAGCGTTCTGCATAGGTCTTGAATATGGGTTTAACCTGTTCTGCATCACGGGGGACCAGGATATACGCTATGGTTTCGGTATCTCTGGCTTTCAGACCAGCCTGTATTCCGGGGTAGTCGTACCGGCTTTTCACTGGTAAATCCGGGAATATTGTCTCCTGATATCTGAAGGCTCCTGCGTTGATCTCAGCAACATGTTTATCGAGAATATATTCAGCAGGTGCCATCAGGAAACAAAACAACAGCAGCGCAAAAACGAGTAAAATGGAGCCAAGGAAAAAACAGAAGGCGAGAAAAACTTTCATTTTCATTTTGCTTTCCAAAATAGAGAGGACCCAAATTGTGTCAACGGCGTTAAACCTGCCATTCCTATGGTTTTTGGGGGTGTGTCCATTTTCAATGTCATGGAGTTTCCAGAGAAGAAGCCTGCCTGCAAGGGCAGCGTAATAATCCTGCTCAAAAGCGTTATGTTTTTGACCTGTTCTTCCAGGGTTTGAAAATCGTCACAAAAACGGTGACTATCAGCAGCAGAATCTGAGAAATCTGTCCAGATAAAAAAATAGAGTCTCTCGGTGAATTTACAACTGCTTTTCCATTGTAAACAAATGGGGTTTCATGTAGTAAACTGGCGCAGTGACACTCTCTATAAGGACTCAGGGCAATACAGCCAGAGATACAGTGAGAGAGCCCGATCAGTAATAATTGCCCAACCTGGCAAGAGAATGCATATAGTGTGCGTCATCGGTATATTTCTACCATGTAGATTTCGAACCCGACACAGCAAGAGACCAGAGATAATCAAAATCAGAACGAGCAGAACAGACCTATGAAAACCTTTCTGGCTGAAACGCTACATGAGGCAAAGCTGCGCTTCACGCCCTTCCTTTCCTGGATCGGTGAACTCAAAGACCCTGCCATCGTCAAGGCAGATATAATTGCCGGCACAACAGTGGCCCTGGTCCTGATTCCTCAGGCAATGGCCTACGCACAGCTGGCCGGCCTGCCGCCGCACTACGGCCTGTATGCCTCGTTTTTAGTCCCGATCGTAGCAGCAATTTTTGGTTCTTCAAAACAACTGCAGAACGGGCCTGTCGCGGTTATTTCCCTGATGACGGCTGCGGCGCTGGCCCCGCTGGGCTTAACTCCTGAGCAGACCATTATGTATGCCGCACTTCTGGCAATTATTGCCGGCACTATCCAGTTGATTCTTGGTTTCCTGCGCCTGGGAATCATGATTGATTTCCTTTCGCACCCGGTTGTTATCGGCTTCACCAATGCGGCTGCCCTTGTCATCGCCGGCATGCAGCTCGGCAAACTATTCGGCATTACCGTGGAGCAGGGGCATTATCTTCATGAAACGCTCTGGAACCTGGCTGTCGCCATCCCGGAAAAGACACATCTGCTGACAATGCTCATGGGGTTTTCCGCAATTTTGCTCTTGATTCTATTCAAGCGCTTTACCCCTAAATTGCCGGGAATCCTCTTTACCGTCATCATCACCACTGTCATCGCCTGGCTGAGCGGATATGCAGAGAGTGGCGGAGCGGTTGTCGGGAAGGTTCCGGCGGGGCTGCCCGGTTTCGTATGGCCTGAATTCGACCCTGTCCATATTAAAGACCTGATGCTGCCGGCCGGCATGATCGCCTTTTTAAGCTTTGTTGAAGCATTTTCCGTCGCCAAGGCTGTCGCCTCAAAAACCCGTCAACGCCTCTCCGCCGACCAGGAAATGGTCGGGAAAGGCTTGGCAAATCTTGTTGCAGGCGTAACCCAGGGCTATCCGGTATCGGGCTCTTTCTCGCGAACTGCAATCGCCTTCGATGCAGGCGCGAAAACAGGCTTTGCGGCCATTGTCTCCGGGATCATTGTCGCTATAACCTTGTTGTTCCTGACACCATTGATGTATCACCTGCCGATCGCAACTCTTGCAGCCGTCATCATTGTCGCGGTTGCAAGCCTGTTTCAGATTACACCGTTGATACATTCCTGGAAAGTCAACTGGCATGATACTGCGGTTGCTTTTATCGTGTTCAACACCACGATATTTTTTGCCCCGCACCTTGAAAAAGGCATATACATCGGCATAGCGATCTCCCTGGCCTTCTACATCTATCGGACAATGCGCCCACATTTTGCCGAAGTGGCAATGTATGAAGATGGAACCTACCGGGATGCACACATGTTAGGCATGAAAACCAGCGACACCCTGGCACTTTTCCGTTATGACGGTGACCTGTATTTTGTCAATGCCGGCTACCTGGAAAAGCGGCTGGTAAATGCCGTGGCCGACAAGCCCCGGTTAAAAGTAGCAATACTAGACATTGAGGCAGTGGAACAGATCGACACAACCGGTGAAGAGATGCTGGCGCATATGTCGGAGTGGTTTCAGGAGGCGGGTATTGATTTTTATATCACCCGCCCGAAGTTCAAGGTAACGGATGTACTCAAGCGCACAGGGCTGTATGATAAGATAGGCGAGGAACATATTTTCAGCAAACGCCAGGACGCGCTTGCTGCCATCACGAAAAAATATGGCGACCGGATTGATATGGAACATCTGCGGCTTCATATGCCTGTTGAGACGCCTGCTCCTGCTGTTTCCGGCGCCAAAGCGGGGCCCCAGTTAGAGACTTGAGTCACCTGCAATCATGACCAGGCAACAATCCTCATTGTTTAGACAACAACTTCTGCTTGCTGGAAAGCTAATAAGTCATTAGTGTTTAGGCAAATCGTTTCAATAAAATCTATAATCACTACAGGAGGTTTTCATGGATTTATTCAAATTTTCAATTCAGATGGAAAAAGATGCCGAGATGCTCTATCGAAAGATGGCAGACGCAGCACCTGTTGAAGGCGTCAAGAAGGTGCTGCTGATGCTTGCCGAGGATGAAGTTCGTCACCGGGTTGCAATTGAAAATCTGCAAAAGAAGGTGAAAGCTGAGCCAGGCGACGGGGTTGCACTTGATATCAAAACCGTTTTCGATGAGATGAAGCAGGATGAAGATATGATGAGCTTAGGTGTTGACGCCGTTGCTGACTACCAGAAAGCCGTCGAGGTAGAAAAACGCGGAATGGAATTTTACAAAGAAAAATTTACGGAAGCTGATGACCCAGAAAGCAAGAAACTATTTGAAGTATTAATGAAGCAGGAGAGCTACCACCTCAAAACGGTAGAGAATCTTCTTGAAGTTGTGCAGCGACCCGACTGGTGGGTTGAAAATGCAGAGTTCAACCCGCAGGGCAGCGGCACGTACTAGCATCACCGAAAGTACGCTGATAATCTTTAAAAGTGACAGATTTGAAAAGTAATCTGTCACTTTTTTGTTTTTAGCCTGCCTGCACCGTTCAGGAGTGAAGTTCCGTGGGCAAGCGAATACCTTCTCCATCGAAAAGCAAGACATGCTCTGCACCGCAGTCGAGCCCGAGAAAAGCTCCGGGTTCCAGGAGCGGCTGGGTGCTGTCCAGGCGGGCAATGAGATTTTCACCGCTCTGGTTTATCAGGTGCACAAGTGTCTCTGCACCAAGCGCTTCGGTAAACTTCACCGTCGCATCAAAGATTCCTGTCCCGGGTCGGCAGAGCCGCAGGTGTTCCGGCCGGATTCCCGCGTTGACGGGCTGGTCAGTCCGTGAACATTTCAGTGCCCTGCCGCTTTTTTTCAGGCAAACGACCCCGCTCCTGATGTCCGCGGCCAGAAAATTCATTGGTGGGGAACCGATGAATCCAGCAACAAAGGTTGTCGCCGGGTTGTGATACACCTCAAGGGGCGTACCGACCTGTTCAGCGATCCCATTGTGCATTACCATCATCCGGTCAGCCAGGGTCATAGCCTCAACCTGGTCGTGGGTCACGTAGAGTGAGGTGACCGCGAGATTTCGCTGAAGCGTCTTGATCTCCATGCGCATCTGCACCCGGAGTTTGGCATCCAGGTTTGACAACGGCTCATCAAAGAGAAAAACCGCAGGGTTACGGACAATCGCCCGGCCCATTGCAACCCGCTGGCGCTGCCCCCCGGATAACTGGCGCGGCTTGCGTTTGAGATACGGTTCCAGTTCCAGCAAGGCCGTTGCTTCAGCGACGCGTTTCTTGATTTCCTGCTTGCCCATGCCTGCTATCTTTAAACCGTACGCCATATTGTTGAAGACGGACATGTGCGGATAGAGCGCATAGTTCTGGAATACCATGGCAATGTCACGCTCCCTCGGTTCCAGGTCGTTGACCACCCTGCCGTCGATGCACACGGTTCCCTCGGTGACCCGTTCCAGGCCGGCGACCATTCTCAGCAGGGTCGATTTGCCGCAGCCCGACGGCCCGACAATGACGATCAATTCACCATTGCTTATCTCCATTGAAATACCGTGGATCACGGCAATCTTACCGAACCGTTTCTTGACGTTGTTCAAGGTCACTCGTGCCATAATTATCTATTTGTCGCTCTCGACAAGCCCTTTGACAAAGAGTTTTTGCATGAAAAGAACTACCGCAACCGGCGGTAACATGGCAAGCAGCGCGGTTGCCATAATAACCGGCCACTCCACGGTCTGATCTCCTGTGGGCAGCATCTGCTTGATCCCCATGACAATGGTGTTCATGCTTGGATCGGTGGTAACCAGGAGCGGCCAGAGGTACTGATTCCATCCATAAATAAAAAGGATCACAAAAAGTGCAGCGATATTGGTGCGCGACATGGGAAGGAGTATATCTATGAAAAAACGCATGGGGCCTGCGCCGTCCATGCGTGCCGCTTCTACCAGTTCGTCAGGTATGGTCAGAAAAAGCTGACGGAAGAGAAACGTTGCCGTTGCCGAGGCGATCAGCGGGAGAATCAGCCCGGAGTAACTGTTCAATAAACCCAGGTCGGCAATCACCTCGTAGGTCGGTACGATGCGGACCTCGACCGGCAGCATCAGGGTCAGAAAAATGAGCCAGAAAAAGAAATTTTTGAGTGGAAAACGGAAATAAACAATGGCATAGGCGGAAATAATCGAGATGGCGATTTTCCCGGTAGTTATGCCAAGTGCCATGATCATGGAATTCAAAAGCATTTTCCATACTGGGGCACTCATGCCGGAAAGCATTGCTTCCCGGTAGTTTTCAAGAAAATGACCACCCGGCAGCAGCGGCATGGGCGGCGAGATGAGGTCGGCCTGGGTAACCGTTGAGGCGATGAAGGCAACGTAAATTGGAAAGCAGACAATGGAAATCCCGGCAATCAGGGCAGCATGGGTCAGCCACAGGCCCAGTCCCCTTTTTTCGACCATCGCCCCCATCAGTAATGAACCCTGCGTTCGATATATCTGAACTGGAACACCGTCAGTATGCCGACAACCAGGAGCAGGATGACGGACTGGGCGGCGGACGAACCGAGATCCTGGCCGATAAAACCGTCGGCAAAGACCTTGTAGACGAGAATAGTGGTTGATTGCTGGGGTCCTCCCGCAGTTATCGTGTGGATTACCCCGAAGGTTTCAAAAAACGCATATACCAAATTGACCACCAGCAGAAAGAACGTGGTTGGTGACAGCAGCGGAAAAACGATCGTCCAGAATCGTTTCCAGAAAGAGGCTCCATCCAGTGCAGCTGCTTCGATGATACTTGGCGGTATCGACTGCAGTCCTGCCAGGAAAAATAAAAAGTTATAGCTGATCTGTTTCCATGCCGAGGCGATCACCACAAGGGTCATTGCTTCCCCACCGTTAAGAGCATGGTTCCAGTGGTATCCCAGGCGGGCCAGGTACCATGGCAGGATGCCGATGGAAGGGTTGAACAGAAACAGCCACAAGACACCGGCGATGGCGGGTGCTACCGCATAGGGCCAGATCAGAAGCGTCCGGTAAGCATCGGCCCCCTTTATGATCCGATCAGCCATGACGGCAAGCCAGAGAGCAAAACTCATGGATATCGCCGTCACCAGCAGGCTGAACAGAGCGGTGGTGACAAACGAGGACCGGTAGTACTGATCGGAAAGCAGGAAGGTGAAATTCTCCAACCCGACAAACTGGTTTTTCAGGCCGAAAGGATCGGGAATAAAGGCCGACTGGTAGATAGCCTGGCCTGCGGGCCAGAAGAAGAAGACCAGGGTAATGATGATCTGCGGTGTAACGAGCAGGTAGGGCAGCCACCTGTTTTTGAAGGTTACGCGTTTTTCCATAATTGCTTCAGTTACACGTAGGCTCCGTCCGAAAATTGAGCGGGAGATAGATATAATGCCGGAAAATTGTGTGTTGCGACCGGGAGTGGCTCTGCATGAAACCGCTCCCGGCTGCTATGCGAGATCAGCGGTTGGCTTTTTCAAATCGCCTTAAAAGCTGATTGCCACGCTCAACAGCAGTGTTCAGCGCGGCCTCTGCGGTTTTATCTCCTGACCACACCGCCTCGAGTTCTTCATCTATGATTCCGCGGATCTGGTCGAAATAGCCGAGTCGCAGTCCCTTGGAATCAGCTGTGGGTTCCTTTGCCGTCATCTGGACGATGGCCACATCGGTCCCAGGATTGCTTTGATAAAACCCTTCCTCCTTCGTCAGCTCATAGGCAGTAATTGTTATGGGCAGGTAGCCGGTATCCTGATGCCATTTGGCCTGGATTGCCGCCGAAGACAGGAACTCGATGAACTTGGCAACACCGTTATACTCGGCCGCTGTCTGGCCAGCCATGACCCATAAGGAGGCCCCGCCGATGATGGTGTTCTGCGGAGCACCTTCAACATTTTTCCAGTAAGGCAGCGGGCGAATATTAAACTCGAACTTGGCTTCATTTTTGACCCCGGCATACCCCGCAGATGACTCTGTATAAAGAGCGCATTCTCCGGCTCTGAACCTTGCCCCACTCTCGTTGCGTCGACCACCGTAGATAAATTTTCCCTCTTTTGCCCAGTCCCCCATGGTTTGAACATGCTTAACCTGAACCGGCCCATTGAAACTGAGCTCCGTTTCGAGACCGGCAAAGCCGTTTTCCTTTGAGGCAAATGCTACATTGTGATAAGCAGAAAGGTTTTCGAGGTGAACCCAGCTCTGCCAGGCGGTAGTCAGGGGACACTCGCTGCCGCCTGCTTTGAGTTTCTCCAGCGCTGTACCGACGTTTTCCCAGGTGGAAAGGTCTATATCCGGATCAACGCCAGCCTTTGTGAAAGCGTCGCGGTTGACATAGATAACCGGCGTGGAAGAATTGTACGGAAGGGAAAGCATTCGACCATCGGTCGTGGTGTAGTATCCCTTGACTGCTGAAATATACGTAGACTGGTCAAATCCCGACCCCGCCTCGGACATCACTTCATATACCGGCTTGATTGCACCGGTGGCCGCCATCATGGTCGCCGTGCCAACCTCGAAGACCTGGAGTATGTCCGGCTGCTGCCCGGCGCGGAATGCTGCAATGCCGGCGTTGAGCGTTTCCGAATAATTCCCTTTATTGGTTGCGATGATCTCGTATTCGGTTTGAGATTTGTTAAAGGTATCAACCTGCTCCTGGAGTAATTCTCCCAGTCGACCGGAAAATGCGTGCCAGAAATCAATTTGAGTAGCTGCCATGGCAGGTGCCGAGGCAATAATCGAACCGGCAAGGATCAGTGTAAATGAAGCTCTCTTAATCATCTCAGTCTCCTTTTAAGTTGAGGATTATCAGTTTACAGCAAACCCGAGAATAACAATACTCAGTTTGACTAAGCCTTGCAATTAAAACGACACAATCAGATCGTTAGAAAAAGAGAGAGAAGAAACGTCTCTCCTGCCAGAAAACCTCCACACATGAGCATATGAACAAGGACCATTGCAGATAAATACACAGTACCTGCAATGCATGTATCAACGGTGGCTGGAATCGCCCGGCCCGTCGGATACGAGCTTTTTGAGAATCATGCTTTTGAGATCGACATCGAGATATTTTGCAACCTTCTCACACTTTGCCCGCAGGAAGAAGAAAAGACCAGGGTGGTCCTCGTTGCACAGGGTTTCGAAATTCCCCTGGCCTTTGGATATGACCAAGTCGGAGATTCTGAAAAGCTGCTGAAATTTTTCTGTGGTTTTGCTCAATATCGTTCCCGGGTATATACTGCCGCTTGATATGGTTTCAACCAGCTGGTCCATCCCGATTGCCCGCGCATCGACAAGCGTCACGTCATTTATAACCGGTTGATCCCTGACCGCAAAAATGATTTTTTTGTCCGGATATTTCTTTTTTATTTCGGTGATAAATACCTTGTCGAAAATATCCTCGCCGACATTATCCCCAAGATAGAGGATCAGCCTGGCTTTTTTTAGACGCTCTATAAACAGTTCATAGTCATAGATGGCAAATTCAAGCGTATCTATTTTTTCAAGCTCATTTTTTACATCAAGATTCCCGTGACTCTTGGCTCCAAAATCTATAATATTGCCAAGCGCTGCACATTTAACAGCCATTTCAAGCGGATCCGGGGCCTGATCGATCTTCTGCTCGATAGAGAGATAAAACGTTTCGGCGATCTCCCTGGTTTGATTCTTGAGATCAAAATAGGGGTCAAAAGAATCGTCGGTGCTGCAATAGGTAGATTTGATATGCTCATTGACGGCAACGACAATTTCATGGGGGTAGATATCTGCAGGAAGATGTGCCATCGTATTCAGCGCAAAATTCATCACTTCCTTTTTTTCAGCACCATCAAGACCGCAGAGCTCGCTTGTCCTGAGAATCTGGCTGAGCAGGCAGGGATAGCATTCGACTGAAGCTTTCATTACATCATCTCCAAAATGGTGGTTGTGCAAATTTAAAAAACCCGCAGGCTGGTGAGCTTTTCCAGGGTCAACGTTTTTTACGAGAGGTTGAAATCCACTTCAATCCCGACAGGACAGTGATCTGAGCCGAGGATATCGTTGAGAATAAAGGAATCCGTTATTTTTTGGTTTTCAATAAGATCCTGCGTCACAAAAAAATAATCGATGCGCCAGCCGGCATTGTTTTTTCGGGCATTGAAGCGATAACTCCACCACGAATATTGTACCGTATCGGGATAGAAATGTCTGAAGGTATCAACATAGCCCCGTGCAACGATATCGTCGAGGACATCGCGCTCGATGCGCAAAAATCCTGATCGATCCTTATTTGATTGCGGGTTTTTCAGATCGATCTCATTGTGAGCAGTATTGAAGTCGCCGGTAATGATCAGGCTCCGTCCCTGTCTCTTCAAATCGTCGGTGTATGTGAAGAAATCTTCGTAGAAATCAAGTTTGTACTGCAGCCGGTCCTCATCGCTCTGGCCGTTTGGAAAATAAACGTTAAAAAGAACGAAATCTCCATAGTCCAGTTCAAGGACGCGCCCCTCCGAATCAAAGCGCTCAATTCCGAAACCATCGCGAACCTGCCGGGGAACCGGCTGTGAGTAGGCGGCAACGCCACTGTACCCTTTTTTCACCAGCGAGTAGGACCAGTGAGACCGGAAGGTACCGAGATCAACCATCTCATCTGTGCGCTGATGGGCCTGTATTTTTGTCTCCTGCAACAGCAGGATAGCAGGGTTCATCACCTCAACGGCCTGCTTGAAATCTTTTTTGAAAACTGCTCTCAGGCCGTTGACATTCCAGGAAATCAATTTCATACCAGTGACACCGTTTCTTATTTTCTTATAACTTTCTGTATACTATTCAAGCTGTTACTTCTATAATCACGAAACCAGGGAAATCGATACGAAAAATAACTCATGGAGATACGCTAGGGTCCGGCTAAAGATGCCGGATCACCAGTTCAGTCTGGCGAAGCGCAGCCCGCTGCTGCTTTCGTGCAGCAGTTTCTGTCCTGGCAGAAATCTCCGAGAGCAGGCCCCTGTCTGTTGAGAAGCGGGAGAGCTGTTCCTCCAGGGCTGCAGGAGATTGAACACATATTCCACCCCCCGCGTTTACAAAGACATCTGCCGCTTCCTGAAAATCCTGCATAAAAGGACCGAAGAACAACACGTTGCCCCAGACAGCCGCTTCCATGAGATTGTGCCCGCCATAATCGGTGAAGCTGCCGCCGATAAAGACAAAGGAGGCAATGGAGTAGAGTTCGGCAAGATCACCGAAGGTGTCAATCAGTACCAGAGAATGTTGGCGCGGTTCAGCGTTTTTGATCCGGCTGAAAAGGTCATAGTTAATTTTTCCCGAAGTAAGCGTCTTTTTGATCTGTTCCACCCGGTCCAGATGGCGTGGAGCAATCAGCCAGAGTTGATTGGATTTCTTCCCGAGCCGTTCATAAATCGGCAGCAATAATTCCTCTTCCGGGTCATGGGTGGATCCGGCAATAAAAACGTCCGTGTTTTTATCTACACCGAGCAGATCACGCTGCTTTTCTCTGATTTCCAGATGGTCCTCCGGAAGCAAAGCATCATACTTGATATTGCCGGTTATCGTAATGACTTCAGGTTTTGCCCCGAGCAGAGCAAACCTTTGAGAATCGACCCTGCTGATCACACCGATTTCGTCAAAGTTTTCAAGAACAGCCCTGAATAAGGGGCGAAACCGACGGTAAGCAGCGATCGACCTGTCGGAAATCCTGCCGTTTAGCAGTATCACTGCCGCTCCTGAACGTTTGGCTTTGCCGATGACCAGGGGCCACAGTTCCGTCTCCAGACAGATATATACATCAGGCATGAAGAGGTGCAGGAACCTGTCGACAATAAGGGGGACATCGAGCGGTGCGAGAAAACAGGGAATATCCTCCCCGAGTTTAACACGACCGTAATCGCGCCCGTGTAGAGTCATCGTGGTCACGACAAAAGAGAGTCCGGAGAGACGTTTTACAGACGTTGTATTATAGACGCTGCCGCATTAACTTCACCAATCGAGGCAGCATGGATCCAGACTCTCTTCCCGCCTGGTTTCTCTGTTTCCCGAAGGAAAATAAACCCGAGACGCTCGGACAAACCGCGGCGATGCTTTCCGGTGAATGAGAACAAGGATCAGCAGGAACGGAAAACAGACAAGAAAGGTCATTCCTGTCAACACCTGGTAGAGAAAAAACAAGGCAATCTCCAGTTTGAGCTCTTAAGCAACACCTTGTATATTACAATTGCATACAATTACTGCCGTGCGGAATCAACAATAAACTCCTTCAGATATCTCTCGTCAACAGCTATCAGGAAGAAAACCGATCTTCAGGCGAGGACTTGACAACCAGGCTCTGATCTAGTAGTCAATCAGTTCCTGAAAAATCATCTGTTTATACGGGAAAAAAGAGGAGGGATTATGACCATGAACAAGACGATTACTGGGGCTGATTGCTCTATTCATTTTATTCATTGGAGAAACAACAATGTCAGAAGCAAAATTAAAAGATGGACTTTACGCCCAATTTAACACCGCAAAGGCGAAATCGTCTGTATGCTGGAGTTTGAAAAGACACCACTCACCGTTACCAATTTTGTCGCTCTCGCAGAGGGAACAAAAGAGCTGGGAGGAGGCGCTGGAACACAGGGAAGCAGGTTTTACGATGGCTTGACTTTTCATCGGGTTATCGCCGACTTTATGGTCCAGGGAGGATGCCCGCTGGGAACCGGGAACCGGTGGACCGGGTTATACCTTTCCCGATGAAATCGACCCGAGCCTCACCATGATCGTCCCGGTATCCTGTCAATGGCCAACGCCGGACCGGGAACAAACGGCAGTCAGTTCTTTATAACGCATGTCCCAACCCCCTGGCTCGACGGCAAACACACGGTATTCGGACATGTCGTTTCCGGGCAGGATGTGGTTAATTCGATCAAGCAGGGCGACACCATAAAATCCATTGACATCGTTCGCGTCGGAAAAAATGCCGAAGACTTTGTTGCTGATCAGGCCACATTCGACAGCCTGCTTTCGACCATGGATAAGAGGCAGCGTGAAAAAGAACTCGAGGCCATGGAAGAACAGCAGTCCGCCATAGACAAGCAGTTTCCCGATGCCGTCACTACTCCTTCCGGCCTGAGATATGTTGTAGTCAAGGAAGGCAACGGTGGAGACAGTCCGGCAAAGGGTGCAACAGTCAAGGCACACTATACAGGTAAACTGCTGGACGGGAAAAAGTTTGATTCCTCCTATGACCGGGGTGAGCCAATCAGTTTCCCGGTTGGTGCAGGCCGGGTAATCAAGGGCTGGGATGAAGCCTTTCTGTCGATGACCAAGGGTGAGAAACGCATCCTGATTATCCCGCCGAGTCTTGGATACGGGCCATCAGGGAGAGGACCGATCCCCCCGAATGCAACAATGGTGTTTGATGTGGAACTCGTCGATTTCTAAGCGTATCCCGACCCGCCAAACCACCCCTCTTTGACCAAAGGCCGGGAGCTCTCCCGGCCTTTTTTCACCGTTGTTTTTTTCGATCCCGTAAACCTTTTCCTGTTCCAGATGGATTTTTTTGACCGGCAGCTCATCAAACAAATTATTTAGATGAGTAATTATCAAATAAATTCAAACACATTCATTACTCTATTTTTTATTGAGCATATATTTGCTCTTTTTTCCCGGCTGCAATAGAATAAAATAACGGTAAAGGAATACAGACATGACATTGAAACGTTTATACCAGAAAATAACAGACACGTTTCGGCTATAATTCCAAAAAATTAGCCAGTGAAACCACGATGACCAGCAAGAACGGAAAACGAAAGACTGTTGATTTCCAGGGAGCCATCGATATCGTTACCATCGAAGGAGTATTCCAGCTTCTCTACTTCACCAGCCTGACAGGAAAGCTCCTTCTTCTGAATCCGCCGGAGAAGGCTACATTTCATTTCGTAAAAGGGCAGCTTACCTGGGGATCGCTGCATTCAAACCAAAAACAGATCGGGCAGCGGTTGCTCGACTCGGAATTGATAACAGAAGAGCAGCTCAATGAGTGCCTCTCCATTCATATCAATCGAAAAAAACAAAAAACGACTTGGCGAGATTCTGCTCAATAAGGGATTCCTGCAGTCGGATCTGCTTCATGACTCTCTCAAGCAACAGGCCAGGGATGCATTCTTTTCGGTCCTTACCTGGAAAACGGGCACGTTTGCGTTTATATCAAACGTTATTTCAGATGAAGATGACGTGTCAATCAGCGAACGTATCGATCACCTTCTTCTTGAAGGGGTTGTTCAGATCGACAGAAATTCAGAAGGCGTAGGAACTGCAGCCTCGGAAGAGCCAACCTACAATTACTTCAGCGTGGAACAAAGCGAGCCCTAGCCGCAGCAGCCCAAAAAGCAAATATCCCTCTTGTTTCAATAACCTAACCCGACCCGATCCCGCACCAGTTCAAGGGTTACCGTTGCCTTTTCACGGGCTTTTTCGGCACCCATTGCCAGAATTCTTCTCAACTCAGCGGGATCTGCCAGATATTCAGCCTTGCTGGCACGGGAATGAGCAAAATAGTCGTTGATCAGATCAAAAAGCTCGAGCTTGATATATCCGTAGGCAGCACCGCCATTGACGTAAAGATCATGAATCTCTCCTAACCGCTCGGGGGGTGAAAAGAGTTTAAGAATCTGAAAGAGATTGCAGCTGTCCGGGTCCTTGGGCTCGTCTACCGGCGTTGCATCGGTCTGAATTGCCATAACCCGTTTTTTCAGCTCCTTGCCTTCCAGGAAGATCGGGATAGTATTGTCATATGATTTTGACATTTTCTGGCCATCGACACCAGGGACAATGGCCGTCGCTTCACTGATCGCCGGTTCCGGAACAACAAAGGTTTCACCATATTCATTGTTGAATTTCTGGGCCAGATCACGGGCCACTTCCAGGTGCTGCTTCTGGTCTTTGCCGACAGGAACCCGCTCGGCCTGGTAGAGAAGGATATCAGCCGCCATCAGTACCGGATAGGAAAACAACCCATGACTGGCATGAAGCCCTTTGGCTATCTTGTCCTTATAGGAATGACAGCGCTCAATGAGCCCCATTGGCGCAATCGTTGAAAGAACCCAGGTAAGCTCGCAGACCTCGGGAACATCGGACTGCACCCAGAAGATGCATTTTTCAGGATCAAGGCCGAGCGCCAGAAAATCGGCGGCAGCCTCAAGGGTTCCCTGGCGCAGCAGGTCACGGTCATGAACCGACGTAAGGGCATGGAGATCAACAATAAAAACGTAGAGTTCGGAATTTTCCATGTGCGAGATCATGGTTTTCATCATTCCGAAATAATTACCGATGTGCAGTTTTCCCGAGGGTTGAATCCCTGATAAAATTTTCATACTGTATCTTCTTTTTAGGTTATCAAATGAGCAGGAGTGAACCAGCAGCTGGAGTAAACGGTGATCACCATACTGTATAATCAGAAAAAAAAAAGGAGAGGAAAACGAATTCCTCTCCCCTTCTCTCTGCCCGGTATTTGCCCGGGATTCAGCGTTGCTATTTCACTTCTTCAAAGTCGGCGTCTACGACATCATCATCGCCTTTGTCATTCTTTTGTGATGACCCTTTATCACCACCTGGAGGGGTGGTGTCGCCATCCGGATTATTCTTGGCTGCCTGAGCATACATCAGTTCGGCAAGCTTATGGGATGCAGCGGTAAGAGCCTCCGTTGAGCTCTTGATCGCATTTACATCGTCACCCTCGAGTGCCTTCTTGACATTCTCGATCTCTTTTTCAACATTTGATTTGATTTCCGCATCGACCTTGTCGCCAAGTTCCTTCAAGCTCTTCTGGGTCGCATGAACAAGCGCATCCGCCTGGTTTCTCGCTTCAACCAGTTCCTTGCGCTTCTTGTCCTCGTCGGCATGAAGCTCGGCATCCTTCGTCATCCTCTCGATCTCTTCCTCGGTCAAACCGGAGGAAGCGGTGATACGGATGGACTGTTGTTTCTGGGTGCCGAGATCTTTGGCCGAGACGTTGAGGATACCGTTGGCATCAAGATCAAATGTCACTTCGATCTGTGGCACTCCGCGCGGCGCAGGGGGTATGTCCGTCAGCTCGAAACGGCCGATGGTTTTGTTATCCTGAGCCATCTCGCGCTCTCCCTGGAGAACGTGGATCGAAACGGCAGGCTGGTTGTCGGCAGCCGTGGAGAACACCTGGCTTTTCTTGGTCGGGACCGTTGTATTCTTCTCGATCAATTTGGTTGTCACTCCGCCGAGTGTCTCGATACCCAGGGACAGCGGGGTCACATCAAGCAGCAGCACATCCTTGACATCTCCCTGCAGGACGCCGCCCTGGATTGCGGCTCCAATGGCCACGACCTCATCGGGGTTCACACCCTTGTGCGGGACCCTGCCAAATATTTCCTGAACCTTCTGCTGGACTTTTGGCATGCGGGTCATACCGCCGACAAGGATGACTTCATCTATGTCAGAGGACTGCAGGCCTGCATCTTTCAATGCTGTTTTGCAGGGGCCGACCGTGCGATCAACCAGGTCTTCGACCAGGGTTTCGTATTTTGACCTGCTCAGTTTGATGTTCAGGTGCTTGGGGCCGGTGGCATCAGCCGTGATGAACGGCAGGTTGATATCTGTCTCAACGGTGGTTGAGAGTTCCATCTTTGCCTTCTCGGCTTCTTCTTTCAGTCGCTGCAGGGCCATCTTGTCGTTGCGCAGATCAATGCCCTGATCACGCTTGAATTCATCGGCGAGCCAGGTGACGATACGCATGTCAAAGTCTTCACCGCCGAGGAAGGTATCGCCGTTGGTCGACTTCACCTCAAAAACACCGTCACCGATCTCAAGGATCGAGACATCGAAGGTACCGCCGCCTAGGTCAAAAACGGCAATCTTCTCCTCGTTTTTCTTGTCGAGGCCGTAGGCAAGTGCTGCAGCAGTCGGCTCGTTAATAATACGCTGAACGTTGAGCCCGGCAATTTTTCCGGCATCCTTGGTTGCCTGACGCTGGGAATCGTTGAAGTAAGCGGGAACCGTGATTACCGCATCGGTAACCTCTTCCCCCAGGTATTCTTCAGCGGTCTGCTTCATTTTACCCAGGACCATCGCAGAAATCTCTGCCGGCCGATAGATTTTACCGGCAACCTTCACCGATACGCTGCCGCTTGTCCCTTCAACTATTTCAAAAGGGCTGACGCTGATGGATTTCTTAACCTCGGCGTCTTCGAACTTGCGGCCAATCAGCCTTTTGACGGCATAAAGCGTTTTGGTTGGATTGGTTACCGCCTGACGCTTGGCAACCTGACCGACAAGACGCTCTTCATTATCGGTAAATGCCACTACTGACGGCGTTGTCCTGTTCCCTTCTGCATTGGCGATTACCTTCGGCTCGCCACCTTCCATGACCGCTACACACGAATTCGTGGTGCCGAGGTCAATTCCGATAATTTTACCCATGTTTTTTTTCTCCTAATATCAATTAACCGGATTATGTAATAGTTTCCGAATTCCAACCAAAAAAAGAGGGGGCTGCCATACGGCAGCAACACCTGTTAAACTTGTCATTTCTGTGTATTTGTCAAGCGCTCAGCCCTATTTTGAACAGTCCGGAGAATCTAGTTATCACCGGATGAAACCGTGACCCGGGCAGCTCGCAGCAATCGGTCCTTGTAGTGGTAACCCTTTTCAAATTCACTCACCACATGATTTGCAGGAATGCTGTCACTCGCCTCCATCGTCAGGGCCTCCTGAATATTGGGATCAAAGGGGGCGCCGACGCTGTCAATCGATTTGATTTCAAATTTCTCAAGCGTGCCAAGCAGGATCTTCAGCGTCAACTGTACACCCTCCAGCAAGCCTGCAAGATTTGTTTCACTGTCAGCCTCCTCGACGACACCACGCTCCAGCGCGCGTTCAAGGTTATCAACGACCGGCAGCAACTCCCGAAAAATGTTCTCTCCGGCATATTTGAGCATGGTGGCACGTTCACGCTCCATCCGTTTTTTATAATTCTCGAACTCTGCGGCAACACGCAGCACCTGGTCCCGCAGTGCGGCCGATTCATCGCGTGCCTCCTGCAGTTGATCCTCCAGAGACTTCTCTTCCTGCTCCTGCCCAGCAGTTTCGTCGCCCGGTGCTCCGACAGCCTCTGCTTCTTCCTCAAGTTCCTGGTCAATTTTATCCGTGCTCACCAATACCTCCGATAAATCCTGACATTCTTTACGTCATTCCATAATTGTATTCAGCTGTGATAACCTCAAAACCTGTGCGAACAATAAGTAGCCCGTTTTTTATTGTCAACCCGGAGAGGAAAAAATAGAAAAGTATGCTAATTAATCAAATACACGGGGAAAATCAGAGGTGAAAAGTGTTTTTTTCCAGGCAAGATCGCCAATGGAAACAGGCCGTTCGAAGACCATCAGCGGGAACAACATTCCTCTTAGCTGCAACAGATACAAGCAATCTGTTCAGGCACACGGGAAAATGGCCGCTACAGACTCTACAGCCCTGCCGTTTACTTTTCCAGATCGTACTTGTGAAGTTTATTCTGCAGGGTTTTTCGGGTAATGCCCAAACGCCTGGCCGCCTCGCTCTTGTTGCCTCCGGTATCGTTGAGCGTCTGGACAATAAGTGCTTTTTCCGCATCCTGCAGAGAAGCAGGCCTTTCACTATCCAGCCGCTGCGTGCCCGCTCTTCCATATTTCTGCAGGGAAAGCGGCAGGCTCTTTTCGGTAAGCTGTTCACCTCTCATCAGGATTATTCCGCGTTCAACGGCATTCTCCAATTCACGCACATTGCCCGGCCAGGGGTACGATTGGAGCAGTTTCATGCAGGAAAGCGTCACTGCGTCAACCCGCCGCCGGTTTTTCTCGGCAAACAGGGCAACGAAATGATCGACGAGCAGCTTAATGTCATCTCCCCTCTCCCTGAGCGGCGGAACAATGAGCGTAACGACATTGAGCCGATAGTAAAGATCTTCGCGAAACGATCCGCTCTGCACCGCCTGCTCCAGATCCCTGTTGGTTGCCGCCAGAATCCGTACATCAACACGTAGCGTATCCTCGGCACCTACCCGCTGCAGTTCACCTTCCTGCAGGACGCGCAGCAGTTTCACCTGCATGGCTGGTGTTGTTTCACCAATTTCGTCAAGGAACAGCGTCCCGCCATCAGCCTGAACAAATTTGCCGTCCCTGCGCCGATCAGCGCCGGTAAATGCCCCCTTTTCATGGCCGAACAACTCGGACTCAAGCAGGCTCTCGGCCAGCGCAGCACAATTCACCTTAACAAAGGGACCGTTCTTTCGCTCGCTGTTGAAATGCAGCGCCTCAGCAACGAGTTCCTTTCCGGTTCCGGATTCACCGGTCACCAGTACGGTTGCTTCCGTCGGTGCCACATAGCGGATCATGTCAAGCAGTTCAAGCATCGGAGGCGATGCACCGATGATCGATGTTTGCAGGGTCTCTCTCTCAGGTTTGACCTGCTTTTTCTGGTCCTCTACCTGATGATGATCCAGCGCACGGTCAAGGGACAACCGCAGTCGATCAAAATCGAGGGGCTTGGTGAGATAATCATGAGCGCCCTTCTTTATGATCTCGACTGCATCATCAACAGAAGAGTAGGCGGTCATGATTACCACCGGCAGGGCCGGATTGTGTTCATGAATGAGATCAAATGCCTGATGGCCGCTCATCCTCGCCATCCTCACGTCCATCAGTACAGCATCGTAGGAGTTGTTTTTTACTGCCTTGACGGCAGTGTCGCCGTCATCGGCCTCCACGCACCGCCAGCCCCACTCTTTGAGCATATTGCAGAGCATGTAACGATGAACCTGTTCGTCGTCAACCACGAGAACGGTGGGCTGGGCGCCCTCACGAATCACGGAACAATCCTATGCTTTGATTTTTTTCAACAGCCAGGCCATGTTCTCGCCAAGCTGCTTCATGGTGGCCATGCCCTCTTCGTCACCGGCGACTTCACCCTTCTCCCTCCCAATCCCGATATTCCAGTAGCTAGAGCCGACGACAATCATCTGCTCGATCAGGAAGAAATGATTCATTGTATCAAAGGCGTGAATACCGCCGGCACGCCTTACCGCCACCACCGAAGCACCAATTTTTCGTCTGTACATATTGTTATTGGCCCGGCCGACCATCCCGCTGCGATCGATCAACGCCTTCATCTCGGTTGAAACATCGGCAAAATAGGTCGGAGAACCAAGGAGAATGCCATCTGCTTTTCTCATTTTCTCAATGCACTCATTGACCATATCACCCTTGATTGCGCAGCTCCCGTCCTGCTCCTTGAAACAGACCATACAGGCCTTGCAGCCTCTGATCTTGCTGCCGGCAAGTTCCACAAGCTCCGTTTCGACGCCCGCCTGGCGAAGCGGTTCCAGGACGGTATTGAGCAAAAGGGCCGTGTTTCCGTTTTTCCGTGCACTCCCGCAAAATGCGACTACATTCATTACAGCGCTCCTTCTATAAAATTGAATATGACGGTTTCCTTTTCAACGAGGGTGAGGGCTGCCGAGTCCGAAGCCCCGGCATGTATAGGCAAACTTTAACCTTGAACTAATCATACAAACATGGATAAAAGACATAAACAATTATTTTAACAGGCATAGTGATCAAAGGCCCAGCGCGCCCGACAATCGGCTGACACAGACCCAGGCAGAATCAGCTCATGGAATCAATAGCAATCCTGACTACCGGCGGCACCATCGACAAGGTGTATTTTGACGCCAAGAGTGAATACGAGGTCGGCCCGCCCAATATTAAAATCATTCTTTCCGAGATGAATCTCGCCATCGAATATCGTATCGAATCGCTAATGAGAAAAGACAGCCTTGACATCACCGCTGAAGACCGCAGCGCTATCAGGTCGGCTGTTGAACAGGCGCCCGAGCGCAGGATCCTGATAACCCACGGCACTGACACGATGGTTGAGACCGCAAAAGCACTGCTTGGCCTGGCGTCCAAGACAGTGGTCCTCACCGGTGCCCTGGAGCCTGCCCTTTTCAAGACAAGTGATGCCCCGTTTAATATCGGTTGCGGCCTCGCTGCCGTGCAGACTGCCGCGCCGGGAGTGTATATCGCCATGAACGGCTGCATCTTCGATGCCCGGCGTGTGAGAAAAAACCGCGAGACAAACCGGTTTGAAGCAGCAGGCTGACCGAGCAGCACCCCGGGCAGTAAAAAACTACAGGAGGGAGTCAACGTGAAGCGGGAATCTGTAAACAGGCTTGTCCTCTTATTTCTGGTAGCCATCATCTCCGCCGTTTTCCTGACGATGATCCACCGGTTCCTGATGCCGATATTCATGGCCGGCCTGGTTTCTGCGATGGCCGCACCAGGCCATCGCTGGATCACCGAGCGGATCGGCGGAAGGGAAAATATCGGCTCGGCTCTGATAATCCTGGCAATTATCTTCCTTATCCTCGGCCCGCTCACCCTTCTGGTAAGCGTTGTTGTTGCCCAGGCAATCGGTGTCGGCCAATCCATCACTCCGTTCATTCAGGGACTCATCAATGAACCGACCGTGATGAGCACCTATCTCGAGAAGCTGCCGTATTATCAAGAAATGCTGCCCTACCGGGACATCATCTTACAGAAAGCCGGAGAAATTGTCGGAAATCTCACCTCTTTTCTGATCAACTCGCTTTCTTCTGTTACCAAGCTGACGGTCAATGCAATCTTCGGATCGATCATCATGCTCTATACTATGTTCTATTTTCTGACCATGGGCGACGTCCTGCTGAAAAAAATACTCTACTTCCTGCCGCTGCATGACCGCGAAGAGCAGCGTCTGCTCGGCCGCTTCACCTCTGTGGCGCGGGCTACTATCAAGGGGACACTGATCATCGGTCTGATGCAGGGCGCGCTCTGCGGCCTCTCGTTTTTTCTGGCAGGCATCCAGGGTTCGGTGTTCTGGGGAACCGTCATGGCTGTTGCCTCGATTATCCCCGCCTTTGGCACCGCTATTGTCTGGGTACCTGCCCTGGTCATCCTTGCTGTCACCGGAGATTTCACCGGGGTAATCATTCTTCTTGTCGGCTGCGGCGCCATTGCCGGCAATCTCGACAATATTGCCCGGCCCAGGCTTGTCGGCAAGGATACGGAGATGCATGACCTCTATATCCTCTTCAGCACGCTGGGCGGTATCTCCATGTTCGGCATACTCGGCATTATCATCGGACCGATTATCGCCGCCCTGTTCATCACCATCTGGGAAATATATGGTGATTCATTCAAGGATTACCTGCCTGATGTTGGAAGTCTTGCCGGAGTGCTAAAGAAAAAAGGCACCGCTCCTGACCCTGCCGAGGAAGAACCGGACGAGGAGCAGACGACCTGAAGAACGTCTCCTGCAGTCGATGATGGATGGAGTGCAGTTTCGCGATTGATAATCAATCGCCTGCACATACCTGCGGTACAGAAGAAGAAACTTAATTGTAAAAACCTGAATCAGACCTGACCCAATACATCACTGTGTCCCAATCAGTTCTGACCTTTTCCCTTGCTTTCCTTCCGGCAGCTAAAAGATGCACGGGAACATTATCACGCTGGGGTTTAATTCGAGATAACAAAAACCTTGGAAACAGCAATTTCAACTCTTTAGCTTTGAATCAGAGCCAAAAGAACGGCCAGAATCAATCAGAGAATAGATCGTGATTTTTCATGGCGTTAGTCTCCAGGTTAAGCTCGCTCGAGAAGTCGGCGGACGGCGCGTCCTACGGCCTGATTTTCGGTGATCCACAGTTGAGCGGAGAAGTATCTTCAATGGCAATCTCTGCTGCAGACTCTCGGGCATGTTGAATTTCTTGAGCGCTCAGATGCCATCCATAGGTGCGGGACCGCATAAGGTTATCATCTGATTCCTGTCGGTGTGGGAGGTCCAGAGCATGACCAAGCTCATGGGCGGCAGTGCGCGCGGCTGATGATACAGCCGGATTCTCAGCGTGCGCAAGGACGGGAGCATCGCTCATGTAGATGTATTCACCATCATAATATCCGTTGTATCCGCCGATGTCCGGAGCAAACCACATGTCAAGCCCGTCAGTGAGGGTGATATCATGATCAACGGAATGGATTTCAAAACAAATTCCGGCCTGGGTATGCCAGATTTTATTTATTTCTAAAAAGATAGGTTCAAATTCCTCTGGAGCTCTTCTACTGTTGGCCAGATGCACTCGCAGATTTATACGATAGACAGGCTGAAGAGCAGGTGCCGTCACTTCTTTTTCAGAGGCGGATCCGGCTGAGGAAAAGAAGAGAAGGGCTGCAAGCAGGCCTAGGACAGATAGGTAACCCGGACGAACCCGAAAGTTTACTATTGTTCTGTTCCCCAGGATGCCAAACGATCCGGAACAAATATCGCCAGGATTATTTTTCATCCGGCCACAGTAAACATCTTCCCGTTGTTTTGCATGACTTGAATAGAATTGCACGTTTAAAGGTGTCAGCATACATGGATATAAACAGGAAGAACTGAAGCGCTTGTCCATTGCCAATGACTTTGAAGTAGGAAGTGTAATGGTGAAGTGTTTGAAAATAGCCAATCAATCAGCTGAATTTATGGTCTATCCGATAGCCGATATAGACACCGATAGTGGCACCGAGCAGAGGTGCGGAAAGAAAAAGAGGTGGGAAGATATGTTGAACACCTATCATGGCAAAGATGAAACCAGTTGCACAGATCCCCATAAATGGTAGCACGGTATAGCATAAAACAGACCTCCAACTTCTTAAAGCATAGTACATTACCAACAGAAACCAGCAGCACGTTATGATTATAAATGAGATTAGTCCGCTGTTTATACCGTGATCCATAGTTCGAATTTACCACATATCCCTTTAGCTTCCTATCAGCAAAACGCTCGCACATTTTCAAACATTACCTTCACAGAATAGTCTCAGCCTTTGGTATTCCACTCAATGCGATGGTTACCAAAGCATCTTATATAATGATGACCTGAGTCTTTTGCATTACCGTCAGCAGTCACGACTATTTGCAAATTAAGGTGAAGCTATCGATTGGCAGTGAATGGATGACAGGTCGCCATGAAATCAGAGAGATAATTATTAAGTAAACGAGCGCCGCGAGAGACTGACTAAGGATTACCTACCAATTGTAGTATTCAATTTTAAAGATTGCTTGCCTCGCAATATATGCTCGAGAATAATCTCGAACAGGAGTCACCCTTTTAATTTTCATTATTTTTAGTTGAGGCTTAGAGTACCCCGTTTTTATAGGCTAAATGAGTAAGTTCGACTATCGACCTACAATTAAGTTTTTTCAATAAATTACGCCTATGGGTGTCAACGGTATGCCTACTAACAGAGAGTTCATCGCCGATTTGTTTGCTTGACTTACCCGTGGCCAAATGGCGGAGAATATCAAGCTCTCGGACCGTAATAGCGTCAATTATTGATATGCTAGAATTATAGGTAGTCTAAAGGAATAGAATAACCTTTGAATAACCTTTTGGCCTTGTGCTTGTATAATCGTCTGTCTCTGTTACCGGAGAGATGAATGTTTTATAGAGCATTGGACTGTTATAACCGCAATACCAGAGTGGTCCGGATGAGCCGGCCTCTCCATTTGTAAAGGAGCGCATGTATGTGATTGAGAATCTATTTCCGGTGTTGTGATATGATTTTGCCAACAGGTAGGTAGAAATATCGAACGTATCTTCAAGTTCTTTATGGGGACGATACCAGGGGAAAAAGTCTAACCTGCCGGCTGGAGGATCAATTTCAATGAAATCGACTTGCTCAAATTTAATTCTGCTTTGCTTGTAGATATCGGCCAGATGAATCAATCGTTTAATGATTGTATTCTTATCCCAGCCACAACCTCTTATCATGATTACATCGAGCTCTAACCCTTGGGTAAATTCGTAATGGTCATTTATCTCATAAAGCTGATTAGTTATGTTCAATAACTGCGGTTTACTATAGCCAACCTCTTCCCATTGTTTATGGGCTGAAAAAACTTCTGCTATTGGAGCCTCTTGCAAAATGATGTTTTTCGTTCAAAATCAAAGCAAGCGAAAAATTGTACCGCAGGCATATAATTGATATTCCGAGGATAAAATTTTTTAACATAACACGGAGGTTGAGCGAAAAGGGCGTTTTGCAAAAGGCTCAGATGACAAACTATATCAGTGACGCTGAATGAGATCTACCTGTATCAGGACCTCCTTGCCCCACGTTCGGTCGAGTTTTTCCTCAGTCGAAAACTTACGACATTGTGGTGGTATTCTTCTATTTATTATAAGGATATCGTCAGGGAAGAGGAAGGTCGATCAGGAAGAAAGGCTGCTCTTCAGCGTCCCCGAAACCGGTGCATGAATCGCTTTTCAGGAGGCTATGGTTCGGAAAGCTCGAGGTGGCGGCAAATACATGCCTCCACGGTATGCTCCTCGACATCCGTTCCTTCCACGACTATCTCTTCACCCACCATGACCGCCGGTGCGACGGGCTGGTCAAGAGCAAAGTATTCGTCCGTCAGGTACTCCGCTTTTGGTTTCGAGAACGTTTCGATATAAACCGAGTATTTTCCACCCAGCCTGGGCATCATCAGTTTGAAATGTTTTCAAGGCTTGCCGTTGGGTTCGTTGAGGAAAAAACGAATTTTGAGCATGATAAGCTCCTTTATTGATTATCCGGACCTGTCAAGCTCTTCGTTATTTCGGCCATATGTCCCAGAAAAGACTCGGGTGGGAAATAGTCCACCAGGCGCAGGTCAAGACGTTCCTCTCCTTTCGCATCGAGAAATACGATGGTGGGAACTCCTTTGACCTCATATCGATTCAGCAGTTCTTGATGGAATGGATTGCCTCCAGTAGTCACGTCGACTTTGATCATAAGAATCGTGTCTTTCGCCTGGGCAACCACCTCGCTGTCATGGAAGGTGAGTTCTTCAAATTCCCTGCAGGGCGCACACCAGTCCGCATAAAAATCGATGATCACCGGTGTGCCTTGTGCAGTTGCCTGCTGCAAGATTTCCTCCGAGTAGTCATGCCACTGAACTCCAGGTCCACGCATGGCCCAGGTCATGGCCCAGAGGGTAGCCGCAACCAAGCATGCTGTACCCACAATCGCTTTCAACCAGGGGAACGCTCTCGATTTGGTCTCGTCGTTGTTGAGCCATCCCAGATGCAGCCCGGCTGCCACGGCTACTGCTATCGGCAGCAGAATTTTTACAGACTCGGGAAGGATCGAACGGATGAAATATACAGCCATACCGACCAGAACCCAGCCCATAACCTTGCGAACCCATATCATCCAGCCGCCCGCTTTGGGTAGGCGCCGGAGCTGGCCGGAAAACAGAGCCAGCACGAACAGCGGCAGTCCCAGGCCCAGGCTGAGAACAAAGAAAATGATGAAACCGTAGACCGGGCTCCCCAGGCTGGCTACCCAGGTAAGCAGTCCCAAAACGAACGGACCGATGCAGGGTGCTGCCACTACACCCAAGGTAAGTCCCATGAACAGGCTGCCTAAATAACCGCTGTAAGATTTGGCTGCAGCCTGATTTAAAAAACCAGGCATTCGCAGTTCCCAAAAGCCAAAAAGGCTGGTGGCAAATAGAACTAATACGCCGGCAACAGCTGCCAGTACCAGCGGATTCTGCAGTATGCTTCCCATCAGGCCACCGGTGAGTGCAGCTACTACTCCCAGAGTGGAGTTGACCAGAGCGAGCCCCAGTATATAGCAGATACCATGCAGAACCAGCCTGGTCTGGCTTGGTTTGTCTTCAGCCGTTCTTCCGCCGAAAAAGGAGACCGTTATCGGGATCATCGGATAGACACAGGGGGTCAGGTTCAAGGCCATTCCGCCGACAAAAATGCCAAGCAGTGTCCAGAGCAAGCTCCATCCCTGGAGTGAACCGGTGCCGGGAGATTCAGATGGAGCAGGAACTGACTGGCTCAGTCCTGCCGGACTGCTGGCAACGGGAAGCCCCTGTTCCTGCCATTTCGGAAATCCGTAAGGGTCTCGATATACCTGCTTGTACCCCAGCTTTACGGCCACACGGGCCGCCGAATCGCTACGGACTCATGTCAGGCCCGCTCAGTAAAAGACAAGGGTTTGATTCTTATCTGGTCCAAGGAAGTTCTCAAGTGCCGATGCCTTACTCCATCTTGCCCAGGCGGTCGGTTCCATGGGGAAATTTACAGCACCCTTAAGATGTCCTGTCCTGTATTCCCATTCCTGGCGGGTATCGATCAAGACCAAACTGCTTGTGTCTTTTTGATAACGCTTGGCCAGATCATCAGTGGTAATGATCTGGTATCCTCCGTTTTTCCCTTCAGCGAGGACATCATCCCAGGTAGCTTGTTTGGGGGTAACTGCCCGATTGGTAAACCAGAGGGCTCCAATTGTAAGCAGCACCGCGATAAGGGCCATGAATGTCGTTTTTTTGTTTTGCATAACAGGACCTTTTTTAAAGTGAGTGAACCACTAATCTTTAAAGCTTTTTTTCACAATTAAGTTTTGATAGAAGAAAAGTGGCACCTCGTAATGACAGCCCAATTCTTTTTGCAAGTTCCTCGGTTGATTGCTTTTCCAGCGGAACCAATTTTTTTTGCCCCGTATAATCTTCTGTTTCATCCTGCCAACCTAACTTTTTGTTCTTGCTACCCTTCTTCCTGACATCAGCAAGGGCACGTTTGGTGTCAACAGAAAGAGCTTTTTGTAACCAAGGTCAACCGTTGTCATATCGTTCGCTCAGTTCCCGAGCCAAAGTGCTTAGCGCCTTTGATAACTCAACCGTTAACGTATCAATCGCCGCCAGATGATTAACAGCGCAGGGCAGCGAAGCTGTCAGCACCCAGGCGGAGGGTGTAAGAACGATTTTCGGCCTGACACGATCCAGGGTGCGTTGATGGTGCTCAAACACCTGTCTCAATAATTGCGATTCCTCGATTTCCCGAAGTGGTTGTGCAATTTCACGGAGTTTAGCGAGGGGGATGTACTGCTTGGCAGCCATATTTCTGAAATGCTCACCGGCGTGGCTGCCAAACCAGGAGTAGACCTGAATGGTTTCTCTGACAGGAAAAGCTCTGATCTCCCCCCACCAGAGTTGGTCTGCTGTCCATCTCTTTTTTGTCCTACCCAGGAAAAAAGGCAAGATCATACGGGAACGAACCACCCTCTTCTCCAATCTGGTCACACAAACCGCCAGCCTGGGATAGGTACCGGAAAACGTGAAGACAGGCGTCTTCAGGGTAGCGCTGTGGGTTTCCTGCCGCTCGATATGCTCAGTGAGAAAACCGATTTTCCTCTTGTATGCCGTCTGCCGCTCTTGCCCAAGCGCTCCATCCACTGCTGCCTGTTCAAAGGCTGACCAGGCCAGGACCTGCTCAGCAGACTGTTCTTGCCAGCCCAAGGCCCTCATCTGAGTGGTGAAGCGCCGCTGCCTCCTGCGCGGTGCAATGAAAAGCAGGTAGGGGCCGGCCAAGGCGCCGAGCAGCAGCCAACCGAAAGCAATCTTCAAACCAGTATCCAAAACCATCACTGCCACCATCAAACATATTCACCTGTTGATCCTACTGATTAGCCCTGCTACCTTGTCAAAGGGTTCACAAAAATCGTTATACCAGATATCTTACCTTCAGATATTTTGGCGAATTTCTTTAGCGCAAGAAACATTAAAAATAGCTCCCGCTTCCGCCATATCTTATTTTTTGTGACACTTTGAAGATGCTTTGAGTTGGTAATAGAGGATATGGGTGGAAAAAATACGAGTCTCACCCCCATCGAGTAGTATTCCGGGACGTATAAAGAGCCGAACTGTTTTAGGTTGACCTAAGCACATAATTGCTTTCTACACTCCACAACAAGAATGTTAGGAAAAACAAAGAGAGCCAACAGTGTTTCCTGGCATGAACAAATAAGTGCTGCGAAAAATCTTAGCAACAAGAAGTATTATTCACAAGACAATATTCACGTAAAGATAAATACATACCGAAGAAGTGCTCACATCCTGCAAACCTCATATTTGCTCAATCACAAGAGCCTTTTGCAAAATGATGATTTTCGCTCAAAATCATCATTTTGCAAAAGACTCACAAATTAGATATTTATACCAGAAATTATGGTGGACAATTTCAGAGGTTGCACTAACGAGGTTAACCATTTATGGAAAAGTGCAGTTTAACATGTTCCTGAGTACGCTCATATGGTCAGGAAAAGGATTTGCCTCAATAAGGTAAGCGTGCCGCCGGAAATATCTGTCAGACGAGAAAATTCCGTAATTTGATGTTGTTCCTGAGTATACGTAAATGTCAGGTCAAAACTCGGTTTCCACAGCAAGATCAAGAGCTCTACTCAACTCTTCTTTAACGGCAGTGCCTAACGCTTCAATGGTATACGGTTTTTTCACATACACTCCTGCACCGAGGCCTTGAGCCTCCTTTACCCTGTCGGTATCCGAAAACCCACTGGCAATGATCGCTTTTTGGGTGGGACGAAACGTGATAATTTCTTTGAATGTCTCGAGGCCATCAATCCCGGGATCCATTATCATATCCAAAACCAGTAAATCCACAGGGTTTTCCTGGAGATACGTTATGGCTTCTTCACCAGAGGAAACGGAAGCGCTGGTATACCCCAATGAATCAAGCATTCCAGAGGCAATTATCCGTTGTTCCTCGACATCGTCAACGACCAGAACCGACTCTTTCCTGCCAAACAAACTATGCAGAGATTTCTTTGACTCGGCCTTTACCACTTTCTCTCTGGATAGAGGAAAATACAGTGTAAACGTCGTCCCCATGCCGTTACTGCTCTTAACATCTATATAGCCGTTGAGATCTTTTACCACGCCCCATACTACAGCCAAACCAAGACCGGTGCCGCTTCTCCCCATTTTCTTTTTAGTGTAGAAAGGTTCAAATATTTTTTCCAGATCCTTTGGAGAAATACCTTTCCCGCTGTCTGCAATGGTTAGAACGACATAATCCCCCTCCTTTATCGTATCGTATTCGCTCAATTGTCTATCAAGGTATCGGCATTTTGTTGTTATTTTGATCGTACCGCTACCCGTTATAGCTTCTGCCGCGTTAGAGATGAGATTCATGACTGTCTTGAATATGTGGACAGGTGAAGCCGTTATGTACAATAACGCCTTGTCAAGCGACACATCGAAAGCTATATCTCGATGATACGTTTTGAGTTTCTCAAACTCGGGACTCTCTAAATAATCAGAGACTACATCGTTCAAATTGATCGTTTCGACGGTAGTGGTTCCTCTTCTTGCCAGGGTAAGGAGGTCGTAGACAACTGCAGCAGCTTTCTCACCTGTTTTTTGCATGGTTAATATCGGTTTTCTCAGGGGGCTGTCTTCTGGTATCTGCAACAGCAGCAGGTCTGGATAACCGACTATGCCTGATAAAATGTTGTTGAGATCATGTGCCACGCCGCCGGCCAAAGTACCGACCGCTTCCATCTTTTGAGCTCGGAGGAGTTGTGACTCAAGCTTTTTCCTCTCTCTCTCCGCCGCCTCTCGTTCAGTGACGTCGAGTATGACACCGTCAATAAATTTGAGCTCGCCATTCTGGTCAGCGACCGGTCTACCGCGTTCCAGGAAAATCTTGATGCTTCCATCCTTATGAGCCACTCTGTACTCGATTTCAAAAGGCTGCATTTTCAAGACCGCGGCGTTTATATTAGCCATGACGACTTCACGGTCTTCTTGAATTATTATCGGTTCCAGAGCACAGACTTTTATATCTTTCAGTTCATTCTCGCTATAACCGGTCATCGGGTGAAGCATATCGTTGAACAGCGTGATATTGCCGCCCGTTTCGAGGCCTACTCGATACACAATTCCCGGTAAGTTCCCGGTAAGTGTTCGATAGCGCTGTTCCCGCTCTAAAAGTGCTTGTTTCGCCCCTTCGAGTTCAAGATTGATCTGTTCAAGTTCATCCTTGCGTTTTGCGGCCTCGTCCAATCGAACATTTAACACGAGTGTCTGCTGAAGTTCTTCCGTCATTTGATTGAAGCTGTTGACCAGCATTTGAACCTCGCCGGTCGAGACCATTTCTACCCGGGCATCAAGGTCCCCTTCAGCCAGGCGGTGAGCGGCATCAGCAAGCTGAATAATTGGCTTTGAAAGGTATCGAGAAACATACAGGGAAACAAGCAACACCATGAGCAGAGAACAGATCAGTACTACGGAAAAAAAGCGAATGAGAGGAAAGAAATCCTTGAATAGAAGATTGGCAGGAATGGAGATCGCCAATCTGATAAATGGTTTGCCGGGGATGATCGAGAAATCCTGATACGCTACGAGGCCTTCTTTGTTATCAATTAAATCGCTTGTCCTCTGGAAGGTTTTTTGCATGGCGGGTGTCGGATCATACCGATATGCTTCTTTCGCCGGGCTTTGCAACAGGTTCCCTTGTGCGTCATAGACCCATATCACATCTTCATCGAAAAATCTTACATCGCTTAAAGCTGAAAAAAAACTGTCTAAGCGCTGCTGAATCAGAAGAACGCCTCCGAAGGCGCCGATATCGAGGTCAAGCTTTGCAACGCCGGCAAGCAGCGACAAAACGCCCTGGCCATCCATGTAGGGCCCTTCAATCTGTAGTTCCCTCGGCACCATAAACCACTCCATGCCACCACCTGAGAGCAGCAACGGGATTGACTCAAGGGTTTTATACAGGTTCAGGCTGGCGCTAAGGTCGGTAAGGGATGGGCCTGGAGGTTGGAGCGTAAGTTGCACCAGATTTACCGGTTTTTTCTGGCGCGCTGCTTGCGTCACGTTGATGGCTATTACCTTTTCTGCATCGACAAATTGGATGCTGTGAAATGTACCGTTGGTCTTCAGGGTCTGGAGGAACATCTGCTCGAGCTTTTTTTGCAGGAGCATTTTCTCGGTTGAGGACACCGACAGGTAGTCATCGAGAATGGATGATGAGGCCAATACATCAAGGGCTCTCTTTAAATTGAGTCGATAGTCGTGTTCAAAATTCCGACGCAGGATTTCAAGCTGCTGGGTGACGGTTTCCTTCGTCCGTTTTTCAATTGCTATTCTATGAAAATTGTAGGCAATAAATAATATGGCACCGCTGGTGACGATGTTGACACACAGAAAAACGATCAATATTCTGGCAAAGATCGATATCCCTGTTGGTTTTTCTTTTTGAGGCATGCCAACCTATCGATCTAATGCGGCTGAATTCTCTACAATTTCATCAATGAAATGCATTTTATCGTCCAGGGTAATCCCGAGAGCTTCTGCTCTCTTACGATTGACAATCGATGGTCCCTGTGGAGGTGTAACTGTTCTCATTCGGCTGGGGTTAAACCCCTGCTCCAGGATATCGTAGGCCATTTCAAATGCACGATAGCTTTGGTTGTAGCCGGAATCACTGGCTGAACCGAGCATTCCCTCCCGCACAAATTGAGCCTCGGGGGCAACCTCAGGTTTTTTCACATTCTCTAGGTACCATTTACCAACATCCAGCATGTCCACATGCTTTCCATGCTCGTTTTGTAATGTGTCATGATTGAGTATAAAAAATGCATCCACAATAGTTGCGAGCTCAAGAGTTCTCTTTTTAAATTCCGGAAAGGAGCTTGTTACCACCACATCCACCAGCTTGAGAGGGAGCTTGCCATTTTTAGCTAAATGTATAATCTGCTTAACCCTCGGTCTTGATGTTTCAGAGTCACAAGCAAGGATAGCAAAGGTCTCGACTTCAGGAACCAGCCTTTTGAGAAGTTCAAGGCTTTCTTTAAGGTACCCAGCCTGCCAGACACCGGTAATGTTATGCCCGGGACTATCCATACTGTCGACCAGACCATATTTGAGCGGCAGCCCGTTTATTCCCCAAAAAACGACAGCGGTTTGAGTATCGAGTAATTGATTGCCAATGAAATTTGCAGCGTTGTCATCTCCCAGCAAAACCAGGTCCGGTTTGAACGCTTCAATTGACTGCATTATTTGAGCCGTGGTCTTGGCTATTTCCTGAAAGTTATTTTTTCTTTTCGTATCCATCCAGGCTTTTTGGGCCACAACTTTGGAGCTTTCAACGTGATCGCTGTTGGTAAATGTTTCAGCCTGCAGAGCATTGTCGAGGTAGCCAAAACGTATCATTGCATCAGTCAAGCCTCTTTGGGTCAGCTGCGACCAGAGATAATCTCTGTCGTAACTGCTCACCACGAAGATTCTTTTTTTCTGCTGTTCTCCATAAACAGAGGAAAAATACAGTGACCCTATAACGATCAAACAAAAACACCCAAACCATTTCATTTTTTTTGTCTTCATCTTTCAGAAAATTGCGGGATACATAACATTAATATGAATAACCAATTGAATCTGTTTATATTTTCCCTCTCTCTCGCCATTCCTCATGAATCCGTGCCATTTCGCTGTAACCCACATTGAGAGCGTCTTCTATTGTCGCTTTGCCCGATGCTGCCTGAATAAACATATTGGGAAGAATCCACTTGTTGAATATCTCGTCGATTGCTGGGTTGGCATACCCTGGATAACCTACATTTACCGTCCACTCCGAAACATCTTTGAAGATCTGGTATTTCTCTGGCGGAGTCGCTCTGCTGTCGTGACTGAGGAGCTGGTTGAGATCAGGAGCCGCTTTGGGATAACAGGGGAAGTTGTAAAACTGACTTTTTATAAAAACTTCTCGTGATTGGGCGACATAATCGACCAAAAATTGCTTGGCACCTTCGATATTTTGGGCAAATTTCCAAATGACATATGTGTCAATCAGATGATTGAGACCAACCCGACGAACCGGTCCTTTGGCCGCCTTAGCCAGCCAGATTCGATCAGCAAGTGGAATTTTTTGACTTTCACCCACACGCGTGATTGAGATTGCATTGGCTGCGAGTGATCCTCGGCCGGCGAGCATAAGACGATTGTTTGAGGAAGGATCCCAGGTGAAAACTTCATCGGTCATTGTTTCCCGATACAGCGCTTTGACAAATTTCATCGCCTCGATCGTTTCTTTCGACTTGATAATAAGACGTCCATCGGGGCTCTGTACAGACGACCCAAATGATGCCATAATCGAACGAAGTACCGTGTTTGTATCAAGTTCCGGTGCCAGACCGAGACCGATTGGAATTGAATGTTTGTCCTTTATCTTTTTCCCGCCGATACGGATATCATCCCATGTGTCGGGATACATGCCGATATCATCCCATAAATCTTTTCTGTAATTGATCGGGTCAGGCACATAACTGTCTGAAAAACAATAATATTTTCCGGTTTTAAGGTTAAGGGTGCTTTTTGTTGCGATGTCGAGCGGTTTGCCATATTTTTTCTCACACTCTTCATGAATTTCCCGATGATCGATCACATGGTCTTCAAAAATAGCGGGAGGGCTCAGAAAGAAAAAGATGTCATGCCCTTGTTGTGCAGAAATTTCAGCGGCAGCACGACTGCGCAGGCTGGTCATGCCGACGTTGTCGACAATCACGCGGGTATTATTTTTCTCTCCCCATTCCTTGACATACACTTCGTTGAACCAGCTGGTCAAATTCAGGAATGAAATGATGCCATTGCAGAATTCTCAAAGTTTTCTGACTGGCCCGGGCTTTCTCGGGAATAGTGACAAAAGGACCAATTCCTGCGCCTAAGCTTAATTTGCCAAGCGTTTTTATAAACCTGCGCCGGGATATCCCCGTCCTTCGTATCGTTTTTTTTCCTGCCATTAGCCTTATTCACCTCTATTCAAAGGGGTCTTGAAACACAAAAACAGGTAATACCCAAAGAGACGCCGGATTGAAAAGGTAGTCTATACGTATGCTATGCTATTTCACCATCCTATTGCAAGCTCACAGCCCTGTATTTCCAGGCTTTGGGCGTTACAATACAAAATGATTTATAATAACAATCGCTTACTCGACAATGGCAGTATCCAGAACCGGAGACTGATTATCCCGGGTTTTCCAGACACTTCTGCGGATCAATTGGGAACAATTGGGGTGAGGCCTCGTTTCTTTCCAAAAGAAGTAAGGAAAACGATGCCCCTAAAAATATTCTATATTTCCTTTGCTGAGGGGAGGTCTGCGAACATGTTATTTGCCGTCCAGGCGGAAATATTACGCATGATATTTCTGTCTCCGATAATTTTCAAGTTGCCTTCTTTCCTGGCTTTTCTATACGTAATATCTCCCATCCAAATATCAGCCATGGTTTTAACATTTGTGGTGAAATAGACATCAACGTCTTTGCCTGGGTCTTTGACACAGAGATCAATATCATCAGCGGTTACGATCAACCACCAATCAGGATATTGTTCAATATCTGTAAACTTGAATCGAATAACGGTTTCTGTTCCGATAAGTTGATTCTGAACAAAACTGCGCTTTAAATACAACATCAACAGTTCTACGTCATAGTCCTTTTCTGTCAGATTTTCCTTGGCCCAGCGCAATCCCCAGTTACCAATTCTCCGGATAATCGGTAGTAATTCCTGACAGGATTTCGTTGGGAAGTATTCGAAACCTTTTTGGCCAGGAATTTTTTTCTTTATCACCAATCCATGTTCAGCCAGTGAATTTAGGCGCCTTGACAGCATAGTGGGTGAAATGAGGCTTAGACCCTCGTTGTAATTCATTAAAGCGTCGACCACCCATGAGTAGCTCACGAATCACCAGCAAGGACCATTTTTCTCCTATTATTTCAGTCGCTTTAGCGATAGGACAAAACTGACCATATTCCATGACCATTATCTCTTTTTAGCAAGTTTTGAAAGTGTAGTTAGTTACTCCACTATGTGTAGTTAGATACTATACATTTGTAACTCTATTTCAATGAACACCCTCCTTATAGTTCTTTTCATAGAGCAGCAAAACCTGGTCTGCTGCAACCAAGCCAGAATCTAAAACCATGAGGGTGCAATGGAATCATCTATAAAATGCGCTGGCCCGCCCTGTAACTCCATGAGTATGCTACAAAAGTGTGCTTTGGTGAAAACCTTGAAACATCAATGAAGGAGAAATCCAATGCCATTAATCAACGTAAAGGTAATCGAAGGTGTATTTTCAGAAGCCCAGAAAAAAGAAATGGTTCAAAAGCTCACCGATACAATGGTTTCTATCGAAGGTGAAAACATGCGCCAAGTCACATGGGTCGTAATTGATGAAGTGAAAAGTGGTAACTGGGGAATCGGTGGAAATGTCCTCACTACTGAGGCGGTTAAAGCTCTTGCCGCAGGGAAAAACGGTGAGTCGATTAATTCTTCCTGAAACGCTTATCAACAGGCTCACAAGTTTCATCGTTCGTCTACTCGATTCCTTAGCGTCAAAACAAAGGAGGTACCTACCCATGCAACCAAGTGTCTACGAGGCGCAGAAGCCGCTTAAAGCTCAATATAAGAAGAAGCCAGAGTCTGCAATGGTTGTTGACCATGCCAAGACATCTGGTGAAATTGCCTCGGACCCTTTTCATTCCAAGGTCGAACCAATGGATGGCTGTGGTGTTTCCGTGCCGATTGGCGTCCATGCAGCCCTCGGAGGCCAGCACGATGCCCCGACGCCTGGAGATATGCTTTGCGCAGCCTTAGCGGCCTGCCAGGACTCGGCGATACGAATGGTTGCAAACTTGATGGGTATTGAACTTATCGAACTTGAAGTTCGAGTAACGGCCACTGTAGACGTGCGTGGCACCATGGCGATTGATAGTACCGTACCGGTGGGTTTTCAGGCCATGTCATGTGATGTAAGGATGAAGGTGAAGGAAGGAACAGAGCCTAAGCAGGTGGAGCGACTGCAGGTTGCTGCCCAAAAGTGTTGTGTCGTCCAACAAACGCTCAAGTCGCCACCATTGGTTCAAGACGACATTTCATCTAGTAGATGGGCTGCTTCGGGTGATCAAAACGACTGGGCAACGGCACCAACACCCTATCCAGGCCGTAGACTCATTGTTCCTCAACCTAGCTAACGGAGAATAGTATGCTTTATCCTATGATTTTGATGGTTTTATTGACTTTTATTGTCGGACTTATCACAATGAAACACAGAATTGAAAGTGTAAAGAGTGGGATCGTAAGCCTCAAATACTTCAAGCTTATGGAAGGTCAGGAGGTTCCTGAAATAATAACCAAAACTACTCGCTGCTTTAATAATATGTTTGAAGTACCCGTGCTTTTTTATGCAGGCTGCATACTTTACATCAGCTTGGATGTTGATAGTCTGGTTGGGTTATTGCTTGCATGGCTTTTTGTTTTAATGAGATATATTCAGGCATATGTACATTTAACCTACAACCATTTAATCCATCGAATGCTATCTTTTTGGATCGCATTTTTCAGTACGCTGGGGCTTTGGCTGAACCTGCTTTACCAACAGACATGAACGGTCCAGTCAGCAGGACGATGATCAAACTGCTTCACTGGTTATATGTTTTATTCTAGCTTCAGGCTTAGACGTCTCAGATCGAATCTGGCTTATTACGGTCTTTTTAAATGAATCGCTGCATCAGCGCGTCAACGAGCCGATCCAAGTTTTCAATCGTTGCCCCGAGTTCACCGCAGATCTGTTCTGCATGTTCCCGTTTGTGGGGATCGCGTAGATCACTGATCCTGCCCAGTCTGTGCGTGCGCCGGCCGATGCAGAAGATAACCTGCTCCCCGGGATCAAGTTCAAGAAACTCACGGATCGGAGCCAGCATTTGTTCCTTGTCAGCGGGAAGCTTCCCATCGACTTCTGAGAAGAGATTGAGGACATGATCGCTTTTCACCCAGCTGCTTATGCCATCAAGATTTTCAAGAAAACAGAGGAGTTCTCGAGCGCTGTCAACTTCCCCCATCTTGTCGAAGCGGCCGTTTTCAAACTGTTCAGTCAGGGGAGCGGATCCTGGCAGGGCCAGGGTCCGCAACCGGATAAAATCAGGATTGATCTGATTTAATGCATCTGCCGTCTCTTCTGCATGTTCCATAGACAGTGTTCTGCCGCCAAGGCCAGGAATGTAATACTCCGACAATTCCATACCAGCCTTTTTGATTTTTTGACCCGCCTTAATCTGGGTCGCCTTGTCGACGCCTTTCTTGACCATGGTGAGGACAGTATCCGAACCCGACTCCAGACCGATGTGGATCCTGTTAAGGCCGGCATCTGCCATTCGCTGCAGATTTTCATCGCTGATTCGAGCAACGGTATGGGAACGGGCGTAGGAGGTGATCCTGGCAACCATAGGGAATGACGCCTTGAGATGGAGCAGGATTTTGATGAGGTTCTCCGGTTTAATAATCAGGCTGTTGCCGTCCTGCAGGAAAATTGAGTTCATGCCGCCCGCAACAAAACCATACGCTGCATGAAAGGCTCTCCGGTCACCACTTCCCTGATCGATCAGAGACTGCACATCCCGGCGGGAAAGCGCTCCTGACGACCGTCTTGCCTGATCAATTTTCTCCACATAAAATCGTACGGAGTCGATGTCCCTGAGTACGTGATCAACTGGCCGGAGGCTGAATGCGGTGGACTTGTAAACCGGGCAGAAGGTACATCTGTTCCATGGACAATTGCGGGTAATTCTTATCAGCAGGCTGTCGGCCTCGCTGGGTGGCCTGATCGGCCCCTGTTCAAATCCACCATACGGTTCCACATGTTTCATTTTGTGACTCTTTTCTGCTGTTCCATCAGCACGTTTAAAGTATTATTAGCAGTACACATTGCAAATATCTGGTATCGTGTCGCTTCGTGAAAAGATTATAAGATCAGTACCTTCAACAAACAACCGGAGGAATAGATGGTCACCTCGATTATCCTGATAAACGCCGAGAGAGCAAGGATCAACAAAATTGCCGGACAACTGCAGGAAACCAAGGGCGTATCCGAGGTCTACTCGGTAAGCGGCAGCTACGACCTGATCGCTATTATACGGGTGGCAAACAATGATGATCTGGCGGAGCTGGTAACCAATAAAATGAATGGCATTGAGGGGATTCTGCACACGGAGACGATGCTTGCCTTCAAAGCCTATTCCAGGCATGATCTGGAATCTATGTTCGCCCTTGGAATGTAGGGGAAAAACGTTTTTTCCCCACCGGATCAACATGGGAACAGGGCACTGCCGCAAGACATTTTCCGCAGACATCGGCATAACCGAGATCGTGATGTGCATCAACATTTTTCAGCAGCATCTCGTAGCACTTGAAACGGTCAAACGAACCTTCAAAAAGTGCCTCGTTGACACATTTTCGAACACATTTCTTGCAGCTGCCGTCATATTTATACAGGCAGAATTCACGGCCAGGGCGGCGATCAGGCTCTATCTTCGCAGATGTTATCAAACTGCCTATCCGGCCGGAACAACCTTTTTCGGTTATCAACATGTTGTTGAGTCCGAAGCGCCCCAGCCCCGCGATGCAGGCAATATGGCGGTGAGACCAGTTGCTGACCAGCTTTTCCTCGATCCAGTTGTGCGTGGCGGGAATAGTTACAGATTCATAACCGTCCGCTGCCAGCACGTCGGCAGAGTGACGACCAAGCTGAGCAATCAACTCGTTGGTCTCGATATACCCGGTCGCCCACTCGCCTGAACTCAGCCCCTCACCACGGTTTGTAAGGGATAGCTCCCTGGTGAACGGCAGAAAAAAGACGATAACAGTCCGCGCATCAGCGAGCAGTTCCGCTGGAAGCGCGTGCGTTGAAACAACCACCTTTCGCAATTGAACAAACAGTGGATCATGTGCATCGGCAAAACCGACAAGCGGCTCTCCCCAAACGGTGGAATAATTCCCCTTGAGTTGATAGTCCGCGGTGAACATCCTGATTTCCTCTACAAGCTTTTGTTTCATTACCCATCTCTTTTTTAGTACATTCCTAAAGATGTCATAACTCACCGTGATAAAATAATTTCGTCTGCAGACTACCCCGAAAAGGAAAAAAATAGAAGTATCGTGTATGATCACACCAATTGCCTGCAACAAACGGTAGTGGCTTTTTTTACCCATGAGCCTCTTGCAAAATGATGCTTTTCGTTCAAAATCAAGGCATGCGAAAAATTTTACCGCAGGCATATAATTGATATTCAGAGGATAAAATCTTTGAGCATAACACGGAGGTTGAGCGAAAAGGGCGTTTTGCAAAAGGCTCCCATGACTCATCCGCTGCGATAGCGTATCCAGACAATAAAACCCGGAGCTGCATGATAATTCAAGGTACACGAAAACAGCTAACCAGGAAGGCAGCACTGCTTCTCCACGAAGCAGCATGCCTAGCTCTTGGAAACCAGGCGCATGCTGTCATCGCCCTGCCGGGTGGAACAAGCGTGATTGAAATATACAAAAACCTCGGCAAACTGGTACTTGCCTGGGATCGAATCCATTTCTTCCTGCTCGACGAGCGGCTTGTTCCCGCCGATCACCCGGAGAGCAATTTCAAGCTTGTTCGAGAACATCTGGGCAACACGGTTCCACCCGCCATGATTCACCGGTTTACCTACTATGCGGACAACCCGGACCAGGGTCTGCTTGACTACAACAGGGAGTTGAAAGCCTGCGGCTCCCGCTTTGATATCGTTCTTGCAAGCAGCGGTGAAGACGGTCACATCGGTTCACTTTTTCCCAATCACCCCCTGCTGGAAAAAAACGACGACGGCTTCCTGCTGGTCTCAGACGCCCCAAAACCGCCACCCGGACGGATGTCTGCCGGCTGTCAGCTGGTCAGCAAAGCCGATACCGGTATCCTGCTATTTTTCGGCAGTGGTAAAGCTGCTGCACTTCGTAATTTTTTAAATGAAAAGATGTCATTCACTGAATGCCCGGCCAAACTCATTGCCGGATTACCGAATTTCTATCTGTTGACCGACCAGGAGATTGAAACCCCATGAAACTCGAATCGCAGATGATCATCATTTTTGGTGCAACCGGTGATTTGAGCCGGAGAAAACTTATCCCGTCTCTCTACTATTTATTACAGAAAGAGCGCTTGACCGATTGCACCCCGATTGTCTGTATCGGCCGAAAAGAACTCACTCAGCAGGAATTCATCAAGCACCTGTCTGTCGAGAAATTCATTGAGAATCAAGACCCGGAAGTGATGAACAATCTCATAAACCGGATCACTTATCTAAGCTTTGATATGGAAAGCGGAAAACGTGAAGAATTTATAAACGGTGTGACGAACGTTCAAAAACAGTATGGCTGCACACATAACAAGCTTATCTATTTTGCCCTTCCAACCTCGGTTTTCGAACAGACCGTGCAGCTGATCAATTCGCTGGACTCGGAAAAAGGATGGCGAAGGATCGTATTTGAAAAACCATTTGGTGCCGATCTCGTCAGTGCTCGGCGTCTTGACGCCAACATACGCAGATTTCTTGAGGAGGTTGAAATTTTCCGTGTCGATCATTATCTCGGCAAGGAACTGGTTCAGAACATCCTCACCCTGCGCTTTGCCAACGAGATATTTTCAGGCGTCTGGGGAGCCCATGCTATTGATCACGTCCAGATCACCGTATCCGAAACCCTTGGGGTAGAAAAGCGGGCGGGCTATTACGATAAAAACGGCGCTGTACGCGATATGATCCAGAACCATCTGCTGCAGCTCTTGTCCTTTGTGGCCATGGAGCCCCCAAAAGACGATGTTCCGGAAAGTCTCAGGGACGAGGCTGCTGCGGTTATGCGGAAGTTACAGCCGCTCGAGGAAACCGATGTCGTTCTTGGGCAATACGACACCGGCGTCATCGATTCCGAGACGGTTGGTGCATACCGGTCAGAGCCCGGAGTGGTAGAAAACTCAAATACCGAGACCTATGCCGCAATTCGAGCCTGCATAAACAATGATCGCTGGCGCGGGGTTCCATTCTACCTGCGAACGGGAAAACGTTTGCGGCAGCGTCATGCAGATATAAAAATCGTCTTCAGGCAACGCCGAAGAGACAGCGGCGACGATGATGAGAAACCTAATCTGATCATCATTCGAATCCAGCCCGATGAAGGAATCGCCCTTGCCGTGAATGTCCAGAAGCCGGGTGAGGAGGACAAGACGGTGTCGGTCCTGATGGATTTTTGTCATCATTGTTATTTTGGTCCCAATACTCCTGAAGCATACGAATCAATCCTCCATAACGTGATGGAAGGCGATCACAGTCTCTTTCCACGGCAGGACTGGATCGAGGCCAGTTGGCAGTACGTTGACAGGCTGCGCGCAGTGGCAGCTTCACCGGTTGCTTACCGTGCAGGATCAAACGGCCCCAGGGAAGCAGAATCACTCCTTGAGGCTGACGGCAGAAGATGGCTGGACGAGGAACCGGCAACAGCAGTCTTTTCTCTGCCATCTCTGCGTTAGCCGCCATTTCCCTGGCAGCAGTGTAAAAGCGGTGAAATCGGCTGTTGCATGGAGATGCCGTTCCTGCTTGAGCAACACGACCGGTTGCTGACACCCGTTGCGGGAGATTCAATTGACGGTTATGATCGCCCCGGCGGCATGCAAGGTCTACCAGTCGTATCATCTCCCGTAATCCCTTCCAGAACATTCAAACGGCACCTTGCAAAGAACTGAACGACCATTCAATATTTTGTAAAAATTCGGGTAGCCAATTTCACGAATAGATGAAATTGTTCAGCATAAACCCCAATAAAACAGACTGTATCGGCATTTTAAATAAAACCTGGCTCCAGGGAACTGTTCAACGATCAGTCAATATATTTCAAATAATATTGACAGGCGGCAGTCGATAAGGTACACGGGAAAAGGCTGTATACATATCACTTGAGCCAGGTTCGACGTCTCGTTTTCAGACAATACTGAAAAAATAAGCAGTTCCACTCCGTACTCCCGGGGGAACCATATGGCTGGTCGAAAAAACAAAAATGCCGACCTGAGAAAACCTGAAATTCTCGAGGGATATTATACGGTAATGATCAAAGAGGGGCTGGAGGGAACCTCAATCAGTAAAATCGCCGATCATCTTGGAATACACCCGAGCCTTATTATCCATTATTTCAAAACCAAAGAAAATCTAAGACTGGAACTGATTGAAATGATGGTGGCCAAATTCAAATCAAGCCACCTGATTACCTTCGATCACATAACTGACGACCATACGCGCTTCAAAGCGCTTATGGACATGCTTTTCAGTTATGAGTGGTCGCGAACGGTAGATCCCGGGGTTCATTACGGGTTTTACTACCAGAGCTTCAGGGATAAGAATATCAGGCGGATCTGCAGGGATATGTTTCTCTGGCTGCGCAACTATCTCTACAAGGAACTCATGTTTTACAACCGAAAAGGCATTATCGAAGTAACCGATGAGCAGAAAGCAGCAGATCTCATTGTTACCCTGATGGAAGGTCTGGAATTCCATGCACAATTTTTAAATGAAAAACAAGCCTTTGACGTTTTCGCCGAAACCGCCAAGAAGGCTGCACTGGCAGTTCTTCATAATAATGCTGTCTGAGAGGTATCGGCCTGACCCTGATAAAAAAACGCTGGAAGTGCGAGATAAGCCAACAATTTCAACAGAGAAAAAAGGAGCATTCTCCCATGGAATCAATTTCTGAAACAAATGAAACATTAGAGAGCAGCCCTGCCCAAAGAAGTATTGCCCGGGCACTCGAAGAATCAAAGAAAATGGTTCGTTTGATCAGAACGCCGGAAGCAGAAGTCAGCGACAGCGAGCGAAGATGGGTGGCTGAGACAACCTACCAGAACTTTGCAGACCATATTAACAAAGGTTTTCTCGAGTACCGCAAGTCTGTAACCGAAACAGATGATTTTGCCCTTACTGACTGGTACGGACAGGGTTCTATCCTGAAAGATGTGATGGGTCGCGAATATATCGATATGCTCGGTGGTTTCGGTCTTTATTCACCCGGCATCCGGCATCCTGAAATTGTCGCGGCAGCAAAAGCCCAGCTCGACCGTTCCCCGCAGTACAGCCAGGAGATGCTCGATCCGCTTCGGGCACATCTTGCCAAAGTAATTGCCAAGCTCACCCCTGGAGACATCCAGTACGGCTTTTTTGCCAACAGCGGAACCGAGGCCGTTGACGGTGCGATGAAACTTGCCAAGCTCTATACCGGAAAAAGCGGGTTTATTTCGACCCTCAAAGGATTTCACGGCAAATCCCTTGGCGCTCTTTCCCTGCTTGGCAAAGCGGTGTATCGTGAACCCCTGCTGCCGCTGCTTGCCGGCATCCGGCAGGTCCCTTTTGGGGATGCCGACGCAATGGAACAGGTGCTGATCAATGCCCGGGAAGTCGGTGACGCGATTGCAGGTGTGGTCGTAGAGCCAATCCAGGGTGAGGCGGGCGCCATTGAGCCCCCGGATGACTACTGGCCGAGACTTCGCGACATCTGTGACAGGTACGATGTGTTGCTGATAGCTGATGAAGTACAGACCGGTTTCGGCCGCACCGGTAAAATCTTTGGTGTCGATCACTGGAATGTGACTCCTGATATCATGTGTTTTGGAAAAGCTCTGGGCGGAGGTGTTATCGCAATGTCAGGATTTTTCTCAACTGCGAAAATCTGGAAGTGCCTGGAACCGAACCCGTTCATGCACACGACGACCACCGGAGGCAATCCGGTCGCCTGTGCCGCAGCGCTCGCCCACATCACGGTTATGCTTGAAGAGGACCTTCCCGGACAGGCGGCCCAAAAGGGCGATTACATAAAGAAAAAAGTTTCCGCACTGCAGGAAAAATACCCCAATATCCTCAGTGGTATCAGGGGGCGCGGCCTGCTTCTCGGCATGGAATTTCCAAACGACGAGATTGGCTTCAAAGTCGCCACAGGGTTGTTCAGCCGCGGTGTCCTTACCGCCGGCACATTGACCAATGCCCAGACCATACGCATCGAGCCGGCCCTGAACATCCCGTATGAGCTCATTGATGAAATGCTGAAACGCCTTGAGGAGACTCTTGAAACACTCAGTTGAGTTCTTTTGTCACCACCAGGTATCAATACAATCTTTTTTGCAGGAGGATTTATGAATTTATTACGAGTAAACCTGACAAACCAGACCATTGCCTGGGAAGAATGCTCCGAAACATATGCAGGCCTGGGAGGCAGAGCACTGAGTTCAATCATGATCAACAATGAGGTGGAGCCGACAACAGATCCTCTCGGAGCGGGCAACAAACTGATATTTGCACCCGGATACTTTGCCGGAACGCCACTGGTAAATACGAGCCGCCTGTCGATCGGGGCAAAAAGCCCGCTTACCGGCGGCATAAAAGAGAGCAATGTCGGCGGAACGGTCGCCTTTTCCCTGGCGCGTCTCGGCATCACCGCGGTTATCATCGAAGGGCAGGCTGCCGAGGGCAGCTGCTTTCTTCTCTTTATTGAAGATACTGGCGCTGCTTCTCTTATTCCAGCCGCTGAACTCAAAGGCATGAGGACGTATCAACTGGTAAAGCAGCTCCAGCAGCGATTCGGCACCGACACATCCATAACCTGCACAGGTCCGGCAGGAGATGCACTGCTTCTCTCCGCTTCAATCCAGTCAACCGATCTTGATGGGCGGCCCTGCCGCGCCGCCGGGCGCGGGGGACTTGGGGCAGTCATGGGTGCCAAGGGACTCAAGGCGCTCGTTGTCAACACCAAAGGCACGGTACCTGTTGCCATCACTGATCAGGATAGTTTTAAAAAAGCTGCAAAGGCCTATGCCGGCGCAGTCCTGGCTGATGAGTTCAGCGGGGAAATACTGCCGAAACTGGGTACAGCCGCACTGGTTGAACCGATTAATGCAGCCGGAGCCTTTCCCACTAATAACGCTCGGTTCGGCCAGTTTGAGGGCGTTGAAAAGATCAGTGGCGAGACCATGGCCAGAGTCATCACGGAACGCGGCGGCAAGACCACCCACAAGGGATGCTCCCAGTGCATTATCAACTGCTCCAACGATTTTGTGAGTCCGGAAGGTGATTATGTAACCTCTTCACTGGAGTACGAGACAATCTGGGCCATGGGAGGTATGATCGGCAATGATGATCTCGATGCCATCGCCAGGCTTGATTTTCTCTGCGACGATATCGGTCTCGATACTATCAATACCGGCAATGCGCTGGCCGTTGCCTTTGATGCCGGGTATGCACCATTCGGAGACAGCAAGACGGCTATTCGTCTGGTGGAAGAGGTGGTGGAGGGGACCGAAATGGGTCGACTGATCGGCAACGGTCCCGATGCCGTCGGTGCCCACTTCAACCACCCTCGTGTTCCCACTGTAAAGGGGCAGGGCATGTCCGCCTATGACCCACGTGCCATCCAGGGTATGGCCGTGACCTATGCGACAACACCAATGGGGATGGATCATACGGCAGGCTGGGTCGTTGACCAGAACCTTGAAGCTTTCGGCGGAACGGTAGATGCCCATGGCGCTGAAGGCCAGGTAGAAATATCCAGGGCAACCCAGATTCACATGGCGGCTGTCGACTCCGCCGGTATCTGCGATTTTGCCCAGTCCGGACTGGCAAGCGATGAAGGGATCAAAAATGTCTATACAATGATGAGGGCCAGATCCGGCAAGCCGTTCAGCAAAGATGACTGGTCGGCGCTTGGTAAAAGAGTGATCAGGGCGGAACTCGAATTTAACAGAAAAGCGGGGCTCACCAGCAAGGACGATCGTTTGCCGCCATTGTTCTACAATGAGCCGCTGCCGCCATACAACGTAGTTGTAAAGGTCACCGACGAACAGATGGATTCCACCTTTGAATTCCTCAAACACTGAACCGTGAAAGTCCGCGTGAAACTCCAGGGTACCCTGCCCGATCATTACCAGGGTGCATATCCGGAAACCGGCCTTGAGGTTGAATGTGAAACAACCATTACGGTAGCGGATCTTGTCTCTCGTATCGGTGTCGCCGAAAAGAAGGTAGCACTGGTTTCCATTAACGGTCGTCTGGCCAAGCCGGATGACCGCGTTCCCGACGGGGCTGTGGTTAAATTCCTGCAGCAACTGAGCGGAGGATGAATGGCAGCGTCGGTCAAACAGATAAACATCACCGGCTGCCCCTGATGCAGCGGTTCTTCAACAGGTTTGTGACATGGTGACAAGCGATACAAAAAAAGGACTTTCTCTGAAAAACATCAACAAGTCCTATGGCCTTGTTGAAGCCGTAAAAGATATCTCCATCGATATCCATTCCGGTGAATTTTTTACACTGCTCGGTCCTTCAGGCTGCGGAAAGACAACGCTGCTCCGCATTATTGCAGGACTGGAACTGACTGACAGCGGCAGCGCCGTTCTCGAAGGCGAGGACATAACCAGGCTTCCTGCCATCAAGAGGCACATAAACACTGTTTTTCAGAGCTATGCGCTGTTCCCCCATCTCAATGTCTCGGAGAATATAGCCTTCGGGCTGCGATCCAGGAAGGTCGCCGAGAATGAAATCAAGACCAGGGTCGGCAAAGCCCTTGACATGCTTGAACTTGGGCCGATGTCTGACCGGCTTCCAAGCCAGCTGTCCGGCGGCCAGAAACAAAGAGTCGCCCTGGCACGGGCACTGGTGAACGAACCGAAAGTCCTTCTTCTCGACGAACCGATGTCGGCTCTGGATGCAAAACTCAGGACCCAGGTCCAGATAGAGCTGAGACGATTGCAGCAGAAACTCGGCCAGACCTTTATTCTCGTGACGCACGACCAGGACGAGGCACTCGTTGTTTCTGACCGTCTTGCCGTGATGAGAGATGGTGAGATCGTTCAGTTTGGCACCCCTTCGGAAGTCTATGACTACCCAAGATCAAGATTCGTGGCGGAATTTCTCGGTGCGGCCAATGTCTTTTCAGGCACCTACCGTGATGGTCTGTTCCATTCTCAAATAGGGCGGCTCGCCTTTGACAAGCCTCCTTCCTGGAGCGAAGGCGAGATGGCAATCAGGCCCGAGTGGATCAAAATATCCAGGACCAGACCAGAAATCAATGGCATCGAGGCAACCGTCAGGGAAATCATCTACCGTGGAATGAGCCTCGATATCTGGTTTGATCCCGGTCCTATTCGGGTGAGCAGTTCTGCCTACGAAAAGTTTACCATCGGTGAAAAACTCTGGCTCCAGGTTGCGCCATCCGAACTGGTGGTATTCGATGAATAGACTGATAATATGGTATGGTGAGCTAATTCAGCCGCGAACCCTCATCAAGCGCGGAGCACTGTTTTTAAGCCCCGGCATGCTGTGGCTGATGTTCTTTCTTGTCCTGCCCGGCCTGATCCTCGTCCTGGTGAGCTTTGCCGGCCGCGGTTCCTATGGCGAACTTGTGTGGGACTTCAGTTTAGACAACTATAAGCGGCTGATGGGATTTGGCATATTCGGCTGGTCGGCAGATTATATCATTATCCTCACCCGTTCCCTGTGGGTTGCAATTGTTACCACAGGCCTCTCGGTCATCCTCTCGTACCCGCTCTGTTTTTTTATCGCCAGGAAACCGCCCCGGACGCGCTATCTCTGGCTTACCATCGTCATTATCCCCTTCTGGACCAACATGGTCATCAGGACCTACTCATGGTTTCTGATCCTGGCACCGGAACTGCCGCTTGCCAAGCTGGCTTCCTATTTCGATATCATCTCTCCAGGAATGGCTCTCTATCCGAGCGCTTTTGCCGTTTATCTCGGCATGATCTCAATGTTTCTGCCATTCGTCACCCTGCCGCTCTTTTCCAGTGTGGAACGGCTGGACTGGACGCTGGTGGAGGCCGCCCAGGATCTTTATTCATCTCATGTAAGAGTTTTCATGCACGCCATTCTGCCCCAGACCCTGCCCGGCCTTTCGGTTGGAATCATCCTGACCTTCGTTCCCGCCATGGGCATGTTTGTCGTGCCTGACCTGCTGGGCGGCGCCAAATACATGCTCGTCGGCAACCTGATTCAGCAGCAGTTCGGGACGAGCCGCGACTGGGCGTTCGGTGCGGCGATCAGCATGGGGCTGATGGTGCTCACCCTGCTCAGCCTCTACGTGTATCGCAGAAAAAACAAGAATATCGAGGTCATATGAGAAAGCTCAACCTTTTTCTCACCTGCATATCCATCTCCACCATAGCCTTTTTATATCTGCCATTGATGGCCGTTGCGTTTTTCTCTGTAAACGATACAAAATACGGCCTCGCCTGGAAGGGCTTCACCCTGGACTGGTATATCAAACTCTTTCAGAATGAAGTTATTCTGCAGGCGGCCTGGAATACGCTGGTCCTGGCTGTCGTCTCCACCATCGTCTCCACCATCCTCGGAACGGCTCTGGCGATCGGCATGGACCGATTTCCATGGCCCAGGAGAATGCATACATTTTTCGATCTTACCCTGCACCTGCCGGTTATCATACCCGATATTATTCTGGCAGCGGCACTTGTCGTCGCATTCGGGTTTTTGCGTAAATTGTCGTCAATCTTCGAGCCGGGCCTGTTCAGCATGATTATTGGCCATATAACCTTTCAGGTGGCCTTCGTGGCGCTCGTTGTGCGCAGCCGTCTTGTCAGCATCGGCAAGGATGTCGAAGAAGCGGCCCGTGATCTCTACGCCGACACCTCATATCTGCTTTTCAGGGTGACACTGCCGCTGCTCATGCCCGGCATTGTCGCCGGCGCCATGCTCGCCTTCACCCTGTCGCTTGACGATTTCGTCATCAGTTTTTTTACTGCCGGACCCGACTCAGTCACCCTTCCTCTCTATATCTTCGCTGCAGTCAGAAGGGTCGTCACACCCCAGATTCATGCGCTCTCAACGCTCGTTCTGATCGCCACCGTCATCCTGGTGGTGGTGATGGAGCGTTTCAGCAGAAGAATAAAGACGTAAAGATGTTAAACAAGGAGCAGGTAACATAAAACGAAACCAAGAGGAGAAAAAAAAATGAAAAAACTGATTCTGCTCATGCTCGCTGCAGGCCTCGTTCTGGCTGGAAGCTGCTGGGCTGCCGACAATGAACTGAGGATATTCAGCTGGTCTGAATACATGGATGAAGAGACTTTCCCGCAAGAATTTGAAAAAGCCACCGGCATCAAGGTAAAACTCGATCTGTATGAATCAAACGAGGAGATGCTCGCCAAACTGCAGGCCGGCGGAATCGGCCAGTACGATATTATCATCCCCTCGGACTATATCATGCCGACTCTCATTAATCTCGACCTGTTGACCCCACTGGATCACTCCAAAATCCCCAACCTTAAGAATTTAAACGACAAGTTCGTCAACCCGTCCTATGATCCCGGCAACAAATACTCTGCAGGCTGGCAATGGGGAACCGTCGGTCTTATGTATAACAGGCAGAACCTGAGCGACGAGGACGTTCAGTCATGGTCGCTTATCTTTGACGAAAAAAAGAGCCCCGGCACCTTCTACCTGATCGATTCCGTCAGGGAGATGCTTGGCATCGCCCTCGCCTACCTGGGGTATGATTTCAACTCAGCCGATCCGCAGGAGCTCAAGGCAGCAGCCGACCTTCTCGTGACAACCAAGAAGCGTGAAGCATGCCTCGGCTTTAAAGGCGGCGTCGGCGGGAAAAACGACGTGATCTCCGGAACGGCCAATGCCGCCATTGTATACAACGGTGATGCCATCCAGACGGTCACCGAAGAACCTGACAAATTCGGATTCGTCGTACCAAAAGAGGGCAGCACGGTGTGGATCGACTCCATGTGCATACCGGCGAAAGCGCCGAATGTCGAGGCTGCACACAAGTGGATCAACTGGGTTCTCGAACCAAAAAACGGCGCCGACCTGTCCAACTACAACCAGTATGCAACACCGAACGAAGCAGCAAAACCCTTCATTACAAAAGAAGACCTGGAGAACCCGGGTATCTATCCAACGCCTGAGATCATGAAAACACTCCATTTCATCAAGGATCACGGCAAGGACAACAACATCGTCGATCAAGCCTGGACGCGTGCTAAATCGCACTGACAACATCACCTCAAACACCATCTTCCAGCCGGCAGCAATAGTTGCCGGCTGGTCTTTTTCGGCAAAGGAGCCTTTTTTCATGGATTCAGCAAAGCTGACAACACCGCGGCTCGACGGTTTCAGGATGCCCGGTGAGTTTGAGCCGCATGAAGGATGCTGGATGCTCTGGCCCCGGCGGCCTGACACCTGGCGCCTCGATGCTGCTCCGGCAAGACAAGCCTTTGCTGCTGTAGCGACAGCAATAGCGCGCTTTGAACCGGTTACCGTCGGCGTTTCCAGAAAACAGATCGATAACGCCAGATCCATGCTGCCGCCGGAAATTCTGGTTGTTGAAATAGAATCCGATGACGCCTGGATGAGGGACGTCGGTCCCACCTTCGTCGTGAACGACAATGGTGAGGTTCGCGGTATTGACTGGACGTTCAATGCCTGGGGAGGCCTGGAAGGCGGTCTATACCGGCCGTGGGGCAGGGACGAGCAGGTTGCCCGCAGGGTGCTGGATCTTGCAGGTAAAAAGCGCTATCGGCCTGGAATCATCATGGAGGGCGGCGCATTTCACACCGATGGCGAAGGGACCGTGATCACCACCGAGGAGTGTCTTCTCAATAAAAATCGCAATCCCACCTTGTCAAAAAACCAAATCGAAAAGTACTTGAGAGACTATCTTTGCATCGAAAAAATAATCTGGCTGACGAAAGGGGTGTATCTGGATGAAACGGACGGCCATGTCGATAACCTCTGCTGTTTTATCAAACCCGGCGAGGTACTGCTGTCGTGGACCGATGACACATCTGACCCTCAGTATCGACGCTCTCTTGAAGCCTATCAGCTGCTCTCGGCAGCAACCGACGCGCAGGGTCGGCCACTCGTGGTTCACCGGATTCACCAGCCCGGACCGCTCTACAGAACCAAAACCGAGATTCTTGGCGGCAAAACTACTGCGGGTGCCGCACAACGGGCTATCGACAGCCGCCTGGCCGGCTCATATGTAAATTTTTATATTGCCAATGGCGGTATTATCATGCCATTATTTGATGACCCGCAGGATGAAAAGGCGATCAAGACAGTTGAAAAACTCTTTCCCGAGCGACAGGTACTCGGGATTCAATCGCGTGAAATACTTCTTGGTGGAGGTAATATCCACTGTATCACGCAGCAGCAGCCATCAGGCTTACACCCCGGAAGAAACGAGTAGGAAAGGATCACTGATTGAGAGGCCGATGAGATGAAAGATATCACCGTTGCCGCCACCCAGATGGCCGTCAGCTGGGACTTACCCACCAATATGGAACGGGCTGAAACCCTGATCCGCCGCGCTGCAGACCAGGGGGCCCAGATCATTTTGATCCAGGAACTCTTTGAGACGCCCTACTTCTGCATCGAACAGAAAAACGAACATTTCCGTCTGGCAACAACCATTAGCGAAAACAAGAATCTTCGCCGCTTTCAGCAGCTGGCACGGGAACTGGACGTTGTCCTGCCGTTTAGCTGGTTTGAGCGGGCCAACAGGGCCTTTTACAATTCCGTTGCACTGGTCGATGCCGACGGGACGATTCTCGGAGTCTATCGGAAGACCCACATACCAAACGGCCCCGGCTACCAGGAAAAACAATACTTTAACCCCGGAGACAGCGGTTTTAGAGTATGGGACAGCCGTTACGCTAAAATCGGCGTCGGCATCTGCTGGGACCAGTGGTTTCCGGAGAGCGCCAGGTGCATGGCCCTGATGGGGGCGGAACTCCTGTTCTACCCGACAGCCATCGGCTCTGAGCCGCCGCCCGCCCCGCCGATAGACAGCCGGGATCACTGGCAGCGGGTAATGCAGGGACACGCGGCTGCCAACCTGATGCCGCTGATTGCCTCTAACCGTATCGGTACCGAGGTGGCTGCAGGCGATGACAACGTTGAAATCACTTTTTACGGATCATCTTTTATTGCTGACCACACCGGTGCAAAAGTCAAAGAGGCCGGCAGAACAGAAGAAACCGTCCTGCTCCACAGCTTTGATCTTGAAGAAATCCGAACCTACCGTGAGGGCTGGGGAGTCTTTCGTGACCGGAGACCGGAGCACTACAGCACGCTTCTCTCCCTTGACGGCCGGGATCATTTGAACCAGGAAAGAGCGGATAACTCCATCATCAGCACCCTCGATCACCTGGTTATTACCGTCTCAGACATAACGAGCACCTGTTCTTTTTATGAAAAGGTGCTGGGGCTTGAAATACACTCTTTTGAGAATGGCAGAAAAGCTCTAAGGGTTGGCAATCAGAAGATTAATCTTCACCATGCCGGAGACGAGATATCTCCGAGGGCCAAACATCCGATGCCGGGGTCTGCAGACCTCTGTTTTATCACGCCTCAGCTCATTTCCGACTATCTGGATCATCTGAGAAAATACGGCATCGGCATTGAACTGGGTCCGGTAAAACGGTATGGTGCGCAGGGGGAGATGGACTCCGTCTACTTTCGGGACCCGGACAATAACCTGATTGAAGTAGCCCATTACAGCTGAATGTCGGCTTCTTCGGCAAAAGAAAATCAAAACACTGGCGGATTGCATCCTCGAGATTCCTATAACCGGTAGGGGCACATGTCTGAGCGCATGAGATTTTCCAGAACGGAACTGGCGGGATCACTGGGAGACCTGGGCACGCTGCTGCCTCTGTCCACCGCCCTGATCGTGATCAACGGGGTAAACCCGACCAGCATCTTCCTCTGTATCGGATTATTTTACATCCTTTCCGGGCTCTATTTTCAGGTGACCTGCCCGGTTGAGCCGATGAAGGTGATTTCCGCATATGCCATAGCGACCGGGATAACGGCAGTGCAGATCCAGGCCTCCTGTTTCTGGATCTTTGTCATACTTGGGCTTATCGGTATCACCGGACTCATAGATGTCATCTCCCGGGCCATTCGCAAAGCGGTAATAAGAGGTGTGCAGCTTTCTACCGGCATCCTGCTCCTGACCCAGGGATTAAATCTCATCCTCGGCAAATCTTCGGTTCAAACGCTTCTGGGCGGCGCTGAACCCTATCTCGCTGTTCCCGGGACGGACGTTCTCCCCATAGGAATTATCCTGGGAACCGTTGCAGCGTTGATGATGCTCTTACTGCTCGATAATAAAAAGGCACCCGCTGCTCTGGTAACCCTGGCAGCCGGAACTGCTGTTGGAATTATTCTGGGAGATCACGGTGACTGGCCGCGGTTGACTCTCGGGATCAACCTGCCGGAACTGCTTCCGTTCGGTTTTCCGTCCCTGGACGATCTCAGCGTTGCGCTTCTTGTACTGACACTACCTCAGATACCGATGACCATCGGCAACGCCGTTATGGCCAACACCGACCTCTCCAGGGAATATTTTGGGGAAAAGAGCCGGCGCGTTACCAATAAAGCCTTGTGTCTGAGCATGGCTCTTGCCGGTCTCGCCAGTTTTGCCGTTGCCGGTATCCCGCTTTGCCATGGAGCCGGGGGATTGGCCTCGCGCTACCGATTTGGTGCAAGAACTGCCGGCTCAAACATGATAATCGGAAGTGCGTTTCTGCTCTCGGCCCTTTTTCTCGGCACCCAGCTGCTGCTCTTCATCCATCTGGTTCCCTTCTCTGTGCTCGGCGTGCTTCTGGTCTTCGCCGGCTTACAGTTGACCTTGACAATTCTCGATGTCAAAGTACGTAAAGATCTCTTTGTCGTAATCCTGATCCTTGGAATTACCTTGACAGTCAACCTGGCTGTTGGATTTTTAATCGGTATCATCCTCGACCATCTCCTGAGGCTGGAGAAATTATCGGTATAATTTTGGTCTATCAGGATAACGCGTACCGGAAAGAGGATTGCGCATACCGGAGAGCATCTTTTCAACAAACCATGATTTCAATTGGTTACCCTCTATTTCAGTTGCACATTAAAATGGCCGGTTTATTGTTTGTGTCATTCACGTTACTATGTTCTCCTAAACAGATACCGGATTATAGAATGATTCATACTGACAGGAACCACCATGAGATGGAACATCAGCAATATCGGCTTCCTTCACCAGCCCGAAGACTTTCTCGGCTCTTTTGACAACGATATCATGCAGCTCAGACACGAGCAGCAGATACGGATGAAGCTTGAAAAGATAAAAAGCGCGCTTGATCAGGAAAAAAATGCGCTCAAGGCGATGCTGCTGCTCAACAGCCGTGACCATATTCAATTCCTGCAGAATAATATCGAATCTTTTCTGGCTGACGGTGAATTAGAGTCGGCGGTGCTGAAACTCTACCGCAGGAAAAACGGTCCCTTTTCCACTCCCAGCGACATCGAGACCTGGTCACCATTTTTCAGGCGCTGCGATAAAAAGAGACTCTACGACAGGGGAGAACCGGTTTCTTTTACCCAGGCTACCGTCTATCGCGGAGCTACAATAGGCTCCGCCAGAAGCCTCAGCTGGTCGCCTGATCGAACGCGTGCGCTCTGGTATGCCGATCGCTGGAAAGACCCGGAACTCGGTGGCGGGAAACTGTTTGAGGTTGATATAACCGCGTCTGATTTTCTGGTTTACCTGACCGACAAACATGAAAAAGAAATTATACTCACACCCGATTTTGTCGAAACTGCCGCAATAAGACCGTTTTCTGCTGATGCGTGACCCGGCGGCAACACTGCAGCCCGGCTGCTGCCTGAGATGAGCGTTGTACTGACGGCAAAAGAGCGCAGCTGCGTTATCGCCTCGGCGCTCCTGGCCCTTTTTCTTGGCGCCCTTGACGCCCTGATCATGTCGGCCGCAATGCCAACTATTGTAGCCGAACTGGGAGGGCTCCACCTCTATGCCTGGGTCTACTCCGTCTATTTTCTTTCCCGGGCCGTTGCCCTGCCGATTTTCGGCAAGCTTGCAGATCTCCATCCTTCAAAGAACCTCTTCCTTTTCTCTATTTCACTCTTCGTTATTTCATCGATTGCAGCAGGCCTGGCTCAATCAATGTCGTTTCTTATCTTCTGCAGAGTATTCCAGGGAATCGGCGCAGGCGGTAATTTTGCCCTTGTCTACATCGTACTCTCGGAGGTCGCACCGTCAGGTCAGCGCGCGAAAACCCTGTCGTTTGCCAGTTCAGTCTGGGGAATATCGAGTGTTGTCGGGCCAACGCTGGGCGGATTTATTGTCTCTTATTTCTCCTGGCGCTGGATCTTTTTTATCAATATCCCTCTGGGGCTGGCAAGCCTTGCCGGGATCGCTTTTTTTCTCAAGGAAACTCGAACAAAAAAGACAGCTGTATCCATTGATATCAAGGGACTTGCGCTATTTTCATCTTTTGTTCTGGGAATTTTGATCATATTCATTACCGGCGGCAGGGAGCTGCCCTGGATGTCAACAGGAATGGCTCTGTTTTCACTGTTGACCGTACTGCTTGGTTTCTGGTTCTATCTCGAAGAAAAGCGCGTCAGGGAACCGTTTATTGACATCAAATATTTCAGAAACAGCAGTTTTGCGCTCGGCAATGGCGCCACATTCTTCTCCAGCTTCACCATATTCGCCTTTTTCGCCTACGCTCCCGTCTATATTCAAGGCGGCCTCGGCCTGAATCCGATGCAGGTCGGCATGGCCATGGTGTCACTGAGCCTCGGCTGGTCTTTTGGCTCACTTTTCCTGGGAAGATTCACGCGCCGGGGCGGAGGGAAAAAGGGAGCGGTCATTGGGGGACTGATCTTGCTGTCAGGTTCCCTGTTGACCCTGCAGTTCAGCACTGATACGACGATGACGGAGTGTTTCATGGTTTTTCTGGTTATCGGGGTCGGCATGGGCTTCGTGTCCCTGTCGACGCTGCTTATCGTCCAGAACAGTGTTTCAAAGGAGGACCTTGGCGTCGCAACGTCGCTGCACCAGTTCGGTCGCTCGCTCGGCGGCGCTGTCGGCGTCGGTATCAGCGGCGGCCTGGTCACCAACGGGCTGCTTGCAAACCTTGAAGAGGCAATAGATCTCTTTCCGCAGGAACTGCTGCAACAGCTCGGAAAAAGTATAGAAATACTTTTACAGCCTGAATTCAGCAGCCTCATTTCCGCTGAAGCGCTCGCTCCGCTCAGGCAGGCGGTCCTGGATGGAGTCTTCTCAATATTCTGGATTACCGTCCTGTCCTCATCGCTCTGTCTCCTCTGCTGTCTGCTCCTTCCCGGAAAAAAGCAGGGAGTTCGGGAGAACCCCCTATAAAAGCAGCAGAATAACAGTTATCGGCTCTTAAGGTGTTGCCCGAAGCCTCAATTTCTGTCATTAAATAAGGTGCGGAATAATCTTGAAAAGAAACATTATGAAAAGACCACACATCCTTTTAACCAATGACGACGGCATTGAATCACCCGGGCTCAAGGCTGCAATCGAAGCGGCAATGGACATTGGCACGCTGACCGTTATTGCTCCCAGCTATCAGCAGACCGGTGCCGGACGCGGCCTGACCGGCGACAAGAAGGCCCGTCTTAAAGCCGCTGACTTCACAATCAAGGGAATGAAAATCCGTGCTTATCACGGCGACGGTTCCCCTGCCCTTGTCGTCAGGCATTGCTTGAAAACGATCTTCCGGGACTCAAAACCCGATCTGCTTATCTCGGGCATCAACTACGGTGAAAACCTCGGCTTCAACATCACCTGCTCGGGGACCGTCGGCGCGGCCCTTGAAGCCTCCAGCTTCGGAGTGCCGGCCATTGCACTGTCCCTGCAGACCTGCGTTGATCATCATCATTCATATATCGAGCAGGACTGGTCGACGGCAGCTCATTTTTTGCAGAAATTTTCAACCCTGCTGCTGGCAAAAATGCTGCCGTCAGACGTTGACCTGTTGAAAATTGATATACCGGAAGACGCTCTGCCTTCTACGCCCTGGAGGACAACCAGGCTGGCCAGGTCATTTTATTACTATAGAGACCTGCCGGAGCCGGGGCCGATGAGCAATTTTGGCGATGGCAAAACAGTTGTCAAATCCGACTGGGAAAGTCTTGATCCCGATACCGACATCTATGCAATAGCTATCGATAAAGTGATCTCCGTAACCCCGCTGAGCCTTGATTTGACCTCCCGGATCAGCCTGTCCGAGCTGCAATCCTACTATGAGACACAGCAACACATGGAAAAGTAATAAAAATCAGGAGGCTCGAACTAAGGGGGAAGCACTTTTCTTACAAAAAGCAGTTTAATTTCAACCGGAGTTGAATCAAATCACTGAACGGAGCCACCATGAAACGATTTACCATTGCAGGTATTGGGGAGCTTCTCTGGGATGTCTTTCCTGAGAAAGAGGTGCTCGGCGGCGCGCCGGTAAATTTCGCCTACCATGTAACCGCGCTCGGTGCCACCGGTGTTCCGGTTTCCACGATTGGAGATGATTACCGAGGCAGCAAAGCTCTTGAGGAACTGGGCAAGAAAGGAGTGATGACCTCGGCAATCTCGATGCGTACTGATTATCCCACCGGATATGTAGACATTCTGGTAAACGATGACGGAAGTGCGAGTTATCGTTTCCCGGACGAGGTTGCCTGGGATTACCTTGAGATCAACAGCGATGCCGAAAAACTTAGAAAAGAGTTGGATGCGGTATGTTTTGGAACTCTTGCCCAGCGCTCCGACCAGTCGCGCAGGGCTATCCAGGACTATCTCAGAGGACTGGATAAAAAGACCCTGAAAATTTTTGACGTGAATTTACGGCTCCATTTTTATTCGGTTCCGATAATTGAAGCGTCATTGATGCAGGCGGATATCGTCAAGCTCAACGATGAAGAATCAGCTGTGCTAGCAACACTTTTTAATATCAGCCCTGAGCAGAGGGCCTTCCTGGAAAGCCTGGTGCACCACTTTTCACTTTCGATGGTGATTCTGACCAGGGGGAACGCCGGCAGTCTGATTGCGACCTCCGACGAAATCTCAGAACATCAGGGTTCAGCAGTCAAGGTGGTGGATACCGTAGGTGCCGGTGATTCCTTTACCGCAGCGGTTACAATCGGTTATCTCCAGGGACTGCCGCTTAAGGAAATTCATACACGGGCCAGTGAGCGTGCCGCCTATGTCTGCACCAAACGCGGCGCCATGGTTGCAGTGCCGGACCACCTGAAAATGATTCCGGACCTCTAGCTCATGCCTGTCAGTGACAGGCACCGCTCGTGCTGTATCTTTTTGCCTCAGCCGGGAACTGGCCTACAGGCCAAGATTCTCGTTTATCAGAACGACGGTAATCCTTCCCTTGGGAAAGGATTTCTCGGTTATGCCCCAACTGTTGCAGATCCTACCGGGACTGCTGCAGTCGGCACATTCCGAGGTCGTGACGCAGGGCGTTTTACAGTCGAGTCGCATGGCGTTTGCGGGCGCGGCAAGATCTTTGATTCTCCACATCGCCGTTTCCAGGTCGGCAACAATTTTATTCCTGCCGACAAACACTACCACCTTTTGCGGACCGAAGGTTATTGCCCCGACACGGTTGCCGATCATGTCAAGATTTACCAGCACACCATCCTCTGTCACGGCGTTTGTCCCCGACAAGTAGAGATCGACCAGCAGACCCTGACGTCTCAGTTCCATTTTTTCTTCAAACTCAAGTCCCGGCATGTTGGGCGAAATAATTTCAAGTCCCTTATACTTCAGCGAGGCGCTCGAGCAGACCGGTTGAGCCAAGCGTCATGGAACCGCCGAAAGATACCGAGCGTCGGCTTTACCTTGGGCAGCACGGTATCCATGAAAATATGTGCTGCTTCTTTTGCAGACTGGACGACAACTGCTTCAAAATTATTTTTTTCCAAGCGTTCCTGCAGGGTTTTTAAACGAAGCTGCCAGTAGTTTTCAACGAAATTTTCCATTTCATCCCTCAATAATTTCAATAATTGCTGTCAGATCATGAAAACCTTGCTTTCAGGAAAAACAATTATTTCATGATCTGCATGCTTCATTTTTACCTGGTCCACACTTCCGGGCTAAACGAACCGGGAGTACAATACTCTATTCGGTACGGTTCAACAATAATGAGCCTGTAATTCGGATCATCCGGACCTTCAAAGATCGGTTCAAGCATATCATTCCAGTAGGCGTGACGTTCCTCTTTATCGCTGCTGATTCGCGCACGACCCTGAATCTGCAGGTACGGTTTCATCTCCTGAAGACTGGTTACACCGCAGGTTAAGTGCACGTTCGGGTCCTTTTCAATCTGCTTCACTTTTCGGGATTCGGCAAAGGTGGCACATCTCATGGAAAAATCACCGCCGCCGACGGTTACCACATACCGTACCCAGGGATTACCCTGTTCGGTTATCGTTGCCAGTGCGGCCAGTTGCGGTTTGTGAATAATATCCAGAATTCGTTGCTGTAAATCTGACATTTGCTAAATCTCCTTTATAGTCTGACGGTTACTGCCTGCTCAATTATCATAAAGCAGAATCCGTATACGAAGGCTACGGTAAGCATTCTTTTGTTTTTAAACAGAAAAAACAGAAAAAATCAGAATTTTTCAGCCATGTGCAGAGTTTCTCATCAGGCAAATCAATGCACTTGCGATGTCCCTTCCTATTTCATATAGTTGATCCCATTGGTTAAATAATATTTCAACAACCATCCATATCAATAAAAGGAGCTCCGCCTATGAATCCTGCATCAATCGCTTATGTCATTGGTGCGTTATTTCTGGTTACCGGCGGATCAATGATCCTGCCCGTCATCTGCTCCATCATCTATGGTGAAGACGACCTGTTTGCCCTTTCGATCTCGGCTGTTGTCATTTTCCTAATTGGACTGCCACTGCGCTGGTTTTTCGGAAAAATAACGAACTCTCCATCAAGGACGGAATTTTCATTGCCGTATTCAGCTGGGTGGTAATCTCAGCCCTGTCAACCCTGCCATATCTTATTCATGGATCGATACCGTCCTTTACTGACGCCTTTTTCGAGATGATGTCCGGTTACACGACCACCGGTGCAACCATCTTGGGTGATATTGAAGGCACTTCCCCACGGTCTGCTTTTCTGGCGCAGTCAGACGCATCTGCTCGGACGGCATGGGTTTTCTTACCCTGACGATTATTTTTCTCCCGCACGGCATGGGCGGAGTAAGAATATTCAGGGCAGAATCGAGCCCCGGACAGGTGATCACCAGGGATAAGTTCATGGCCAGGAACAAGGATGCGATGATCTGGCTCTGGTCTATCTACCTGGGCGCTGAACATTCTCCAGACACTGCTCCTCGTCTACGGTGGAGGAATGGAACTGTTTGATGCACTCTGTACCGCCTTCGGCACTGATCTCCACCTCGGGCTACTCTCCCAAAAATCTGAGTATCGGTCACTACAACAGCAGTTATTTCGACTGGGTTACGATCCTGTTCATGTTTCTGGGTGGAATGACATTTGTCTTCTTTTACCGTGCCCTGAAAGGTGATTTCAAGGAATTGCTGATCAACACGGAACTGCACTGGTATATCGCTTTTCTGCTGCTGTTCTGCGGGGCAACGACCGCCGTCCCTGTGGCTGGACGGTACCTATCCCGATTTCTGGAGTTCTCTGCGCTTCGCGACATTTCAGATTATCTCAATACTCACCACGACAGGGTATACCACCGCAGATTACGAGCTCTGGCCGCAGTCTGCGCAGATGTTTCTCTATGCAGTCTGTTTTATCGGTGCATGCGCCGGATCGACAACGAGCGGGATCAAGATCGTCCACTATACGATTATCTGCAAATATATGTACGCGGCCATAAAAAAGATTTTTATCCAGCCGATGGCTGTGGTCACGATCCGACTCAATGGTAAACCGGTTGACCGCTCGGTTATTGACCTGGCGCTCTGCTATTTCATCGTCAACATTTTTCTCGTCCTGGTTGGAGGCTGTATCATGATAGTCTCAGACAATATGAACTACACGACTGCCATGAGTTCTGTCATCGCGACACTGATGAATATCGGGCCGGGATTTGACGGGGTGGGCCCCTCGCACAATTATGCCTTTATTTCTGACTTCGGCAAGTGGTTCCTTGCCTGGAATATGCTGGTCGGCAGGCTGGAGATGTTCTCCGCGCTGGTAGTCTTCTTTCCCGCTTTCTGGAAGAAATAATCACGGCGAGCGCCGGGATCAGACAGCAAACAGCTTTCTGACGTCGTTGAGCTGCAGGGAATGACAGACAACGATTACCCGGTCGTTTTCCTTAATGTGGGTATCTCCGACAGCTACCTTCCATCCGTTCATCGCCAAGAACCGCCCCGACAAGAATTTTCCCGCGATAGGCAGGATCAAGTTTGGAAAGCGGTTTTTTAGTGATTCGGGAGACCGGGTGAGGCTGCAAGTTCCACTACTTCGGTATCAAATCCGTGCATGTGGGCAACTGAGATCAGCTCGTTTCTTCGGATATGTTTCAAGGATCGCATTGGCCGCCATGATTTTTCGATTCAGGGCAATATCGAGCCCGATGGTCGCAGCAAGCACCAGGTAGTCTTCCTTGTCGACCAGGGCAATGGTCTTTTCCGTGCCGCCATTCTGGCCGCCACGTTTCTGCAGGATCATATTCTTGGCCAGCAGAGAACTCATTATGTTGGTCTCATTCTCACCGGTGGCGGCAATAAAGGTGTCGACATCCTGGACACCGGCCAGGGTCAGGATTTCAGAACTGCGAACCGTCGCCGTGCAGCACTTCCACGTGAGGTAAGTAGATTGATACAGCTCTTCTGCCCGTTCCTGGTTCATCTCGATCAGCTTGACTTCAACCGATCTTCTGGAGCAGGTCGGCTACCCGCCGTCCAACGAGTCCGCCGCCAAGTATCATTACCCGCTGTCTGGTCCCCTGCGAAATACCGGCGATCTCCATCAGGGCCGAAGATGATCCTTGCCGACCATGACAAAGATCTGATCATGAGGAAGAATTTCCATGTTCCCGCTTGGAATTATTGTCGATATACCCCGGGCAACGGCAACAACCCGAAAGGTAAATTCGTTGAACTCGTGGAGATATCGCGAAGCTGTCCGGTGTGCCAGCGGGGAGTCATCGTTGATCCGGGCGGCAAACAATTGCACCTGATTCTGGGCAATGTCAATAATTTCATTGGCATTCCGCAGCTTGATCAGCCTGACGATTTCCTGGGCGACAAGCTCTTCGGGATGAATGAGCAGGTCAATTTTTAAATCCTCGGAGCTGAGGACCGAATCCTTCATCCCGAACTGCAGTGAGCGAACACGGGCAATTTTATTGGGAATGCCGAATTTCTCAGCAATCTGTGCCGCCATCATATTGATGGCATCGTTATCGGTAACCGCGATCACGGATGACATTTTCTCCGCAGCCGCTTCCTTCCAGCACTCAATGTCCATGGCGCCGCCTTTGATCACCCTGATGTCAAGGTTCTCGTCGGCATGGCGCACGTCGGCCGGTTCCGGTTCGATGGCGGTAACGAGCATACTCTTCATGCTGCAGTCGTTTTGCCAGGTAATAGCCAACCCCGCCAAGGCCGAGGATCAGTATCCGTTCTCTTTTGCTTTTGCTGCCGAACATACGATTTCTCATCACCGCGCAGCTGCTGCAGGGACTTCATGACAGTATCAATCGTCAGGAGTAAACTGGGGTTTGTTGCACATTGAACAGATCAGGTCCTGTTCTTCACGGTCAAATATGTATTCCCACCCTTCTTTTTTTATCATTTCAGCTTCTTCCCGGGCACAGTACTCACATACCCATCGATCACCGCTTGTTGCTCTCAAGAGATGCATTAGCTCAACATCCTCCTTATTCATTCAGCTTTTCCCGGTATCGTGAAAGCGAACCTGCTTTTCAGGCAATGGTCTGCAATATGTTTTTGACCATATTACCGTCAGCACTGCTGCCAAAATGTGCCATTATCGGTTTCATGGCCTGCATCTTATTCTTAAACTTTGAAAAATCAATGTTTTCCTGAATCCATTTTCTTATTTCGTCTTCACTCGCCTGCTTTGGCAGATAGCCCTCCATCACCTCAATAAAATCCGATGTTTCCTGCCCGGACACCGCAAGCAGTTCACGTTCTGATTTTAGCGAGTTTTTTTATAATACCGATCACTTGTTCATCGCTTAACACTTTTTCAGGCTGGCGCTGGAACTCACCTATCAGTATACGGACAGCACCGGTTCGGGCGTTGTCCCTGTTTTTAATGGACACCTGTAGTTCTGCTGTTATGGATTGCTGAAATCCATGCCGGAACCCTCTGCTCGATATTGATAACTTCAAACGTCTTCTGTAAAAACTGCCTTACTCTGCCGGTTCTCTATCTTTCAAAGGAATAGAGCAGATTTACACCGTTGGATTCAATGGAATTTTTGCTTTCCACCGAAAATCCTTTGCCGAAATCATACCGTATTCTAAAAGAGCCCGCATTCTTGTATAAATTGAAGTCATAGCTGAGGTACAGATCATCCAGCAGTTCTTTTCCGACCACAAGGGAGGTATCGTCCGCACCGCTTCCTTCAAGTTTCAAACTCATCAACGGCAAAAAGACCGCCGATATCGCCGAGTATTTTGTTACCCTGTTTCATGGTAATGGCACTCAACGCGGCCCCGATAGCACCGCTTTCACTGCTGCTTGCCGAAGACATCGACGTGCCGACAACGATATAGGCGACAATGTCTGCCTCATCCATGGGGGGTATGGAGAACAGCTCCATTTCGTAATCATCGATACTGCCGAGAACATTCACCCCGACGACAATATCTTCTTCCCCAAACTGCTTTGCCTTGATCGTCCTTCTGGCACTCACATCAAGCCCCGGGATGTCGACAGGGCCGCCGCCGAACAGGATTTTGCCCCGGGTGATCTCCAGCCTGCGGTCATAGAAGGAGAACTCACCATTTTCAAGATAGAGTTCCCCAGTTCCGGCCAGAGAGCCACTTCTTCCCTCAGCCAGCTCAAGTGATCCCTTCAGATTGCCGGAAAGTCCATAACCGTCAATCTTGACATTTTCACCGAGGTCAATTTTCACCGCCAGTTTAAAAGGCCAGGGGGCCGAGTCTTTCTCCTGAACGATAATGACATCATCGGATTCCGATACCGAACCACTCATTTCTTCCGGTTGAATGAGTGCCTCCGGGATAGCAAGCGTACCGGAAAGACGTCCTCCTTCCGAACCAAGTTCCAGCAACATGTCGGGATTGGCAATGATCAGCAGGTCTTTCTGGTTGAGCAGGGTAACCGTATTCCCGTTTATCCCGAGGTTTCCAAGCCAACCGTTAGGTCCGAAGGTAAACGATCCGGCGGCTGTCGCCTTTCCTGCTCCGGAGAACGCCTCCAGGGTAACTGAAACGGATTTGTCACTTCCCCTGAGCGTTCCACTGATTTGTTTCGGGGTAATATTCAGCTGGGGGATATGGATCTCACCATCGGCAAGATTGATATCCCCGGAGAAGCGAGGTTCAGCGATTGTGCCGGCGAGGACAAGATCAGCAGACAGACGTCCGCTCGGCTGCAGATAATCATCGGTCACAATACTCAAGGGGGTCAGGTCGTTGATAATCGCCTGCAGGCTTCCATTAATCGACAGATCAGCAAATGGGCCGGTCAGGGCACCAACACCGCTGATACCCAGATTCCCATCAAGCGTGCTGCCGTCAACAAAGCGTGAGGAGAGTTCTGTCGTCAGCAGCCGGTCTTCAAGAATGATGGAGACTGCCGTGTCAAACCATTGCATTTCCTTGTAATAGGCAGTTGGGCCAGTGTCGAGAACGAGCTCATCGGCGAAAAGTTCCGCCGTCAGGGAAGAGAGATATGACCCTTCTCCAGAGGCAGCCGCTGTACCACGTGCTTTGCCACTGAGCGCTGCATCCATCAGCGATCGTTTTCTCAGCAGTGCGCCATCAATCTCCATGTCCCGAACCTCCACGGACCACGACGAAGGATCGCGCCACGCCCCTTCAACGCAAAACCGGATATCATCGGAGGCGAGGCAGAATTCCCTGATATCTGCCGCTTGTTTTGACAACTGGATGTCAGCGACACCACTATTGCGCAGAACTCCAATTCGAGGATGCTCTGCACGGAGTAGAGTGATCTGGGCTTTCCACACATTCTCATCATCCAGCATGCCATCGGTTGACAGTGTAAGCGCCCCGTGATCAGAATCAATTACGATTGACAGCTGGTGATGTTCCCTGGAGCCGGTAATCTCGGCGCCTGCATGCTGGACGAGTGTCCCTGCTATTGAGACCTTTTCTGCCGTGACGGCGGCGTCAACGACACCTTCCTGAGCGGTTGAAACCTTGATATCCGCGGCAATCGTTTCTGCCGAATAATCCCTGAAAGATAGGTTATCAGCGTTGATCACCATGACCACTTCAGGATTCGCCCTTGTTCCGGAGACATTACCATGGGCGCTGACTGCTCCGCCAAGGGACGGGATCAGCCTGGTGAGCTCAGATCCTTCCAGCAAAAATGAGAGGTCCAGCGTATCTGTCATTCTGCCGTTAATCTCAAGATGATTTTTGCCATTCTTGAACAGCAGGTCATTTATCCCGATATTGCCATCCTTGTAGTCGATTGCTCCACCACCCGAAACCTCGTAGCCGGCCAGCAGACCCGAGACATTTTTTAATTCAACAACCGCGCTGAGACTTTCTTCTGAAAAATTTCCGTTACTGCTGATCTCCGCATTTATCGATCCTTCAACTGATGGTTCAACGACAGAGGGAGAGAACGACTTCAACCGGGCCCGTGCATCCCAGCTGAGTATTTCCTGCCACTGGATTTCTCCGGTAATGTCAATATGGCCCTCTCCCAGGGAAAAATCTGAAGAGACAATGTTCAGCCCGGACTCGCTGCCATCTAAAACCAACCCTCCAAGGACATCTCCGTTCAACCGGGCAAATGTTCCGATGAAATCAGACAGTTCAAGATGATAGCGAAGGCCATCATCGGTGCCGCCATCAGCTTGTGCCGTCAGGTCCATCTGTCCCTGACTTCTGATCTCCGCGCTAACCGATCCTTCAAGTGAGGCATCAACCACCGCGGGAGAGAGTGACTGCAGCAGAGCCCGTGCATCCCAGCTGAGCGCTTCCTGCCACTCGAGTCTGCCGGTAATGTCGATATGCCCCTCCCCCAGGGAAAAATCTGAAGAGACAATGTTCAGCCCGGACTCAGTTCCTTCTAGAATCAGTCCTCCAAGGACATCTCCGTTCAACTGCTCAAATGTTCCGATGAAATCAGACAGTTCAAGATGATAGCGAAGGACGTCGCTCGTGCCGCCATCAGCCTGTGCCGTCAGGTCCATCTGTCCCTGACTTCTGATCTCCGCGCTGACCGATCCTCCAAGTGAGGCATCAACCACCGCGGGAGAGAGTGACTGCAGAAGAGCCCGTGCATCCCAGCTGAGCGCTTCCTGCCACTCGAGTCTGCCGGTAATGTCGATATGCCCCTCCCCCAGGGAAAAATCTGAAGAGACTATATTCAGCCCGGACTCAGTTCCTTCTAGAATCAGTCCTCCAAGGACATCTTCGTTCAACTGCTCAAATGTTCCGATGAAATCAGATAGTTCAAGATGATAGCGAAGGCCGTCACTGTAACTGCCGTCAGCTCGCGCTTCCAGGGATACCTGCCCGTTAATTCCGGGATCAATGGCCGACAAGTCGAAATCATCTGTTTTGACCAGAAAATTCCAGAGGAGATTTTTGCTCCAGTCTGCCTGTGCCGAAATGGTGATTAAATTGTTGCCGAGATTCACCCTCGACGGTTCAATGGACAGCTTCGACGAGGTGCCGGAAAACAGCAACTCAAAGGCCGGCTTGATATATCCACCCGGATCGACAGCAGCTTCGATCCTGCCACTGTATCTGTCAAGATCTCCGGCTGCCTCCACTTCCGCGGCGACTGCTAGCAGTGGTAAATCAGCAGAAAGCAATCGTGGATCCAGGCCATCAATGTCTGCTCGCAGCAGCCAGGAAAAATCGCTGAAAGCATCCGTAATGCTGCCTTCCATGTTCACCTGAAAGGGATCTGAAACCGATACCTCAAATCCTGGATTTTCAACCGTTCCGAAGAACACCAGGCTGCCGTTCATGGGAGAATAGTTCGCGGGCCGCACCTGCCAATTCCCCTGGAATTGAAGTGGCCAGCTGCCGGAAAACGACACGTTCCCTTCCAGCGTCGTGTCAATTTCCGGACTGTTGAGCATCAACTCCTCAATGCTCAGCTGATCTCCGTTCGTCTCTGCCCGTAACACCAGTTTATTGATGACAAACATCGGCGCCGGGGAGCCGGCACGCCTGACAATCCCACCCTCAACAACGAGCCTGCCCAGTTTAATGGCAAGGGGAAAAATAACGGGGGGCGGCTCAAACGGCGAGCGTGTTTCTGCCGGCTGTTTCTGATCTGATTCCTGGACAACGATTTCAAGCTTCTCCATCTCTATGGCGGAAACATGAAAATTCCCCAGAAACAGATCTCTCAACTGCCAGTCAACCGATATTTTTCCAATCGAGACGTCGGCTGCATCATTGCGGACGTTCAATCCTGATACCCACCATCCCCCGGCAAGGCGCCCGCCCGAGTCTTCGACACTGACCGCTCCTTTCGAGAATTGAGTTACCACACTCAGCGCAAGGCCAAAACCGGTAGTGCTGAACAGGATGAAATAGATCATACCTCCAAGAACAGCAGATATGGCGCTCAGAACAAGCAGCCCCCGTTTCATCAAAGATCGGCCCCCACCGTCAGGTAAAAATACTGCGAGCTGCCATCGTCGGAAAGCGGGTAGGCTAACTCTATGCTCACTTGACCAAACGGCAGCGCCAGGCCGACACCGGCGCCGACGCCATGCGCCAGGTCAACCGAAATATCGTCCATGGCATTGCCGACATCGTAAAACAGTGATGCCCGCCAGAGTTCCGTTATTTTTCTCTCTAACTCAACGCTTCCGGTCAACAGGAAGGTACCGCCGATCACTGTGCCCGAGGCATCTTCCGGTCCGAGTGTTTTATAGCGATATCCCCGCACGCTGTTGGCGCCCCCGGCATAAAATCGAAGGGAAGGCGGAATACTGTCAATTGAATCGACAAGTATCCCACCGATGCTCCCCCGCCCAATAAGCCGCCAATTGTCAAGGGGGCTGAGAATAAGTTTGCCGTCCCCGCGCACTTTCAGGAAGGTCGCATCGGATACCACATCATCACTACCGCCGGTAAGAAAGACTGTCGCCCGCAAGCCATTATCAGTGTTGACTATATCGTCGGCAATTGCCCAGGAGGCCTGCACTTGAGGCATCAAAAGAAGGCTGTCCCCTTTTGTATCCCCTACCTTGTATTCCTCATCCCTGAGCTCAAGTGAGTAGGCATAATGAAATTCAGGCGTGAAATATTCATAGGCAGTGGAGAACGAGTAGAGTTTCGTGGTCGTATCGTCCCACTGCCGCTGATCGACCAGCCCGGTGAAAGCAATCGTGTTGTAGCGGGGATCTGCCGTCGGTATGGTATATCCGACAAGAAAGTGTTTCTCCAGTTCTCCAAAAAGGGTTTCTATATTGGCACGGTGGCCGTACTGGTTGAACAGCTTGTTCTCCCATTCAAAAAGGGCATTGGCGCCGGTATCCGTGGCGTAGCCGACACCAAAACTATAGCGGTTATAGTTTTCAAGCGGCTCGACACGGATCGCGACCGGGACCTTGAGCCCTTCAGGGTTATCTGTCTCACTCTCGATCACAACACTTTTGAAAAAGCCTGTCTTGTAGAGGTCACGCTGCAGATTAAACAATTTCTTGCGGCTGAAACTGTCGCCCTCCTGATATGAGAGGTAACGACGCAGCAGACCATCGCTGATGATCTTCTGTTCACTGCTGGTCCGCCCGAATTGATATCGGGCTCCACAGTCCATGAGCAGCTCGATTTCGGCTTGATTCTGTTCACGATAAATGCGTACCTCGCGAGTCTTGTAGACAGCGTCAAGATAACCGAGCGAACGGGCCTGCTTTAATAGTGTCTTCTTCCCCTCTTCATAGATCGGCTGACTGAGAATGTCGCCTTCCTTGATGGAAAAAAATGACTGGACATCTCCCAGCTCCTCGACCCTGCATTCCGCAGGTGTTACAGCAATGGAAAATGATCTCAGTCGAACCGGCTCACCGGGGCTGATCTCGTAGCGTGCCAGCCAGCTTTCATCCTGTTTTTCAAGACTGGACCTGACAGATGATGAATAGTAGCCGTAAGGTAACAGCGCCTCGTTGATATCATTTTCTGCAAGCTGATGGAGTCGACGGATTTCTTTTTCCGTCAATTCACTGTCTTTGCTGTAGATATTTATACGCAGGCGTGCCATGACATTCCTGTATATTCTGCCCTTGACTCCAGTCACATCAATGGCAAGTTTGGTCTCGCACCAGCTGGTACCTGAGGCAAAAACAACAAGGAGTAAACAAAAAATTACGATTCGAGAATACAAGGATGATGTACTATGAAATGGAATTGGTTTATATGAGCTAACCTGTTTCGGGAAATTAGCGCGAAAATATCATAATCAAGGTACCGGATCATTATAGTCTGTTCCACTGATGAACCCCAACAAAATCACGACGGCAACCATAAAAAAGATTGTCAATGGCGGTTACGGACTGTGCCGTGCCGATAACGGCAAAACAATCCTGGTCCGCCACTGTTTACCGGGCGAAACCGCTGAAATCCGAATTGTTGAGCAACAAAAAGACGTCGATTACGGGATCGTTGAAACCATCCTGACTCCCCACAGCAGCAGAATCTCAGCCCCCTGCCCCCACTACCCGGGCTGTGGCGGGTGTGATCTGCAGCATGCGGGCTACCGGGACCAGTGCTCTCTCAAACAGGACATCCTCAGCGATCTTTTTGAGAGAAACCAGTCAAGATCAGTACAGGATCTCTCCCCGTTGATCAGACCGGTTCTGCCATCGCCGCTCGAGCTTGGTTACCGGCAGAGAATACGTCTGCATGTCGGGAAAAACGGTCTTGGCTTCAATCGTTTCAGGTCGCGGGACATTGTTCCGATAGACCATTGCCTGCTAGCCCCGGAAAATATCAACTCAACTCTTGAACTGTTTCCGCAGATGTCACCATTTCGTTCCCTATCAGCTGTAACGGAAACAATCGACATACTGATGAACCCTGAAGATTCAAGCCTCTGCCTGCTGTTCAACTTAACCAGAAAACCACGCCCCGCTGACCGGCAGGCAGCTCGTGCCCTTGCCGGCGGATACAGGGCCGATACCCGGGTATTTCTCAATGGCCGACATTTTTCCATGGAAGGGCCGTTCGTCTCAGGACAAGAAAAGAGCAATCGCTTACTGAGTATGACCATTCCAGGCAAGGCTCCCCTGACACTCTTCTGGGAGGCAGGAGGGTTCTGCCAGGTAAACATTAAGCAGAATTACAACCTGATCAGCCTTGTCCTTGAATGCTGTGAGCCGTCAGCTTCAGACAGGCTGCTTGATCTCTACTGCGGGATGGGTAACTTTGCCCTTCCGCTGGCAAAAATGAGCGGCCATGTCCATGCTGTCGAAAGCCAGGGGGCAGCGATCAGGAGCGGGCGCTACAACAGCGATTTTAACGGGTTGTCCAACATACGTTTTGAAAAGTCAGACGTCACCGAAGCCTGCAGAAAACTGGCCGGATCAGGGGAAAGATTTGACACCATCGTCTGCGACCCTCCCCGGCAGGGCATGATGGGCATGGCACCGCTACTTGCCCGCCTCTGCAGGAAAAGGGTTATCTATGTTTCCTGTGATCCCGCAACGCTCTGCCGGGACCTGGCCTCCCTGCAGCAGCAGGGATTTACCGTAAAAATAATCCAGCCACTGGACATGTTTCCCCAGACTCATCATATCGAAACAGTGACCGTTCTGGAGAAATCAGTCCCTGCCGGCATTTTTCGACAACCAGCAAACGTTATCAGCTGATGTTTTTGTTCATGCTGCCGCTCTGAAAGCCTTCAAGATCAAGGGCCACATAGAGGTAGCCGCACGATTTGAGCTTTTCAACCAATCTGATCCGTAAAGCAGGTGAGATAACCGCTGCAAACTGCTCAACCGGGACCTCAACCCGGGCGATATCACCGTGGCTTCGAACCCGTGAGCCGTGAAGCTGCAGCTCAATAAGGACCTGATCGGCCTGCGATATGCGCTCCAGCTCCGGATCGGTTATCGGGATGCCATAGGGCAGGCGTGAGAGCAGGCAGGCATTCGACGGTTTGTTCCAGACCTCGAGCCCCAAAGCTTTTGCCATTTCACGGATCTGCTTTTTGGTAATCCCCCGGTCAAGGTATGGACTGACGACAGATAATTCCTCAAGCGCCCGCAGGCCCGGCCGATAATCTTTCAGATCATCCTTGTTTGAGCCTTCGATGATGGTCTCTATACCATGCGCTCCGGCTTCTGCAAGGAGGGCGGTAAAGAGATTTTTCTTGCACAGGTAGCATCGATCCGGCGGATTATGGACCATGGTCTCAGGGATTGGAAGATCAATGATTTTATGGGAGATCATGTGCTGCCGGGCAAATGACGCTGCCTCTTCCATTTCCCACAGCGGGGATATAGGGAGTTCTTATGGTAATGGCGATGGCCTTGTCCTTTAGGGCCTGATGGGCTGTATAGAGGAGTAGACTGCTGTCAACACCACCGGAGAAGGCAACCACGGCCTGATCCAGTTTCTCCAGATAATCGAGCAGCCCCTGATAGACCAGGTTGTGTCCCATGTCTTTTCCCGCCAAGTCAAATTCAGTATCAGCAAATACGTTGGTCCTATCCACTACTATAATCAATCATCATCAGGATGGTGCATCTTTTTTTATCTCAGCAATTACGTATACTGTCCCCGGAATTAATCCCGAAAAGCATTGACAATACAGCAGAATGTCGGTAAACGATTAGATTGTTGCATCTGTTATGATTACAATAAGTAAAGGCGGCATGATGCCGCTTTTTTTATTGCAGCCTGTTTCCTTTTCTAGAGTTTAAAACAGAGCTTACCGTCAACATTGATTTCGGTGTTTGAACACCGATAACACGACATCAGGACGGAAGAATAATGAGTAACGACAACCAGCTTCTCAGACAGCGTCGCGAGAAAGCAGAGTCACTCGCAGAACTCGGCGTCAATCTATACAGCAACAGCTTTCAAGCCCAAGGACGAAATTGCCGACCCTGCTCCCAAAAGAAAGCGGGCTTGAACCCCAGCAGACAGAAGAAGGCGGACAGAGCTACTCGATTGCCGGCAGGATCATGGCCATGCGAAAGTTCGGCAAAGCGGCCTTTTTCACCATCGCCGACTCCAGTGGAATACTGCAGGTCTATGTTCGTAAAGACGTCCATTGGAGACGATCAGTTCACCGACTTTCAAAAAATGGGACATTGGAGACATCGTCGGAGCCGAGGGACACCTGTTCAAAACTAAGACCGGTGAACTTTCTATTCATGCCGCTGAAATTACGATGATATCTAAATCGCTGCGCCCGCTCCCTGAAAAATGGCACGGCCTCACGATGTGGAAACCAGATATCGACAGCGTTATGTTGATCTTATCGTTACACCTGAAAGTCGTGAGACCTTTCGCAAACGTGTCGAGATCATCAGGCTGATCCGAATGTTTCTCAGTGACCGCGGCTTCATGGAGGTCGAGACCCCGATGATGCAGCCGGTTCCGGGCGGTGCCACGGCAAAACCCTTTAAGACCCATCACAATGCCCTGGACATGGATCTTTACCTGAGGATCGCACCGGAGCTCTATCTTAAACGTCTGCTGGTGGGCGGCTTTGACCGGGTGTTTGAAATCAACCGCAACTTCCGTAACGAGGGACTTTCGACCCGCCACAACCCCGAGTTCACCATGCTGGAATTTTACCAGGCATATGCAACCTATCAGTGATATGATGGACCTGACCGAGGAGATGATCATCTTCGATCTGTCAGGCGATTCACGGTTCGCTGGAGATCACCTACCAGGGAACCAGCGGTGAACCTCGCTCCGCCCTGGAAGCGTCTCACCATGGAAGAGGCTCTGGTTGAAATCGGCAAGGTCGATCCTGAAATCCTTGCCGACGATGACAAGGTTTTTGCACTGGTCAGCCAGAAAAGGGCATCAAGCTTGAGAAAAAGGCGGGTATCGGCAAGGCCAAGACGGAACTTTTCGAACTGCTCGTTGAAGACAAGCTGGTAGACCCGACCTTTATCACCTCCTACCCGACCGAGGTTTCACCGCTTGCCCGCCGCAACGAGGAAAATCCGAGCGTCACCGATCGCTTTGAGCTCTTCATCACCGGCCGGGAACTTGCTAATGCCTTCAGCGAGCTCAACGACCCGATCGACCAGAAGAAGCGCTTTGAAAAACAGATCGCTGAGCGGGGCAATGACGATGAGATTCACCCGGTGCTGGACAGCGATTACGTCAGGGCCCTTGAGTACGGCATGCCCTCCGCCGCGGGCGAGGGTATCGGAATCGATCGGCTGGTCATGCTGCTTACCGATTCATCTTCGATCAGGGATGTCATCCTCTTTCCTCAGATGAAAGCAGAAAGCAGCGATAGCTCATCTGCTGAAGATCAAGAGAAGGACAACTAGCCGGTAAGCTCTTATGTTCGAATGGTTCATCAGCCTCAGATACCTGCGTGCCAAGCATCGCCAGGGATTCATCTCGCTGATCTCGCTGATCTCGGTTGCCGGGATCACCGTCGGCGTTATCGCCCTGATCGTCGTACTCTCGGTATACGCCGGCTTCACCGATGGCCTGCAGGGACCAGATTCTCGGTATTAATTCGCACATCATCGTCCAGCACTCCGGCGGCGCTATCGACGATTACAAACTGATGCGGGAACGGATCCTCAGCGTTGCCGGCGTCACCGGAGCGACTCCGTATCTCTACGCACAAACACTGATAAGCGGCTCGTCAGGCGGCTCAGGCGTGATACTGAGGGGAATCGACCCGGCAACGGCGCCCGGGGTCATCAGCCTCGGCGAGTCAGATGGTCGCAGGAGCCATGGTCGACTGACCAATCAACCGGACAGCCGCATACCGGGGATCATTCTCGGCAACCAGCTCGCCGGTGATCTTCGTGTCGGGCAAGGCAGCAGGGTACGGCTTATTTCCCCCTCCGGTCCGCTGACCCCAATGGGTGTCATTCCCAAGATCAAGACAGCTCAGGTCGTCGGTATTTTTGAATCCGGAATGTACGAATACGATTCATCGCTTGCCTTCATGTCCCTCCCAGCCGTACAGGAATTTCTGGAGACTGGTGATATTGCCCACGGCATAGAGGTAACCGTTGACAAGAAGGACCTCAACAAGGCCGATCAGGTCGCCCGGGCAATCACGGCGAAACTGGGTCCGGATATCATTACCAGGGACTGGATGGCCATGAACCGTAACCTGTTCGCAGCCTTTAAACTTGAAAAAATCGGTATGTTTATCTGTGTGGCTCTCATTATCCTGGTTGCCGCACTGAACATCATCAGCGCCCTGATCATGGTTGTCATGGAGAAAGGGAGGGATATTGCCATTCTGAAATCGATGGGAGCAACCTCACGATCAATCATGAAAATATTTTTTCTGCAGGGGCTGGTCATCTCACTTACTGGTACGATTCTTGGCGTACTTGGCGGACTGGGACTCTGTGAACTGCTCTCCCGCTACCAGTTTATCGAACTGCCGTCAAACGTCTACCCGATGACAACACTGCCGATCAAGGTACTTGCCGCTTGACATCGCTATTATCGCCGCCTGCTCGATCATCATCAGTCTGTCGGCAACGCTCTATCCGTCCTGGAAAGCATCAAAGGTCAAACCAGCCGAGGTGCTGTCATGAGCATTGCTCTGTTCGAGGCTGTCGGGATCTGCAAAACGTATCGCACCGGCCTGAAGGATCTCCAGGTCCTAAAGGATATCAACATCTTTCCATAGAAGCCGGTGAGATGGCAGCGATTACCGGCGCATCCGGTTCCGGAAAGACAACCCTTCTGCAGATCCTTGGGACTCTTGCCTCACCAACCAGCGGCGAGTTGCTCTTCAAAAGCGAAACGCTGCTGACCAAAGGCGAAAAAGAACTCGCCCGGTTCAGAAATGTTTCACTCGGGTTTATTTTTCAATTTCATCATCTGCTTCCGGAATTCAGCGCTCTGGAAAATGTAATGATGCCCGCCCTGATCAGTGGTAAAACAAAACAGCAGACCCAACCAGCTGCCCGGGAGCTGCTGGCGGCGGTCGAACTTGATCAGCGTGAAGATCATCGTGTCAGCGAGCTCTCCGGTGGCGAGCAGCAGCGCACAGCCCTTGCCCGCGCACTGATCATGAAACCCGAACTGCTGCTGGCCGATGAGCCGACAGGAAACCTCGACAGCCGTGCGGGCAGAATTGTTTTCGAACTGCTGCAGAACCTCTGCCGGGAGCGGGCCCTTTCCGTACTGATGGTGACCCACAACATGGAGCTCGCAGCAAAAATGGATCGCATACTGACCCTGCAGGATGGCCGGCTTCGAGAAAACAAAAGATAAATGGCTCAAGAGATCAACAAGACCGGCCGGCAGGCCGACAACTTTGAACTGACCAGCCTGACGAATCGGCAGGTGAAGCTGAATGATTTCAAAGGCTCGTGGGTCTGGATGGTTTTCCACCGCCACCTCGGCTGACTGCCGTGCCGGGATCACCTGTCACAGGTGTGGCAGCACCAGGAAACACTGGACCAGCTCAAGGTTACGGTTTTGCCGATCAGTTTCCAGCAACCCCCGTCCTGTGCCCTGCCTGCAGCGGTTGGTTCGCCGGCGGTTGACTATTTTCTTGATCTTGATAAAACGCTCTATCATCATTACGGGATGTTCTCAGCCGGTTTCTGGGATATATGGGGGCCCCGTCCACCTGGATCGCCTACCTTAAACTGCTTGCCAGAGGGCAGAAACTCAGCAGGTCTGCAGGTGATGTGGAGCAAAGAGGCGGTGACGTTCTGATCGATCCGGACGGTATCATCCACCTCCATCATATCGGCAGCGGCCCGGGGGACAGACCAGAGGTAGGGCGCGTGCTGGCAATGATTAAAAAATACAACAGCGGGTAGCGCGTTCAGCGCTGCCTTGTTGTAACGGTAACCCCGATAATCTGCTATGGAAGAGCGACATCTAACTGAAAGAGAAGAGGAACAGGACATTCTCTTCGGGGTCATCAATCGTTTTATCGGTTACTTTACCCGCCAGGCGGTGCCCAATACAAGCAATGACACCACCAGCGAGTATCCCTTCGTCGCGATGGATACCCGCCAGGCGTATGAGCAGATACGAATGGCCCGTCACTACCTGCTGAAAAGCGGGAGACACAAACCTCCACCTGAATTTCTCGATATCGGCTGCGGCATCGGCAATATTCTGCTCTCGCCGAGTTGATGGAATTTCGAGGTCTTCGGCATAGAGAAAGATACCGGCTCCCTATCGATAGCCCGCAGTCTTGTTGGAGAAGAATCGGTCAGCCGGGAGGATATCTGGAGCTATCACAAAAATGGATGAATTTGATGTGGTCTATTATTTCAGACCCTTCTGCGAAAAAAAACACCAGCTGCCTTTGAACAACGCATAGAAGACAGCGTGAAACCGGGAGCAATACTGATTGCAAACCGTAAGATGAACAGCAGTATCGATGAAGATCCCCGCTACCGGCGAGTGTCCGCCGCATGGCCCGTCTGGTGCCGTAATCAGGAACCATGAGCCTTCAGCAGCAGCTCGGCAAACTCGTAAAGCCGCCGAACAGCGCGGGTGGTGATCCACATGGGCGGTGAGTCAAGGCACGAAGTCAGCTGACGTTGGCGACCCCGATCGAATTTTTAAAATAGCCAAAACATTGGCGAATCGTTCGGGGAGTCGCCGATATATGCAATTTTCTTATTGTCCCGTTCAACATCTAATCCAAAAAGATCATTCAGACAGATCCGTCGTCATCGACAACTTGTCATACTGCCGAACCAGCCGTTCACATGGATCGAGCTGATTTTTGCTGTTGCCCCGTTGTCTTCAAATATCCGCACAATCTTTTCTATCTCCTGTTCTGACAGAGGATCGAACATCTTCACGAAAATCAATGGCCAGATCAGCAATCCGATAATCCTGGTCAGAAGCGACACCGGCACCCGGAATTTGATTTAAAATCTGCATTTTTAAAAGCTCCAGCCGTTCCCTGTCCTCTTCCTCTCCTGCTCACTCTTGGCAAAGCGTTGCCGCATGTTGCGCTTGAGGCGATCGTAGGAAAAATAGAAGGCACCGTTTTCGCCGACGCACCGCGTGCACCTGCCACATCCTGGCAATGTGGTCGCACCAGCCAGCCGGCCGCCCGGTAACCGGGACAACCGCAATTCCAGCTCGTTTCAAGCTGCTCAATGGCGACAAGACTGGCAGCCGGCAGCAACCCGTCTTCCGTGACGGTGTCATCGATATCGGTCAACAGATATTTTATGCCTTTAGCCGGTCTGTGGGAATGAGGACTGACAGGCTTCATAGACTTGGCAGGATTGAAAGGGTATACCATTTCAAACTGAACAACTCCGCACGGAAATCGGACTGACAATTGACTGTTACATATTAGAACAGTTGAAATTATTTGCTATTAATAATGTTATGGATTAGCTAGTGTTTTGTTGAATTCATCCACACCGTATTTTCAGCAGGAGGTACCTATGGCAGCACATTTACAATCTCGAGCAGATCAAGTCGGCCTGTGAAAACTTAAATTTTATGGACTCAATTGAAGCAGGATTTGCGCCTATTCTCGAGGAGAGGTCGTTGTGCCGCCTGTTGGTGAACTCTCTTTCGCGGCTCCCCCCGGAGACACCCATATTAAAGTACGGCTATATCAAGGAAAGTGACAGCTTTGTTATTAAAATCGCTTCAGGATTTTATGACAATCCCAAGCATGGCCTGCCCGTCCAATTCCGGATTGATGCTTGTATTCTCACAGAAAACAGGGGTGCTGCAGGCAGTACTTCTCGATGAAGGGTATCTTACCGATGTCCGGACAGCAGTTGCCGGGGCATATTGCAGCTAAATATCTTGCTCCTTCCAGGATCTCAGCCATCGGTATCATTGGCACGGGAATTCAGGCCAGGATGCAGCTCTCCTACTTGAAGGAAGTCACCAGTTGCCGCAAGGTCGTCGCCTGGGGACGATCAAATGACAGGCTGTCGGCTTATAGGGAGGACGATGGAAAAGGATGGGTTTGAGGTTGAGACAACAAACGACATGCAGAGGGTTGCCCGCGGCTGTAATCTGCTGATAACAGCAACACCATCGCAACAGCCATTGCTCCTGGAAAACATGATCGAGCCCGGAACCCATATCACCGCCATGGGTTCTGATACAGCTTTCAAGCAGGAGCTGGACAGCGGGATTCTGCACAGGGCTGATCTTGTGGTGGCTGACAGTATTGCTCAATGTCTTGAACGCGGTGAAATAGCAAGGGCACTCGCAATAAGAGCATAACAGAGAAAAAGTTGTCGAACTTGGCGCATTATTAATGGCGACGTCACCGGCAGGTCATTCCGATGAGCAGATAACCGTCGACAGATCTGACCGGCGTTGCCGTGCAGGATATACAGGTCGCCAAGGCGGTCTGTGACGAGCTCATGCCATCTTGACGAGGTGCAGCGCTAAATGATAAAGCAAGGAATAGGCACGAGATGATGCGGTATACAAGCACCAGAGGCGATACTTCCCCTGTTGGTTTTGATAGAGCGATTTTCGATGGTTTTGCCCCTGATGGCGGATTGTTTGTGCCGGAGCGATTCCCTCATTCACGAGTGGTGAACTTGAAGAAATGGCAGCGCTTGACTACGGGGATTCGCCGAAAGATGATAACGGGCGTTTTCATCGATCCTGAAATCATGCCGAGAGATGATCTCAAGCCGCTGCTCAGAGAAAGCTTTTCGAGGTTTGAATCAGCAGAAACGGCACCAGTTGTTCTCCTGAAGCAGAGCGATCTCTATGTCCAGGAGCTCTTCCACGGTCCGACGCTGTCGTTTAAAGACATCGCCATGGGATTTCTAATCAATTGCATGGATTATTTTCTCGCAGAACGGGGAGAAAGACTCTCCCTTGTCCTGGCAACCACCGGTGATACCGGGCCGGCAGCCGCCTACGCCTCGGCCGGCAAGAAGACGCTTGAGTGCTGGCCTCTGTATCCACGGGAGATGATCTCTGAGGAACAGGAGCGGCAGATGACCACCCTGGATGCACCAAATGTCCACCCGGTTGCTGTCGAAGACTGCAGCAACGGTGGTGACGATCTCGACATCGTTGTGGCCGGACTTTTTGCCGATGCCAAAAACAAAAGAGGAACTCCGGCTGTCGAGTGTAAACTCGATAAACTGGTGCCGTGATCATGGTCCAGACAATTCATTATTTCTTCGCCTATTTCAGGACGGCAGATAGGATCGGTGAAGAAATGATCTTTTCGGTTCCGACCGGTGCCTTCGGCAACCTCTGCGCAGGTTTTATCGCCCGCTCAATGGGACTCCCGGTCAAACAGTTTATCTGCGCGACCAACGACAACGGCACCCTGCATCGCCTGTTCGGCAGCGGTATCCTGTCAAAGCAGGAATTGAAGCAGACGGTTTCCTCGGCCATTGACATTGTCGTGCCGTATAATTTCTGGCGTTTTCTCTACTTCAACTGCGACCAGAATCCCGAAACCGTAAAAGCATACATGGCGCAATTCGAGGAAGAGGGGATGGTACAATTCCCGGCTGACCTCTGGGACAGGCTTCGCCACGGTTTTTTTTCGTATTCCATTTCAGATGCCGATACGCTCAACACCATCGATGGTATCTACCGGGGAGCCGACCGTTATCTGCTCGACCCTCACGGTGCGGTAGCTCTGGCTGCTGCGCAAGCCTACCGGCTGGAGACGTCATGCACCGAGAAAATTGTCTGCCTGGCAACGGCACACCCTGCCAAGTTCCCGCAGGTGATCGGCAGGGCTCTTAAAGAGCCCGAGAAGCTCCCGGAAGGGGCTCGGCACCCGTCTCTTGAGCTGGCAAAAAAAGAGTTTCATCATCTACGGATATGCACATATGCAATACTTGAGCAGGCGTTGGCAACTGCAATCAAAAACCAGATTGTGAAATAACCGAAGACCGGACGATTTACCCGGCGCAAAAACATGGCACACTATACTCTCCTGGACCAGACCAGTCTCGAAGCGATCCTGCTGGCCTATCCCCTTGGCCCTCCCCGTGTCGTTACACCACTTGACGGCGGCAAGGCAAATTCCAGTGCCCTCTTTACCACCGACAGCGGCACCTATGTGGTCTCCGTTTGCGATGAGAAAGGTCCTGATGAACTGGAGCATCTTACCCGTACCCTTGAACACCTGGAAAAACATGGTATTGCCACCACCCGCCTTATCAAGAGCAGAGATGGCGCGTCCTTTATCGAACACGGCGGCAAACCCGTGTATGTAAAAGCATTTATAGAAGGCACGGTACCGGACTCCCTCACACCCGAGATGGTCAGCCAGCTTGGAGTCGCGCTCGCCCGCCTGCACGCCGTCCCGACTCAGCCGCACCTCCCCGAGGTTTTTTCCTACGGAATCGAATCATTCTCCGAAATAAGTGGTGAAACAGGAACATTTGCCCGCTGGCTGCAGGACAAGACGGACCGTCTTGTAAAATGCGTCAAGGCGGAATTGCCGAAGGGACTGATTCATGGAGACCTTTTCCCCGACAACAGCGTCTTCCGGGGAGAAAAACTTGCTGCAATTCTCGATTTTGAAGAGGTGTGCTATTATTACCTGGTTTTTGACCTCGGCATGTGCGCAGCAGGCTGCTGCTGCCCGTCCGGAACACTTTCTCTGCCGCTGACTGCTGCCCTTGTCGATGGTTACCAGTCGGTTCGCCCGCTTTCAGGTCTTGAGAAAGAGCTCTTTAAACTTCACCTTGAATACGGTGCTGTCGCCACTTCATTCTGGAGGTACCGTCAATTTAACATTAGATTTCCCGATCCTGGAAAAAAATCGCTCTACAGGGAAATGAGTGCGCTGGCAGATCAGGTCGCCGAGATTTCCAGTAAAGCGTTCATCCGTGAAGTTTTTCACCGGAACCACAATGGTTGTTGACATGGACAAGAGCCTGCAGATCAGGGACTGAATCACCTATCGTATGATTGTTCTTAAAAACCTGAAACCCATTGGCAGCGGCGATGACCGGGTAGTCTATCGTCATCCGGCACTCCGGGACCGGTGCATCAAGATACCGCGGGTTGATTTTCAAATCGATTTCAGGCCGGCCGGTTTCAACCAAATACTCTACTGGCTTTCAAGGGCGGGGCAGACAAAATATTTTGACTTCAACTACGTTGATGTCGTCTATGCAGAAGAGCTTATAAAAAGAAAGACTCCCGAAACGTTTGCCCATATTCCCTATTGCTACGGATATGTCGACACTGACCTTGGCACCGGTGTTGTCTGGGACTATATCTGCAACTATGACGGCTCACCCTGCAGGTCTCTGAAAGACTACAGCGATAATCCTGCCCTGCTGGGCAGCAGGGAAAAAAAATATCTCTGGCAGGGACTCGAAGCCTTCTTTTCATGGCAACTCAACCAGCTGATCATGCTCAGGGAGATGGCATACTCCAACACCCTTGTGCAGGAGCAGCAGGACGGAAGTTTAAGGCTCTACCACATTGATGCGATCGGCTGTGCCGATCTCTTGCCCCTGGCTGGTTACAGCAGAATCGTGGCAAAGCTGCGGATTCAAAGCAAGGTGGGTCGATTCAGGAAACGGATGGTCGTCTGGCTTGGAGATCCGCCAGACGGTTCAGAAAAGAGGCCCGGGTAGAATTATTTGTCACTTTCCTGCAGCTCCACTTCGCTTTTAAATGCCTGGGTATTGTCGCCGTCCTTAGTAAAAGGACCCAGTTTGTTAACGAGATGGAATGGCAGATTCAAAGTTCTATACAACATGTCAATCGGCATTGTCACTATTTCCTTGAGGATGGAATTGCTCACCTCTGGGTTGTCAATATCTCCGGCTATCTTCAAGGTTACCGAGGTATCCTCGCTTTTCCCGGCAACCACATAGCCGACAATCGGAATCTTCCTGAGGTTCATCCCCGCCTGGCTCGTTAGCTGGATGTCCATGTCGATGGCGCGCTCGGACATATCTATCCAGCCCGTCCCTGCCGCCTGAACAACGGGGGAGTCAACGTCAATCGACTTAAAGACTACCTTCTTGTCACTGTACTTCATGCCGATAACAGCTGATTGTACCGGCAAACCTTTTATTTCATATTCGGGCATCGAGAAGGTGACAAGAGCCGGCAGCGTATTGAGCAGGGCCATTGTATTGTTCAGGGTCTTCAGATCTTTTAAAACAGTATCCTGAATCTCGATAACCGCGGATATTTCATCATCACTGCCCATGCCGGCCAGCGCCAATGATCCCCCCTCGACATAGGCTCCTTGAAGAAGAGCTTCCATGAATACATCGTTGAGGTTCTCACCGTTTACGAAATAAATCCCTCCCAGTCGCTCGAGCTGGAGAAGGCCCTCACCATGCATCAACTCCATGGAAAGTACACTGTCTGCATAGTCAAGATTGATGCTGTCGGCAACAACCCGTGACTTGGGGTTCAGGTAGAGATAGCTGTTTTCCGCATACAGATTCAGCTTAAAGCGGGCCTCTGATTCATCTTCTTCGTCCCTGGTGCCATCAGTGAGATCTGCCATGAGTTCTCTGACACCATCGATATTATAACCAACGTCTCGGGATCTTATATCCAGAATATCCTCAAAGAAATGTACCTGTAGTGTGTCGTTAACCGTCGCCGACAAACCGCTCTCGCTCAGTTTTCCGTTGATGACCAGACGATCGCTGATCATCTGGTCATCAACGAGAAGGGCGTACGGAGCGCCAATATCAGCTGTGAAATCATAGGGCATATTGCCGTTGACCGATGATATGGAAACCTTGCCGGAGCTGATTTTAAGCCTTCTCAGCAACTCTGAGCGGTGGTGGATCTTCGACAGATCGGCAAACTCGGCTGACCAGTTACGATCGGCGTCGCTCGTTATTTTCAAATCGAACTCTTTGAAATCGACAACAAAGGTCCCCTCTTTCTCGCCGATCTCTACAAGTGTCCGGTCTCCGACATCAATCTCTGTATCAAGTCTTTCGTGGGTGATATCTATCTTGGACAGATAGAGAGAACCCTCCCGTGTCAGCGTATTGTAATCCCCGGTAAAGCTGCTTTTGAAGAAATTCCCGTAACTGAAACTGCCGGAGGCAAACGTCAGCAGATTGTCGGCGTAGATGATTTCTGAGGGATAAAACGTTACCGGTACATTGCCAAGACTCCATTGTGCCGTTTCTTTCGTCGTAATTATTAATCTGTCAAGATAGCGAATTCGAAACGGTATCTTCGGCTGTTCAAGTTTCAGGTCTTTGACGTGGTAGTTGAGCAGATCGCAGTTAAAATCCGCCGTTGTATTTTTGATCGAGAAAGATCCTGAAACCTCTGCAAGAATATCCGGCAGCATTGCCAATGAAACAGCAGGAATCCGGGCAGAAAGGTCGTCAAGATTAACAGGAGCCCTGAATGGGCCGAGCCTGACAGCTGTCGAGTCAAGCTCCCAGGCAGATTCTCCGGCTTCAAGAAAACTCCCTTCGGGTGAAACCTGATAGCCAAGCCTTGGCCTCAGGACAGAACTGTCCAGGCTGACCGTTGACTCTCCAAGGCTAAAGCTCAATTGGTCAAGCGCTATTTCAAGGTCCCATACGTCCCTGTCGGCGAAAACCTGACCGCTGACACTGGCCGCAAAGAGCCCCTCACGGTTGACCTCGATGTGCTCAAGCGTCACCTCTGAATCTTTCAGGGAGAAACGACTGTTATTGACGCCAAACTCAGTACCTTCGTAGGCAATAACCGCGTCGTCTAAATAAAAGGAGCCTTCCCCACTGATTTCTTCAGTCGAAAGATTTATTGTCAGGCGTAAGTCCGCTTTGGTCTCGCCCTTGACCTGCAGAAACGGCACGTCGATTTCGTAATAACGAAGGAGATCGATAATGTCACTGTCAGCAGCTGTTTCAGCGTTTATATAAATGCTCAGTATAAAATTATCAGCGTCATTGAAATTGATATCCAACCGGCTGGCACCGGCGTCATGCCCGTAGAATACAGGATTGTGCGGTCTGATATCAAGCACGCCGTCTTTGAAGAAAGCTCTCGGGTGATCATCATAAATGGGTTCGAGATCCGGTTCAAAAATATAGGAGGCATCGTCAACCATGATTTCTGCCTCAAAACTATGGAAAAGGCTCCTCGGCTCGCCAAAAACATAGTCTCCCTTGAATGACAGCAGGTGATAACGGTTGGCTGTCAGATAATCAGTGATCCATTTCTGAATGTTTTCTTCCAGGCCGAAGAGATCTACAAATGGCTTTATATCGGTGATCATTCCCGCTTGACTCCCGCTGAAAGAAGCACTGCGTCCATCTGAAGAGAAGCTCAAGCGGACGGGAAAGCTCTTTTCAATATCTGCAACGATCGCACCAGTGAGAGTAGCATCCGATGAGTCAAGTCGCAGCGTACCAGACAGGTCGAGCTCGATTCGGGCATCACTGACAGATTCGATAATGACCCTCACCTCTCGGGGATCCATTTCGATGATGGCAGCACATTTTGTGGTATCAGTAGCGAGATCTAGCCGAAATGACTCATCCTGCAGCTGTAACAGGTCAAGACTGAGCTGCCGGTCACCGATCTTTATGGATCGTATGGTGATTCTTGAGACCAGCCTGGAAAAAAAATCAGCGGTCCTGACGATTCCGGCAACACGTTTTTGCGAAAAGAGTGGCGTTGATCCGTCTTGACCCTCCTTAATGGAAAGCGCACCCACCTGGAGCTCGAGCCTGTCACTCCATACGAGATGGCTGTCTGATACCGTTACCGGGCCGATAGTCAGTTGTTCAACACCGATACCGCGCTTGAGAAAGTAGATACTCGCCAGACTTACGATGGAACTGAGAATCAGAATTCCGGCGGTACACCACACAAAGACTTTTTTTCTGCTCTTACCCGATGCTCTGGTCATCCTTGAATAATCCAAAACTACGCTTTACTGGAAACACCAATCTCTGCTCCTGTATATGGAATGGTTTTCGATGAAAGATACTTATTCTTCAGCGATCCGGTTCCAATATATCACCTGCAGAGCACTTCCATTGTTAGGTTTCATGCTTATTCTATTGGTGCAGGTTTTAATGCCAATGAAGAACATCGTACCAGCTTTTCTGTTTAAAATGTCTATGATTCCTCTTGAGACGTTCACAAGGATTTAAAACAAAAAGGAGGATGTACAATAATTTGCTCATTGAGTGTTCTACCAGAAGCATCCAGCCACTGTAATCACCAGATCGCCGGTTGCAACGTTTTGCAAAAGAAGTTCTGAAATAGTGATGGATGGACTGAAACACTATAAAATCAAGCAAAGGAGGAAATTATGGCTATTAAAGTGCTGATTAGAAGAACGTTCAAAGAAGGAACGATGAAAGACGCTGCAGCAATGCTGATCAAGTCCCGTGCCAATGCCATAACGCAGCATGGGTATATCGCCTCTGAAACACTGGTCGCAGACGACAATCCCAATACCATCCTGGTATTGTCCATGTGGCAGAAAAAAGAAGACTGGAACGACTATAAAAAAAGCGCCGCCCGCAAGGAAAACGAAAGAAAATATGCCAAGATCATGGAGGGGGTTACCGAATACGAGGTGTTTAAGCTCGGCATCTGATTCGCAGGGAAACAAATGCTCCTCTATCGCCCTTTTAAAATTGACCGGTCGCACATACTGTAAAACAGTTGTGCGGCCGGTTTTAGCAGGCTGATCGTTATCCCGCTTCCTTCCTGACACCGTCGTCGAGAGACAAATAACGGCGCTCTCCCTTTTCATTGATCTTTTACATTATTATATAGTGGCACAATCAGGAAAAATTATTACAAGTGTGAGAGCATCATCATCCGGTTATTCCACGATCTTTCTTGATAATAAAAAACGGTACGCTACCAGCATCCATTCCCTGACAGGAGGAAACAATAATGACAGGCCTTGATTCCACTCCCGAATTTGTCTCGAATGTGTACAAAACCATGAGCAGGAACCTTCAGGTCGTGCGCAGACGGCTTGGCCGTCCTATGACACTTGCTGACAAGGTACTCCTCTCCCACCTGGACAATCCTGAAGAACAGGAAATGATCGCAGGCAAGAGTTACCTCAATGTGAGGCCGGACCGGGTTGTTCTCCAGGACGTGCTCGGGCAGTCGGCAATGCTCCAGTTCATGCAGACCGGCCGAAAAAAGGTTGCCGTTCCGACTACCATCCACTGTGACCACCTGATCGAGGCTCGTGTCGCAGGAAATGTTGACCTGCCGGCTTCTCTTGCAGAAAATAATGAAGTGTATGATTTTCTCAAAAGTGCCGCCGCCAAATACGGGGCAGGTTTCTGGGCGCCGGGTGCCGGAATCATTCACCAGGTAAACCTTGAGAATTACGCATTCCCGGGAGCGGTCATACTGGGTACCGATTCTCACACCCCGAATGCCGGAGGAATCGGCGCCTGTGCCTGCGGCGTTGGCGGCGCTGATGCCATCGATGCGATGGCTGGATTACCCTGGGAGGTTCTTTACCCGAAGCACATAGGTGTTGTACTGACCGGCAAACTCAGCGGCTGGACAGCTCCCAAGGATATCGTCCTTTACCTCGCCGGTGAGCTGACCGTCTCCGGGGGAACCAATTCAATCATCGAATACTTCGGGCCCGGCGCCGCAACCATCAGCTGTACCGGCAAGGCAACCATCACCAATATGGGAGCTGAGCTTGGCGCCACCACCTCCATGTTCGAATTTGATGAAAATATAGCCAGCTACCTGACGGCAACCGGGCGAAGTGAACTGGCCGATCTGGCAAGACAGAATGCTGAGCTGCTCTGCCTCGATGAAGAGGTCAGAAAAAATCCTGAAAAATACTATGACCGCGTTGTCGAGATAGATCTCTCGAGCCTGGAACCTTATGTCGTTGGACCACATTCTCCGGACCGGGCCCGTCCGCTTTCAAAGCTTGCCCAGGAGGTTCGAGAAGGAGATGAATTCCTTGATGCTATCTCGACCTGCCTCATCGGCAGCTGCACAAACTCCTCCTACGAAGATATGAGCAGAGCTGCAGACGTCGCCGAACAGGCAAAGGCCCACAGCATTACCTGTGCTGTTCCTCTCATGGTAACTCCTGGCTCGGAGCAGATTCGTGCAACCATCGAGCGGGACGGGCAGATGGCGTCGCTGAAAGAAATTGGCGGAACCGTGCTTGCCAATGCCTGCGGCCCCTGCATCGGACAGTGGAAAAGAGATATCGCCGTTTCCGGCAAGCCAAACAATATTGTCACCTCATATAATCGTAATTTCCCGCGTCGTAACGACGGCCAGCCGACAACGATGAATTTCATTACAAGTCCTGAAATTACTGTTGCCCTGTCGCTTGCCGGACGCCTGTCCTTTAATCCGCTCACCGACACCCTGAAGGATTCGTCCGGCAGCGAATTCAAACTGGAACCGCCGAAGACGGCTCCCGCATTCCCGGAAAAAGGGTTTGACAAGGGCGATTCACATTTCTACGAACCACCTGAAGACGGAAGCGATGTCGAGCTCAAAGTCGCTCCGGACAGCCAGCGGCTGCAGCTCCTGAAACCGTGGCCGAAATGGGACGGCGAGGATATCGCCAACGCGCCTGTTTTGCTGAAGGCACAAGGAAAATGCACCACCGACGCCATTTCCCCGGCAGGGCCATGGCTCAGGCTCAGAGGGCACCTGGACAAGTTCAGCGACAATATGTTCATGGGGGCAATCAACGCCTACACCGGTGAAGCAGGCAAGGGTTTAAATGTTACTCACAAACCAGAGAGATATCGGATTTTCAGATATCGCCCGCGACTATAAAGCCAAAGCGGTTAAATGGGTCGTTGTCGGAGACTGGAACTACGGTGAAGGCAGCAGTCGCGAGCATGCCGCTCTTTCCCCGAGACTCCTTGGGGCAGCAGCTGTGATCGTACGCAGTTTTGCCAGGATTCACGAATCAAACCTGAAGAAACAGGGATTGCTCGCCTTCACCTTCGACAACCCCGATGATTACGACCTGATTAGAGAGGATGATCGGATCGCTATCCCCGATCTTGCCGGACTGGCTCCCGGCAAACCGATGAGCTGTATCGTTTCCCACTCTGACGGCGTTAAGGATACACTGGTGCTCAATCACACCTATAATGCGGCCCAGGTGGAATGGTTCAAGGCAGGATCTGCCCTCAACCTGATTGCATAAAAAAAACGTCTGTTCCGGCGTCGTACTGTCCGGAACAGACGTTTTCTGGTTTATTCAGGAAACAACAAGACCTTACAACTCAGGACAGGTCCTGCAGGGTATCACCAAGCTTTTCCAACAGCTCCTTCGTACTCGCCTGGCTGGCAGGCAAAATAGGCTGGCGCACATTCCGCCACCGTGCATCTTTTCTCTTTACAGCGAGCAGCCCTTTCATTGCCGGGATGGGTCCGTAGGCTTCTACTGTTTTTCGGAACGTCACCATCTCAGTGTTGAGCTTTTCAAGGTCGCCCTCTTTCGCCCCGACACCAACATCATAGACCTGTCTGATAGCAGCAGGATTGACATTACAGGTCGCAGAGATACAACCCATTCCGCCGCTCTCCAGGCCTGCCTTGAGAAAATGCTCCGATCCTGGAAAAACGGCAATACCCGGTGCCGCCTCAATGACCGCCCTGGTATTTGCAAAATTCCCGGAACTGTCTTTGTAGGCGACAAAAACATCGGAAAAATCTTTTGCCAGACGCCCGGCAAGTGACGGTGTAAAACCGATGCCTGCCATCGGGGGAATATGATACATACAGATCTTGAATCCAGGAAGGTTAACCGTCTCTATCAACCTGGCGAAATAGGCATAAAGTCCGTCATCACTGGCATTTTTGTAAAAAAACGGCGGCAGCGTCATCACTGCGGTGCAGCCGAGTTTTATGGCATGACGGCAGAGCGTTACCGTATCCGCAAGATTGCAGAGACCGGTACCAGGCATCATGAGCGCCGGGTCAATCCCGTTTTCGGCAAGCAGATCAACCGCCTCAAGGCGCTCTCGACGGTCATGCTGAGCGCTTCTCCTGTTGTGCCAAACGGTGAAATATAATGAATTCCATTCTCCAACAACCACTTTGCATGACTGACATACAGATCGGGCGCAAAACTCAGATCATCATTAAAAGGTGTCAGTATCGGCGTCATAACGCCACTCATCTTATTTGTGTCCATAGTGTTTTTATCCTTAATTGGGGTTATTTCTGGTAACGATAACCAAGAGTACTATGTAGTAAAAATCCAGGAGATTGGAAAGCAAAATCACACAATCACATCACTGCATCACTGCAGAAGGTTTTTTATTCGAATATATCAATTAAAGGGCGGGCACTTACAATTCAGGCCCTGATTTTTTTTTCGATGACATCAAGAATTTCATCTAGAGACTGGGACATGGATCCTGAAAAATCCTCCTTGATATTCATATCGCTGACCCATCTCAATTTTTCGCAGGCAGCCGAGGCCATGCCCGATGCCAGGCCCATTTCCGCATAAGTCTCGACAACGGCCTCCATTTCATGAGACATCCTCTCTGCATTAATAACGCCCTTGGCCATCTGCAGCCGAACTGTCTCGAGAAACGAATTTTTCTCCATTGTTTTTGCTATTGAATCCAGGACAAGTTCGTCCACTTTATAGCGATGCGTGCCACTCAGCATTTCGATCAGCAAGGCAAGAAACCCTTTCATGAAAACGCTGCGAAACATCTTGATAGCCGATGCCTGCCCCGGCTGTTCACCGACACAGGTTATATCCATATCGTATGGCTGCATCGCTCTTTTAAACCGTTCAGCACCATTGCCCGATGCCAGGCAGGGTACACGATGAAGAAACGTCGGAATTGCGCCGAGCATGGCCACATCGGCAAAAAGGGCTCCACTTGTCCTAATAACATCTCCAACCGCTTCCATGGTCTTTGGAGAGGCGGTATTGACATCCACATACAGCTGGTGCGGCTCCAGGAACAGAGCCGCCTGCTCGGCAGCCGGCAGGGCAACCGAACCGGTGACACAGGAGATTACTATTTCCGAATCGGTGACCAGTTGTTCAACACCTTCCTTGAAGAGTGCACCGGTTTCAGCAGCGTGTTCTAAAATCACGCTGCTCTTGGACGGTATGTCACAGAGTGAATCAAAAAAACTAACGTCCCGCAGTCCGGCCTGTTTCAACCCTTTCGTCAGGCCATAGGCAGCGCCGCCGAAGCCGATGAACCCGACTTTCATATACAATTCCCTCGTTGAACGACGGGCAGCATGCTGTCTTGCCTATGCACCCTTTTCTCTCGAAAGGGCTGTTTGATCCTTGATAATAGTTGCGCACCTGACATGATTGAAGATGCCGCAGTAACAGAACTCGGCCAGCTTTTTTGCCCCTTCTTCAGGTGTCAATTTTTCTTTTTTGACCTGTTTCATCACATGATCGACAAATTTGGGAGGGATCATGTGATGGCCGCACATCGTCGTAATTGAAAGGGTCGTTTCACTGGGAAGGTTGTCCTTTTTCCCCCAGACTCCAAGTGAATAGTTGATCGAGTGCGGTGTTACCCCAGCCTCTTTACAGGCCGGGATGACTTCGGACAAAACGCCGGTAATTATGACTGACATGCCGAGATCTTTTTCCTTGATCTGTTTCAAAAAATCAACAACCTGTTCCTTCCTGGTAAAGATCCCGCGAATCCGCGATTTATCGGAAATGTTATCTTTTATCTCCTCAATCGGGTATTTAAGCTTCGGACCGGTCTTCACATCACCCCAGTTCTCAGACCCTACTGCTTCAGCAACTGCAATAAATTCAAGTGCCTTTGGTTTTATATCGACATCATTGATGCCTTTTGTCTGGTACATAAACCAGACATAGTCCGTCTTCTGAGATTCTATATCACCCGAACGATGTAGTGAATGCGTCATTCTGTATCTCCTGGAATTAATCTGTTGATAAAGGTTTCCCCAGGCCTGGATTGACCTTGCCACGATGGGGGCTGGGGAATCCCGAGTTCATCCAAATATTCGAGTGCCTCGCAGTTTCCGTTCTCGTCAACACGGCTGATTAATCCGACCGAGAACACGGTGTCGATCTCATTCTCGACTTTCTGCAGCGCCTTTAAGACATCCTTGGTTCTGGCAAGTTCGCAACGGCCCTCGATAATAACGGAGAGCAGCCGGTAATCAAGACACTCGTCCACCAGCTTGCCCGTTCGGTTATCAGGCATCAGTGCAGCCAGGGGTGATTCTTCCTGGGGTGCCAGTTTAAAGCCGGCAGAAGCGCAGGCCATCGCTACTTTTTCAGCATCTCTCAGGTAAACGCCCATGCCGGGACGTCCCATATCGATAGATAAGCCGACAAAGCCTTTTTTCACCCGGCCTGAGACATCATTGGTCTTCACCTCTTCAGTTCCTCTGCCGGTTACCCCGGTTACTCCGTGATTTTCCACAGGATCGCTTATAACATGCTGAAACTGCTTGTAAAAACCAACCAAATCTTCGGCATAAATGGCGTTTTCAGGGCAGACTTTCATCCGTAAACAGACATAGCATTCGGTACAGAGGTCCGGAACGATATGGCATTTTTTGTCCTCAAAGAAAATTGCATCTACCGTGCAATACGTCTGACAGGTCCTGCAGCCGGTACATATTTCCTTGTCTATTGCTGGCATCTTTTTACCTTTGTTTCTGGATTATTAGCTGTAGGCTGAACAAAATTCATGTCAGCCATGTTCCTTTCCTCTACCTCGGTTACCAGCGTGTAACCGTGTAAAGGGGTGACAGTTTTCTCAGCAGCTCCTGGGAGCGATGAGGGTTGTAAATCCCGCAGGCACATGGTTTGGCAAGAACCCAGCTGCCCTCCCAGGTGTCGATCTTTCCGGTCTTGACCTTGCGCACGACATCCTCGACCAGTTTTGGAGAGACCATGGCATGACCGCACATGGTCGTAAATTCCCGTATTTCCGGCGGCGGCAGGAGGTCTGTTGCTCCATGAATGCCAAGTGACAGATTGATAGTGTGGGGATTCAAGCCAACTTCGGCGGCAATATCCCGCACCCGGTCAATCAAACCGCTGACCACAATGGAGATTCCTTCGTCCGCCTCCTTGAACTTCGTGAGCAATGATTTTATCTTTTCGCGGCTGTTGAAAACGGTAAAGACCCGGCACCCTTCCTGGATACTGTCCAGAACCTCTTCGGGCTGAACACCGCTGTACATGTTTTGTCTGAGCGTGGTGGCGATCATGTTGGCGGGGCCAACCTGATAGACAATTTCAACGAGGCGGCGAACCTTCGGCGCGCACCCTTTATAATTGTACCCTCGCGCCGGATAGATAAAGACGGCATAATCCTTTTCCAGCGCTTCAACCGTTCCTTCCCTATGTAAACTGTGCGTCATAGTCTTCCTCTACTCAGTAACTCTGCCGAGGCCCATATTGATTTTTGCATTTGGCCGCCAACCAAAGCCTTCTGCTTCGATGGATGCCAGTATCTCACCAGGGATTATCAAGCCCGGCTCAAGCAGGGTTGCCACATCCAGTGTAAAGACGGAGTCCAGTTCTGGAATTACCCCTTTGATCACTCGTAATAGTTCCGGCAACCGTTCTGTCTTGACCTTCATTTCAATGATTGCACTGAGAACCCGCTCATCAAGCAGCTCCGGTTTCAAATCACCCGTTTGAGGGTCCAGGATCATGGAGTTTATGGGATTGTTAGGTTCGATTTCATTCACTCCGTTGCGGGCCAGTGCACGGGTAATTTTCTGGATGTCCCGCAGTCCCATGCCAAGGGTGGGGCGGCCTATTTCAATGGCAACGCCAACTTCTCCGGGGCCGCTGCGCATCGTTACATCGTTGGTTTTGGATTCTTCAGTACCCCGCCCCTGGATACCCGTTACCGCATGGGTCGAGGTCGGATCACTGAAATACTTGCGAAGCGCCCGGGGATATTCATACACGTGAGGAGGTTCGCGGATGGCATCTACCGGGCAGATTTCACTGCGCAGACAGGTTCCGCATTCATAGCAGACATCCTGGTCGACAACACTTTTACAATCTTCGTAAAAAATGGCACCCGCAGGACAATACGGCTGGCAGCGCCCACACCCGACACAGGCCTCTTTAAAAATAATCATCTGTTACACTCCCTGAGCCGACAAAATAGCCGCACGCCGGCTATATTTGACACAACTTGGAGATGTTTTGGAAAAAGTCTCCAATTGAGGTTTGAGCAACTCGTCGAATTCAGTTTCAACTCTTTTACCAATGGTCATCATCGTGTGCAGCTTTCCCGCATTGGAGATATTGCCGATCAATGCTCCACCAGCAATTTTGCCGTCTACCAGAAAAAGTTCCCGGTAGACTCTTTTATCAGGCCTTGAATAAACCACCCTCTGCGCCCCTTCTACCGGTATGCCGATCACTGACAGAGAAAGTCCATTGAGGTTCATGCAGTTGACGCGCGACAGGCAGTTCAGCGCAGAACTGTCAGGCGCATACAGATTTGAAGCAGCAAGTTTTCCCTGAACAACTGCCTGGGGCCAGGTCCATGGGGTAAATAAGCCGTTATTGACAATGGTAACCGCGTCACCTGCTGCAAAGATGTTTTTATCCAGGCTCTGCAAGGACGTACTCACCTCGAGGCGGCCGTCCTGGAGCAAGCCTGAACCCTGCAGATACTCGACCTCAGGAACAGAACCTGCGGCAATAAACATCGTCTGACAGGATAGCCACCCGCCGTTTACCCGGACCGCACTGATGCCTCCTGGTTCAGAGGAGATGTCTTCAACCGTGCTCCCAAGCAGCAGATTAATCTTTTTTGCCTGCAAATGATCTTCGACAAAACGGGATGCTTCCCGCGGTCAACGCCTGGGGAAGAAGTCGGTTCTCCTTTTCAATCAGCGTTACGGAGAAGTCAAAACCTGCGAGATGGGCTGCGGTCTTGACACCAACCAGCCCACCGCCCACGATCACGACCTGGGGATGATCTGATAACCAGTCCCGGGCGCTTCTTGCCACAGCGAGGCTGCGGATCGGAAATATTCCTTTGCCGTTGCCCTCGCGGCAGACAGCGGGAACAATTGGACGTCCGCCTGAGGCAATCAGTAATTTCTGATAGTGGATTTTCTCCTGATTGCTCAGCAAGAGCGTTCTCTTGTCTCGATCAATTGCTTCAACAGTTTGACCGCAAAGAACACGCAGTTGCGGATCATCCTGCGGCCGCCAGAAAAACAGTTTGTTCTCCGGCATGGAGCGATTCATGAATTGGGGTAACAGTGTGCGGTAGTAGCCGATCTCCTTTTCAGTGTCGACAAGGGTAATGGTTTTGTCTGGCCACTGCAGGCGAAAGCTCAGGGCAGCCTGCATTCCGGCTGCTCCGCCACCGATAATTACGCAATCCACGATCTAACCCCGTCAATGGCACGCATGGATGATAACCCTATGCACGTGTAAACCATTCTACCAGTTCTCCGGGTTGTGCCGGGTGATCGAAATGGAGCAGCTGGCCGCCATTCTGTTCCAGCATTTCCGCCAGTGACTCCATTACTGTCCGGCTTCCCTGGACAGGGATCGGCGTCGCCAGGCTGACACGGCATCCCAGGTAAGCGAGCCCAACAGCCGCTGTCAGTTCCTGGCAGCTGTTCATACCGGTGAAACAGATCCCTCGAAGACGGCTCAATTGGCCCTCGGAGTCCAGGCCCTTGACGACATGTAAAGGGCCCCGGCAATTTTCAAGGGTCAGAAAGGGTCTGTACTGCCCCTGCTGGTGCAGATCCTGCCTTCAGCAACCACACGGCGGCATCTCCCCAGCCGGCAAGCTGAAGCTCCTTGTCCTGCAGCCCGGCTGCCAGTGCGACGGGGAGTTTGCCAAGTGTCGTCTGAGGACTATCGGAACCGCCAATAATGGCAATGTCCCCATCCTTTTCGAGGCCGCTGTGCTGTCTGAACTCCTCCCCTGACATGACAACATCACCTTCCTGGACACCAGGGGCATCAGAAAACAGATCCAGTTGTGACCGGGAATTACATGATCTGCGCGCACGTTCCCAGATATCTCCGGCATCAGCTCTGCTGTCGCCTCCGACGACCGGTATGTTCATCGTTGCACAAAGTTCTATCAGGCCGGGGTCAGTTTCGGCGCCGGCAATCAGAAGGTGAATCGCACCACTGCTGACCAGCAATTCAGCTTCGCCTGAACTGCAGCCAATGGGTAAAAACCTGTCTCCAGACAAAATCCAGTCACCAAGTGAGACGAGAATTTCAGGTGTTGAGGCCCCCAGATTGATTGCATTTTCAAGTCCATCCAAGAGCGAGTCAGATGGTCGGCCGCAGAGGCCGACACGAACAGACTGGCTTGAAACCGTGCCATATCCGACAGCACATGGAACTGATTGAGCTGTCGCTTTCAGGCCGCCCTGCTCCTGGAATCCCAGGGTCAAAAGACTGAGGCGAAGCGCTTGAGACAGGAGTGCTTCGCAAGAGGAAGAGGGACGGTGGAGCATGGTGCTGCTCTTAAAAATATCATGAATTAACAGCTCGTCCTGGCTGTTTTTTGATAATACCCGGTTAACCATTTCTCCAAGTGAAGAAGAAAAACGCACATCAGCAGAGTCATTTCCTGAGCTTACTCCAGCCAGGGCCTCCATCGTTCCCTGCAGGCAGAGCCGGAGCAGCATAGCGGCTGCCATTTCATCTCTTCCCAGACCGCAGACGCCTTTTCCAGGACCTCGGCCAAGCGGATCAATACGGCAGGGGCCCTGCAAACACCCAAAAGGACAACTCAGTCCCAGTCGCAGAAAGCCATCCTGGGGCTGGAGTTTCTCAAAACGATCCCAGGACAGCTCGAGTCCTTGCTGTGAAGCGGAACGAAGTAGTTCCTGGCTGACAGGATCAATCGTTTTCAGGTGAATAGTTTCCATAGTAATAGAGCTCCTGTGTACTGCCTCTGAAAGTCAGGTTTTTAGGCCAGATCAAGCAACAATGTTGAGTCACGTCCGTCTTTTTTAGGAAGATCCGCGGCAGTTTCCGCCCTCTTCTTCCGTAATAATTCATCGTACTGATCGATATCGACGAGTTCCAGCGCCTTTGTCGGACAGACATCGACACAGACGGGTACTTCCATATAAAGGCAACGGTCGCACTTCAGTGCAATTTTACGCTCCGGCCAGGGATAGATAACGCCATAGGGACAGAACAGGGTACATGTCCAGCAGCCGATACACTTGTTTTCCTGGATAATAACCATACCGGACTCAGCATCGCGCCCCAGCGCACCGGTCAGGCAGGAGTCAATACAGGGAGCCTGAAGACAGTGACGGCACTGCAGGGCAACGGGTACTTCATTGCTTCCTTCAACCCGCACACGTGCCTGGGGACGCGGATTTTCCTGGACCGCCCGAAGCAGTGACTTGGCGTTGCTCCCTCTTTCCGTCGCACAATACAATTCACAGGTTTTACAACCGGTGCAACGATCTAGATGAACTGCGATGACATTCACAAACGACTCCTTTGCTGAAGATTCAGAAACATGTCCACGCTTGGCAGTCCCGCGTTTAACTAGTCTAACCCGTCTTCGCAGGTTGCACTGCTGTCATCACAGATTTCGTCATCCTTTCTTTTTTTAGCCCCGCGATTTTCATACCAGGACCGGATAGCGGGCGAGCAAAGACCAAGAACCGTCAGGATGATCAGAGCGACCGACCATGGCCTGGTGAAGAAAATAAACGGATTGTTTTCAAAGACAATGAGGGATCTCCTCAGCGAGATTTCGATCAGCTCACCCAGAACCAGCCCCAGAACAATCGGCGCTGCGGTGAAACCATACGACTTCATCTTGTACCCCACGACTCCGCAGATGAGCATGATCCAGACGTCAGCCATATTATTGTGCAGGGCATAGCTGCCGACGACGCAGAGGATCAGGATGATCGGGCTCAGGACATAATTGGGTACACGGAGAATGTGTGAAAAGATCTTTGTTCCAGCAAGGCCAAGTCCGAGAAACATGATGTTTGCCAGAAACATTCCTGCAAACACCGCGTAAACCTCGTTGGCATGCTGGATAAACAGCAGCGGACCGGGGCGCATGCCATGAACCAGCAGAGCACCGAGAATGACAGCCGCCGTTCCGCTTCCTGGAATACCCAGGGCCATTGTCGGCACCATCGATCCACCGGTGGCGGCATTGTTGGCGCATTCCGGCCCGGCGATGCCCTCCAGGCAGCCGGTTCCAAATTTCTCCGGGGTCTTGGAGAATCGCTTCGCCTCATTGTAGCCGATAAAAGAGGCTACGGTGCCCCCTTCTGCAGGCAGGATTCCAATAAATGTACCGATGAGAGAAGAGCGCAGCAAGGTGGTTTTTACCGACTTGATATCCTTCCAGGTCGGCAATCCGGTAATTTTGCGATCCATTACGACTTTACGCATGCCGAGTTCAGCCTGCCTGAATACTTCCGCGGCTGCAAAAAGGCCAATCATTACCGGGATAAAACTGACGCCGTCCATTAGATAGGTGACGCCGAAGTCGTAGCGGCTGAATCCCGATATCTCATCCATTCCGACACAGGCGATGAACACGCCGAGCGTACCGCCGAGCAGATTCTTGACGACCGATTTCGAACCGATGCTGCTGATCATGCTCAGGCCGAAGACAGACAGGGCAAAATACTCGGGCGGTCCGAACCTGATGGCGATGTCGGCAAGTACCGGAGCCAGCATAATCAGGACAATGACACTGAAAAATCCACCGATAAACGAGGATATGCAGGCCATGCCCAGTGCCTTGCCGGCCTGCCCCTTCTGGGCCAGGGGATATCCGTCGAAGGTGGTTGCCGCCGCTGCGGGAGTTCCCGGCGCATGTACCAGGATGGCTGCAATAGAGCCGCCATAGGTGGCACCGCAATAGAGACTGACCAGCATGGCGATCGCCGGTATCGGCGCCATGCCGTAGGTAAAAGGAATCAGCAGCGCACATCCCATCGGCGCAGTAAGTCCGGGCATTGCGCCAAGAATCATGCCGCCCAGCACACCCATGAAAACGGCAAGTACATTCATCGGCTCAGTCATGGTCATAAAGCCGGTCAGGAGTTGTTCAAACATGGGCATTCCCTCTACATTAAGATTCCGGCCGGCAACTGAACCAGAAGCACTTTCTTGAATATCAGGTAAACGATGATCGGAGCTATCAACGCATTGAGAAGGATGACACTCTTATTGCGGCAGCCCCAGACCAGCATGATGGCGACAATAAACAAAGCCATTGAAACCAGGGTCCCAAGATAGACAACTCCGAATCCAAAAGCGATTGAGCAGGCCATCGACAGACCGACACGCCTGGTGGCCTCACCATCAGCTCTTTTCTCTTTTTTCCACCCGGACCATTGCGGATCGTCTGGATGATCAGTATCAGGTTGAGAAACATGGCAACCACCAGCACGACCCGGGGAAAGAAAGCAGCGGTGGTATGCGTGAGAAGTACACCCGAACTCTGGAAGGTGAAGCTCAAACCGAAAAGAACGATGAATATGACCATCATGACGATAGCCATCGGAAGGTCTTTATTGCCCATTGTGTCAACCCATTGCACGTTGATTTTTGATACTCACCGGAATGGTGAGGACAACGGTTTGGAAGAGAGGGTTCAGTAAAAAAGCACCCTCTCTTCCCTGTTCTCTAGAGTCTTATTTTCTGTATCCTAGTTCCGTCATGATATCTTTCCAGAGAGGCCATTCTGCGTCCATGAACGCATCCCACTGCTCACCGTTCATGATGCTTTCCGGGCCCATGGAGTTGTCAGCCAGGTATTTCTGGTACTTTTCGCCCTGCATGACCTGCTGGATAGCATCCCTGAGTTTTGTGACGATGGGTTCCGGTGTTCCTTTTTTGATGCCGATTCCGCGCCAGGTATTCATCTCGACAGCGTAGCCAATCTCTGCTGTTGTGGGTGAGTCCGGGAAGGCCTTGAGCCGTTCCTGCACGAAGACAACTGCAGCGGTAAGATTACCAGCTTCAACCTGCCCCATCACCTCACTCGGGTTCAGGACGCCAACATCCACAACATCACCGAGCAGGGCCACGACAATCTCACCGCCGCCCGAGAACGGGACATATTCAAACTCAAGCCCAGCCGCCTTGGCAAACAGGTAGGCTGCCACATGGTCGACACTGGCAACATGGGTGATACCGATCTTTACTTTTCCGGGATTTGCCTTGGCAGCAGCAACAATTTCTTCAATATTCTTGTACTTCCCGGCCTTGGGAGCAATCATGAACGCCTGGGGGTCATAGCATCCTCTGGCTATTCCGACGATATCCTCACGCTGAGCTTCGGTGTTTTTCCTGGCCATGGTGGCAAGGTTAGAGTTGGTCAATGAGAAAAGGGTGTAGCCGTCTGCGGGCTGCTCCATCATAAAATTGAGCATTCGGGCGCCTGAACCGCCGCTCATGGAACTGACGACGATAGGAACCCCAAGAATCTCCCTGAGCTCGGCAGACACGGTGCGAGTGAAAATATCAGTACCGCCGCCGGCTGAAGAATGGATGTACCAGTTGATCTGTTTGCTTGGATAGTTATCCTGAGCTACGGCATTTGTTGCTGTTTGCCAGGCAAACAGCATCGACATGACTACCACTGACGCGCTGAACAATAATCTTTTCATACGTTCCTCCTTCTGTGGTTTTTAAAAAGACAGGTTATGGTGGTCACAAACCTGCCCTTGTTTCGCTAGTGCCAGATGAGACAACTGAGCGTTTTGACAGCATCCTCCTGCTTGTCCTATTCATCAATACTGTTCATATTGTAGAGCTGTTCGATTACGGTATCAAAATCCGCCTCAAGGGCACGGATCGCTTCGCGCAAATTACGTTTCTGGATTGCATTGACAATTCTGTCATGTATATCAAGCATCTGATCGATCCGGGTCGGGTCTTTTTCGTAATACAATCGCCGCATGCTCTGCCAGAGCGGCTGACCGGTAATATTGAGCAGCCTGTCCACAATGGAGATGATAATGCGGTTCTGGGTGGCTTGGGCAATGGCAAGGTGCAGCTTTTTACCCAGTTGGGTATAGGCCCGGTAATCCCCGGCTTTTCCGATCTTGTATTTTTCTTCCCAGACCGTCTTGATGATGCCGATGTCCTGGTCCGTCGCCTCTTTTATAGCCAGTCGGATGCTGCCGGTTTCAACAACCTTGCGTGCCTGCAGGATCTCATAGGGGCTGTCACTCTCCTCCAGGATATTCGTAGCCTTGAAAGAGAGATCATCAACGACCAGATCAGGCGAGATATAATTCCCGTCACCCGGATGCCGATCAATGATGCCGACGATATGAAGAGCACTGATTGCTTCTCTGACCGACGGACGACTGACACCTATCTGCTCGGCGATGAGTCGTTCGGCGGGCAACTTACTTCCGGAGGGGTACTCCCCGGACTTGATTTTCAGCAATATCTGTTCGGCAATAATTGCCCCTTTGCTCTTGAACTTCGCTTGTGGCATTTTTTCAAACGAAGAGTTCATCGGTTACTTCCCACGGACTATGATTGTCCGAGACTGTCATTACGGAGTCAGCGCGGCTTCCAGGACTCCCAACTCGTCAAGGATCGGCTCGAGGCGTTTTTTGCTCAATAATCGATCCTCATTACTGCGCGGAAGTTCAATGTTGAGCGTCCCTTTAAAGTCAATTTCAATGAGTCTCTTGAAAACTGACTTGAAATCAATTTTACCCTCTCCAACCGGTAAATGATGATCGAGAATCAGATCATTATCGCTGACATGAGTACTGACTATTCTATCGGAGAATCTTTCAATAAACGGATCTACTCCACCGGGAAGCAGGCTCGCATGGGCAATATCCAGGGTCAATCCAAAATAGTTTGAGGGTATTGCATCAAAGACCCGGGATAATTCATCAGGGGTAACTCCGAGATAGGCAACTTCGCAGTCCTCATGCATCTTGTTCATGTTTTCGATACCGATCGGCAGCTCATATTTTTCAGCCAGTTCGACCACTGGCTTGTAGGTGTCGATCAGACAGCGAAATACCTCATCCATGAACAGGCTGAAATGATAGCCGAAGTGAAGAACGATATATTCAGCCTCGAGGTCATGTGCCAGCTTAACATATTCGAGCAGGTGCTGCTGCGCAGCAACTTTCACGGTCGGTTCAATCTCCGCTGCATTCACAAAGGAAGCGGAGTGAAGACCATAACGCAAACCGTATTTGTCTCTGAGCCGTTTTATATTGTCAATTCGACCGGAATTCCAGGTATTGAGGAAGTTGTTGGGATTATTGCAACTCAATTCCATCCACGGAAACCCGTTTTCGTGGGCAAAGGCGAAATATTCCTCCATCGGTTCCGGACCGGCGTTAAAGCAAAGTTTCATGGCAACCTCCATTGAAATGATAAAAATTGGTAAGACCGGTTTGACCTGTCTGTCCATGTATATTCCAGCCATCTGTCACTGTCAATTGAAAAGAGCATACCAGGCTCATTTTATTGATTCGGGATCAGCTTCCCCGAAGCCTCGTATTTTCGACATCATTGACAGTTTCAGATTGCTGATTAGAACTTTTACATTACGGCCGCCTACATTCTACCATCATGCATCATTGGGCGGCTCAAGAACAGTTAAGGACCGTATCTGAGAGAGGAACAGACATGACCCATTCTTCACCAAAACACTTTACGCCCACCATTGAAGATGGCTATGGTGACGGCCTGACGCAGGAAGTAGCAGCATTTGTTCTTGCCACCGCTGCCGATAAAATCCCCCAGGAAGTTTTCAGCCTTGGGAAAAAATCAATCCTGGACGGGTTTGGACTTGCACTGTCCGGCTCGATAGCCGCATCGGGTAAAATTGTTCAGACGTACCTGGAGAAAACCGGTGGAAAAGGTGCGGCCAGTGTCATTGGGACAGCTATGAAAACATCCGGGCGATTCGCCGCTTTCGCCAATGGCATCGGAATTCACGCGGATGATTTTGATGACACGCAGCTTGCCGTCGCCGAGGATCGTGTTTACGGCCTGCTCACCCATCCTACCGCTCCCTGCCTGCCGGCAGCTTTGAGTGAAGCGGAGGCCGGTAAACTCAGCGGACTGGATTTTTTGGCAGCCTATCTCGTAGGTGTTGAGGTTGAGTGCAAGATCGCTGAAGCGATATCTCCGCGCCACTACCAGCATGGCTTTCACGCAACGGCCACCTGCGGTCCTTTTGCCTCCGCCAGCGCTGTCGGCCGGCTTCGTGCCTTCGATGAGAACACCATGATTCGAGCGCTTGGTATTGCCGGAAGCCAGAGCGGCGGTCTTCGCGAAAACTTTGGCACGATGACCAAACCGTTTCATGCAGGCCGGGCAGCCGAGGCAGGAATCGTCGCCTGTGACTTTGCGGAGATGGGCTGGACGGCAACCGACAAGATTCTCGAGGCGCCGCGCGGCTTTTTTCAGGCCCATGGCGGCGGCTACGATCTGGAGGCGATCAGGGGCAGGCTTGGCCAGCCCTGGACGTTTACTGAACCCGGTATTTCCATTAAACCGCACCCTTCCGGATCACTGACTCATCCGGGAATGACCAGAATGCTCGAGCTGATTGGTGCCCATGACATCACAGCCGACACTATTTCAGCGGTTGATGTCGGAACAAACCACAACATGCTCAATGCCCTGATTCATCATCGCCCGAAAGATGAACTCCAGGCCAAATTTTCCATGGAATTCTGTATGGCTGTCCTGTTGCTGGAAGGAAAAGCCCATCTCGCGGAATTCACCGATGAAACAGTGTTACGACCCGACATCCAGCAGATGATTAAACGAATCAATTTCAATGTTCATCCTGATGCGGAAGCTGCCGGTTATGCGAAAATGACAACCATTATCGACATCCATCTCCGCGATGGCCGTACAATTTCCGGCAGAGCCGACTTCGGCAAAGGATCTCCAGAAAATCCCTTTTCCTATGACGAGGTCGCTGAGAAATTCCGGAGATGCGCTGAGTTCGCACAGTGGCCGAGGGACAAAACAGAAAAGATCATCTCTCTTGTGGAGCGGCTGGAATCGCTCGAAAACCTGGGCGAGCTGACAACTGCACTCGTGAGATAATGAGGCCGTGACAATAGTTGACGGCCTCCGGCCATCACCCCATCAGGCCGAGCCATCCCCTGCTCCCGTTCTATTTTAGGGTCATTGCCTTCTCAGGGCATATTTCCTGGCAGCAGAAACAGGTAATACAGAGATCTGCGTCAACCTGAGGGACAGCGTGGTCTACCGGATCCATGGAGAGAGCCGAGACCGGGCAGTGTTCTATACAGGCTTCGCATGCCGTGCACAGTTCCGGATTGGCCTGGGGTCTGAGCACGGTTCGCGATGAAAAAATTTCCTGATTAGCAGGGTTGCCTGAAATGGCGTTGCCGGCAAGGGGCGGCGGGAGTTTGAAATCCGGCAGGACTCTCAGTTCTCCTTCAATTGTAATAGATCTGGAATCAAAATCTCCAAGCCCCATGGCGTGAGCCTTCTGCAGAAAACGAAGATCGGCGGGGTCGGTTCCCATCATCTGCGCGACAACGCTATCCATTGCCACACCGTTATCGGCAGCAAGAATGAGTCCGATATCCCTGAGTTCCGGTGAGGCCGGACCGCTTCCTTCCATACCGACGACTGCATCCATGATAAATAAATCGGGAACACGCAGGCGGAAAACCTCAACAATAACATCATGAAAACGGGGCGGTGAGCCGGCAATCTGGTGCAGCCGCGCCTTCTGTGCCCCCGGCAGAATCCCGTAGCTGTTTTTAATTGCCCCGGTCATGACAGTGAGTCCATGAGTTTTAAACTTGGGAAGGCTGATAACAATATCTGCTTCCATGATTTCTTCGGAAACACCGACCGTATCAAGGTACTCAGGGTTAAAGGCGATCTTTCTGGTCGCATTTCCGAGGTTCCTGTAATAGCCTTTTGCCGCATCCATCAGCCCCGTTTTCTCAAAGCTCTTCTCATTGTCGCCATAGCTGAAGATACCGGGATTGTCACCAACCACAATCCGGGACGCGGAACGTTCCTCAACCTTGTCGACAACCGCACGCAGCAGAGCAGGATGCGTTACAATATGCTCGTCCGCCATGGAGGCCCGCAGCACATTGGGTTTGATCAAAACCTTCCTGCCGGTTATCTCCAGCGGAAAAGATTCAAAGGCCCTGTTGACCGCATCCCGGCAATTGTCGTAGGATGCCGGATAAATCATGACACGATGCATATGCTCTCCTCCTTTGCTGTACGCCTGAAGCGCAGCGTGTTCTCAGCCCTGTTTAGGGCGTTTACCAAAACAATAACACAAAACCGGTCTGTTACCGCTGCGCCGCATATGCAGCTTTCCGGATAGCTGAGAGGGTTGCCGTCGGCGATATGACATCCTGGTCAACGCGCAGCTCTATCAGCGAGGGCTTTCCTGAGTTCTGGGCACGTTCAAAAGCCGCGCCAAACTCGTCCGTCATGCTCACGACTTCGCCATGCCCACCATAGGCAACGGCAAGGGCTGCAAAGTCGGTATTGCCAAGCGTAGTACCCTTTATCCGACCGGGATAATTCCGCTCCTGGTGCATGCGAATACTGCCGTATATGCCGTTATTGACGACAATGACAATGATATTGATTCCGTAGTGAACCGCAGTCGCTATTTCCTGCCCGTTCATTAAAAAACAGCCGTCACCGGCAAAGGCGATCACGGTGCGTCCAGGATACAAGCGTTTGGCGGCGACTGCAGCCGGCGTGCCATATCCCATCGAGCCGCTGGTCGGTGCCAGCTGATTTCCTCTTTGACGGTACCGATAGAAGCGGTGGACCCAGGCAGTATAATTCCCCGCTCCGTTGCAGATAATCGAATCGGCCGGTACATTCTCCCTAAGCCATTTCAAAATAACACCAAGCTGCAGATCTCCGGCACCTGTCGCCGGTTCAGTCCACTCCAGATATTCCCTGTGCCCGTGGACAACCTGGGAACCATCATCGCTGCGAACCGCTGTAAGCGCTGCCGCTGCTGCGGCAAACGCCTTCATACCGGAATTAATCGCCAGCTTCGGCCGGTAAACCCGCCCCAGCTCCTCTGCCCCTGAATGAATGTGAACAAGCGTCTGTTTCGGCCTCGGAATATCGAGCAGGCTGTAGCCGCCGGTGGTCATCTCCCCGAGTCGCGGGCCGGCAGCGATGAGCAGGTCGGTATTCCGTATCCTCTCAACAAGTTTCGGGCTGACGCCAAGTCCCAACTCCCCGATAAAATTAGGGTGAGTATTGTCAAAGAGATCCTGAGACCGGAAGGATACACAGACCGGCAAGCCGTTGTTTACAGCAAAGCTCTGGATGTTTTGGCAAGCCTGGGCATCCCAGCCGCTCCCGCCAAGCATCAGCAGCGGTCGTCTGGCCGCTTCGATCAGCTCCCTGAGGGTTTCCATGTCATCACCACCCGGATGTGCCTCAATGGCAGGGGCAGGCTCAAGGGATATCGCTAGAGCCGATTCCTTGAGCATGTCCTCGGGAAGAGCCAGGACAACCGGGCCGGGCCGCCCGGACATGGCCGTATGAAAAGCACGGTTCATATACTCGGGCACTCGGGCGGCGCTGTCTATCTGGGCAACCCACTTTGCCATCTGCCCGAACATCCGGCGGTAATCGATTTCCTGAAACGCTTCACGATCGGATTTTCCCCGCCCGACCTGGCCGATCAGCAGGATCAACGGGGTCGAATCCTGGAAGGCGATGTGCATTCCTCCACAGGCATTGGCGGCACCAGGGCCGCGGGTAACCAGACAGATCCCTGGTTTTCCGGTCAGCTTGCCATGGGCATCCGCCATCATCGCCGCACCGCCTTCATTACGCGCAACGATAAGATCTATCTCAGGCACATCGTAGAGGGCATCAAGGACTGCAAGAAAGCTTTCTCCCGGCACACAGAAAACCCGTTCAACCCCGTTCACCCGCAGACAGTCGACGATCAGCTGTCCCCCTGTCCGCGTTTTGCCGCCGTTCGCCATGCTCAAGCCTCCGGTGCTGTTGTTGCTCCTAATGTTTAAATGACTGCGCCAGATTCCGGGATGTGTTCTTCAAAATACCGGTGTCGGAGCCAACCCCGACAAAATGAAAACCCATGTCGATATAGCGGCGGGCTTCCGCCTCGCCGCCGGCAAGAATTCCGACCGCAACACCGATTCTGTTGCAGAGTGCGCTGATTTCCGCAAACTTTTTCTGCACATCGGGATGTCCGTTGTCGGCAAGGTGCCCCATGCTTGCCGCAAGATCACTTGGCCCGACAAAAATACCGTCGATGCCGTCCACCTCGGAGATCTTCTCTATGTTGCCCACGGCTTCAAGCGTTTCCACCTGGACAACCAGGCCGATGTAGCCATTTATCCTGTGCCAGTAATCCTTGGTATACCCGTAACAGCTCCCCCTGGCGCCGACGGAAACTCCCCTCATCCCCTGCGGCGGATAACGTACCGCAGTGACGGCTTTTTTTGCTTCCTCGGCATTCTGCACGAACGGTACGATAAAGTTGTGAAAACCGATATCCAGGAGCCGTTTAAAGGCAATGGGATCATTCCATACCGGCCTGACCAGGGGAGTGGTCGGGCTGCCTTTCATGGCCTGCAGCTGGGAAACGAGAACGGCAATATCGTTCGGAGCATGCTCAGTATCGATGAGGAGCCAGTCAAATCCTGCATAGGACAGGATTTCCGTCACAATAGTGCTCGCCAGGCTGCTCCACAGGCCAATCTGCAGCTCTTTTGTTTTTAATCCGTGCTTGAACCTGTTGTTGAAAACTTCTTCCGTATTCATCATGATCAGTAACTCCCTTAGCTTAGCGGACCATGCAGGGCCGCTTGTGGTCAAATTTCCATCCGGGGATGAGCTAGTTCATCGCCAGCGAATCGTCCCGCGCCCCAATCCTATTGAGATGTAGAGTTTATTGGCCGCATTGACTCGATCCAGGTCTATCTCGATGCCCAGTCCCGGCCGGTCCGGCACGGTAAGCTTGCCGTTTTTAATCTTGTACGGATCCCGGGTGAGAAACTGTCCGTCCTGCCAGATCCAGTGCGTATCGATCGCGGTGATCGCACCGGGGGCGGCTGCGGCAACCTGGGTAAACATGGCAAGCGAAATGTCAAAATGATTATTGGAGTGAGAGCCCCATGTCAACCCCCACTCCTTGCACAGCATGGCAACCCTGACTGAACCCTGCATGGTCCAGAAATGAGGGTCGGCAAGCGGTATATCAACCGCCTGGAGCTGAATTGCATGGCCAAGCTGACGCCAGTCGGTGGCAATCATGTTGGTTGCCGTCGGCAGCCCCGTCGCTCTTCTGAATTCTGCCATAATTTCCCTGCTGGAATAACCGTTTTCCGCTCCGCATGGATCCTCAGCGTAGGCGAGCACATGGTTCTGCCCCTTGCAGAGCTTTATCGCCTCATCGAGCGACCAGGCACCATTGGGATCAAGGGTAATCCGTGCATCGGGAAAACGGGCGGCAAGGGCGGAGACCGCAGCCATTTCCTCCTCGCCCGAAAAGACGCCGCCTTTCAATTTAAAGTCATTGAAACCGTAGTGCTCGTAGGACGCCTCGGCCAGGCGCACGATAGCCTCGCCACTCATGGCCTCCTCATGCCTCAGCCTGAACCAGTCACTGTCACCCTGCCGGCCTGAAAGATACGGCAGGTCGGTCTTCTTCCGGTCTGCCACATAAAATAGATACCCGAGCACCTCTACTTCAGCCCGCTGCTGACCTTCTCCCAGCAAAGCGGCAACCGGTACATTCAAAAATTGCCCGACCAGGTCAAGGAAGGCTGCCTCCAGCGCGGTGACCACGTGGATCATTACCCGCTGGTCGAACGTCTGAAGACCGCGCCCGCCCCGGTCCTCATCGGCAAAGCTTTCCCTCACTGCCTTTAATACCGAATTATAGCGGCCGATCTGCTGCCCGACAACAAGCGTTGAGCTGATATCCAGTACCTGCCTGATTCTCTCTCCTCCCGGAACTTCTCCAACACCGGTCATTCCGGAACTATCGGTGAGGATAATGACATTTCTTGTAAAAAAGGGGGAATGGGCACCGCTCAGGTTGAGCAGCATGCTGTCATGCCCGGCTACAGGTATAACCTGCATCCCGGTAACGACAGGAGATTCGGGACGACTGTTCTGCGTCGGTTTCATTGTTCTTTCCCACAGAGGTAATCATTCAATTTGTCTTACAACCAGGCTATGTTAGCGCTGTCATAAAGGGTTGTCAATAATTTATATTACCAAGGGAGCACATTCTCCCAGAACTGCAGATTTTATGTTAAAATATTGGGTAAGAGGATAATTGTATAGTATATTTGAGCGTGCACGAAAAATCCGATTGCAGAAAACAGATCGATTGTTCAGCGCTGACATCGAATCTGTACACGATACAGTATATGGATAGTTGAAATGTCTTTCTCCGGTAAAGAAAAAAAGAGGATCTCCAAGGCCCGCCCAAGCCGGGTGAAAGGGGATGTAACCCTTGACATTGTCGCCAAGGTCGCCGGGGTATCGGCCATTACCGTCTCACGGGCCATCAATAAACCGGAGAAATTAGCGCCAGAAACTCGCGAGAGAGTCGAACAGGCCATTGCCAAAACCGGCTATGTTCCCAACCTGCTGGCCGGCGGTCTTGCTTCAAGAAGCAGCAAGCTGATTGCCGCCATCATCCCCTCCATTGCAAATCTTGTCTATGCTGAAACCATAAGCCTTTTCAGCAATCGCTTCCGGGAGGCCGGCTACCAAGTCATACTTGGAGACTCAGGGTATCCGGAGGTTCTCGAAGAAGAACTTGTCCGCGCCATCCTGACGCGCAGGCCTGACGGTATCCTGCTCACCGGGGTAGACCATTCTCCGGTGTGCAGGAACCTGCTGCTCTCGGCGCGTATTCCGGTCGTTGAAACCTGGGATTTGACGCCGTCACCGCTTGACATTGTTGTCGGCTTCGACCATGTCAGAATCGGCCGGGAAGTAGCTAAATTTATAATTGAAAAAGGCTATAGAAGCGCCGGCTTTGTCTCCGCTGACGACGCCCGGGCGCTGACCAGACAGCGCTCCACCCAGGAAACCCTTATTAAACATGGCGTCACAAATATCGTCACGGCCTCGGTTCCGGTACCCTCGAGCATGGAACTCGGGCGGCTTGGCACCCGGCAGCTTCTTGACAAGGGGTTTACCGGCGGCGCGATATTCTGCAGTTCCGACACGCTTGCCCAGGGTGTGCTCGCTGAGCTTCAGTCAAGAGACATTGGAGTGCCGGAAAAGATAGGCATTATCGGCTTTGGAGACCAGGTCTTTGCCGCCTTTACCCATCCCCCGCTGACGACCGTCAGGATAGACAGAAAACGAATCGGCCGGGAGGCTGTGGACGCCCTTCTTGCCCGAATAGCCGAGCAGCCGATCAAGAACAATATCATCGACGTCGGCTTTGAAATCATCAGCCGGCAGACCATGTAGGTAGAGACGGCCAGTCCCTGGAGGCTCAGGTTACCGGGGCGGGATTGAAAACGGCAAGATCATTGGCCAGCCCCAGCCTGTCAGCCGCCGTTTTTCTTCTCCCACTGGCAACATCAATAATCATCCGGAACAACTCTTCGCCCACATCGTCGATCTCCGCTTCACCCGTTGCAATTCTTCCGGCATCAAGATCAACCAGGTCAAACCACTGGTCGCTCAAAGATGTTCTGCTGGACACCTTAATCACCGGCACCATTGCCAGCCCATAGGGCGTGCCGCGGCCGGTGGTGAAAACCTGGAGCGTCATTCCGGAGGCAAGCTGCTGCGTCCCACAGATAAAATCACTGGCCGGAGTGGCGGCAAACACCAGCCCCTTTTTCCGTACGCGCTCGCCATGGCTCAAGACATCTACGATTGGGCTGCTTCCCGACTTGATAATGGAACCAAGGGCTTTTTCCACGACATTTGAAAGCCCCCCAAGCTTGTTGCCGGGTGTCGGATTTGCGCTTCGGTCCGTTCTTCCAGACTCAAGATAGTTGTCATACCAATCCATTTCACGGATCAGTGCCCTGCCGACTTGTTCATCTGCGGCTCTCGGGGTAAGGAGATGAATCGCATCGCGGACCTCGGTTACCTCGGAGAACATGACCGTCCCTCCTGCCCTGACGATCATGTCGGCTGCATAGCCTACTGCCGGGTTGGCGGTAACGCCGGAAAACGAATCGCTGCCGCCGCACTGCACGCCGACGACAAGATCGTATACCGGACAGCTCTCGCGCTTCCTGCGGTTCAGGCTTGCAAGCTTCTCTTCCGCCAGGGCAGTGAGGCGTTTGACCATCTCCTGAAAACCACCCTGTTGAACGTCCTGCAGGCGGAGCATGCTGTCTTCCCAACAATGGCCTTCCGGCAGAAGCTGCTGAGGTTCAAGTTTTTCACAGCCAAGCCCGAGAACGACGACTTCACCACCAAAATTTGGATTTCGGGCAATGTTCTGCAGCGTACGAATGGGAATGACCGCATCGGGTGCCTGTATTGCAACTCCACAGCCATATGCATGGGTTATGGCGACAACATCATCGACATTAGGGTAGTTCTGGAGTATGCCGTCTTTGATCCGGCGCACAACGTACTCCGCAATCCCGGCGACACACTGCACGCTGGTCACGATGGCAAGGACATTCTTCGTTCCAACGCTGCCGTCCTGATTTCGGTAGCCTTCAAAGCTGCAGCCTTTGAGTGGTGAGCGGCGGGAAAACGTTCTGGTGGCGATGGGTAACTCATGAAGGGCGGGCGGTTCCGGCAGATCGAGCAGTCTCTCATCCACCAGACGCCCCCGGGCAATGAAGATAGCTGCGGCTCCGATACTCTCACCATATCGAATAATCTCGGCTCCCTGGCCAATATCGACCAGAGAAACCTTATGACCCTGCGGGATATGCTCACACAGCCTTATGTTGTCATGAAGCTCGGTTCCGGCAGGAAGCCCGCCATCGTTTGCAACAATGGCAACATTGTCTGCCGGATGTATCTTTATGAGTACCGCATCCACCGTCGGCCCCTCTTTGTTGGTGGGTTGTTGAACATTTTCTCACTCCCGATCAGTTCCAGCAGCGGCAGGCCGCTTAAAACCTCAATGAATCTCCGGCTCCGGAACCTCGTCTTCGGTGTATTCCAGAAAGTCAAAATCACAGCCGTCATTGGCCTGGGTGACATGATCCATATACAGCCTGGTATAGCTGCGCGGATATTTATTCAGCGGTGGTTTCCATGCGTTCCGGCGCGAAACCATTTCCTCCTCAGAAATTGTTACTTCAATAGTCCGTGCCGCCACATCAACTGAAATAATGTCGCCGTTGCGCACCAGGCAAAGCGGGCCGCCGACGTAGCTTTCCGGGGCAATGTGCAGGACGCAGGCGCCATAGCTGGTGCCGCTCATGCGGGCATCCGTTACGCGCAGCATGTCGCGTACACCAGCTTTCAGAAGTTTCCGGGGAATCGGCAGCATTCCCCATTCAGGCATGCCCGGTCCCCCTTTGGGTCCGGCATTGCGGAGGACGAGTACATGGTCGGGGGTCACCTCGAGATCTTCCCGGTCGATCTCCGCTGTCATTTCATCATAGCTGTCAAATACCAGGGCCGGTCCCTGGTGGTTCAGAAACCGTGGATCACAGGCAGCCACCTTCATGACCGCACCATCCGGTGCCAGGTTCCCATAGAGAACCGCGGTTCCTCCCTCCGGATAAATCGGGTTGTCGAGGGTACGGATGACATCGTCATTGATAATGACAGCATCCCTGATGTTTTCTCCAAGCGTCCTGCCGTTTACGGTTATGCAGTCCAGGTGCAGGCTGTTGCTGATAACATTGAGGGCGGCACGGCAGCCGCCGGCATAGTACCAGTCCTCTGCCAGATACTTGCCCGAGGGACGAAGATTGAGGATTACCGGAACCTTCTGCGAAACAGTGTCGTAGATATCCTGCTTAAGGGGGATGCCTGATCGCCGTGCCATGGCGATCAGGTGGACAAAGGCGTTTGTTGAGCCGCCAAAAGCCATCAGGGCGGTGCAACCATTTTCATAGGCCTGTGCGGTGCAGATGTCGTTGAGCTTGAGATCTTCCCAGACCATGTCGACAATGCGGCGCCCTGAACCACTGGCCATGCGGTTGTGGTTGGAATCGACGGCAGGAATAGTCGACGCCCCGGGAAGCGTCAGCCCCAGGGCTTCGGTCAGCGAGGTCATGGTCATACCGGTGCCCATCGTCATGCACAGGCCGGGCGAACGGGCAATACCTTCCTCGATCTCCCGCCACTGGCACTCGGTAATCGTGCCGGCACGCAGTTCAGACCAGTATTTCCAGGCATCGGAGCCGCTGCCCAGCGTTTCTCCACGCCAGTTACCATTGAGCATCGGACCGGCGGGAACAAAAATTGTCGGAATATTCATGCTCGCGGCACCCATGACCAGGGCCGGCGTTGTCTTATCGCAGCCGCCCATGATTACAGCACCGTCAAAGGGATGGTGGCGCAGAATCTGTTCCACTTCCATGGACAGGAGATTGCGATGCAGCATGGGGGTGGGCCGCTCAAAGGCTTCGGCAAGAGTCATTGCCGGCATTTCAATCGGAATACCCCCTGCCTGCCAGACTCCCCGTTTTATCTCTTCCGCCCGCTCCCTGAAATGGGTGTGACAGCAGTTGATGCCACTCCAGGTGTTGATTACCGCAATCACCGGCTTGCCCACAAACTCCTCGCGGGCGTAGCCCATTTGCAGCATGCGGGAGCGATGGCCGAACGATCTCAGATCAGAGACGCCAAACCAGCGATGGCTGCGAAGCTCTTCGGGACGTTTACGGGTCATGTCATTCTTCCTTTTGTATTAGGTGATAAGCAAACCATCAGGGTTGAACCGGAGCGGTTGCGCCGCCCCGGTTACTGCAAGATCGGGGTTCTGCTCGAATAGTTCTTGATATGTTTCAGACATCCAGATGTTTTCGAGGTCTTTGGTGTTGACGATGCGCACAATTTTGGGCGATTTCGGTACACCGCCGCGTAATATGCGCAGCGCCGTTGATAACGCCTCCCGGTCGTTTTCACAAACTACCGGGATTTTTGGGGACAACAGGGAGTGGGCCGTCAGTGCATTTGTATAGGTAACCGCCGGATCGATACGTTCCGCGCAAGCACGCGTAGTCAGATCAGCCAGCCCGATACCGATCGCGTTGCCGCAGGTCGCTTCAGATAAGCCCCTGACGATAATCCGCTGGATCGGCGGAGCGTTAAAACCAGGCAAGCCCAACGGCGAGCGTCCGGTCACGTTTGCATCCATGCCGCCACCACTGATATCCTTGCCTATTTCATCAACAATCAGGACATCAATTTCAGGCATCAGCAGGCGCCCCATGGTGCGCTTGGCTTCAAGAAGCAGTTCCGGTTCCCTGGCCAGAATCGACTCCGGCGGCAGCACCTCGACTGTGCCTAGGTTTCCGTAGCCATCTTCAACAATTCCTATACCGCACAGAATGGGGGCTCGTCCAATTACCAACTCTGCTGCCCCTGGCATCATTTCGCCGAAGCGCTCAAATCCGTGGTGATGGGTTGCCACGGCTCCTTTATGCTTGCCGAGGCCGATCACCATCATTTTCGCAAGCCCGCTCTCGTAAGGAGCCTTGAAAACGTTGTGAACTTTAATCCGATTGATGACAACGATACCGTCGGCTTCAAAGGCTAGCCTGTCACAGAAGACATCAAGTCCGTGCTTGGTCGTTCCAAGAGGAACAACGTCCATGGAGGACTTTACCGGAGCACCAACAGAGTCCTGGGTTATACCCAGGCTTTCAAGAACAGACACCTGCCCCGCTGCCGTCGCCCCGCCATGACTGCCCATAGCCGGTACAATAAATGGCTCAGCACCGGAAGCTACCAGGAACCTGACAGCTGCGCGTAGAACCTCCACCATTGCCTTGATACCGCGACTGCCTGCTGTCAGCGCAATCTTTTTCCCCTTCAGCGAAGGAAAATCAAGACCTGCCAGCCCGGCGGTAACAGTTGCTGCGGTGTCGAGCGCCGCACCGGCGAAAAAACTTTGTCTAACCGGAACCATCGCCGGAAATGTATCGGGCCGGTCGCTGTCCAGTGTCGGTTTTACGGATGAAAACGAGATGGGCATTATCCCTCCGTGCCCTGTTTGGGCTCCTCGCGCCACTTCTGGTACAATGGCAGGGCCGTGAAGATCAAGGCACAGGCGAGGAAGGCCAGGCTGATCGGGCGAGTGAAAAAAACCGTCCAGTCACCCTCGAACATAATCATCCCTTTACGAAATTCAGACTCCGCGACGGTGCCGAGGATCATCCCGAGAACCACCGGAGCAGTGCCATAGCCGAATCTGTTGAGGAAATAACCGAGCACGCCGAAGATAAGCAGCAAGTAGACATCAAAAAGATTACCCGAGACGCCAAACGATCCGATGACGCAAAACAGCAGGATAATCGGGATCAGATAACTTCGGGGAATCGAAAGGACCTTGACAAATACCCGGATGCCAAAAAACTGGAAGAGCATCATGAAAATATTGGCAATGAACAAAGCGATAAAAATACCGTAGACGATGTCGGCCTGGTCGGTGAACAACATCGGACCTGGACGCAGCCCCTGTATCATCAATCCCCCCATGAGCACAGCGGCGGCAGCTTCCCCCGGCACGCCGAGGGTAATCATTGGAATGATTGCCCCGCCGGTCATGGCGTTATTGGAGGTTTCTGAGGCTATAATGCCCTCATCATGGCCAGTACCAAATTTTTCTGGTGTTTTTGAAATTCGCCGGGCCTGATCATAGGCAACAAATGAGGCTACGCTGCCTCCTGCTCCGGGAATGGCTCCGACAGTCGTCCCAATCAGACAGCTCAGGAGCACGGTTTTCCAGCGCTTGAGGACGGCAGAAAAGCGCAGATGCACACTACTGAACTGTTTTTGAATCTCTGTAGACTTGGTTTTCAGTGTTTCTTCAGCATCTGTTAAAACCTGTCCGACGGCAAACAGGCCGATCAGTGCCGGAAGAAAGGCAACCCCTGAAAGCAGCGACATTTCGCCAAAGGTAAACCGTGCCGAGCCGGTGGTCGGGTCAAGTCCGATCAGTGACACGAAAATGCCAATGAGCCCAGCGACACAGCCCTTGGCCATTGATTTTCCGGAAACCGAAGCGATGATCGTCAAACCGAAAACGGCCAGTGAAAAATATTCGGCAGCACCGAAATTTAATGCGAACTCGGCAATTGGAGGTGCCGCCAGGCTGAGAACGACAGAGCTGAAAATACCTCCAATAAACGAGGCGACAATCGCGATGCCAAGTGCCCTGCCCGCCTCACCTTTCATGGCCATGGGATAGGCGTCCAGGGTGGTTGCCACAGACGACGGTGTCCCCGGGATATTGAGCAGTGTCGCCGAAATGGAGCCGCCGGAAACGGCTCCGCAGTAGGTGCCGAGAAGCATGCCGAACCCCATCACCGGCGGCATATCATAGGTGAGCGGCAGAAGTACGGCAATTCCCATTGCTGCGGTTAATCCGGGAAGAGCTCCGAAGATGATGCCAAGGATCGTTCCGGCAGCAATTGCAGCGATTACCTTGAATTGAAGAACTAGACCTAACGCATCGGTATAATTACTGAAATCAATCATTTGGTGGCCTCGGCAAGAGTAATCAAGGAAGGGCCAGCTTGAAGACCGTATTGAACATAAAATACAAGGCAGCAGAGGCAATTGAGAAAAAGAGTGCGGAAAGCGCTATTCCTTTCGGTGCCGAAGGCCTGCCGGTCTCGTAATAGACGAGGAGTTGATGTACCAGCATTAAAAACAGGATGCTGGAAGCGATAAACCCGACACTGTCCATGATGAAAATATAGAGAAACAGCAGCATGAGGATTGAGGCAAACAGGGTAAACCGTTTTTTCAGGCTGATGCCGTCAGTGCTCGGCCTATCCTTTGCGATCATGGATTGGATAAAAATAAACGCAGTCAGTATCTGGATGAATACACAAACCCAGAACGGAAAGAATGCAGCACCGACATCCGAAGGCCCTCCGCTCGGATCTTTCATGACCGTACTCTGGTAGGTGCCGAATGAAAAAATCGCAAACAGCGCCAAAGCAAACAGGGAATCACCTTTTAACCGCATCGCCTGAATCCATGTCAATAGACGCCTTCCGAAATCGATAAATCCGGAAGGCGTCACTTAAGAATGATTGTTACTGATTCGCTTTCAGGCGTTGTGCTGTTGTAATGAACAGATCAGCCATTTCCTTGACAAAGGCGTCAAGTTCTGCTCCAAAAGCGGGGGAAACCGTGCCGCCCATTCGCTCGACGATAAATGTGTTAAACTCCGGATCTGCAGCGACTGCGGTAAGGGCTTCTTCCCATTTGGTTTTTACTTCAGCAGGGACACCTTTTGGCATTGCTACGCCTCGCCACTGGGAGACCACCCAATCATGTCCGAGTTCTTTCATGGTCGGTACGTCCGGAAACAGGTTGGAACGCTCGGGACCCATGGTTGCAAGAACGCGCATTTTGCCTGCATCAACGCCGGCTTTTGTTTCAGCCGGATGATGGGTGTTGGCATCTATATGGCCGCCCATCGTGGCCGCAACCGTTTTGGAGCCACCCTGATAGGGTACGAAAGAAAATTCCAGGCCGAATTTTTCGGCAAATGCCGCAGCGACAATGTGAGTAGAGGAACCAAAACCTGAAAAACCCATCTTGATCTTTCCGGGATTTGCTTTTGCATGGGCGATGAACTCATCCAGCGTGTTCCATTCCGAATCGGCGCGGACGGTGATTGAATAGTCCTCGGTTATAATCCGTGCGATGGTGTCGAAATCCTCGTGCTTCCAGGGTACGTTTCCAAGTCCTTCAAGGCCATAAACTGCATTGCTGGGCAGCGTAACGGTATAGCCGTCAGCTTTGGAGGAAAAAAGCGCCTGCGACATGCCGACGGCGCCACCGCCACCGGTTACGTTTTTCGGGACAATCGTTGCCCCTAGGGCTTTTTCAAGGAAAGGCTGCATGCCGCGGACAAGGGTATCAGAACTGCCGCCGGCAGAATAGGGTACAATAAAGGTGATGGGTTTTTCCGGATAATTGCCGGCTGATGCAGATAATGCCAGGCAAACTAAGGCGATTGCGGTTACGATCGAAGCGAAAAATCTTTTCATAGTTTCTCCTCCTGAATTTCTGGACTGCATTGAAAGGGTAGGATCGCGGATTCAAATTCATCAACCCGGTGATAGACTTCTCCCCTATTGTAAGACTATAGTTACTATGACAGCGCTATCACTAAGGTGCAATGTAGGCGTTTGCGTTGGTGCTTGTCAAGGAAAAAATCACTGATGCAAGCGTCTGCCGGGGAATGTTACCGCCCTTTGAGAGCCGACCATTTCTTGTGACTGAATGATCCCTTATTATAAAAAAGACGGCGGTTCAAAATAGTGTTTGATCCAGGCCCGCGCGCTGCAGCAGTTGCAACATCTTGGTTGCCTCGACGGCATAAAAATGATAGATTCGGCCGTGAATACGGAAGGTTCTTGTTTTCTCGACTGCTTTTCCATAGAACACCAAGTATTATCAACAATTTGCAATTCGCCACGCCTGATGCTATCTAGCGGTAATCAGGTTTTGCGAGACTACGATACCATATTCGGAGTTCCTCAGCCATTCTCACACCAGCTAAAAACACAAGAGGTTACTATGATAGATCTTATGTCCATCGCCCGAACCGAACATGAAGGTGGAGACCTGTTCGGCCAGTTATCCAGGCTTTTCGAGCCTGCCGACGTCAAACCAGAGGGCTATCCGGATGCGGTTATCTGGAAAGGCGGCAGCCATGACGGCAGGGTCAACCCCATCGCCCACTCCCTGACCGATGCATTCGCACTTATCGGCACACTGGCGGCAATCGACGTCCTGGGACTGCCGTTCTATGCGGTACCGATGTGGTCGCAGTACAGGCACGACACGAAGCTCGCCTCGCTCGCCTGGTTCGGCAACATGGACTGCACCTCGATCAAGTGGTCCACCGCCGGTGATGCCTATGTCAAGGACGGCAAAGGCGGCAAGGTTGTGGTCCTGGGAAAATCGGCAAATGCTCCTCTGCGCACCCAGGCAGGCGTCTTCTGCAACGTCCGGCCTTACGGACCTATCACCGTTGTCCGCTGCATGCCCTGCCTGCCCTACTCGCAGGACCGGGCACGGTTCAATGTCAGCGCAAAGACCGGCATCATCCACTCGGAAATGAACACGCCGGGAATTCAAATGGCCTACGCCAACCGGCTGTTTCTCAAGATGGTACACGAGACCGGAAAAATCGGTCGCGTATCGATGAAACCGACCCAGGCCATGGAGGACGGCATTAATGCCGGACTGCACTCATGGCTGCTCAAGGGCACAAAGTTTGAAGTCGGCCGGAGCTATGCGGTTGACGGCTATGTCGAACACAAGGAGGCCGTTGACAGAATCATCGCTCTGCTGCCCAAAGATTTCAAAGCCGGTATGGAGAACTGGGGCGGTCGCATCGAACAGCACATCTCCGATACCAATTATGGCCTGCTGCTCTGGGACCTGATTGAAAAACGTGATTGCATCATTTTGGCCACCGATCTCGACGGCGATCGCCTCACCGATCTGCTGGCTGATGTTTCCGATCCGCTGCGCGCCTTCAGCTCTCTTGTCGCCAGACGGCTGGGGCAAGACATCGATACCGCAAAACTCTGGAGCGAGATGGGCTATACCACCGGCAACGGCCGCGACATGACATCCGTCATGCACCGGATGTCAGGACCCCCGATCCACGAGCAGACACTCGGCTCAGCCGACGCGATGCTCCTGCGCCTCTTGGACGGGGACGAGACCATGGGCGGCACCAAGCAGCCATACGATCCGCGCATCCATTTCGTGCTGATCCGTACCGCCTACCTTGATGCCAATCCCGGCAATGAGAAGCTGCGCAAATGGCTGGACGATACACTCGCTGCTTTCGACGGGATCTACAGCGACAAACGCCCCGGTTTTATAGAGGGATACAAAGCCTTGAAAGAAGCGATTAAGCCCTGGGGAGAATAGATAGCAGGCGTGCACGAAAAAAGGCGCATTCTCACCAGCAGACATCCGGTTTGAATGCGCCTTTGACAGGAGGCAGCCCCGATTCTGTCACGGGTGAATTTTTCAATTCACCGTCTGGTCAACAATCGCCTTGAATTCTTCAGGCGTCAGCAATCCCCGCTTTTCTGTGCCTTTATTTTTTACTTCAGCAAGAATCGCGGCAACCGTATCGTCGCCGACGTTTTCAATTCCAAGCTTTTCCAGTGCCCAGGTAATGGAGGCCTTTCCACTTTTCTTGCCAAGCACAACTTCGCCTTCACGGCCAAAGAACTGCGGGGCTGTCGCAAACATGGACAGCGGCTTTTTCATGACCATATCGACGCCGATACCCGATTCTCTCGTGTAGTTCCCCGTTCCGATGATAGGTTTGTTGGTCGCGGGGCTGACGCCGGAGAGCTCTTCTGCCAGTTTGCAGAGCGGCAGGAGTTGGTCAAACTTATAATTTGTCTCGTAGCCGAGCAGAACATGGAGGCCGACCATCAGTTCTTCAAGAGCGGCATTCCCCGTCCTTTCGCCAAGCCCGTTGATGCATGAATGAACGACGCTTGCACCGGCCGTGACCGCAGCAAGTTCCGTCGCCACTCCCATGCCGAAATCGTTATGGGTGTGGATCTCAACCGGCAGTCCGGTAAGTGTTTTCACCTTGCGAACCATGTATTTGATCGCCTCGGGAAGCGCACATCCCATGGTGTCCACAACACCGATGGAATCGGGTGGTGATTCCTTCATGATACCTTTGAGAAGGTTGGTCAGGTCTTCGTCTCTTGCACGGGTCGTGTCATAGGGAAAGTAGACGGCATAGAGGCCTTTTTCGCGTGCATAGTTTATGCAGTCGATACTCTTGCGAAAGACATCTTCCCAGGTCCAGCCAAACTGATATTTCAGTTTGGGATAACCGATGGGAATTTCAATGATTACGCCATCAGCCCCGCAGTCAATCGCCTTGTCGATATCGACGGATAGCGCCCGGGCAAAGGTAAAGATCTTTGCCTTCAAGCCGAGCTTGCTGATCGCCTTGATGGCATCGAAATCTTCCTGCGAAACAGCAGGCATTCCCGCCTCTATCCGCTCGATGCCGACCTCATCGAGTTTCTGGGCGATCCTGATTTTATCGTCTTTTCTTAAAACAACACCAGGAGTCTGCTCTCCATCCCGTAAGGTAGCATCGTGTATCTCAACCTTGTCGGGCAGATCAAACTGACTGGTCACCTCATCGACAAAGTTATAGGGGCTCACCCACCATTTATCTTCCCGAAAATACCTGTTTTCCATAAAATCAATCTCCAGTCTTTTTATCGCTGATCATCATCCTCGGGAAGCCGCATAATATTCGAATCTTCGCTCGAGTATCCCAAGCCCCTCTGCAATTAAAAACGCAAAGAAGAAAAGGACGAACAAAAGAGCCCACATGTGCTCCATCAGGAAGTTGGACGAATAGAGCTCGAACAGACGCCCGAAACCGACAACAGAGACAAGCAGCTGACCGATAATAACTCCCTTGACCGAACGGATACAGCCAAGACGGATGCCCGCCAGAATTTCCGGCAGTGCCGCCCAGACATATACTTTGGTAAATGCCTGCCAGAAGTTGGCCTGAAAGGATTTGGTCATTTCCACAAGCGAGGGCGTAATGTTTTTCACACCGGCCCGGGCATCGAGAACAATAATCCAGACGGCGAAAAGCACCGTGGTGAGGATAATGGTTTTCATACCAAATCCGAACAGGGTCATCAAAACCGGAACAAGGGCCGTCAGGGGAGCGCTCAGAAACATGTTCACCCAGGGAAGCAGCATGCGGTCAATAACAATAGACCGTCCCATCAGCACGCCAACTGGTATGCCGATAATAATGGCGATACCGGTGCCGATCAGAAAGCATTTTGCCGTTATCCAGAAGGCGCTGAAGAAAGTCGCCGTCGGGACGATTTCAAAAAGCCTGACAATGATGTGGCTGAATGGCGGCAACAGTATCGAAAGCTCAAACTGGCCGACAATTTCCCAGACAACCGCCCAAATAAGCAGCGAGGCCATCATCGGTATTTTCATTCCAAATATCTTCATTTTTCCCCTTCCTCCTATTCTACATAGGTCCGCAGACCCTGCCAGATGCGCTCGACAATATCGAGGTAGACGGGATCACGACGGATTGCATCCGGAGAGATGTCACGCCGGATAGCGGGTCTGATGATTTCAGAGACACGGCTTGGCCGAGGCAGAAGCAGGGCAATGGACTGGGAGACATAAACCGCCTCTTCAATCGAGTGCGTGACGAAAATAAATGTTTTCTGTTCATCCGCCACAACTTCCAGCAGGTCTTCCTGAAATTTTCGGCGGGTCTGCTCATCAACGGCGGAAAAGGGCTCATCCATAAGCAGAACCTCGGCATTTACCGCCAGCGCCCGTGCCAACCCGACACGCTGGCGCATGCCGCCGGATAATTCATGGGGATAAAGATTCTCGTAGCCTTTGAGGCCGACAGCTTCGATATATTTTTCGGCGACTGCATGACGCTCAGATTTGGCGACACCCTGCAGTTCAAGACCGAAAGCGGCATTTCGCAGAACTGAAGCCCAGGGCATCAGGGCAAAGTCCTGAAAAACAAAGGCTCGCTCCTTGCCAGGTCCAGTTACCGGTTTCCCGTTGACGGTAACATTACCCGATGTCGGCTTCAGCAGCCCTGCTATTATCTTCAGCAGTGTTGTTTTCCCGCAGCCGGACGGACCCAGCAGTGAAGTGAGTTCACCCTTTGGAAATTGGATCGTCATGTCATTCAACGCTTCAACTCCTCCGGGGTAAATCTTGGTGACATCATTTACCGATACAGCGATCGGCAGAGCATCATTGGAGACAGTTTCTGCGACAGGACTCATTTGGTCATTGGAGACAGCGTCTGCTACAGGATTCATTCGGTTACCCTCTTGTCTGGTCTGAAAAACATGTATTCAGTTCGTTCTAAAATTTCGATAAACAGCACCGCAAAGGCCATAATCGAGAAGATGGCGGCATACATTTTATCGTACTCGGCAATTGACTGGTTATAGGTTATCAGATCACCGATGCCGGTTGGCGTGATAAGCAGTTCCGCAAGAATTGCCCCGATGAACCCCATTGCCGCGCCCAGTCTCAGGCCCGCATAGATCACCGGGCTCGCGGCGGGAATAATGATCTTGATGATGATCTGCAGATTGCTGCCGAGATAGGACTGACCCATCTCGATCATTGACGTCGGGGTATGGCGTACCGCGCTATAGGCGTTCAGGACGATGACCGGTGTTGCCATGATGCAGACCGTCAATATCTTTGAGGTTAAACCAATCCCGTAGGCAAAAGTGAGAAGCGGGATCAACGCCGCCAGCGGAGCCGACTGCAGGACGATAAAGAGCGGAGCGCCGAACCACTCTGCTTTTGTATTCAGTCCCATCAGGACACCGCAGGCAATACCGAAAACAGATGAAATAATCAACCCGATCAGCAGGGGCTGAAAGGTAGCCGGATAAACGGAAACCATTGATCCGTCAGCAAGCATTCCGCCAAGGGCTGACATTGTCTGTAAAAAAGTTGGAAATGCCGGACTGATTGGAATGCGTCCGAGATATTCCCAGAAACCGGCTGCGATAATGACGGATAACAGTCGCAGAGTTAATGGATGCGTTAAAAAGGTGGACATTGTTGTTCCTTGTTGCCGTAAAGAGATGTGACTCAATACGCCATTCGACTGCCCACAGAGATTTTTCCATGGGCAGCCAAATGGGTAATTGACATTAGTTGCCTAACTTGGCTTTAGCGGCATCCAGCGGGGCCAGATACCAGTAGTCCTCGACCTTGAGGCTGTCAGCAGGGCCTTCCATCTGGCCTGCAGCTACATAGAATTCAAAGTCAGCTTTAGCAGCTTCTGGTCCACCGCCATTGGGATCATAAAGTCCGCCTTCCACTGCTTCCTTGTAATAGGCATCAACATCAGCCAGGAGCTCTTTGGGAAGATCGGCGAGCAGATTACGCTTTGCACGTTCCTGCTCCATTATTGATGGATCCTTGGTCATCTCACGCCAGGTTCTGAGCAGTTCCTCGACAAGGATTGCCACGCTTTCCTCATTTTCCTGCATCCAGGCAAGTTCGCCAAACAGGACTTCATCACTTGCGGGATCATCGACGCCCGGCAACACGTGAAACTTATCACCAGCCTTCTCCATCAGGATGTTCTTGTTGGAGAGATCAACGATCGTCGCGTCTATCTGGCCCTTCATCATTGCAATGATCCGGTTCTCGGAACCCGGTACATAGCTGCGCTGACCCAGCGTGATATTTTCTCGTTTTATAATAATATCACCGATTGCCTCGGTACCGGTGCCGCGGGCATGAAAGGTGAACGGTTCACCGTTGAGGTCCTGCCAGGTCTGGTACTTGTTGGCAACGACAGGATAAAAAACCAGTTTGCTCAACTGAAAAATGTTTCTCAGTGACACTTTGCTTTTCTGGATGATCGAGTAGGGAGTGCCGATGGCGAGATCCATCTGGCCGCCGATTACAGCCTGGATTGCCAGCTGCTCTTTGGCAAAGGCGGTCATCTCGTAATCCAGACCCCGATCTTTGGCACGATCGAGAGCAACGAGAAAGCAGAGGGTTTCAACCGACGCTACGTCACCGAGTGCGATCCTGATCTTGTCAGCGGCATGCACGTTGAAACTGATGCTGAGAACAACCAGCACGGCAGCAAACATTACTGAAATTCTTTTCGTGAGAACTTTCATTTCGTACCTCCTGCGATTCTAGAGTTAGTGTGAGGTTAACTTGTCAACTCCCGCCTTCTTCCAAGAAGGCGGTAATCCTGAAAACTCCTCCTATTACATCAACGTACTGCTTTCACATTCCTCCTGTAATATGGTTACTCGCCAGTCCTGTCATTGCCCACCAGGGTCTCAGCGGCTTCACTTAACAAACGGGATCAAAAAGTCCCCGGATATTTACCACCATCAATCAGCAGGTTCTGGCCGGTGATGAATCCAGCCTGGTCACTACAGAGATACGCGCAGAGGTCTGCGAGTTCGGCGGGATCACCAAATCGGCCCGCAGCAACCGCTGCTGTTCTGATTGCCTTCATCTCCTCATACGTCCGTCCTTGGACCTTTGCCAGCGCCTTGGTGTTTGCTGTGTGCCGCTCGGTTTCAAAATCGCCGGGAAGCAGATTATTTATTGTCACGTTGTGCTTGGCAACCTCCCGGGAGGTTCCGGCCACAAAACCAGTCAAGCCGGCCCGCGCGCTGTTTGACAGCCCGAGTATGCTGATCGGTGCCTTCACGGCACTGGAAGTGATGTTGACGATTCGCCCGAATTTCCTGGCGATCATGCCGTCTACCGTTTCTTTGATCATAAAAACCGCACCGAGCATGTTATTGTTTATGGCATCAAGCCATGCCTGTCGATCCCAGTCACGAAAATTTCCGGTCGGCGGGCCGCCTGAATTGTTAACAATGATATCCGGTTCAGGGCAGGCCTGCAGCACCGCAGCCCTGCCCTCGTCGCTGTTGATATCAGCGGCGACAGGAATAACCTTTGTGCCCGTGGCAGCGCTGATTTCCTCTGCGGCTTTTCTGATATTTTCCTCGGTGCGGGCAACGATCACCAGCTCAACGCCTTCCCGGGCCAGTGCCATCGCACACGCCCTGCCAAGACCGGAGCTTGCCCCGCCGACGATTCCCTTTTTTCCTGCTATTCCCAGATCCATCGTTTGTTATCCTCCGCGTTTTTGCCTGAAGGGCTCTGCTCGACTCAGCGCTCTGCCTGTTTCTGCCAGATCTCTTCCAGCATCTCAGGCGAACCGGTATTGAGTTGAACCATATAGCTCTGCAAGGCCTCCAGGCTTTTCTTTTTCTGTTCTTTCATCAACGTGTCGGCTTTGTCTATATCCGCTGTCTGCAAGGCCTCGATGATCTGCTCATGCTCCCGGATTGCGGTTTCAGCCCTCGTCGGCACAAATGAGAAGATACTTGGCCAACGTTCAAAGGCATCCCAGAGGTCAGCTATCATCTTGTACAGGCGTGAAAATGGAGCAGCCCTGTAGATGCGCAGATGAAACGCCTTGTTGAGCCGGGCAAGTTTTTCGTAGCGGCCTCTTTCTATGGCTGCTTTCATTTCCTGATTTTTCTTCTTCAGCCAGATGATATCATTCGGGCTGATAAAAGGCACCGCCAACCGGGTGGCAAGCCCCTCGAGGGAGATACGGATCAGATAGATTTCCGAGAGTTCCTGATCATTGATTTTGGTTACCACAGCCCCGGCATGAGGGGTAAAAGTCACATAGCCATCGCTTTCGAGTCTTCTGATGGCCTCACGAATCGGAGTTTCACTGATCTTGAAATCTCTGGCAAGACTCGCCATGACGAGTTTCTGCCCAGGCTTCAACGTCCCTTTGATGATCGCCTGCCGAAGCTTTTCGTAGACAACAAGGTTTTTTGTTTTACCTTCCGCGGGCATAAACAGACACCACTCCCATGATCGTATATGATAGTGACCAAAATCCTATATGATTGTCTTATTATCCTATATAATAACTGATGTCAACAATCTTCTGAATTCTTTTTCCATGACCATGGTGTATCATGCGGGGAATGGCTGTGTTTTCCGGCTGATGCCAACCTGCCGTCAACCGCCAGGCCCCGGAAGCAACAAAATTGGTGCATTTCCATCTTCGCGTGATTACTATCTCAAACGTTTAGCGTATTATGGCAAAAAGGAATTGTTCCTGGTGCTAAAAAACCTGCTGATAGCCAGGTCAACCGTTTATTCAGCGAAAAGGATCGGATCATGAACACCTTTAAAGTTAATCATCTTCATGTTATTTGTAAGGATCTACAAAAAATGATCGAGTTCTGGACAACAGGACTTGGTGCACTTTTTAAAGAATACCGTGTTTTTGGCGGTGCTGATGGCGCTGTTCTGATGGCCGGCAACCTGCAGGTCAATCTGCGAGTGCCAAAGCAGGGTGAACAGGCGGACGGGGAATCAGGATCCTGCCTGGGCTATGATCATGTCGGCTTTGAAGTTGATGATCTCGATGCTGCCTGCTCACGCCTGATCGGATTGGGGTGCAGCATCAATACCGGCCCGACAGAATTAAGCGATCGTAAAATAGTTTTTCTGAGAGGTCCGGAAGGTATCACTCTGGAGCTGATGCAGCTATACTAGGATCTTACAGCAGCACTTCAGTTTAATTTCGAAAAAAGGTACGAGACATGGTTTCCAAAATAAAAGCGAACAATATTGAAATAGGCTATCAGCTTGATGGACCTGAAGAAGGCCAGGTGGTCGTGTTCAGCAACAGCCTGATGTCCAACTATTCCATGTGGGACAGTCAGGTAAAAGAACTCTCGACCAGCTACCGGATTCTGCGCTACGACCAGCGTGGCCATGGTCGTACAGAAACGACACCGGGACCCTACAGTATCGATCTTCTCTCTGAAGATGTTTACGCATTGATAGACGCCCTCGGTATCAGCTCGGTTCACTTTGTCGGTCTTTCCATGGGGGGCTTCACCGGCCAGCAGTTTGCCCTCACGCATCCCGAAAGACTTCGGTCACTTGTGCTCTGCGACACGGCCTGCATCATGCCGCCCAAGTCTCTCTGGAACGAGCGTATTGAAACTGCTCGGAGTCACGGCATAGAAGCATTATTGGAAGCAACACTTGAACGCTGGTTCACTCCGCCTTTTCACCTGGCCGGTGTTGAGTCGCTGGCAAAAGTCCAAGAGATGATCCTCGGCACCGGTGTCGAAGGCTTTATCGGTTGCTCTGCGGCGATCCGCGACATGAATCTCTGTGATCGACTTCCCGAGATTTCAGTTCCGACGCTGATCATGGTCGGCGAAGAGGACCCGGGCTGCCCTGTCTCTGCAGCCAGAGCCCTGCATGACGGCATCGTCGACTCGAAACTCGTTATCATACCGCAGGCAGCACACCTGCCAAACATCGAACAGACCGCTGTTTTTAACAAATCGTTAATCGACTTTCTGAACCATCATCAATAAAGCTCGCGATCCGAAAACCTTGAAAGCGAATGCCTTGCTCATTCTCTGCTTTTTTTTCGGTCACTCGATATTTCATTTTATGGGACAGAGTTTTGCTGTGCTGTTGCCCTCAATTCAGCAGACCTTTCTCGTCTCCCCGATTGAAATAGGTGCCCTGATCACCACCAGAGAAATTGTCTCAGGTCTTATTGCCCTGCCCGGTGGAATGATGTCGGATTACCATGCCCGGCACCGTGCGCTGATAATGACCCTCTGCATCGTTGTTTTCGCGGGCGGCTGGTTTATCATTGCCATCACTCCAGTCTATTTTTTTCTCTATGTCGGCATGCTGCTTATTGCTGCAGCCAGTTCCATCTGGCACATGCCGTCACTTATCGAACTCGGTGCCAGGTTTCCTGAAAAACGGGGCACTGTCTTTGCCATCCACGGTGCCGGGGGAAGCAGTGGAGACATCATAGGGCCGATGGCCACAGGAATGCTGCTTGCTTATTTCTCCTGGCGAGAGATCCTCTCAATGTATATCGTCCTGCCTCTGGTCATTGCCGTATGGACATTTCTGCTTTTAAAGCGGCTCTGCCGGGAAAAACCGGATCAGCCGGGGAGCAGCGGGGACACTGTTCGGGAAACCCCGCTGCAGCAGCTGCAGGTTTCCTTTCACATCCTGAAAACGACCGATATCTGGAAAGTCAATATTGTCGCCGGGCTCCGCAGCATGTGTTTTACGGTTCTTATCACATTTCTGCCCATTTACATGCACGACAGCGGCTTCAGTTCTCGTTCGATCGGTTTCCATTTCGGCCTGCTGTGGGCAATCGGCCTTCTCGTCAGCCCACTGATGGGCCATCTTTCCGATCGTTTTGGCAGAAAAATCATCCTGGTTCCCGCCCTTCTTTACTCAAGCGTTCTTGTGGTTGCGCTTGCCTTTTTCGGCAAAGGCACCATGTTCACCGTACTGATCATACTCCTTGGATTCAGTATCAGGAGTGATTATTCCCTTATCAATGCCACTATCATCGACATGGTCAAGGGACGCGTCGAGAACACCATGCTTGGTATCATGACATTCTGGCGCAGCCTGATGGGCGCTGCTGCACCCCTTATTGCCGGTGCCCTTTACCAGTATCAGGGAATGCAGTCGACGCTGCTCTTTGTCGGAATGCTTTTTTTCTCGGCGGGTGTTATTTTCGCATTGGCAAGGATCGAACCTCCCAAAGATCCGCAAAAGGTCTTGAGCTGATCGTCTGCACGTATCCAAACTCCATTAACCTCAGAGCCTCTTGCAAAATGATGCTTTTCGTTCAAAAGCAAGGCATGCGAAAAGACCGTTTTGCAAAAGGCTCCTCACTTTATTGTATAGACCCGGGGCACGAGACTGATTATAGTTTTACTCAGATAGATATGCGGCTTTGTACCGGTATTTCCTGCGCATCAGGATATGTCTTTTGATTGCGTATAAGCTGAAGGGAGTGCCGGATTTTACAGGTCAGGCCGCACGAGATGCCGTGTTTCTAATGCTTGAGTTACATCCTGACTGGCGTAAGGAGGTTTCGCATGGCAAAAAAAGTAACAGGTATCGTCACCATTGCAGTTGATCGTTGCAAAGGATGCGGACTATGCGCGTCTTCCTGCCCGCTTGACCTTCTCCAAATCTCAAAAAACACATTGAATGTCTACGGCTATCAGCCGGTCATTATTGAGCGGATGGAAGAATGTATAGGGTGCGCCAACTGTTTTGTAATGTGCCCGGATTGTGCAATCTCCGTTGAGCGCACCGTTCATGCAGGAGCTTGATATGTCCAGAAAATTGATGAAAGGCAATGAGGCGCTTGCCGAGGCCGCAATCATGAGCGGCTGCACACATTTCTTCGGATACCCGATAACGCCTCAAAATGAGATCCCGGAATATCTGGCAAGAGAACTGCCAAAACATGGTGGAGTGTACCTTCAGGCAGAGAGTGAGGTAGCGGCAATTCACATGGTTTACGGCGCCTCCGCCGCAGGCGGACGGGTGATGACATCTTCTTCCTCACCGGGAATAGCACTTATGCAGGAAGGGCTTTCAGTGCTTGCAGCAGCACAGCTTCCCTGCGTGGTGCTGAACGTGCAGCGGGCAGGGCCGGGCATTGGCGGCATACAGCCAAGCCAGGCAGATTACCACCAGATGACCAGAGGCGGCGGCAACGGCGATTACCGGATTCCATCCCTTGCTCCCGCTACCATCCAGGAGTCTGTGGAAATGATGTCTGAAGCCTTTGGGGTTGCAGAACGCTACCGCACACCGGTGTTCATTGTCAGTGACGGCATGCTGGGGCAGATGATGGAACCGGTCGAGTTCAAAAAACAAAAGAAACAACCCACCCGGCCCAGACAGTGGGCGGCAACCGGCCATCAGGGGAAAAGAAATTCCGTCATCATTAAAACAATGTCACTGGTCCCGGAAATACTTGAGGAACACAACAAAACCCTGCAGCAAAAGTACCGGACCATTGAAGAAATGGAGCATCGATTTGAGCTTTTTCGAACCGACGGGGCTGAAATCATTCTCGTCGCCTATGGCTCCACTTCCCGAATCGTAAAGGATTCCATCGAGATCCTGGCCAAAACCGGCATCAGGGCAGGGTTAATCAGACCCAAAACGCTCTGGCCGTTTCCGGCACAACCTTTTACCGGCATTACACCCCCCTGCAGACACATCCTCTGCGTTGAAATGAACTGCGGTCAGATGGTCGACGATGTCAGGCTCTCGGTCAAGGAGCGGTTTCCGGTGAGCTTTTATGGACGGTGCGGTGGCGTAATACCAACACCCGGTGAGATTGCCGATCATGTAACAAAGCTCCTGGGAGAGAGGTGATATATGCTGAAACTGTTTGCCAGAACCGCGGGGCTGAAGGATCGGCAGACCCACTATTGTCCCGGCTGCACCCACGGCATCATCCACCGCCTCGTCGCGGAAGCCCTGGCTGACCTGGATGTCCTTGGCGATACAATAGGCTGCGCCTCTGTAGGCTGCTCGATACTCTCGTATAACTATTTCAATGTAGATATGATCGAATCGGCTCACGGCCGTGCCCCTGCCGTCGCAACCGGCGTAAAACGCGTTCATCCGGACAAGATTGTCTTCACCTACCAGGGTGATGGCGACCTTGCCTCAATCGGCACAGCAGAGATCATCCACGCCGCCCATCGCAGTGAGAATATCACGGTCATTTTTATAAATAATGCGATATACGGGATGACCGGCGGGCAGATGGCCCCGACCACCCTGGTCGGACAGAAGACCACGACAGCACCGGATGGAAGGGACGCTTCCCACTGCGGCAGCCCGCTGCGAATCGCTGAGATGTTTGCCGAAATTCCGGGGGCATCATACATTGCAAGGGTTTCAGTTCATTCAGCGAAGCATGTTCGCCAGGCCGGAAAAAAAATCAAAAAGGCATTTGAATATCAACGGGAAGGCCGAGGATTCGCGATGGTTGAGGTACTTTCAACCTGTCCGACAGGGTGGGGTTTGGGTCCGGTTGAAGCGCTTAACTGGCTTGAAGACAACATGATCCCGTACTATCCCCTCGGGGTGTATAAAGCTGTGGAGACAATCACATGAGTTCTCAAAAACTAATCTGTGCGGGCTTCGGCGGACAGGGAGTGATGTCGCTGGGTCAGCTGCTTGCATATGCCGGGATGATTGAAGGCAAGGAGGTTTCCTGGCTGCCGTCTTATGGGCCCGAAATGCGGGGAGGTACCGCATACTGCTGTGTGAAGGTATCAGACAGACCGATTGGCTCGCCATTGATCAGCGATGACGCTGACTGCGCCATCGTCATGAACCTTCCATCCTTTCACAAGTTTGAACCACTGGTTGTACCGGGCGGCAGATTGCTGGTGAACAGCTCCCTGATTGATCAGCAAAGCGCCCGGCCGGACCTGCATGCCTTCTATATTCCCGCCAATGAGATCGCCGTAACGTGCGGCAACGTAAAGATGGCCAACATGGTAATGCTGGGTGCCTACCTCAGACTCACCACCGTTGTCAGTGAGTCAAGCGTCATGAAGGCGTTTGGCAAAGTCTTCCTGAAAAAGACACCCCGGCTGCATAAACAGAATAAAGAGGCATTGAAGCGCGGCGCTGCCTGTATTGGCGACCAGATCCCGTTGCATGCTGCAATCTGATCAAAATTTGCTTTGCTCTAAACACTCATATCTCCTATATAGGAGCAAACCATCGAGATACGTTCGTTTCTTTCAGCAACTAAAAAAATAATGGAAAAAGTCACGACACAACGGATCGCACTGATCCACGCTCTTCCCTTCTCCATAGCTCCGATTCGGCAGGCCTTCGAGCAGAATTGGCCGGAGGTGGAACTGGCAAATATCCTTGATGACTCATTAAGTATCGATCGAAAACGGGTCCCGTCCAGCGCTGATGATATTATTCGCAGAATCGTCACGCTTGGTGATTACGCAAACAGTATTAATGCAGACGCAATCCTGTTTACCTGCTCGGCCTTTGGGGAAGCGATCGACAGGGTAAAACGCCGGCTGGACATTCCAGTGCTGAAGCCCAACGAAGCGATGTTTGAAGAAGCGCTGCTGGCAGGAGAGAAAATCGGCATGCTCGCGACCTTTGGGCCGAGCGTTGCCTCCATGGAAGCCGAATTCAAAGCACAGGCCGCAGAACACGGCAGCAGCGCCCAGCTGACCACCATACTTGTCGAAGAGGCGATGGATCTCCTGGAAAAAGGTGATGGTGCTGGTCACAACGCTTTGTTGCAGCAGGCAGCTGACCTCCATTTCAGGGGCTATGACCTGATCATGCTGGCACAGTTTTCCACAGCACAGGCGCATGGTTCTGTTGCAGAAGTGTTCAAAAACAAAATCCTGACAAGCCCCGGAAGTGCGGTTCTGAGATTGAAGCACGATCTTTGCCCAGATACGCCGTTTTAGTATCCTTCCAATCCGCTCCCCCTCCCGCAGTTGGCGGTGCACTCTTTTTTGTCTGCAAATGTCTTGAAAAACTCCCCCGGTAAAGGAAATCAGCTGTGCCTGGGAAACCAAGATTATTTTGGTCCAGCTCCTGATCGTGATTTATAGTATAGATAGAGGCAAAAATCGAAGTGCGGCATAGTTGATTCGCGAACAGAAGACAAGTGGAGGAACTCCATGCATGCGCAGACCTACAACGATCTCGTTGACGGAAAAATCAGGGAATGGCAGCAGGCCCTTGGAAAACTCGAAGAACCGCAGGCTTTAAAGGGCGTCAGCGCAAGAGTGGAACAGCTGAAGCCGGCTATAGACATGGCCATTACTCAACTTTCTGCTCTTGTTGAACAGGAGACCGTGGGTAATACCATGGAAACCAAAGACAAGATATTGAATATATTCACTCTAATCGATAAAGAATTCTCCAAATGCCAGGATAGAACACCGTTTATGCTCTAAGATATGGGCTTTTAGACAGCGGGTATGTTTTAAGACGTCAACGTACGTGACTTCAAATCGGGAGGAATCCCCATGAATCGAAACAAAATACTCGTAGCAATAGACGGTTCAGGCCACTCTGATCTGATCGTAGACAAAGCCATTGGGTACGCAAAACAGTTTAGTGCAGCAGTCCTTCTCGTTTACTGCCACAGAAGGTTTCCAACTATTTTGGGCCAGCCCTACAGGGATGAGGAAATTTCAAGCATCATGAGCGAATCGGAAAAACTGATTGCCCCGTTTCTGCAGCGCTTAAAAGATGCAGGATTAACGGTCGAAGAGCGCTTGATGGAAGAGCCGGCAGGAGCCGCGATTTCAGAGATTGCCAGGATTGAAAAATGTGAACTCATCCTCATGGGTTCCAGGGGATTGACGAATCTGGAGGGCCTTTTTGTCGGCAGTGTCACCAACCGGGTACTGCAGACCGCACCCTGCTCAGTCCTGGTTGTTCGATAAAGACTACCCTGTCCATGCAAGAATAAGATACGCCGATTGTTCATTATTGGTTTTATGAAAATCGAGAGAGTTGCAGGGTAGCAAGTCAAACGTAATCATAACCAGCAACTCGGTAACGATGTTCAAGCAAATGACCAACCAGCTCGTTGTATCCATGGACAGGAAGCAATATTGATCAATTTAGGTCAGGTTTCTAATAGTGAGGGTATGACACACTGAGTAAATTCCTGTCTCTCAGCGAATCATATTGATGGAGCAAGTTTAAGCAGGCGGCCTCCCTCCTTGTCCTCCAGCACCCAGATAGCGCCATCCGGTCCCTGCTCGACTTCACGGATGCGTTTGCCCATGTCGAAACGTTCCACCTCCTCAGCTGTGTCGCCTTCTATTTTTACCCGTATCAGCGACCTGGAAGCAAGTCCTCCGATAAGTGCGCTGCCCTGCCATTCCGGAAACATGCCGCCATCGTAGATGACCAGTCCTGAAGGAGCTATCGTCGGCACCCAGTACACTTCAGGACTGTTGAATTCGGGCCGTGTGTCGTGATCGGGAATATCTGCACCCGAATACTGGTCTCCCCAGGAAACAACAGGCCAGCCATAATTGTCGCCGCTGACGGTCAGGTTTAATTCATCGCCATGCTTTGGTCCCATCTCATGGGTCCATAACCGTCCCTCAACGTCAAAAGCGATGCCAAGAAGGTTTCGATGCCCGATTGACCAGAAGGTTCTGGCAATGTCCCCCTTATCCTGGAACGGGTTGTCTGCAGGTACCGAACCATCCGGGTTAAGCCTGATGACTTTGCCGAGATTCTGCGACCAGTCCTGAGCAGGTTCCTGCTTCTGCCGCTCACCGGAAGTAATATAAAGTTTACCGTCCGGCCCAAAAGCCAGGCGATGCGAGTAATGCCCGTTTCCCGTCACCTTCGGCTCCTGACGCCAGATCACCTCCAGGTCGCTTAATACCGGGCTGCCCTGGTCAAAATTGAGTCGCGCGCGCGCGACGGCAGCGCCTTTTTTACCCCATATGTTCTGCTCCGCATAGGAGAGGTACACCAGCTTGTTAGCTTCATAATCCGGGTCTAAAATGATATCGCCCAATCCCCCCTGTCCCCCGTAGGCAACCTCGGGGACACCGCCAACAATCACCTTGGAAAGGCCATCAGCGCTGACCAGTAGGAGATTTCCCGGTTTTTCGGTCACCAGAAGTTCACCGCTCGGCAGAAACGTCATGGCCCACGGCTCATTAAATTCGGCATATGCCGTCGACAAAAGTATTGTTCCTGCGGAACCGTTTTTCATTTCACCCCCGGAGGCAGCGGCCATGCCGGCTGCTGCCATGAAAACAAGCGTAGACATGAGAACCGTAACGTGCTGGAAATACATTGCATTCACCACTTTAAAGGTTTGCGGTTTATCGATCAACCTCAGTTCACTTTTTCCGATGGCACTTACCGATATGTTCCTCGCGTACCAGGCAGGAATATTCATTAAGCCATCACTCTGACGGTAATGCCACGATTTACGATTGTAAAGTCGCACCGGAGAGAAGCGGAAATCACAACACCATCCACGTGCCTTGGAAAAGCCTCAGAGAAATGACATACTTTACTGTATTGATTAATAAAAATAAGCTGAGGCATTGATGTTTTCGATGGCGGTGCATACTGTTGTACCTGGTGCACAATCATTCCAGCAGTAACATACCTGAAGCTGATGACGGTTTGCTGTCATCAGCTGTTCTAACGAAGGAGCCGCTTGCAAAATGATGATTTTCGTTCAAAATCAAGGCATGCGAAAAATTTTACCGCAGGCGTATAATTGATATTCCGAGGATAAAATTTTTTAGCATAACGCGGAAGTTGAGCGAAAAGGGCGTTTTGCAAAAGGCTCGAAGGAATAGCGGAGGAAATATGATGCAGTCAAAAGAGTTGACGATTTTCTCAGATTATATCTGACCCTGGTGTTACTTCATTACCGGGCGTATTGAAAAACTGCAGGACAAATATGAGCTAAATGTTCGCTGGCGGGCATTTCCCCTTCACCCCGACACACCGGAAGAGGGACAGCTTCTTGAAGATCTTTTCAGGACCGACTCGCAGCAGATCAGCCAAATGGTTGAAAAACTGAGTCTGACCGCCCAGGAGCTTGGCCTGCCGTTTGGGCCAAGAACCAGGACGTACAACAGCAGGCTTGCCCAGGAACTTGGACTGTGGGCGGAAGACCAGGGGCAGGGCCACCGCTTTCACATGGCAGCCTTCAGAGCTTATTTCGTGGACGGGCTTAATCTTGCAAAACAGACGGTATTGCTGGATCTGGCAAAGCAGACCGGCCTCGATGAATCCGCTGCAGAGACGGTTTTAAGGGAGAGGACCTACGCTGCCAGGGTTGACCGGGATTGGGATGATTCACGTTCAATGGGCATCACCGCAGTTCCGACCTTTGTCATGGGTCAGCATAAGCTTGTCGGCGCTCAAGATTTTGAAAACTTGTCATCGCTGGTCGCTCATTACGGGGCTGTTCCGAGGTAGATACCCGCTGCAGGACCCTGCTTACTGCCATTTGCACAAAGAGTCGCGGAACAGGCAAAAGGCAATTGGCATGTCAAAATTTTCGTATCAGGAGACCAAATCTTTCAGAATGAAAAGAGATACCATTTCAAAACAGTCCATGGATCATTTTTCCATGGAGCGGATCGATAAAACCTGGCTTGTCGATACATTTCACGATGAGAGTTGTCGAATTATTCCAATCCACAAACTGAATGTTCTCTGCGCCACTACTCCACAACCCAGGGCTGTTTATCTGAATAACAAAAACCTGACTGAACCCTTGGATTCAATTGACTCAATGGTATTTCTAGGGATCTATGAAGGGACGCCCTATTTTGCAACCGTCATAAACTCAGATGAAATGGCGACAAATCTGAGCATGCAGACAAATGCCGCCTTCCTGAATCTCCGCTCCGTTCTTTCCCTGCTTGATCACCGCGATACGCAGATTCTGACATTGGCGCGATTCATGAGCTACTGGCACAGAAGGAACCGGTACTGCGGGAAATGCGGTAATAAAACAGAAAGATCAGAAGGTGGTCACGTTCGCATCTGCCGGAATGATGCGTGCGTGGAGCGTTATTTTCCGAGCATGGACCCGGCAGTGATCGTTCTTGTCTCATCAGGCAAACGATGCCTGCTCGGGCGAAAGAGTGAATGGCCTGCAGGGATGTACTCGACGCTTGCCGGATTTGTCGAACCCGGAGAGACAGCGGAAGAGGCAGTGATTCGTGAAATCCGTGAAGAAGCGGGTATCGCCGTTGACCAGGTGAAATATCAACATTCGCAGTCCTGGCTGTTCCCAGGTTCTTTGATGCTTGGCTATACTGCCCGGGCACAGGAAGATCAAATTGTTGTAGACAACCACGAACTCGAAGATGCCCGCTGGTTCACAAGAGATGAAATCAAAACAATCCCGGATTTGCTTCCGACCCGAGTATCGATCTCTTATCGGCTGATCATGGAATGGTTCGACAGAACCGATTAAGCGGGCGGGGCTCTACCGGGCGGCTGTTTGCACCGGAGGCCTGACGTTGCTGATCAAATGACCGTATCATCAGGAATGACCGCACTTTTGGGAATGACCACCAGGCCATCCCGGACCAACCAGTTTTCAGTTTCTGAATCAGGCCGGTCGGCCAGAAAGCGTATGCGGGCATTTCTGCCAATCCGGGCTTTCTTGTCAAGAATTGCGCTGTCGATAACCGAGCCATCACCAACCCTATGTCATTGGATATAAGCGGCTTCTCCTACCTCCGCCCATAATTACCCCCAGTATATGTTCTTATTGATAACGTTTCATCAGCTCACAGCATCGTTACGCATCTGGTTGAACACGGTTACCACCGCATAGCCGGTGTTTTCGGAACAAGCACTACCTGATGTGCTGGTATGAATAATCTGTCGTCATTAATAGATTTAGATGGTTCCTCCACATCTTTCAGCCATCGTAACGAAAATCATGGAAGCTTGTCAGATTGGATTGAGACACGGTACTGTATTGTGTCAGGTCTTATCCAGGATCTTACAATTTAGAGAAATAGAGATTTTACCTGACGGGTTAAGAGAGGGTGTCCAGATAAGAGCTGACATTTATCTCCCAGGTTCCTTATAATTCGTGATAATCTCATTGATCAGATGATTATTGATCCAATTAAGTTTTTTAGCATTTCCCCAACAGAGATATTCTGCGTTTTTGTCAAAGAGCATATTCTTCTTGTGTTTTCTCCTCCTGATCTGCTAATTAAGCCCTAACCTCTTTCAAATACTTTACGCGTTGATCGCTCGTAGTTTGGCAGTTCCCAACTATATTTTGTACTCGCATTTTACCGCAGGAGCGTATGGCGGATGTTACCGAGGATATTGCCGGAATCCTGCTCTTTCGGAGCATGGAAGTACCTGGTTCACCCAGCGTAAGACTCGATGAATTATCTGAAGGAACCATAGGAATCAGTGCCGCCACCAGGAATATGATTGAGCAGCTTGACAAACTGGCTCAGATAGGATCGCGCGGCCGCAAACAAAAAATGTACCTGAAATGATTGCTGGCGTCCGGCTGAGCGAGCACAAGATTGCCAGCGCATTGTTTATCTTTAGGGCCCCAAAAACAAACCGGCATGAGAGCGAAAAAGCTATGGATCCTGTCTCTGTGATGTTCTGGAATCAACTCATAGACCTGCTTGGAAGTATTTCAGATCAAGTGGAAAATGTCGCCGACCGACTGCTGCGCTTTATCTAAAAATAACACGGGAACAACAATGGAAATTATTGCAACCTACGGAACGGTTTTTACTATTCTCGCAATAATTTTCGGCCTCTTTATGACGTGGGGAATTGGAGCTAACGATCTTGCCAATGCGATGGGTACTTCAGTTGGGTCGGGAGCAGTTACGATCCGACAGGCTATCTGCATTGCAATCATCTTTGAATTTTCTGGAGCCGTGCTGGCTGGAGGCCATGTTACCAGTACTATTCGGAAAGGAATCATAGACCCAAGCGGTATTGTCAACAACCCTGAGATCCTGGTTTATGGCATGCTAGCAGCCCTGCTTGCTACGGCATTCTGGCTGATGATAGCCTCGTGGAAAGGCTGGCCGGTATCCACGACTCATTCGATCATCGGAGCGTTGATTGGCTTTGCCATCGTTGGCATTGGCCCAGATGCCGTGAAATGGGGAAAGGTAGGCAATGTCGTAGCCAGTTGGGTGGTAAGCCCAGTAGTTGGAGGGACTGTCTCTTTTTTGCTCGTTATGGGCACACGACGGCTTATATTCGATACCGATGATCCTCTTAAGAACGCCAGGCGCTATGCCCCAGTCTATGTTTTCCTGGTTGGCTTCATTATCTCACTTGTCACCATATTTAAAGGATTAAAGCACCTGCAAATTGACTTGAGTGTCTTTCAGAGTTTTTCAGTTGCTATCTTTTTTGGTCTGTTGACTGCCTGCACAAGCTGGATATTTATCAGAAAAGTCAAGAAGGATCACACAGCTGACCGTGATTTTCATTTTGCCAGTGTAGAAAGGGTGTTCGCCCCAATGATGATCTTTACAGCCTGTGCCATGGCCTTTGCCCATGGTTCAAATGATGTTGCAAATGGTATCGGACCACTTGCAGCCATCATCTCCATTATCAACTCTGGCGGTGAGGTTATGCAGGAGTCTGATCTGCCAATTTGGATACTGCTGCTTGGCGGCAGCGGCATTGTCCTTGGCCTGGTAACTATGGGGTACCGGGTGATGATGACCGTTGGCAAAAAGATTACCGAACTGACTCCATCAAGTGGTTTCTGTGCTCAACTTGCAGCTGCAACGACTGTCGTTATTGCCAGTCGAACCGGTCTGCCTGTCTCAACGACCCATATCCTGGTGGGTTCGGTTCTCGGGGTCGGTCTTGCACGCGGTATCGGCGCCCTGGACTTAAGAGTTGTCGTTGACATTTTCATTAGCTGGCTCGTCACCTTGCCGGCCGGTGCCATTATGGCAATGCTCTTCTTCTTTGCCTTAAAAGCCATTTTCGGCTGATATTGACCACAGAAAATGAGATTAGGTCGATAGAAGACAAAATCAGGGCTGCCAGACCAAATCACAATAAAAAGGACATTTACTCAAAATTTACCCGATAACAAAATAAGAAATATTCTACACCTCCTCGTTTCTTATTATTTGATGCTCTATGAACATGTCCGCAACAAATTTGATATATGGGTTGACAAAATAGCCCCCGGAAATTTACACAAGCCGTTAAGTGAAAAACCTGCTACCTATTGAATGACCGCTTGCCCTAAACAAGGAGCAGAAAATGATAAAGAGAGCAAGACGAAAACACTCAGTAACATTCGGATAGGATCGATTGCACTACTACAATGTGCATAGACTGGATAACCTTGCAATGATCAGATATGAAATCCAATAAGCAGGTGAAATCATGCTGAAGTATGCATTGATATTGCTATTATTTTCATTGGAATGCACGGCAAACGCAGCGAATAAACCCAACGTAATTGTGATCTTCACTGACGATCAAGGTTATGCCGACTTAGGGGTCAACGGTCATGCAAAAGATGTTAAGACTCCCAACCTTGACCGGATGGCACATGATGGCGCTCTCTTTACTGCTGGTTACATCACAGCTCCACAATGTTCGCCGTCACGTGCAGGTATGCTGACCGGCCGCTATCAGCAGCGCTTCGACTTTGACCATAATGGCAGAGGGCCATTGCCATTGTCAGAAAAGACGCTGGCCGATCGAATGCGTGACTCCGGCTATCGAACCGGGTTCGTGGGTAAATGGGGCCTTGAACCCAACTTAGCCACCCACAAATGGGCGAACAAGGTACTAGGCTATACAGACCGAAGTCAGACGTCAAAAATCCCGTTCGAGAAGATCCTTCCGTACTATCCACAGAACCGTGGGTTTGACGAGTTTTTTAAGGGCGAGATTTCTCACTACTGGATCAATTATGGACTCGATGGTAATGATCGCGACACGGATGGCGAGTGGCTAGATGTACCCGGTTTCCGCATCGATATCCAAACCGATGCCGCACTCGCGTTCATCAAACGCAACAACAGCAGACCGTTCTTCCTCTACCTAGCTTACTTCGCACCACACGTCCCGCTAGAGTCCACGGAAAAATATCTTTCCCGCTTCCCTGACCAAATGCCAGAACGTCGCCGGTATGCGCTCTCCATGGTTTCAGCCATCGACGACGGTATCGGTGCTATTCGCAACCTATTGGTGAAGTTGAAGATTGATCGCGACACACTTATCTTTTTTGCCTCTGACAACGGTGCACCACTGGCGATCGATATGAAAGATCACCCAATTTCTTTTATGGGTGGCTCATGGGACGGCTCTCTGAACAAACCATGGCTCGGAGAAAAGGGGATGGTAATGGAAGGCGGAGTACGCGTTCCATTCATCATAACATGGCCCAGTAAAATTCCCGCGGGAATGGTTTTTAAAGAGCCGGTCTCTTCTCTTGACTTTGTACCGACCAGCCTTGCGGCTGCCGGAGCCGAGCTACCAGAGGAATTGGACGGTATTGATCTGATGCCCTATCTGACAGGCAAGGCAGAGAAAACCGTCGATCGAGATCTTTTTTGGCGCTTTTGGAACCAAGCTGCTATCAGGCGAGGTGACTGGAAATACATCCGGTTGTCGGATGGCCGTGAGATGCTTTTTGATTTGGCGAGTTCACCTCAAGAAAAAGCCAACCTCATCAGTCACTACCCCGAAAAAGCACGAAAATTACGCACCATTCTCGAAAAATGGGCGCAAGACCTTGATCCTATTGGACTGGGTGACGGTCGAATAAACAAACAGGAAAAAAAGAATTATGATCATTATCTAAAACAAGAAAAGATATTGATTAACCAGAACTGATTATCAAGGTTTTATACGCATGTCCGATATCTTTAGTCATCGAAATATACGACTTTTAGAACAAGCTAACAAACTGACGGCCAATTTGCTCTTTTTATCGAAAATGTTTCCTGCCGTGCCGAGATAAATCCACAACCTCGGGAATACCATTCGGGGTTGAAATTAGTTATTGCAAACGAGAGGGTGAGAAAATTTATTGTTTTTTCCAGATAATCTGGTGGTAATTACAAATCAGACATGTGACGAATTGTAACTCAATCCAAAATGTAACAATAGAAGAATGTCTTTTGCCAATCTCATCAATTTAAGCAAAACTGCAACTTAGGACTATTCCTGTACATATTCGGCTCGGCGATACTCTGGGAAAATTTCTATCTTGGGCAATGTCAGGAAATAGTAAAAGCTAAGGTTGAGCTAAATAAGTGGGGCAACTCAACGGCCTCTCGTACTTTCTGGAAAATACTTATTTTTCACTCCTTGGCTTATATCGTTTTAAAATTTCCCAAGCAGGTACTGCTACCAACCCACCAATAACACCAGAAATATAGCTCGGCATTGCGAAATTGATCATCGATCCCCAAATGACACCCGCCATAAAACTAATCACAACCATTAATAAAAAGGTTACAAGAATCCTGAGCCAGATAGACATGTTTTACTCCGGTTAAGTTTTAGCTTTAAATGACCATCATTGTGGAGTTATCTTAACTGATTGGAAGATACCCTACAAATACTTATGGTAAAACCTGGTTAGCAGTTTGCCATGGAGATTTTTTTTGACATCAACCGTGAAGTTGCCAAATCAAATTACAATAAAAAAAACAATCACTATATATTCACTTCTTCCTATACAGATCACATATTCCGTTTTTTTTTACCCACTTCATTAAATGGCTACCTACACAATCCTCAGTAATTACGGTTAAAGTCAGAATCGTTTACCATTTAATGTTTCACCAGATATTGCGGGTAAGGTTAACCGAATAAAATATTCTTCATATTTTCAAATGGATAGATTTGATAGTGCTAGCTGCTATCGTAAATACTCTACCTATTAACCTTAGGAAGACAGGAATAGCCCTAACTTGCAGGTTTTCTTAAACGGTTAACATTGCCAAGACGAGCCTCTTCAATTGGAGTGATGGGGGATTCTGTAACATATCAGGAAGAACTCTAGCTGATAGGAAAAGCAGGTTAGTTGTCCTTCGAATTGGCAAGGTTAAGCTCAATGCTTAGTCACAGCAAATAGCCTATTCTGAGTTATTACGGTTATTATTTGCATCTATTTCACACAGCCTTAAGCGCGAGAGTATTCCTTATTGTCCGCGGTAGCTTCCCTATTTGGCAGACAGTTAATTTTTGAATTTCTGCCTGGAAGATAAAATTTCGGGGTTACCAGAATAAATTCTACACAGCGCAACATTTCTTATACTTGAGACCACTGCCACAGGGGCAAGATTGATTTCGTCTCACTTTAACCTGTTGTGGGATGAAGTGATTTTTCGGAGAGGAAGAAAGGCTCCGTAGTTGTCGAATCTCAGCAGCCATGTTCTGTAATGTGGGATAAGCATGGTTGAAAAATATTTTGTAGCCATCACATAACCAGCTTTTTTGCCCAGGGTTGTGTGCGCCATGGTTAAGACGATGCTTGAGACAGTCACCATGGCACAGTTGAAGATATTCGCAGCAATTACAGGCTTGATTATAATCTTGCTTATTGCCTCCAAATCTCATGTATCTATTCGAGTTAATCAGATCAGACCAAGAATCTTTGCGCACATTACCGAGCCGCAAGTCGCTTTGTGCAAAAAAGTCGCACGGGTACACATCACCATTGTGTTCAACCAAAAAATACTCATTACATTTTTTTCCTGTATGACAGATGATATGATCTCCTGTAACCAAATAATGGAGTAGCGCATCAAAGTATCGTACCGACACCCGTCTTGTTTTGTCTGCACCCCAGTGATCAAAAACGGTGCACAGGAATTCACCCCACGCCTCTGGCGTTAGAGCGTAAGACATGGGGAGATTCTTTTCCCCAAATTCCACGCATGGAATATACTGATGGTAAAATATCCCCTGATCCACCAGGTAGTCGTATACCTCTCCTCCTTTATTGCTATTGACCGAGGTCACCAGGGTTAAAATATTTGTTTCTACGTTGTGCCGTCGTAGCACGTCTAGACCTTTCATAACCTGAGCGTGACTGCCGTTTCCATTCTGAAATGTACGGAATTGGTCGTGGATTTCAGCAGGGCCGTCCAGACTCACTCCAACTAAGAAATTATACTGAAAAAGGTGCTCAGCTAATTCATCATTCATTAAGACGGCGTTGGTCTGTAAATGATTGGCCACGCTGGCCCCGTAATACCCATGCTTTGCCTGCAACTGAGTGACCCGGCGATAAAAATCAACTCCCATGAGCGTAGGTTCTCCACCTTGCCAGGCAAAACTGTACTGAGGTTGAGAAGTGCGCATGTAAGAGTGAATTAGTTTATCTAAAATTTCATCAGGCATACGATGAATTGAAGACTGTGGGTAAAGAGTAGCTTTTACACTGTAGAAACAATAGGCACATCTCAGATTGCAGTCTGCTGACGCTGGCTTGATAAGCAGAGAAAATGGCTGTATTTTTTTAATTTTTTTCATCGATTGAATATGCCATTACACAGCTTGACGACACTGTGTAATGGCATTTTATCCGTGATCCGCGACCCTACAACTCCACGATGGCCTTAGCATGGAGATCTTCCAATATTCTCATACCCTCTTCATGAGAAGTATAATCCGATGGAAAAACAATAGCCTCGATATCCCATCGATCACCTGTTTTGTTCATATGCTCGTCAATCTTTTTGTCAAATTCCTTCATTATTTCGGCATATTCCAATCGATCAACGAGGTTGTTTAACTCAAAAGGATCGTCTTTTAATTGTATGAGCAGCTTTGGGCCCTTCTCTGTACGGACATACAAAAATTCTTCCGTTCGTATTCCTCTTTCAGGGATCGGGAATCGTTCCTCACCTTCAGTTTGCTTCATAATGCCATACATGAGCTCTTCGCTAATTGCTTCGGAAGTCCCTTCCAGCAAAGGCAAAAAACTTTTTCCATGCACAGCGTCCGGTATATCTATGCCGAGAGCCTCCAAAATGGTCGGCATCGTATCTACGGAGGCATCGACCAATGAAGCGACCACCTTGTTTTGGGGGAATCGCTTCGGGTATCGTATCAACAATGGAACCTGCGCAGCTGCCGAGTACGCTGTTTTTTTAGTCCGACAATAGTATCCGTGCTGACCAGCCATGTCTCCATGATCGCTCACCACGATTACCATTGTATCATCAGCAATTCCTTTTTTGTCTAACCAGTTAAGTATCCGGCCAATGTTATGATCAACATTAGCCACCATACCATAGTACATGGCCATATATTCTCTCACGGCCTGCTCAGACTCCAAGGAACCGTGATGATCGGTCCCCTCGCCCCACGAACCGCTGGCCAATGGAAAATTGTTGCTCGAAAGGTAGTTGATCACTTTCTTTTGCATTTTGGGATCGGCCGTACCAGGGGGAAGAACAATTTCTTCAGGTGAGTAAAGATTCTTATAGTACTCAGGCATATGCATGGGAAAATGCGGGGCACCGTAGCAGATGAAACCAAAGAATGGTTGATCCGCATCATTGGTTAGGGCATTGTCCATAAAATCGATAATCTGATCTGTTTGAAAATCTGGCTCATAGCGGGGGCAATGATAGGGTTGATCCGTATCCTTGAAATACAATGCGTTCAAATAGTAATGGCCCCGGTTGAAACCGATAAAATGGTCAAATCCAAGACGTCGGTTTTTGGGAATGAACCCCGGTTTTCCGCCTCCATCGAGGTGCCATTTACCAATGTATCCTGTCTGGTAGCCATTTTCTTTTAAGATTTGGGGGAGAAATTCCTGATCGAGATTTATTGGCAAATGGTTTGCGCAGCACCCCGTGGAATGGGCGTACTTTCCCGTAAACAAAGAAGATCTAAATGGTGTGCACAGCGGAAACGATGTGAAAGCCTTTTCGAACCGTACACCTTCTTCAGCTAACCGGTCGAAATAAGGCGTTTTGATAACGGGGTTGCCTGAACATCCGATTGCGTCGGCACGAAGCTCGTCAGGGTAGATAATGAGGACATTAGGTCGCTTGGTTACATTTTTAGCACTCATTGCATATTTCTCCGGTAAAAATTGAAAATGCGATTAACAGGTTCAAACTATAAATTTTTTATGTAAGCTGAATACCTGTATAGCCAGAACATACCGTTCAATTCTTAAATTTCAGCGGACATCAATCAGTCAACTGCCATGGGCTGTTGTGCTTTCTCAGTTGGTTTCATATTGGTTCGCAACAGACTCATGACAAGCCACTCTTGCAATGCATGAAGCAAACTTTTCCGTGTGTCAATATATTCAGGATTGTTCCAAAGATTGCGCTGCTCATGTGGGTCATCTATTACATCAAATAATTCACCAAAATTATCACCAGTATACCAAACCAGCTTATATTTTTTGTCCCGCCTCATAATGATATATTCACTCGTGAGCTGGATATGATCACGCGCCAATTCGCTGTAAACGACATCTCGTCCTTTCGAATCCTCATTAATAATTGACCACAGTGATTGAGCCTCCCAAGATTCGGGTATGGGAACATCCGTTTTCTCTAATATGGTGGGTGCAACATCAAATAGCTGCACCAGTTCATCACTAACTTTTCCGGCAGGCACATTTCCTGGTGACCAGAAGAGAAGCGGAACATTCACCGACGATTCATACATATTCCATTTTTGGATACATCCATGATCACCCAAAGCGTCACCATGATCCGAGGTAAAAATTATTATGGAGTTTTTGAGATAACCCTTTTGATCAAGAGCATCCATTATTTGCCCAATTTTTTCATCAATCATTGTGATATTGGCTGCATAATGTTTACGAATCTTGACCATATCTTCCCTGGTTGGCTTATCTACCCATGCTATTGAATCGATATTCAATCGTTTCATATCCATGCGCAGATTTTTTATGGTCTGGGGTTGTGATTCAAGTTCCTCATCGGTAAGGTCCGGTACGGGTATATCAACATCATCATACATGGATAGATATTTTTGCACGGGGTCGTATGGTGGATGTGGCCCAGGAAATCCAATTTGTAGAAAAAGCGGCGCTGTGGACTCGCGTTCCTTCAGCCACCACTGAACCATATCACCTAAAAAGACATCCGAATGCATGTCTTCATCTAATTCCCATGGGTAGCACCCTCGAGCTTGTAAGAAGAACTCGAGATCTTGCTCCAGACGATTATAGCGAGACGGTTTAATAAGATTTCTTGAGTGCAGGGCCTTATCCCATTCATCATGCCACGCTCTTTGATGTTCGTCTAAAAACAGCGGCCGGTCTTTGTTTTCTATGGGGTACCGTTGATGAAACCCGCCCAGCTTATCATAGGGATTGATATGCATTTTCCCCATGTTAACGCAATGATAGCCACTGTCGGCAAGCTGTTTTACCCAGGTTGGTTCCCAGGGCTGGAAATTAGTAAATACTCCCGTACTGTGGGGATAATAGCCGGTGAACAAGCTTGAACGTGCAGCGACACAGACCGGCGATGTTGTGTAGCATTTAGTAAATGAAGTTCCCTCCTTGACCAGACGATCCAGATTGGGGGTAATCATCCATGGAGCACCCAAAACATTAATAGTATCGGCACGTTGCTGATCGGTAATAAATAGAATAATATTGGGATTAGTTTCCATACGTTTGATTACCCCTATGCTAACTAGATTTTCTTTACTAAATAATTAACAGCAAAGTGTGCTTTTCGTTTACCTGCTTGAAAAACACACTTTGCTACTGAGCCCAGAATTATTTCAGGTATTGCAATGCTTGGTCGGCAAGCTCCTTTCCACCTACTTTATCATAAAGATCCGGCCAAATAGCGCGTGCTTTTTCCTTCCATACATCGCTGTCTTCGAGATCGCATACCTCCATACCTTTTTCCACAAGAATTCCCTCAAATTCCTTCTCTTTTTCCAGGCCCCATTCTTGCTCGAGAAGCGTCGCTTCACGTGCAGCCTTTACCAAAGCCTCCTGGATGTTCGGCTCCAGTCGACTGAAACTCTTCTCGCTGATCAGAATTGGTGCAATCCATGGCATCGCAGATATGGGAGTGATGTATTTCTGAACTTCATGAAAGCTCGCCGCGTAGTTGGTGATATGGGAGTTTATTTGTCCGTCGATAACGCCCTGCTGGAGTCCGGTGAACGTTTCTGGCCATGCCATGGTAATCGGGTTCACACCCCATGCCTCAAATGTTTTTAACATTATAGTATCTTTTGGTACTCGAATTTTCAGGCCGTCCATGTCACCGATTGTACGGACGCACTTTTTGGAGTTGGTTATCACTCTGAATCCGGTCGTTAAATAACCCAGAACTCGCAGACCGGACTCTTTTAATATCAAATCAGAGAGAATTGTTCCGAATTCCCCATTAACTAGTACCAATATCTGATCCATATCATCAAATAAGTATGGCAGTGTTAGGATTCCTGCAGATGGGGCGAACGGAGTGACATTAGGGGTGGAAGCTTGGGTGATAAGGTTTGTCTGTTTACGCGCCTTATTAACCCGATCCTGCTCTCCACCCAGCTGATTGGAAGGAAACTCATTTATAACGATTTCTCCATCGCTATATTGTTTTGCAAGTTCAGAAAATTTCAGATAGAAATAGTGATTCTGGCTCCTGTCATTCGGGGGGTTACTGTGTCCGAAGCTGAAAACAACTTCTGCAATTACCTGAGTGCTGAAACAGGTTAGAGCGACAAACATCAATAGAAAAATTGTTTTTTTCATTTCATCACCTCTTAGAGATTTCTTTGGCTACATTTCCGGTTACTACTATAACTGTAAAAATTTCGTAGCAACCATTTAACAACTAAGCAATTATCTTAGTTATCTTTAATAACAAAAACCTTCAGTCCTGTTCTTTTAATCTTAAATAAACGTTGTAAGAAATAAACTCAACGATGGCAATGCCGCTATAATGGCAAGACCAATTACCTCAGCTAGAATAAACCATATCGCAGATCTTGATATATCCTCTATCGATGTTTCTGCAATTGGCACAGCTATATACAATGTTGCACCAACGGGGGGCGTTTCAAAGCCAATTTCTGCAGCGACAACAAATATTATTCCAAAATGTATCGGATCAATTCCAATAGCGAGTGCAATCGGTAGCAATATTGGTACAAGCAGAACAATCATGGGGATCACGCCCATAAACATGCCCATTAACAGAATAAAGGTATAAATTAGAAAGCTGATAATGAATTTATTTTGGGTAAGTTCAAGAAGATTTTCAGCGAGCTGCTGTGGAACCCTGTGCAGCGTCAAAACCTCGCCAAAAACCATCGTCGTGTAAATTATTATAAAGGCAATACCGGTTAATTTTGCAGTTTGTTTAACTGAATCAAAAATATCACCGAAAGATAACGATCCATAGATGAACGAACAAATTGCTATTGAGTAAAAAATTGCAACGACTGAAGCTTCAGTAGGAGTAAATATTCCTGCATAAATTCCACCAAGGATTATGACAGGCGCTAACATTGCCCATTTGGCATTGCTGAGACATGCCCAGATTTCCTTGCCTGAACTGGACTTTTCACGTTGACCTTTCAATCCCGTTTTTCGTGCATAAATATAATTTGTCAAAGCAAGCAGAAAGGTAATGAGTATCCCAGGAATGATACCGGCGATAAAAAGTTTTGTTATCGATACTTCTGCGACAACACCATACAGAATCAGCGGAATACTGGGGGGAATAATAACCCCAAGACCACCGGAACATGCGACGATAGCACCAGCATAACCGGCCTTGTATCCTTCATCCTTCATGGCCGGCACCATTATGGAACCGATTGAAGCCGTGGTCGCCGGCCCCGAACCAGTCAGCGCCGCAAAAAATGCACAGGCAGTGATGCTCACAAGGCCGAGTCCGCCAGTCATGTGGCCGACCAGGGAGTTGGCTAAATCGGTCAGTCGTTTTGCAAGTCCGCCTTTTTGCATCAACAGGCCAGCCAGAATGAAACAGGGCACCGCTACTA
>CAVOLI010000003.1:0-649628 GCA_963696725.1 uncultured delta proteobacterium
TCCTCATTGCACCTGCGGTTGCCGAAAACGGATCACACCATAATCTGGTACTTAAAAAAATTATCTTGCCATCAGAGGTCTATTTCCTGGCCGTACGCCATGACCACAGCCTTCTTGCCGATTGCTTCAACCTTTGCTTTGAACTCCTGCGGGTCAGCTTCGATCACCGGAAAGGTGTTGTAGTGCATCGGTATCGCCACAGACGGATCTGCCAACTCAACGGCTTTAACCGCATCGCTAATCCCCATGGTAAAATTGTCGCCAATCGGTAGAAGCATATAGTCCAGCGGGTTCATTTCTCCCACCAGTTTCATGTCGTAAAACAGACCGGTATCACCGGTATGATATACTGTTATTCCATCGATAGTGAGTACCACACCAGCCGGTTCTCCCCCGTAGGTATTATCAGGCGTCATTGATCCATGATGAGCAATGGTAAACTTGAGCATGCCGAAATCAAAGGTGTGAGAGCCCCCGATATGCATGTTATGGGCCCTGAACCCCTTGGAAATGCAATAGTTGGCCAGTTCATTGACGCAGATAAAAAGTGGATCCGTCCTCTCGGCGATTTTGAAGGAGTCACCGATATGATCGCCATGGGCATGGGTCAGGATAATGAAATCGGCTGAGACATCAGCAGATTTTACTGGCGATGTCGGGTTGTCATCAAGAAACGGATCGATAAGCAGCGTTTGACCGCTGTTCGTTGTAATCTGAAAAGAAGAATGAGAAAAATATTTTAGTTTCATACCCACCTCCGAATTCCTTGCCCACCATTTCAGCAGCAGGCCGTTAAAAAAATTATGGCCACGGATCATTCAAGTCCGGATGACATTCCTCCTATTATCAGTAGCAACAATTCCTGCAGTAATCAATCGCTTTGTTCCACAGCCGTTTCCTTTTGCTGCAGCTTGTCAAAGATCAAATTTTGCCGTACTTTTAGCAGAGTAAACGTGCGCAGCACGTAGCGCAGCACGTAGCGCAGCACGTGGCGCAGAACGTGGCCAGTTGCAATGATCAGTCATCAACCCTCCAAGACAAAGACCAGGTGCATGGATACATACAGAAGTTTCAAAGAGCTCAGAAATAAAGAGACTGATTACCGTATCAAGTGGAAAGATCGCAATGCTCACATCACGGTCATTGCCCCGCATGGCGGAAATATTGAGCCGCACACCTCAGAAATAGCCGAGCTGGTTGCCGCAGACAGATACAATCTCTTCTGTTTTAACGGCTTGAGGTCCACTGGCAACCATGTTCTGCACATCACCAGTCATAACTATGACGAAGAGCAGGCCCTGGCCCTTGTTGGATCAGCTGCTTTTGTTATTGCCATACATGGCTGTACCCAGAAAGAGCATATGGTTTATATCGGAGGTCTGTACGATGAACTGAAAGAGCAAATCAATGAAGCGTTGGGCGGTGCCCAAATCCCCTCTGTTATCTGTAGCAAGACATCTGGTTACGGTGGAAAAAGACCGGACAATATCTGTAATAAAGGAACCAGCGGCAAAGGGGTTCAGCTGGAAATTTCCAGGCCGCTGCGTGATTCGCCAAAGGCCTGGGAAAAAATTGCCGCGGCAATACATGAAGCGCTGGCCGCACTAAACCTTCACTGATGCAGAAATCTTCCCGCCAGACACATGCACTCTGCAGTTTGCAGGTTGATCCTTATCGCTAAACATTCGAGACATGCAGGCCAACCGGGTGCCCCTTTCTGCTCAATGCTCTTCAGCAAAGGTCATCTCCATATCGATCATCTCTGCTGCGCGTTCAACCCAGCGCTTGTCATTCTCAGCTCACATTGAAACACGCCGGGGAAAAACCGATGGGCTGGGGATATCAATAATGGATATTCAGCTCAAACTCTTTCAGACGTTTATGGATAGAACGAAGTTCGGTAATCGTTGTCCAGTTTGAGATAAAAATCGAGAATGACTCCCGGACTTTACTGAAGGCGTTCGAAACCTGAACAAGTACACCGAGCGTGATCAAACCGGTGAAAAGCCCCGGCCCCATGATCAGATAGGGAACAATGATCATCAGCTGTTCGAAGGAATTCACCCATATGTCAAAATAACCGTAATGCATGAAGAGACGATGATAGTTGAATTTCAAACCGGTAAACAGCTCAATAATTGACTCTGTTTTTCCATAATTGATTTTATCGTCCTCTGCATAGACGAGTTCTTTTCTAAATGCAGCTTCCACTTTCTGATTGTTATACTCAAGTCCGGGAAGCTTTATACCCACAAACCAGGAAATCAGAAGACCACCGAGGGAAACGATCAAGGCCACCCAGACCAGGCTGCCCGGAATATCCCTAATATGCGGCAAGTCAACTCCGGAACTGAGTTCCCACAGTATCGGGAGAAAGGCGATCAAGGTTAGAATCGCCCTCATCACCTGCAGGCCAAGACTCTCGAAAATCCGGGCAAAACGATAGATATCCTCCTGGATACGTTGACTTGCGCCCTCAACTTCCTCATTAACACCCTGCCACTTTTCCACATATGAGAAGGTCATTGCCTCCCGCCACCGGAAGGCATAGATTCTGGTGAAATAGGCGGTTGCTGTTGCTATCAGGACATAGGGCATGGCAATATAGACAAACTTGACCATCTCTGCCCAGAACTCGGATATTTCATGCTCCGTCGCCTTCTGCAGGATATTGTAGAACCCCCCGTACCACGCGTTAATTTTTACCGTCAGTTCCACCTGCACAACAAGGGATGCCAGCAGCGTCAGACCTCCGCCGTAAGCCCACAAAAACCATCTTCTACTTTTGAAAAAAGAACGAAACATACCCGTTAACCTTTAATTATAAATACCTGCTTATTGCCTTCAAATGAATGCGAGATGCCGCCGCACTGTCCAGGCGACAGGGGGTGAGAACAAGAGTGGTCTGATATTCTTTTGCCGAAACCAATCCCTCAGCGAACCGATATCTCAAATTCGGGGGGTTCAAGAATATGTTTTTTTACCACGCACTGGTCCATTGCTTTGATAATCGCTCCCCGATATTTCTCCGGAAAGCCTTCAGGCAGAGTCAGGTCAATCACCATTTTGGGATAGCGTTTCAATTCGTTATCCCAGTCATAGGACATTTTGAAGCTCATCCCGGTGGTGTCGATGGTTCTGGCCTGGCAGAACTTCATGGCAAAATAACCTGCACAGGTTGCGATAGAAGAGGTGAAAAGCTCAAACGGTGCTGGTCCGCTGTTATCCCCACCCGACTTTTCAGGTTGATCTGTGGAAATAACAAACCCTCTGATCTTTGCCTCTACCTTAAGATTCCCAGGAAAATCCACCTCAATTTCAACTGCCATTTTCTCTGCGCTCCTTTTCTCGCGAAATCACTCAGCTCTATTTTATTTCCGCAAGCTGATTTTTTATTGTGTGCTGATCAAATCTATCGGGATCAAAGTCCGGAATCATTGGCAGGCTGATCCGTACCGGACCGCTGTCAGCCGTTGTTTCAGCTTCATGCAGAAGTATCTGGTATCGATGAATATCGCCAACTTCTGCCGGTGGACATGCCCGCTGGCCACCCATCAGAAGAGGAAAATCGTGTCCCAGACCAGCCCTGATGGTCTCCTCCAGGGTAATTTCCAACTCCCATCCCTCGCCGCCATCATAGAGATAGGTAAAGAGAAACTGCATGCCTTCTTCCAACTGATGAAGTTCAAAATTATTTTCATCATACTGCGGTTCCTTCTGCATATCCTTGATGCCGAACCCTGACTGGTAGAAAATTTTACCGACCAGAAACTGATGCGTATGGGAGTCATCCCATCCCATGCAGACCTGAATCACCTTGTGCAGGATGGCCAGCGTCATATTTCCCGGCACCTGAACGGTACGCCAGATAAGCGGGTCAGAGAATGCAACGGCGAGCTTCAACTGATATCCTGGTATCGGACCCTCAGTTGACCCGTGAGGAATCTTCAGGCGATGTTTTTGAGTAAAATCGCCCTTGAGAACTTTCGCCATAACCTCCACCTCCGGTAAACCTATACCACCGCACCAACACCGGCAGCATACTTTTATATCAAAATTTTTGGCTATGGCTACTGGTAACCATTAATTGTCATTATTCCAGTATGCCTGCTAATCAAAAAACCTGGTGAAAGTCTCAACCGGTTCGCGTGAGGTTCGATAATTGTTTACCTTGGCAGCAGTATCTTCATAGCCGAGCGCCATGCCGCAGAGAAGGATTGAATCCTCCGGAAATCCAAGAACATCTTTGACAATCTGCGGGTACTCCCCGAGGGCGGCCTGCGGACAGGTGGCAAGGCCTTCCTCCACGGCAGCAAGCATCACCGATTGCAGAAACATCCCGTAATCCATATATGTACCCGCTTCCATCCCCGGGTCCATAAAGAAATAAAGCATAACCGGAGCATCAAAGGCCCGGTAGTTTGCAACCCACTGCTCCAGTCGCCTCTCTTTTTCCTCGCGCCTTATCCCCAGGGCTTCATAAAGCTGCAGACCGCATTTAAAACGTCTGCTCTTGTATGGTTCAAACCATTTTGCCGGATAATACAGATAGTCCATCTGCGGCTTTTCGCCGCTCCTGAAAGCGCTCTCTATCAGTTTCTGCAGCGCTTCTTTTGTATCGCCCATGACCACAGCGACCTGCCAGGGCTGCGTATTGACGCCGGAGGGGGAATACCTGGCGCTCTCCAGGATCCTATTCACCGTCTCCCTGCTGACCGGTCTATCGAGAAAGGCGCGCACAGACTTTCGCACGGCCAAGGCATCATGAACATTCATAGGGGCTCCTTTATTAAAAATATGGCTCTTCCGGTAAATGAGTACCTCATTGCTGTAAGCATCATTCAGTTGTCAATCAACTTGGTTTTGCTCGCCGCCTGGCATACTTCTTTTGCTTGTCCAAAACAAGTATCAAGAAAAAGACACCCGACGATGCCGGCCCTGCGGGCTCCCTTGTGCTGCTCGCCAGTGGCGGGACGCCAAAAACTCGCTGACGCTCAGACAGTTTGGCGTCTCGTTCCACCACCGGCTCCGCTGCTCAGCGGCACCGAATGGGGAACAAGACGCTTGCGCATAACTCTCCAGGTAGGCAATATCCGAATGATCCCAAAATATATAAAATTATCGTAACTACTCATGGGGTATGCTCCTGAACGTGGATAACCCCAGTGTTTGTAACTGCTTACAGGGTGCCGTAGATTTTTGCAGGCAAGCTCCTGAACGTGGATAACCCCAGTGTTTGTAACTGCTTACAGGGTGCCGTAGATTTTTGCAGGCAGGCCGGTGTCACATATTAGTCATATGTAAGCCGGCGTGACCGCGGAAAGATGCGGTGCCCTGTAAGCAGTTACAAATTATCTAAAAATAAATCTCGTTATGCCCGACCAGGCTTAGCCGTTTGCGCAGTCGATTTACCTGACTGAATATCTTTTCAAACAACTCTTTTTCCATGTGGGTAAGTTCGTTAATATTCACATGGTTATCGGGTGGTTCACCGCGATCAATCATGCTTACCTGGTGCCTGAAACGCAGCTGCATCAAGTAGTTATAGGCCTCGACCAGCTCTTCATGGGTTACCTTATTCAAGACATTTTTTTCAAAAAGAGTATCAAGTCTCTTCAAGGTATTGGTGCTCTCAATTGAATAGTTCACCGCATAGATTCGGGCAAACCCAACAACCTGAGCCATGACATGCTTGATATTAAAGGTGTTGGGATGTTCACCGCCTGATTCCACCGCAATCTTGCCGAAAAAATCCAGGGGAACCTTGAAGAGCAGTGTGTTCTGGGCAAGCTGATAGAGGAATGCGGCTTTATTTTCGGTTCTGCTGCTGATATGCTCCCTGAGATCATCAACAAAACGATTGTCCCCGTATAGACAGCGGAAATCAAAAAAGATACTTACTTCCAGCAGATCCTCCGGACTTGACTCCGTAATCCAGCGGGTAAAATACTGTTTCCATTGAGAAAGCGGCTGACACCACTGAGGATTCATGGCCATCACATTGCCGGTACAGAAATCATAGCCAACCTGGTCAAGCCAGGTGCAGACCGTTGTGCTGAATTCCTGAAAATAACCATGAACGGATTGGATTTCATCTTCCCCGATATCTTCAAAAATTATGGCGTTGTCCTGGTCCGTCACCAGTGTCTGTTCACAGCGGCCCTCACTGCCAAGACTGATAAATGCAAACCGTGCCGGGGGTTCTCCCAACTGCTCAATGGCAAAGTCTATCAATCGTCCCAGAATGGTATCTGATACGGTCGTAATAATGCGGGTTATATTTTCTGCATGCGCTCCGCTGTCAATCAAGGCCTTGACGATTCTTGGCAATCGTTCACGACTGGCTGAAATTTCTTCAACTGACCCGGATTCCCGAATCTCTTCTATGAGAAAAGCTGCCGAATAACGGTGTACATCGAGCAGCTCTTCATTACTGATTACGCTGATAACTTCCCCATCCTTGTCCCTGACAGCGAGATGCTTGATCCCTCGTTCCTGGAGCAGCAGGACAGCCTCAAAAATGAGTGCAGTTTCGTCTACATGAATCAGCGGTGAGCTCATTACCTCAGAGACAGCAATATCGGCAGAAAGGTTTCCAACCACCACCCGCTCTCTGAGGACAACGTCGGTAACGATTCCGCTCATCTTCCCGTCTCTTCCTTTTACCAGAATCGAGCTCTTCTGAGCATCGGTCATAATTCTCGCAGCCGTATAAACCGAGTCATCAAATTCACAGAAAACAAAATCAGCAAGAGCGTTTTTTACCGGCTGATTGAGAAACATTATCGAGGTCTGAAGTTCAACGATGAGGTTCTCGCGCTCCTGAGCACTTTTCTGCTGCTTGCTGATATCCTCAATCAGTCCGTCACAATAAAGTGGCGTACCCCTGCTGTTCTTTGTCAACACCATCGATATCGACACCATACGGGAGCTACCGGCCCGCGTTTTAAGGGTGAACAGCCGCTCTTTTATATAGCCTTCCTCCTTGAGCAGGTCCGGGAGACTTTTGTCTTTTGGGTCCTGGCTCACCACCTCGAGAAGATCCAGGCCAGTCAATTCTGTAACCTCACTCAAGCCGAGCAGGTCCAGGACAACAGGATTCGCTTCCAGGAATCTAAAACCGCCTTCAGCTGCGGTCCGGAATACGCCAATATTGAGGCGATTGGTTAATTGACGATATTTTTCCCGGCTTTCATCAAGTGCCTCCTCGATCTGTTTTGTTCCGCTCTGGTCCCGCGCGGTCATAACGATGACCTTCTGACTGCCGAGGTTCTTGCGGGACATGGTCATCAAAATGGCAATTTCATCCCCATTTTTTCTAACCAGCGAGGCTTCATGCGACCCCAAAACGACATAGCCGTGCAAGGCGTCTGTGAATACCTGCGCACCGCCAGCACTCTGCCCGCTGTCTTTTGGGAAAAGATCGGCAAGGGGCATTGCCTCCAGCTCTGCAGAACTGTAGCCCACAAGATTTTCCATACTCTTATTGACATATATACAGCTGCCGTTATGGATCATCATGATCGGATCGACAGCCGTCTCTACCAACGTCTTGTATTTCTTTCTCGACAGACTGAGTTTTTCTTCGGCCTGCCGCCTTTTACGTTCAATGACCAGGCTGTGATGAGTAACGTAGAGCAGAAGCAGGCTGAAAGCAATCACCGTACCATAGATCATCAGCGTCAGGCGCCTGGTAATCTGCTCTGTTTTCACTTTCACATCATCGAGGAACACACCGGTACCAACAACCCAGCCCCATGGTTCAAATTTTTTCACATAAGAAAGTTTTGGCGAATCCTGCTCGGTTGTATACTTTTTTTTCCAGATATAATCGATGAAACCGCTGTCACCCTCTGCGACAGTCTCAATTATCTCCATAAAAATTCGCTTGCCGTTACTGTCCGTATAACCGCTCAGGTCTGTCCCGATGAGCTCCTTGGAATAGGGATGCATGACCAGTCGTGGAGACAGGTCACTGATCCAGAAATAATCTCTGAATTCATCTCCGTAACGCAGGTGTTCAATTTCGACAATGGCTTTACCCTGTGCCTGTTCCCTGGTCAAATTACCGAGACGTTCCTCTTTCTCGTAAAGTTCCATAATACCCCAGGCGACCTTGGTAAGTTCACGGATCAGCTCACGCTTGTTTTCAAGAAAACTTTTTTCAAATGACGGGATAATAACCAGATAGATGGAACCGATTGCTATCAAGATTGCCAGCAGCGAGGGCAGAATAATCCCGAGAACAAATTTCAACCACTGTTGTCTGCGCGTTTCTTCAAGCATGGCATGTACACGGAAATAGTTGAGAAAGGTACGGCCTCCTCTACTGTCACTCTAGAAACAGGAGACCCAACCGGAACATTTTAACTCCTCATGTTTTCTACAGCAGTGCTCCTTAAATAAAAAGCTGCGTCTGATGATGAGAACGATTACCGAGCTTCAGCTTATAATTTTTCAGACAGGTAAGTTTTGAACCGTTTCCATTTAATTCAAATAATTCTGGTTTCTTGAGCAATGCTGCAAAAAGAGCTTCCAATATTTTCGGGTCAAATTGATGTCCCGCTCCCTGCTGTAAATTTACAACAGCGTCTTCCAATGACATTTTGGTAAAATGTTTTCTGCCGGCAAGCATTGTTTCAAAGGCATCACATACCGTCAGAATCCTTGCCCCCACCGGAATAACCTCCCCCCTGAGGCCGTCAGGATAACCGCTGCCGTCATATCGTTCGTGATGGTGAAGTATGAGCGGCACAACATCGTCCAGAAAGGCCAGCGGCTGCGCTATTCTCGCCCCTATTACCGGGTGCTGCTTGACGATATCCATCTCACTGCGCGACAAAATCCCCAGTCTCTCGAGGATATCATCATTCATGCCGATCTTACCGATATCATGAAGCAGTCCACCATGATAGATAGTCTCGACTTCTGATACCGGCAGGCACAGCTGCTCGCCGATTAACTTTGCATAGTGGGCTACTTTTACTGAATGGCCATGGGTACTTTCATCTTTTGCCTCAAGCGCAAGTGTCAGTCCCTCGACCATCTGCCGGAGGTTCTGCAACATCTTTTCATCATACATGCGGGCCTTGTGAAGGGCGATTGCCCCCTGCTCACCAAGCGCTGTTATAATCTCCAGCTCACTGGAACTCAGTTCCCTCTGGTTGTAGAAATAGACCGCCAGAATGCCGGTGAAAGAACCGATGATCTCAAAAAACATGCCGACTATCGAGCCCACGCTTTTCTTGCCGATACTGTCAAGTTCAGGAATTCTGGGATCTGTTCTGGCGTCTTCAATAAAGACCACCGCGCCTTCAGCCGGGTCAAATATCTTATTGAGTGTCTGGTAATCAACATTGGTCAGGTTCCGGTATGGAAAACCGTGGGAAATCATCGTCTCGATTTTCTCCCCAGCATGGTCAACAATCCAGTACACACATCCTTTGGCACCAAGAATCTCTTTTATATTCTTAACGATATTTTCCAGTATCTCCGTTGTGTTTTCACCAGAGTGAATCGCCTTGCTCACCTGTGAGAAAACCCTGAAAAATGTCGTGTAGTCTTCAGCCATAGTAACTCCTTGATGTCGACTGTTAATCGACACCACCAGTCATCTTCTTTCGGGCCGGCACATTTGCCGAGATGAGGAACATATCTGCGGGCATGCACGGTTCACCGCTCTCCAGAATAACCCGGCTGTAAAAACATTTAAGGACATCTTCTCGTTCGACAGCGCCGACTGGCCAAAAGATCTTGGCGGTCTGCATACTGCACTGTACCATACTTCCAGGTCGGCGAGAATCTCATTTCACTCGCCGATTGTATTCAAGCACGCAGGCCGGCCTGAGCTTTCGATGTCTTCCAGTATTTCCTCTGGATTCTTGAATGAGCGAGCCGCTGCCGCAAGCCGGAGGCCTTCATCCTGTTAATATTCGATTCCCCTCTGGGCCTTTATGCCATTCTCATACGCATGTTTTAGCGCTTTCATCTCCGATACGGTATCTGCAATTTCCACCAGTTCCGGAGGAGCGCTCCTGCCAGTGAGGATGACATTGAGCCGTTCAGGTTTATTCTTGAGCATCGCAACAATTTCCTCGACAGGCAGGAAATCATACAAAGGTAAATAGGTTATCTCATCAAGGATGACCAGGTCATATTCATCAGCTGCTATCAGGTTCTTGGCGAGGATAAAGCCCTCACGTGCCACCTTTCTGTCTTCCTCGATATTTTCCCTGTTAAACACGAAGCCCTTGCCGCAGATATGCCAGTCAAGATTGTCAAACTTTTGGGCCATGATTCTTTCACCATACTTCCCCTGGCCTTTCAAAAACTGAATAACGCACACCCGATGACCATGCCCGAGCGCCCTGAAGGCAGTACCAAGAGCAGCGGTCGTCTTTCCTTTACCATCACCGGTATTTATTATCACTCTCCCTTTGTCAGCCATTTTTTCTCCAAGATATCATATAATTATTAAGAATTTTCGGTTCATATATCAGCTCTGTTAACAAGAAAATCCTGGGGTCCGATTATACAACATTTTTTCGGTCTCCTATAGTCTCCTGTATATTGACCATATACGATTTGATTTCAGCATCGTACAAACATATAGCGGCCTCTATGGTTGTCACTCCGTCACAGAAAAAACGTTGACAAAAGTTATCTGATGAATTTAATATCAACGGACAATCAGACCGAGCGCTCGCTCAGCCATGTTTTCTTTTACCTTCTATCAGGCTAAAGCGCTCATAATTTTTCATTACCAGGGAGAACGGAACTTTTACGAATACCAACGATACGCTCCTGCATTTATCCTGGAGCCCATTGTATTTAGATAGTAGCATGAGGCAGCAACATGATTACCCCATCAGAAATAACACTGACGGCAAAAACGATCGAGCGCTCAATCTTACATTGTGTCGCGCCCGGCACTGTCTTGAAATTCCCGTCAGGACTCGCTTCCGGACGGTCCTATAGTATTCAACAACTTTTCGTTTAGGTACATGAAACATTAACCAAAGGAGGTACCCCCACACTGTTGTTAGTGGTGACATTCAGACAGCTTAATTATTTCCCGGCCGGCTGAGTAACCAATCTAATCAAATTTGTTCCGCAGCTTCCCTTTGCAGTCAATGAATTGAGGTCAGATGTGCCTTTTTTCACTGGCAGACAGATGGGATAACCGAAGTAGTCTTTTCAAGGAGGAGAGAATGAATAGTGCGTACAAGAAAGAAGTTAGGTACACGCTGATTTTCAGCGCCCTTTTACTCATGTCCGGTCATCTGGGTCTGGTGTTTGTTGCCTTTCCCGGGTTACAGGGACATATGATTTTCGGTTTTCCATCGCAGTATATTATTCCTGTGGTCATGGGCTGGCTCGGCCTCATGGTTATTGTGGCAGTCCAGGCAAAGCTGACCAACGATCTCGATGATGAGATTGAACTGCTCAGCGGTACAGACGAAAAAGTATAAAAAGGGGATAATAGACCATGGAACAACAGCAATGGGCTCTTGAAAGCCCCACTCTAGGCATCATTTTTGTAGGTAGTTCGTTTATAATTTTCTATCTGATCGGCTGGTACTCTCAGAAGATGGCAAAATCTTCCACAGATTACTGGACAGCGGGCAGGTCAATCGGCTCTATAACCAACGGTCTTGGCATGGCCTCAAGTTATATGAGTCTGGCGACATTCATGGGGGTTACCGCACTTATTCTCAAACTGAAAGTACCGTTTGTCTATATGTGGATCCAGTTTGCCCTGTCCATCCCGCTTATCACCCTCTGGTACGGCACCCCGCTGCGGCGCATGGGCGCCTTTACCCCGGCACATTTTGTCCGTGAACGTTATGGGCTCAAAACGTCTTATATCACGGTCATATTCATGATCCTGATCATGGTCATGTATGCGCTGGGACAGATGATTGGTGTTGCAAAGGTTTTCGAGATGCTTTTTGGCATTAACTACAATGTCGCTCTCATCTGCGGCGGTGCGCTTATTGTCGGCTATGTGACCATTGGCGGTATGTACGGAACCAGTTATAACGCAGCATTCCAGATGGTTCTGATGGGCGTCGCCTTTATTATTCCACTGGGTGCGATAATGAAGGCAATGGGCGGAACCGGCTGGTATTTTCCACCGCTGCTCTACAGTGACATGGTTCCTGCCATGCTGGAAGCCGTACCGGACTTCTTTGACATGAAATACGGTCTGAAGTGGTATGCATCTCTGATCCCCTGTTTCACCCTCGGTGCAATGGGACTGCCTCATCTCGGCATGAGGGTCTATACTGCATCCAACCTGAAGTCAGCCAGGGGAGCAATGGTCTGGTTTACCTTTTTCTGCGGTATTGTCTTCTGTTCCACCTATACCATGGGCTTCTCCGGCGTCTTCTTTCAGGCAACCTCAGACACCGGTATCGTCCCTACTGATTATGATAAGATCACCCTTATCCTCAACAGTGTATACAACCCGGCCTGGGTTCTTGCGTTTGTAATCGCCGGCGCAATTGCAGCCGGTCTGTCAACCATCAGCGCCAACCTGATGGCAATTGGCGCAATGATAGCCCAGGATATCATCGCCACCATTAAGCCCGACCTCTCAGACAAAACCATGAAGATTATCGGTTACCTGGCCATCTCCGGCGGCGGTCTGGTGAGTATTCTCATCGCCCTGAACCCCCCGACCTTTCTGGTTGTCAGTATTCTCTGGGCTTTCGGACTTGCCGGTGTAACGGTTGCTCCACTGGTCATTCTCGGTGTCTGGTGGAAACCGGCAAATCGTTATGGTGCCACAGTAGCCATCCTCGGTGCCGGGCTGACCTACATAGCGGTTTCACCGTATCTGTTCCCAAATTTTGTTATAGCCAGTGGTCTTCCGTCTGCGGTAGGAATGTCAGGATCACTGCTCTGTGTTCCGCTCTGTTTCTTCCTGCATACAACAGTGTCAATGATCACTGATCGTATGCCGGCCCTGATGGCCAAGATCCCCCATCAGAAGGACAAGGAACTTGTTGACAGTATTCATGGCTGGTCTGATTACAGTGACGAACGATACAACAGCTACAATGCAGGAATTATTGTTGCTGTCGTCAGTTTCTTGATCGGTGTCTGGGCAGTATTGCCAGGTGGCTGGTAATAGTTTATAAAGAATAATATCATACAGTCCCGTTCTGTGACTTTATCGGTTGCAGAACGGGTTTTTTTTCCTTTTAACTGACCCGACTATGAGCTATCTCGAACTCTGGCCCTCGATGTTGTCCGGACAGCCCCGAGTATTTCAACTGGCGATTGACGGCACTGCCAGGAAACATGCGATCATTAATATTATCGTTACCGGAATATTGTTTGGAATTTCCAACATCATCGGTGCGCTTACGATCGACCCCACACTGCCGCTCACCGGCAAGTTCGCACTTATTACTCCGTTACTCTTCTCCATAGCCGGAATTATGACCATCTTTGGGGCGCTGGCAGGATTCTGTCTGGTATACTGGGCTGCAGTCAGAGCATTTGGCGGTCCAGGAGGGTTTAACCTGATTATAGACCTGATTGGACTGAGTTCGATACCGTTCTGGATTCTGGCTCCGATACTCAACTATTCGTTGAGGTTCAGCAGCTCCGAATCGATACCTTTGGGTCTTTTGTTTCCGATGATAGCAGCCTTTATCTGGTCATTTAAACTCATCAGGCAGAGCCTGATGAGTGGTCAGGGATTATCTGAGGGAAGGGCAACACTTGCCCTTGGCTGCATGTGGATCTTCAGCATCAGTGCGGTTTATGTTTTCATGCCGTAGCAACTCTGATTATCTGAATCATCCGGATATTGCCTACCTGGACAGGTATGCACAAGCTTGCTGTTCCCCATTCGATGCCGCTGAGCAGCGGAGCCGGTGGTGGAATAAGGCGCCAACCTGTCTGAGCGTCAGCGAGTTTTTGGCGTCCCACCACTGGCGAGCAGCGCAAGGGAGCCCGCAGGGCCGGCATCGTCGGGTGTCTTTTTCTTGATACTTGTTTTGGACAAGCAAAAGAAGTATGCCAGGCGGCGAGCAAAGGCAATTTGATGGACAACTGAAGGATAATTACAGCATTGAGGTATTCGTTTATCGGAAGAGCCGATTATTTCTGGAATACCCTGAACACCTCTACCTTATTCTGGACATTTTTATAATCAAATCGTCCCATCCGCTCGCATTGATAATGGTCACTCAATAACACCCGTGTCTTTTTGGAAATACATATTTCGCCCCCCGGACAGCCTCGTTCTATTCGGGCGGCAATATTGACACCGGATCCGAGAACGGTATAGTCGCAGAATTCTTCAGAGCCGATTGTACCAACGACCACCTCATCGGTATTTATGCCGATTCCCAGGTTTATTTCCACGCCCAGCTTGTTCATCCATTTGCGGCGCAGGTTTCGCATCATGGCCTGCATCTCCAGGGCGGCATCAACTGCTCGTTCCGCATGATCCGTCTGTGAAACAGGATTTCCCCAGACAACCATCAGAGAATCCCCGATCAACTTGTCAATAATTCCCCCGTTTGCCCTGGCAATGGGAATTAATCTCCCGAAACATTCACGCATTATGGTAATCAGCTGCTCGGCTTCGGTTATTTCACAAAGCTTGGTAAAACCGCGCATATCGGCAAACATTACCGTAATGACCTTGTTGACCCCATCTTCCTTGAGCAGGCGTGGGTTATCGATGGCCATTGCGGCGATACTCGGTTCAACAAAATGACCAAAGGTCTCTTTTATGTCATTCCTTTCTTCCTCAAGAACGGTTGAGCCCCAGCCAAGTGCACGTATCAGCGCAATGAAGGTGCCGATAAGGGGAGCGGATAACGGCACAAAGAGATTAAAGGCCACGGAATAGGAATGAACCAGAACGGCATAAAAAAACCAGGCAACAACCGTGTAGATGATCCCCTTAACTGTCCCTTCCTCAAGAATGATGATGCCCGGAAAGAGCGAAAAAAACAGGATGATAAAAATCGACACACTCAGGGGAACCGGCGATGCTCCCGGGAGTGAATTCACCTTGAAGAACAACATATCGAAGGGGGTAAAAATACCCGCATACTGGACGATGCAGAGCGTAACGCCAATAAGAGCTGAAACCAGGAAAAAAACTTTCAATTCAGAATACTTGGTATATTTTAAACGCATTTTAACCATAGTGCTCAGCCGTCTACCCGTCCGTATCTCTGGTTTGCAGCTCCCGCTCCTGACGCTGCGGAGTCCGCCTGTTGTTTCGGTCAGATCAGAGTCATGCCATTGGTTGAAATCTTCTGTCACCGAGTGATTATAATTCCCCGTGTACCAGGATAAGCTTATCAAAGATGAGAGATCGAAACAAATCTGAATGACAGATAATTACATCTGCAGAGAAAAACTTTTATGAGGAAGACCTGGAGACTTTTTCCAGATAGTAATCAACATCAAACTTACGGCGGCACCCCGCTTCGTTCATGTATCGTATCTTGCCGTAAACCGGGCGCTCCTTCCAGGCACGATCATGCACCCCGCCAATTGCCCAGGAGATTCCGCAGTAACCGTTGGGGTCACTGCCGTCAAGAGAATAAGTGTCGTTTAGTTTTATGGCATATTCCAGCGCCTCTTCTGGAGCGCGGCTCCATTCGAGAATTTTTTTAGCCCAATACATTCTCAGATAACCGTGCAGTTTGCCCCGCTTCATCAGGTCCAGCTGACATGCATTCCATAACGGTTCATGAGTTTCAGCCTGTTCAAATTGTTCCAGTGAGTAGCGGTGCTCCCTGCGGTCGAGGCGATGCTCATCAAGACTCTTCCTCGCCCAGTCGGGAAATCCTTCGAAACGATCATAGGAGGCTTCATAAAAACAGAAATTATCCGCCAGTTCCCGGCGCACGATCAACTCCTCCAGGTAACTCTCCCGCACCTCAGCCGAAAGATCTGAATTGTGGACCTCCCACGCCAGTCTCTGCGGTGAGAGCTGGCCAAAATGAAGGTAGGGAGACATGTTTGACTGCCCATCTTTGGTCGGATCATTGCGATTGAGCGCATAGTCAGCCAGTGATTTCAAACCTTGTGCCATGGCAGCCCGCGCTGCTGTTTCACCCGGGTTTAGCCAGGACAGTTCAGTAACCTGCCCATTTACCGCCTGGGCAGCGAGACGGGCAACATCAAGGCAATCGGTAATGGCGGAAGTTCCAGTCGGATGAAACTGAAGTTCGGGAAAGTCGGTAAGATAGTCCGGTACTAATCTGTTGATTTTTGGACGTATCGTATAGGCACCATACTCCTTCTTGTCAGAGACACACCAGGCAGGGATGATATTATGGCTGTCAATCTCGTAAATCGGCAAGCAAATTCTTTTACAGATACGCTCCAGCTGCTGCCGTTTTCTCCTGAGCGGGCTGAAATCGGTAGCCAGCGTATGCCCGTCACATCTTTTCAGGTGACGCGGTATTGTCTCAGCAGGGTCCCCTTCCAGCAGGATAAAATCAATATTATAGCTCAAAAGGGTCAACTGCAGTTCTGCAAGTCCTTTAAGGGCAAAGAGCGCATGCCTGGCTGTTGAGTAATCATGAAGCGGGTCATGGCAGAAGATTACCCGCAGTCCCATATCCCGGCTCATCGCCTCTTGCTGAGCCCATAACAGCGCCCAGTTGTCAGCCGCCCGCTGGTCACGGCTCATCCAGTAAACGACCGGGCCAGCGCCCCGTTTACCCTCGCGTACCGCTCGGCACCGTCTGTCTATATTTTCATTTCGTTTCAGCATTGCATTTAACTGTCAGCCTCCTCCAATACAGATAACTGCTTGTCCCCCCATTGTCCACTCCCGATTCACTAATCGTCGCTGTCGCCTCAGGTAAATATACGGATCCAGCGAGGGTCCGGTATTGGCGCCCCCTGGTAGGGGCTGTTTCTCAATACCCACTGGTGCTAATGGTGCGCGAAGGGCCGAGTGACACGGGTGCCCTTTCTTTTGGTTCTTTTCTTTGGGCAAACAAAGATAGAGAGGGTCTTCCGGTAAACGAATACCTCAATGCTGTAATCATTTTTCAGTTGTCCATTAAATTGCCTTTGCTCGCCGCAGGGCATACTTGTTTTGCTTGTCCAAAACAAGTATCAACAAAAGGACACCCGACGATGCCGGCCCTGCGGGCTCCCCTGCGCTGCTCGCTAATGGCGGGACGCCAAAAACTCGCTGACGCTCAAACAGGTTTGGCGTCTTGTCCCGCCACCAGCTCCGTTGCTCGGCAGCACCGAATGGGGAACAACGCTTATGCGCATATCTCTCAAGGTACGCGATATCCGGTAGATCCGTAAATATACAGTTCCAAAGAGGGCCCGGCCTTGTTAGCCCCTCGAAGGGGCTGCTGTTCAATTCCCATTGGCACGAAGCTGAGCACCATGAAATCTGACGGAGAAGGAGTTTTAACTGACAGGATAAAAACTTCATTGGAATCACCTCACAGGCAGATACGATATAACCTGCATCGTGCTCAACGTTTGCAGACTGCCATATCTCCGGGGAGAACAACTGATTGCTCTTTTATATTTATGAAGATATCCAAAAAGTGTATGGTGGTGTTCCATAAAACACTGTCAATTAAACAAATTGGGGTAAAATATATGTCGACAGCGGAACACACACCGGAACCGGAACTGCAGGTCATGGTCTGGTACAGGGAAGAAGACTGGCAGAGCCATAAGTCACTATTCGATGATGCCCAGCTCCTGCCTGAAAATTATAACGAGTGGCACAAGCGGGCCGAAGAAAAAATAAGAGAAGTTGAAGCCTCAGGTGATCTGGTTGTCAAGGTGACCATCGACACCGTGCTCTTTCCTGCATGGTGTAAAGAGAATGGACGAAAGATGGACGCTGAATCGCGAACCACATTTGCCATCGAAGCGGTTCAGAAACAACAGTTTCTCAGTAATATGTAACGGCTCGATGGAACAATCACTCATGAACGGTTCCAGGACACCGTTGAACTGACAGTCAGGATCCCTTCAGCAGAGCAATCGCAGCTCACTGCAAACATTGCCGCAGTCAGCCAGGGGATGATCCAGCTCAAGAGGAGCTGAAACGGCTGTCGAGAAATCACACTGCAGTCCTGACCAATTAGTCGAATAAAAAAAACCAACAACGTATGGATACCAGTCGGACAGCGTGGGGCGATCATCTGCGCCACCTCAGAATCGGTTTTACCGCAAACCTGGTGGTTGCCGCAAGCGTTGGCGCCTACGGCAGCGTTCTGGGATTACTTGCTGCCCAGAAAGGCTTAACCTGGTTTCAGCTGCTTATCATGAACCTCAGCGTCTTTGCCGGATCCGCCCAGTTCGTCATGGTTGACATGTGGTTTCCGCCGCTGCCGATCTTGGAGATCACCCTCGCTGTTTTGATAATAAACATGCGCTATCTGCTGATCGGGGCCTCCCTTAATCCACTTTTTCACGGGCACTCCCTCTCTCACAAAATGCTTTTCATACACCTGGTTGCCGACGAAAACTGGGCCATCACGATGGCACGTTTTCACAAGGCTGGGACCTCCACCTGGTTTCTGCTGGGAGGCGGAATCTGTGTCCAGGCAGCATGGTGCAGTGGTACCATACTTGGCCATCGCCTCGGAGCAGTGATCAACAACCCGGAACAGTTTGGCCTTGATTTTTCATTTGTTGCCGTCTTTACCGCTCTTGTTTTCAGTTTCTGGAAAGGAAGACAAGACCTTTTCCCCTGGCTGATCGCAGCGCTGGTGGCCGTTTTTTCAGAATCACTGCTGCCGGGTAAATGGTATATCGTCTGCGGAGGCATCAGCGGCGCAGTCGCTGCAGCGTTTCAACCCAGAGCGCAAGAGGACGTAGGCGGATGATCAAGCTATCGCCGGAACAGGCAGCCTGGCTCACCATCTTCTGCGCCGCACTGGTCACCTACACATTACGACTGTCAGGGCTTCTTCTGGCCGGAAGACTGCCGAAAACAGGCAGGTTTAAAAAATTTATGTCTGCTCTGCCCGGAACCATTCTTCTAGCCTTGATTGTTCCAGCGGCAATCGGGGCTGGACCTGTTGGCTGGCTGGCGACAGCGCTTACCGGGATATGCAGTTTAAGGACTGGAAATGTATTTGTTTCGATGCTGGTGGGAATTGTGATTGTTGCAGCCGGACGATGGTTTGGTTTGTAGCAGAGCTGAGCCGTCGCTGAGCTCTGCGTTCCAACACGTTATCTGTTTCTACGATTACCTGAAGTAAAAAAAGATTCAACCGGATATCGCCTACCTTGAGAGGTATGCGCATGAGTGTTATTCCCCATTCAGTGCCGCCGAGCAGTGGAGCTGCTGGCGGAACAAGGCACCAAACCTGTCTGAGCAGCAGCGAATTTTTGGCTTCCCACCACTGACGAGCGAAGGGAATCTAACGGACAACTGGATGGTGATTATAGCAAACAGCCACTCGTTACCGGAAGAGTAAAAAAAATGGCGGAACGGCTCACCCCGTCCCGCCATTTAACCTCAATCTACGACCGTAGAAAATCAGCAGCTCTTGATGCCTCAGCCGCCCTTAACCTTCTTGGTATCCTCTTTTTTGGCATCCTCTCTCATCTGGGGCCCGGCGATTGCATCACGGGTAACCTTGATTTGGATGTTTTCAGCAATTTCCAGGGTGAGCACGCTATCGGTGAGTCCTGTAATTTCTCCGTAGATACCACCTTTGGTAATCACCTTGTTACCCTTCTTGAGTTCACTCAGGTAAAGCTGGTGCTGCTTTGCCGTCTTCTGCTGCGGCCTGATCAGTAAAAAGTAAAAAACCACAAAAATCAGAATCAGTGGAATAAAGGATGCAAAGCCCCCAGCCGGTCCCGAACCTTCTGCAGCCAGAGCAGTTGTTGCCGTGGCCATAATCACTGCCCCTGCAGCGGCCAGGTAGGCAAATCGTGTCATGTCGTAACCTCCTAAATAATTATCTCTGCGGTGTGTTATCTTTCACACACCATTCCCATTAAATTTGCAGCACATTAATCATTTGCACTCAAGCCTGCCATAAAAATCGTCCCTGAAAGCGCGGTACCGATCATTTTCAATCGCTTCTCTAATTCCGCTCATCAGAGAAACATAGTAATGAAGGTTATGTATTGTATTGAGGTGATAGGCGAGAATCTCCCTGCTTACAAAAAGATGTCTCAGGTAGGCTCTTGAATAATTCCGGCAGGTATAACAGCTGCAGCTGCTGTCGACCGGGCCCTTATCTTCCCGGTACCTGGCGTTCTTTATGACAAGCTTTCCGGTTGAAGTGAAGAGCGTGCCGTTTCTTGCATTTCTCGTGGGCATGACACAATCAAACATGTCGACGCCCCGCCATACGCCTTCGACCAGGTCTTCTGGAGTACCAACACCCATCAGATAAACAGCATAATTATCAGGCAGATGCTCCACTGTCTCCTCTGTCATATCATGCATCTGATCCTTGGACTCACCGACACTCAAACCTCCAATTGCGTAGCCGTCAAAACCGATATCCACCAGAGTCTCCGCCGACTCCCTCCTGAGTTCGGGGTACATGCCACCCTGAACAATACCAAACAGCAGTTGATCTCTGCTGGTCTGAGCCGACCTGCACCGTCGAGCCCAGCGACCTGTCAATGCTGTCGACCTGACGGTTTCATCTCTGGTCGCGGGATATGGTATACAGGTATCGAGGCACATCATGATATCGGAGCCCAGCGCCTGCTGAACCTCTATGGCATCTTCCGGACTTAAAAAGAGCGGCGAACCGTCAAGATGCGACCTGAAGGCAGCTCCATCTTCACTGATTTTCGCCAGCTCTTTTAAACTGAAGATCTGGAATCCGCCGCTGTCCGTGAGAATCGCCCCATCCCAGTTCATAAAGCTGTGCAGCCCGCCAAATTCTTTTATCAACTGATGCCCGGGCCGGACGAACAAATGATAGGTATTACCCAGTATGATCCCGGCACCAATATCTTTGAGGTTTTCAACTGTTACCGCTTTTACCGTTGCCTGGGTTCCCACCGGCATAAAAACAGGTGTCTGGAAAACGCCATGTCCAGTCGTCACCTCTCCCCGCCGCGCCCTGCATTCACTTGAACGGCTCTGAAGAGTATATGGAGATTTTATCATCATTCTGCCAAAAGAGTATTTAAAACAGACGTTTTCAAGCGTACAGCAGTCTGCCCGCCAGCACCAGAAAGCGACCACGCCTAAAACGTGCGGCTCTACTTCCCGGCACAGCCGGCGGTTTTACTGATTCATCCTGAAACCACTGTGAATAATAAATCTGATCTCGCACCATATGTCATCTGCCCAAGGAGTGCAATAGTTTCCAATAACCGGAATTGTTAATTTTATTTTGATTTCCCAGCGCATTTCCTGCATAATGTTAAGCATATATTCTGTTATCATACTTGCAGGAGCACAATGAAAACAATCCTTGTCATAGAACCCGACATCACTGAGCTTGAATCGACAATGGACTACTGCCGACAGAGCCAGGTTGAGTTCGCCATCCTCTCCGCCCAGAACCTGGCGCAGGCACACACCATCCTGTCAAGAGATCGGGTAGACCTGATCATCTGCAGCACCGTTTTCCCCAACTGTCAAGAAGCAGCAGTCATCGCCGAGCTGACCAGGCAATACACCTTCATACCACTCCTTGGCCTCTCCCCGCATCAGCAGGGTGCCGGGGAAAATATTCTTGCACTTGGCGCAAGTGCCATTCTGGAACGACCGATTGACAAGGGAACGTTTATTGAACGTATTGACGATCTCACTGAACGTTCCTCGACCGGTACCGTTAAGGGAATACCCATATCCTCTTTTCTCCAGATGCTCGAAAATGATGGTGATTCCTGTACCTTATGTATCACCTGTGAGCAGAAATCCGGCACCATTTTCTTAAGAGAAGGCTCCCTTGTTGGAGCTGAAACAGGAGATTTATCCGGTGAAGAAGCGGTCTATGAAATGATTTCCTGGGACGGCGCTCTTATAGAAATCAGATTTTTCAACGGCCAGAAGGATGACCAGATCAGCAAGCCTCTTATCTCCCTCATCATGGAGGGACTCCGCCTCAAGGATGAAAAAGAAGAAGAACGAAGACAGCAGCAGACCCTGGTAAGACCGCATCACAACCTCAAACAGATATCAACAGCAGGCCACCGGCTGGCTCTCGAGATTGGTCTTCGCCTGAAGATGGAGTTTGACACAATCGAGTCGAATCTCGACAGCGCTCTGGTCGGCCTGGTGCCGGACAAGTGCGTGATAACGACCACCCCAAGTCATTTCGTTATCACCCAGTCAGAGCTGACTATCGACAGCATGGCTATCGTCAAATTCACCTATATGGGCAAGCTCTGCATGTTTGAGAGCAAGCTCATCAAGACACTGGACTCACCCCTGCAGCTCCTGTTCTTTGAGTATCCCAAAGTGATTTACTATCATGAAATGAGAAAGGCGAAACGTACTTCAATCTATATTCCCTGCTCACTTGATTTACAGGGACAGGGCAGCTATGCAGGAACCGTTCTGGACATAAGCAGCTCAGGCACGCTCTGTCAGCTCAAGGCAAGAAGAAATGAATCACTGCCGAGCGTCAGTATCAGACAAAGTATACAGCTCAGATGTATACTGCCAGGGCTCACAGACGAGCAGACGATTCCCGGGATCATCAGGAACATTAAAACCAACAACCAGGAAATACGCTTGGGTGTTGAGTTCTCCAATCTAGGCCCCCGCCTCAAAGAGACAATCAATCACTACCTGGTTGAACCTGGTTAGGTGCACTATCAGACCTGCAGTGCAATCTTTTCTATTGACTCCCGCTGCCTCTCAATCGAACTCAACAAGGAAAACTGGGCAACTGCACGACGCAGATTTTTTTCTTCGTCTGAAACCTTGAAATATTGATTGTTGTTGAGATAATCGCTTAAAAATCTCAACGCCAGTTCATAGGTAAGCAACCTGGCCCCCTGGTAAACCAGAGCCCTTTCAGATGGAGGGAAAGAGGCCCCCGAGCTGCAGTACCCCTTGAGCATCAAAGTGCAGATATCAAGATCAAAAACCACATCCTCAGGACGACAGGGGTCTTCTCCCGACACATTGCAATAGGATCTGAGACAGTCACCGATGTCATACTGCAGGATTCCCGCGGAAACGGTATCAAGGTCAATCAGAGCAACCGCCCGGCTGGAATCTTTATCAAAAAGAATATTGCCGATTTTGGGGTCGCCGTGGATCACCCTGGCGCCCGTTTTTCCGCTGCTCAGCGCAGATTGCAATAATGGTGCATCAGCCCGTCTTTTATCTGCCTCCCGGCAGCACTGTTTTAGATCCGTGGTCAGCTTTCTTGTATGACAAGACATCACCTGCTGAAAGTGCCGGCAATAGGCAGGAAGGTCATGAAAACCCGGCAGGGGATTGAGCACACACTCCGGCTTCAAATCATCCAGCTGGCGGTGAAACCAGCCAAGCATAGCGCCACCCTCAAATGCCTGGCTGCCCGAACGCACAGAGGGATAACACTCCGTATTGGCGTGATATTCAACCATCCGCCAGACATGCCCTTGATCATCAACAAAACAACTGCCGCCGCTTCTGGCTGGGATGACGCGTAAGGTCCTTCGATCCGTGCCGGAAGCAGGTTTGCGATGACGGATATGTTCCGTCACCAGCTGGACATTATCAGCAACTATGACCGGCTCCGGAAAGACCTTCGGGTTTATTCGCTGCAGGACCACGGGAGCTCTATCAGAGAACTCCACGAGGTAGGTATCATTAATATTTCCTTCACCCAGCAGACTGACACAGAGCCCCGAATGGCGGGACAAAAAAGAGGGAACGATTTTCCTGAGACGGTCAATCAGGATTTTTTTATTGTCGCTGTCAGATCGTCTCATACCATCCTGCTCCACCAGGCGGGGCAGCTTCAGAAAAAAAGACGTTTGCCATGGCAGGCGGTGCCAAGGAGTGCGGCATCCCGCCTGAGAATCACGTGTATCGGTGCTGACGCCAGCAAAGACGCCATTGGCCCTGGGAAATGAAAGGCCTTGAGAAACGGGACCAGGGAAACCGAGCCGACCATCCTCGGCAATATGCCGCCGCCAAGGTAGAGCCCACCGGTGGCATACAGTTTCATGACCAGGTTGGCCCCCTCGCGTCCAAGAATTTTAAAAAACAAGTCAAGGGCCCTGGAGCACACCGGACAAGTGCCGGTTACTGCTCCTTGCACGATGACCGGCGTTCGGTCTTCTGTTTCGGACAGCCGCTTCTTTATCTCTGAACTTTCAGTCGCCCCCTGGGCAAGATAAAAATCATAAAGGGTTGAGATTGCCGGACCGGCGCAGACCATCTCGTAACTGACGATCCCGCCAGAGGAAGCGCTCAGCCACTCCAACAGCTCCCTCTGCTCTTTGTTAACAGGCGCAAAATCGGTGTGCCCACCTTCTGTTCCCCGCGGATAATAGTGTTGCTCTGAATGAAGGAGGAAGCCTTCCCCAAGACCGGTGCCGGGAGCAAGAACGGCATGTATAGGCCCCGGGGCACCAGCTCCGCGCTGGAGGCAATAGAGATCATCTTCACCCAGCAGCGGCAGGGAAGCGGCAACAGCGGTCATATCATTAATCATACTGACCTCTGAGAACCCCAGACTTGCCATGCGTTCTTTAGTGATCGTCCATGGCAGATTGGTCACCTGGGCCCTGTCTTCACCGACGACTCCCGCAATACCAATACTGATCAGCTCACAGCGGATCCTGTGCTCAGCAAGAAAGTCACTGATAATTTCCTCTATGCCGGCGGCACGGCGGCTGGAATATCGTTTTGTGACGACAGGAGTGAATGATTCGTCGCTGCTCAGGAATAGGGCGACATCTGTCTTCGTTCCCCCGATATCTACTGCCAGGTAGTGTTCTGCGCTCTTGGCTGACACCGACATCACTGCTGGTCGCCGACCTGATGGAGATGGACGTCCTGCTGGGGATAGGGAATTGAAATTCCAGCTTCATCAAATCTCAATTTTATTTTCTCTGTCAAATGAAACCTGACATCCCAGTAATCCTTTGTATTTACCCACGGTCGAACGACAAAATTAACGGAAGAATCGGCCAGCTCGGAAACCGCTATGGTGGTTTTCGGCTCCGCGAGCACCCGTTCCTCCTCTGCAACAATTTCTTTTAGCAGCTGGTGGGCTGCCTTAATATCATCATCGTAGGAGATACCGAATACCAGGTCAACCCTTCTGGTTGGGTTGGCATTGACATTGGTTATGGTATCATTGGAGATCTTGCCGTTTGGGATGATCATCAACTGATTATCAGGGGTGTGAAGAATGGTGTTGAAAATGGTTATTTCCTGGACAGACCCCGAGACGCCGGCAACCTGAACAAAGTCTCCGACCTTGAAGGGCCGAAACAGAATGAGCAGTACCCCTGAAGCAAAATTTGTCAGAGAATCTTTTAAGGCCAGGGCGACAGCAAGGCCGGCGGCACCAATAATGGTCAGGAAAGAGGCAGTGTTAATTCCCAGCTGACCTGCTGCGGCTACAATCACCGCGGCCATCAGGGCGTAGTAGATGATGTTTTTCAAAAACTTGGTCAAAGTGACATCAATCTGCTGTCTCTCCATAATTTTAACGACCAGCCGGGCAATCCTTGAAGCCACCCACTTCCCAATCAGAAAGACCAGAGCGGCCGCGACAATCTTTATTCCCCAGGACAATGCCAGATCAGTCAGCATCGTTACATCAATATCAGCCATCTGATTTCTCCTTATATAATATTTTTGGCTGCTGTACAGCTCAGTTGCACTCAGTCATCTAGGATAGTGATATCTGCAGCTTCTGTACGGTTATTGTTCTCAACATTTCTGACAATGGAAAACTCAAAGATATGCGACGAGTCCAGGAATATATGGTCACTGGTTACGTTAGACTTGGAGCAGTGAAAGAATACCGTCTCGGGATGCAGGCCGTCTTTAGATAAATCATAATAACGCATGAAGCCAAAACCGCGCTCTGGGTTGTAATTGATGGGCACACCGCGGAGTCGGCTTTCATCGCCAGATTGAATGGGCAATAACCCGGGGATCAGAAATCCTGACAGATAACTGTCCGCCGCCTCTTTGAGCTCATGGCTGACGTTGTTGAAGCCAATAACCTCAACCCGGCAGCCCATATTCTGTAAAGCCAGAACGAGACGAATAAAGTCACCGTCCCCGGTCATCAATATAATCCTGTCCAGATTGCGGGCCTGAAGCAGGGCATCGATGGCCAGATCCATGTCCGCATTGGCCTTGGTTGTCAATATCCCTTCGTCATCAACAAAATGTTTTACATATTTCTTTATTACCTTGAACCCGCATTGTCTGAGAATATCATGATAACGATACAGTTTCTGTCGATAATCATCATCCTCTTTGGTGCGGGCACGGTCTTCAGCAAGATAGGAGTTGGCTCGAAGCAGTTCTGAATTTCCGGCATTGGCAAGGTCAACCAGGATATCATAGCGCATCCCGTAACCGCCGCTCAGCCTGATATTCTCGGCATCGACGTATATCCCTGTCTTAAGCATGACCCAGGTTCCCTATCATTATTCCCATTCAATTGTTGCCGGCGGTTTTGAAGATATATCGTAGACCACCCGGTTAACACCCCGGACCTCATTGATGATCCGGGTAGAGATAAAACCGAGTATCTCGTAGGGAACCTTTGACCAGTCTGCAGTCATCGCGTCACGGGAATCAACGCAGCGGATGGCAATAACATTTTCATAGGTTCTGCCGTCTCCCATCACCCCGACCGTCTGGATGGGCAGCAGGACAGCAAATGATTGCCAGACTTTTCGGTACCAGCCATGTTTCTTCATTTCGTCAAGCACAATAACATCGGCCTGTCGCAGAATATCGAGCCGTTCTTCTGAGATCTCACCCATGATCCTGATGCCCAGACCGGGTCCCGGAAACGGCTGTCGGTAAATAGCCTCTTCAGGTAAGCCAAGTTCCAGGCCGAGCACTCTGACCTCATCTTTGAACAGCTCCCGCAGCGGTTCGATCAGATCAAGCTTCATGATCTCGGGCAGTCCGCCGACATTGTGGTGTGACTTGATTGGTGCCTCGCCGCGAAACGATACAGATTCAATGACATCGGGATAGAGTGTCCCCTGAGCAAGGTATTTGACATCGCCGATTTTTCTTGCTTCATCTTCGAAAATCTTGATGAAACCGAGGCCGATTTTTTTACGTTTAATTTCCGGGTCAACGACACCGGCAAGTTCTGAAAGGAAAAATCTGGTGGCATCCACATCAATGACATTGAGCTTGCTTTTCTCTTTGAAGAAGCGCAGAATCGAGCCCGATTCACCGGTCCGCATCAGCCCGTTATTCACATAAACACAGGTGAGTTGATTGCCGACAGCCCGATGCACCATTGCTGCCGTTACCGAGGAATCGACACCGCCGGAGAGCGCACAGAGCACCTTCTGGGTTCCGACCATTTCCCTTATCGCGGCAACGGTGGTCTCTATGAACGAATGCATTGTCCAGTTCGGCTGACAACCACAGATACCAAAAATGAAGTTGCGGAGCACATCAGTACCAATCAGCGTATGCACCACCTCAGGATGAAACTGTACCGCCACCAGCGGTTTCTCCCGGTGCCTGAGCGCGGCAAATGGCGAGTGGTCGCTGACGGCAGTTGCTTCAAAGCCCTCAGGAACAACCTCGACGCGATCACCATGGCTCATCCAGACTTGATGATGATGGACATCTTCTCCGGTTTCCAGCCCGGCAAATAGTCCTTCGGTAAACTGGACGTGAAGCTCCGCCTTGCCAAATTCTCTGTTTTCTGCCTTTTCAACCGTGCCGCCATGCTGCAGGATCATCAGTTGAGCACCATAACAGATTCCCAGTACCGGGATACCCAGGTCAAAAAGAGCGGGGTTGGAAAGAGGTGCATCATCATCATAAACCGAGCACGGACCGCCGGAGAGCACAATCCCTGAAGGTTTCAATTCTTTTATCTTGTCAAGCGGCATTGCATACGGATGGATCTCGCAATAGACCTTCTGTTCCCTGATTCTTCTGGCAATGAGCTGGGTTGTCTGGGAACCGAAGTCAAGGATGAGGATCATCTGGGTATGTATGTTCATTTCAAACAGTCCTTTACTGATAGAATTAAAAGTGGTACAACATCTGATACTCTATCAGGCCATCCTGTAGTTCGGCGCTTCCTTGGTAATAATTACGTCATGAACATGGGATTCACGCAGACCAGCTGATGATATGCGAACAAACCGGGCCTTTTTCTGCAGCTCGGCAATGGATGGCGCCCCGACGTACCCCATCCCCGAACGAAGGCCACCAAGGAGCTGATAAATGACACTGACCAGCGGTCCCCGATACGGTACCCTCCCTTCGATACCTTCAGGTACCAGCTTGGATGCGGAATTTATTTCGGACTGAAAGTAACGATCAGACGATCCCTGACTCATTGCACCCAGGGATCCCATACCGCGATACCCTTTATAGGTTCGGCCCTGGTAAAGAAAGGTTTCGCCAGGCGTCTCGTCGGTACCCGCAAAAAGGCTGCCAATCATGATTGTTGACGCTCCGGCACCAATAGCTTTTGCCAGATCGCCGGAATGTTTTATTCCACCATCTGAGATCACCGGAACATTATATTTGTTGCCAACCTTCACACAATCTCGCAAGGCGGTGAACTGCGGAACACCGACGCCGGCCACGATTCTGGTGGTACAGATGGAACCGGGTCCTACCCCGACTTTTACGCCGTTTGCACCGGCTTTGATCAGGTCCTCAGCCGCTTCTGCCGTGGCAATGTTGCCGGCAACAATCTGAAGCTCAGGAAATGAACTCCGAACCGCTTTCACACCGTTGATCACTCCCGCAGAATGCCCATGGGCCGAGTCGAGTACAACGACATCAACTCCGGCCTTGATGAGTTTTTCAACATTGGACTCCAGGTCAGCACCAACTCCAATTGCCGCACCAACGATCAACCGGCCAAATTCATCCTTTGCCGAATCGGGATATTTTTTAATCTTCTCAAGATCTTTGATGGTGATCAAACCTTTAAGATTACCATCATCATCAACAACCAGTAATTTTTCAATCCGGTGCTCATGCAGCAGGGCCTTTGAATGTTCCAGATCTATTCCCACTTTGGCGGTGACCAGGTTCTTGCTGGTCATCACATCGGCAACCCTCAGATTAACATCGGAGACAAATCTCAAGTCGCGGTTGGTGACAATACCGACAAGCTTGCCTTCATGCAGAACCGGTAATCCTGAAATCTTATAACGACTCATGATATCCTGGACTTCTCTCACAGACTGGTACTGTCCGACAACAATCGGATCAATGATCATTCCTGATTCTGATTTTTTGACCCGTTCAACCTCGAGCACCTGTTGCTCAATCCCCATATTCTTGTGAATGATGCCAATACCCCCCTCGCGGGCCATGGTAATGGCGGTGGCTGATTCGGTAACCGTATCCATAGCAGCACTAATGAGCGGACAGTTGAGACTGATCGTCTCTGTTAATCTGGTCTTCAGTGAGACCTCATTGGGAAGCACTTCTGACGCCGAGGGAACCAAAAGAAGGTCATCAAAAGTTAATGCTATTTCAATATTATCTGGTATCATTGGTAACTCCTTTTCAGATCAACACAAGCCAGGCAGCCAACTACCCGGTTAATCAAATGTAATACACACATTCAGATTTATAAGTTAAAACATCTGACAACAAAATCTCAACTAATTTACCGGCCTTAAGAGTCTGACAGATAGAGTCGTTTCAAGGCTTTCTCGCATGGGCAGGCAGCAAAATGATAATCAACATCAACCCCGATAATCCCCAGATACGGCTGATAAAACAAGTCGCGGACAAAATCAGGCACGGTGCGGTAATCTGTTATCCGACAGAAACCGGTTACGGCATCGGCTGCGATATTTTCAACTCGAAGGCGATAAAACAGATCGTTCAGCTCAAGAGAAGGCCACAGAACAAACCCTTTTCATTTATGTGCCCGGATCTGAAAAATATCAGCCTCTACGCTCATGTCTCAAATACTGCATACAGGCTTCTCAAAAAAAACCTGCCGGGACCATACACCTTTGTTCTGCCCGGGACGAAACTGGTTCCGAAAGTAATGACGACTCGGCAAAAGACGGTCGGTATCCGCGTGCCTGAAAATGAAATCTGCCGGATGCTGCTGGAAGAGCTCGACACCCCGATTATCAACACCAGTATTCCTATTGACGATGACAGACAGGGGCCTAACCAGGCCTATGAAATAGACATGCTTCTCGGAAATCGAGTCGAACTCGTCATCGACGGCGGCCCGGTCTACCCCGATCCCTCATCCCTTATCGACCTTACCGGCGATTCCCCGGTCATACTCAGGGAAGGGAAAGGAGATGTTAGCCCTTTCCTTTAATCAGTGCGTCCTTCAGGGATTTACTCATGGTGAAATGGATTGTCTTTCTCTCACCGATGTCCATGATTACACCGGTACGCGGATTCTTGGTCTGCCGGGCTTTGCGGCTCCTCGTTGAAAAACTGCCAAAACCGCGAAGTTCTACCCGCCGGCCCTCAGTAATGGCATCCACCATGGAGTCAAGTATAATATCAACAGCGACGGCAACATCCTGCTTTTGAATGTTAAGATCATCGCTAATCTGGTCGACCAATTCTTTCTTTAACATGCTCATTTATTAACAAACCTCAGTTACACCATCTAAATCGTAAGATATAAAAAAAGGTTGTTTTGTCGAAGATATCGCCAAAACAACCTTTTTCTTCAATGACATTATCAGCGTGTTCCTACTCCTCAGTCGGGGTGCCTCCCTCGGCAGCCGCCTTGAGAAGATCACCAAAGGTTGACGGAGCAGCTTCTGCAACTTCAGCTTCCGCCTTCTTGATCTTCTCTACCGCTTCCGCTTCACCCTCGTCCTCAAGCGTCTTCACAGACAGACCAATTTTTCTGTCTTTTGCAGAAACGTTGATGACGATCGCCTTGAGTATGTCACCTACCTGATACATACCCACCGGTGTTTTAACCTTGTCTTTGCTTATTTCAGAAACATGAACCAAACCTTCAATCCCTTCTTCAAGTTTCACGAAAACACCAAAGTCAGTGACGTTGGTGATTTCTCCTTCGACAACAGTACCAGAGGGATAGTTATTGTAAGCGGCCTGCCATGGATCGGGGGTAAGCTGCTTGACACCAAGAGAGAAGCGCTCGTTTTCTTTGTCTATTTTCAAGACAACTGCCTGAATCATTTCACCTTTTGCATACTTCTCGGAAGGATGCTTGATGCGCTCGGTCCAGGACAGGTCAGAAACATGAATAAGACCATCAATGCCATCCTCGATGCCGATGAAAACACCGAAATCGGTAATGTTCTTGATTTTTCCTTCGATGATGGAGCCGACCGGATAACTCTCGGTGACCAGATCCCATGGATTGGCCTGGAGCTGCTTCATACCGAGCGATATGCGTTTGGTTTCCGGTTCGATATTGAGAACCATAACCTCGATCTCATCGCCGACGGCAACCATCTTGGATGGATGGCGCGGCTTTTTCGACCAGGTCATTTCAGATACGTGGATCAGGCCTTCAACGCCTTCTTCCAGTTCAACAAAGACGCCGTAATCAGTAATAGAAACGACCTTGCCGATGGCCTTTTCGCTGAGCGGATAGCGATCTGTCACCGTCGCCCATGGATCTTCCCTGAGCTGTTTGATACCAAGGGATACACGGTCATTGTCTTTATCGTACTTGAGAACCTTAACCTCAAGCTCCTGGCCGACCTTGTAAAGTTTTGCCGGATGAGAAACACGTCCCCAGCTCAGATCGGTTATATGGCAGAGACCGTCCATTCCACCCATGTCGATGAATAGTCCATAATCGGTGATATTGGTGATCGCCCCGGTGATAACCTGACCCTCTTCAAGACGTGAACGCATCTCCTCGCGCAATTTATTGCGCTCTTCTTCCAGAATTGCCCGGCGAGAAATCACCACGTTGTTGCGTTTCCGGTTGAATTTGAGGATCTTGAAGTCATATGATTCACCGATAAGACCGTCTAGATCTTTGACCGGCCGCAGATCAATCTGTGAATATGGCAGGAAGGCAGGGACACCGATATCGACCGACATGCCGCCTTTAACCCGACTTTCTATTTTACCCTGGATGGTGCCGTCTGCTTCCTGGATCTTGGCAATATCTTCCCAGACCTTGATGGCAATCGCCTTTTCTCGTGACAGAAGAAGTCCACCTTCATCTTTTCGACGTTCAACAAACACTTCAACAGCATCGCCAACCTGAATTCCTTCAATCCCGTCTAGACGAAACTCAGATTTGGGAATATAGCTCTCAGCCTTATCCCCGACATCAACGAGGTAATAGTCATCTTCAACACCGATAATGGTGCCGCTGGCAACATTACCTACCTCAACGACCCTGTTGTTTTCTTCCATCTCAAAGAGATCAGCAAAACTCATCTCTTGATCATTTTCTGCCTGGTTTAATTGGTTAAGTTCTTCTGTCATGGATTTACTCGTAGTGCAGAATAAACTGCACAGTCTAAAGTTTATCTTCACCTGCCGGGAGCAGGCAGCCAAAAAAAATAAGAAGGGCCGCATTTCTCAAACAGAAAGCAACCCTATCAACTAGAAATACGTTTTATACCACGAAAACCTTGGAGGGACAAGCCTTTATTACATTAACAATCAAATTTTCTCAGCCTGATCCGAGCGCAGAAATTCAGGCGCCGGCCCTGCCCGTAGCCCTTGAAATCATTTCTTTTATCGATCCTCCGGTCCGGTTTCCACGGGCAGTTGAGCGCGCCTCCAGGCCTCCAGGCCTCCATCGAGATTGTAGACCTCCTGGTGCCCCATGGCGAGCAGGGCCTTGCTGGCAATATAACTCCTGCCGCCAACAGCACAGACAACCAGAATCGGCTGATCTTTAGGTGTTGTCAACCGGCCTCTCATAACGTCGCCGATGGGGATCAACTCTGACCCGGAGAGTCTAAACTGAGCACGTTCCTGAGGTGTTCTGACATCAATCACCAGGAGGTTTTTGTTCTGGTTTATCATCGCCTGTGCTTCAGCCCCGGAGACTGATCTGAAGGCGCTCTTAACCGCCTGGCCCTTCGATTCAGAGACAGCAGTCGAAGATGGTGCCGGTTTATCTTCCTCGGCAGAACAGCTTGAAAATATCAGGGCCCCGACGGCAAGACTGACAAACACGACTAAATGAAAATGTATGTTTGTAAATGTTCGCCTCATATGAAAAAATCACCTCAATCTGGAATAGGAATAAATAAATGTGGAGACAGATTATAAGCACACTTCAGCAGAGTGCGACTCCATCTTGACGATTGTCAAATTTTTTTGGTCTTCAGGTACACCAAGTACCGCAATGCTGTAATCATCCTTCGGTTGTCCTTCACAGTGCCTGTGCTCGGGGTCACCGAATGGGGAACAGCACTCAGGCGCCTACCTCTCGAGGCAGGCGATATCCGGATGAGCCAATTTTCTATCTTTTTGAATGAGGTGCTCTGCGTCGACGTCCCTTATAGGTTCTTCTTTTGGCCTTCTTAACCACCGCTGTCGGTTCCGGCGGCTCGCTCAGCAGCTCATCGGGAGGCACAACACACTCCAGTGATCGATTGATAAATCCCTCTATGGCCGGCAGATAGAACGAGCCGGTCTCACAGGCAAAACTGATCGCCACACCGTCTGCCCCTGCTCTGCCGGTTCTGCCGATACGGTGAACATAATCCTCAGGTTCATACGGCAGGGTATAGTTCACGACATACTTGATGCTGTCAATGTGAATCCCCCTGCCGGCAACGTCTGTCGCCACAAGCAGTGAGTTCTCCCCGGACCGGAATGACTCGAGTCTTCTGGTGCGCTTATGCTGTGGGACATCGCCGGTGAGCAGCTGGCAGCTCACACCGTTTGCCTTGAGCTTCTCGACCAGATCTGCGGCTTCGCTTTTCATGTTCGTAAAGACCAAAATTCTTTCGTTGACCGAGGTTGACGCGAGGTTATAAAGGAGCGTGTATTTTTCCTTGTCAGTGGTCAGGTAGACCCGCTGTTCGATCCGCTCGACATCCACGGTGTCCTCGCCTGCTTCTACCGAGACCGGATCTCTGCACCACTGGGAGGCAAGGCGCCTGACGTCATCGGTAATTGTCGCTGAAAAGAGCATTGTCTGGCGATTATCACGGTCCGGAAGATGGCTCAGTATTCGCCGGACATCAGGGATAAATCCCATATCAAGCATACGGTCAGCTTCATCGATCACCAGGGTTGCGCAGCGGTCAAGCACAATGATCCGTTTTCTGACAAAATCCAGGAGACGGCCCGGAGTCGCCACAACGATATCACAACGCCGGTTCACTGCCATTTCCTGCTGCTTCTGGTAACCGGCCCCCCCATATATGGCGCAGATATTGAGCGGTGTAAAGGCACCGAGTTTCTTGCCGTCTTTGGTAATCTGAATTGCCAGTTCCCTGGTGGGGGCAATAATCAGCGCCCGGGGGTGTCCGTTTGCCGGCCAGGCACCCTTATCACGCAACAGCCGGCAATAGAGGCCGATCAGGAAAACCGCGGTCTTCCCCGTCCCTGTCTGGGCCCTGCCCACAAGATCCCGGGAATCAAGGACCGTCGGCAGCGCCTTTTCCTGAATTGGTGTGCAATATTGGAATTTCTCGGATGAAATCCCACGCATGATCCGCAGGTCAATTGAGAAATCATGAAATCTGCTGCGTCCTGGCAGCGGCGGCACCTGAAAGTCAGCCAGAGACCAGCCTTTTCTTTTCTCTCCTGAGAGAACGCGTTTTTTGCGCTGTACTTTCGGAAACCGGCTCACTGCCGGTTGGCGTCGGCTGCTCCGCTGACGGTTGTTCCGCCTCCACAACCAGCGACACCTCATTTTCACCTTCAGTCGCTTTATTCTTTTTTGAAAACGGTAGAATACGCCGGCAGACATCCTTTCCCGAGCGGGTCAGTCTGTTAATATGATAGGCAGCGCTGCCTGCCAGCTGTTTCATTCGATATGTCATCTAAAATGGTGTCCTGATAAGATTATTACAGCTCTGTCTGAAGAGAAAAACAGGGTTACTGCTTTGGAAAAGAGAACAGGCAAACGATTAAGCTGCCGCCTCTCGGTAGGTTTGCTGCACACTCCAAACCTGTTCAGCAAAAATGTGAATACCTCGTTATCGTCCCTGAACCTTGAGCTCTTCCATAAAAGGTCCGAACAATTCTTCATACTCAGGGATGGACTTGCGCAGAATGACCCCAAAGTGCGGTGTATCTTTTTCATTAACGACAAGGTTGGCCGAATAGGCAAGCGCCTGCAGATTAAAGAAGGTATTGAACTCGGGCCCAAGCAGGGCATAAAAAATATAGCGTCTGCGCGCCATGTTCATAGAATTCATCAGTTCATGAAATCTATTTTCCTCCAGGCTGGTACCGCCAAATGATGCCTGCATCACAATAGATGAATAATTGAAGAACTGCATCTTGTCAATCGCTTCCGACACATCATCGACAGTTTCGGCTCGATAGCCAAGACCGGTAAGGGCACTTACCACCTGCTCTTCAATTTTCTCATCTTTTACAAGAACCATGGCCTGGGGGATATCTGAAACAACCGCCTCCTCTTCAAAGTCACCGTCGGCCAGCCAACTTGTATCAGGCGGCTCCGGCGGTTTTACGTTACCCGCCTGGCTGACCCGTGAGAGCATTTCCTTCCCCAGAGATATCGGCTCACCACACTGACTGCACTTGAGCCGCACCTTCTGCCCGGGTTCCAGCTTCTTGATGCTCTTTTCTATCTTTGAATTGGCTTTATGAACCTTTCCGCACGCTTTACAGGTTATATTCATGATGATCACTCAATTTCCCATTAACCATTGACACCACGGCTAAATTTTTCTCTTTTAGTGCCTTATTCCTGAAAATCCAACATAATAAACAACACAGCTCTTAATACCCCAGCTGATCCGCCTCTTCCTCTTCCATGGCAAGTCCGGTAAGAGATGTTGTTGCCTCTCCTCGTGCCGCTTTAATCCTATCAAGCCCGCGGTTCACCTCATTGCGGTGTGAACAATAGGTAACGGCCGTCTCCTCGGTTATCAGCCCATCAGTGAAAAGTTCAAGGATATGCTGATCAAAGGTTCTCATTTGAAGAGAAGACCCTGCCTTGATAACATTGTAATAGGTCTTCTCCTCAGATTCTCCGTTCATGATCAGATCCTTTACCCGAAGGCTCGTTCGCAGGATTTCCATGGCAGCAATCCTGCCTCCGCCAACCTTCGGCAGAAGGCGCTGGCTGACAACCCACCTGACGGTATCCACCAGTCGGTGCCTGATCTGGGGCTGTTCTTCCTGCTCGAACATACCGAGCACACGGTTCATGGTCTGACCTGCATCAATTGTATGCAGCGTTGACAGGACCAGATGACCGGTCTCTGCCGCGGTCAACCCGATCTCCATGGTTTCACGGTCCCGCATCTCACCAACCAGGATTACTTTCGGGGCCTGACGCAGAGCCGCTCTCATTCCCGTAGCAAAAGTGCTGAAGTCATTTCCCATCTCCCGCTGGTTAAAGGTCGCCTTGTGATGGGGGTGGACATATTCAATGGGATCTTCCAGCGTGACAATATGAACGGCACGTTCATGATTTATCCTGTTGAGCAAAGCCGCAAGTGAGGTGGTTTTACCGGTACCGGTTGCACCGGTAAAAAGAACCAGACCATTTAACTCCCGTGCCATCATCCCGAATGCCCGGGGAAAATTCATACCTTCAATACTCGGAACCTTTGTTTCGAGTTTTCGAAGTACGGTGGTCAAATATCCTTTCTGGGTAAAAATATTGACCCTGAACCGGGCCAAGCTACCCAATGAATATGACAGGTCGCACGAACCGTTGCTAACGAGGTCCGTCAGCAGCCTCTTGTTATTGCCAATGAGATTGAGCGCAAAGGTTTCCGCCTGAAACGGTGTCAGCTGTTCAATCGGGGGCGTGACATTAACCGGCACCAGAACTCCTGAAGACTCTACCTGCAGGGTCTTGCCGACGGTGATATTAAGGTCAGAAACATTCGGATTGGATTCCAGCATTACGGTTATCCAATAATCAATTTCCGTCTTTTTCATAACTATCTCCTGAAAAATTGTGCAATAACGATTATTTTCATTTTATATTGCTACAAAAGAAATACAAAGTACAATTTTAATTTAATCAGATATTTCATTCTACAGAAGGTAAAAAAAAATGGCAATTACACTCCGCAGTGACACAACAACCCAGGGTAGGCGCATGGCAGGAGCTCGAAGTCTCTGGCGTGCAAACGGTATGACTGACGAACAGATCGGCAAACCGGTCATCGGTATCGTTAACTCCTTTACCCAATTCGTGCCCGGTCATGTCCATCTCCATGAGATTGGCCAGCATATTAAGAAAATTATCGCAGAACATGGCTGCTTCGCCGCTGAATTCGATACCATCGCCATAGATGACGGGATTGCCATGGGCCACGACGGCATGCTTTACTCGCTGCCGTCCAGAGAACTTATCGCTGACTCCATAGAGTACATGTGCAACGCCCACACGGTTGATGCAATCATCTGCATCTCAAACTGCGACAAGATCACTCCAGGCATGCTGATGGCGGCAATGCGGCTCAATCTGCCGGCCATATTCGTCTCAGGCGGTCCGATGGAGGCAGGAATAGATGGGGATAAGCGCTATGATCTGATCGATGCGATGATCATGGCCGCTGACCAGAGTATCGACGATGAACTCATGGATCGGGTCGAACAGTGCGCCTGCCCCACCTGCGGCTGCTGTTCAGGGATGTTCACGGCCAACTCCATGAACTGCCTGAACGAGGCGCTCGGCCTGGCACTTCCTGGAAACGGCACCGTCGTGGCAACCCATTCAAACCGGACAAAACTGTTTGAAGAAGCGGCCGTTCGTATCGTCAAGATGGCCGAGGCCTACTACATGAAGGGAGATGAGTCGGTTCTGCCCCGCTCTATCGCCACCAAGGCAGCATTCATGAATGCCATGACCCTCGATATTGCCATGGGCGGCTCAACCAACACCGTTCTGCACCTGCTCGCCATCGCCCAGGAAGCAGAGGTCGATTTTACCATGACAGACATTGACCATCTGTCGAGAAAAACGCCGAATCTCTGCAAAGTTTCACCCTCTTCCTCGTATCATGTTGAAGATGTCAATCGCGCAGGCGGCATTCTTGGCATTATGGCCGAGCTTGACCGCGGCGGATTACTTGACACCTCGGTGAGCAGGGTAGACAGTCCAAGCCTGGGCGAAACCCTGGAAAAATACGATATAGCCGGCGGCAGACAGTCCGAGGCGGCAACAGCGCTTTACCTGAGTGCACCGGGAGCATTCGGCAGAAACCTGACCATGGGATCGCAATCCAATAGCTACAAGGCCCTTGACCTTGATCGAAGCTCAGGATGTATACGCAGCCAGGAAAACTGCTACAGCAGAGACGGCGGGCTGGCAGTTCTCTACGGCAATATCGCCGCAGACGGCTGTATCGTAAAAACAGCCGGAGTCGATGAATCAATTCTTGTTTTTTCAGGAACAGCCCGGGTCTGCTCGTCCCAGGAAGAGGCCTGCGATAATGATACTGGGTGGCAAAATCAGTGCTGGAGATGTGGTTGTCATTCGATATGAAGGTCCCCGGGGCGGCCCGGGCATGCAGGAAATGCTCTATCCGACCTCATATCTCAAATCGATACATCTCGGTAAACAGTGTGCCCTCGTAACTGACGGTCGTTTTTCGGGCGGAACATCAGGCCTGTCGATCGGCCACGTCTCTCCTGAAGCGGCGGCAGGCGGTGCCATTGCACTTATTGAAGAGGGAGACCGGATCGATATTAATATTCCTCAAAGATCGATTAATGTAGCTGTCAGTGAAGGTGAATTACAAAAAAGAAGACACGCCGAAGAAGCAAAGGGTAAAGATGCGTTTACCCCGCCGCCGAGGCCACGCAAGATCTCCAAAGCCTTGAAAGCATATGGGTACCTCGCCTCATCAGCAGATAAAGGTGCCATCAGGGTAGTGCCCGAATAACCGTCAGGCCTGAAGCCCAAAAATTGTCACACTTTGGGCTTCAGGCTCGGAAGATCCCACCTAACATTCTGTAATTAAACATTTTTTGTTTTTCCATAGGCTCGACAATAAACCTTGCTTTTCAAGATGCAGGCATTACCGTTAAATCGTTGAGAATAATTATCAGCTCTAGCCCCGGGCTTTTTTCCTTGCTCCGGGGCATTGAATTATCTATTCTTCACGCTGTTCTTACAAATTGTCTGGGAGTTTTAACCAACTGAAACATTACCTGCGAAGAGAATGCCATTGAAGCCTACCGACATCAAAAATCCCGATTATTTTCACAAAGTGGTCGACTGCCAGTATGCCTGTCCGGCCCACACTCCCGTTCCGGAATACATCCGACTGATCCTGCATGGAGAGTATACAAACGCCTATATGATTAACTGGGAGTCAAACGTCTTTCCCGGTATTCTGGGCAGAGTCTGCGACCGCCCCTGTGAACCGGCCTGCAGGCGCGGCAGGGTTGAGGAAAAACCGGTGGCCATCTGCAGGCTGAAACGGGTAGCCGCCGACAACCGCAAGGATATCCTGCCGCTGCTTCCCGCTGTACCGGAAAAGAAAAACGGCAAGCGGGTGGCACTCATCGGTGGGGGACCGGCATCCTTGACCGTTGCCCGGGATCTTGCCCTTCTTGGATACGAACTTGATCTTTATGACGATCAATACAAGGCGGGCGGTTTCATGAGAAGTCAGGTGCCTTCTTTTCGCCTCCCTGAAGACGTGCTGAACAGTGAAATCAACTACATTCTTGATATGGGTATTACCACCCACTTCAACACCTATATTTCCAGTTTTAAAGAAATAGTCGACAAGAAATACGATGCTGTCTTTATCGGCTGCGGGGCTCCCCGGGGTCGTGATCTGCCTGACCTCCCGGGAAGAAAAGAGGCTGATGAGTCAATTCATATCGGTATCGACTGGCTTGCCAGCGTGGTTTTCGGTCACGTCAAGAAAACAGCAGAAACGGGTTCTTGTCCTGGGGGGAGGCAACACGGCCATGGATTGCTGCAGAACCGCCCGCCGGCTTGGGGGAGAAAGCGTTTCTGTCATCGTCAGAAGCCCCCAGTCAGAAATGAAGGCATCCGAATGGGAAATTGAAGATGCCATAAAAGAAGATATTCCGATCATAGAGAACCATGTTCCCCTTGAGTTTGTCCACGAAAATGGGAAATTAACCGGCATGCGGTTTGAAAAAGTCAGCCCCCAATATGACGATTCAGGCGGCAGAAAGCTGGTACCGTCAGGTGAAGCGCCGGTCTTCATCGAGTGCGATGAGGTGCTTCTGGCAATTGGCCAGCAGAACGCCTTTCCGTGGATTGAAGAGAGCAGCGGCATACGCTTCAATAGCAAAGGACTGCCTGAGCTTGACCCGGTAACCCTGCAGTCCTCGGTTCCATCCGTTTTTTTCGGAGGGGATGCGGCTTTCGGTCCCGGCAACATTATTATTGCAGTCGCCCATGGTCATCAGGCCGCCATCTCAATTGATCTGTTCTGCCAGGGCAAGGATCTCCACCACCGACCAGCACCGCATGTCACTCTTGCCGGTCAAAAGCTGGGTTTTCACGACTGGATCTATGACTCCGACATTACTGAAGATGTGCGGCAGATTGTGCCAACGGTTGAAAAAGCGAAATCTCTCAAAGATCGTCTGTTGGAAGTGGAACTTGGTTTCGCCGTAGAGAGCGGTAAAACTGAAGCAAAACGCTGCCTCAATTGTGATGTTCAGACGGTTTTCGATGGCTCCCTGTGCATCGAATGTGATGCCTGCGTTGATATCTGCCCGACCAGCTGCATTACCTTTACCGAAAACGGCGAGGAAGATGAGCTGCGGGAAAGACTGCTGGTCCCTGCAGGCAATAAAACACAGGATCTCTATGTTTCCGAGGAACTGGTGTCAGGCAGGGTCATGGTCAAGGACGAGAACGTCTGTCTCCATTGCGGCATGTGCGCTGAACGCTGCCCGACCGCGGCCTGGGACATGCTTAAATTCATCTATAAAACAGCAGTGGCCGGAGATAAATGATGAGAATTGAACGTGTAAACGACTTCGTTGTCCGGTTTGCCAATGTGAACGGCTCCGGGTCCGCCAGTGCCAACAATTTGTTCGCAAAAGTAGTTTACCGTCTCGGGGTACCGGTAAGTCCAAAGAATATTTTCCCGTCTAATATCCAGGGACTGCCGACCTGGTACGAGGTGAGAATAAGCGAAAAAGGATATTTGGGAAGACGCGGCGGGGTCGATTTTATTGTCGCTGTAAACGGTCAGACGATGAAACAGGATTACGATATGCTCGTGCCGGGCGGTTATTTTTTCTATGATTCAACCAGACAGCTGCCCGACACATTTAAGCGCCAAGATGTCACCGTCATAGGCGTTCCGTTAACCGAGCTCTGCAACGATGAATTCAGCGACCCTCGACTCAGACAGCTGCTGAAAAATATCATCTATATCGGGGCACTGGCCTTTCTCCTGGACATCGGCCTGGAACCGGTGGTTGCTTCGATCAAGAAACAATTCAGCAAGAAACCGAAATTGGCCGAGCCAAATATCAGGGCGCTGGAACTCGGTTTCAACTTCGCCCAGGAACATCATCCTGACAGCTGCGGTCTGTCAATCCGCCGCTCTGAGGCGGTTGGCAACCGTATCCTGATTGACGGCAACAGCGCTACAGGGTTGGGAGCGCTTTATGCAGGCGCCACCGTCGTCGGCTGGTATCCGATTACCCCTTCCACCTCTGTGGTCGAGGCCTTTGAACGTTTTGCGGGACGCTACCGGATCGACGCTGAGACAGGTAAAAAACGTTATGCTGTTATCCAGGCAGAGGATGAACTTGCGGCAATCGGCATCGCCATCGGCGGCGGATGGAATGGAGCCCGGTCATTTACAGCCACCTCAGGACCCGGAATATCACTGATGAATGAATTTCTCGGACTTGCCTATTTTGCCGAAATCCCGGTTGTTCTCGTCGATGTTCAGCGCAGCGGCCCGAGTACCGGCATGCCCACCAGGACACAGCAGTCAGACCTGCTGTCCTGCGCCTATCTCTCGCATGGTGATACCCGCAACGTTATGCTGATACCAAGCGATCCATACGAGTGCTTCCAGATGACGGCGGATGCGTTTGATCTGGCTGACCGCCTCCAGACTCCGGTAATCGTCTTGACTGATCTTGATATCGGCATGAACGACCACCTGTGCCAGCCGTTCGACTGGGATGACAGTAGAACCTATGACCGCGGCAAGGTTTTAGATTCTGAAGCGCTTGACAGGATCAGTGATAAATGGGGCCGTTACCTTGATATTGACAAGGACGGCATTTGTTATCGGACACTGCCCGGAACACACCCTGAAAAGGGTGCCTACGTTACCCGGGGCACCTCCCATAACGAATTTGCCGCCTACACCGAAGAAAGTGCCGCCTATGAGCGCGGTATGAGACGGCTTCTGGGTAAATGGGAAACAGCCCGCCGCCTGGTGCCTGCCCCTGAAATAATAATAAAAGATGAGACGTCCCGGATGGGAACACTTTTTTTCGGCTCTTCGACCTATGCAGCCCACGAAGCACTTGACCGGCTCGAGGAAAACGGGCTGACAATCAACAGTATGAGAATCAGGTCATTTCCGTTTCAAAAAGAAGTGTTCGAGTTTATCGAACAGCATGACATTGTCTTCGCCATCGAGCAGAACAGGGACTCACAAATGAAGATACTGCTCGCTGGAGAATGTCAGGTCTCACCGGGTAAACTGGTACCGGTTACCAATTTCAACGGTCTGCCGATCACAGCAACAATGATAATCAACCAGATCCACACGGCACTGCTCTCCCGGGGTAAAATGAACCTCACGACACGTGCCCAGAGGGAGGCAATCTCATGAGTTCTCAAAAACCAGGATTCAGGCATCCGGAAGCTCAGAAAAACAGGCGGGGCTACACCAGAAAAGACTATGAGGGAGCCATCTCAACACTCTGCGCCGGCTGTGGTCATGATTCCATCAGCAGTGCAATTGTAACCGCTTTTTTTGAAATGGCCATTGAGCCGCACCGGGTCGCCAAACTCTCAGGTATCGGCTGCTCCTCGAAGACTCCGGCCTATTTTCTCGGTCGCTCCCATGGCTTTAACTCAGTTCATGGCAGGATGCCGTCGGTTGCAACAGGAGCCAATTTGGCAAACCGGGACCTCGTCTACCTCGGTGTCTCCGGTGATGGAGATACCGCCTCCATCGGCATGGGCCAGTTCACCCACGTGGTAAGACGAAATCTGGACATGATTTACGTGGTGATGAACAACGGTTGCTATGGCCTTACCAAAGGTCAGGATTCAGCCACGGCCGATAAAGGCTCCAAAAGTAAAAAAGGTGCCCCGGTTTCTCTTGAATCGATCGATCTGTGCGAGATGGCAATTCAGCTGGGTGCGGGCTTCGTTGCCCGCAGCTTCTCGGGTGACAAGAAACAGCTGGTGCCCATTCTCAAGGCAGCGATTGCCCACAAGGGGCTGGCCTTTGTTGATGTAATCTCACCGTGCGTAACCTTTAATAATGTACCCACATCGACGAAAAGTTACAGCTGGGTGCGCGACCATATGGAAGCCACCAAATCCTTTGACTTTATTCCGCTTATGCAGGAAATCACAGCGGAATATCCACACGGTACAGCAACTCCCGTCAAACTGCACGATGGATCAGTTATCAATCTTTACAAGCGTGAAGACAAGGAGGTGATCACCAGCAGGCGCGAGGCAATTGCCGCCCTGGAAGAAACCAAAGAGAACGGCCAGATCCTTACCGGGATTTTGTACCTTGATCCAGAAAGTCAAGATACCCACGAGATTCTGGGCACCACTGAAACACCGCTCAACAGCTTTGGAGAAACCGAACTCTGCCCCGGGAACGCTGTCCTGCAGGCCTTCAACGAGAGCCTTCGCTAACGTCTGTCCATTTATTGCAGGAGGCCTCAAGACGGCTCCTGCCCTGCCGTTATTCGCCAGCGGCAGCGCTTTGGGGATCATCCCGGAGCGCTGAGCTGAGCAGGTGCCCCACACTTTTTGCGGTTTTTCCCGGCTCCTGGATTGAAGATCAGCCCCGGCAGGACGCTGCCATCATATTCCTTGCACGAAAAACATAATCGTAGTGGAAAACAACGCAAAAAAGTACTATTTACTGAAATTGAATATCCGTGCCAAGAAGGGCCGAGTGGTACGGGTGCCCTTTCTTTTGGTTCTTTTCTTTGGGCAAACAAAGAAAACGAACAGAAAAAATCTATTACTTATTGAGCCATTTTTCTCTGAGCTTGCCCCTGGACAGGTTTTAACTGATAGCATAAAAACAGAGATCAGACCTCAGTGTTAACCCAAGACATCATCTGACCTGCTTGTGAAAGTCTCCCCGCTGTTCATCATTACAATTTTCAAACTGGTGCTGCTCGTTTCTGTTCCCTTTGCCGCCTACGGCATCGTGAACAGTCCCGCCGAAACGACGCTTGCCTATTTCCGCCAGGTACCGTGTCTTGAAGAAGATTCATATCACTATCACAAAGACATCGTCCGAAACCTTTCCTATACCAGAATGAGAGCCTTCAGAGCGTTCTGCTCACTTCCTGACATTAGCGCTGCAGAGGCCATAGAAGCCCTTCAGCGCCTGGTATTTTATCCCCTCAGCTTTGACCAGGTTGAGATTCTGGAAACGTTTTTCACCATTGACACGGCAACCTTTGAGCAAGGATGGAATATACTTGAAAAAACAGCAGGACTGAAATTCACTGCAATCCAAGCCGCATCAGCACTGAGCCGGATCGCTGCGCTCGACACCGAGACCTTCTTTTCAATCCTCAACACCCTGCTGACCCTTGACGACAGTGGCTGTTGGGCCGCAAAGGCTCTTTTTAATGTGCAGTCAATTGAGGGTCCGGAGGCGGCTGCAGGTTTGACTGTTATCAAGGTGATGAGTGCAGCACAGCATATATCAGCTGAAAAAGGCACTATCGCCTTGGCAAAGAACCTCAACTCGTCCTTGAGTTCCTGGAGACGCTCCGACAGCTGCCCGAGACGGATGCACATAATATGGCCGCCCTGTTTTCAGCAGAGCAGACGCACACCTCAGTCCAGTCTTTTCTGGCTGCATAACTATTTTGCGCTTCCCGTCGAGCAGCGAGGAATCTCGTTACTTCGAACTTTCAGAGCAAAAGAAATCGACAGCTTCTCAGGCTGCCTTCTCAGACGGTTCGGACTACCTGATTTGGAAACTCAACAATCTGCACAGCGTCACCGATGACTATGGTGGCGAAATCGGCACAGCCACGCTGGTCAACAGCAGCAACGAACAACTTCTGGATATTTATCAGAAACTGCACCCGGCGGCCCGGCAAAGATATGCCTCCTCATTCCAGCAAGGCCTTGGCAAACAATCAGCGCTATGATGCGGTAAATATTCTCAGGGAAGCCACCGCACAGGCAGGAAAGCTGACAGCAGAAGACCTCACCTCCGCCAATATCTACATCCTGCTCTGCCGTGGAAGTGAACTTTACGATTCCTCCTTCCGGGATATCCTGGTGCCGGTTCTCCTTGATCGAATAGAACGGAACCACCACTCAAATCTTCTCTCTTTCCTGACTCAGACCGATCCGGAAAACGGCTCAATTTCTGATTTCATTATCAGTTGTGCCCAGAAAGGAAAGCTGACCGCGTTCTTTCCTGCAAATCCCGTTGAGCAACGCAAAATTCTCGATCTGGTAACCCACTCCGCATTTCAGGATGAGCAGAGTCTGATTTTGTTTTCGGCCACGTTCAGCACGCTTCTTGAGAAAATACAACCGGAGGTTCGCAGCTACCTTGTGGACAGAATCATTTCAACTATCCAGCAGCCTGACTCAACCTTTGCTCTGCAGCTGCGGGTTATTCTCCAGTTTTACAGGGAGAACATCCAGATCTCCTATCTGCAGCGGATATCGGCAAGATTACCGAAATCATCAACGCGCTATGGTGCGGTTGATTTTTCTCCATTTATTGCCACTGATTTTTCCAGGTGGAAAAAGGATGGCCAGCTGGCCAGTCTATCAATCTTTCAGCATGACGACGACGGCAGTATTTCCTACCACTCAAACAGCCGTAACCTTATCAGTAACGGTTATAAGCCAAGGCTGTCACGAAGGATATCTCTGCTGGCAGAGAGTGACGCTGACCAGCAGAAAGCACGAAAAACTAATCAAGCAGGCAGAACGAAACCCCGACCGCATGGTCGGAGAGTTTTACTCACTTTCTGTTAAAGCCCCGATAATCGTCGAGTGGTATAAATCGGTTAACGGTATTGAATTATCCCATGCGGTTGCTGTATATCAGAACGAAGCCAGACAGCAGGAGCTCCTCAAACAGTTTCTTGAAGCAGAAAATGGAAATGTTTGCCCAGCGCGGACACAGTTACTGGAGAGGTGAACAGCTCATTGAACCGATGAAGAAGATCATTGAAACAGGCGCCGTCTCGAGCGCTTCCATTTCAGCGATCAACCGCTTTTTGAGCATCGGTTCCTGCGGCGGGCTGAGGATTTATACCGAGTTAAACAAATTATTCAGCAACAGTATCGACATCCTGGCAACCGTTGGAACCGGCAAGGCCGTTGTCAACGACCCATATAACCGGCAGCTTTTTGAAATCATAGCCACAACCCCTGACACCATCGGCTGGGAAGAAATCGGTCGCAGGTCTGCATCAATATTTGCAGAAGGAAGAGGCAGTGATTACCTTCAGCCCGGCTCGCTTCCGGCAATCCTGCATAAAATGATGGATATACGTAAACTGAACTGATGCCACTCCACAAGCGCAAAGAGCTCCATACCCTCCTCGAGGGTATCAAGGCAGGAAACCACAAACAGCTGTATCTCTGTTTTGGCGAACGCTACCTCTGCAGACAATCGGCAGAACAGATTGAACAGGCGTTCCTTCAAAGAGGAGCCGGTGCTGTTCACAGCATTGACGGTTCTGCAGAAGATAACGGCAGGATTCTCTCAAGAATACTCAGTTTCAGCCTGCTACCCGGAATCCAGATATACCGGGTCAAGGATTCCAACCTCTTTCTCAGTAAAGATATAAGCGCACAGATCTGGGAAAAAGCATTAACGGCCCACCAGCAGAACAAACCCAAGAGTGCGAGTCCGCCACCTGCTGGACCTGGTCAATACGGCAGCACTCTCTCATGACTCCGCAACTGTTTTTTCAGATATCTCAAAAGACCAATGGCAGAAATTGTTTGGTTTCGGGCATCCCGGTGACGATCTCGGCTGGGCTGACGCACTGCTGGCCAACAGCTCAGTGCAATCAGTTTCTTCCCCCGCCAGGACTGCTGATCGGTTTCTTTCAGCTATCGAACAGGGACTACCGGCCAACAACATTTTATTGCTCACCACAGAAAATATCGATAAACGTAAAAAACTGTTCAACCAGATAAAGACATATGGTGAGATTGTCGACTGTTCAGTGACACCTGGACCTTCACGCAATGCAGTCCGTGAACAGAAAGAAGTGGTCCAGGAGATGGTCAAAAACACACTCAACCAATTTAATAAGAACATAGAACCTCGAGCCCTTGAACTTCTTTTTGAGCGCATCGGCTTCCACCCTGTCGGTGTGGTTATGGAGGTGGAGAAGCTTGCCCTCTTTATTGGAGAGCGCGATAAAATAAGGGTCGGCGACATTGAACTGATGGTCGCCAGAACCAGAGAGGATGCCATCTTTCAGCTTACCGAGGCACTCGGCAGCAGGAACAGGCAGCAGAGCCTGACTATCCTGAATAATCTCACCAGAGACGGCATTCACTCCCTTGCAATACTTGCATCGATTCGCAACTACTTCAGAAAACTGCTCATCTTCCGATCTCTGCAACTCGGCGGGGACCCGGTATGGACCAGGAACATGAACGCCAACAGTTTCCAGAATAACTATCTTCCAGCACTCAAGGAAAAAGGAGCCTGGAGCGAGCTGCTCAAAGGACACCCGTATGCGCTGTTCATGAGCTTCACTAAAGCTTCAGAATTTTCAGTCTCCGCTTTAAAGAAGTCACTCACCCTCGTTCTCGGAGCAGAGTACCGGCTGAAAGGTGCGCCCATACCGCATCACATTATCCTGGAAGAGCTTTTATTATCACTGATTACCTTGATCAGCATCAGACAAAAGTAAATCCAAACCTTCAATTAGCGCATTAGATGATTGAAAACGGACCGATAAAGCTTATAATTTATCCAGGGAAGAGCTGCAGGTCCTGAAGATTAACCATTTAAGTACATTGAATTATAATAGGAATGGCTGAAAAGAAAGGTGATCTACAGGGGTCGGTTTTAACCGAAGAGGTGATTGAGACAAAGCAACCATCGTTGTACAAGGTCCTGCTCCATAATGACGATTACACAACCATGGAATTTGTGGTCTCAATATTGGTGAACATTTTTCAAAAATCAATGCATGAGGCAACTGCTATTATGCTGAATGTCCATAACGACGGCGTCGGTATCGCAGGTATTTTCCCCCGTGAGATCTGCGAGACCAAAATAGCCATTGTTCATGAGCTTGCTAAGAAAAATCAATTCCCGTTACGCTGCACTATGGAGAAAGAGTAGCAAAATTATTTCAAACGAGTGATACACATGCTGAGTAAAACACTAGAGGCATCTCTGATAAAGGCAATCAAAGAGGCGAAAACATACAACCATGAATTTGTTACCGTCGAGCACATGCTCTACGGGCTCCTCCACGATGAGTTAACTGCCTATATCATCAGTGAATGCGGCGGGTCTGTCGAGACCTTGAAACATAAACTTGAAGCCTTCTTTGCCGCTGAAATCCCGACAATTCCAGCAGCCACCGGTGGCGACCCGACACAGACCATTGCCTTCAACCGGGTACTGCAGCGAGCGGTCGCCCATGTGCAGAGCTGCGGGAAAAAAGAGGTGGACAGAGGCGATGTGCTTGTTGCCATTTTTTCAGAAGCTGATTCCCATGCCGTCTACTTTCTCAGTTCAGTCGGAGTCGGCCGGGTGGCGGTCGTCCATTTTGTTTCTCATGAGCTGCCGGAAGGGCTGCAGAAGGAACCGCTGCCCAAAATGCCCCCGGAACAGAAAGCCAGGAGGGTCCACCAAAAGAAAAGACAAAGCGCTTGCGGAATTTACCGTTAACTGACCCAACACTGCGGCCGAGGGTAAAATTGATCCGCTCATCGGCAGAAATGATGAAATCAGCCGAATCATGCAGGTACTCTGCCGTCGCAAGAAAAACAATCCGCTGCTCGTGGGAGAACCAGGCGTTGGAAAAACGGCAATGGCAGAAGGGCTGGCCCTGCGAATTCATGAGGACCAGAAAGCACGCAAGCGAGGGCGAAAAGCAAGGGTGCCGGATCTTCTTCAGGATGTGGAAATTTATCTTTTCGATATGGGAACGCTGGTGGCAGGCACCAAGTACCGGGGCGATTTTGAAAAAAGGCTCAAAAATGTTGTTGCAGCTATTGAGAAAAAAGACAATGCCATTCTTTTTATCGATGAAATGCATACCATGGTCGGTGCAGGTGCAACCAGCGGCGGCTCAATGGATGCCTCAAACCTGCTCAAGCCCGCACTTCAGGCGGGTATGCTGCGCTGCATGGGATCGACCACCTACGAGGAATACAAAAACCAGATCGAAAAAGACCGGGCGCTATCGAGAAGATTTCAGAAGATTGACATCGAAGAACCGACCGTTGAGGACACCAAGCTGATCCTTAAAGGACTGCAGCAGCGCTATGAAGAGCATCACCAGGTCCGCTACTCAGAACTCCATCCAGGCTATGGCAGAGCTTGCAGACCGCTATATCAATGAACGTTTTCTGCCCGATAAGGCCATTGATGTAATGGATGAAGTCGGTTCTCTTTTCGGCTTCAGGGCGAAACACGGCACGGTCAAGGTCGGTGATATTGAAAAAGTTGTTTCACGCATGGCACGAATTCCTGCCCGCACAAGAAAGGCATCGGAACGAGATTCTCTGAAGAACCTGAAAAACGGCTCAAGAAGGTGATTTTTGGGCAGGACAAGGCGATTGATGCCGTTGTACAGGCGGTCAAACGTTCCTGTGCAGGTCTGGGCAATCCCGATTCACCCACCGGCAGTTTTCTCTTTGCCGGCCCGACAGGTGTTGGCAAGACAGAGGTTGCCAGACAGCTGGCCAGTGCTCTCGACGTCCACTTTGAGCGGTTTGACATGAGTGAATATATGGAAAAACATGCGGTTGCCAGGCTGATCGGCGCACCTCCCGGTTATGTTGGATTTGACCAGGGAGGGCTGCTCACAGAAGCCATCCGAAAGCACCCTTATTCCGTTCTGCTGCTCGACGAGATCGAAAAAGCGCACATGGATATTTTCTCCATTCTGCTGCAGGTAATGGATCACTCCACGCTGACTGACAATTCTGGCCGTAAAGCGGATTTTCGCAATGTCATTATCATCATGACCACCAATGCCGGGGCCCGGGAAATGGCTGCCAACACAATCGGCTTTGTCGGCGACAAAAAAGGAAAGAGCGCCAAGGCGGTTGACAAGTTATTCTCTCCCGAGTTCCGGAACAGATTAGACGGCACCATTACCTTCGAGTCGCTCGACAGTGACTCCATGAAACGTGTCGTTGACAAACTGATCATTGAACTGGAGGTTCAACTTGCTGAGAAGAAAGTCAACATCCGCCTGCAGACTGCAGCCCGTGAATGGCTGGCCACGAAAGGATATGATCCCGACTTTGGTGCCCGGCCGCTGCGGCGTCTCATCATGAAGGAAATTGGTGACACCCTTTCAGAAGAGATCCTTTTCGGTCAGCTGGTAAAGGGCGGCACCGCCACCATTGATCTCAAAAAGAATAAATTAAGTTTTTCATATAATGATTAAAGCGGGTTACACACTACTCAAGCCACTGCAAAGAGGTAACTCATGAGCGATTGTTTGTTCTGTAAAATCGTTGCAGGTGAAATTCCATCTGAAAAATTATACGAAGATGACGACCTGATAGCATTCTGGGACATATCACCCCAGGCCCCGAAACATTTACTGGTCATTCCCAAAAAACATCTGATCAACGCCTCAGATATGAAAGATGATGATGAGAAACTGGTCGGGAAAATGGTCAGGATCGGTGCCCAGATTGCGGCAGAAAATGGCATCAGCAACGGCTTCAGGATGGTTATCAACAACGGTGCAGATGCAAACCAGCTCGTCTTTCATATTCATATGCATATCCTTGGCGGAAGACCAATGAGCTGGCCCCCCGGCTGAGAAACCCGCTCATTGATCACTATCCGCCGGTCCGTCTTGTATATTCGTTCGACTCCTGCGCCTGGGAGTCTCTGAAACGGCTGTGCCGGGTGCCCGGGGTGATTGGATAATTTTGTGTTAATCTGGGACGATATCACCCTTTCTTTTCAGCCCCTTTCCTGCTACAGTGTCTTCTGTTAGTATGCTGCCTGGCGGACAGGCTTTCGCGCAACAAATCACAGATCATGCCAGATTTAACATGGTTGAAGAACTCCTGAACTACCTTAAAACGCCCCCTTGGGAACAGTTGCTGCCTGCGCTACCTGCTCTGTTTCTCGGCCTCTTGTGCCTCATCCTGGGAGTGCTGGCTGCCAGGTGGAAACGAAAATATTATGCGCTCACCCTCTCCAGTTCGCTTCTTCAAGAACGGCTGAGTCTTGAACAGGAGCAGCGATTGGCAAGAGAGAGCCAATGGGAGGCAACCTCCAGGGAACTCCGCCTGCAGTTCAGGGATCTTGCCCAAAGGATCTTCGATGAGAAGAGCAGGACATTTTCATCCCAGAACAGCGAAAAACTGGACATCCTGCTCCGGCCGTTCCGGGAACAGATCGATTCATTCAGGGATCGTGTCGACACCATATTTGTGGAGGAGACCAGGGAACGTGCCTCGCTCAAGCAGGAAATTCTGCACCTGCGAGACCTCAACCAGCAGATAAATGAAGAGGCTCGAAACCTTACCCAGGCAATTGCCGGCAATCGCCAGACTCAGGGAGCATGGGGAGAACTCATCCTGGAAAAAATCCTGGAGCAGTCAGGGCTGCGCAAAGGGCATGAATACGATGCCCAGAAAGGGCTGCGGGACGATCACAACCACCTCTATAAACCGGATATTATTATTCACCTGCCTGATGGCAAAGATATTGTCATTGACTCCAAGGTTTCGCTCTCTGCCTGGTCCCGCCATGTCTCTGCAGGGGAACCACAGGAGGCTGCACAGGCAATGAGGGAGCACCTGCTGGCCATAAAAAATCATATCAAAACCCTGAGCAGCAAAGATTACAGCTCCCTCAAAGGGCTGCAATCACTCGACTTCGTACTGATGTTTGTGCCAATTGACGCCGCTTTTATCACAGCAGCACAGGCCGATGAAACATTAATCTCCGAGATGTATTCCCACAAGATCATTATTGTCACCCCGACCACCCTTCTTGCCACCCTGCGAATCATCGAGCACATCTGGCAGCTCGAGCGCCAGAATCATAATGCCGTTGAGATTGCCAGTCGGGCAAGTCTGCTCTATGACAAGCTGCGCGGCTTTCTTGAAGATATGGACAAACTTGGTAAGCAGCTCGACATCAGCAGAGACAGTTACGACAGGGCAATGAATAAACTGAGCAGAGGCCGCGGCAATCTCGTATCACAGGCCAGCCATTTCCCGGAACTGGGTGTCCAGGTGAAAAAAGAAATTGCCAAAGAGTTACTGCCGGCTGCATCAGCTGAGTAAACGACCACGCCTGAAAACGCGTGGCCAGCTTCAATGAACAGTGTGAATAATAAGCCAATCGACCGGTTAGATGTATCAACCATAACCTTTGTTAAAAATGAAGATCATGCACCTACATAAAATCCTGATAACAACTCTTTCAGTGCTCTTGCTGATACTACCCTTCTCTCGATACGGTATGGCAGAGGATGATTCTGACTCCATGCCCGAGGAAGCACTCCGTCGTCTGACTGTTAATTTTACTGGGGATTACGACAAGTTGATCAAAGGGCGTGTGATCAGGGTTCTGGCGCCGTACAGTAAAACCTTTTACTTCTTCGACGGTGCACAGCAACGAGGTATTAGCTATGAACTGGTTCAACAATTTGAAAAATTTATCAACGAGAAGCACAAGACCAAAAACCTCAAACTGCACATGGTTATCATACCGACCGCCAGGGAAAACCTCATCCCCCATGTTCGGGAAGGAAAAGGTGATATTGCAGTCGGTAACCTGACCATCACCAAAGACAGGCTCAAGGAAGTTGACTTTTCAGAGCCGTTTGCAAGCGGCATCAATGAGATAGTCGTTTCCACCCCCGATTCCGCCCCATTGAACTCACTGTTTGACCTCGCTGGAAAAAAAATACACGTCAGGAAATCAAGCAGTTATTATCAAAGCCTGCTGCGCCTGAATGAGACCCTTAAAGCCGCAGGAAAAATGAAGACCAAGATCATTATTGCCGACGACAACCTTGAAGACGAAGATTTGCTGGAGATGCTCAATGCCGGCCTCATTGAGTACATGATCATCGACAGCCACAAGGGTGAATTCTGGGCCAAAATATTTGACAAGATAAAACTTCACCCCAACATCAAATTACGCACCGAGGGTAAGATCGGCTGGGCGGTAAGAAAAAACAACCCCAAGCTGAAAAAGGTGATTAACGAATTCGCAAAAAACCACAAAGTCGGAACCCTTAAGGGTAATATTCTGGTCAATAAATATCTGACAGAAACCTCATACATTACCGACTCCGTTTACAATGACCATCTTCAGCGTTTCAAATTGATGACCAATTATTTTAAAAAGTACGGGGAACAGTATCAGTTCGACTATCTCATGCTGGCAGCGCTCGGTTATCAGGAGTCAAAACTCGACAACAGCGTCAGGAGCAGCAAGGGTGCCGTCGGGGTCATGCAGGTGTTGCCGTCAACGGCAAAAGATAAAAACATCGGTATCCACAATATCGATGACGTTGATCCCAACATCCATGCAGGAACCAAGTATCTTCGTTTCATGACAGACAGATATTTCCCGGATGAAGCAGGGGTCGATCAGGTGAACAGAACCTTATTCGCATTCGCTTCATACAATGCCGGCCCGGCAAAGATCGCCAAGATGAGAACTGACGCCGAAAAAATGGGGCTTGATCCGAACAGGTGGTTCAACAATGTTGAAGTAGTGGTGGCAAAGAAGATCGGCCGGGAAACGGTACAGTACGTAAGCAACATCTTCAAGTACTACATTGCCTATAAACTGGTGGAAGACAAACTGGCCACAGATGGGGTTGTTCACCTTTCCGGATCATCAAAAAAGAAGAAGAAACTGAAATAATCTCCCTCTTATGTGACGAATTACTGGGAAACAACCCACAATGAGTGGACAATTGCCGGTACCCAGAAAACAAAACAGAGCAGAATGTTGATGAGCAGATCCTTTCCTGCGCCGGATTTCATAAAGACTGCCAGCGGCGGCAGCAGGAGCGCTATTATTATCAAGACCAGTTTGTTATCCATTCCTCTTCTCCTGAAATAAATGGTTATATTGTATTAGAGCCGAATGGGGCCCCGCAGTTTGAACTCCAGACCCACACCTGCGCGTTTTTGAATCATCGACAGTTAATGTAATTCTAAAAAGGGCGTTTCGCAAAAAGATAAATGGAAAGCCTGGCACCCTGGAGACTGCCGGCGGACAATGAGGTCTGCTGCTTCACCGGCCATGGAGGTCTAAACTGCAGTTTCTTGCTAAATTGAGGTAAACATGGTAATCAAATCAACATATTAAAACGCTTCAATCCGGTCCAGGCGGTAGCGGGCCATATCCTGCCACTCAAATTGGAGAAAAAACGTGCTTCTGCATCATCACTTCATTGACGTCGCCAAAAGGGTCGGTGACAAGCTGGCAATTCACGATTTTACAACCAATAAAGAAGTTTCCTACAGCCGCGCACTCCTGGCCTCCCTCCTTTTATCAGGTGTATTCAAGAAATATGACCGTGGCTTTATCGGTGTTATGCTGCCCACATCAGCTGGCTGTATACTGACCAAGATTGCCCTTCTGATGAGCGGCCGGATTCCGGTGATGATCAATTATTCCACCGGAGCTGAGCAAAATGCCAAATATGCAAAACGCAAGTGTGACTTTCGACGATTATTACCTCGCGGGCTCTGCTGGAAAAAATTGACTGTCGCCATGGTTGACGGGATGATTTATATTGAAGATATCATGGAGAATCTCGGCTCGCTTCAAAAGATAAAAGCAGCCGCACTGTCAAAACTGCCGGCATCCTTCATCAAGACGCTCGTACGCGGCGGCAGTGAAGAGGATACGGCGGTCATCCTTTTTACCAGCGGCAGTGAGAAAGACCCGAAAGCAGTCCAGCTGAGCCATAAAAATATCAATGCGAATATCGAGTCGGCCAGCAAACGGTTCAACTTCACCGGCAACGACACCTTTCTCTCATCGCTCCCCTTCTTTCATGTCTTCGGCCTCACTGTCAACCTGTGGATTCCGCTGTACCACGGCGACACCATCCTGACCTATGCCAATCCCCTGGATTACAGGAAAATCTGTGAAATCGTCCGGGATCACAAAGCAACGTTGATGGTCGGCACCCCGAGCTTTTTCTGGGGATACCTGAAAAAATCAGAAAAAGGGGATTTCAAATCACTGAGAATTGCCCTGGTTGGCGCTGACAAGTGCCCGGATTCACTGCGGGAAGCCTATGAGGAGAAGCATCAGCAGACGCTTCTGGAAGGCTATGGTGCCACCGAATGTTCCCCCGTCATTTCCGCCAACTCTCCCGAGGACAATCGACCCGGCAGTGTCGGAAAACCGATACCGGACGTTCAGGTGCGAATTGAACACTATGAAACCGGCGAGGAGTGCGGTCCGGGGGAAGACGGCAGAATACTGGTAAAGGGCGATAATGTCATGAAAGGATATTTTGACGACTTCGAACAGACCTCCCTGCATATCCGCCGCGGCTGGTATGATACCGGCGATATGGGTAATATTGACCAGGATGGCTATCTCTGGCATGTGGGCAGAATCAAACGATTTGTTAAAATCGGCGGAGAGATGGTGTCGCTTGTCAAGATTGAATCAATACTTGACACCCTTTTGCCGGAAGAAGCCCAGTGCTGTGTCGTTGAAATTCCCGACTCGACAAAAGGCGCTCGAATCGTTGCTGTTGTAACAGAGAAGATCAATAAAAAATCAACCCTCAAGCAGATGGCTGAACAGCTTCCCAAAATAGCGCTGCCAAAGCAGTTCATTGTCTTCGAGGACTTGCCCAAAATGGGCAGCGGAAAAATTGATTTCCGGACCATTACTGAAATGGTAAGAGAGCTTCATGCAGAAAAGCGCAACAGCTGAATGTTCCGCCCATGACACTTGACCGCCCTTCCCGGCCAGCAAGGCGAGTATCTGGTTTCATGCGCTCACCTCTGTTCGATATCATCCAGTTTATCAGTCTGCTCCTCTTTCTTGGCTGGCTTTCATCCCGCAGTATTTCAAATCTTGGCTATAACTGGTCCTGGTATCAGGTTCCACCCCTTATTCTTAAATCAACAGCCGATGGAATCCAGGCCGGACCGCTACTCCTCGGACTTGGAATAACCTTAAAAATATCAGCACTGAGTCTGGTCTTTGCCTTTGCTATCGGTCTTATTACGGCCATATTCAGATTATCGCGCTCACCTGTCGCACGACTGGTTGCAAGAGTTTACCTGGAACTCAGCAGAAATACACCATTGCTGATTCAACTCTTTTTTATCTATTTTGTCCTTGGTCCTGTCCTCGGGCTTGACCGTTTCCCATCAGCCGTGCTTGCCCTGAGTCTTTTCGAGGGGGCATACGCTTCAGAAATTTTCAGATCGGGCATCCTCTCTGTGGATCGGGGGCAAATTGAGGCCGCATCAAGCCTTGGTCTGAAGAAGAGCTATATCTATCGCTTCATCATTCTTCCCCAGGCCATACGCACCGTCCTTCCTCCCCTGACCAGTCAGGCAATCTCGCTGATTAAGGATTCGGCGCTGGTCTCGACCATAGCAATTTATGACCTGACCATGCAGGCCCAAGCACTAATATCTGAAACATTTCTTACCTTTGAAATATGGTTCACTGTTGCCATTCTCTATCTCATGATTACAGTAACGTTGTCTTTTTTTGTGACGTTTCTTGAAAAACGGCTTAAAATTTCCTGATAAGCTATCTTGTCTTGTCGAATGAATTTCGACTGAATTGAGCAAATCCACAGAGAGGGGGATATGGCAGCAAAATTTAGAATTGTAAATCTGTTTCTGATTTTCTTGGTCACCGTTACATTCTCGAGTCAATCAGCCCTGGCGGCAACACTCCAGCAGCAGCTGGTTGAGGAAAGCACTGTTGAGAAAATCGTCAGGAATGGCGTTCTCCGGGTTGGCATGGATACCTTTCAGCCATGGGCTATGAAAGATAAAACCGGCAATTTTATCGGTTTTGAGATTGATGTGGCCACCCGACTTGCAGAAGATATGGGAGTGAAGGTGGAATTCGTGCCGACAGCCTGGTCGGGTATCATTCCCGCTCTGCTGACCGGCAAGTTTGATGTGATCATCGGTGGTATGGGCATATTGCCGAAACGTGCATTGAAGGTCAACTTCTCGCAACCCTATGATTTTTCGGGAATGTCGATCGTGGCCCACAAGGAGAAAGCCGAGGGTTTTTCAGCTCTGGAAGACTTCAACAAACCGGAAGTCCAGATTGCCGTAAAACTCGGAACCTCCGCTGTCATTGCCGCCAAGAAATATTTACCGAAAGCCACCCTGAGAATGTTTGAGAACGAGACCCAGACCTACCAGGAATTGAGAAATGGTAATGTACATGCCGTCGTCGGTTCCGCCCCAAGACCCGCTTATGAGGCCCTGCAGTACAATGATACCCTTTTCCTGCCGGTCAAGGGAACATTTACCAAAGAGCCGATCGGTTTTGCGCTGCGCAAAGGGGATCCGGACTCACTGGCATTTTTCAATTCGTGGATTACCGGTGTATGGCTTGAAGGATGGCTCAAGGAGAGACACCAATACTGGTTTGAGACACGCGACTGGGCCGATCAGGTTGAATAGCAGACAGACAAACGATTCAGTTTACCGACACATGTGCCGGGACGCTGCCGTCCTCTTCCGGCGCCAGCGTTTCAGCACCAGCCAGCAATGAATAAAGCCCGCTTTAGGCCCACCGTTCTTGATCTTCTCCTGCTTATCGCCATGGCCGGGGCTTTTTTATTCGTGATCTACCGACTCACCTTTTCACTCAATTACAAATGGAACTGGAGTATTATTCCAACCTACCTCGTCCGCTTTGACAGTGAGAGCGGTAGATGGACAGCAAATGTATTGCTTGAAGGACTGTTGACCACGATCAGGCTCAGTATCTGGGGAATGCTTTTGGCCGGTATTCTCGGTCTGGTTATGGGACTTGCCAGAACAGCAAAACGTTTATTCTTTAAACTCTGTGCCCGAACCTATGTTGAACTGATACGCAACACTCCGCCGCTCGTTCTGGTTTTTATTTTCTACTTTTTCGTCAGCGACCAGATACTGCCCGCCATCGGCGCCGAGTCATTTGTCCGCAGTCTTTCTCAAAACGGCATATATTGGCTGACACTTGTCGCCGCTCCGCCGGATTTGTTCGTTCCCTTCCTGTCGGGGGTGGTTACCATCGGCATCTTTCAGGGCGCCTATATTACCGAAATTGTCAGGGCAGGTATTGAAGCCATCGACCGAGGACAGTGGGAGGCATCGCGGGCACTCGGCCTTAAGCGCTGGCAGCAGATTCGTTTGATTATTCTGCCGCAGGCCCTGCGGATTATGCTTCCGCCACTGGCAAACGAATTCATCAATACGATTAAATACTCTTCCATCGTCTCGATAATATCAATCCAGGAGCTCACCTTTCAGGGTATGCAGGTAATGTCTTCCACCCAGGTCACCATAGAGGTCTGGCTTACCATCACCTGTATGTATCTGTTACTCTGCCTGACCCTGTCATTGTTGGTGCAGCGCCTTGAAAACCGGTTGAGTTTGCAGGCTACCTGATGAACAATTGCCGACAGACGAGACGCCCATGAAAGCTGCCTCTCCCTTTACAATTAAAAATATCCGTCTATTCATCGCCTTCAGAATATTTTTCAATTCACGCTTCTATTATCCGGTTTTCACCATTCTTTTCCTCGATTACGGGCTGACTATTGAGCAATTCGCCCTGCTGAACACGGTCTGGGCGATTACCATCGTCTGCAGCGAAGTTCCCTCAGGCGCACTCGCCGACCTTCTCGGCCGTAGACGATTGCTGGTTCTCACCTCTGCACTGATGATCATAGAGCTGAGCGTCATTGCCTTTGTGCCGATACGTTCAATCACGGTGGTTTTCTGGGCCTTTTTCATTAATCGCATAGTGAGCGGACTCGCAGAGGCGATGGCCAGTGGAGCAGATGAAGCGATCGCCTACGACTCACTGGTCGCGAATGGCAACCCTGCACACTGGCCGAAGGTTTTGAGCCTGCAGATGCGTCTCAAGGCACTGGCGGGTATCATATCGCTGACGGTGGGAGCAATGCTCTATGACCCTGATGTGGTAAATTCGCTGCTGGCTTTCCTGGGTATCTCGGCAACCGTTTCACAGGAGGTGAGCATGCGCTTTCCGGTCTATCTCACCTTGGTTCTTGGCTTTCTTTCACTCTGGGCCACCCTGGGAATGCAGGAAGTCAGTGAGGAACGGGACCCGGATCCTCAGCCGATTTCAATGGCCACCGTCTGGCAGGCCGGTCGGGTGACCTGGCAGGCCGGTTTATGGATCATGGCTACACCGTTTGCCATGGCAGTCATTATTTTCGGAATGATGTATGATCACGTCCTCAGAATGGTCATCACCCTGACCAGCCAGTATTTTCGTTTGATACAGCTCCCGGAGGCAAGTTTTGGCCTGATCATGGCCATGCTCTCCCTACTCGGGCTGCTGATTCCCAGGGTTGCCGAGTATATGGTGGCGAAATTCAGCCCGCAGCAGAACTGCCTGTGGCTGGGGCTTATCACATTTCTGGCGCTCTGGGGTATGAGCGGTTTTATCCCTTACCTGGGTATTCTGCCAGTGGCACTGGTAACGATTGGCCTGATGCTCACCGCTTTTTTCACCAGTCATTACTTAAACCTGGTTGCCTCCTCGGAACAGCGGGCAACCGTTCTGAGCTTTAAGGGGCTGGCTTTCAATCTGGCTTATGGTCTTATCGGGATTTTATTTGCTCTGCTCATGCAGTTTCAGCGTTCGGCAGTCCATGCAGCCAGTCCGGAACTGGCAACAGAAGGTATTGAGAATGAAGCCTTTCGGGCGACCATAAACTGGTTTCCCTGGTATGACCTGCTGCTCACGGCACTGATTGTGTTCTATGCTCTCTACCTTTTAAGAAACACCAGTTTACACAGGAAGATCCCCTAAAGAACCCGCAAACAACTGGCTCTTCCGGTGAACGAGCACCTCAATGCTTTAATCATCATTCAGTTATCCATCAAATTGCCTGTGCTCGCCGCCTGGCATACTTCTTTTGCTTGTCCAAAACAAGTATCAAGAAAAAGACACCCGACGATGCCGGCCCTGCGGGCTCCCTTGCGCTGCTCGCCAGTGGTGGGACGCCAAAAACTCGCTGACGCTCAGACAGGTCTGGCGTCTTGTTCCACCACCGGCTGCGCTGCTCAGCGGCACCGAATGGGGAACAGCAGGCGTGCGCATACCTGTCCAGGTAGGCGATATCCGGATGATCCAATAAAATACCATAATGACCTTCTCCCATCCTGCGCTCCCGGTCAGGCAAGTTACTGCCGGCGGTGAATAGCGATTTAATCTGCCGCGATTAAAACAATCGCACCGTTTTCGATTCTCTTGTGATACAGGGGCCGTTGGGCAACTCCATCCTGGTTAATCTCCAGTGTGTCCTGCAATCCCTTAAAAAGTTTAATTTCGTGAATGATATCATTCAGGTTTCGTTTGCTGCCGGCCTGCTCCAATGCGCTCAGCAAAATAATTGCTGACTCATAGGCATAAAAGGCCCCAAGCTCAGGTTCCTCGTGGAACCGGGCCCTGTAGTTCAGGAGGAAATCCTGGTAAGGTGCAGCCGTGCTGTTTAAGTCATACGACTGAAAGAATTCTATACCCTCTGCTGCTGACCCGCTCTGGCCAATGACCTCAGGGCTTACCGCCCAGCCGTCAGCCAAAACCGGAAGAGTAGATCCCTGTTTCTTCAGTTCCCGACAGATACGCGACAAATCGGATCCGCCAGTGAGAATATAGACAGCATCAGGATTATTTTGGGAAACCTGGGTCACAAGCAGGCCATAGTCGGTATCATCTCGCGTCGTATACGAGGTGACCTGGACGATGGTACCGCCAAAGTCTTCAAGAAAATTTCTGAAATAATGAACCCGGTTTTCAGCATACTCCCTGTTGCTCAGGTCATACAGTATGGAGATACGATCATACCCTCTCTGCTGGAAAGCCAGTTCAGCAAGATGATGCGCCTCGTCCCGGTCAGACGGAGAAACTCTGAAAAAAAAGGCCCCCGGACCTGGGAAATCAGCACTGTTTGCAGTGGGGCTGATCATCACAATCTTTTCCTTATGGGCCACCGGGGCTGCAGCACGCGACATTTCACTGGTCATCGGCCCGACAATGCCAACGACTGATTTTTCTTCAAAAAAGGTAATGGATTGCTGCGCAGCTTCAGGATCATCCTTGTCATCCCTTATTACCAGTTCCACTGTACGGCCGGCAATGCCGCCCGTACGGTTAACCTCCTCTGTCGCCAGGATAACACCGTTTCTTCCGGCGATACTGAGATCACTCAAGCCACCGCTAAATCCACCCAGGAATCCGATTATATATGGTTTGGGAGTTGTACAGGATGCTGTGTACAGCAGGATAAAACAGACTGTCAGGGTACCGATAGAATTCATGATCATCGCTCTGTACTTCATCATAAAGCGCCTGCTAGTAAACAGATGTAATCTGGATAAAAAACTGTCCTTTCGTCGAACTGCCTCTCTTATAAAGAACACAATGGTTGACAATACTCAAGACAGAGTTCGAATTTTCAAATCAGTATGGTATAGTTCTCTCACTCAAAAAAAGATAAAAGGGTATCTAAAACAGACAATTAAACAGCATTCCCGGCGCTACAGCCGGTCAGTCTGACATCTGCAATTGATTTTTAACCAAACGGTATCGTTATCCATATGAAAACCATCACTTCCCAGCTAGTTTATTTCCTGCAGAATAAGACTACCAGACGAAATTTCGCCACGCTCTGGAAATACTTTGCGTTCCTGGGAATTATTATCTGTTTCTACTCAGTGCTTTTCCATGTTCTGATGACCTATGAGGGACGCTACTACAGCTGGATAACTGGATTCTACTGGACCATGACCGTGATGTCGACGCTTGGTTTTGGAGATATTACCTTTCATACTGACTTCGGGCTCCTCTTTACCATGGTGGTTCTGCTCTCAGGCGTCCTCTTCCTGCTGATACTGCTGCCGTTCACCTTTATCCAGTTTTTTTATGCCCCCTGGCTGGAAGCCCAGGAGAAAGCACGAACCCCCCGCGAACTGCCGGCAGATTATAAGGATCATGTCATTATCACCAGTTTTGACCCGATCACCACCAGACTCATCGAACGTCTGGTCAAACAGGGGATCCCCTATGTCATTGTCACTGCCGATCTCAGGCTGGCAAACGAACTCATCGACCAGGGTTACATGGTTGTCGTCGGGGAGCCTGACCGCCCTTCAACCTACAAGCAGCTCCGGATTGAAAACGCCTCGCTTGCCGTCATCACCAATGACGACCTGACAAACACCAACCTGTCCTTTACCATACGTGAAGTAAACCAGGATGTACCCATCATAACCAATGCAGACCATGATCACTCCATCGATATACTTGAATTTTCGGGGAATATCCATGTCTTCCAGTTCATGAAAATGCTCGGGGAATCCTTGAGCAGGAGAACCATCGGAGTGGGAATGACCACAAATATCATCGGCAGGTTTAACGATATTCTCATATCCGAGATGTCCGCCCTTGAGACGGAGCTGGTGGGCAAGTCATTGACGGAAGCAGGTATCAGGAAGTCAACCGGTGTGACGGTCATCGGTATCATGGAGGAAGGGAAGTTCATAGCATCTTCCCCCCATGCGGTCATCACCACTAAATCAATCCTTATGCTTGCCGGTTCCTCACGGCAACTCACTGATTTTGACAAGCAGTATGCCGTAAAAAATATACAGAAAAAGGACGAGGTGCAGGTCGTCATTCTTGGTGGCGGCCGCGTTGGTCATGCTGCCGCTGAAACCCTTGCCCAGCATGGCGTCAGTTACCGGATCGTTGAAAAACGAACCGTCAATGCCAGCGGCGCCGACAGGGAAAACTTTATTATCGGAGACGCGGCAGACATCAACACCCTGAAAGCCGCAGGAATTGAGTCGGCACGATCAGTTATCGTCACAACCCACAGTGATGAGATGAATATTTACCTTACCTTTTATTGTCGTCAGCTGCGTCCGGACCTGCAGATTATCAGCAGATCCATCCTCGAACGCAATGTTCCGAAACTGCATATGGCCGGCGCAGATCTCGTTATGTCCTATGCATCACTGGGAGCAGGGACGATTTATCAAATCCTCCAGCCGGATGGAATTTCACTGTTTGCGGAAGGGCTTTCAGTGCTCTACATCACCGCCGGCACGCGGTTTGGCGGAAAAACAATCATGAACAGCACTATTCGTGAACAAACAGGCTGCTCTGTCATCGCCATCAAGAGAGCGGATAAAATGATGATCAGCCCGCCGCCGGATACTCAAATTGAAAAGAGTGATGAGCTGATCGTTATCGGCACCCTGGATAATGAAAGACTTATCCTCAATTTATAAAATATTCCGGAAAACCAGAATAATCTTTCCAGTTATTTAGAAAGAATCGCTGTTTTACTCTTCACACTTTCGCTAAGCGACCGTAATGTCACGCAATAAATATCTCTGTGGGCAGGAATAATACTTGCATTATCACTCGCATAGTCAGCCCTTTCATTATGAAAACCTGCCAGGTTCCTTTTGCTGCCTGCTTGTCAGTTGGCGACCAGGACATGACCAAGCTGGTTTTCCCATCAGCAGGGCGAGACCTTGTGAAGAAAATCCGTTTAAGGGGGGATAATGGCCTCAATTTCAATTCGTCAGTTAGCGTTGGCCATGTGCAGTAAAACGTTTGCTGAACTGGTAAGCTATCAGATCAATACCACATCATTCTCTGATCTGAGTTCCGCTATCGATGGGGCAAAAAGCTGCCTGTCTCCCGATATTCAGCTTGAAGTTGATGAGATCATTAAAAATACCTGTGAAGTAACTGCTGACCTGCACTTCTGGAATAATGACTGCGGGATGGCTTTAAGATTTTTCACCACCATGATTGAAAAACATCTGTCTGATCGTTTCATCAGCGCGACTGAAAAAGAGCTGATTGAAGTTTTTCATATCATCGTTATGTACTGCGCCTATCGGGCCAGAAAAGACCCTCGAATGATCAGTTTCCTGCGGAAAAAAGGGCGCAGGCCCGGCTCCAGCCGAAATTACCCGCAGCAGCAGTCGTGGGCAGTGCAGGAGATGCGATAGAAACCCGTAGCTGCTGCCTCTGACATTCAGCCAATTCTGCTTTTTTTCCTGAGATAATCAATAATCTCATCACTTTCATACATACTGAGCTCACCATCAACAAGAAACGGTACCATCGCTTTGCCCCCTCGTTCCTCGACAATTAAGCGACCGGGGGTACCTGGTCCGGCGGAAATTATTTCAAAATCCGTTCCTTCGACCAGATCAAGCTCAGCGACAGCCATACCTACTTTCCTGCAGAATGGACAGCTGTCCCACAAATAGAGTTGAATCAATTGAGCACCTTATTCATTTTTTCTGGATATATTGTAGTGCTGCTCAGCTTCGAATCCCGATTCCTTTTTTCATGAGGTAGAGGTTGACTGAAAACAACAGCACTGAGAAAAACAGCAACATTCCAAGCCCGGTAAAAACGGGGATATCTGAAATTCCGAGAAACCCGTAACGAAATCCGTCGATCATATAGATAATCGGGTTTATCCGGGATATTGACTGCCAGAAATCAGGCAGCAGGGAAATCGAGTAAAAGACGCCGCCGAGATAGGTGAGCGGGGTAATAATAAATGTGGGTATGATCGAGATATCATCAAACTTTCGGGCAAAGATGCCGTTAATCATTCCGGCAAGTGAAAAAACAAAACTCGTGAGGACGGCAAACAGGGCGACATAGCCGAAGTTAAACAGTGGAATTCCGGTAAAAAGCAAACTGACCACAGACACCAGGAGGCCGACACAGAGACCGCGAACCATCCCCCCGGAAACGTACCCGAGAATAATAACATAATCAGGTGTCGGGCTCACGAGCAGTTCTTCAACATTACGCTGAAATTTTGCGCTGAAAAAACTCGATACCGTATTGGTATACGAATTGGTAATGATCGACATCATGATCAGGCCCGGGGCAATAAAGGCCATATAGTCGTATCCGCCAATATCACGCAGCTGAGACCCGATCAACCGTCCAAATATGATAAAATAGAGGGTCATCGTAATAACAGGAGGAACCAGGGTCTGAACCCAGATACGAAAAATACGGGTCGATTCCTTCCTGGCAATACAGATAAATGATATGACGTTTCGACCCATCACTCCACCAACTCCAGAAACAGTTCCTCAAGTCTGTTGCTCTTGTTCCTCATACTCTCGATGACAATATTCTGACTGCTGAGATGGTCAAAAAGATGATTGAGAGACTCCTCTTTACCGAATGTCACCTCAATGGTCGTCTCATCAACAACTGAAAATGTAAAGGGTTCAAGAGGATTAAGTTCAGCGACGGGATCTCTGGTATCCAGTACAAAGGTTTCTCGATCAAGTTTTCTCATTAGGTTCCGCTTGCTGGTGTTTTCAATCAGTTTACCGCCGGCGATGATGCCGATCTGGTTGCAGAGCTGTTCCGCCTCCTCAAGATAATGAGTGGTCAGAATTATCGTCCTCCCTGCTGCATTGAGCTCTGACAGAAAATCCCACATCCCCCTCCGCAGTTCAACATCCACTCCGGCCGTCGGCTCGTCCAGAACGAGCAGCTGAGGTTCATGGACAAGGCCGCGGGCAATCATCAGTCGCCGCTTCATGCCCCCTGAAAGTTCTCGGGCAGCAACATTTCTTTTTTCCCAGAGACCGAGTTTACGCAGATATTTTTCACAACTCCGGAGTGCCTCAAGCCGGGGAATTCCATAATATCCAGCCTGCTGGCAGACGATGTCCTGAACTTTTTCAAAAATTGAAAAATTATACTCCTGCGGTACAACGCCAATCAGTCGTTTAGCCGCTGAAAAATCAATATCGATGTCAATACCGAAAATTTTCACCGAACCGCTGGTCTTGGTGACCAGTGAAGTGATAATACCTATCGTGGTTGTCTTTCCGGCCCCGTTGGGGCCGAGCAGGCCGAAGAAATCACCTTCCCTGACACCAAGGGAGATGCCGTCCAGCGCCTTGACTCCCCCGCTGTATTGTTTATGAAGACTCTCTATTTCCAGTGCCTTCATGCATCTGCCCGGTTATCGTTGCCACACAGCGTCATAAAATAGTCGACCATCTCCTGGGCCAGATTTTTCCCGTCAAGCTCAGAGATCTGCATTATTCCGGTGGGGCAGGTAATATTGATTTCAGTCAGCGTTTCACCGATAAAATCCAGTCCCACAAAATGAATGCCGCGTTCCACCAGCCACGGCCCCAGTTCCTCAACAATCTGCTGCTCCTTTGTGGTCAGCGTTGTTGCCAGCGCGTCACTCATGGCAAAGTTGGCATGGTACCCGTTCCTTGGACGACGCAGGGATGCGCCAAGAAAGTTTTTGCCCAGCATCAGCACACGCTTGTCACCATCATAAACGGCCTCGAGAAATTCCTGGACCATAACCGGCTGGGTCCCTCCTCCGGTAAATTGCTCAATCAATTCTCGATCTGAAGCACTCACCCGCTGGACAGACTTTCCCTGAAAACTGTCAAGGGCCTTTATAACTCCTCCGTTATGAACACTGAAAAACTGGGCGATCTGGTCAACACTGGAACTGACCAGTGTGGCCGGCATATAGGTATGAAACGGCAAGGTGATCAGTTTCTCGTTGAAATCGCGCAATGCCGATGGAGCATTTACCACCAGGGTTCCTGACAGCGACAGCAGTTGGGTCGCATAGTGAAAGGCCATATCGTATGGTGGTTCCTTACGCATCAGGATCAGGTCGTAGTCGCACAAATTCCTGCGCTGTTCAGCTCCCGATTTATCCTCAGCGATAACAGAGGCCTGTTCGCCATAGAAGAGTTTGTTGATTGTTGCGGTATCAACCTGCAAACCGCTTTTACGCCCCTGATTAATCAGGGCAAGTGAAGTATCCGTTTTGGGATTCAGTCCCTCAACTGAATCAAGTACAACCAGCCACTGCATCTCTTCTCTCTCCTCAGTTTTTGTCTTTCCAACCATTGACTCAGCAGATCTTGCTTCGCCGCCACTCCCTGTTGGCTGCCTCTTCCTTATTTCGTTGAATAACAATAACATTGAACTCACTTAAATCCACCCCGGGTCCATGTTTTTTTAGCTTAACAACCCCGAGCCGGACACTACTGCAATATGAAGCCTGGAGGAACCGGCAGTTGATCTGGGCCGGCACCTTCACCGATGATGGCACAGGATGCATTCCAGTAAGGCACCTCGAAATTCAAAACATTTGTTCAACAATCTTGTCCGATTCTCTTTTTAAGGTTAGATTATCTCTGGTCAGGAAACAGTAAACAGAGGATTATTGAGATTTTTCATTCTCTCAGAACCTCAAACAGTACTCATCAACCCTGGATCTATCTCTCATGATAAAACGTCAGCAAAAATCAAAAACTCGACACAACCCAAAGGCAGCTGTCTTTGCCCTTGCCGCCCTGATGACACTATCCCTGCAGATTTGTCTGGCAGCCTTTCAGCCTTCGCCGCTGATGGCCGAAACCCAATACGTTATTCCCAGCTCAGAGATTCCTGTACGGCGGGGCCAGGGGAACGACTATAAAATTGTCGCCCTGATCAGTGACGGCACAGAAGTAGAAGTGATCGAGCGTGGTGATTCATATAGCCTGGTCCGTCTGGAAAATGACAAAGAGGGCTGGATCCTCACCAGGTTTTTAAGCGATGATCCACCGCTGACCGAAGTCGTTGCTGCACTCACCAGTGAAAATGAAGCCATAAAGCTGAAGGAACAGGAAAGCGCCGAGAAACTTTTAATGCAGGAGCAGCAAAGTGCTCAGAAACAGGAAGAACTTACTCAGGCTCTTGCCGAAATTAAGCAGCAGCTGGAAGCTACCGCTGCCCAGAGAGATGCAATCACCGCTGCTTTCGAAAAGTTGAAGAAAGACACCGCCAATGTCGTTGAAATCAAGCAGAACCTGGCAAACACAATAACGGAAAATAAATCAATTAAGCAGAAACTTTCAGGTTTCACCCGGGAAAACGAAGAGTTGAAAAGTGATGACAGACTCAACTGGTTTCTTGCCGGCGGCGGCGTTCTTCTCCTCGGCATTATCATAGGCAAGATAACCACCAGGTCCCGGAAGCGAAAACCTTCACTCATGTAGATCCATATCACCCGTCAACAGGGAGTTCCTGAAATTGGCCCTAAAATGACGGTATGCTGTAATCAAAGGCACCGGGATTTCTGCCCGCATCACCTGCAGCTGGCAGCGGTGAGGAAAATCATTACCCGTGAAAGCACCGCGCCATAAAGGATCTCCGGTTTAATCATTCCGCAGAGCTCCGTGTCAGGCAGGATCGACACTCACAGCCCACCCTTTTCGCCGCCAGCGGTTCTCAGCAGGGTGCAGGGGAAGCAGGGAGCATACCGGCATGACTGCCGCCCGTTGAGAAGCTATGAGATAACCACTAGTTTACCGGATGAGCCATGTATATAAACGGAATGTGGGTTAAGGCCGGGAGCGGTAGAACGTTTACTCTATTATTTGCAACTCCTGTCGAGCCCTCTCCTTTCTCATACCGTTATAGTGCCACCACTCATGGCTCAAAGGATAGAAGCCGGCGGCTGACATAATATCTGACAGAAGTTTACGGTTTGATATCTGTTCACTGCTTAGGCTGAAACCCATTTTCATTTTTGCATACTGCCAATAAATTCCGAGCCTGTTTTTATAAAATGGCGATGGACCCATATCGATTTCCTTACCAGTCTCATCTACGAGTGTGATGTCCACTGCTATCCCGTAATTGTGCATCGATCCTTTATCAGGATTGGCGACATAATTCTCGAATCTGGTACCTTTCATCTGCTCATACATTGCCCGAGAAACACTTCTCGGGCGGGCCGCATCGAGAATCTGTAACGAGTAGTTCGGTTGTTCCTGTTTTAAAATCTGCTGAGCCCTTGAAAGCTTTACAGCCACGGACTCCCTGAGATAAGCAGCAGTGAGCCCACCATAGAAATCTTCCCGAAAGAAATTCTTTTCAGGATCTGAATTTACCAGGTCGACTCTTATGGATCTGTCTATCGCTGAAATATTGACTAACCCTGCGTTAACAAATTTCTCTTCAACTGCTGAAGCGGATAATGAGGCAGAGGCCAAAAAGACGCTAATGGCTGTCCACAAGAACGGGATGGTTGTCAGTTTTCTTCTCATTTTTGATTATAATGATCGATCAGATGTCGATCTCAGTGATTTTCAGAAGGTAAATATCTGAGTCCACAGGACCCGGCATTGATAGTCCCTTATAGGGGTTGTTATCGATTCCCATTTGTCCGTAGCCTCTCTGAGCTGGCCCATAGGATCAGGTTCAACTTATAGAATAACTACACTCGTATGTATTTCATTTTACCAAGTGATATCGTGCACTGATCAAATCTATCACTGCTCACCTCTCACCATAAAGTTTTCTGATCCGGGAAATCCGCGTAAATATGCTTATTGCATTTCTTTGGGATTCATCTGCAAACGATCTGTTCCAGTAAGCCCTTGTGTCCTTCTATACGTCTTTCCTGAGCCATTCTATTATCAGTTTATAAGCGATTGACACCTTGTAGGGGAGAATACGCGGATCCGCCTTGATATCATCTCTCGTAAACCAGCAGGCATCTTCAAGTTCATTCTTATCTACAATAATTTCTTCTTCTTTGGCCCTGGCAGTAAAACCCAGCATCAGGGAACTTGGGAAAAGCCAGGATTGGGAATGCTGATATTCAATTTCATCAACAGCAATGCCTGCTTCTTCCCAAATCTCTCGAAAAACAGCGTCTTCGATCGTTTCACCGGGTTCGACAAAGCCGGCCAGTGTGGAATACATTCCTTTACGCCACTCTTTCTTGCGGCCAAGCAGGCATCGTTTCCCAGCTGAAACAAGAACGATAACGGCTGGATCCATGCTTGGAAAATAATGCTCTCCGCACCCCTCATTCCTGCAGATGCGAACATGACCAGCTTCTGATCTTCTCGTCTTGTTGCCGCATTTTCCGCAGTACTGATTTCTTGAATGCCAGAAGGTCATAAAACGAGCCAGTGTCAGCAATTGACTGTCTCGATCATCAAGTAAAGACATAACCGATTTAAGATCCTGAAAGACAGCATTTTTCTGTCTGCTCAAAGCCGCTGCTGATTCATTTGAGTTTATGTCTGCTGCGAAATAAGGTGTACCGTCATAAATACCTAAGAATATCATTGATTTGACAGAACCAAAGGTTTTAATGAGGTTCCGGTGTGTCAGGTAAACAGCCTTGGGCTGTTCACTTTTGTCACACAAAACATTGGTAGTATGAACGGGAATGATCCGAGAATTCTCGTCCTGAAAGGTGTCTCTGATCCAGCCCTTATCGCTTCGCAGTAGAGAAGAACGATCCATACCCCTTGTTGAAATGATCTCTCTTTTCATTCTCAAGATAACCTGTTCAATCGTTGAAAAAATTCATACAGTGCTGCGCCTGTTGAGCCATTTTAAGCATTTGTATTTGCATTGCGACAATGTTTAAGCACTTATTGCGGCCATTATCCGTGCCAGACCAGATTTGGTTATGGTTACCGTATGATAGGGTGCTTTGAGCCTGGCGCTGGATTCAGATGCCGAATCCAGCCACATCCGGGCCGCGTAACTGGTCATATATTATTTTCCTAATTTTTAAAGGGTTTGAGAAGTAAAAGACAAGGTATGATATTTTAGATTTGATCTATTTCTACAATAAATGCCAAATTATTCGACCTTCTCAAGAACAACTGGCAGCCACGAAAAACCGCTATTTTTTTTCAGCCAGCTGTTAACATGTGTAACTAATTTTTGAAAATCACGACAGTTACAATTTTCTTTTCCAGCTTCTCAGCGTGACCTCAAAGATAGTCTCTCTTATGCGACAGATAGACGTTACACAATCATACTGTCAACAAAAGTTGCGACAACACAATTGTCACATAAAGGAATCACAGATAATTTTATAACCTTAGTAAATTGCTAATAATCTAAAGAGTTACCATATGAAAAAAGCTATTTTGGGGTTCTCAGTGTGAAAAAAATCAATCCAAATGTATTCCTGTGTAGAACAAACTCAGCAATCATATTTTCACAACATACCGTAATCTTTTGAAATTATATTTTCTTTATTATTGGCATTACATTTGCAAAGCTATTTCCACTATGAAAAAAAATATAATTAAATATGCTATTGGCCTCTGCTTCCTTTCTTTTCTGACAATCCTGACCCCCGGTCAGTCAGAAGCAGCCCATGCTTACGAGGTTTCAATCCAATTCACCTTCGACGAACAGGCGCCTGACATTCCTGAGGTTTCGGCATACCGATTGTATAAAGATGGTATTGCCTTTTGTGAGGAAAGCCTGACAGAATCCCAAGTAATGACCTGCACTGTTGACGCACCCGGAACCTTCGACTTTGAATTAGCTGCTGTGTATATAAATGGTCGTGAAAGCCCTCATTCTGCTCCTTTTCGATTTTCTGTAACGAGTGAGGATGTGGCGCTTGTTGCTCTGCAGGTCCTTTCAGGTCAGAATCCTCAAGATATTGAAACCCTGGGCAGCCTTGCCGGAACGCCAGTTATAGACATGGCGGATATTATTCACTCACTCAAGCAATCGGTCCAATAATTCTCTCTCGAGGGGCTCTCGTAAGCCCCTCATTCCTCATAGCAAAGCAGTTCCATGTCAGCCGCTTCCTGCCTGAGTGTTATCAGCGATTGATATTCGGCAGAAGCGTACCAGTTATTTATTGCCGCTAAATCAGGAAAGCGAATGACAACAGTGTCATGGTGGGCATGATTACCTGAAAGCACAGAGCAAAGCGTGCCCCTGAAAACCAGCTCCGCACCCCATGGCTCAAGGGTGGCAGGTACTTTATTGCGGTACTCACGCCATCTGGTATTGTCTTTCACCGTTATATGACCAATAACGTATGCCTTTTTCATTGTTTAACTCCATTGTCTAAATAGACGACAGTCCAATTTCAGGAACAATTGGATGATAATCATAGAATATGAGGCACTTGTTTACCGGAAGAGCCTAAAAAACAGGATATGTGAGGCTGCATGAGGAAAATTATCCCCAACAAGAGACGCAAATCTTTTGCCTATAACATGGCGCAAGTTTGTAGAAATGGAAATCTTTAGCACCTTCGCACCATAGAGGAGAGATTATATCTGAATGCTCATCATTCCAGGGTCTATACAGGTAAGCAATAGTGAGTGCAAAACTCAGCCCTTATCAGAAGCGCACTCCAATAATGAAAGAAGTGGTAAATCCACTCAGGTCGATGTTGATCTCATTGGGACCGACTGTAACACTGGTGTCATCAATCCACTCATAGCCGGCAGTTATTCCGGCAAACCAGCTCTCGCTCAGCTTGACATTCACCCCCGCCTCGATTGCTGCTCCCAGACAAACCGAGCTGCTGCTCTCCTTGTCCTGCCAGCTCCCCAGTGATCTCATTTCACCACTCGGGTAATTGCCAACCAGTTCTTCATTGCGTGTGACGTCAACGCTAATCAAATTGACAAGCAGTAAAGGCCGAAGACTGAAAGCTACGGCGGCAGCAATTTCATAGGTAATTTCACCCCCCATCGCCAGTTGAAAGAGATCGACATCGGTATCAATCTCTATTTGATTCGCTGTTTCCCATATAGTCATCTGCCGCCCCCGATAGTCCCGCCTGGTAGCTTCGATAACGTTGATATCCCGAGTCGCACTGTCCGGAATATTGCTGATCAGCGGATCAGCAAAAGGATTACCGTCCGGATTGCTATAAGGCGCTGGTGGAATAGAGCCATTATAAAGAAAGGTATAGGTATCACTCGTTGTACCGGAGTAGACGTAATAATCTTGATAAGAGATCCTGCTCTCGGTAATGGTTTGACTGAAATTCGATCCCCTCACACTACTATCCATACCGAAGAACCCACGCATACCTGCAGCCAGAGCTATTTTAAAGCCGCCTCTGGCTGGTAAATCATAAAGTGCGTCCACTTTCAGCCCCCCAGCTCCGAAATTTTCATTGGCACTAATCACTTCGTCACTATTGGTCCGTACCGTTTTTCGATACTCTGTTCCTTTCCCTAGAAACATTGAGCCACTCACCTCATTTTCCCGGTGAAATGTCAGTACACCTGCAGGTGAATCATTCTGGGAATTATTCTGATAACCAAAATTCACCGTTAGATTGTCATTAGCAGTTAGGGCATCCGTATAGACAAAGCCGTCATCAAAGTCGCGATCGCCTGTCCGAGTAATGTCATCAGGATTTGGAAAATCCTTTGTTTCCTTGGCCTTTCCCTTGGCCTTTGGCGGAATCGATTGAGCTGGTTGTGTGGCTTCAATGAAGGCGCTGCGGGCTCTCGATTGACCTTTCACTGCAGTTTCCATACTACCACGGTAGCTTGGCCCGGCTTCAATGCGCCATTTTGCTATCTCTTCAGTGGCAAAACAAGGCAGGGAGCATCGCACACGTACAAACACCGCTCGCCAGCATCGTTACCATTTTTCGAACAGCTAATTTGCCACCAGAATACCTGGTCATCCCCATCCCCCCTCTGAAATGGTGTATTGATCGTGTTGTTATCCCACTGAAACTATGTAGCGAATTATTTACAACATCACAAGTCCTCAATTTTTAATGTTCGAAGACAACGGCTATTTCAATTATCCAGCGTAACAGAATATTACAACTCTTGGAGGTCGAAATGGGTTTAGATGGAGGCACACTAGAAAGTAAACAAATCAGCAAGCATAAAGTGTTTATTTACGCACACTAAAAACAAATAATGCCACTAGTGTTACAATTATTGTACTTTAAAAAAACTAGTTGTCTTTCAGACCTGGATTAGCATTAATGTGTATATATACGTACTTTGACAACAAAAAAACTATTTAATGTGATCAAAAGGTGACATTATGGAACTTAACAACATGTCTCCATTCGCTATAGCGGAAGAGCTCGGTAACCGGTTGAAGCAAGCCAGACTCAGGGCCGATTTGACTCAGGCTGAAGTAGCATCTCGAACTGGTCTAAACAGAAGGACCGTTCTCAACGCTGAGAAAGGAAAAGTTCAGTTAGAAAACCTTGTTGCCATATTAGTTTCAATGGATATGGCGGACCAACTCAATATGTTCTTACCCGTACAGGAAATATCGCCTATCCAATTGGCAAAACTCAAAGGGCAACAACGACAACGGGCATCACGATCTAAAAAGCGGAAGACTCAAAACAAAGAGGATAAACCCTCATGGTAATGGATGTTGCCAGCGTAAAATATAAAGAGCAAGAAGTTGGTGCCGTCAGTTTTGATACTGAGACTGGTATAGGCTCATTTGAATTTGAACCTCGTTTCATCACTACTGGTATAGAGCTATCACCTATAAAAATGCCTTTATCTCGCAAGGTCTATTCATTTCCAGAAGCAGACCCCGCGGCTTTCAATGGTTTACCTGGAATGATAGCTGATTCATTGCCTGATGATTTTGGTAATACGGTATTAAATGCCTGGGTAGCCGCACAAGGTAAATCACCAGCTGATATCACACCACTACAACGCCTGAAATATACCGGAAAACGTGGCGTGGGAGCTCTGACCTATCACCCCGCTACCCAACAGAAAAAATTAAACGCTTCGCAGCATATTGAAATTCAATCTTTGGTCTTTATTGCCCAGCAAATCTTAGACAAGCGAGAACAGTTCCAAGTAGCTATTGGCACACAGGGCCAAGAAGATAAAGAAGCGATGATGGCACTATTGTCCGTGGGCGTAAGTGCTGGCGGCGCCCGACCGAAAGCGGTACTTGCCTTTAATGATGATTTTAGCCAAGTGCGCTCAGGACAAACAGATGTGCCGGAAGGATTTACTCATTACATAATGAAGTTTGATGGTGTCAGCGAGCATAGAAAAGATAAGGAAACCTTTGGCGACCCGATGGGATATGGAGCAATGGAGTATGTTTATCACCTCATGGCAAAGGAATGTGGTATAGACATGATGCCGTGCCATTTACTCAATGAAGGAGATAGGCGACACTTCATCACCCAACGGTTTGATCGAGATGGCAACGAAAAACGTCATGTACAAACTTTAAATGGCTTGGCACATATCAGCTACAAACAAGCAGGTTCCTACTCCTATGCTGAATTATTGGCAACAGCAAGAGAACTTAAATTAGGCGCCGATGACGCAATGCAGATATTTAAACGTATGGTATTTAATGTTGTGGCACGTAATCACGACGACCACTCTAAAAACTTTGCCTTCATGCTTGATGATCATCATCAGTGGAAATTAGCTCCCGCATACGATTTAGCCTACAGCTACAAGCCGGGAAGTCACTGGGTAGACAGTCACTGGATGAAGCTCAATGGGAAACGAGACAATTTCACACGAGAAGATTTTTATAGTTTTGAAAAATTGAGTCCTTTATTCAGTAAACGGAAAATTGATCGGGTAATTGAGGAGATAAAAGAACACGTATCTAAGTGGAATCATTTAGCCACCGAGTTCAGTGTACCTAAATCATTGGTTAAACCGATAGGACGCAATTTACGTATACTGCTTTAGCCGTAGCCCGTGATAGTATTGAAGAATTAGTACTAATTAGAAAACTATTTGAACGTTTCGTGTTAGAGAAGTGTATTCCCTGACAATCAAATAACCATCCGTTTTAAGCCCACCTGCTGAGGATCACACCGATGAGCTAAACGTTCGTGTGATTTTTTTACTATGACAGAATAGTTCTAAACTTTTTTCTGCCTTTTATTCGATAGATTGAAAAATCACGATCTATTGTTGCGATTGTGCTCAAGCTCAATTTTTCAGCCAGAAGAACTAAGCATGACTCAGCAAAGTCCATGGGCAAATCACGATATTTTTCTATTAGCTCTTTGAGTCTTCGGAAATCTGGATTTTCAATATTATGGATTTCAACAGCGCCTCGACTTACCCATTCAAGAAAATCGATCTGAGCATTTCGATTGAAGTCAAGCAAATGTAGAGTTTCTGTTATTGAAGCTATAGTTGTGATAAGTTGGAACTTGTTATTCTTAATAAATCCTACTGCTTTTGAGTGGTATTTGTCAGATGAATCAAAGAGGGCGATTAGTGGGCCGGAATCAATGAGTATCTTTTTCATTTCTTTTGGCCTTAATTTTCTCTTTTAATATATCTTTTCTTTTGGAGGAAAGATTTTCTTTTCCGCTTGCATACCGACCAAACAAATCTCGCCCTGCCTCCCATGCATTCTGCTTGTCGAGTTTGCCTATGTATTCAACGAGGCTTTTACGTACCAACTCAGACTTTGTAAGACCCAGGTTCTTTGCAGCATTACTAACTAGGTGGTCTAAATTTGGATCAAGTCTTAATGTAATCATAACGACACCTCCGTAATACATATTGTAATACTGAAAACAGTGGAGGTCAATTTGTTTTATTACTCACAACGGTCACTTCGCCTATCAAGTCTTAGCATCACATACGACATTGTGGTGATAATTGTACCAACACAATCAAAAAGAGTTTTGCCTGAAATACAGTTTTAGACAGTAGACTCTGTGTCTACAATTTTGGGAAAATATGTCGCCAGGACATCAACATTTTGATGAAGGTATCATCGATTAGCCCTTCTTTTTTCAACATCTTCAAGACAAGGGCGCGAAAGATTTCACGTAAAGGACGCAGATCTACTTTGGGCATCACAAAAAAATATCCACTCTCCAGAAAGAGACCGTCGGCCACAAGGGCGTGAAGATGGGGATGCCAGCGGGCATAATCTCCAAACGACTGTATAGCCATTACGACTCCTGGAATGCCTGTCTTTTTACCTAGAGTTATCTTGAAAAACTTCGTCAAGCTCTTCGCTGCGCACTGGCTGAGTTTCCCCAGCAGTTTACGGTCGTAGAGAAAATACCTACGCAGTATCTTGGGGATGGAAAAAACGTATTGACGATGGGGAACAGGATAGAGAACCGTTTCCTTGAGGTGATGGCCGAACTGAACTACCTTTTTATTATGGCAACTTGGACAGAACCATCGACCACGGCATGAGAACGCCAAAATGATTTTGATGTAGCAATATTGTCTTGGGAAAAATACTTTTGGGTCTTCTTGAGACAGAACATTCCAACCAAAACATGCTACGGACAAGCCGCAGATGTTCTCGTTAACATTGCCACATCGAAGGTCTGAATATCCTTACAGTATCTATATTAGACCTTCTTCCTGTTCAGTTTTGATTTGATCATAGCCCAAATACATGCCAGAAATGGAGCATCCTGAGAGTAAAGATGGTTCCAGAGCATCTGGGTTTGGACGGTTCCAGGCTCTCAAGAAAAGGAGGCAGGTTTTTAGTGTCGAGCAGGAGAAGATATTCTTTAGATTAGACAGGTGAGTATGATTTTCTAAGGTCGTTCTTGAGTTTCTGGTTTTCCATCTGCAATGCGTACATTTCTTTCAGCAGATCTCGATTGTCCGTCTCCGATTTTGCCATGGTGAAAGCCTTGGGAAATGATTGCTCTTGCTTCTTTGTATTTCAACTCTGCTCTTCAACAATTGTAGCATACCGCCGACTAAATATGAAGTTATATCAATGACAAACTGCTTGTTTTAAGAAACTAAAGAAACAAACTATATTGTCGTGATGTTACCTGCTTTTGTCAGTCAATTACTGTTTCATCAGAGATCGAGATCTTCGGGCAATCATAATTGTTTGAAAGATATGCTATTCAGAGTGTTTCTTGGCAAAGTTTTGAGAGGGGGAAGGGGGCACGACCTGCTTCAATTTCTCAGATGTACTAAAATTTCTGTGTCGAACAAACAATAACGTCCACCCCAATAGCCCGTATACAGCCACGCAAACCCACATCTGTTTATAGAGAGGCATGATCGTTGAGAAATCAGCACCCATCTGGTTGAGCTGCAGAAAGGCATTAATGGCAGGCACTACAGGGACAAACTGAATAATGGCTGTGATCGGGGCTGGAACGGCTTCGACTGGCCAGATAAAACCGGAGCCAAATATCAGTGGCATTGAGCTGAGCAGCACTATCAGTGTTGCTAATTCACGCCGGGGTAACATCAGGCCGATACATATACCAAGCAGTGCTGCACCCAATAAAAATGGTAGTATGAGCAGGTTCAGTTCTGCCAGATTGGCAAAGTGCTGAACAGCGTAATATTCAAAGCTGAACCCAAAGTAGTAAATACACAAAATCCAGTATATGGCAACAAAGAGAAGTGCCCTTATTGCCAGCAGTTTTATTGGTGAGGCCTCCAGCCAATACCCGCCATTTCCTGACATCCTCTCTTCGTTTTGTTCCCCACAGAGAATACCGGTACCGATGATGAGAGTCTGGTGCAGGATCAGAATAAAGACGGCGGGAATGACATAATTGACATAGCCCATTGTCTGGTTGAACACTGGTCGAATGTTCAGTCGGATGGTGCTATATTGCTCTGCTGCCAGCGCCATCTCCTGCCCGGCCATTACCATCCTGCTGACCTTAACCTCTGCGGCCATGGTTCCACCTGCGCCCAACATGCCTTCCAGTACTGTGCTGTAGACCAGAATATAGCTGGCATCGCCAGCAAAGGAGAGAGTGGGCTGTTTTCCCAGCAGAAGATCCCGGTAAAAATCCTCAGGAATCACCAGTATTCCAGCCAGCTTTTTATCGATAAACAGCTGCTGCGCTTCTTCAAGGCTGTATGCCCTTTCACATAGTTGAACCTGAGGAGTAGCGTCCACCATCCGTTCAAGTTTTCGACTTAGCTGGCTACCATCAAGATTGACCACAACCACTTTCTGCTCGCGGGGTATCTGCTGAGTGTAAGGTAGTGGATAGAGAAACGAATAGAATATGACGCCACCGAAAACGGTGAGCATAATGGCAAAATTGCCAAAAATTGCCCTGCATTCCAGGATAAAGATATCCCACCAGTTCATGCTGTTTCTCCTGTCCGTGCCTTTTTGCTGAACTGGTAAGCTAGGATGAATACAAAAAACAGAGGAAGCGAAAAGAGGCTGAGTGCCAGCAGTTTGGAAATAGCAGTGCTGAGGGGGGCTCCATAGTTGACCTGGGCAAACTGTATTTCCACATAGTGGGTAATAGGCAGCAGGCTCCGCCATATTTTTGCCAGAGATGTCATGTCGGTTACAGGAAAAGTCACCCCCATAAAGGCAAGCCCAGGAGCGACATAGGATGAAGCAAGGCTCAGGCTTAGGTCAGCATCCCGGGTAATGAAAAAAATCAGACTCCCGACGGCTATACTCGCCCAGGCGGTAACCATCTGGGTGAAAAGGAGCAGCAACCAGCTGCCGTGCATCGGCCAGCCAACCCATACATACATCACTGCAAGAATAACTGTCCCGTGCAGCCAGAAAATAAGGCTTAAGGGCAAAAATTTGGCAAGTAGAGACCTGCATGGGGAATCCCCGAGCCAGCCAGCCAGCCCGAGATTTCTATGTGTCGCAGCAAGGGACAATACGGTTGCTGCGACCATGAAAATCTGCCAGATTGCAGGTAAAATTGCAGAGAGCAGGAACTGAGCATAGTTAAGGCTGACATTGAACAGCGGTGTGATCTGGTTTGCATTGGGCAAGGCTTGGGCAATTGCCATACTGATCACAGGACTTCCTGTGGCCAGATTTTTCCCCACTTCCAGCTGGGCATTAAACGTTCCCTGTGCCTGCAGTACTGCAGTGGTAGCAATCTTGCTCACAAGCAGGAACTGACTGTTAGCAAAAACGGTTACCCTGGGCGATCGCCCAAGCATGGCATTTGCTTCAAAGTCTGAAGGAATAACCGCCAGAGCGTAGATTGTACCACCCCTGAGAGCTGTTTTACCCTCTTGTATACTCAGAAAGCTGTCATCCACTGTCAGGGTCGGACTCACCTGGTAGTGACGGACAAGCGCCCGGGACATAGTACTTTTGTCAAGGTCAATGACCCCCAGGGGAACTTCTCGCGGTATTCCCTGTGAGAAGATCAGCCACATGAGAGTAAGAAGTAGCAGGGGAATCCAACTCACCAGGGAAAACAGCCAGCGATCGTCAATGAGTTCTTGTAATTCCCTGTTTATACGAGAGGAAAATGACAGAGACATTATCGTATGACGAGCACGCTCATGCCGGCACGTAAACCGTCAATAGGCAGTACAGGCCGGGCCTCGATTTCAAAGCTGCGCATATCAAATCCTTTATCGCCGTTTGTCGCCCTCCAGGTGGCAAAATCCCCAAGAACAGCAACATGACTTATCCGGAATCGATAGCTGTCAGGGCCGAGAGCCGGAATTGTTGCATCAAACTCACGCCCCGTCTGAAAGTCGGACAAGATATCTTCACGTATATGAAAAATTGCATATGCATCTTTCATGTCGATGATCCTAACCACCGGAAAACCTTGGGGGGCAAGTTCGCCGCCATGAAGCAAAACCTGGGTTACTTCCCCATCATGCCAGCTTGCTACTTTCGTGTCAGCGGCATACACTTCAACCTCGGCAACAGCCCCGGCTGCCATACGGGCTTTGCCTTCTGCCGCCTTTTTAGTTTGATCGCGGGCACCTTCCTCTGCGAGTTTATACATCTGCAGAGCGGCATTACTGGAATATTGCGCAGCCTCAAGCTTGGTGTGAGCTTCATCACGCTGTTGCTCGGCCAAAACACCTTCCTGGTACAGGGTGTTGACCCTGGTATAAGTCTTTTTCAGCAGATCTGCCGCAGCTTTTGCCTGCAGCCACTGATCACGAGCCGCTTGAATCTGCTGAGACCGCGCTCCTATATTTACCTCTTCCGCCAGCGCCTCTGCTGCATCCTGCCCGGCCTGCGCCTGACTCAGCTTGGCCTCAATCTCAGGGCTGAGAATAGTAAAAATCAGTTGGCCTGCAGTAACTTGATCCCCTTTTTTTACCAGTACCTCATCTATCCGCCCCGGCACCTTCGACCCGATGTTATACTCTTGGGCTTCTATTTGCCCCTGCAGCCGCATGGGCTTCGGCTGATAGGCATGCCAGAAGGTATAACTCAGCCAGCCGACAACTACGGCCAGAAAAATGATTATAAACGACGATCCAATGAGACGCATCAAAACTCCTCTATTCCTTTACTGTTCTGATAAATGCCAAACTGTTCCTGATCTGAACTTACCGCCAGAATTTTTCCTAGCGAAATTATATAATTATAAACAGCTACAGCCCTCTGGGTTTGTATCCCGGCAAGAAACATCTCTGCATCCACCACATCAAGGGACGTAGAGAGTCCCTGGCTGAATGCCTTACAGCGTAGATTTACCATTTCTTCAGCAAGCTTTATACTCGATCCTAACCCATGATATTCTTCCAGAGCCTGTTCTGCATGGCGGTAGGTTTGTTCAACCAGTACAGAAAGGTCACTTTTTGCCTGAAGTTCAAGATGGTCGAGACGCTTCATTGTGCTTTTGGCTGCACTGAGTTGTCCCGCTCTTCCCGATCTGTCAAGAATTTTGATACTGACCCCAACGCCCATAAACCAGTCGGGAATGAGCCCGCCGAGAAGGTCATCTTCCTCATGGAGGTTGTAACTGCCAAAGAGAGCAACCGTTGGTAGATATTTGCCTTTTTCGAGGTCAACAACCCCGGAGACCTGCTCCTTCTTGGAACCGAGAACACCGAGGCCCGGGTAGGTATTTATAGTTTTCGCTAGAAAGGTTTCGATAGACGGAAGCTGTTCTGAAATGAAAAGTGTATCTGTGGGAACAATCAACTCTGAGCTCTTCAGCATTCTGGATAGAGCGACTCTTGTTATATCCAGGTCTCGTCCCGCTTTTTTGCTCTCAACAACCGCCTTGTCAAAAGAGGCCTCAGCCTGCAGTCGTTCCACCCTTGCAATCTGTCCCTGCTCTTCCAGGAGGACGGCATGATCACGATGCTCTTTGAGTCCAGCTTCGACATGCTTTCGTGTTTCGTATACCTGTTGGGCCAGCACAGCCCCAAAGTAATAGTGTACAAGGTTTTCAAACTGGTCAATGAGCTGAAGCTTCAGGTTGTATTTTGCCTCATTGAGTTGTCCCGTGGCGATATTCTGAGCGGCGGTAATCCGGCCACCAGTATAAACCGGCCAGGTGGCGTTGAGTCCACTTGTGACACGATCGCGGCCAGCAATAGTAGAGGTGAGGTCGCTGTTCAGTCGTGCCGGTGAGATTCCTGCCCCCAGAGCAAGTGAGTTTATGATTGCCTTTGCCTGGTCTCCTGCTGCCATGCTGTCCAGCACATTATCGGGTGATAGTTCAACCTTGTCATCTAGATAGATGTAACTAGCTGAAAAATCAATTTCCGGAAAATACAGGGACGTGGCAGCATCCTGTTCGTGTTCAGCTTGTTCAACTTCGGCCATGGATGCATGCAATGCATCATTCTCTGCCTGAACGGTTTCCCATGCTGCTGCAAAAGTAAGTGTTTTTTCTGGTGCGGAAAAGCTACCGGACACTGAAGTAAATGTGAGTGCTGAGGAAGAAAAGCAGATCAACACTGCTTTGGTAAATGCGTTCACTGGTTGTGTTCCTGTTAGGAAAATCTAATACGATTCTTGATTGATATTCGCTCATAAGTGTCTGATGTAAGCGACAATGAGTCATTATATGGCGGAATAACAGGATTGACAACTACTTATTCTATGATCACAAGTGATGCCCGTCCAGAGAAAGGCAGATTGTCCATAGTTTTTTTAGTGGCTAACAATACCAATACGAATACTTGCAAATACAGTAGAAGGTTTTAATACGTATCCTCAGGAACTATACGTCTCAAGAGATGAGGCCAAGGCCGATGTGATTGACTATATCGAGATGTTTTACAACAGCCACCGCCTTCATTCATCTCTCGACTACAACAGTCCTAATCAGTCTGAAGAATGGAGGGAAGTCTTGGTGAAGGTCGCTTAACTGGGTGTCTCTTTTCGCTTGACCATATCATCACTGAAGTGGTATCTTTCGGGCAGACCGCTTTCTCTTTTTCGCCATTTTTATAATTACAATCGAGCAGATAAATTCTTAATTGTAGCGTGCCTGCAGAAACTTTATTGATCCATCAGACCCATTTTCGACGTAGAGGTGGTAAAGGGAGCTAAATCCGTAATGGCCCTGAGCCGGAACTGGAACCAGAATTGTGCAGATAGATAAATGCACAAGAAAGGAGGAAAAATGTCTGACAGTGTGTACAAAGTGATAGAATTGGTGGGAAGCAGCAAAACTTCCTGGGAAGATGCAGCTAAAAATGCTGTTGAACGAGCCGGTCAATCCCTTAGGGATTTGAGAGTTGCCGAGGTTTCCAAGCTTGACATGAAAGTTGAAAACGGCAAGGTGACGGCCTTTGGCGCGGCCTCGCCCGGTAAGACGATCTTTCACACTTTGCTGAATAATCTGCTCGTAGTTTTTGGCATCGATCAAAAACGGTGTGTATTCATCCTGATCATGGTGAAAAAGATAATCACCCAGTGCTGTTACCAGGTTTACGTTCCTTCCCAGCAGTGTGCTCATCTGGTCGCGGTGAGCCAGGGTCTTTCGCCAGTATTCATGGGACAGGTCTGCGGGAAGGTCGAGGCTGGTGAGGGATTGGATGAGAACCTGATAAACACGTTCACCCTCTCTGCCGGCAAGGTTGGTTATTTCCTCAATAAACAGATCATCATCTTTTTTCTGTCGGTGCAAATGCGAGATGGTTGCCTGGATGGTGTCCATAAGCTGATCCTTTGCTGAATTGCCTGATGAGAAAATAGTGTTTGCATCTTAACAGGAATGAAATAATTTTCAATAACATCCGGGTAGTAATCGATTTCTTCGGGAAGGGACAACAGTCAGTTAAAAGGAGAAAAGCAAGGGCAGAGGAGGCTGAGAGACAGGCCTCAGCCTCCTCCGATAACAGGGAAGATTGCCAGAATATCATGCTCCTGCAGTTTTGTGTCAAACTGACAGTGCCTGGAATTGATCATGCATATGCCAATTTCATCACGATCAATCCCAAGCTCATCTATGATATCGCCTGGAGTAATCTCTGGCTGATATTCTCGCACTTCCGCGACAAAGCGGTTGTCGCGGAAGTAGGCAAACAGTTTAACGGTTATTTCCATCTAGAAATTCCAGAAAGAATCGATTTCCTCAGGGGTGAAATCCACCACGGTATTATGCGGCGGAAGCGGTTCGCGGTAGAAAAATTCCGGCAGCCGGTCATCTGCATTATTGAGCCCGGCAGCTTGGTTAAACGCCCGCTCTGTCTTCAGGATTGACTTCCCGAGATTGGTGACGTCATCGCCGGTAAGACTGATCCCGTAACGAGCATTGATCAGGTCTATCAGAGCCGGCAGACACTCGGCATCATCGAGTGCGGCAAAGGCGACGAACAGGCACATTCCAGTGGAATCGATTGCTGCCGTAGCAATCTGCAGGTTCCTTGATAATTCGATCTGTCCATCCTTACTGAGCGGATCAACATTTCCGCCGACACCAAGGATATTAGCCGTAACGGCATATCCTGCGGTATGGTCACCACCCATCGGGGTCGTTGCATAGGTGATTGCCATCCCTTTAACCGCGCGTGGATCATAGGCCGGAATAGCCTGGTTTTTAACGACAGGAACGCGGGTAATGCCAAAAGCCGCGCCAACTGACCCGGCTCCATTGCCGATGATTCTTCCCAGGGGCGTACCCTTGCCGATTTCGTCTCGTATAAGCCGGCAGGCGCCGGGGCCGTCACCGAATTCAAGGAGGCCGGCTTCCATTGCAACACCAATGGCAACTGAAGTTTCTATCGTGTCAATGCCGATATCGTCCATCAGGTAATCGGCTTCGGCGATGTCATCGAGATTTTCTACGCAGCAGTCTGCACCCATGGCCCAGATTGATTCATATTCAAATCCTGCTGTCTTGAAGTTTTTATCCTTGTCATTGTAGATCTGGGAACACTGGATAACGCAGCCGGCGTGACAATTGTGCTTTGGTTTTCCGCCGCGTTCCTGGATGATGTCATACATGGTCTCGCCGGAAATTTTATCATGCCCGTCAAACTGGCCAAGCGTAAAGTTTTTCGTCGGCAGGGCACCGGCTTCGTTGATGACGTTAACCAGCGCATTGGTTCCGTAGGTGGCAAGGGTCTGGCTTACCGGGTTGTTGACCAGTGATTTGGCAAAAGCGCGGTTTGCCGCTTTGAATTCCTCGGGTTTAGCAATTTCTATCTTGTTGTTTCCCGGGTCGACGGTAATATACTTGACTCTCTTCGATCCCATGACCGCTCCGAGACCGCCGCGTCCATTCGAGCGCAGGTTGCCGTCGGGGTCCATAACCGAGAGGTTCGCCGCCTGCAGCTTCATCTCACCGGCGACGCCGATGGTGATTACCGCGCGTTTGCCTTCAGAACGCCCGGAAACGGTTTTCGCCACCTGATAATTTCCCTTGCCGATCAGTTCGGTCTCTTCCTTGACGGTGATGCTGTCGGCAGTCATGGCGATGCTATACCATTTATCATCTGCGGGCTGACCTTCGATGATAAGTGCCTTGCAGCCGCACCGGGCCATAAACTGGGCTCCGGTTCCACCTGCATTTGATTCCTTGATTCCGCCGGTGAGCGGGCTCTTTGCGCCAGCAGAGAGTCTTCCTGAGTTTGCCGCAACGGTTCCTGACAGCAGGCCGGGTGCAAAAACCAGTTTATTGTTTGGTCCAAGCGGATGGCAGGTCGGCTCAACTTCAGCCGCGACAATGGTAGAGGTCAGTCCTCGTCCGCCATGTCCCGCCCAGGCTTCAGGTACCGCCTCGATACTGGTTGTAAGATCAGACATGTTAACTCTGTAAATTTTGTCGGCCATGGGGTTGTCTCCTCTTTCTTGGTATTGATATTCACTCCAAATGAGCACACCATTACAGGTACTGGCTTAAAATGACAATTATTGGCGGTAAACTACAGTGCCGGAGTCCCTAAGACTGTAGCCGCCAAGGCTCATTATACTACCATAAAACTCACTATTTTCCCGTATAATTTCAAGAGCAGCCATGACCCTCCAGTCGTCAAGGAGGTAACAGGGGACGATCAGGTCATATCTCTCCTCGGCAACAGGCACGAAGTCAAGGTTCAGAGCAACGGCTGCGGCGCGTATTCCCATACCGGCGTCGGCGCTTCCACCTGCTATGGCGGCAGCGACGCTCATATGGGTGTACTCCTCGTGGCCGTATCCGGAAATCAGCTCAGGATCGATCCGGGCATCGCTCAGGACCTTGTCGGTCAGCAGCCGTGTGCCGGCTCCTTTTTGGCGGTTTATAAATGCCAGCCGCTTATCTGCCAGATCTCTAAAGCTCTGTATGTTGTAGGGATTGTTCTTCTGCACGATGAGGCCCTGCTCCCGGTAACAGAGGTTGATGAGTTGAAGCGGAATATCATTGAGGAATCGGCTGATAAAGGAAACATTGTATTCTCCGCTTTCCTCATCAAGCAGGTGCGTCCCGGCTATATGGGCTTCACCGCGACGGATGGCCATGATGCCTCCCATCGAGCCGACATGTGCTGATGACAGTCGAATGCGGGGACAGTTTTTACTGAGCTGGTTGGCGAGCAGGTCGAGAATGTTGTCATGACTTCCAATCGACACGAGGGTCGCCTCAATTTCCGCTCTGGGACGCAGCAGTTCAATCGATACAGGTTCTCCGGCGCCAACCCCCTCGCTTCCGGAGGGAATCGTCAACAGGCCGTCGGCACGCACCATCGACATCACAGCGCCAGCGCCTTTTCCCGAAGGTGTGGCAATCAACTTGTCGCCGACCTCGCCAAGCGTGACCCGGACAAACTGATCCACGCCCATGGAGGAGTGCATCGGGCGAGACATTGTCGCCTCGATTATTTCTTTTTCGGGAACATCCTGTCCAAGAAAGCTGTAAACAAGCTCTTCACCAAAAAGTTTCATCGTCAGTAAAGCAGAGATCGGATACCCCGGCAGGCCGATTACCGGAATGTCACCGATGAGTGCAAGTATAATCGGTTTGCCGGGTTTGATTGCTACGCCGTGAACGATAATTTCACCCAGTGATTTGAGAATATTTGCCGAGAAATCCTTGGTTCCTGCAGATGCACCGGCATTGGTGATGACAATATCGGAAGTTTGCGCTGCATGCTCAATAGCCTCTTTCAGCTTTGCCGGCTCATCGTCTACCGGAGCAGAACCATGAGCATCTGCTCCCCATAGGCGCAGGTAACCTATCAGGATTGTTGAATTGAACTCGACAATTTCTCCCGGCTCAACCGGCTGTCCGGGCGGGATTAATTCGCTGCCGGTAGGTATGACGGTGACACGAGGGGGGACCAGTACCTCAACTTCGGTAATACCTGCTGCCAGCATCGCTCCCTGGTCGATGGGTCTGATGACATGGCGCTCGGGAATGATGAGCTCTGTCGCTACGATGTCCTCGCCGACGGTTCGGACGTGCTGCCAGGGTGTGGCCGGGTTCAGGAGTTCAACGCTGCCGTCACTGCGGGTGTGAACATCTTCAATCATGATTACCGCATTGTAGTCACCGGGAACCGCGTTGCCGGTATTGACGCTCAGATATCTACCGGAATCTAGTATTACCGGATGCGCCTCGCTGGCGGAGGCGAGGTCGAGAAAATGGACAGCGATGCCGTCCATCGCAGCAGCATTGTAAGTTGGAGAGGAGTGGCGGGCAAAGACAGGGAGCGCCGTCAATCTGCCCATTGATCCGTCAACGGCGATTACTTCTGAGCGGCAGCGTGAAAAGAAACCGCAATCCCGAAGGGCTTTGCTCCAGATTTTTTTCGCTTTTGCAAGCGGCTGGTTCGTTATATATACAGATTCCTTTGTCATGGATATACATATACCTCAATGAGATGTCCTTCCTGGAGTCCCTGGGTGTCCTCGTTGATTATAAAGTAACCGTGAGCGCGAGACAGGGATGATATGGCCCCTGATTTTCCCAGCACCGGAGATGCCTGCCATGTGCCGTTTTCTGAACTCAGGCGCACACGGACAATATCACGCCTGCCTGCTGCAGAGTTGATGTTTCTCATCAGCACAGCCCTGATTGATGCCTGCAGCGTCAGGTCTTGATTTTTGCGGCCGGAGAGCAGCTGAATAACCGGTTTTACAAACAGATCAAAGCAGACAGCGGCGGAAACGGGATGTCCCGGCAAGCCGAATATCGGGGTCTTCCTGCAGTACCCGATAATGACGGGCTTCCCGGGTTTGAGTGCAACTCCATGAACAAGAACACCCGGAGCGCCAAGCCTGGCGATTGCCTGCTCTCCGAGATCTCGCATGCCGACGGAACTGCCTCCGGAAAAAAGGACGATATCCGTTTCGGAGACCGCCTGCTCAAGGGTGGAGAAGAATGAGCTCTCGTGATCGGAAACAATGCCATAGTCGAGAACAAGCGCTCCCTGCTGGCGTGCTGAAGCAGTGATGGTAATTGAGTTGATATTTCTTGTCTTTCCTGGCAGGAGCGCTTGCGTATGTTCGATAATTTCATCGCCGGTGGAGATGATGCCGACTTTGATTTTTTGAAAGACACTGATTTCAGCGATGCCAAGGCCGGCCAGAAGACCGAGGTCCTGGGAGCGCAGGAGGGTATGTGCTTCAATGGCAAGGTCGCCGGACCTGATGTCATCTCCTTTTCTGATCACGTTGGCGCCACTGCCGACATCTTTGACAATTTCGATCATGTACTCATCAACAGGAACCGTATGTTCGAACATCATGACCGCGTCGGCTCCTGCAGGGAGAATACCTCCGGTGGGAATTTTTATGCAATTTCCGGAACTGAGGTGGATATCCGGAGCCTCACCCATCACTATCTCGCCGGTTACATTGAGATAGGCTGGTGCCGACTGGCTGGCGCCAAAGGTGTCTCTTGATAGTACGGCATATCCGTCCATGGTTGAGCGGTCGCAGGGAGGTAAATCCTCCGGGGCGTCAATGTCAGCCGCCGTTACTCTGCCAAGTGCATCAGTGATTGGGATACGCTCAGTTTCCGGCTGAATGCGCTTGAGATAAGAGAAGAGCATGTCGCGGGCCGCCGGCACCGGTGTGAGTTCTTCACGACCGAGCATGTCGCGGGGAGCAATGGGCTTAACCATCGGTTGATTTACAGATAAGAAGAATTTTTGAATGGGGCTCCAGGCATGTCCCCAGTTCCATGGGAGATACCGGTTTTCCATTTAGCAGTGCAGCCTTGACTGATCCGGACAGGGTGGGGCGAAGCTCAAGAAAGGAGAGCAGGTCGTCACGGTTCATTACCACGCCTTCAGCCAGAAGTTCGCCGCCTTTTTCAACGGCAATGACATTGAATAATTTTACCTGGACGACTACGGCCGAACCTGAAAGGCTCAACTTCTCCTGCACTGCTGTTTTTCTAAGAGCGGTCAGCGGGCTGCATTTTCTGAAAAGCGAACCAGCGAGTCCTGGCATTGCAGCAGAAAGAGCCAATGTCGAGGAGTTTCCCGAGAAAGCCAGATCCATGTCGTCGACCGAATCACCATTCAAGAATATGGTTTGCAGCCGGTTAGCAATGTAATCTTTGCTAAAACCCGGTAATGATGAAAGAAACGAAAAGAGCGTCTGTCCCTGATCGGCCTTGCGAAAAAAACCGGCCTGTAAAACCGCGGCGAACCGTGCTATTGATGGTGGATCCATCGACATCCTGAGCACGGGGCAGGATTCTCTTGAAGTTTCGTCTCTCATCGTTTCCGGTTTGCAGAGGTTGGTTGCGTGCAAGCAGGTAATGCTATAATGTCCAGTTACCCTTTGAAGCTCGGTCGTTCATATTAAAAGAATATGGAATCAAAGGCAAAGGGATTGTCAAAATAAAAAAACAGGGAGTTTCCCAAAGGAAATATGATGAATGTCAAAAGATTGAAGCCCTTGGACGATTTTAATGGCGGCGGCGGACCTCTTGTAACTGTCATACTTGACGGCGTCGGTATCGGCAGCAGGGATGAAAGCGATGGCGTGTATGTAGCTCATACGCCGGTTCTTGATCGGCTTTTCAGGGAGCCCTTGTTCACTGAATTAAAAGCACACGGGACAGCAGTCGGCCTTCCCTCAGATGAAGATATGGGAAATTCAGAAGTCGGCCATAACGCACTCGGTGCCGGCCGTATCTTTGCCCAGGGAGCCAAACTGGTAAACGAAGCCGTTCCGCAGCGGATCAATTTTTAACGGCCGGAGCTGGCAGAAAATTACAGATCGCTGCAGCAGTGGTGGAACGCTGCACCTGATCGGTCTCGTGTCCGACGGCAATGTTCACTCCCATATTGATCATCTCTATGGATTGCTCAAAGCCTGCAGTGAAAAAAATATCAGCCGGCTTCGTATTCACGGCCTTCTGGATGGTCGTGATGTTGGTGCCCGGAGCGCGCTTGAGTATTTCAAGCCGCTGGAAGAAAAATGTAATGAGTATTGCCGACTGGGGCATGATTTCAAGATTGGTTCAGGTGGTGGGAGGATGACTACCACCATGGACAGATACGAGGCGGACTGGCGTATTGTCGAAAAAGGCTGGATGACCCATGTGCTCGGGGAAAGCAGGTTTTTTCCTTCGGCAACGGAGGCGATCAGCACTCTCTACCTCGAGGATGGCGAGGTAACGGACCAGTACATGGATTCTTTTGTTATTGCCGATGAAAACGGCCCGGTTGGAAGGATCCTCGATGGAGATGCCGTCGTTCTCTTCAATTTCAGGGGTGATCGAGCCATAGAGATTTCCCGGGCATTTGATGAAGCTGATTTCGATGCATTTGATCGGAAATACTACCCCGATGTTTTTTTTGCAGGAATGATGCAATATGACGGCGATGCACATATTCCTCACAATTACCTGGTGGAACCACCTTGTATTGAAAACACTTTGAGCGACTATTTATGCGCTTCCGGCATTCATTCGTATGTTGTCTCCGAGACCCAGAAGTTCGGGCACGTCACCTATTTCTGGAACGGCAACAAATCCGGTTATATTGATGAAAATCTGGAAAAATATGTTGAAATTTTATCAGATAGAGTACCGTTTGACCAGCGTCCATGGATGAAGGCCGCCGAAATTACCGATGAGGCGATCGCGGCGATCCGCTCCGAACGTTACAATTTCATCAGGCTCAACTACCCCAATGGCGACATGGTCGGCCACACCGGTAACCCCGAAGCTGTCCGGCTTGCTGTCGAATCCCTGGACCTTTGTCTTGGCAGGCTTGTCGGGGTAGTAAAGAAGCATGGCGGAACCCTCATGGTAACTGCCGATCATGGCAACGCCGACTGCATGTGGACCGAGAAAAACGGAAGGCGCCTGCCGATGGTCGCACACACCAGAAACCCGGTTCCGTTTATCATAAAATTATTTAATGACAACAACAGGTTTCGGCTGAATGAACATGGAGATATCGGTTTGACCAACATCGCAGCGACGATCTGCGTGCTCCTTGGTTTTCAGCCTCCAGACGGATACAGGCCTTCTCTTGTTGAGCGTATCGAAACGATTGAATCCTGAACCGGAGAGAGATAATGGAGGAGCGGATAAGCAGGTCGGAGCAGAAGCGGCAGTTCAGGCAGATCGAGTCAGTTGCAAGGGAGCTGACCGAACTCAGTGATCCAGAACTCAAACGCCTGCCGGGAAGTGATGAGTTAAAGGCTGAAATAGTGCTCTGCAGAAAAATCAAGGCAGGAGCAAAGAAGCGTCAGATCAAATATATAGCAAAGATTTTACACTACGAGGAGCGGGAGGCAATCCTTCGTTTTCTGCAGGAGAAAAAGGGCTCAAAACTCGAAGAAAATCAGTTCCAGCACGAGATTGAGCGATTGCGTGACCGCATCGTTGATGATGCCTTGCTGGCTTTTGAAACATGCCGCCAGAACGGGGAAAAATGGGAACTCGACTGGCAAAGCGAAGCGATCGTCCTGGCGTTGCACCGCTTTCCCGAACTGGATGAGCGTGAGCTGAGAAGCGCTGCCTATCAATATGCCCGTAACAGGAGCAAAACGTACTACCGCGAACTGTTCAGGATGGTGAAAGCGGCCGCGGAAAAAAAACGTCTGAAAGAAAAAAAAGAGCAATCTGCCGGCAAGGCTGCGGATAGTGCTGATGCATGAATAAAAGGATGATGTATTGATGAAGACACTCTTTTCTGATCGGATCCACGACGTTCCCCGTTCATTTATTCGGGAAATACTCAAGGTGTCGATCAACCCGGAGGTAATCTCTTTTGCCGGCGGCTTGCCGAACCGTCAATTCTTTCCGGTCGAGGCACTCCAGAAAGCCGCGAACCGGGTTTTTGAAGAGCAGGGTGCCACCTGTCTGCAATACAGCAATTCAGAGGGCCTCATTGGACTTCGTCAATTCATAGCGGATCGATACCGACAAGAGCAGAACATCAGCGTCAGTGCCGAAAACATACTGATAACCAACGGCAGCCAGCAGGCTCTTGATCTGATTGCCAAGATTACCATCAACGATGGTGACCAGGTGATCATCGAGGAACCCGGTTATCTGGGAGCCATTCAGGCGCTCTCCTTTTATCGGCCTGAATACATGCCGGTTTCGGTAGGTGCTGCAGGCATGGACTGCGAGCAGCTTGACCAGCATTGTGCCGTCGGATCTCCGAAGCTGATGTATAGTGTTCCCAACTTCCAGAATCCATCAGGTGTGACCTATCCCGAGAAGAACAGAAAAGATATTGCGGAAATTGTCTCCCGTCAGTCCCTTCTGCTTGTCGAGGATGATCCTTATGGTGCCCTTCGTTTCAGCGGTGTACGTATACCTTCGTTTTACCATTTGCTTCCCGAGCAGACACTGCTGCTTGGTTCATTTTCGAAGATAGTCGTGCCCGGATTCCGTCTTGGCTGGGTAGTTGCCCCGGATGCTATCTTTGATAAACTGCTCATAGCCAAACAGGCGGCCGATCTGCATACCTGCAACTTTACACAGTATATTATCCATCGCTTCCTCCAGGACAATGATCTTGATGAGCATATAAGGAGAATCACTACTGCTTACGGAAACCAGTGCCAGGCCATGCTCGCGGCAATTGCAGAAAACTTCCCCGAAGACGTCCGCTGCACCACGCCGGAAGGCGGCATGTTCCTCTGGGCAGAGCTTCCCGGAGGGCTGAGTGCGATGGAGCTTTTTAATAGAGCTGTTGACAATCAGGTGGTGTTTGTTCCGGGAGATCCGTTCTATACGGTGCCTCAGCGAAGGTCGACGCTCAGGCTGAATTTTTCATGCGTTAATGAGGAGCTGGCGGAGAGGGGAATTGTCCGTCTGGCGGAAGTCATTAAAAGGATGCTTTGCTAATTGCCAACGAATGCCAATACATACATGAAAGAAACGAGAAGAAAATGATCGGGTATGATGATATAATGGATGACACGCGCCTGACATCTTCCATCGAGGCCTGAGCTGCGATACAAAGAGACTATGAAAGTACTTCGACCCCGAACATTTCTCAATCTTGTTTTACTCGGATTTATTGCGGTTTCTGTACCCCTGGGGGTTGGCCTTTGGACAACACTTACTTATATTGATGAGGTGACCGGCAAAGGGCTTGAAGTGGTGGACAATTCTGTCAGCGGTACACGCGACAGCGAGATTCTTTCTGAGTATCTTCGAAATGAGGAGCGAACCCTCAGGCTTTACTCAATAACAGGTGAAGTACAGTATCTTAAGCAGGCGCAGACATATCATAACCAGATAGATTCATTACTGTTTGAACTGCTGAGCCTTCCCCTTGAGTATGCGCTCAGGAAAGATATCGAATCAATGCGCAGTTCCAGGAACCTGCTCAGGACCGATATCATAGAAGCGCTGAGCAAGCCTGACGACGGCACCCTGGCGGCTATCAACTCGGCCATAGAATCATTTGGGAATCAGCATGACCGTGCCTTGAAGATTCGTGACGGTATCCTGACAATGGTGCAGAAAGAAGTGGACGGACTTAAAACTACGACGGCTGAAGCCCAGCATGTGCTCGTTTCACAGACAATAACATTCATTCTTGCCACGATTTTCATGATTGCGGTTATGGCGTTTCTGCTCTCCTGGCCGGTACGGCAATTGAACAAAAGCGTTGAAAGGCTCGGTAATGGCGATTTTAAAACCCCTGTGCTCGTGACCGGACCGCTCGATGTTGAGGCGGTCGGTGAAAAGCTTGACTGGCTGAGAAAGCGGCTGGATGCCCTTGAGCAGGAAAAATCAAAATTCCTTGCCCATATCTCGCACGAGCTTAAAACTCCGCTTGCCTCAATCCGGGAAGGTGCCGCCCTGCTCAGTGAGGAGCTTGTCGGCGATCTCAATGACAAACAACTGGAAGTTTCATCGATCCTGGTCAACAATAGCATTCTGCTCCAGGAGCTCATAGAGAACATTATCGACTTCAACATGTCCCAGGCCGGTCAGAAATCGCTTGACGTGTCCCCGGTCGATTTGAAAGCGCTGCTGCAGAAAGTTGCGTACGCCCAGACTGCAAAGATGATTGGGAGAGACATACGACTTGACTTGAAACTTGATGAAGCAACAGTATACGGTGACAGCAGGCAGATTGAGACAATTTTTGAGAATCTGTTTTCCAATGCGATTAAATTCAGCCCTTCCGGCAGTACTGTCGGCTGCCGTTTGACTGCTGGTCGAAAAAGCGTTGCCTGTATTGTCTTCGATTCCGGACCCGGAATCGCCGAAGAGGAAAAAAATAATGTATTTCAACCGTTTTATCAGGTGGAAACTGCGGCGCATTCGATTGTCAAGGGCAGTGGCCTCGGTCTTGCCATCGTCAAGGAATATGTGAAAAATCATCATGGGAAAATAAATCTGTTGAATCCGGGCAAATCCGGTGCACGTTTTGGCGTAACTCTGCCGATCAGCAGGGAGACAAGGAAGGATGAGGTATGACTATGGGCGCATATGCTAGAGCAATAACACCCTGCCTTTTGATTGCAATGCTGTTTCTCAGCGGTTGCCGACTGGAGCAGGGAAAGCTTCATTTTGACAAGCTCAATCTAAATCCGATCACCGTCTACGCGATGAGGCCGCTTGAAACAACGATTTACTGCGTTGCCGAGGGAGACGTTCCCTCGGGTGACATACTTGAAGAGATGCACCGCCAGTCATTTCAGCAGATCGAGAATAACCCAGAGGAGGCCGACTGGGGCGAACTTGTCTGCCTGTCTCTTTCTGAGCATGCCACTGTTAAACAGATGAAGGAAACCATCAATGTTCTTTTGCTGGTGCTCGCTTCGCGACAGGATTCAAGGGGGGTAGTCAGGGGCTTCAAGAAGCTTCTTGAGCAAAAGATAGCCTTAATCGGCGAGATCGAAAAATCCCAGCAGGACCTCGATGAGATGGCAAAAGAAAAGAAGGCGTTGGCCTCATCGTATGAAGACAGAATGAATATGTATGAACTGAAGTTAATCCTGGCAAAGCAGGCGGCTGCCAAGCAGGAAGAAAAAGTAAGGGACCTGGAACAGCAGGTGCAAAAATTGAAAGAAGTGGAGCTTTTGCTTCAACCAAATAAAACTGCAAATTAAACAAATGATCAAGCCGACAATATTACTCGTAGATGATGAAGAAGACCTGCTCAGCCTGTGGACGCTCCGCCTGGAGAGTGCAGGATATAACGTTGTTACCGCACAATGCGGCGAAGAGGGGCTGGCTGCCTTTGCCGCTTCTGCCCCTCAGCTTGTCGTGACCGATCTGCGTATGGGCAACATGGACGGCCTCGCCTTGTATGAAGCGATCCGTAAAGTCAACACCTCAATCCCTGTGCTGATAATTACCGCACATGGTTCAATACCCGAAGCTGTCGAAGCGACCAAGAAAGGTGTCTTTTCATTTCTTACCAAGCCAATTGACGGAAAAGTATTTTTAGCGGAGATCAAGCGTGCCCTGAGGGTGGCTTCGGTACCGGGGAATGATGAAAACACGGCACAGTGGCGAAAAAACGTCATTTCCCGCAGTGCAATTATGGAGCAACTGCTCGACAAGATAAGACTGGTTTCCCGCAGTAATTCAAGTGTTCTGTTCAGGGGCCAGAGCGGTACCGGCAAGGAATTGCTTGCTCAGGCGCTGCACAATGCCAGCGACCGCAATGAAAAACCATTTGTCGCAGTCAACTGCAGTGCCATTCCTGAAGCCCTGCTGGAGTCGGAGTTGTTTGGACACGCCAAGGGCTCCTTTTCCGGAGCGGACCGGGCCTATGCGGGATTGTTCCGGGCCGCCCATAAAGGAACACTCTTTCTTGACGAAATCGGTGACATGCCTCTCCATCTGCAGGTAAAACTTCTGAGGGTGCTCCAGGAACGTCAGGTTCGACCGGTGGGCGACAGCGTATCGGTTCCTATTGATGTCCGGATCATGTCTGCGACGCATCAGGATCTTGAGAAAAGTATCGAACAAAAAACGTTCCGTGAAGATCTCTACTACCGCCTCAATGTTGTCACGCTGGAAATTCCGCCACTGCAGGATCGTCGAGAAGATATTCCGCTCCTGGTCGAGTATTTCCTGAATTTAATCAATGATCAAAGTGAGCGCAAACATGTTGGTTTCTCTCCGGATGCCTTGACCGCACTCATAGAAGCCCCATGGCCAGGGAATATCAGACAGCTGCAGAACGTCGTGGAGCAGGCGGCAGCTCTTTCGACAACTGATCTTATCCCGGCCGATCTGATTTACAACGCTTTGAAGGAAGAGAATGTAAAGGTTCAGACCTTTGACGAGGCACGGTTTGAATTTGGCCAGCGTTATCTGGTCAGGCTCCTGCAGATGACCAGCGGCAATGTTGCCCAGGCGGCGCGAATGGCCGGAAGAAACAGAACCGATTTTTACAAAATACTTAATCGCCATCACATTGCCCCCGCCCTTTTTAAAGATTGATGAGCCTCTTGCAAAATGATGATTTTCGTTCAAAATCAAGGCATGCGAAAAATTTTACCGCAGGCATATAATTGATATTCCGAGGATAAAATTTTTAGAATAACGCGGAGGTTGAGCGAAAAGGGCGTTTTGCAAAAGGCTCTGATGTTTCCATGTCAGTAGGGGCGTTTTGCTGAAATGCGTCGTTGTTAGGCGACAGCAGGGCACGTTTATGGTCCGGCTATCTCCCAAAGGATGATATGATTCAAGACAGTTATATTCGTCTCTTGCAGGAGACTGATGCCATCAGGCATTGCCGGGAAACGTCCTTATATCGCACCAGAGCTCCGCTCTGATACATCTGCGTCATTCAAAAGAATGGTATTTCGAGCAGATAGCGCCTGCTTGCTCGAAACCGTAGATGCCATTCAGGCATTGAAATTGCATGTGGCAAAGGATACATGTTCCTTTTCTTTCAAGGAGGAAAAATGGCTGTATCCAAGACTATCATGCCGGACTACGGGGAATTCAAGAAAAGATGCTGCTGCTTCGCCAGAATCTGTTTACCGGGGCTGATCAGTTTTATCTGTATCTGCTTGTTTCTATTTTTGTCAATCGTCATTATTGAAGGCTATTCGATATCGGAAATGATGCAGAAACAAAGAGATTTTGTAATCTACAAGGTTCTTGAAGACTGAAAATCAGCCGAATTACCGTTTTTTTTCAATATATCCCCGCTGTCTACATAAGCATAGGCGCTATGCTTGTGGATTGATTCAAAACTCTCGACACTCGCCGAAAATGAAGTGATGTCAGGATGTTCAAAAGCAAGAACGGCGACTTTTCTGACCACATCTTCCACGAACATCGGATTCTGAAATGCTATTTCGGTGACATATTTTTCGTCCGGCCGTTTAAGCAGGGCAAACAATTCGCATGAGGCGCTCTGTTCGATCAGTTCGATAAGGTCCTCGGCCCAAACCATCTTTGAAAACTGGGCGCTGAGGGTTACTTCTGCTCTCTGGTTATGTGCTCCCGCATCGCTGATTTCTTTAGAGCAGGGGCAAAGAGTTGTCACCGGTACCTGGACAGTTAGAATAAAGCCTTCGTCTGTGCCGATTCCGCCGCTGAATGTACAGGAATACTCCATCAAACTCCTGGTGCCGGTAACAGGAGCTTTCTTTTCAAGGTAGTAGGGAAACTTCATCTCTATTCGTGCGCTTTCGGCATTGAAAAATTGTTTCACGTCTTTGAGGAGCAGAGAGAAATCCGTAACACTGATCTTGTTGATATAACGGTTGAGAATAGAAGTGAATGAAGAAATGTTGTTTGGTCTCAAGGAAAGGCCGATGCGGGTATGAAGGCTTACTGAAGCAACGGTATCCTGAATTCCACCGTCTTTCTGCATAACCCTGATTGGTAATTGTATATTTTTAACACCTGCTGTATGGGTGGCCATAATAGGTTCTGGGTTGAGATTACCATGCAATGATTGAATAATTGGTCATGAGCAAACAACAAGGCTGAGACTTTTATCGAAAAGGTATTACTATTTTTCAGCAGACGCTGCCACAATAATCGTTTTTACATGCGTTCCGGTTCTCTTCAGTGTACCGTTGGACACCGGCAGCAGATATAATCTCCATAATTTTCATTGCTTTGACATGTCAGAAAACCAGGCTAATATTCGAATTGACAAGTGGCTGTGGGCTGCCCGTTTTTTTAAAACACGATCTTCTGCGGCAAAAGCAGTGCAGGGAGGAAAAGTTCTGCTCAACGATTCGCGTGCTAAGCCTTCCCGGGCAGTTGCTATTGGCGATAAACTGAATATACGCAGGAATGAGATATCCTTTACCGTGCATGTCTGTGGTTTGTCCCAGAATAGGCGCCCTGCTCCGGAAGCCAGGCTCTTGTACGAGGAAACGGCAGAAAGTACAGCCCAAAGAGAGCAGCAGCGTGAAATGAGACGACTGCTGGGGGCTTCTGACAATCCGCCGGCAAAGCGGCCGGACAAGAGGGAACGGAGAAAAATCAGAGAATTTATCAGAAAAAATTAACAGGAGAGGACGGTGAAAAAGGTAGAAAGAGCTTTAATCAGCTTAACGGATAAGTCGGGTATAGAGACATTTGCCGGAGCACTTGCTGCGCAGGGTATCGAGATTTTATCTACCGGTGGCACGGCTGCGAAATTACGTGAAGCTGGTGTCAGTGTCATTGATGTCTCTGATTTTACCGGTTTTCCTGAAATGCTCGACGGCAGGGTGAAAACACTGCACCCCAAGGTGCACGGAGGAATCTTACACCAGCGGTCAAACCAACAACACCGGGAACAGTGCAAACGCTTCGGTTTAAAGCCTATCGACATTGTCGCCGTCAACCTCTATGCGTTTGAGAAAACGATAAATGCTCCCGGCTGCAGTCTTGAGGATGCGATAGAGAATATAGACATCGGCGGCCCGACCCTGCTGCGTGCTGCCGCAAAAAATTTTCATGATGTAACCGTGATCGTCGATCCTGAAGATTATAAAACGGTCCTGCGCGAAATAGAGGAATCAGGCAACACGACACTGACAACGAGATTTCGGCTCGCCGTCAAGGTGTTCAGCCTTACCTCGAAATACGATACCACAATCAGTAAGTGGCTCCAGACAGTTGATGTAGAGAAAAATACTTATTTCACAGGGGAATAGCCATGTTGAACCTAGGGGTGTTACTGTCCGGAAGCGGCCGTACACTTGATAATTTTCATCAAAGAATTGAGGCCGGTACACTCAAGGGCCGGATCCAGGTTGTCATTTCAAATGTCGAGGACGCTCTTGGCCTTGAAAAAGCAAAAAACTACGGCTACCCTGCATTCTGGGCCCATCAAAATGACAGGATCAACGAGATTCTTGCCGGCTATGACCTTGATATCATCTGTCTTGCCGGCTATCTCAAACTGTACCGGCCACCCGCGCATCTGAGGAAAAAAGTACTAAACATTCACCCGTCTCTGATCCCGCTTTTCTGTGGTGAAGGATTCTACGGCGATATTGTTCATCGTGCCGTCAAGGAGCGGGGTTGCATGGTGAGTGGTTGTACGGTTCATTTTGCCAATGAACTCTATGATGAAGGCCCAATCGTCCTGCAGAAAAGCGTAGAGCTCGACTATGATGACTCCATCGGAGATATCGCCGCCAAGGTGTTCAAAGCCGAATGTGAGGCATTCCCTGCAGCAATCAACCTGGTAGATGAAAGAGGCATTGATTTCTTCTGGGAGCGGGTGGGTTGATATCTTTATTCCACGCTCGACCCCGGTAGCCAACCTAACAGAAAAAACACACAGATAACGATTTATTTCAATTATATATGGAAATTTTAGCTCCAGCAGGGAATTTTGAAACGTTCCATGCTGCCCTTGATGCCGGTGCCGATGCCGTTTATGTTGGCGCACCCGGACTCAACGCCCGCAACCTGGCAAAAGATCTCACCCTTGACCAGATCGGTTCAATGATCGTAACCGCCCATGACAGAGGCAGGCAGGTCCACGTTGCCCTTAACAGCCTTGTCAGGGAAAAAGATCTGCCACGATTGCTCGAAACACTCGCTTATTTCGAAACGGTTATTCCGGATGCCCTGATTATTCAGGATCTCGGCATCGTCAACCTGGTGATGGACTATTTTCCTTCACTCCCGATTCATGGTTCAACACTGATGGCCATCCACAACCGGGCAGGGGTTCAGGCCCTTTCTTCGCTTGGGTTTTCACGGGTTGTCATCGCCCGGGAATACACGGTAAAAGAGATCAGCCGGCTGATTCGCGAATCGCCGATTGAGATCGAGGTTTTCGTCCACGGGGCAATGTGTTTTTCTTATTCAGGGTTTTGCATGTTTTCCTCTTACCTTGGTGGTAAAAGCGGCCTGCGGGGCAAGTGTGTTCAGCCATGCCGTAGAAAATACTCGCTGCGTTCGACTGGGAAGTCCGGTGGAAAAGGAGCCGGCAGCTCTGGATATCTGTTTTCCATGAACGACCTGAACGGTCTTGAAATGGTACCGGAGTTCATGAAAATGGGCGTTTCTTCCTTGAAGATTGAAGGCCGGCTGCGCTCAGCTACCTATGTGAAAAATATTGTTACCGCCTATCGCATGATGGTAGACGCAGGTCCCCATCCGGACCAGCATGTTTTCAAAGAAGCGTCCGCACTGGTGCCCGAGGCCATGGGGAGAAGAACATCGTCCGGCTATTTCCGATCGCCGCAGCCAACGGATGCCATCGTTCAGATTCATTCCGGAAATATCGGTAATCATCTTGGCAGAGTGTCATCCGTAGAAACAATTGACAATGAAACATTCATCTGTTTCAAGCCCAAAAAAACATTCAAGTGCGGAGACCGACTGAGGCTTCATTTAGAAAAGGGAGACAGGCGAAAATCGTTCACGGTGGACAAGATGCTGGGGCAGGGAAGGGGGTTGACGGATCAGGCCGAAAAGAACGGAATAGTCAGTGTCCTGGTACCCGGCTCCCTTGAGATCCATGGATTTCAAGGGCCGATCAATGTCTATCTTGTTGATATCAAGAAAGCAGATGCCCAATTCAGCGGTGTAACAGCCGCAAAACGTTTGGCGGCAACGTTGAACAGCAACCAGAAAAAAAATATCACTGACAGGGTGCGCAGCGTCGGTCGTCAGGTGCTGGAACGGGCCATCGAGAAACCCGCCCAACAGGAGCCCAAAGCCCAGCAGAGAAAAGGCTTCCGGACTCAGGCCAGTGAGCTGTGGCTGAGGATCGACTCTTCCCGCCAGATTCTGGGCAAACAACCATTTATTCCGGATCGCTATGTGATCAATATAGACCGAAAGATCATGGGATTTGTCGGGGATATAAAACGGTTCCTCGGCCGTAACATGAGATCGGTCATCTGGGCACTGCCGGCGGTACTCAATGACTCCTCCTTTGAACAGATGAAGAAATCTCTTTCGACCCTTATCAGGTCAGGGTTCAGAACATTCCAGATCGCTCATCTCAGCCAGATTGAGCTGTTTGAAGGTGAGCGTGTACAGCTTTATGGAGATTATACGCTGAATCTGATGAACAGCCAGGCACTGACTCTCGTATCAAAACTTGATTTCCGCGGCTTTCAGCTCTCTATAGAGATGAGCCGGGATCTCATTAAACCGCTGATAGACGGTTACCGGAGCAAGAAAAGCCAGGTGCCCAAAGCCCGCGAACATAACCGCTCAGCACAGCTTGGACTTACCGTTTATGGCGCGCCGCCACTTTTCGTCTCGCGAATCGCATCAAAACAACTTCCGTACGGCAGGACAATTTCCAGTCCGAAAAACGAGCAATTTGTTGTGGAGAAAAAAGAGGGACACTCGATAACGAGGTCGAGAAAACCTTTTTCTCTCTTGCCGTTTCGAAAGGATCTTGAACAAATGGGATTAAATTACCTGGTAATAGATATAAGCGGTATGCATCCCGGCAATAGCGGGATGGCTGAGATTAGTGAGCGTCTCAGCGGCAAGGGAACCTATTATAAACTGCCCACCTTTAACTACCTCGGCACACTTGAGTGACAGAAAACGTCAAAAGTGGCGATATTTGCTGCTCCGGCGCCAGTAACAAGTGATGATCAGGCGGCAAAATGAGCTCGCCTGCTCTTGTCTTCATCGAGTCGCCGCATGCCTTCCATCAATAGTTTCATGAAAAAGTCAATCTCCGGCAGTTCAAAGTCTTCCTGGGGAATTCCCGGTGTGAATCTGAATCTGCCCCGGTGCTCCTTAAGAATTTCATAAAAGGCGTCTTCACCGGATTTGGACCGATAACTGGCTTTAATCAACGCGCCTTGCCTGAAAGAAAACCGTGCTGTGCCTTCTGAAAGATCATTTATTGTCAGGATGCCGGTTTTGCTGTTCATGTTCAGCGTCTGGAAGAGCGCTTCTGCTGGAATTTCCGAGAGATTTCCAATCATCCCGGAGGTGAGGTCCTCACTGCGTATATTATTGGACTTATTGAGACGGTTTGCTATCAGCCTGGAAAAGTAAAGTTGTATTGATGGGAAACGTTCGAGAATACGTTTGAAGTTTGCTTGATCGATATAGAGAATTGAGGTCTTCTCCCTGACCTGGATGGTCGCACCCACGCGCTCATTGCAGATCAGGCTCATCTCACCGAAAACATCTCCCTTCTTAAGGGTCGAGATCGTGATTCCAGCTTCATTGATTACATTTACGCTGCCGGTTACGATGATAAAAAAGTTTCCGCCAATCTCGCCCTTGCGGATGATGATATCGTCTCTTTCAAAGGTATTGAGTTTAAAGAAATTGATCACTTTCTCGAGGTTCTGGGTGTCAATATTCTTAAAGAAGGCAAAATCACTTAACAGGTGCATCATCGAGCCGATTTCATTGGAATAAAGATCATTGACCGTTGTCACGAGATCTTGTTCCCTGGTATGCTCAAGTTTGATACCACCGGTGCAGCCACTGCAGGAAATGAGGCATACAGGAACCTTGTCGGCACGCTCATACTGAATGATAATCCTGGTGAGGTCGCCATTGAGGATTTTGCAGTTTTCTTTATTGGATGGGGATTCTATGACAGTGGTAGTAATCGAGGTGTTTTCCTTTTCGCTGTTCATGCAGACGGCGATGCCGGTGATGCTGAAGATATCGCCATATTTATAGTGCGGACAGTTCCTGTTTTCGGTAACACGAAATAATATTTTGGGAAAACCCATAGTTGCTACCTGAAAATTTGGACAGGTCGTCTCAGTTTGTTTATCAGTTACAGTAAAAATCACTGGTGCTAAGGTAAGCCTATAACAATCTGATGACCGGTGTCAAAGAAGCGGTAAAAAAACTGTTCATTTCTTTATTATTGTTGACTTCACTTCCGCTTTGCATTATACATACCAGTCTTTTGTTTTTGTTGAAGAAGCCAGTTGTATGACGTGGCTTTTAAAAATAGTGCAAGGAATAGCTGTAAAGCTATTTTGAATAGCAGAGATTTTTAACAGGAGGAAGGTATTCGTGGCAAATCATAAATCGGCTGAGAAAAGAAATCGTCAGGCACAGGCGCGACGTCTGCGAAATCGTATTAATCGTTCCAAGATGAAAACAGTTGTGCGTTCTCTCAACGAGGCTATTGAATCAGGCTCCGTTGAGGAGGCAAAAGCGGCGCTTGAAACCGCTGTTCCTGTTATAGCCAAAACAGCATCCAAAGGGACGATTCATAAAAAGAACGCCTCACGTAAAATTTCCAGACTTACCAAGCGCGTAAACTCCCTGGAGGCTTAACCATCAGTCTCTAACGCCGGTGATTCTGTCACAACCTTCTGGTTTTGTGATGATTAACCGTTCTGCTTTTTTTCCGGCAGAACGGTTTTTTTTTGCCTATTTTATAAAAATTAGTGCTTTATTCTTCCATATGGTATCAATTTACCTTTCTAATTTTTTCCCAGGCAGCAATATAAACGTTCAATGAAAGAGTCATCGATAACACCGTTGTACGAACAGTTCTCTAGACGATCAGAGCGGGCCCGCCTTGTGCCTGTTGCCGGCCGTTATATTTCCGATCTGGATACGCCGCTTACCCTGTTCAGTAAAATTTACCAGAATCGTGAGCATGTCTTTCTTTTTGAAAGCATGGAAGGCGGTGAGAAATGGGGCCGGTATTCCTTTATAGGGTTTGACCCGCTGCTGACCTTTGTTTCGCACGAGAGCAGTCTTACTGTCACCCGTATTTTTGAGGATCGGCAGGAGATTGAGTCCATTACCGGAAACCCTGTTTCTTACCTGCGAAACCTTGTCAGGGATATGAACGCCTATGTAGATCCCGAACTCCCGAGGTTCTGCGGCGGCCTTGTTGGATTCCTCGGTTATGAAATGGTCCGCTTTATGGAAGAACTGCCGGATTCTCACGAGAAATCTGAGGTTCCCGATTCATCGTTTATGATACCCGGTACGGTCCTGGTCCATGACAGTTTTGAGCAGACGGTCACCATTGTCAATTGGGTCGATACCGCCAGCCAGTTATCTCCTGAATATCTGTATCGCCAGGCGGTCTCAGCTATTGAAAGTGTTTCTGAACTGCTGGGCTCTTCGGTTCCGGAAGAACTTGCCTTTCGGAAAGGAAAAGATCCCAGGAGCAGGAACGAATTCAGCGGCGACATGAAACCTGAAGCGTTTCACGCCATGGTCAACCGGGCAAAGGAATATATTCTCGCAGGAGATATTTTTCAGGTCGTCCTCTCTCAACGGTTCCATACCAGGACGAGCGTTTCTCCTTTCTCTATTTATCGGGCGCTTCGCTATATCAATCCGAGCCCGTATCTTTTTTTCCTCAAGTTCAAAGAGCTGTTCCAGATCGGATCATCTCCTGAGATCCTTGTACGCAAAGACGGGGACTCAATCGAATTGCGCCCGATAGCCGGTACGAGACCGCGTGGAAAAACGGTTGAGGAGGATGCGGCACTTGAGGCGGAGCTGCTTGCCGATCCGAAGGAGCGGGCTGAGCACCTGATGCTCGTCGACCTCGGCAGAAATGATGTCGGTCGAGTGGCAAAAGGGGGCAGCGTCGAGGTTCGTGATCTTCTTGTTGTGGAACGCTATAGTCACGTAATGCATATTGTTTCAGGAATTCACGGGATCATTGATGACGGTTATGACCAGTTCGATGTCGTCAACGCCTGCTTTCCAGCGGGCACCGTCAGCGGTGCACCGAAGATTAGAGCCATGGAAATCATTGATGAACTTGAACCTCAAAGACGCGGCCCCTATGCGGGTTCGGTTGGATATTTCGGGTTTTCCGGGAATATGGACTTCTGTATAACCATCAGGACCTTTGTTATGCAGGGCGAGGATCTCTGGGTTCAGGCCGGCGCCGGCATTGTTGCTGATTCCGATCCTCATCGGGAGTTTGAGGAGACGATAAACAAATCCATGGGATTGCGGCGCGCTCTGGAACTCGCTGAAACGAGGTTCAGCTGATGATCGTCATAATAGACAACTACGATTCCTTTACCTACAATATCGTCCAGACCATTGGTGATAACCTCCTTGCGGAAGCGCGGCAGGAGCAGATAAAGGTCTTTCGCAACGACAAGACTACAATCGGAGAACTGGCGCGGCTTGAGCCGCGAAGAATACTCATTTCGCCCGGGCCATGTACGCCGAAGGAAGCAGGCATCTCTGTAGATGTTATCAGACATTTTGGCGGCAGCATCCCCATTTTAGGAGTGTGCCTTGGACATCAGTCTATCGGCGAAGCCTATGGGGGGAAGGTAATCAGGGCCGGACGAATCATGCATGGCAAAACAAGCGTCATGTCTCATGACGGCAGGGGAGTATTTACCGGCCTGCCGAATCCTTTTGAAGGCATGCGCTATCATTCCCTGGTGGTTGAAGAGCGCTCTCTGCCAGATTGTCTCGAGATTACTGCCAGGACCGAGCAGGATGAGCTGATGGGGCTTCGGCACAGGGAGTTCGCTGTTGAAGGTGTACAGTTTCATCCGGAATCAATCATGACCCCTGCCGGCAGGCTGCTCCTGAAAAATTTCATGTCTGACGACTATGAGTCCATGCTTGTCTAGCTGATACGGAGCTGTAAAAGAATAGAGAACTTTAATTTTTCGGGCTGATGATGACTATAACAGAAGCGATAAGCCTTGTTGTAAACGGCGAAGACCTGTCAGAATCTGAAATGCGGTCGGTGATGAACGAGATCATGAGCGGTGAGGCAACACCGGTACAGATAGGTTCATTCCTTACCGGATTGAGGATGAAAGGTGAGACGGTAGAGGAGATTACCGGCGCGGCACGGGTGATGCGGGAGAAGGTGACCGCTATCGACAGCGGTGTAAATACTGCCGGGGGAGACGTACTTCTGGATACCTGCGGTACCGGAGGCGATGGCTCCGGTACCTTCAATGTCTCGACAACTTCAGCGTTCGTTGTTGCCGGCTGCGGCATTACCGTTGCCAAACACGGCAACAGATCGGTTTCAAGTTCATGCGGCTCAGCCGACGTGCTTGAAGCGGCCGGTGTTAATTTAGGCCTGAACGCTGAGCAGGTTGGAGCATGCATCAGAAAGAATGGAATCGGGTTTCTTTTTGCACCGTCTCTCCATGGTGCTATGAAATATGCTATCGGCCCACGGCGGGAGATAGGCATACGAACCGTTTTTAACGTTCTTGGTCCATTGACCAATCCGGCCGGAGCAAATGTCCAGGTTCTCGGCGTATTCAGCAAAGCCCTGACGGAACCGCTGGCAAAGGTGCTGGCAAAACTGGGATCAAAGCGGGCACTTGTCGTCCACGGCGAAGGCAATCTCGATGAATTGACGACGACAGGAGAGACTTTGATCTCGGAGCTGAACAACGGTGCGGTACATTCCTATACAATTCACCCTGAAGATGTCGGTCTCAAACGTGCTGTAATCGCTGACCTGCAGGGCGGCAAGGATAGCAGTGATTCAGCGGCCATCATGAGGGAGGTGCTGAAAGGCGCGAAAGGCCCGCGACGCGACATGATTCTTTTAAACAGCAGCGCGGCTCTGCTGGCCGCGGGGCTGGCTGTCGACCTGACAGAGGGTATATCCCTTGCGGCAGCGTGCATTGATAGCGGGAAAGCGCTCAGGAAGCTGGACGATCTGATATTTTTCACCAATGATGTGATCTCCTGATTGCACCCAAACACTCCGGGGATTCCCATGATTCTTGACACGATTGTTCAGCAGAAGCGTGAAGAAGTTGCAGGGTTGAAAAAGAACGGCATTCGACTTCCCGATTCTTTTATTGGCAACACCCCTGAGAAAAGTCGCGGATTTAAACAGGCACTGATTGCTTATCCTGGTGTTTCAATCATTGCCGAAGTCAAAAAGGCGTCTCCTTCAAAGGGTATTATCTGCAGCGATTTTGATCCGGTCAAGATTGCCAGAAATTATCAGCTGCATGGTGCCCAGGCGCTCTCCGTATTGACCGATGTGAATTTTTTCCAGGGGAGTCTGCTGTATCTCATGCAGGTGAGGGAGGCGGTTGATCTTCCTGTTTTAAGAAAAGATTTTATTATTGACCAGCTGCAGGTGGATGAAGCCCACGCACACGGGGCAGATGCAATTCTGTTGATCGCCGCAATTCTCGATGAACACCAGCTAAGAGATTACCACCAGCATGCCTCTGCCCTGGGAATGGACAGCCTGGTCGAAGTGCATGATGAGGAGGAATTGTCAAAAGCATTGTCCGCGGGGGCTGAACTGCTTGGTATCAATAATCGCAATCTCAATGATTTCTCCGTAGATATAAATACTACATTTCGGCTGATGAAGCTGATCCCTTCCCATATTCCAGTGGTGTCCGAATCAGGACTCAAAGACAGGGGCGACATCGAGGCTCTTGCACAGGCCGGTGCGGCAGCAGCGCTCATTGGCGAAACATTGATGCGCGCCGGGGAGAAAAGCGGTCTGCTCGGTTCATTACGGCCCAGGTAAAGAATATGGCGTGGATACGATAATGAGAACGCGGATTAAAATGTGTGGAACAACACGAGTTGAAGATGCACTGGCAGCCGTAAACCTTGGCATCGACGCGCTCGGCTTTATTTTCGTTGATAAAAGCCCTCGCTTCATCGCTCCTGCTGCTGCGGCTTCAATTATCGAGAGATTACCCTCTTTCGTCGGCAGGGTCGGGGTGTTTGTTGACAGCCCGCTTGACAGGATCAAGAGTATCGTCGGCAGATGCGGACTCACCCAGGTTCAACTTCACGGTGATGAACCGGAAGAGCTCTGTTCCCAGCTGAAAAGCTGGAACAGGTCTTTATCTGTCTGCAAGGCTCTCAGGGTTGGGGATGGCAGCCCCGCCGTGGGGATCGCATCCTATTTTGATGTTATTGACAGTATCCTGCTTGATACCTATATCAAAGGGCTAGCCGGTGGTACGGGAGATCATTTTGACTGGCGATTGATCGACGACCTTCATCTCGGCCTCCCGCTCATCCTTGCCGGCGGTCTTTCACCGGATAATATCCTTGAAGCCCTGGCTACGGTTGCACCATATGCCGTTGACGTAAACTCTGGTGTTGAGGATGCACCGGGGATGAAAAACCATCAAAAACTGAAAGAACTGGTTATGCTGGTGGGGGAACACGACAACCGGAAGCAGCAGCAGACGGTGTGAGTATCCTCTCCGCTCAGGCAGATAGGTGCTTTCCGGCTCAGTGTGCTATCACAAAAGCATCCTTGTAGCCGCGTTTCTCCAGGATTATTCTTTCCTGCTCTGCCCTTTGCAGCGTTTTTCCTACATAGACATGGACACGGTAGTAAATCTTGTCTGGTCCGTAATATTTCTGGATAAGCGTTGTATGCCCCGCCTGGGTAAAACGTCTCTGGAGTCGAAGGGCGTTGTTCTGGTTGGCAAATGATCCTATTTGTATATAAAATTCACCTTCATAGAAGGTTTTTGCCAAGCGCCTGAGTTCTTCACTTCCCTGCTGCGCATCTCCCAGGGCTGTTATATAGACCCGTGCGGTTCCCCGGTCGACAATACCGATTTTTTTTGCCGCCGTGTAGCTGAGATCGATAATCCTGCCACGCACAAAGGGACCGCGATCATTGACCCTGACGACTATTTCCCTGTTGTTCTCGAGATTTTTGACAAGCAGTACCGTGTGCATCGGCAGGGTTTTGTGGGCTGCCGTCATCTCATACATGTCATAGGTTTCGGCATTGGAAGTTTTCCGACCATGAAAATCTTTTCCATACCAGGAGGCAATTCCCTTCTGGCTGAAGCCATATGATGACGGGATTGGGTAGTACACCCTGTTATTGATCACGTATGGTTTCTGGGTAGGGTGGGAATAGTGTTTCTTCGGAGCCGCGGTCGAGCAGGCCGGCAGGCTGGTAGAAAGGAGCAGCACGATGACAGCCAGACACATGATATTCATAAATCGGGTGTCATACCCCCTCGCCGACAACTGAACTGCATGTTTTGCTGCTGATGCTATCTCATCAGCAGGATATAGATTTCTATTCATTGCGACTGTTTATTACAAAATGATCGACTCATCAACGATTTTCATTGGCTGCCGGATTAGGTGATAGTTTTTGGGGACCAAGCAGGAGCGTGAGCCGTTTTTCAAAAAATGGACCGGCCTTGCCGATCGTATGGGGAGTGTAGGGGATTATTGGTGATATATCCGGCCGGATGGTGATGTTGTCAAACCGCAGGACTTCCTCTTCGTCAATCCACGAGAGATGGAGATCAAGAATCGGGCGGGCGACTTGAAGTAATCCGCTTGAATCCGGAACAAGACGGATATCCTCCCAGCGCCGCTGTTTGAAGCCCTTCAGCCAGATTCCTGGAAATAGTTCTCCAGTAAGTTGATCCCTCATAGACGGTTCAAGCCATTCGCCATCGAATTCCATGTGGCTGGAAAGTATCCGGTGGACTTCTGAACTGCCGTCAAGGGTCAGTTTTTCGAGTTCATCAAAGTTATCATGGTCGATTCGTATCAGATGCGTTTCATCGTCAAAAAAAGACCAGAGCGCATGGCAACCCTGGCAGGCAATCTTTGTACCGTAGGCCTTGTGAGCAGGATGAACCATTAGCGGAAGGGGCATCGACCTGCCGGTTGCCATGGAGCTGAAAAAATGCTCATTGTCACTTCCGGTAATGGATCGAGAGCTGTTGCTCCGCAGCTGATTCAGGTCATGGCAGGCAGCGCATGGTGTGCCGGAACCGCTGCTTCCCATAACCTCATTGCGATCATGGCAGTCAATACAGACCATACCAGCTCTCTGGTGAACATCGGCCTCAAGCTGATGAAATTCAACGCCGTAAGGCCTGAAAAAATCATCTTTGGTTGTGTATGGTGTCCGGTACTCTTCGTTGAAATCGTGTTCGAAACGACCGTAATAATCAAAGCCGACATGGTTGCCGTAATGACATGAAAGGCAGTTTGAGTCTTTCGGTTTTTTCAGGAACTGATGAGAAACCATTTGCCCACCGTAATATTCAAGGTGGCAGGAGGCGCAGCCGCTTGCCCGTCTGGTCGCAGGAAAGTCGTCGCCTTCCGAGTAGACATGACAGCGGAGGCATCTGCGGCTCAGCAGGTCGTCGACGAGTTGCGAAACAGAAGCAGGAGTGCTCGATGCACCAATGTCCTCGATGCCGACCCTGCTTGCGGCTGGGTCGAACCCGTTTCTGACCAGTGAGATATGGTCGCTGAGTGTGTAGTGATCATTTTGGCTGACCATTGCCACTTCCTGCTGGTGACAGCGTTGACAGAACAATTCAGCGTTATTTGGATGAGAAGGTTGTGTCACCAACCCCTGATGGGAGGCGTCCCTGCTACTTTCTCCGTCAATTCCCCGATGACAATCAATACAGGAGAACCGGTGATTCAGGTCCAGATCAACCGAGTGGCAACCGGTGCATCCGGGAACAGAATCCGCCGTTTGTTTTTCAGGACTCTCTTCCTGGCGGCAGCCGTTCGCCAGAGGGAGAATAAAGACAATTAAGGCTACCAGAAGCGGTGAAAATCTTTTCATCAGTTCAAGATACAATAACGGTACCGGTCGGACCTGAATTTTTATACGGAGATCTTAACAGTTGAAAAGCACTATAATCAAAAAGAGTGAAGTGTCCTATTGCTATTAGACAGGGAAAAGAGAAATTCAAACGGAATCGGTTGATTATGAAAAGTTTCTGTCATTGGTGCGCGCCGGTACTTTTCCAGTAGTAGATGTGCTATTCAGAAGGCAAGGCTTTTTTCAAGATTGAGGTAGCCTTTGCAGAAACGGATGCAACCATCAAAAAAGTCTGCGGTATCATTGTCTGCGGCACTTTTTGCCAGGTGCTCAATACAGGGCAGAAGAAAGTCGTTGAGCAGTTCCCCCTGTTTCAGCGAGGTATCTTCTCCATTTTTTTCCTGTTCAACCAGGGTAACCAGAATGTCAAGCATGACCGGCAAAGAATCCTCGGAGTCGCCCAGGGAATTGTCCACATGAATGTTGGAATCATTCAGGAATTGCCGCAGGCCGATCAGCGTAGCGCCTAAATTTCTGCCGTCGATATAATGAGATGACATCAGATTAAGATGACTTTCACTGAAGGGATCGGTAAACAAGGCGTAATACTCGTCTTGAAGATCTTCAAGTTTTTTGGAGGTGAGTTGAGTGTTCAACTCGCGCGCAGTCATGTCGATTTCCGGGGTAACCTGATCCTTGACAAGAGCGGCAAAAGTTCCCCGCCATCGGCTTAAGCGTTCGGCATCCGGCTGATCGATAAAAAACGATTTGGCCAGATCGAGAAAGCGAAGTCTTACCAGCAGTAATTCCTTATCGTTGAGCTCTTTCATTATGTTACTCTGATTCAAGTAATTTGATTACCCGACAATCTTCACAATACTCGAAGTGACCGTCGTGATCCAGTTTCTGTTTTGCAAGAATTTCCATAACACGCTCAAAGCTCTTTCTCGTGCCAAACACCTTGCCACACTCCCTGCAGTGCATGGGTTCTGCCTGGGCGGCTATTTTCGGCTGAAAAAACTGTTGGTTTATATGTGTTTGGCTGCCGAGTGATAGCGCATTCTCCGGACAGATATCGATACAGGCGGTGCAGCCGGTGCAGAGTCCTCCCGTCCAAGAAAGTGCCAGTGCGGATGGATCGGCCGACAGGGCCTGAATGTTGCACTCGTTAAGACATGCAAGACATTGTGTACAGGCTTTTTGCTCACAGGTGATGGTGTGAAAGAGGCTGTCCTCGCCATTGTGCAGTATGATGGTCTGCTGCTGTTCGGCCAGTGCAAGCTGAACAAGAGAGGATAATTTTTGCCGCCGATTGCTATAGTTGAGATCCTTATACCTTTCCGGCAGGAGGGCTTTTGTCTCATTGCCGGGACTGTGCGCAGGAGAGTCTTTAACCGTTGAAACTGATACTCGTGAGGGTTCTTTTAAAACAGTCTGTATAAGCCCGTTTACCTGGTCAACCGTGTTGCGGGTAAACTGCCCGTTATCAGAGACATTCTTTAACAAAACAACATGAGATGCACCGTGAAACAGCAGGAAAATGAGATGAAAGGCGGAGAGTGCGCTCAAGCGGGGGTATTCAAGGAAAAGGTAGTTGTCGAATCTATTTTCCCGATGAGTCCACCAGAAGCTGTGGAGTTCCTGTTCGGTGCCGAGAACGACCACCGAGTGTTCTTTGAGATGAAACGTTCGGAAAAAATCGATAAAGGCCGTATCATCAAAACGGAGGTATTGCATCGCACCTGTCGGACAAATACCCGCACAGCTTCCGCATTCTGTACATTTAAGCGCATCGATAATGATTTTATCGTCTGCTTTGAGTGCATCGAACGCGCAGACCTGTATGCATTTATCGCAGCCGGTCTTGCTCCTGCTGCTGAATTGGCAGATAGCATGGTTGCAGGTGATTACTTCTTCGACCTGAGAGGGAAACAACGTCGAAAAATAGGTGCTCAGGTTTGCTTCCCGGTAGTAGTTCCGGGATTTTTCGGCTCCTTCAACGGCGGTATCCCCAAGGGCCAGTAGTGCCGGAACTTCGAGTGTTTTTTGTTCGACGGCGTAGATGTCGATGGCGCCGGTTGGACAAGCCTTTTCACACTCCCGGCAGAATGAGCAGGTTTCAAAATCAAAGAACAATATTTCAGAGATGCATGCTTCCGGACACAATCTGCCACACAGGCCGCAATAGTTGCATTTGCCCAGATCAACCGGGGAGCGTATTGAATAGTCTATCCGGCAGGTATTGTCGGCAAATGATGCAGCGAGATCAGTGATTTGACTGAAATCCTGGTGACTTTCTTTTACAAGCAGCGGGATGATGTCAAGAATGCCGCCGTAGGTATCGAGAAAACGATTGAGCGACTGGGAATCATTAGAAATGACACACAACCTGCTGTCCGGCTCAATTATGTAGCTGCTGAAGGAAACCTGATTTTTTCTTATTCGTTCGGCTTCTGCAAAAGATTGAAGCTTTTCGTCGTCAAACCTTGCGAGATCGCCATTTAATTGTAATGCCGGAGAAAGGATGTATTGGCTCTTTCGGTTCAATCCGGGGAAACCGCTTTGCAGCAGAATCTGATGATCTCCTGATATCGGGGTGTTGGTGATTTCCTTCAGGGATCTGTCACGGTGTTTGTGAAGGGCAGGGGTGGCGCTCCCGTCATCTACCAGACAATAGGTTATATAACCGTTGCTCATGGGTGTATGTCCGAAAAATTAATATGGGAAGGCATTTTGCCGGGTCGATGGTCTGACAAAATGATCGGTAATCCTCGCTTTGTTTTTCTTTTCTAAGCAGAACAAACTAACGTCAAAGGAGGATAAATGAAATGGAATTGTGAACCGCCATGAGCCTTTTGTTGTGTAGGTTTTTAACTTACCGGCAGTTGTCCGGGAATAGAGCAGCGGCGACGCCAACCGGCCATAGAGACAAGAAAGGTTTCTCCTTGTTTATTTCGTGTTTAGAGTTGAACTTTAAGCCGGTAGTTGCTATAAACATCGTCAATTTATTCTTCTTCCGGTTTTCAATCAGCCTGCGGATGTCTATCGTTAAGACGATGCCGGGCTTATTGAATACAATGAAGCGTAAATTGTTCTCTGGTGCCGGTAGATACCGGTTCTTTTCTCATTGAGCCACCGTAGCTCAGGTGGTAGAGCAGCTGATTCGTAACCAGCAGGTCAGCGGTTCAAGTCCGCTCGGTGGCTCCAGATATCCCAAGCGGTCAGGGTCCATACCTGACCGCTTTTTGATTTTCAATTCATAACTGTCTGCAGGACTGGCAATAATCTCTCATTACCTGCTTAGGGACTACATTGTAATGCCTTGATTTAAAATGTATTACTTGGTTTGTAATGCGGCTGAGTCGGCGAAACTGAATGGATGTTACGGGTGGAGGGAGCAGCGGTTCGTTCTGGTCAGCCAAACCGCTTATCATGGTTACGGCATTTTTGATTAATCAATTATATAGCTTCTCTGCAAGAGCATGTTTTCAACAAGAGAGTTGCCAAGTGGCTCGAAATACGCCTTCCTGATCATGTGAGGTCCCCTTTTGACGGGTTTCTTCCGGATTGATGACCAGGCAGCCACTGGTGGAGGTTCAACCGGTAAACTTCTCGCGGTTTTGACGATACGGCTTTTCTTTTTAACCTTGAGTTCAGTCTCGACCGGCAAACCTTTTGGCAAGTGTCTCTTTCCCCGTGAGCGATCATTCATATTTCCTCCCTCGGCACGCTATCTAAATCGAAAGGCTACTGACTATCTCATTATCTTTCTACTCCTGGGTTTAGATTAAGTAAATAGGTATATATACCTAGTTTTTCAACAAAAAGATGATCCATCTGACAATTATCATCTTTATTTATAATAGTTTAAACCATTATTTATGTAGGTCAATTCATTTCTTGATCGAAATAAAGATTCATTTAAAAATAACAGCACATACATGCGTGCAAGAATGGAGCACTATTACCTGCAGCAATGATGCCTGCTCGGGAAAGGGTCGAAGTGCAGAGCTGCGCCATACAATTCAGCACGACGAAAAAGTGATTTCAATATGGCGCAGAACATCTGCTGGTTCCTGTCCTTCAGGGTAGACATTCTGAGAAAACCTGAGATCTGCAGGTCTTCTTTGGCGATGAGTTTACCGGCTCGGCTCAGCGCCTGGGACTTGTCTTCTGCGAAGACGATTACCGTTGCAAGTCCTTCTGCCCTTGGAAATACATGCTCGTCGGAGTGGTTTAAGCAGGTGTGATATTGAATAAAATATGCTGATTGAGTTGACATTTGATAGCAGGCGTAGATCTCAGGAAAAAAATATCACGGATAAAGAGCGTTTCTAAATGTCGAACATTTTGATATTCAGGTTTTTTCTATCACTACTGAATTCAATGACATTATTTCTGCCCCTCAGCAATCGAACTACGGCTTCAATGGCTTTTATCCTGTCATTAAATGCAAAGAGAACCGGTATCTTTTCTAATTCTTCATCGTAGGTGATTTCTAAACCACTCTGCTCTGAGATATCCATTAGAACGGTGTCCATTGACTGATACTGGCAATCAATGGTCACTATATTTTCAAGGAGGGTATGTTCGGTTTCTTCAGAATATGCAGTCCCAGACAAAAAGAGTGTTGCAAGCAGAGGCAGCACTATAGTCTGTTTGCATGAATTCAAAAGAAAAGCGATCATGATGTTATGTACCAATAAAATTTTGAATGATTATATCCAAATAGTGCAACTGATACTAAACCTGAGCTCGATTTGTTGGTTAAGAGTGACTTGTAACAGCTTTTTAAAAAGAAGAAAACAGTATTTCATACATTGATTAACTATCGAGCAGGGATAATACTTGAAATTGCACATATCTGGACAGTTGATTATGAAGACCTGAGTTCGATCATCAAGAGCAAATTGTGACACCGCAAAACTGACTACCCTGCAGGAACGTTCTCCCCGGTATTCTGATGGATCGAGCTCAAGAAGGGACAGGGAGTGATATCAAAGGATCAATACGAATGTACAGACAGGTCATTGCGTCTTAGACATATGTATCAGAGAATTATAGCCTTTTGGAGAAAGGGGTGGAGTGATTGCCATAAGGTTCTGGACCTGTCTGGAACATGACTGTCGCCTATAGTACGTTTTGGATCAGGAATTGATGGGAGATAAAAATGAGTGAACCTGTTTATGCACTTAATTTGTTCAATGTCTCTGATAAGGAAGAATACTTAGCTTATTCACGACGCTCGGCCAAGGAGGTTATGGCTCATGGAGGTCGGGTGGTTGCCCTTGGTAAATTCAGGGAGAGTGTCGCAGGAGATATAGAACCCAGATCGGTACTTATTTTGGTTGAATGGAACTCACGCCAGGCATTCGAACGATATTGCAAAGATCCCGCTCTCAAAGACCTTCACCCGCATAGAATGAACGGAACAAGCAACTACGTGTGGCACCTTTTTGATAAACTGACTGATCTTAGGCCTCTATTAAAATGAAACTAAAAAGAAATTTATCAGTGCTGGGCTTTTAGACATTGCTACCGTGACTTCTACCGTGAAAACTACTTGGATTCCTAACGCGTTCCTGGGGTGTTATTGAGGGTTTTCTGGAACTCGAAAAGCAACAAAGCGCAACCCTCTCGAAAACAAGGAGGTTGCGCTCAGCGTATCTGGTGCCTCGGGCCGGACTCGAACCGGCACGGGCGCAAGGCCCAAGGGATTTTAAGTCCCTGGTGTCTACCAATTCCACCACCAAGGCAGGATGGCTGTTTTTAACACAGCGGGCTCGGTGTTGTCAATTGGCAAAGGGTACAGCTGAGCTGTTTATGAACAGGGTACGCCGCCTAGAGAAGCGAGGTTGCGTTGCGGATGATTTTATCCATATCGCGAACGGCTCTTTCAAGCCCGGAAAATATTGCCCGCGAGATGATCGCATGACCGATGGACAGTTCCTCAATGGTGTCAAGGGCTGCTATCGGTGCGGTATTCACATAGTTGAGTCCATGACCGGCGTTGACGTGGAGACCGAGCTGCCACGCTTCTTCCGCAGCCGCTTCGATGAGGGCAAACTCCGCCTGCTGTGAAACCGGGTCGGAGGCATCAGCATATGTTCCTGTATGGATTTCCACATAGGTAGCGCCGATATCGTATGCTGTTTTGACCTGCTTGAGGTCAGGGTCGATAAAGAGAGAAACCGGAATTCCGGCCTTGGTCATTTTTTCTATCGTCCGGGCTATCTTCTTTTTCTGGGAAATCACGTCCAGGCCACCTTCGGTGGTGAGCTCCTGACGTTTTTCAGGCACTAGGGTCACCATGTCCGGACGAAGGTCAAGGGCGAATGCAATAATTTCCTTTGCAGCTCCCATTTCGAGATTGAGCTTTGTCTGCACGGTCTCCCTGAGCAGTTTGACATCGCGATCCTGGATATGGCGGCGGTCTTCACGCAGGTGCACGACGATACCTTTGGCACCTGCCAGTTCGCAGATCGCTGCTGCAGTAACAGGGTCCGGTTCCGTTATCCCTCTTGCCTGGCGAATTGTCGCCACGTGATCTACGTTGATCGCAAGATGTGTCATTGTTGCTCTCCTTTGATTATGTAATTCATCAATTATTTGTTCCTCAAGTTCAGACATCCCGGCTGCATCGGTTTCTGATCGTTCGTGGTCATAGCCAAGCAGGTGCAGAATGCCATGAGTCATCAGCCAGGATAATCTCTGATGCAGCGACTGGTTATATTGGCGGGCCTCTTTTTCTGCCGTTTCAACGGAGATGATGATGTCGCCGAGCTCATAGTCAGAGTCATCGGCGATGCCGAGTTTATCCAAATCCTGGTCGGCCTCAAAAGGAAAACTGAGTACATTGGTCGGGCCACTCAGGTTTCTGTATCGTTTATTGAAGCGTGAAATCTCATGGTCATCGGTGAGTACGATGTTGACGTTGTGACTGGAAACATCATTGAGGCTCAATAGAAACTGTGCCGTGTCTCTGATTCTTGTAAGCTGGTCCCTGCGGAACCTGGTTATGCTGTCAATGAGTGTAACGGCCATAATTCACCACATTATTCCATAAGTACAGCCCGTGCCCATCAGAGGCGGTCTTGTCCGTTCTGTTCATGGTCAATCTCGTAGGCGTGGATGATTTTTTGAACGAGCGGATGCCTGACAACGTCAGCTTTGGTAAATTTGCAGAAGCCGATACCACTGATCTTTGACAGTAACGTTTCAGCCTGTATCAGTCCTGATTTCTGTTGGGCTGGAAGATCAACCTGAGTGATATCTCCGGTGATGACAGCTCTTGAGTCGAAACCGATCCGGGTCAGAAACATCTTCATTTGCTCCCTGGTGGTGTTCTGGGCTTCATCGAGAATAATAAAAGCATTTCCCAATGTCCTGCCGCGCATGAAGGCAAGCGGCGCAATTTCGATGACCCGCTGATCGAGATAATCGGCAGCTTTTTCTGCGCCTACCATGTCAATCAAGGCGTCATTTAGCGGGCGCAGGTATGGATCGACCTTCTGGGCAAGATCACCGGGAAGAAATCCGAGTTTTTCCCCGGCTTCTACCGCTGGTCTTGTCAAAATGATGGAGCGAACCTGATTGTTAGCCAGTGCCGAAACGGCCATGGCAACTGCGAGGTAAGTTTTACCGGTGCCGGCAGGGCCGATGCCGAAAACGATATCGTTGGTTCTGATCGCATCAATGTACTGTTTTTGATTGGGCGTTTTCGGTGAGACGATTCGATTTCTCGTGGTTACAAAAACTTTATCGAGAAAAATCCGGTCCAGGCGGGCGGCAGGTTTTGATTGAAGGATTTTCAGGCCGAAGGCAAAATCTGAAGAATAGATAGGATAGCCGGTCCCGATCAGTTCATACAGTTGCTCCAGCAGGTTGGAGGCAATCTGGACTTCATGCTTGGCCCCGGTTATTTTTACGCTGGTGCCACGGACCTTGATGCTGGCATTTGTTCCGTTTTCAAGGACCTGAATATTTTTATTCAGGTCCCCGAAAAGAGCACTTGCCTGTTCGTTGCTGTCAAAATGCAGTTCCCTGCACTCCTGATTTGTCTGCATGCGGGTGTCGAGCTACTTCTTCAATGCTTCATTGATCATTGCCTGGAATCCCTGAGGCGATCGGTTTTTCAGACGCTGCCCGTTAATAAAAACTGTCGGCGTACCGGTTACGCCGGCTGCCTGGGCGTCGAGCAGATCTTTGCTGATTTTCTGTTTGATTGCAGGAGAATTCATGTCCGCCTCATATCGCGTCATGTCAAGGCCTAGTTTAACTGCAGTTTCCCTGATAACTTCATCACTGAGCTTTTCTGCGGCAAACAATTCATCATGAAATTGCCAGAATTTCCCCTGCTCGCCGGCGGCAAGAGCGGCACGGGCAGCAGGATCTGCGAATTTGTGAAAACGCAGGGGCATATTCTTGAAAACGATCTTTACGTTGTCCTTGTTTTGCTCGAACACCTGTTCGAGTTGCGGTGCAAGTTGACCGCAATAGGGTCATTCAAAGTCCGTAAATACGGCAATGGTGACGGGTGCCTCCGCAGAACCCATGGTCGGAGAGCCGGCGGTATCGATTTCCACGACAAAATCAACCGAAAGAGAGGTGAAGGTATTGGCGGAACTGTTGATGAGAAAAACGTTTTCACCACGGGCATCGGTATCAATGGCGGTAACCCCTTTATCAACGGGTATACTTCCCTTGAGCGTGCCGTTTGGTTCATAGATCAGGACACGATTGTTTTCGGTGAGTACAAAGAGTCTTGTGCCATCAACCGATTGCACAAAGTCCAGTGGTTTGTAGGGAATCTGCCAGCTTATGGTTTTCTCCGAAACAAGATCTGGTGAGTTTGATGCTGCCATTGATGCAGGCGGGGGGCTCAAGACAAGCACTCCTAGGGCAACCGCAGCAAGAACTGAGTATTTGGATCTCATGATATCCTCGTTTTATGTTTCAACATCGTCTCTCCGGGGGTGCACATCCCGAAACGGTAATAGAATGCAAAAATAGCCATCATTCAATTCTTTTACAAGCTATGATATGAAAAGGGATGAGAAAAAATATGGTCAGTTGAGATAATTGATGGTATGTTGCTTCTTTTTTGTGGTTTTTGTATTTGTTCGCCTGGAGTGCTTGACGTGTCGGAACTCAGTAATTACTAGTCGGTTTTCTACAGGGCTATAATTGATAGCAGCCAGGCATGGAGTCACAACAGGATGATCATTACATTGCGAGAGTGGCGGAATTGGTAGACGCGCTGGTCTTAGGAACCAGTATCTATGATGTGTGGGTTCGAGTCCCTCCTCTCGCACCACCAGTTATTTAACAACAGTCAGTCGGGTTTTGATTATTGCCTCTGCTCGGGGCAATTCTTCGTTTTAATTTTAAAAAGGATGATGTCAAATGGATGTTAAGGTTGAAGAAATCAGTGCGTTGACAAGAAAAGTGACCATCACGCTCCCTGGAGAGCTGGTATCGGGTAAACTTGACGAAGCATACTCAAAGCTCCAGAAAGAATCAAAAATGAGAGGGTTTCGAAGAGGAAAGGTCCCGCGCAGTGTTATTGTGAAAAATTACAAGCCCCAGGTAGAGGCTGAAGTCGGGGAAAAACTTGTACAGGATACCTATTTTGACATTATTGAAAAACAGGATATTGACCCGGTGGTACATCCCCAGATTCTCGAACCGTCCTTTAACGACGACGGTACCTTCACCTATGTTGCCCAGGTGGATGTACGGCCTCAGTTTGAACTGGCCGACTACAAGGGAATTGAGGTGGAAAAACCTGATTCCACGATCGAGGAAGCCGCGGTGGACTTTGAACTGTCCTCGATGCAGCGTGACATGGCCGCGTTGAAATCGGTTGAAGGCAGGAGTGTCGAAATGGGGGATGTGGTTATCGTTGATTATCAGGGGTTTCATAAAAATCACCCGATGAAACAGGTCAAAAACGATGACTACACGGTTGATGTCGGGTCGGGCAGGATGGGGCATGAGTTTGAGAGCAAACTTGTCGGAATGAACCTGGGCGAGGAAGCCAAGCACGAGGTTGATTTTCCCGAAAAACATCCGAATCCTATCCTTGCCGGTAAAAAGGTTGAGTTCAGAATTAAGGTAAAAGATATAAAAGAGCGTGTACTTGCCGAACTTGACGATGAATTTGCCAAGGACGTTAATGAACAGTTTACCTCCCTGGACGAACTCAAAACAAAGATCAGGGAGAGGCTGCAGGCCGATAAAAAGAGTGCCGCTGACGGAGAACTTACCGACCGCATCATGCAGAAGCTTCTTGAAAAAAATCAATTTGAAGTTCCTGACAGGCTTGTTCGTTTCGAGGTTGAGGAAATGATAAAGCAGACAGAGCAGCAGCTTGAAAAAAGCGGAATGACGCTTGAGTCTGCCGGCATGTCTCGTCATGACTTGGAAAAAAACAACCGGGTTGTCGCCGTACAGCGGGTGGCTGGTGATTTTATTCTCAAGAAAATCGCCGAGCTGGAAGAGATCAAAGTCGCTGATGAAGATCTGGAGCGATCATTTAAAAGGATTGGTGACCAATACAATATGTCCGTTGCCAAGGTAAAAGAGTTCTTCCAGAATCGTGACGACCTCCTGCCGCTGATGAACGAGGTACTAAACGAAAAAGTTCTCTCCTTTCTGCGTGAGGAGGCGAAACTGGTAGAGCCTTCGACCGATGCAAAAGAAGAGGAGATAACCGACAGCAAGGCAGCTGCTAAAAAGGCGAGCAAGAAAACCAAAGAAGCGCCAGAAAAAGAGGACATAAAGCAAGCGGATGAAGTGACGGATGAGAAAGTTGCTAAAGGAAAATAATCAAAAGGTTCCCGGTTGATAATTTATCCATCGGTAGTAACGTATCTTTATACTCATTTCGACTGCATAGGGCTTTTGCCTGTTGCAGTCGAATCTTTTAGGGGATTGAAAAATGAATCTGATACCCATGGTCGTAGAGCAGAGCCCTCGAGGCGAAAGAGCGTATGATATTTATTCGCGTCTCCTCAAGGAACGCATCATATTCCTTGGTTCTCCGGTCAATGATGATGTCGCAAACGTGATAATCGCTCAGCTGCTTTTTCTTGAAGCTGAGGATCCGGACAAGGATGTAACCTTTTACATCAACTCGCCCGGCGGTTCCGTTACCTCAGGTCTGGCTATTTATGATACCATGCAGTTTGTGAAGTGTGATATAGCGACACTCTGCATGGGACAGGCAGCTTCAATGGGAGCCCTGCTGCTTGCCGCAGGAGCCCAGGGAAAACGCTATGCACTTCCAAATTCCAGGATTATGATTCATCAGCCGATGGGTGGCTTTCAGGGACAGGCAACCGATGTCGAAATTCACGCTCGAGAAATTTTAAGAATGCGCGAGGACCTCAACAAGATTCTGGCGATGCATTGCAAACACACGGTAAAAAAGATCGCTGCCGATACCGAACGAGACAACTTTATGAATGCCGACGAAGCCAGAAAGTATGGTATAATAGACGAGGTGCTCTTGAAGCGAACAGAATCTGACAAGGAAAACTGAAAATGAGCGACTTTGATATTAGAGAGCCTGAATGTAAATGCTCATTCTGTGGCAAAAATCAGGATGATGTTGAAAAACTCATTGCCGGTCCGGACGTTTACATCTGTGACGAGTGCATTGAGCTCTGCAACGAGATTGTCCAGGAAGAGGATGAAACAATCGGGGCCAGCCAGGACGGGACGGATTTCAAACCGGACGCTTTGAAACCGAAGGAAATAAAGGAACATCTTGATCAGTATGTAATCGGACAGGATAAGGCCAAAAAAATCTTGTCGGTTGCCGTCCACAATCATTATAAGCGTATTGACGCACCTCCCAGTGATGACGATGTGGAACTTCAGAAATCCAACATCATCCTCATCGGCCCGACAGGATCAGGAAAAACACTTGTTGCCCAGACACTTGCCAAGGTATTGCAGGTTCCGTTCTGCATCGCCGACGCCACGACACTGACCGAAGCCGGTTATGTCGGAGAAGACGTCGAAAACATTCTGGTCAATCTCCTTCAGGCTGCAGACCATGATATAGAAAAGGCGGAACGGGGAATTATTTATATCGACGAGATTGATAAAATAGCTCGGAAATCAGACAGCCCTTCTCTGACAAGAGACGTGTCGGGCGAAGGTGTGCAACAGGCGCTGCTTAAAATCATCGAAGGCACTGTCGCCTCCATCCCGCCCAAAGGAGGACGGAAACATCCCCAACAGGATCTGGTAAAGATCGACACCACCAACATTCTTTTCATTGTCGGGGGAGCGTTTGTCGGGCTGGACGCAGTTGTCAAGCGTCGTTCCGGGACCAGGTCAATCGGCATGACCGCCAAAGTCGTAAGCAACTCAGAGAAGAAAATCGGTGAATTGCTTGCCCTGGTGCAGCCTGAAGATTTGTTGAAGTTTGGACTGATTCCCGAACTGGTCGGCAGACTTCCAGTTATTGCTACCATGGAAGAGCTCCTTGAGGAGGATCTTGTCAGAATACTGCGCGAGCCGAAAAATGCGCTGACCAAACAGTACCAGAAACTTTTTGCATTTGAAAATATCCAGCTGAGGTTCACCGAAGGGGCGCTTTCGGCAATCGCCCATAAGGCTCTTGAGAGAAAGTCTGGTGCCCGTGGACTCAGGTCGGTACTTGAACAGGCGATGCTGGACGTCATGTATGATCTGCCGTCAAAGAAGAATGTACAGGAGTGTGTCGTCAGTGAGCAGGTGATAACAAACGGCGATTATCCGGTGATCCTGTACCAGAAGTCCGGCGTTGAGGACGAATTGAAAAGTGCCTGAAAAATCAGGAGATAATAAATAGGTTATGACAGAAACGACAACTGATACGAAGCTTTATCCATTGATGCCGTTGCGCGATATTGTTATTTTTCCGCACATGGTGGCACCACTGGTTGTTGGCCGCAAGCAGTCTATTGCAGCCCTTGAAGATGCAATGGATAAGCGGACCGGTATTTTCCTTGTGGCCCAGAAAAGTCCTGCAACTGATGAGCCGGGGCCTGAAGGGATTCATCGTGTCGGTACACTTGCCACAGTCATGCAGCTTCTCCGCCTCCCTGATGGTACCATCAAGGCTCTGGTAGAGGGAAAAAGCAGAGCGGAAATTGTCTCATATGTTCCCCACGATCAGTTCATGCAGGTTGAAATACGGGAATTTCCCGAAGAAATTATCGTCTCCAGTGAAATCATCGCATTTGAAAGGGAGCTGCGGAAATTTTTTGAACAGTATGCGGTAGCTAACAAGAAAATTGCCAGAGAGGTCACAAAATCGATCCGGAATATTGAAGATCCCCGGAAACTCGTCGATGTGATCTGTGCCCACATGCCCTTGAAGGCTGATGTCAAGCAGCCGATTCTTGAGTGCAGAACGCTGATAGAGCGAATTGAAAAAATACTCGATATTCTCCACAGAGAAATTGAATTGACCGAGCTTGAGAAGGAGATAAACACACGGGTCAAAAATCGCATGAGCAAGACCCAGCGCAACTATTATCTCAGTGAAAAAGTGAAGGAAATTCAGAATGAGATGGGGCAGGGGGACGATGGCCTGGACGACATTGCCGAACTCGAAGAATCAGTCAAGAAGAAAAAACTGCCAAAACTTGCAAAAGAGAAAATCACCAAGGAACTCAAAAAATTAAAAAACATGCCGCCGATGTCCGCAGAGACGACGGTTGTGCGTAATTATATAGATGTCATCCTGAGCCTGCCCTGGGGCAAAAAAACCAAAAGCAAGATCGATATCAACAAAGCGGAAGTCATTCTCGATGAAGATCATTACGGGCTCAGCAAGCCAAAGGAGCGTATCCTTGAGTACCTTGCCGTACAGGCGCAGGTAAAAAAAATCAAGGGCCCGATTCTCTGTCTCGTCGGTCCTCCAGGTGTCGGAAAGACATCGATCTGCCGTTCTATCGCCCGTGCTCTTGACAGAAAATTTGTCCGACTATCGCTCGGCGGTGTCAGGGATGAGGCAGAAATACGCGGACACAGAAGAACCTATATCGGGGCGATGCCAGGGAAGATCATTCAGTCCATGCAGCGCGCCGAAGTTGCAAATCCTGTTTTTTGCCTGGATGAAGTCGACAAGATGTCCATGGATTTCAGGGGAGACCCGTCCTCAGCCCTGCTCGAGGTGCTCGACCCTGAGCAGAATGTTGCCTTTAACGATCATTATCTGGATATCGACTATGATCTTTCCGAGGTCTTCTTCATAACGACAGCCAACAACCTTCATGGTATACCGGTCCCGCTGCAGGATCGAATGGAAATCATTCAGATCAGCGGTTATACGGAAGAGGAAAAGCTCAAGATCGCCCAGGGCTATCTCATACCAAAACAGATTCTTGAAAACGGTTTTATCGATGGGGATATCAACCTCACCGGCGGTGCCATCCTTGAAATGGTAAGACGTTACACAAAAGAGGCTGGTGTAAGGGATCTTGAGCGAAATATCGCCTCGCTGTGTCGTAAAATTGCTAGAGATCGCTTAAAGAAGAGACTAACAGAAAAGAAATATCGACTCGGTTCCCAGTCAATCCTCAAATATCTCGGTACACCGAAATATCGGTACGGACTTGCCGAAGAAGACGATCGTATCGGACTCACCACAGGACTTGCCTGGACTGAAGTCGGGGGTGATCTGCTGCAGATCGAGGCAACCCTGATGCCTGGCTCAGGAAAATTGATAATCACCGGTAAACTCGGCGAGGTCATGCAGGAAAGCGCTCAGGCTGCGCTGAGCTATGTCAGATCGCGAGCCGAACGGCTTGGGCTTGAAACTGATTTTTACCAGAAGCTCGATATTCATGTCCATGTTCCAGAAGGTGCTATTCCCAAGGACGGACCTTCGGCAGGTATTACTATTGCCACGACGCTTGTGTCCGCACTGATTAAAAAACCGGTACGCCACCAGCTGGCCATGACCGGCGAAATCACCCTGCGCGGACGGGTTTTGCCGATCGGCGGGCTTACCGAGAAACTCCTGGCAGCCAAACGGGGTAACATCACCAATGTCTTGATTCCCAGCGATAATGAGAGAAACTTAAATGATGTTCCTGCGCGAATTCTTAAAAAACTGACTATCACGCTGGTTGAGCATATGGATGATGTCCTTGAGCACGCCATCCTCGTCCAGGAGGGAGAATCAGTGTTTAAAGATGTTCCAATTACTACGGTTTTTGACGATATCAAGGTTTCCGAACATAATATTACCCAGTGATCTTTTTTGCTTGACTGGGTATGGTTAAGTTGGTAAAAAGTCATCCACATTGCGTGGGCGGGTAGCTCAGCTGGGAGAGCATCGGCCTTACAAGCCGAGGGTCACAGGTTCGAGCCCTGTTCCGCCCACCAAATCAAATGCAATGCGGAGCGGTAGTTCAGCTGGTTAGAATGCCGGCCTGTCACGCCGGAGGTCGCGGGTTCGAGTCCCGTCCGCTCCGCCAAAATAGGGTCTTAGCTACTATCATAAAGTAGTTAAGACCTTTTTTATTCCCTTTCTTTGAGAGGGGATAGCGCAGATATCAGCTTATTGACTGAGCGACCTGTCAGGCGTTCTGCACGGGGTTCCCGAGAATACTTCAGCGTTTATAATTGTATTCCTGCTGGATTTCTGAGATGATTCTCGTATGGTTATGAGAATCACTGAGAAGATTAAGTGGAGAGGGACAGGCAATCAGTTCAAGAGGCACTATCTGTCTGCTTATCTGGAAAAGACTACGGGTGAAAGAGTTGATCCTTCCGATTCGTTTATTGTTTTCGCTGTAGACTTTATTGATGCAGCCTACAGCCTGAACATTACCTACGAGGACCGTAAAGCTACAGAAATCTTTGAGAGTCTTAAGGGAAAAGATCTCAGGTAAAAGCTTACCATTGAAATGCTGTGCTCGCAAACTGCGCTGCTGTTCACGCTTATTTTGTCACCTTTTTTACCAGTAGCTGTAGACTCAGCAACACCGCACCGACGGTAATTCCAATCAGCAAATCGGCAAGCAGCGAAGGCAAAAAAACAAGAGCATGATGCAGCCTGCTGATATTATGTGTAAACATCCCGCCTCCAACGAGCAGCATCGCTATGGTACCGATAATTGCCAAGGCGCGAATCACTATCGGCAATGAGGCGACCAGGATCGATCCTGTCCCTTCCAGCATCGGCCTCAGTACACCCCGCAGATTTTGTGCGCTTTCAATAAAGGAATATCCGACATCATCCATACGCACCAGCAGTGCCACTACTCCGTAGACGCCGACCGTTGCCAGGATGGAAATCAGACTCACAACCATTACCTGGAGCATCAATGGCTCTGCCATCACGATTCCCAAAGCAATCATAATAATCTCAATCGAGAGGATAAAGTCTGTACGTACCGCAGACTTTATCTTGGCTTTTTCAATTCTGAGTATTGCTGCTTCATCGCTGGTATTTTTTGCCACTGGCTCGGCGTGTGTTTGAGCTGCGAATACGTGATAGATCTTCTCGATACCTTCATAGCTCAAATAAGCCCCACCCAGGAGCAGTATCGGCACGATAAGCCACGGCGCATATGCGCTCAGCAGAAATGCAATGGGCAAAATTATCAACTTGTTTATAAAGGAGCCCTTGGTTATAGCCCAGAGCACAGGTAGTTCCCGTGATGCCCTGAAGCCAGTCGCTTTTTCAGCATTAACCGCGAGATCGTCGCCCAATATGCCTGCCGTTTTCTTCATAGCTAATTTACTCATCACCGCAACATCATCCATCAGAATGGCGATATCATCGAGTATGGCAAAAATTCCTCCAGTCATCGTCGGTTCCCTTGCGTTCTTTCTGACAAAACGAGAATCGTTCTTCAGCATTATTAATAAAACAAAACGGTCCTGCTCCGATTTGATAGACACAAACATACGTCATTTTTTTTAAATTTACAAAACTGAGTATTACACAATGCGCGGCTGGGATGGTGCAACCGGAAACCGACCCGCTAAAGGCTGGAAGCAATTGCATAAACATTTCATGCCGAAGTTCAAGAAATTTCGCAGGAAACTGGAACACAAACAGGCAGCCAAGCTGTCGTCTTCAGTTTGCCCCAGAAGGATCATACAGAATGATCCTTGCACCTGAGCGGTAGTGGCAGAATGTTCAGGAAATGTTCTATGAAGGATTAGTCATGCACTGATCTGGCTTTCCGGTGCGATGCTACTTTTCCATGGCTGTAACCCCTGTGCGGGCTATCTCGATGATATATTCTCTTCCAACCTCGTCGAGAAAGGTATCGATCTGTGTCGTTGAACCTGCTATCTGAATGATCAGAGTCTCTTCGCTTTTCTGATCAAGTACTTCAAATTTATACCGTTTCTTGAACGTTTTTAGATGATCAGCGTCAACTTCAAGTTTGACGATCGCCGCTTCACGCCAGTAGCTTTTATTCGTGTCAAGCTCTTTGACTGAAACGATTTCAGTAAATTTTTCCAGTTGTTTTATCACCTGGGTAACCTTGGCTATGTCGTCCTCCCGAAGAGTGATCGTCATCCTGCTGATTCCTTCAATTCTCGAGCTGCAGACAGTTAATGTGTCGACATTGTACATTTTTTTTCGAATCAGCATCGACACCTTGTTGAGAACGCCCGGACGATCGAGCATAAATGCCAGTATGGCTCTTCGCATCATTATTTTTCTCCCTTCTTTGTCTTTTTAGATGCTGTTTTCTTGGGGCGGGTAATGATCATATCATTAAAGCCACCCTCTGAGGGGATCATTGGCAGTATAACTTCTGTCGGGTCGCAGACAAATTCGAGCAGGATCGGCCCTTTTTGTTCAATCGCCTTCTGTAATGCCGGTGTGATGTCCTTGACTTTATCCACCTTGATGTATGGTATCCCATACGCTTTTGCTATCAGGCCATAGTCCGGATTCAGCATGGGAGTTCCGCTGTAGCGTCCGTCGAAAAAAAGTGTCTGCCACTGCCTGACCATGCCGAGATAACCATTATTCAGCAGAATCATTTTTATGTCAATCTGATGTTCCATAACGGTTCCAAGCTCTTGCATGTTCATCTGGAAACCGCCGTCGCCGCTTATCGACCAGACCCGCTCCTCCGGGCGGGAGAGCTTTATCCCAATTGCCATGGGTAGCGATACACCCATGGTGCCCGCGCCTCCGGAAGCAAACCAGCTGTTTTCCGTCTGGTAATTATAAAACCTGGCCGCCATCATCTGGTGCTGGCCGACATCCGGGACAATGAGATCCCTGCCTCTGGTCGCCAGAGAGAGATGAGAGACTATTGTTTTCATCAACAGTTTACCGGTATCTCCAACCCCTGCGTCAATTTCGGCCTGCAACTCGTCTTTCATCACCGTGCGGTACTTTTCAATCTTATCAAACCAGCGACGCCTGGGTTTGCATGTCAGCATCGGATCTTCCAGCAGGACCGTCAGGGTTCTGCGTACATCGGCATTAATTGCTACGGTCGTTGGAACATTTTTATCGATTTCCGATGGGTCTATTTCCACATGGATGACATCGGCATTGGCAGCATACTCACTCAGTTTCCCGGTAACACGATCATCAAATCTCATGCCAAAGGATATCAGCAGATCCGCCTCAACAATTGCTCTGTTTGCCTCGACCGTGCCATGCATTCCCATCATTCCAAGGCTCAGGCTGTGGTCAAGAGGCAGTGCTGAAATCCCGTGCAGCGTAAAAGCTATCGGAATATTAGATTTTTCGGCAAATTTTTGCAGCAGCTTGCCGGCCCTGCTGGCAACGACTCCATGCCCGCAGAAAATCAATGGACGTTCACTCTTGTTGAGAAGGCGGATGGCCCTTTCCAGCGGCTCTCTTTCGGGTTCAGGATGGTAGCAGTATCCCGGCAGGACAGGGTGATAATTCTTGACATCAAACCGATATTTTTTCGATACCGACTGGTTCTGAACATCTTTAGGGATATCCACTAAAACCGGTCCTCCACGGCCGGTACTTGCCACATAATGGGCCTCATGGATCGTCGGTTCTACCTCATCGGCATGAAGCGGCATGTAGGTCTGTTTGCAGATCGGCATCATTACACCAACGATATCACTCTCCTGAAAGGCGTCAGTTGCGATTACCCCTGTGGATACCTGACCCGTTATTGCCAATATCGGTACAGAATCCATATAGGCATCAGCCACGCCTGTCGTGAGGTTCATTGCGCCTGGGCCGGAGGTGGCAATGCAGACGCCTAGTTGCGGATTATCAGTTGACAGCGATCCCCTCGAGATACCCTGGGCCATAAACGCAGCACCCTGTTCATGACGCGACATGATGAATTGCAGGTCCGATTGTTTCTCCATCTCGTCAAAAACCGGCATAATTGCTCCGCCGGTATATCCAAAAATGTATTTTATCCCTTTGCTCTTCAGGGCGGCGAGCACTTTTTCTTTTCCAGTCATGGATGATCTCTCTGAACGGTTTATTGTTTTTTTTTGGCCGAATCTACATGCAAACGGCCCGAGGCGTGAATGGTCTTTGTGCAAGAACCAGATACTGAGCAACTGTAGACAATTATACTCACAATAATTTCATAATAAGAAAAAACTATGCGATGATACGATTTTTTCCATATTTATTACGAGAAGGATCCAAAAGTCCATTTAAAATATGGCAAAGATGCTTTTTTTTAACGAAGGTTTTACGGAAATTTGGGCTGAGCCAAAATGGTGCCTCTCCCTGGTATGGCCAGGTAGTCACGACTTCGCCAGACGGGACAGAAAAAATTTGGAAGCGTTTGGAAAAAATAATGCTTGAGACCTGATTGCACCCGAAACCGCCAATGCCGCCATACCGCCGCCGCGGTCGCGGCCATTACACTGACTCACTAGACAGCGTTGACACGTTGTCCAGGCATACCTATTCTTGCTCGAGTGGTTTTATTAAAATCGCCTTCAATTTCAAAGGGTACAGGGTGGAAACATGGATTTGATGAACACTCGCACGATCATCCTCAACCGGGGCAGCGAGACCGAAAAGCGCGAAGAGATCCTTGACTATTTCCTCCGCACCTTTGATCTTGACAGTCGCCTCTATGATTTCCTCGCTCATGATCAGGCCTTTTACCTCAGGGCTGAACCGCTCCGGCATCCGCTCATCTTCTACCTGGGACACACCGCCACATTCTATATCAACAAGCTCAACATCTCCAAAGTGGCTGAGAAGAGATTTAACCCTTCATTTGAGTCAATGTTCGCCATCGGGGTTGACGAGATGTCCTGGGATGACCTGGATGAAAAAAATTATAACTGGCCCCCGGTTGCGGAGGTGCGCGCATATCGGGGCGAAATCCGTGCGTATGTGGCCAGTCTCATTAAAGAACTGCCGCTGACGCTGCCCATAACCTGGGAAAACCCTTTCTGGGTCATCTTGATGGGGATTGAACACCAGCGAATCCATCTCGAAACCTCCTCTGTCATTATCCGCCGCCTGCCGATCCAGGAGGTTCGTCCGCTCGAAGAGTGGGCGATCTGTCCCCACGCGGGCAACTCACCTGAGAATGAGCTTCTGCCTTTAGCAGGCGGAACGGTAGTGCTTGGCAAGAAGAAGGACCATCCCCTCTACGGTTGGGATAATGAATATGGTCATCGTACGGTTGAGGTCTGGGATTTCAGCGCCTCAAAGTATCTTGTTTCAAACGCTGAATACCGTCAGTTTGTCGCTGACAACGGATATGGCAAAGAAAATTACTGGACAGCAGAAGGCTGGAAGTGGGTACAATACAGCCAGTCGAAGCAGCCGCTTTTCTGGATGGAAGATAGTGGAACGTATCGCTTACGCATCCTTGCTCATATCATCGAGATGCCATGGAACTGGCCGGTCGAGGTAAACTACCTTGAGGCAAAAGCATTCTGCAACTGGCTCGCTGAGCAAAAAGAGAAACCAATCCGGCTACCGACAGAGGATGAATGGTACCGGCTTCGCGACCTTCATGATATACCGGAACAGCCTCACTGGCTCAAGGCACCTGGAAACATTAATCTCGAGCATTGGTGTTCCTCCTGTCCCGTCGATACCTTCTGTTTCGGTGAATTCCATGACATCATCGGCAATGTCTGGCAATGGACGGAAACGCCAATCAGCGGTTATGACGGGTTTGAGGTTCATCCCTGGTATGATGACTTTTCAACCCCGACCTTCGACACCCAGCATAATCTCATGAAAGGAGGATCATGGATCTCCACCGGCAATGAGGCAACCAGAGACAGCCGCTATGCGTTCCGCCGGCACTTCTTCCAGCACGCAGGGTTTCGCTATGTCGAGTCGGTGCAGCCCCTTGAGACATCAGAAGCCATGTATGAAAGCGACACAGCTGTTTCTCAGTATTGTGAAGCCCACTACGGAGATGCATTTTTCGGCGTTGAAAACTTTCCTGTCCGGTGCGCGCACATCTGTCTTGAGCTTATGCGAAACAGACCCAGGAAAAGAGCCCTTGATCTTGGCTGCTCGGTCGGCCGATCAAGTTTTGAACTTGCCAGGGAGTTTGAGTTTGTCAGCGGCCTCGACTTTTCCGCCAGGTTTATTCGTCTCGCATACCAGATGCAGGAAAAAGGTGTTATCCGTTATGAGCTGCCGGAAGAAGGTGAGATTGTTTCTTTCCATGAACGGAAACTGCAGGATATCGGGCTTAGCGACATCGCCCATAAAATTGAGTTCTCCCAGGGCGACGCTCAGAACCTGAAACCGCAGTTCAGCAATTACGACCTCGTGCTGGCTGCCAATCTTATAGACCGACTGTCACGGCCCATCCATTTTCTAACGACCATTCACGAGCGAATCAATAAAGAAGGGCTGCTGGTGATTGCTTCACCCTATACATGGATCACAGAATTCACCAAACGGGAAAACTGGGTGGGAGGTTATCGTCGCGATGGTGAACCGTATACGACATTTGATGGTCTGAAAGAAATATTGAGCACCCGTTTCACCATGCTTGGCCCGCCGCGGGATATCGAATTCGTCACGAGAGAAACCTCCCGGAAATTTCAGCATTCCATCAGTCAATTGACGGTCTGGCAAAAGCATTAAAGAACGGACATTCTTTACCGGATGCCATGAACGGGAGCGGTATATGAAAATTACTTGGCTGGGAATTTTTTTTCTTTTCTTGATATGGTCTGCGATTAATCCAGAAGATTACTTTACTTGGTTTTTAGAGGTACTGCCTGCATTGATAGGCTTAGCCGCCTTAGCGCTTACCTATCAGAAGTTCAGGTTAACTGAGCTTGCTTACACACTAATACTCATTCACTGCATTATTTTAATGATCGGTGGACATTACACGTATGCTCAAGTCCCTTTATTTGATTGGTTCAAAGAAATTTTCGATTTAGAAAGGAATAACTATGACAAAGTTGGGCATTTCGCTCAAGGATTTATACCTGCAATCGTTTCAAGAGAAATCTTGATTAGGAAGAATGTTATAGCCGGAAGGAAATGGCTTACCTTCTTTGTTGTCTGCTTTTGCCTTGCATTCAGTGCATCATACGAGCTTATTGAATGGTGGGTAGCCATTTCAACAGGTGGGTCAGCAGAAGCCTTCCTGGGAACACAAGGATATGTGTGGGATACGCAGTCCGATATGGGATTCGCTCTATTGGGTTCAATCTGCAGTTTAACCTTTCTCGGCAAGCTTCATGATAGAGAAATAGAGAAATTAACTGCTCGATGAGCTGTTTAGGATGAACTCGGCAAAGCTCGTCGGCTAACTCCACGTCAACACTTCACGGCGATGGATGTTTACGGGGAAGGGGAGGCAGTCTCGCCGGGAGCACGCGGTTTCCAATCCTATGGATGCGTCACTTCTCCTGATCCTTGAGACTGTCCCAGAGAAGCAACCGCAGTGGTCAGGACCAGAGCATTACTAATTCGCATAAGGAGCCAGAATATCAGTAACGGCAGGACAATAACCTGAATAACGAAAATCCCCAGATAGAGAAATGTGAGCCTTAAAAGGTTCTCAACGATGACTCCTCTGTTTTCCACGATGATCTGGATAGTGTTTTTGAAGTCGACTGATTTCTCTTTTATATACGAGGCACTATTCCCAATTGTACCAATAAACCCGTCAACCTTGGGAAACTCAAGGTCTTCCATTTTGCTTAATTCTGAGGTGCTGGCAGTAAGTTTTTCATTTGCTTCGATGATTTTATCGTCAAAGAATGCCTCCTGAAGAAATTCGTTTGCCAGTGAAGATATTGGAAGACAGAATCGAGCAATTGCGACGATTACCAAAACGCTCATCATGACTTTCTGGAGCATAACGACTCTGTCATTTTTGAACCATACAAGCCAAGACAGAACAAAGAGCAGCGCAGCGAGGATCTGGGGAACGATCGTGATGCTGATCTCATATGCCAGTTCCTGCACACCCAATGAAACAATTGCCATGACCAAAACGTTCGATAAGCGCTCTACCAGATCATTTATGGGATCAACTATCTGCCCTACGGCGAGCGACATGCCGATTCCGGCAGGTTCAAGTTCAATACTGGATTGTTGAATTACAGAGACAGTTGCATTAATGACTCTGCTCACGCCATAGCTGACTCCTGCCTTGGTGATTGAATCCCTGAAATACGCATCTGCTTTCGAGTCCAGCAGAGGGACTTGCACCCCTGAAGAGAGAACGAGGAGCAAAGAGAGCAGTATTCCGGCGATAGATTTGATGGCGGTGAGTTCAGTTTTGGATCGTTGCATAAATACTTTGTACCTTATCAGAGAGAAAAACGTTCAGGAGCAAGGTTAAATGCACCTTTATTTCAAGATGACATTTTTCATCATATAGCTGCTATTAATCTGTAATAGCCGTGCCACAGCTGCAATATAACAATCCTGACAACCGTATTCGGTACTATACACAGGAGAGTCGAGAAATTTTGTGATTTGGGAGCTAAAATATAATACCAACACCAGCGTCAGTTTACTGCATAGTACTTCTGGAATTTTAATGTAACCATTTTTCACTGATAGAGAATAAGACGAGAATTATAATTACTGTTGATCTTCACAGGTTCGGCGCTTTAACAAGCTGAATTGTCAGTGAGTGGACACGGGACGGATGCTGAAAATTTCAGCAAAAATTTTGAAAAACGAGAGGCTTTCGGGCGCCGAAATAGCGTAATTTTCACTCAGTGAACGAAAAATCATTCATTTTTGCTATGCGATTGATCGCTATAGCGTTTATCTATTTGAAATATATAATTAAAATATTTTTTTCAAGGGTGTATTTTTTTCTTGCTTTCAGAGGAAACCAGACATATAAGGGAGGTGTAAAAAGACATGTCCTTCTTTGATAAATTGTGTCGGGAAGGCAGGTAGATCAGGCGGTCCGTGAAGGCCGCATACAGTGAATATATTTTTTTAGGGGACAGACATGCAGCAGGAAATCGAGATTTGTGAAAGCGAGGAGCCTCCATCTACTATCTATGAAGAGATCGAGGTTGAAGATGAGCCTCCAAGTACGCAGGCACTATGTTATTTTCCGAATCGTCCTATTCTTCGTACCACCCCACCCGTTATTCCGTTTCCGCTTCATCGAAGAAATGTAGTTAAAAAGAATATACAGTGCAGTGAGTTCCGAAAAAAATTCTATCCCGGTGTCAGCACCAAGGATTGGAACAGCTGGCACTGGCAGGTGGCAAACCGCATTCGTACCGTTGAGCGGTTGCAGTCAATGCTTGTCCTGAGTAGAGAAGAAGAAATGGCCCTGCATCAGACCGGGATCAAGCTGCCTTTTTCTGTGACTCCCTATTACATGAGTTTGGTTTCGCCTGATGATCCCCAGCATCCAGTGCGGAGGGCGGTGATACCAAACATCAATGAACTCCTCAAGGGGCCCGGTGAGGAGGATGATCCTCTTGGCGAAGACTCACAGAGCCCAGTTCATGGGCTGGTGCATCGTTATCCCGACCGGGTGCTGCTCCTGGTCCATGATTTCTGTTCCACCTACTGCCGCTACTGCACCAGGTCAAGGGTTGTAGGAAACGGCTCGGTGACTGCCAATGAGGCTCGCCTGGAAAAAGCAATCCAGTATATCCGGGCAACACCGACGATAAAGGACGTGCTTACTTTCCGGGGGAGATCCGCTTCTTTTGAGCGACAACAAGCTTGAATGGCTCCTGGCCCGGCTGCGCCTGATTCCGCATGTGGAAATTATCCGCATCGGTACCAAGATACCAGCGGTTTTGCCGCAGCGGATAACGCCGAAACTGGTGCGGATGCTCAAGCGCTATCATCCCCTGTGGATGAGCCTGCATTTCATGCACCCTGACGAATGCACCCCGGAAACGCTCCGTGCCTGCGGTATGCTCGCTGATGCCGGAATTCCGCTGGGCTCGCAGACCGTGCTGCTGAACGGCATCAACGATGACGTGGATACCATGAAAAAGCTGATGCATGGGCTTATGAAGATGCGGGTGCGGCCCTATTATCTCTACCAGTGTGATCCAATTACCGGGTCGGCCCATTTTCGCACTCCGGTAGCCAAGGGTCTGGAGATCATAAAAGGTCTGCGCGGGCACACCACCGGTTATGCGGTGCCGACCTATGTCATTGATGCCCCCGGGGGCGGAGGTAAAATTCCGCTGATGCCGGATGCGGTGATCGGGCGGCAGGGCGATGATCTGCTGCTGCGCAACTACGAAGAGCGATGCTTCCGCTATCCAGACGTTACCTGATCTGAAGCGTTAATGTGTCAATAAACAGCTCGCCTGCTCGGGCGGGCTTGCGGAAATATGTGCCCCGGTGCCTGCTGCTTTATCAGGACCGGGGGAAGAGATCTGATCGTTAGCATTCGGATGACTCTTGCCCGGGAGCATACCTGGCAGATGCAACTGTATGCTGGATTTTTACCCATGAGGGAATAGAAGGGAATGAAGATTGGCATAACCTACGACCTGCGGTCTGAATATCTGGCCATGGGATATCAGCGATGATGAAACAGCTGAATTTGACCGTGATGATACCATCGCTGCTATTGAAAAAACCCTCCAGACATTGGGTCACGAGTACCGAGCGCATCGGCCATATCAAACAGCTGGCCGCAGCGCTGGTGGCCGGCAAGCGCTGGGATCTGGTGTTCAACATAGCAGAGGGGATGCATGGTATCGGCCGCGAGGCCCAGGTGCCGGCGCTGCTGGATGCCTACGATATCCCCTACACCTTTTCCGATCCTCTGGTCATGAGCCTTACCCTGGACAAGGCAATGACGAAACGGGTGCTGCGCGATGCAGGGGTTCCCACCAGTGATTTCATGGTGGCTTTTTCAGAAAAAGATGCCCGCAGCGTGCATTTTGACCCGCCCTATTTTATCAAACCTGTGGCCGAAGGTACCGGCAAGGGTATTACGCCGGCCTCCATTATCCGTGAAAAAGAAAAGCTTGGCCAGGGAGTGGCCAGCCTGCTGCAAACCTACCGGCAGCCGGTCCTGGTCGAGCCCTATCTTTGTGGCCGGGAATTTACGGTCGGCATCGTTGGAACAGGCAAAGAGTCACGGGCGATCGGGTCAATGGAAGTGATCCTTCTCAGCAACGCCGAGCAGGGGGTCTATTCCTACGTTAACAAGGAAAATTGCGAGGAACTGGTGGAATACCGCCTTGTTCTGGCCGCAGAGGAACCGCTGGTTGCAGAAGCGGAACGCATCGCCCTGGACGCCTGGCTGGTCCTTGGCTGCCGCGATGGTGGTCGGATAGATATTCGCTGTGACGGTGATGGCAGACCGCTGTTCATGGAGGTCAATCCCCTGGCCGGAATCCATCCCGAACATTCTGACCTGCCGATTATCTGTAACAAGAAGGCTATTCCCTATCAGCAGTTGATCAGGGAAATTGTTGACTCTGCCGCCGTACGGATCGTCCAGTGAAGGTCGCGGTGGTGCATAACCGGGTGACGGCCCAGGATAGCCCTGATGCCAGGGATGTCCTGATCCAGGCTGATACTGTATCAGGGGCACTTGCCAGCCTCGGGCATGAGGTTGCCGTCCTTTCATGCGGACTGGATCTGAAAGAAATGCAGCAATCGCTCAGGGAGATCGAGCCTGATCTGGTTTTCAACCTGGTTGAAGAACTGGATGGTCATGGCCGGCTAATCCATCTGTTCCCCTCTCTGCTCGATTCCCTCAGGCTCCCGTATACCGGCCCGCCATCCGAAGCGGTATTCCTGACTTCACACAAGACCATGGCCAAGGAGCATATGCGCTCGGCGGGACTGCCGACCCCGGCCTGGTTTGGCCCCTATCCACCAGACAGACCATTGTCAGAAATGAAAGAAGGGGCCTGCACATGGATTATCAAATCTCTCTGGGAACATGCTTCCGTCGGACTTGATGCCGGGTCAGTGGTGAACACAGGTTCGACAGAGATTTTGAGCTCAGAGATGCGAAAACGATGCGTACGCCTCGGTGGATCCTGCTTTGCTGAGGAATTTATTGACGGGCGGGAATTCAATCTGTCAGTCCTTGCCGGGGAGCATGGACCGGAGATTTTGCCGCCGGCGGAGATCATTTTCGAAGGGTTTGAGCCTGACATGGTGCGCATCGTTGATTACCAGGCCAAGTGGGAGGAAGATTCCTTCACCTACCATCACACCCCGAGACGCTTTGATTTTAGCGCAGATGACCTGGAGTTGCTCGACCAGTTGCGCGATATTGCCCTTCGCTGCTGGGATGTATTCGGCCTGGCCGGCTATGCCCGGGTTGATTTCCGGGTGGACCGGGGCGGTAATCCGTATATTCTCGAGATCAATGCCAACCCCTGCCTGTCGCCGGATGCAGGTTTTGCCGCCGCGGTAGCCCGGGCGGGAATGGGTTTTGACCAGGCGGTGGCGCGAATTGTCGCTGATGCCATGAAAAACTGTCCGCAGTCGGAGAACTAAACGATGTTACGTATTCGCCGTATATATGATGATGTTTTACCCTTGAACCAGGAGATTCTGCGCCAGGTAAAGGAAATACTCCGGACACGCTTTAATGAAGTGGCAGAGGCTGAGATCGAAGCCATTGGCGGGAAATTGCGCAATCCCTTCAAGCAACGATTTCTCAGTATCATGTTCGCGGCGGAAAGCATGAAGGGCAAGGTGCTCGGTTTTGCCATGCTGCTTCATGAACCGAACATCGGTTTTGCCTTTCTTGACTGGATTGCCACCGCCACCGGCCGCGGCAGCGGCGGCATCGGTGGCGCCCTCTACGAACGGGTGCGTCAGGAGGCTGTGGCCCTGAAAGCCAAAGGACTGTTTTTTGAATGTTTGCCCGATGACGAAAAGAATTGTCCCGATAAAGCCTTACTCAGGGAGAACAGGTCCAGACTCCGCTTTTATGAGCAGTATGGTGCCAGACCCATAATCAATACCGGCTATGAACTCCCGGTACATCCGGAAGATACCTGCATGCCGCACCTTGTTTATGACGGTCTCGCCGAGCAGAAGCCGCTCAGGCGCGCGTTTGCCAGAAAGGTGGTGCAGGCCGTCCTGGAGCGAAAATATGCCGATCTCGTCACCAAGGATTATGTGAACAGTGTTTTAAAATCGTTTCAGGACGATCCTGTTCAGCTCCGGGATTTCCGCTATGTCAAACCGGAAGCAATGATCAATTCCGCGGCCAGCAGGACGTTTGAACAGATTGCCCTGGTTGTCAACGACCGGCACGATATCCACCATGTCCACGAACGAGGCTATGTGGAATCACCGGTCCGGGTCCGCAGCATCCTGGAAGAACTCGACAAGAGCGGACTCTTTATCCCGATTAAACCGCAGCCTTTTCCGGAGCGATATCTGCTCGAGGTGCACGCAACCGATTTTGTCCGCTACCTCAAACGGGCCTGTAACGATGTCAAGCCGGGGAAATCGCTGTATCCATACGTCTTTCCCATCCGCAACAAGACGAGGCCCCCCAAGGAGCCTTCTGTTCTGAGCGGCTATTACTGCATTGATACCTTTACCCCCATTAACAGCAATGCCTATCCGGCAGCCCGTCGGGCGGTAGATTGTGCCCTTACTGCGGCCCGGGAGGTATTAAACGGCAGGCGGCTTGCGTATGCCCTGGTCAGGCCTCCGGGCCACCATGCCGAACACCGGTCTTTCGGGGGATTCTGCTATTTCAATAACAATGCTATTGCTGCCCAGTATCTCAGTCACTACGGTAAAGTCGCCATACTGGACATCGACTACCATCATGGCAACGGCCAGCAGGATATTTTTTACCAGCGCTCCGATGTGCTCACCGTTTCCCTGCACGGTCACCCGAGCTTTGCTTATCCCTATTTTTCCGGCTTTGAAGATGAGCTGGGCGATGGCGAGGGAGAGGGATTTAACCTGAATCTGCCGTTGCCCGAAAAACTCGACGGTGAAGGGTATCACAAGGCGCTGGCCAAGGCCCTGAACAGAATCGAAGCCTTTAATCCTGCGTTTCTGATCGTCGCTTTGGGACTTGATCCCGCCAAGGGCGACCCGACCGGCACCTGGGGATTGCTGGCCAAAGATTTCAGGGTAAACGGCGAGGCCATTGGCTCTCTGGGCTTGCCGACGATTGTTGTCCAGGAGGGTGGGTATCGCACCCGCACCCTGGGTAAAAATGCCCTCTTTTTTTTCAACGGCCTGGCAGAAGCCTTCCGGAAATGGTCCTATAGCAAACACGAACCCAAGAACGAGATCCATGGCCTTGATTTCCGGCAGGAAACATTTCCGGCCGACATGGAGCGAATTGAGAAGCTGGTGGAGATCACCGGGTTCTTTCATGCCGACGAGGTGCAGGTTGCCAAGGAACTGGTCCAGGAACGCTTGCTCAAGGGCGATGCGAGCGGTTACCATTTCCTCTTTGCCGAACATTATGGCAGACTGGTGGGCTACACATGCTACGGTCCAATACCATGCACCCGTGCCGGGTTTGACCTCTACTGGGTTGCAGTGCACCCCGACTATCAGAGCAGGGGGGTTGGGAGGCAACTCGTGAAGTTAACCGAACTCAAAATCAAGGAGGCCGGCGGAGAACGCATTTATGTGGACACCTCGCAGCGCGTCCAGTATGCGAGTACACGTGCGTTTTATGAACGCTGCGGATATCTGCAGGAAAGCCTGCTGGTCGATTTCTATGCCCCAGGTGACGGCAAGATTATTTACTGCAAAAAATTGAAGCAGAAAAGACGTGACCTGTCCGCTTGAATACGGTTAAAAAAATAATGAAAAAATGATGGAGATTCAACCTGCCAGTCAATAACGACGATAATAAACGGAAAAAAAGCACTCATCAGGGAGAATACACTCCCAAAAGTCATTTTTAAGATCCAGCGATAAAAAAGCAGCACGCCAGCCCGGATTTTTCATCAGCCCAAAAGGGAGACAGGTTTCAGGCAACCATAGCAGGATCAGCGTAAAGAGTTTAGTAAACCCGATATCAGATGATAAATGATCGAAGCAGTCAGAGCCCAAAAAGCTATCAGACAGGATAAAACCAGCGCCTCTTTTCCAATGTAACCAATCCATTCGGTAACGGTATTGGTTATCCAGGCTAATTTGCTGTTTGGAGTTCTGTCGAATTGAGTGATCATACAGACGTATCGGAAAATTCAACCCGGATCTTAAATAAAAACGCTTCGATTCCGTCGATTCCACCTGGTTTTATAGAAAGCTATGATGTCGGAAAAAGTATCAGGAAATCACAGGGTGGACGTTGAACCCATGATGATGGCGTGATAAGATAATATTACACACGCACACAATTTCGAATTCAAGTGGCTTGCCTATGGAGCGTATCGCGCAATATCTGTTTACGGTCGTCGATTTTTTTAGCGGCAACCCGATTGCACTGGCAATCCTGGCTGTGGTTGTGACGGTTGCCGCCCTCAAGAAACCGAATGAACTGTTCAAGGTCGTCGCCCTTCTCGTTTTGATGGTGGGAGTGCTCTATGTCATGATGTATCTTGAGAAATCTACATTTTCAGGGGTTTCTTCAAAAGGCCGGGCGCTTGAAGTGGAAAGGAGCCAGCAGAAATAGCTCGAATCTAGCGAACAAAATCCTCAAGCATCGCCTGCTTCCAGGACGCATCCACCAATCTCCATTGCTCGCCGTCCCGAGCAATGGTTATCTCGAACCAGTAGATATCGCTGTCGATTGTCGGAAGAAGTGAAATGTCGGTTATCGGCCGTGCTGCCAGTGCCGCGAGAATTTTAGCCGATATCGAATCATCGTCGTTAACGAGTAGTGATTGTGTCAGCCGATAGTTGTAGATTGCTTTATTGCGCAGCAGGTATCCAGCCGCAATGCCGGCGATATCTCTTTTCGATCTCTTTTTTGCATCGACATATCCGTCGGCAATGAGATCGCGCAGTTCACGGCTGCTCCGCTTCTCCAACGCCTCATCGCATCTGTCAAGAAAGTCTTCCAGGATCTGTTCAGCGGTGGGAGGCGCAGAACAGGCTGAAAAGAGCAGAAATACAAAAAGAAGGAGCAGAAAAAAAGGCTGCAGCAGATCGGCAGGGACAGTCTGTCTGTTCCTGCCAGTCATTGTCTTGTCACCTCTTTTCAACTTTGTCTTTGAACGTGTCATTTACCTGGTAAACAAATGAGAGGATCTCAGCGATTGTCTGGTACAGCTCAACGGGAATATCCTTTCCCACCGGTACCTTTGAGAGAATTTCGACGAGATCCGGATCCTCCTGGATATGGATTCCTGCTTCCCGCGCCGTTTCAATGATTTTACGGGCGATCACACCGCGCCCGGAAGCGACAACCCGTGGAGCGTCTGATTGTTCCCGGTCGTAGAGCAGGGCAACCGCCTTGTCCAGTTTCGTTTCTTCGGATGCCATTATTCAGGCCGTCGTGTTTATGATTGATTGCCCATCGGGAACCAGCTTTCGCACCAGCGAACTGACCGGACTGTCGGCTCCGCTTGAAAAAGAAATTGCAATCCGGCTGTCGTTCGATAGCATTTCCTCGAGCATTTCCCTGTATTGAGAGACAAAGAGTACTTTTTCTTCTGAATCGAACAGGAGTTTAATAAACAGTTGTTCCGTATTCTGGAGAAAATTAATTTGAATATTACCCAGTTCACTCATGGTCAGATAGAGTGAAAATTTATGATTGCCATCACCCTCTGAGGATTCCTCCGTGTCATTGTAATTGTTATCCAACAGCAGATAGCCCTGTTCGACAAAAGGAAGCGGCAGCGGGAAGATTGTCAGGTTCTGGCTGGTGAGCTGCAACTGGGTGAGCTGGAAAAGTTCCAGAGTTGACAGCAGCTTATTTGCCTGCTCGGAGAGATGTTCTGCATTATGGAAGCGTGATGCTATTTCAAGCAGTGCAGCCTTTAAACTGTTCCGGGCTTCGGCTGAGTTGCCCTGGGCGAGAAGGTTTTCAAAATTAATGCCAAGCCTGTTAAAGAGCTGCTGGAGAAATCTGCCTCCATCGCGTCCTCCTATCAGTGCTGTTAATTCCGCCGGCAGGAACGAGTTGAGTGTTGCCGCAGAAGGTGATGTCAGGGTTGAAAGCGCCGATGGATTTCCAAGCTGCAGACTGCTGAGCAATGAGCCGAGATCGAGGTTGCTTCCCAGCAGGACAAGTGATTTTCCTGCAAGCAGGCTGCCTGATCCGCCAACTATTTTAAGTTCTACCTGAGGTGTTGTCTGGGAAACCTGGAGGGTCAGGATTTGTCCGACGGAAAGGCGGGCCCGGGATGAGACGGGAATGCTGGAACCGGAAAAATCAAGGATAAACTGGTTGTTGGCTCTGGCCTCGAGAACGGTCGCCTTGAGTATTTCACCAATCACCTTCTGGCCGAAATTCTGCTGCTGCCCGCCGTGTCGATCAGTGGAGGAGGCGAGTGGCTGAATTGAGGTGAGCGGGGTTATGGTGTTCATAGCATCGTATCGACCTAAACCGTACAGTTCTTAAAAAGCACTGTTCTGATATGAGAACGGTTTACTCGACCTGCATACGTTGACGCAATTGTTTTCTCTGCTCCCTCATGCACTCGGCAATAATGGCTTCCTGATCTTCAGCCGTAATATGGTCGAAATGAAGGGCGGTCTGGCAGCGGGATTTCCTGATATGGTGTACCCGTACCACATGGGACAGGCATTGAATGGACCTTCTGGTGCTGATAAGATTAAATTCTACAACGATACGATCCCGGTATTCAAACTCCTGGGGAAAGATAGCCAGAACCCCTGATGCCGAAAGATCGACGGTGGTTCCTTCCAGTTTCAATGTGCCATTAACCGAATCCCTGCCTGAAGGCCGCTGGGTGGCGATAATCGGTGTCTGGTAAAATACCCTGAAATATTCACGTAAACTGACGGGATCAATGATTTCTGTCGCAACCAGTTCGAGCGTTGTGTCTCCTCTGCGCGCTTCTACTTTTGCACCGATCACCATGGATGAAGATTTTTTATCAATTGAAACGGCGCAGATTTCGTTAAATTCGAGATTGTCCGGTATCGTGGTCGGAAAGACAAGAAAGAATGAAGGTGCTTGCGCTTCCTTGTAAATACAGTCGAGGTAGGTATATTCGCCGTTTGTGCATAACAGGCGTACTTTGGCGCATTGGCTGTCTTCAAGGGTTTTGAGCGTGTTTACAATCGAATTGGTCACTATGCGCTTTTATGGATTTTCAGAGTGAGGCGTGATCACGCACTTGTACCTTCAGTCTCAGAAGGCGTCTTTGTATGACAAGGCAGCAACCGATGATCTTGTCCCGATCCTCATCGGAGATGTCGTCAAAGCGAAATGCGACATCCCACTGATCATCTGTGATCTGTTCTCTCCTGACCGGATGCGCCAGTAATTTTATAACCTCTGAAGGAGAGGAGGGCAGGGCGATTTCCAGTCTCACCTGTTCATCCATCGGTGGTTTTTGGGAAAAAGAGGCGAGTATGCCGCTGCCGCTGATATCAATGGTCTTTCCCTGCAGGGTCCAGGATTCATTCTTCTTTCCGTAAAAGGCGGGCTGAAAGGATTTGCTGATGACATGCGCGGTTGCATCGACCCTGAAGAATTCACGCATCTGGTCATAACTGATCGATTTTTTGACGATCATCTCGAGAATCTGGCTGCTCGGCACCGCCGTGATCATCGTCTCGATAGATAAGTTCGGTCCGCCAAGATCAACATTTACGATACAGGATTCAGATGTATCGATGGAATCAACAGGCAGGGTGCCTGGTTGAAAGAGCAGGTTGAAACGGGGACTCTGCGTTTTCTGGTAAACGCACTGCATCCGGTATCGTTCTCTGCTGTCCTTGACCGGCAGAAATATGCGCAGAGGTTTTGCATCAGGTATATCTTTTAAAATGTCGACATCTGAAGCCATTTTGAACCCGTTGTAAATGTTATTCGGCGCTGTTCACCTGATAATTGTAATATCTTGACAAGAATAAAGCAATTTTATCACCAAATCTCTGGAATATCAAGCAATAGTGAACGTTGCAGAGAACCGGTGAGAGCGAATTAAAGCATCAGGCTGCGATATGCGGCAGAGGGAAAAACGATCAGGTAAAGACGAATCCATGCCTTATCCCCAGAGTTGAAAGGAAGTATGGAATACCAGGGAAAGATAAAATTATGCCGAACTGTTGATGAGCCGGTTGGGCTTTTTGATATAGCTCTGGTATCCGCTGATACCGACGCGTCCATTTTTTATCTTGAGATATTCCGAGCGGACAACCGCCTGTTTATCGTTGAGCTTGGATGCCACCAATCGATTGAGTTCAAGAAAATGTTTCATTATTTCTGAGCGCTCATGAAAGAGCTGGTTTGAAACCTCGCCTAGATGACTCATCGCCAGCGTGTTTATCTGCTGATCGGTCTGCTGCGCGTCGTCGAGCAGAATAGACAGCTCATTCTGATAGGCGCGAATGGTCTCCGGCTCGAGATCATGCACATGCTCGCCGATTTCTTCAGTCTTGCTGATCAGCGCTCTGGTATTGTTGTTGGGAGAGCAGCAGCAGCTCGGAAAAAGTAGTCATGGGAACCTAGAGGGCAATCGATAAGGGTTTATAGTTGTCATCCTGCGCGAAAGAAGGAGCGGATTCTTTCCTGTTGATTTCGATTGCCTGTTTCCAGGTCTTTCTTAAATCCGTCAGCAATCGTCTTGACGGTTTCAAGCGAGATCCAGGCTGTTCTGGATATTTGCCTTGATGAGTTCACGGTCTCATGAAATCATAGAGCGCCTCAAGATCTGCGGCAATTTTTCCCCCGATCTCGTGATCAAGTGTAACCGAGAGTTCTGCAATGATTGCACTTGCCTTGTTGATGCAGTAGTTCCTCTGCTCAATATTGTTCTCTTTGACAGCGTTTTCAGCACGGCTGACAAACCTGATGGCACCATCATAGAACATGATCAGGAGCTGTTCTCTGTGAGGCGGATTCGATCTGGTTTCTTCAGGTAGTTTTCTGAGTAGACGTTGGTCATTGGTTATCACCGCCTATTTTGGGCATGTTCGACAATTGCTGAGTCAGGTAAGAAGAGGTTGCATTCATGCTGTTGACCAGATCTTCCATCGCGGTAAATTGAGCGAGCAGCGTTCTGCTCCCGCTGTTCCAGCCTGAGCTCCAGGCGCTCTATCGATGGTCCAGGGACCGTGACTGGATGTCGTAGCTCTGCTTTTTACTGGCATAAAGCCCATCCAAGTGTATCGGTCCAGCCATCGAGGTAGGTGTTGAACTGGTTGAGTATTCCGGTGTGTTAGTCCATCTCCGATCAATAACGATTCAACACTGTCATAGTCTTCGGTAAGCGCTTCCCCGAGTTTGGCGGTATCCACTGACAATGTCCGGTCTTCGAATCCTGATTTAAAGCCGATATCGACAAGATGGTTGAAACTGCCAGCACCGCCGACGTTGGTAATCAGCAAAGTTACCGCAGATGTTCTGGTGACCGTGCGAAAGCTCGGATCGTTCCCCCAGCTGGAATTCTTCTGTTCTTTGATAAACGTGTTGATGTCGTTGTAGGCCGCGGCAAAAGCCTCCAGTTTGGCAGTGATCTCGGTGAAATCAGTTTCCACGGAAATCGTGGTGGATTCGCCGGCGACATTCTCTTTGAGCAGATCGATGGATATGCCGGGAATGGCATTTTCAATACGATTGCTGCTCGAGGTGATCGTAATGCCGTCTATACTGATTTCAGCCAGTTCAGCATCCTGGGTGTTGTGCAAAAGGTGAGCGGCGTTGTGCCGTCTGAAACACCTAGCCACAGTGTTGCGGTAAAATCGTGTTTCGGCATCTGCTCCGGTCAGCACCAGGCGATAATTTGTACCGTCAAAAATGGTGGAGGCGGTAACACCGGTGTCAAGAATCTCTGTCCGCCTGGTTTATCGCTTCCCTGATGTCGTTGAGGCTGCTGGCAGTCAGTCTATTGCAATGCTGATACCGTTGATGGTGATGGTTCCCCCGGAAAAAACGGCCTCATTGCTGTCTGCATAGCCACTGCTGACGTCTTTTTGCACCTGGGCCAGATTGACGACTTCCATCTGGAAGTTGCCCTGGGATGCCTGCGAGGCACTTGAAACGGATCAGGGCAAAGAATTCTTCCGATCCGGCTCGGGTGGCGATAGGAGCCGAGCTTGTCGGAGGTGTTCATTTCCGCTATCGAGTCGGCGAGTGCGCTCAGCTTGGACTCAAACTGGGAAAATGCCTCAAGCCGGCTGGAAAGATACTTCTTCTCGTTTTCCATCCGTGTAAGCGGCTCGCGCTCGACATCCATCAGTGCCTTGATGATCGCACTGGTATCGAGACCGGTGGCCAGGCCGCCAAATTGAATAACCATAACTGTTACCTAGTGAATGCTAACTCTCAGTTTTAAAAATATTGCCGCGCAGCTCTGAAAGCCTTTTTCGGGTGCCAAGTATCTCTTCTGACGGCACCTGTCGAATGATTTCACCTTCCTGGTCAATGAGATTTATCACCAGGTCATTGGTGGGCTCATCGATCTCGAACCTGACGCTGTATATACCGTCTTCTGTCAATGCCTTGATATTTTTTATCAACTCTTCAGGCTGTATAGCCATTGTTTTGTCGGTAACTTCAGAACCAACGTCTGAAGCCATGGATTCACTGCGTTCTCGTTTAGCTTTAACATCGTCGGCAGTGAGAGAAAAATCAGCACGGCTCCGGCCAGATGCCAAAGTGATTCCCTGAATTTCCATAAGAGACCTCTTTGATGAATGACTAGAACGAAGGTTAACCAGGTGGAGACAACGCTCCACCTGGTTAAAGAGTTTAGCCCAAGAGACTGAGGGCAAGCGCCGGAGTCTGGTTGGCCTGGGCCAGTACCGCAACTCCAGCCTGTTGCAAGAATGTTGGCTTTCGTCATATTTGATGTTTCCATTGCAATATCTGCATCCATGATACGAGATCGGGCAGCAGATACATTTTCAGAAACATTCATCAAGTTTGCAATGGTTGACTCGAAACGGCTTTGATAAGCTCCCAGCGTACCGCGATCAGCAGCAATGAGATCGAGCCCAGCATCAATACTATCGATAGCCGCTTGTGCGTTTGTTAAGGAATCAATTGCTGATGCATTAATTCCTAGTGCCGTTGCATCTGCATCAATAGTAGCAAGGCTAACAGTTAGATTGGTTTGACGCATCATTGTCAGCACCAATCTGGAAGACAAGATCGCCTGTTGTACCGTCTACTACATTTTGACCATTAAACGTTGTGCTTTCTGCAATTCTTGTAATCTCTCCTCGAAGCTGAATAAATTCACTATTAAGATAAGCACGTTCTGTATCAGTATTAGTATCATTAGCAGACTGAACCGCTAATTCTCTCATTCTCTGCATCATGTTGGTTATTTCCTGCATAGCTCCTTCAGCAGTCTGCATAAGGGAAATTCCATCTTGTGCATTTCGAACAGCTTGGTTTAATCCTCGAATCTGTGCAGTCATTCCGTTAGCAATAGCGAGTCCGGCAGCATCGTCTTTTGCGCTGTTAATACGCAGACCTGATGAGAGTCGCTGCATGGATTTGGTCAAGAGACCTTGGGAAGCTGCTAAATTACGTTGGGCGTTTAATGATCCTATGTTTGTGTTAACGACTAATGCCATGATTTTATCCTCCGTGATAAAATAATTTCGGGCTTCCTTGCCCATTGGTTTTGGTTTCTTCGAAAATCAGTTAGTAATAATGTCCGGTCATCACCTCCTTTGTCGTTTTAAGGTTGTTAATTACAATATCGGAATTGAGTTCCAGACATTCTTAAGAAAAAAATGTATCTTTTCTAAAAGAATGTCTGGGTTTTGGTGTAACTAGATTGAAATAATGCGTAAAAATAATCATCCCTGTAACAGGCTGAGTGCAAGCGCTGGAGTCTGGTTGGCCTGCGACAGCACTGCAACCCCGGTCTGCTGGAGAATGTTGGCCTTGGTCATCTCGGCAGTCTCCAGGGCGATATCGGCATCAAGGATTCTTGACCGTGAGGCGGATAAATTTTCAGCGACGTTCATCAGGTTGGAAATTGTAGACTCAAGCCGGCTCTGGATAGCTCCCAGTTCTCCACGAATAGAATCAACAATCTGGATAGCCCCATCAATTGCACCAATTGCCGTATTTGAGCTTAATTGATCGGAAACGTTACCGGCAGTGCCGCCGCTTGCCGTGAAAAGTTCAGCTATAGTTCCATCGGTATTCCCAAGATCGATGGTGATGACCTGATCAGCTCCAGAATTTGCTCCAACCTGGTAGGTTATCAGACCTGCAGTCCCATCGAGAATCGGCGTATTGTTAAACGTTGTAGCTGTTGCAATTCTGTCAATTTCTGTTGCTAAAGCCTGGTATTCGGCATTGAGTGAAGCCCGATCAGCAACTGAGTTGGTATCGTTTGCTGACTGTACGGCAAGCTCCCTCATTCTCTGGAGCATATTAGTGGTCTCGGCAAGTGCTCCTTCAGCTGTTTGTGAAAGCGATATGGCATCATTAGCATTTCGGGCTGCCTGGTTCAAACCACGAATCTGAGATGTCATGCGATCGGAGATTGCCAGATCCTGCAGCATCATCCTTGGCACTGTTAATGCGGAGTCCGGATGATAATCGCTGCATTGAACGATTCAGGGTTCCCTGGGAGTCGTGTAAGATTTCTCTGGGCGTTTAAGGATGCAACATTGGTGTTGACGACGAGTGCCATGATAAAATTCTCCTGTTCTGAATGATACGCTTCCGTGCATTTTTATCATGGCGTCCCTGCCACTAATTCTCTAACCTGCTTATGAATACGTATCGGACTAGAGGCTGGTATTCTTAACTAAAAAAGACCTGATAGCCTTTTACTGATGGGAAAATTGATCTAACTTGAAGGGAGGAAAACGGTATGACTGACAGGAGAGACAGCTATGATGACAACAGGCGTGTCTTACTTACTGCACAGCCTGTTGTCAAGTGGAAATTTATGCTTGCGGCAGCGGGGTCTTTGTCTGGTATCGGTTGTCATCCAGGACGACCTGGATGGCCCTGTTTGTCTGGGGTGAGTAGAGGATCGGAGCGGCCAGGTTGACCGTGATGTTCTGGTCCGGCGGAACGGTTACGATCGACAGGGTGTAGCAGTCCTTGTCATCTTCTATCTGCAGGGAATTTTTCTCGGAATTATCCGGCGCCACTTTATAGTCAACAAAGAAGTTGGACGGGTCGGTGAGGATAAAGGCAAAATCGGGCTCATCGACATTTTGTATCCAGAACAGCGGGCCCTCTTTCTTGGGCGGGATGACAATAAAATTTCTCAGGTTCGGCAGGCCGATCATGCCGGCGGGAAAGTGCAGCAGGTTTTTGTTCTCATATTCAATAATGCCAAAACGCGTCTGTATCTTTTCCATGTCACTTTTTCCTTGTTTTGATTGTACCACCCAGTGAATCGATATCGACCGGGTCCCATCGGGAAGCTTCAACATTTTCCTGCTTGATTCTGTCGTACACTTCCTGGCGAAAGATTTTTTTGTTTCTTGGCGCGTCAATTCCTATGCGAATGGTCCCGCCTTTTGATTCGATGATCGTTATCGTGATGTCATCACCGATGAGAAACCCTTCTCCTGCTTTTCTTGAAAGAACAAGCATTATATACCCCTGAACCTGTTGAATAATGGTGAGTGTTTTTTACAGGAAGAAACCTGTGTAAAATGTGTTTTATTCATCAACTATACGGTTCAGTTCAATAAATGTCAATTAATTCAGTATGTTCTCTAAAAATAGTCCAGTATGGATATCTGCGAGACACGTGCTGTTACGTTGAGTGCCGCCTGGAATGCTGTTTCCTGCTGGACTATGGCGTTAAAGGTCTCAATGGCGTCTGCATCCTGGTATCGGGAAAGGGTTTGCTGCAGATCCACGGCGATACTTTCCTGGTGTGCCATTGCCTCTTCTATTCGAGCAGTCCTGTTCCCGAGACTGGCCCTGATCCGCCGTTCCTGATTGGCAGCGGTTTCCAGGTTTTCAATATTTGCCTGTATACCGCCGCCGGGACCGGTAGGGTCATCGATGTTATTTGTCCGGATCGCCTCTTCAATGCGGGTCAATACCGAAAAAATATCGACATTTCCGGCGTCCGGTTGATTTGCAGCAGGCGGCGCTGCATAGCTGCTGTTGGAAACTCCCATGAACAGTTCATTGCCGGTGATACTTACCTTGATTCTTTCACCCGGAATAATTTCAAGTTCGGTGGGATTCGCGTCCCCCTGGTAGATAAAGGGCCAGGTATTTGAGTCGTTGGGAAGATACCCCGCATCGGTATATAAACTGTTTATTACAAACGGTTGGGTGGTGTCCGAGTAGCCGGCGAACAGATATTTGCCGTCTAATTTGGTATTTGCAGCAGAGAGGAGTTCTTCCTTGAGCTGTCCGACCTCATCTGCGAGCGTCTGCCGGTCGGCATCGCTTAAACTGCCGTTGACCGAATTGATGCCAATTTCCTTCACCCGTTGTAAAATATTTTCGACATGTTCTAAATGGCTGTCAGTCGTCTCCATCCTGTCAAAGGCGACCCCCATGGTGTCTATATAGCGATCCGTGTGGCGGATTTCGGTGCGGGCAGTCAGGATCGGGCGGATGGCAGTGGGGTCATCTGAGGGTTTTTCAACTCTCAGGCCGCTTGCCCCCTGTTTCCGCAGGTCCTGGAGTGTGTTGGTTATCCGGTTAATATTTGTGTTCATTAACCTGTAGGTCGCGCTGTGGGTTACTTTCATCTGCTACCTCTGCGATTGATGAAATGAAAATTATCGTTTCAAGTTGATGAGAGAATCCATCAGCTCATCGATGGTCGAGAGGAATTTTGCCGATGATTCAAAACCCCGCTGATATTGAATGAGGCTGATCATTTCCTCTTCGAGGGAGACGCCGACAAATCCTTCACGCAGATTTTCAAGCTGGTTGACGGCATCTTCCGCGCCGCCCAGCGACAGTTCGTTCTGGTTGCTTTCTATGCCGATTCGCGAGGTAATTCTTGCGTAGAACGAGCTGTAGCTGTCTACTCCATTAATCGCGATCTGGTTGCCGAGATTCGCCATAAATAGGGCATTGCGGTTGTCACCTGGTGCCGGATTGCCTGGCAGCCCTGCGGCGATATTGTCAGCATTGTCAATAAGAACAGCCATGTTCCTGGCAGAATACTGGTAAATTGAGGATGCCGGAGGCGAGACGGCAGTTGTGTCGAGGAAGAAATCGGAGGCCGGCAGACCGTCCAGTCCGGCACCGGCACTGTGCTGCAGGTTTACCTGGCTGCTTACTTCCCAGGAGAGGCGATCGATATCTTCCTCGATTGAGGGAATGAACACATCGCGCATGGTGAACAGTCCGAGCATTTCACCGCCGAGCGTCCTTGTGCCGAGATTGCGAACCGTGCCCCCGGCATGAAGCTGTAGATCGACCCTCGATCCATTGGTGAGTGTTTCCAACCGCATCGGCGTATTCCCCTGAACGATCGGCAGACCGCCTGGCAGTTGAACGTTGACCATGCCTGTCCTGTCCGTATAGGTGGTGGTTCCCAGTGATTCCGCCAACTGTTTTACCAGCATATCGCGCCGGTCCCGGTCGCTGTTGGCCTGCTGGTCACGGATTTCGATATTGTATATCCGGTTGTTGAGCTCGGCGATTTCTCCGATGACCGAGTTGAGTCCGTCTACTTTTGACTGGATCTCCTCATTGATGTTTTTGACCACCACGTCAAGATCATCTGCCAACTGGTTGAAGTTTGCGGCAAGCAGATTTCCTCGATGCATGACCACATCTCTTAAAACAGGATCACCGGGGGCTGTCGAGAGCTGCTGCCAGGAATCAAAAAAACGATCGATCTCGGTACTGATGTTTTCTTCCGATACGTTGAAAATTCCTTCCAGTTCACTCAGTGAGCGTGCCTGGCCGTTGGCGAGTCCGAGATCTATATACTTGTTTTCAAGCTGTGCCTGGAGAAATACATCATGATCGCGCTGGACGTTGGTTATCCTGACTCCCTGGCCGATAAAAAATTCACCGAACTGCAGAGAAGGAAAGGGGGTCAGTTCAGGTGTCTGGCGGGAATACCCTTTGGTATTGACGTTGGCGATGTTGTTGCCGACGATCTCCAGGGATTTCTGGTTTACTTCAAGAGAAGAGCGTGCGGCATTCAGGGCATTTAAAAGGCCGGCCATGTCATATTTTCCCTGACAGCAGTCTGCCGTGTATCTGTGAGGGCACGGTACCGGCGTCGGCCGCATAGGTTGAGGTGACCGTTTTTTTGCCAAAAAATTCCATGGTCTCCCTGATCCAGCCAAGCGCTGATTTATAGAGATAGGCGTTGCGGCGGTTTTCTCTTCTTATTTCTGAGGCAATTTCCAGATCTTCCGAGGCAATCTCCTGGACATGGAGCAGAAAATTTATCAGGTCCTCTTTTTCTTTCATGGAAGCCTGAAGGTTTTCCATGTCCAGATTCCGTGCATGCTGACGTTCTTCGTAGATCAGCTCGCGCAGCCTCAGCAATTTATCATGCGTTGTCATGGTAGCCATAGTCTATTTGTTTTCCACTAGAAATTGCAGCAGCGAGGTGGCCACTTTGTTGATGTCCGGCTGGTAGGAACCGCTCGCTACCTGCTGCTTGAGTTCCTCGACCCGGGCAGCACGTTTGGCAGCTTCGGCATTCTGGCTCGCGTTTGACTCGTGAACGCCCTTCAGCACAGAAGAAAACTCCACGTGATCACTCTTTGAGCTTTCTGCTGTTTTTGCCGTTTCCGTCTTCGGAGTTTTTTTTATACCGCCGACGTTGGGTGGTCCGCCTACTCCAAAAAATTCAATACTCATAAGGTCACCATGTTTTGTCCGCTCAGGTTTACTTTCTCTAAATGCCAGCTGATCATTGTCAATGCTCTGCTGTACAGCATATGGTTGGCTGGGGCTCCAGGCAACCTGAAAACAGACGATTTATGTTTTCTTGATATATATATCGGTGTTCCGGGGAAAAAAATTTAGAAAAATATCAACAGCGGGGTGTCAGGAAGACTCGAGGAGGGGAGGGGGGCTTTATTTCTCAATCCTGTTTTCTACAAGGTGCCTGAGCTGGTCAAACATTGCCTGCCCGAGTCCGATGCCTTTTCCATCGCTGGCAATTCTGGCCCGCTCCATATCCATCATTTCCTCATAGATGTCCTGGCTCATGTCTTTTTCAATCAAGCCGCCTTCAGGGATTGTTTTCCGCATCGCCTTGAACATCTCGTTGATGTAGAGCGCTTCAAATTCTCGGGTTGACTGGCGCAGTGATTCAAGATCTCTTGCTTTTTTACCTGCCTGATCAAAATTTGGCCGTGAGGCGCTGAGCAGTGTTCTCGGATCTATAGGAGTTAAGTTCATGAGCGTTGCCTTGTTAGAGGATAATCAGATCACCCTGCATGGAGCCGGATGCTTTAATGGCCTGCAGGATCGCAATCAGGTCACGAGGTGTGGCTCCAATGGCATTCAGTGCAGAGACCACATCGCCAATGTTGACATCGTTTTTCAGATTCAGAACGGTGAGTTGTCCCTCTTCTTCAACAAGTGAAACATCTGTTCGAGGGGTTTCGACCGTCCGGCCTTGAGCAAACGGGTTCGGCTGCACAACATCGCTCCGTTCATTGATGATAAGACTAAGATTACCGTGCGATACGGCAACAGTTGACAGCGTTACATTCTTGCCGATCACAATGGTTCCGGTCCGTTCATTGACGACGACCCGGGCCGTTGAATCAGCATCAACCTCGATTCCTTCAATCTCCGAAATAAAGTCGACGACATGGTCCTTGAATATCTCCGGAATGGAAATGGCGACACTGCCAGAGTCAGATGGAAACGCCGTTCCAGGGCCATAGAGCTGATTCAGTGCCTGGCTGATGTTGGCTGCAGTGGTGAAATCGGCGTTGTCGAGTTGATAGTTCAGTTGCCCGGATGTTCCGAGCTCGACGGGAACGATATTTTCAATTGTTGCGCCGTTGGCAATTCTTCCCACGGTCGGGTGGTTTTTCTGCACTTTCGCAGCCTTGCCTCCGTAGGCGAAGGCCCCGTTGGTGAGCGGTCCCTGGGCAACCGCATAGACATCCCCATCGGCTCCTTTCAAAGGAGTCATCAGCAGGGTGCCGCCGGAGATGCTTTTGGCATCGCCGATCGAAGAAACCTGCACGTCTATGGTCGAACCGGGTTTTGCAAACGGTGGTAACTCTGCTGTAACCATCACGGCCGCCACATTTTTCAGTTTGATACTTGCTATGCTGTCAGGATCAACGGTGATACCGTTGCGAACCATCAGGTTGTAGACTGCCTGCAGGGTGAATACAGATTTTTTCATGTCATCGCCGGTGCCGTTCAGGCCGGTAATAAGACCGTAGCCGATCAGGCTGTTTGACCTGACACCGCTGAGTTTGGCAATATCTTTGATCCTTGCACCGTGGGCGGGAAGCACCAGGAAAACAAACAGAACAACAAGTACGGCTATGCGGGTTTTTTTAATCATGATGGTAAATAGTGTTGAATCGATTTTATAACTTCATTGTCCAGTGAATACTAAAAGGGCCAACCGCGATCTATTGTCCTGAACAGCCAGCCGGGATTCTGCTTGTCGGCTACGGAGCCTCTGCCGGTGTAGGATATCCTGGCATTGAGGATTTTGTTTGAATCCACGGTGTTTGCCGCGGTTATGTCTACCGGCCTTACAATTCCGGTAACGTAGATGATCTGAACTTCGCTGTTGACCATCACTTCTTTGCCGCCCCTGACCTTTAAATTTCCGTTTGGATAAACTTCTATTACCTGGGTAGACAGAGAGGCGCTCAGGTCACCACTGCGCACAGTTTTTCCGGAACCTTCAAAATCATTGCTGATATTGGCACTTATCAGGTTGTTCAGGTCCACACCTGTGTCGGCGATAAAACCACTGTTTTCAAGACCAAAAAAGTTTGGAACCCCAGCCTGAATCGTAGAATCTCTCCCGGATGACGTTGATGCCTGGCGGGAGGCGCTGGCTTTTTCGGCAATGACGATTGTGACGATATCGCCGATATTCGTCGCCTTATGATCGGAAATCAGCGAACCCGATGAAGAGCTCCACAGCGATCCGGCAGTCCTTCTTGGTTGCTGGTATGTCTGGATCTCTTCAAGCGGTTCGGGAATTTCGAATACAGTATTGTTCGTGGGAGCACACGAGGTTAGCGCAAGAGCCATGAAAAGGTGCATTGCCGGGCGTATCATTTTATAATTGTACCTCCACAAGACCAGGTGCCTCGACGCGGCAGTAGATCAGTTTGTTGGAATTGGTGTTCTGGACCCTGATCATCTCGTCTTGACGTCCGTTGGATCTTGCGATTCCGGTTGCCGTTACCTGCAGACCACCCGTGCTCACAACTATTTTGACGAGTTCTCCCCGGTTGATTACCGGCGGCAGTTCCACAGATTCAGGATCGAGTGGTGCACCCTCGGAGAGGTTGCGTTTTAACACCGAGCCGATTACTTCAGTTACGGCTCGTGAATAGCCGGGCAGGCTGCTGATGTCACGATCGGCGACGGTCACCATCTCGGAGGTAAGAATCTCGCCATACTTCAGCCTGCGCGTGGTCACAACAACAGAGGTGATCGCCTTTGTCTGCCCGGTGACGGAGAAGTTTTTTCGAACCTTGCCGTTAACCTTGAAAATGATTGAGAATCGTGAACTTCCGATTATGTTCGGGCTGGAGGGAATGACATCCCAGCTGTGAGAACCGGTTTCCAATTCAAACGGCAGCGGCAGCATATCAGGAGTGAAAGAGATTTGGGCATCGGGCAGTCGGTGACGGTTCTTTTTTAGGTAGTCATCGATGATCTGCCGGATCTTCTCTGAGGTTATGATAACGCTCTCCCTGGTAAGCGTGACCAGCGGCGCCCCTTTCCAGATGACGCTCTTGAGGCTGCTGTTCTGAGTTTTCTCGATTTTATGAATTATTTCTCTTGCATCAAGAACCGCCGCTGAACCGGCGTCCGGAGCACTTCCTACAATTTGCGAGCCGAGCGCTTTTGCAAGCGGAGAAACCTCAGACATGGATGCAATATCTGCGAGCAGCACGGTGTCGTTTTTGACGAGGCTGCTCTGCTTGAAGGTAACATCCAGCCCGAAACATGGATTTGCCCAGAGCAGTATGAGGATGGCGGCAATTCGAATCATCATGAGATTATCTTAGACGAGGTTTACGGTAGCCTGCATCATTTCATCCGAGGTCTGAACCGTTTTGGAATTTATTTCGTAGGCCCTCTGGGTTGTAATCATCAAGGCCAGTTCTGAAACGATATTGACATTTGATCCTTCCAGGAAGGTCTGAACAAGGATTCCAATGCCGTCATCACCGGGAGTCCCCGGTGTCGCAGTGCCTGAGGAGGCTGTTTCCTGGTAGAGGTTGTCACCGAGAGATCTCAGTCCCTGGTTATTGGTGAATACCGAGAGCTCCATAGTTCCGATCTCGGTACTTTCCGTGTCATTTCCGAGGATTGCATTGATAATTCCGGTTTCGCTGATGGTGATATCTTTTGCACCATCGGGAATGGTTACAGCTGGAACAATGGGGTATCCATTTGCCGTGGTCAGCTGGCCGGTGCTGTCTCTCTTGAAGTTGCCTGCCCGCGTGTAGGCGTTGTTGCCGTTGGGAAGCTCTACTTCAAAAAAACCGCTGCCGTCGATTGCCACGTCGAGTTCGTTTTCGGTGCCGATAAGATCACCCTGGGTGAAAATCTTGGCAACCGCGTCAGGCCGGACACCGACACCGACCTGTATGCCAGTCGGTGATTCAGTGTCAGCCGATGTCTGGCTTCCAGGCACTTTGAGCATTTCATAGAAGAGATCCTTGAATTCCGTCGTGCTCTTTTTGAAACCGGTCGTCGTTACGTTGGCGAGATTGTTGGCAATGACATCAATGCTCAACTGCTGGGCATTCATTCCGGTAGTGCCGGTCCATAGTGATCGTATCATGCTGATATGTCCTGTTTAAAAACGTGATTAATGGTTGAGCCTTTTGCAAAACGGACTTTTCGCTCAACCTCCGCGTTATGTTGAAAAATTTTATCCTCGGAATATCAATTATATGCCTGCGGTAAAATGTTTCGCATGCCTTGATTTTGAACGAAAATCATCATTTTGCAAGAGGCTCGGTTATGAAAGTTTTCCCAGCTCTTCCTGTTTCTCACTGATTGACGAATATCCTTTCAATACTTTATGGTATGTTTCGTACAGCCTGTGACCGTTTATCATTCTGGTCATTTCATCAACCATGTTGACGTTTGAGACTTCGAGGCTCCCTGAGACGATATGCGGTTCCGTCAGCGGGATTTCCTGGGCTCCGTCCGCCGCTTCAAAGGTATTATTTTCACGGCGCTTCAGTTTTGACGGGTCGTCGATGTCAACAATGGCTATTGTGCCGATATCTTCCCTGTTGCCAAGGTTGTCAAGCGCCGAAATGGTGCCGTACCTGTTGATGGAGATCCTGTAGCTTGAATCTGTCGCAATTTCTATCGGCGTATCATTTTCATTGAGAAGCGGATAGCCGTTTTTCGTCACCAGTGTGCCGTTTGTTCCCTGGGTAAAGGATCCATTTCTCGTGTACAGGGGACCGTCGGGACCGAGTACCTTGAAAAAACCTGAATCATGGATGGCAAGATCGAAGGTATTCCCGGTCTCCTTGATTGGGCCCGGGCTGAAATCTGTGACCGATTTACTGATACGGTTGTAGTTGATCCCGTTGGCGTCACCGACCTGTTGTTCGCTCTTTAAAATAGACTCGAAACTGACCAGCATCTTTTTGTAGCCGGTTGTACTGACATTTGCCAGATTGTTGGAAATGTTTGCCAGTGCCTGTTCTCTCGAGATAGCGCCGGCAAGAGCGCTGTATTTACCTGATACCATGTTCCTTACCTGTTAGAGTCCGTCTGTTTTCATATTACCTGTATCGGCCTGTTGTGCATTTTTCTTAAAAGATATCGGGTATTCGCTGAGCAACCATGCCTTTACACCGATCGAGATGCTCGATTAAGTTTTGAAAGAGCGACCAGCTGCTCAGCCTCCTGCCTCGATATGGAAAACAGTTTTGCTACTTCATCGGCTCCTGCACCGTTATCGGTGAGGGAACTGATATACTGATAGCGCTCAGGCAGCCTGGCCGAAGCTGCGCGGGCATGATAGGAGGAGCGTGACAGCTGAATTTGTGCGGCTGCCTCCTCTATTTCACCCAGTTTGAGCGAAAATGAGCGATTTTGTTCAACAGATTCCTGCAATTTAGTGTACCTGTCGGTTATCGATCTGGTATTTTTGACGAGCATGCGGTATTCCCTCTGTAGACGTGCATATTTCTTCCAGCACCAAAGCAGGCTCAGTCCAGATGCGAGCAGCAGGACAACGATCGTAATGCTCAGAAGTGTTGCGTAATTCATGAGGCGGCTTTGTTTAACTGAGTCTGTTCTGCATCTTGGTCTTCAACTTGATCAGCGCCTGGCTGTGCAGTTGGGAAACTCTGCCTTCAGAGACGTCCAACACCTCTGCTATCTCTTTCTGGGTCAATTCTTCGTAATAGTACAAGGAGACGACCAAGCGTTCTTTTTCTGAGAGTTCTTCAAGTATCTGCGCAATGGTCCTGGTCAATTCATGATTTTCCAGCCGGTCTGCCGGGTAGGAATCGGGCCGTTCTTCAACAAGGGTATCAAGAAAAACTCTTCCATCCTCTGAATGGTCAAGTGTTTCATTGAGGCTGACACATCCCAGGTGACTGACTTCAGCGAGCATTTTCTGGTAATTGTCGGTGCTCAGCTCCATTGCCTCGGCAACTTCCTCGTCCTCAGGATCCCTGCCGAGTTTGAGTTCCAGCTCACTGATGGTCCTGCCGATCCGGTTCTGTTTGTCACGCAGCGAACGTGAAAACCAGTCAAGCTTGCGCATTTCATCAAGAATTGCACCGCGTATGCGATATTCGGCAAAAGTTTTAAAAAGGATGTTCTTCGAATAGTCGAATTTATTGGCGGCATCAATCAGCCCAAGCATGCCGGCGCTTTTCATGTCATCCTGGTTCATAAAGGCAGGAACCTGTGTCACCATTCGTCCGACAAGGATATTGACAAGATACAGATGATCCTTGATGAGCTTTGACTTGTCTTCTGCATGCGGCGGCTGAGCGTAGATCATCTGTTCTGCTTCTCCCCGAAACGAAGAAGTTTTTTCCAGAAAAACTGCAGATTTCCTTTCGGGTCACTGTCGGACGGCTCCAGAGTTATGCGCTCTGCCAGGCTGGAAAAGGCGGAGGCTACTTTGGAGGATGGGTAAAGATCAGATATGACCTTCTGTTTTCTTATACAGTCGTTCATCTGTTTATCTGCAGGAATCGAGCCGAGAAAATCGATTGAGATGTCAAGGTAGCGGTTTGCAACCATTGTCAGTTTTCTGTAGACATCGAGGGCGTCACTGTCATTTTGGACCATATTGACAACGAGGTTGAAGTGCCTCTCGTGAAACTGGACCGACAGCAGTTTCATCAATGCATAGGCATCGGTGATCGCGGTCGGCTCAGGTGTTGTGACCACAAGGATCTCCTGGGCGGCAGTGTTGAAGTAGGTCACGTTCTCGGAAATCCCGGCCTCGGTGTCGATCAGTACATAATCGAAGCTGCAATCCAGAGCGTCTAAACCTTCCAGGAGGCGCAACTTTTGAGAAGAATCGAGCCTGATGAAATTCTGTAATCCTGAGCCCGCCGGCAAGATCTTGATGCCATAGGGCCCATCAACCATCACTTCCTGCAACTCCTGATCGCCTGAAAAAAAGTGATTGAGATTATGGACCGGAGTGAGGCCAAAAACCACATCGATATTTGCCAGGCCTAAATCGGCATCGAGTACGAGCACTTTTTTACCAAGCTTTGCAAGAGCAACGGCAGTGTTGGCAACGACTGCCGTTTTGCCGACCCCGCCCTTGCCGCTGGTTATGGAATACACTCTTGTTATTCCATCCTGCCCCTCGGAATTCGAATCAGCAGTGATCGAGCGCAGTGTTTCCGCCTGGTCGGATAGCGTATTATATTTTTGTTCGCTCATGAGGTGAGTCCTTGAATAGATGGAATTACAAGCCTTGCCACTGCATCCCGGTCAAGTTCGAGAATGTCTTCAGGTACGCGCTGCCCATTTGTTATATACGAAAGCGGCGTTGGATTTTTCAGCTGAGTGTTGAGGATTACCCCAAGATTACTGCATTCGTCGATTTTGGTAAAAATAGTTCGATCAAGATTCAATTTCTGAAAATGGCTTATTGCTTCATTGAGCTCTTTTTCGCGGGTTCCCGCCGACAGCACGAGATGTTTTTCTATGTCCAGGTCATTCCTCAAAAAAGAAGCAAGTTCTTCAATGCTGATTTTATCTTTTGGGCTGCGGCCTGCAGTATCGATAAGGATTACATCCTTGTGCCGATGATTGTGGAGCGCTTTTTCAAGCTGGCCGGGCGTCAGGACGACGTCTACCGGCAGCCCCATAATTTCTCCATAGACCTTGAGTTGTTCAACGGCTGCAATCCGGTAGGTGTCGATGGTAATAAGCGCGACCGATTTGTGGAATGTACAGATGCAGCGGGCGGCAATTTTGGCAAGCGTTGTCGTTTTGCCGACCCCTGTCGGGCCGACAAAGGCAATCCGTTTCTGGGATTGCTGGTCAGCAAAATCAGGGGCTGACACGTGAATGAATCCGGCCGCTATTTCCTGGATAAACCGTGACAGCTGTTCTGGATCGGAGCGCTCCTCGCCGGAAAGAGCCTTGTGGGCCAAATCTGCAATTATCGTGGCTGTTTCTGATGAAATTCCGTACCCACAAAGCATTTTTACGAGCGAATTCTCAGCAGACAGATCCGCTTCGCTATCGGTTGGCGTCTCAGATTCAAAATGCTTGTCATTTCTCTGCGCTGTCACTGAAGGCTTCAGGCGGGAAACTTCCTTACTGAGTGAGCGGATCATCGATTTCAGTTCGTCGATTTCGTGGTTTGCGTCTGGTCCGTTGACTTCCCTGTCACGGTTGGTGCCAGCAGCCGGAAACGTCAGGGGTCGCTGCCGGTGACCGGAGGGAACAAGTGAGAACAGGCTGCCCTGCGCGTCAGTTTCGTTTTTACTGCTGAAAGCGTTTTTCCGGTACAGGGGCTTTGCCGCCGAGGGGTTCCATGAAACGTTGCCGAAAGCGGAAGGAGTCATGCTGACCGCCGGGGATGCCTCATCTCTTGCGGCGGTGATCTCAAGCATGGATTTTCCCAGTATCCCGAGCTTTGAGTTGCGCACCGAGCGTGTCGATAAAATAAGCGCATCGGCTCCGAGTTCGTTGCGAACCATTTTAAGTCCGCTTGCCATGTCCGGGGATTCAAAGACTTTAACTTGCATCGATGGTCACTGTTCCTAGAGACTTTACCTTGAAGGTCGGTAATATTTCGTTATGAGATATCACCACGAGACCGGGGTAATATCTCTCTGTCAGTTTCCTTACGTGCGGGCGTATCTGCGGTGCGGCGAGCAGGATAGGTTTCTGTCCCCCCTGAAAGAGCGGTATCGCCTTGCCGATCGAATCGAGTATTTTCTGGGCAATTTGAGGATCAATTGCCAGGTAACTTCCGCTTTCCTTGTGCTGGACCGAATGTAAAATTGAATCTTCAACCGGTTTGGAAAGTGTTATCAACGGGATCGTATTGTCCTGTGCAAGATCGGAACTGATGCTTCGCGAGAGTGCATGCCGCACGTATTCGGTCAAAATCTCCGGATCCTGGGAGACAGGAGCCCAGTCGGCCATTGTTTCAAGAATTGAGCGCAGGTCACGGATGGAGATTCCTTCCCGAAGAAGGTTCTGCAGAACTCGCATGATGGTTCCCAGGGAGACGACGCCAGGGACTATTTCTTCAACCAGTTTCGGATAGGTTTTGGCGAGGTTGTCGAGCAGGTTCTGAACCTCCTGTCGTCCGATCATCTCGTGGGCGTGCTGTTTTATGGTTTCACTGATGTGTGTGGCGATTACGGTCGTGCAGTCAACAACCGTATATCCGGCCATCTGTGCCCGTTCCTTCTTGTCTTCGCTGATCCATAGAGCGTCAAGTCCGAATGCGGGTTCCTTGGTTGGAACTCCCTTTATGGTCTCGGTTGCGATTCCCGGGTCCATTGCCATGAAATGTCCCGGCATGATTTCCGTCTCAGCCACCAGCACCCCTTTGAGAGCAAGGGTATACTGGTTGGGATTGAGTTGCAGGTTATCCTTGATATGGATCGGCGGAACGATGAAGCCGCTGTTTATCGCGAACTGTTTCCTGATCGACTGGATCCTGGAGAGGAGTTCACCGTCCTGAGCGGAATCGACGAGCGGGATCAGGCCATAGCCGACTTCAAGCTCCAGCAGGTCGATATTGAGCATTTCTTCATAATTTTCTTCGCGTCGAGTCGGAGCTGCAACAGGAGCTTCTTCTTCCAGTGCCTGAGCCGCCTGCTTTTCGCGATCGAGGTAATACCCGAGAAGAGCAAGCGATATGGAGAGGATAAGGAAGGGGACAAAGGGGAGACCCGGAATCAGGGCAAATATCAGCAGAATCAGGGAAACAACCCACATGGCGATGGAATGCACTGAAAACTGGGCCTTGAGGTCGGTCCCGAAATCATTTTTTCCTGTTGACCTGGTAACCAGCAGACCAGCCGATGTTGAAATGATAAGTGCAGGAATCTGTCCGACCAGTCCGTCACCGACCGTTAAAATCGTGTAGGTCTGGGCTGCCTCGCCCATCGGCATCCCCTTCTGCAGGACACCGATGATAAAGCCTGCGCCTATATTGATGAGGGTAATGATGATGGCGGCAATCGCGTCTCCCTTGACGAACTTAGAGGCACCGTCCATGGCGCCGTGAAAGGCCGCCTCGTCGGCAATCTCGGTACGTCTGCGGCGGGCTTCGTGTTCATCGATCAAGCCGGCATTGAGATCGGCATCAATTGCCATCTGTTTGCCCGGCATGCCGTCGAGGGTAAAGCGCGCGGCGACTTCAGCGACACGCCCGGCACCCTTGACGATGACCAGGAAATTGATCAGTACGAGAATGACAAAAATGACGATTCCAACCACATAATTCCCGCCGACAACAAACTGGCCGAAAGACTGGATAACAGATCCGGCTGCATCGGGTCCCTGGTCGCCGTTAATCAGAATAAGCCGGGTGGATGCGACGTTTAAGGAAAGCCGGAAGAGGGTGGTGGTAAGGAGAATAGAAGGAAAGATGGAGAACTCTATCGCCTTGACCGTGTAAAGGCTGATAACCAGGATTAATAGTGCCAGGGTGATGTTCATGGAAAGAAAGAGGTCGAGCATGATCGAAGGCAGCGGTATGATCATGATCATCAGGATGGAGACGAGCCCGAGCGAGGCAATGACATCACTTCTTCTGGAGAGATCCCTCCAGTTGAGTCTGGTTATTAAATCACGAACCCCGACAGCTTCCATTAGCGTTTTCTTCCTTTCAAAGAGTAGACATGGGCGAGTATTTCGGCAACGGCCCTGAATAATGATTCAGGAATTGTCGCCCCCACGTCGAGTTTATGCAATAAGCGGGCCACTGGTGGGTTCTCAACAATTGGCACGTCATGATCCCGGGCGATTTCGCGAATCTTCAGGGCAATCAGATCGGCTCCCTTGGCAATGATCGTCGGTGCATCCATCCTGTCGCTGTCATACTTGATAGCCACGGAGAAATGTGTCGGGTTGGTGATGATCACATCCGCCTTCGGAACGTCGGCCATCATGCGCTTACGCGCCATATCGTGCTGGATTGCACGTATCTGCGATTTCACCAGCGGATCACCTTCGGATTCTTTGTATTCCTCTTTTAATTCCTGCTTGGTCATCTTCATTTTCTGTTCCATCTCCCAGCGTACGAAGAGAAAATCAAGAAAAGCGATAAGGATCAGCAGGCCACAAACCTTGGCAAGAATCAGCCCGGCCGTTTTACCCATAAAAGTCAGCGTGGTTATAGCGGTTGAGTCAATAAGCAGCAGCGCCTCCGGGAGGTTGTTTATCACGGTGGAATAGGCGATCCAGGCAATCAGCACTACCTTGGTCAGTGATTTGACCAGTTCAACCAGCGAGCGTTTTGAAAATAATCGCCCCATCCCTTTTATCGGATCAAGCTTGCTGAAATCAGGGGTCAGCGGTTTACCGGTGAGGAGCCAGCCGAACTGCAGAAAACTTGACAGAAAACCGACGACAAGCACGGTCAGAAAGAGTGGAAACAGAAGGAAAGAGAGATCTTTGAAGGAAAAAGCCGCTAATTTTACAATCGACGCCGGGGTAATGATGAACTGGCAGCTTGATTGCCAGATCGCCGCAATAAAGTCGGTAAAACCGTGAAGAAAGCGGGGAAGATACAAAAACCAGAAGGCCAGTGAGATCGTAAACAGGGCGGCGGTATGGACTTCTTTGGACTGTGCTACCTGTCCCTTGTCCCTGAAATCCTGTCTTCTTTTCGCCGATGGTGCTTCAGTGCGTTCGCCGCCGGTGGTGGTTTCTTCAGCCATTTTTCTGGTGCCGGTAATTGGTGATCGTTAAATGAATGCAACAGTTATTCTTGAGCAAAAAGCAGACCAGTCGGCCATTGAGCTGAGAAAAAGGAGGTTTCTGTGAATTTCAGGGAAGAAGGAAGGAGAGCAGGGTGTATATGCGGTTGGGAAGATCGTCAAATTCTCGACGAAGAGTGATGAAAACCAGGTTAAGTGTCAAACCTATGACAGTAAAAGAAATGCCGATATTGAGCGGAAAAGAGAGAAGAAACACGTTTCCCTGGGGGAAGGTTCTTGCCAGAATTCCGAGAATAAGTCCTGAAAGAAGCAGGACGGCGAGTACCGGCGCGCTGAACTGGATACCAAGGCTGAACATCTGCGAGGACAGCTCCATCAGGTATGGAACTGCGCTCCCGGAGAAATCGATACCTCCCGGAGGTAATATCCTGTAGGATTCAACCGCTGCTTCAAGGAAGATAAAGTGGCCTCCGATAGCCAGGAAGATGAAAATGGCAAAGACATTCTGAAACTGGGATATGAGCGAGATCTGGCGCTGGTTCTGGGGATCAAATACGTTTGCGGCGGCAAAACCCATTTGAAAGCCGATAATCGTTCCGCCGAATTCTACCGCGGTGAAGATGAGCCGGGCAGTAAGGCCGACAATAACTCCGATGAGTACTTCACCGATCAGCAGGGTGATAAAGGCTGGCGCACTCTGGGATAGATCCGGGATATAGCCCTGCATCAGAGGAAAAAGGACCAGTGAACAGCAGAACACCAGGGCTGCCTTGACCTGATTTGGCGCCTGGGGACCTGAAAAAACGGGCATAGCCCCTATGAAACCGGCAACCCGGGCGGTAGTTATGAGAAATGCCTGAAACTGTTCCAGTGGTACAAGCCCAATATCCATTACACTCAGATTGTTGCCAGGGCCTCAAATAGACCGGTGGTAAATACGGTGAGCAGTTTTATGATCCAGGGGGCAAAGATGAGCAGCGTCAGAAAAACGGCAACGATCTTTGGTACAAAGGTCATTGTCTGTTCATTGATCTGGGTGGCAGCCTGGAAAATGGAGATCAGAAGGCCGACAATAAGGCCGGCAAGAAGCATCGGAGCGGCACCGAGAAGCACAGTCTGGACCGCTTTCCGGCAGATATCGATAGCCATGTCGGGAGTCATAGATTTTCTCCGGATAAATAGGTCAGGAAAAGCTTTTGATCAGGGATCCGACAACCAGACCCCAGCCGTCAACCAGGACAAAGAGCAGCAGCTTGAACGGCATGGAGATAATGACCGGCGGCAGCATCATCATGCCCATTGACATCAGGATGGAGGCGACGATCATGTCAATGACCAGAAACGGCACATAAATCATAAATCCCATCTGGAAAGCTTTTTTCATTTCTGAAAGCATGAAGGCGGGAACGAGCGTTAGAGTCGGGATGTCTTCCTTTCCATACGGTTCCTCCTCAAGGGTAATTCCGGATAGCAATGCCAGTTCTTCCTCTCCCACCTGGCTGAACATGAAATTTCTCATCGGCGCAAGAGCTCGGTCCAGCGCCTGCTCCTGGCTGATTTCCTCAGTGAGGAAGGGCTGAAGCGCGTTGGTGTTGATATCGTTGATAACCGGCGACATGATAAAGAACGAGAGAAACAGCGAGAGACCGACTAAAATCTGGGTCGGAGGCATGTTCTGTGTACCCATCGCCTGCCTGACAAAACCAAGGACAATAACAATTCTGGTGAAGCAGGTTGTCATCAGCAGGATCGCAGGTGCTATTGAGAGGATCGTCAGCAGGAAAAGAATCTGCAGCGCCGTTGATACCTGCCGGGGCGATTCGGCTTCCTGGATCCCGAATGAAACGGTGGGTACAGAAACAGCACCGGCGAGAGAGGGGATAAGGATAGCTGCTGCAGCGAGCAGGATGAAAATGTTCAGCTTTTTTTTGGAGTTCATGCTGATCTGCTCGTCTCGGTATCTTTTAAGATCGAATTGAAATCAGATGAAGCACGGCCGGCCCCGTCTAAAGAGGCGATAAGGGTAAGGGAGTCGCCGCCGCTGCCAAGCAGGTACTCCCTGCCGCGGACCTCCACCAGGAACAGTGATTTTTTGGGAACCAGGTGACGGCTTTCGATAATCTTGATCACGCCTTTGCCGCCGCCCTGGAGAAGGGTTACCCGCTTTTTTACCAGGCCGTATATGATCAGCAGAATACCGAGGACAACAAGCAGCCCCCAGATCATTTTCAATGAAGAGTCTAGGAGGGAAAAACTTTCAGCAGCGCAGGCAAAACCAGGCGCTGCTGACTGGCAGAGGGCTATCGATAAAGATGCGCAGGAAACGATGTGTCTTTTTTTTTTCATTTCAGGGATCTCAGCCAAGTTTTTCTATGCGGTCACTGGTACTGACAACGTCGGTCAGCCTGATGCCGAAGCGTTCTCCGACCATGACGGCTTCACCTCGGGCAATAAGGCGGGAATTGACGTAAAGATCAAGTGGCTCGCCGGCCAGCTTGTCCAGTTCAATGACGTATCCTTCGCCCATTTTAAGCAGGTCACGAAGCAATATCTTGCTTCTTCCGACTTCGACGGAAACCTGCAGCGGAACATCATAGAGAAAATCAAGCCCTCGACCGCCTTCAGCTGCAGCGGACTTTGCAGTCGTCTGGCCGGAGAAGGGAGACTGATCGCTGTCATCAAGAAGTTCTTTGAGTTCTTTTGGGTCTGGACGGGAGCCGGACTCAATACTGTTGTTTGACGCCATGTTTGCTCCTTATTATTTCACGTGCATACGGTTGTCAGGCTCACCGCTTTTTTGCCTCGGTGTACACCGGGCTGGGCAAAAAATTTCAACTTTTCCTCCACCAGGATTCTCAGCGGTGAGTTGAGATCATAATCAAGCGGCACAACATCGCCTTTTTTCAGGCGAAGAACATGGCCGACCGGCAGTTCAATTACGCCGGATTGGGCAATAACCGTTGTTGTCATGTCCTTGAGTTCTTCGATGAGTATATCTGTCCAGCCGCCGTGTTTCAGGGAGCTGACGCTCAGAAGATCCCTGAACTCCTCACGGAACGGATCCAGCGTGGCAAGCGGAAAAACAAGTTCCATAACTCCATGCAGTTCTCCGACTGTTACATCGAATGTACATATGATCACTTCGGATTTCGGATTGGTGATTGAAACGAGTCTTGGGTTGTTTTCGACCTTAATGAGGCTGGAATGCAGCCTGGTTATGGGCCTGAAAGCCCTGTCGAGATCATCGCAGGCTTTGTTCATCAGCGATTTGAGAACATTGAGCTCAATTTTGGTAAGTCTGCGGTCTAGTTGTAGCAGGTCCAGGTCGATCGAGGCGCCGAGCATTATTTCGACGGTCGAGAAGGACAATGAAGGGTCAAACTGGATAAGTGCGCCATGCTTTAATGGCGACAGGTCAAGCACGCCGATTGAACCGAGATTATCCTTGGATGACAGATACTCCTGGAACGGCATTGATTCGAGGCCGGTCCTGAAAATGGAGAACGTTCTCTGGAGTTGATTGGACAGGGAGATAGAGAAATTTTGACTGAAGGCATCAAGGATAATATCAAAATTCGGGATTCTGATGTTATCACCGCGCTTTGTCGAGACCTGGAAGAGATCGAGTTCAGAACATTCGATCTGCTGGACACGATGCTTATCGTGAGCGTGAAGATCGGTTGATATGCGCCCCTCTTTCACCGCACTCAAGAGATCATCAATTTCCTGTTTTGAGAGAATTGGTTCCACGATGCTCACTTCAGTAATCTGTTATTGGACGACGAAATCGGTAAAGTAGATCGATCGTGCCTGCCCGGTCTGCAGGATTGCATTTATCTTGCTGAGCAGTTCAGCTTTGAGCTGTTTCTTTCCCTGGAGGTCCTGCAGCTCCTCAAAGGTCTTGTTGCCGGTGAGAAGCAGGATTGCATCGCGGATCTGCGGCATTCTCTTTTCAATTTCTTCCTTGGCCGGGACGCTGGACAATTCGATCGTCAGCGCTGCCTTGACGTAGTGATTGTTCTCATCACTGATAATATTGACGATAAACTCGTCAATATTGACCATCGGGCCGATCTCGCTCTGGGTATTGATCTCGGGAACAGGAACCTGCATTCCGGGATCTTTTTCTTCCGGCGGAGGCGCTTTGCTCAGCAAAAGATAACCGGCAACTCCTCCACCGATTAACAGAACAAGCACGACAAGGGCGATGATAATAAAGAGTTTTTTCCTGGAGCCTTTGTTTTCGGGAGTATCTGACGTTTTTTGCGATTTTTCAGCCATCATGTAAACCAGGTAAAATTTGTAAATCAGGTGTCAAAATTTTTACAGTGGTATCTTGCCTGCTTCACTACCTGCAGGACTCATGCCTGAAGTGTCTTTTACCTGTAAAACAAAGTCAACCCGCCGATTCCTGGCGCGGTTATCTTCATTGGTGTTCGGCACGAGCGGCCGCTTGGAACCGTAGCCGATGGCTGACATGCGGTCGAGGGGAAGGAGGCTGCTCTGCTCGTAAAAGCGAGTAACGGAGACAGCCCGCGCAATTGAGAGATTCCAGTTGTCAGATCCGGCAGGCGAGGAAACAACCTGGTCATCGGTATGCCCTTCAATCCTGAGGGTCATGGGAAGCGGCCTGATCATATCGGCAATTTTTCTCAGTGTCGGCAGTGACTGGGGGGTTACGCGTGAGTCACCGGCGTTGAAAAGAATGGCGTTGTTTACCCGAAGAATGATGGTGCCGTCGTCGCGTTCGACCGCTTCAACATCTTTACTCATCTCAAATTCTTCGATCTGGGCCTTGATTTTGCGATAAATTTTGGTCGTCAGTTCGGTCGGGACAGGATTAAATTTGGTTTTTGGCGGTGCCGGCAGGATTGGTATGGCAAATTCCACATGCGCCGGGCGAGAGTGAACGCCGAAAGCGTCTTTCAGGGAACTTGAGGCTTCGGTGAAGCGAACCGGATCCATACTTGCCATTGACATCAGCAGAACGAAAAACGTCAGCAGCAGCGTAACAAGATCAGAATAGGTGACCATCCAGGCAGGCGCACCCGGAGGAGCGCTTTTTTTCTTTTCTTTTTTTTGTTCCTGGGGTTGGTTATCGGGTTTTTCGCTCATAACCTGATCTCGCTTACCTGTTGAAGGTGGACTCACGCAGTTTTGGCGCGATGAAGGCGTGGAGTTTCTGCTCCATTATACGGGGATTTTCGCCGGATAGAATGGATTGCATTCCCTCAATGATCAGGGTTTTGTTTAAGACTTCGGATTGCGAACGAGTTTTCAGTTTCCCCGCCATCGGAGCGAAGATGACGTTGGCCATGACCGCTCCGTAGAAGGTTGTCAGCAGGGCCACGGCCATGGCTGGTCCGATCTTTGAGGGATCGTCCATGGTCTGGAGCATTTGCACCAGGCCGATCAGCGTTCCGACCATTCCCATGGCAGGAGCGTAGGCGGCCAGGGAAATAAAAATATTCGCGCCTTTATCGTGGCGCTGCTCAATGTATTCAATCTCCGTATTGAGCATGCTTCGCAGGGTTTCAGGCTCCTGGCCATCGACAGCCATCTGCATTGCCTTGGTGAGGAACTCATCTTCTACATTGTCCATGGCGCTTTGCAGGGCAAGGATTCCTTCCTTGCGTGCCTTGTTGGCAAATTCCATCAACTGGACAATCATCTCGTTAATGGAAGATTCTTTGTGCAGGATCGTTTTTTTGGCAACATTTGCGGCATCAAAGAGATCCGAGAAGGGATAGTGGACAAATGCAACGCCCAGCGTGCCGCCAAAAACAATCATTATCGAAGGAACGTTTACAAAGATGGTCAGGGGCCCGCCCTGAAGGATGGCCATCAGCATAAGGCCAAAGGCTGCTCCCATTCCTAAAATTGTTGACAGGTCCAAAAAAAACCTCCGATCGTAAGACAAAAAAGATAAAGCGGTACGTTTTTCATCCGGCCCCCAGGGCGCCGGCCGGCCTCTTTGTTCAAGATACGGTTTTCACCTTTTTTATCATAGGCTTTTGCGTGTGAAAACTCAAGGTTGCAATAGTTTTTCTGACGAGAAAGATCGCCGCGCCGGATAAAAAAAGAGGAGTCAGAAATCCTGACTCCTCGATGGCAGCTGTGTCAGATTGTTGACACGCTATCGTTTCAGGTTGATCAGCTCTCCCAGGAGTTCGTCAATTGTGGTGATTATCTTAGAGTTTGCCTGGAATCCTCTCTGCACGGTTATCATGCGGACAAACTCGTTTCCCATATCGACATTTGACTGTTCCAGGGAATTGGTGAATATCTTGCCGAGTTCTGCTCCCGGCAGTCCTGTTCGGGGCGGGCCGGCTGCTGCGGTCGCCACAAACAGGTTACTTCCTTCTAGCCTGAGGCCGCCCGGGTTCTGGAATTTAGAAAGGGCGAGCTGGGCAATATTGATCTTTTCACCATTTGAGTAGGAGGCGACGACGATGCCTTCCTCGTTTATATTGACACTGGTAAGATCACCTGACCCGAGGCCGTTCTGGTCCTGGGAGATGACCACAGAGGCGCTGTTAAATTGTGTTGTATCAAATGTCAATTCGATATTCTGGGCCGGATTGGAACCGTTGACCCAGTCGATTGCGCCAAGGGCCTGGGGGCCGATAGGCGGATCGATAATACCGTTTTCGTTAAAGACAATCTGGGTCGGCATAGGCGCCGCTCTGGCCGCCTACCGCAGCAGCCGGGCCGCCGATAGTGTCACCGTCGGCATTTTCGGCACTCCAGTACCAGTTCCAGGTATTGTCTGCTGCTGCAACTTTTTCAAAATATGAGGTGATCAGGTGCGGGTTGCCCAACGAGTCAAAGACCTGGGTTGACATTGAATAGTTGTACGATTCCGGGTTGGTGTGGTCAAATCCAGCAGGCACAACATTGGCGGCAGCTCAGCGGCATTGAGGTTGTTGTTGAGCTCCATCGTTGTCGTCATGCTGGCAGGAATGAGGCCGGTATCGGTAACCACGATATCCCGGGGTTCGCCCGGGGTCAATACCCCCGAAGCCCTGTCAAAGGGCTGGCCCTGTACCCGGTAACCCTCCGGGTTGATCAAGTAACCGTTCTGGTCGAACCTGAAGGCACCGGCGCGGGAATAATACATGGTATCATCGCCCGGTTCCTTGAGCATGAAAAAGCCGTCGCCCTCTATGGCGACGTCAAGACCGGACTCGGTCGACTCAAACGTACCCTGGCTGAAAATATTGTCTACCTTCGACAGGCCGACACCCCTTCCGATCTGGGACGAACCTCCTGAACCACTGACCGATGCCGAGAGCAGATCGGAAAAGACCGTTCTAGCTCCCTTGAACCCGGTGGTGTTGGTGTGGGCGAGATTGTTGCCGATGACACTCATGGCGTGGGAGTTTGTCTGTAGACCGCTTACACCGCTGTACAATGCACTGGAAATACCCATCTGCTATTCCTCCATTGACGTTTTGACGTCTGATACTGTAGTGGACCTCTCGTCCATTTACCTATAAGCTGACAGTTATCCTTCCGTGGGCACTGTTTCTTCAGCAATTTCGGCACCAGCCTGGGCAGCCTCTACTGCCGGTTCCAGGACTGTTGCAGCTGTTTCTTCCCCGGCAGCGTCTTCCTGACCAGGACCTGTTTGAACTTCATAAACGCCTTTAATTTTATTGACCTCGACCTCTCCGGCTTTTGTAAAGAGCAGGCCGCCGGCAACGCTGTTCAGATCGACTCCCGTCACCACAGAGCGAATCAGCGGGGCTGCGGCTATGCTGTCAACAGCCGCAGAGGCTTGAACCACAATTGAATAATCGCCAATCGGTGCAGGAACCCCTGAGGCGGTGAGTCCATCCCAGGTGATAAAGTGATCGCCCTGCTGCAGTTCGGTTCCCTTCAGGGTTGCAACGGTGGCACCGTCCTTCTGGAGAAGGAGCGTGATATCGCTTGCTTCCCCGTCGATCGAGTAACCGACTCGAACAGGAGAGCCGTCAAAATTGAAATCACTCTCTGCATAGGCGACTTCCTTGCCGATCATGCTCAAGGCCGAAAGTTTCTGGGAGTCAGAGACGGCAGAGGCAACATTTTCCATGCTCTCGTTAAGATTGAATAACTGTTCAAGAGAGCTGAACTGGGCGAGCTGCGCGGTGAATTCGGTCGGGTCATCGGGGTTGAGGGGATCCTGGTTCTGAAGCTGGGCAACCAGGAGCGTGAGAAAATCCTCCTTGCCCATTACATCCTTGCCCCTGTCTGCCTCGCTGGCCTTCGTCTGGCCCGAGGCACTGTATGACTGGTTTAACGCATCTATGTAACTCATGGAATACTCCTAAATGGTCAGGTTTACCCCTGGTGGTTTTGGTTCACTGGTCAGAAAGGTGTCTTCAATCGCCTGCGCAAAGGTTGATCCGGTCTCCGCTCTTTGCTGACCTTTAAATAGCGGATTCTGGTCCCCGAAAAGCTGGCCATGGTGCGGGGTAAAATCATCTTTGTTGTCTGATTTAAATGATACCGCCAGTTCGTCTACGGTAATTCCATGGTCCTGGAGAATTTCACGAAGGCGGGATAGATTCCTGTCGATGATCTCTCCTGCCTGCTGTGTCTGGGTATATATGTTTGCCTTAAGAACATCACCTTTTACAATGAGATCAATCTTGAGCTCGCCAAGTTCCGCCGGATGAAGCTGCAGGCTGAGTCGGCTTGTCTGCTGTCGGGAGTGGAGAGAGAAGCGGTCGACAATCTGGTTGATAATCTCCTGGTCACGCACCAGGTTGAGGTGAGCAGAGGCAGGTGAGGCCAGTTTCGTTGCCTCAGAAGATAGCGTTGAACCGGTATCATGAAATTGTGAAGCGAAAACCGGACTCGGCGTTGCCTGATCAGCCGGCAGCGTGCTTCTGGCTGCTGTTGTATCCGACGCCTGCTGCTGGGAGCTGCCATCTGCTGACTGAGAATGCTGCTGCAGCATCTGCTGATCGGTTCCGTTACGGCTGCTCTGCTCAGAAGATGCTGAACGCGAGCTGATAAACTGCTCCTGAAATCCTTCCATCAACCCTGATCGAAGGTGTTCGGGTTTAGTCTGTGGTGCTGTCTCCTGGGGGTTGAGAGCCGCCACTGGGGCGGGACTGGTGCTCATCCTGAACAGAGTCTCAGTTGAGCTGTGCTGCTGCTCCGGGTTTGCCTGAACCGGTTTTAACAGGTGATCAGATTTTGCTTGATCCGGAGCGGGCGTCCGTTCCAATGTTGCGGTGATGGTGAGCCTGTCGTTATTGTGCCTGATTAATTTCTGCAGTTCTTCAAGCATCAGGGTCGATTGCTGTGCTGAGGCAGCTGTTTGAACTGCGGGTGCGCTCTCAGCTTGTCCTAACCGGGAAAATGAAACCGTTGAGGATTCAAAAAAGATGCTGCCTTTATCAAACGGCATGCTGTTTTTAACAGAACTGAAATCATTTGACAGCAGGGAGACAGCAAACGGTTTTATCGAATCGGAGGTCCTGGGTTCAAGTGTGTGCTTGCGTTGACTGCCGGGATTAATCGTTTGCGTTGAGGATGTAAAACCGGCCTGTACAATCATTTTTTCAGCGGTTATTCTCAACGATTCAGCAGTTTTTATCGAAAATGGTGATGCACTTGATTGTAATTCCAGGGTGATCGCTTGGGATACGGCCGCATTGGCTGTAGGCTGCGCTGATATTTGAGTCTGATCTGTACCGGCTGGTTGCAGAAAATCTGCGCCGTGACCCGTGTACCTTGCAAAAATGTTCAGGCGATTTAGAGCTGAAGACTGCGCATCCTGTTCGACATTCGGCAGTGTGGGTGAAAACTGGGGCGAAACAGTTCTAGAGTAAGAGAGTGATCCGGAGAAAAAGTCTGTATAAGGCGCTGAAAAATCGGCCGGAGTGCTATTGAAGATAACCCCCAGCGCGTTTGGAAGAAAGTACTGTTGAACCCTGCTTTTTTCTGTCTGAAGCAGGGACGGGACAAGAGATGATCCAGTTGCCGAAGGGGCGTCTTCGCCTCTATCGTTAAGCGCTGAGTCAGCCGTTTCGATGCTATCGAGGTCACTGGCAACTGCCTGCACTTCAGGGTTTGAAACATCGCTTTTGTTTCGGCCGGCTGGTAAAGTTGTTTTGGCAGGAGACTGGGAGGGGGGTGCAGGTGTTCGCATTCCCCGTCTGAGTATTTCATCAAACCCCGTTTCAGCCGTTCCTGTCGGGAGCTCAGCCGGATGAGGCGTTGTTCCTTGCTGCGGAGTCGGGAGAATCGGGATGATGTCCATATATCTTACTCCAGTTGTATCGTTGAGAAGGTTTTGCTTATCTCGGTTGCCTGGATCTTGTTCAGGTTGTCGAGTATTTTTGCAGCTGCTTTCACTTTCATGCTCGCCAGAAGGTCGGCGGCGAGTTGCTGATTCAGTCCTGACAATGCCAGGGCTGCTTTCAGCGGATCCATTTTTTCGTAAATCTTACTGAGATCCTGGACTTTTTTTACCTCTTCAGCGGATTTCTGGGCCAGCAGATCGGTGAGCTGCTGTTTCCTCCGCTCCAGTTCTTCAAGCTTTGTATCAATCTCAGCAAGTTTCTTATCGACAGCATCTTCGATGGTCTTTAGCTCCTTTTCTCTTAGGGCGAGCTGTTTTTTTTCTTCGAAGATATTTGCCCGCTCCTGCTGCAGGGAGGTATGCAGTCTTCGCTCTTCAACAGATGAAAATTCTGGATCCTCAGCACTTTTGCTGTCCTCCGCTCTGAGACTCGACAGTGAAGCGCCGTTGAACATGAAGAACGTAAAAAATAGAAAAATGATTAATGTCTGTCGCATCATAGGAATGTGTTTGGTTCGTGTGAATCCTTCTGGTTGCGGTGAAGCAGGGCGATCTCATCGAGCATCGCAGCTTCTTTTCTCTCGATGAACCTTAGGTACTCGATAGTCTGCTTTTCTTTTAATTTTTCCAGAGCCCGTTCTTCTTTACGCCGCTTGACAAGCTGTCTTCTACGCAGGATGACGGTTTCTGTTTTTTTCTTTAAGGTATCTTCACGTCCTGCAAGTTCGGTGGATACATATTCGATACGGTTCTGATAGCGAATATGCTCATCCACACTTACTCCCTGATTTTCGAGTTCAGCACGCGTATCGACAAGTGAGATATATTCTGCTCTTTTCAGCAACCAGGCCTGTTCAGCCCTGTTGCGTTCACGCTGCGCCTGCTGAAAGCTGTTCATGGCCTGGTCTTTGAGCCGTTTCCGATATTTTAGAACCGCCTCCATGGTAAAAGGCTTCATCATGACCCCCGTCAACCCACGCTGGAGCGCTTGTCTGAGCTGCGCCGATTTTTCTGCTGATCATCCGGGTCTCTTCTTTCGCTGAGAACTGTTCCCAGTTCCTCAACTGTCTGCTTCAGCGAGGTGGTTTCGTCATAGTTCTGACGCAGGAATTTATTGATGTCATCGATTTTTTCAACCGCATTGTCAATATTCTGGTTAGACCCTTTCATATAGGCGCCGATATTGATGAGATCCTCTGCGTCCTTGTATGTTGCCATGAGCGATCTCGCTCTTCCAGCCAGTTCCAGGTGTCGCGTCGAGGATATCTCGCGCATGATTCTGCTCGTGCTGTTAAGCACGTCTATTGCCGGATAATGATTACGGGCCGCCAGGTCTCTTGACAGCACGATATGCCCGTCAAGGATCGAGCGCACCGAGTCGGCAACAGGTTCATTCAGGTCATCACCGTCAACCAGTACCGTATAGAGTCCGGTAATGGAACCCTGTCCCTGAAATCTGCCGGCGCGTTCGAGCAGCCTCGGAAGTGTCGCAAAGACGGTGGGTGTATACCCCTTGGTAGTTGGTGGTTCACCAATGGCGAGACCGATCTCGCGCATTGCCATTGCAAACCTGGTAACCGAGTCCATCATCAGCAGTACGTTTTTACCCTGCTGGCAGAAATACTCAGCTATGGCGGTGGCAACGAAGGCTCCTCTCATTCTCAGCAGCGGAGACTGGTCAGAGGTCACGACAACAAGAACAGAGCGGGAGAGTCCTTCCTTGCCAAGATCACGTTCAATAAATTCCCGAACCTCCCGACCCCGCTCACCAATCAGGGCAATTACATTGATATCAGCCCTGGCATAGCGGGCCATCATCCCGAGAAGGACCGATTTGCCGATTCCCGAGCCAGCCATGATTCCCATTCTCTGCCCCATTCCGCAGGTGATGAAACCGTTAATGGCGCGAATCCCAAGATCAAGCGTCTCAGTAATGTTTTTTCTCTGCATTGGCCCTGGAGGCAGGGCGTAGAGCGGCCGCTCATCCTTGAGGTCAGGGGCGGCAAAACCGTCGTGGGGCTGTTCCATTGCATCGATAACCCTGCCGAGCAGATTGTTGCCGACTTTAATCGTTGCACTGTCTTTGACAACCCTGATCAGGCTGCCGGGACCGAGCCCTCTCAAGTCGCCAAGCGGCATCAGAAGGGCACGAAGATTGCTGAATCCGACGATTTCTGCGTAAACCGGCTCACTGTTGCTATCAAGTGGTGAAATTTCGCACAGAGAACCGACCGAAGCATGAGGGCAATAGCCTTCAACCACAAGGCCGACGATTCGTGTTACTTTTCCCCAGACTTTAATCGTGTTGATTTCTGTTAAAATAGCTTTGTTAAAGAGCATGGATATTCCGGTTTCTGCTGGGTTGCAGCGATCTTATTTCTTTTTTAAAATACGTTCCTGCAGCACCTTGAACTGGCTGCTGACTGTTGCATCGACGGTACAATTGTCAGATTCCACCCTGCAGCCGCCGCGCTCGATTGAAGAATCCGCTTTGACAACAATATTGTCCAGACCGTTCAGACCGGAAATAAAAGTCTGGGTGCGATCCTGGATAATCGACATGTCATCAGGATGGATATAGATATAAAACTCGCTGGATTTGACTGCCTGATGGATTGCTGATTCAACGGTGTCAACGATTGTCTGGTTTTGTTCGGTAACCGAATGACGAATGATTTTCTCAGACAGGGCAATGACAAGCTCCACCATCTCATCCTTGCTGTTCTTGAGGATGGTCTCCCGGATCGAGCTCAGCTGGTCGCAGAGCAGTGTCAGCGCAGTCTGTGCTGAACCGAAGTCGGCTTGCGCCTGTTTCAGCCCCTGTTTGATGCCGGCCTCATAGGCCTCTTTCTGTATTGTCTCAATGTCAGGCATCACCGCAGGCGGTTCGGCTGAGACGATGTCGATTTCCTGCTGTTCCTGGTCGAGTTGCTCATGCACACCTGCTGGCGCTGCCGTTTTTTCGCTTGAGCGCTCGGGTTCCTGGTGGGTAGCTTTGGGGACATCATCTTGAGGAGGCAGCTTCGTTTGCTCAGCGCTTGGAACCGCAGCAGGAGCCCAGTCCGCTTTTTCGTATGCTGAACCCGAAACCAGACTTTTGGGTGTAAACGAGCCGTTGTCCTTGAAATGCCTAGACAAGCTCATCGCCGCCACCGGAATTAAGCACTAATTTCCCTTCTTCCTCAAGTTTCATCGCTATTTTCACGATGGACTGCTGCATCGCCTCAACTTCAGAGAGCCTGACAGGACCCATGGCCTCGAGGTCGTCCCTGATCATGTCTGCAGCCCTGGAGGACATGTTTGAAAAGATCTTCTCTTTCATCTCGTCCGAAGCGGTCTTTAATGCCATGGTCAGCGAGTCGTTGTTGACCTCTCGTAAAATCATCTGCAGCGACCTGCCATCGAGAGCGGTAAGGTTTTCAAAGGTGAACATCATCTTCCGTATCTCCTCAGCGAGATCGGGATCCATTTCTTCCATGGCTTCAAGAATGTCGACATCAAGATTGTTTTTCATGTTCCCGAGCATATCAACAACCTTGTTGAGACCACCGATTTCTTTCTGTTCTTTACCGGCGACAAGGCCGATTTCCTTGTTGAGCGCATTCTCGATATTGCTGAGAACTTCCGGTGCTACCTTGTCGAGCTTGGCGATACGGTAAACAACATCCGACTGCATTGATTCGGGGAGGTGCGACATGATCTCTGCTGCATGCTCGACATGCTGGGTTGATAGAATCAGTGCCACCGTCTGGGGATGTTCCTTTTCAAGTAGACCGGCTACCATTTGCGGCTGCATCAGGGCTATTGTTTCAAGCGAGCGGGACTCTGTTCCGGAAATGAACTGGTCAAGGAGCGCCGCATTGCGGCTTTTTTCAGCAATGGCGGAGATTGCATTTTTGGCAAATTCGTTGCCCTTGACAAATAATCCGGCAAATTCCTGCTGGGCCTCGGCAAAAGAGGAAAAGGCCTTTTCCTTGATATCAAGCGGAATATGGTCGATCGCGGCCATGGCCCTGGTTACCTTTCGTACCTCTTCATCGGATAATTCATTGAATATTTTGGCAGTTGCTTCCTCGCCGAGACAGATAAGCACGACAGCAGCCTTATTTAAGCCGGTTAGTGATTCAATGCTCATGATTTTATGCTTCCTGAATCCAGTTTTTAATGATATAGGCAGTCGGTACCGGGTTGCGGAAAACGTCTTTGCGAAGGGTTACAACCTGGTCTTCGTCGTATACCATGGAACGCGCCAACTCTTCTTCTTCGGCTTTTTTGTGCCGTTCTCTTTCGCGTTCCATTTCTTCAACAGTTTTGTAATGCGCCGTTACCTCGCCTTTCATGGTCTTGATGATTGGCCTGAGCAGGAGCAGGTAGAAAAGAAGCGCTCCGAGAGCAATAAGGAAGATCTTGATAGCAGGCAGGTAACGGTAAACGAGGTTCTCGGGCAGCTGCTGTGCCAGCGTTTCTTTTTCCGGTGGATCGGAAAACGGCATGGAAACGACGTTTATGATATCTCCACGCTCAGGGATGATGCCAAGCGCGCTTGCCACCATCTTTTCAATGGATTTTAATTCTTCATCGCTCAGCGCGACTGAGGTTGAGGTTTCACCATTCTTGCCGGAAACCATGCGATCGGCAACGAGTATGGAAACTGAAAGCGACCTGATCGTGCCGACCGGATTGATTATTTTACTGATGGTTTTACTGATTTCATAGTTGGTTGTCCGGGAGCTCTTCATGGATGGTGGCTCTTCATTCCCCAGGCCGCCACTGTTTCCCTGAAGGTTCGATTGTACGCCGGGAATACCGCCGGTTGTCCGGGTGCCGCTGCTTTCCTCGTTTACCTGTTCACTCCTGACAACGGGTTCTTCAGAGTCATAGAGTTCCTGGGTTTTTTCGACTTTGGAAAAATCGAGGTCGGCGGTCACCCGCACCATCGCTTTGTTCTTGCCCATGATGGTGTCCAGGAGGTCCTGGGCCCTCATCTGAAGGCGCTGTTCGACATCCATCTGGAAGGCGAGCATGTCCACCGAGAGCAGCTTTTCACTGTCGGGTTTGTTTTGTCCATCAAGAACAACGCCGTTTGAGTCGATTATTTTCACATTTTCAGGAGTGAGGCCGGTAATCGAACCGGCAACCAGATGCAGAATCCCCTGAACCTGCTCAGGATCAAGCTGCCTGCCGTGAGCGAGGCTGACGATAACCGAAGCCGTCGGACTTTTCTGCTGATTCTTGAAAAGATGTTTTTCAGGGATGGCAAGGTGTACCCGGGTTGATTCAACCGGGTCCAGCGAGGTGATCGTCCGGGCAAGTTCTCCCTGCAGCGCTCTTGTATGGTTGACTTTCTGCACATAATCAGTCAGGGCAAAACTCTGTTTGTCAAAAATTTCAAAACCGACATCACCGCCGCTTGGCAGACCATTGGCAGCAAGGTCCAGCCGAGTGTCATAGATTTTATCGGCACCGATCCATATGTTTTTCCCGCCATTTTTCAGCTGGTAGGGGATGTCTTTTGTTTTCAGCCAGTTTACGACCGAACCTGCGTCCGCCTCTGACAGGTTTGCATAGAGAAGCTGATAATCGGCAACCCGCGCCTGAACTATCAGAAAGGCAAAAACCGCAAGAGAAAGCGCCGTGATTAGTCCAAGGGCGATCTTCCTGTTTAATGGCCACTCCCTGATAAGCGTAAGAATGTTTTTTTTCTCAACGGCAACCATGTGATCACCTGCAAGATTTGCTGAAGTAGTTGGTCCATCCGTAGCCATAAGAAATCCTTACCAGTCTCTTTTATCCAATGGGTGCAGATGTATTAGATCTGCATGCGCATAATTTCTTCATATGCCTGGATTGCTTTATTCCTGATCTGAACGAGCATTCGCAGTGAAATATCAGCCTGTTCAACTGATATCATCACGTCATGCAAGTTCTGGGCCTCTCCGTTATGCAGTTTTTGAATGGAAAGATCTCCTTCGGCCTGCGATTCATTCACCTGGTTGATTGTAGACTTGATAAAATCAGAAAAATTCTGTTCGGTCTGAGTAATGGCAGCACCATTTGTGCTGCTGCTGTTGAACGGGGGGGTCGGATTATTGACAGGTAGTATGTTCATTGTCTATTATCCCCCGATTTCCAAAGCTTTCATGGCCATTCGCTTTGCCGACTGTATGGAGGTCACATTTGCCTGATATGATCTGGTGGCGGACATCATGTCGACCATTTCCTCCATAACGCTGATATTGGGCATATCCACATAGCCGTCAGTACCTGCATCGGGGTGGGCGGGATTGTAGACCTTTCGTGGCGGTGATTCATCCTCCACGATTCTGGTTACTTCAACCGTTTGGACCGAATTTTTGGTAACTGCATCCATCTGCTCCTTAAAGTCCAGAGGTCTGCTTTCAAAATAGACGGATTTCTTTTTGTAAGGCCCGCCTTCCGGTGTCGATGTCGTTTCAACATTGGCGAGATTGGAGCTGATCGTGTCAAGACGCGTCTTGTGTGCTTTCAGTGCTGAAGCACTTACCTTAAATGATGCAAAAATATCCATGATGTCTGTCCTTGTTTATGGTTTATTTAGTGTGTTATTGACCGCCCTGAACCACGTATTTCAGTAGGGACAATTTCTTTTTAAGGAGCTGCGCGGCCGTCTCATACATTATCTGGTTCTCGGACAAAGCGATCATTTCCTCGTCGACGCTTACTCCGTTCTGATCTCCGATACCTGTTTTGTCAGGGGATCGCACAATTTTTCCGGTAACTTTTTCAACGGTATCGGAATGTACCGGCAAATGAGAGGCATGGGTGGTGGTGAGGCTGGGTATCGACTCGGAAAGGGCCGCCCGTAATTCTTGCTCAAATTCAAAGCGGGCGGGGGCGTAGCCCGGCGTTTCGGCGTTGGCGATATTTGCGGCGATAACGCGTTGATTTGATGATCTGAGATCAAGGGATTTCTGGAGAAGTGCAGTAGTGCTATCAAAGAGGTTGAGCTTATTCATCGTTTGCTCCTATAAATTCTGGTTGAGCCTGTTGAGTTTCAGTTCCCGCTCGGCAAATTTTTTCCACAAGGTATCCTCTTTCGATGAAGTGATGTCCTTGTACAGGTCAAGGGCTTGATCTTCAAATCCTTTTTGCCGTGCTATTTCAGCAAGTCGGTAGAGTGACTGGCCGGAAAATCGCTCTGTTTTCCGTGAATCGAGATAGAGCGGTTCAGCCTCAGACGTCTGTCCCAGCAGGAACAGGCTTTCTGCAAGGATAAATGTCAGATTCTCAGGCAGTTCGAATCGTTGATCCCAGAATGGTTTGAGAATTTCAACGACAGATCCGTAGGCGTCTTTTCTGAAGTAGAGTTCGGCTGAGAGAAATTTGTAGTCATTCCGATCCGGCAGAGGACTGGGAATCAGGCTTATTGCCTGATCAATCCGATTCTCGGCAAGCAGTGATTTCAGCTGAAGATAGAGCACCTCTGCTTTGAATGATCCGTGCGGGTAATAATAGCTGTATTGTGTTGCGTAGTCCTGGACGAGGCTGAAATCGCCCTTGTCAAAGGCAATTTGCGTTAACGGAAGAAAATACTGCTCACGTTCTTCCGGTCGGGCCATTTCCGTGAGATAAAGGTAGATTCGCAGCGCATCGTTGTAAATTCCAATCTGGTGGTACGAGTGGCCGAGCGCTGAGAGAAGTGAAAGGTTCAGCCAGTTGTTTTCGAAAAAACTACGATGCTGGCGAGCCAGCGTCAGGGCTTCGGAATACTGCTCGCCGTCGACAAGACGTTCTAACTCTCCGGGTAACAGCTGAATCAGCAATGCCTGGGCACTTGACCGGACGGCACCGCTGCGGAAATTTCGCAACAGGGTGTTGGCGCGTTCAATTGCCTGGCCGTTGTTGCCTGCAAAGTGATAGAGCAGAGCCTCCTTGAAATAGGACTCGGCACTGACTTCCCGGTAATCTGATTTTTCGGCGAGAGCCTGGTAATATGTGACGGCAGTGGAAGACCAGTCTTTACGTGAGAGAAAACGAAGATCTGTTTTTTTCACCGCCGCCCTGAAACCTGCCTCTGTCCCGGGAAAGGCGTCTTCAATTCTGCTGAAATCATTGATACGCTCTGCCGGGTCATCGCTTAACTTGAGCTTCGCCATGGCTGAGCGGTAATAAATCATGCCTAGTTGTTCACGCGAGTCTGTCAGTTCTGCCAGCTTGTCATAACAACGGGACGCTTCACCGTATGATTTCTGTTTATAGAGGGTCTCACAAAAACCGTTGAGAGAATAGGGCTGGGCATTGATTCCCTGTTCCTGGCTCACTAATTGGTAAGCAACAAATGCTTTTACCGGCTGATCGGTAGCATAATATAGATCTGCCTGGCGAAGCTCTCTTTTGAGCTGAAGTTCTTCAGGATAGGCGATATCATCGCGATTGACCGCACTGCTCATCTTGTCCAGCTGACCTGTTGCCAGGCAGGTTTCGGCGAAAAGGAGGTTGGCATAGGCAAACAGCGGGTCAGAATTTTTAAGCCTGTCGAGAAGCAGGCGCAATTCGTAATTGGCCCCGTAGGGGTCGCCGTTCAGGGCAACGAGCAGGCTGAGAAGATAGGCTGCAAGATGACCGACCTGTTCCTTCGGGTAATTGTTTTTCAGGAGGTAGAGCTGTTTGTAGGCGCCTTCAAAATTAGTATCCCTGAGCAGCACCTCTCCGTAGGTGAGGGCGAGAAATTTCTTGGACTCAATATCTGCAAAAGAATCGATGCGCCCTTCAATTATGGGGGCAATTTCTTTCCACATACCGCTTCCGGCAAGTGTATGAGTTTCTGCCGGTAAAAGCTCGGAGGCGGCAGTTCCCAACCGTTTGAGCGTGAGAGAGAGGGGAAATGGTGGTATATGAAAACGAACGGGCAAAGAAATATCGACGTCAGATTCATAGGAGGAAAAAAATTTTTTCCAATCGTGGGCATATGGCGAGGAGACGAGCGGGTTGCCATAATCCTGCGTACTTCTCTCAAGAAACGTCAATCCCTTGAAATTTAGGGAAAGATCCCTGTACGTGCTGGTAAATCGATTGCCGAGCAACACATCCGCGACAAGCGTATTGTTGGAGCTTATCGAAAAAGCTACCTTCTGGGGGATGTATCGAAAGAAAAAACTGAGTTCTGTATCATTTTTATTTGGTCGTGCAAGTATTTTAACGATCTTCTCATCTTCCTTAAAAAAAACTGCCTTCTCATCAATCACTGTCTGCTGCAGAATAATATCAAGTCTTTTACCGTTTAACTGGGTCTCGTAACGAGGCATCTGGTCAAAGGTTATAAAGGCCTGCAGGGAATCACTGTCTTCAGATTTGTTCATTTTCAATATGGTTGAAGCTCCATAGGCGGAACTACAGGTTATTAATAGAGTGCAGAAAAATATGGTTAATCGCTTCATACCGGTGAATTCCTCATAGTTTTTTATCTTTCTGCAATTACCATTCCAAAGTCTGAACCATGCTAAATTTATGGAAAAAGCTCTCTTCACACGTACCATTAGGTTCTTATCGACAGAAAAAGTCAAATAATTGACCTAATAGATCAGATACGTTACTGCAGCAATGAAAAAAACCGGCAGGGTCAATGCAGCAGCACCATGGTCATGCAGTTTTTTTCTCAAGAGAGGTATTGTCGATGCCGGGAGCGTCACTAGGCTCTCAGCCTGGGCACTCCTGGTTGCTTAAGAAAGCTCACTGCGTCGCAAGATGATGAATAGAATGGAATAAAAGTTGCAATCAAGGGCAGGAATTTGTTGTGACCCGGATCGAGCTGTTATTGATGCTCTGCGAGGACTTGACTGGTGACGTTTGATAAACTATTTGACGCTGAGTGCCGATAGAGAACGATGAGAGTTATCACTTTGAGAAAAATCTGAGATTTATATGATAAAAAGACAGCTTATCGATAACATCGCCCAGTCTGCCCGACAGAACATTCAGGACGAAATCGGCTCACTTCTTGGAACCGATTTTTCATTATCGCAACCCCAGGGCCGGATTGTCTCAAAAAAAGACTTTTGGGACAAACTATCGGGTAAACTCATCGTAACAGACATTATATTAGCTGCTCAAAGCGAAGAAGCCACTGGATTACTTCTGATAGGTGCCAGAGCTGCAATAAGGATTGGTGGTACACTCATCATGCTGCCTCCTTCTGAGCTCGATGAACTCGCAGAAAAGATCTCATACGACGAGGAAATTGAAGATTCCTATGGCGAAATCACCAATATTATCACCTCGGCATATACGCTTTTATTTAAAGAAATGTCCGACTCACCCTGTCTCTTTGAGAAGGGAGCGCAACAACTCGTATCTTTTCCACCAGACGATGATACTCCGGACAAAGCCATAGCAGATGAGATTTATTACGAACTGAGTTCAGGCATTACGCTTGATGGCAAAGAGCTTGGACCATTGCTGTTGCTGTTGCCTGCCGCTTTCTTCGGTCTTGGAGATGAGAGCGGAGATAACCAAAACCAGGTACAGTCTGACAAACAGGAAAACGATGCGTGTCTGGATAACGATCCGTCTTCTCAAAAACCTTCGTTATCCTCCTCTGATGATCAGGAGCCGCTTGCGCCAATGGACCGCGGAGACGGTGACCCCAATGATGGGATTTCAGCTGAGGATAGCGGAGGCCCCGACCTGAAAACGCAGAAGGAAGAGATCGACTCGATACTTGAGATGTGCCGGGTGACTATCCAGGACGAGGTCGGAGAGGTAATCGGTGCGCAGGTAGCCTGCAGCGAGCTGCCCAATAAAGTCGTGAGCAGGCAGCAGTTCTTTAAGGATGAAGCCGCCGGCAGACAGCTTGCCGCATCCTTTGACGTAACCGGTGAGGAAAAAGGCAGCTGTTATCTTTATCTGGGCTTGAAGGATGCAATCAGGGTCGGCTCTACGCTTTTGATGCTGCCTTCGAGTGAGCTTGAAGCGGCTGTCCGGGAGGGTTCTTTCAGCTCCGATGCAGCCGATGCGTATGATGAAATTGTTAACGTAATTTCGAGGATATACACAAAATCTTTTGATGAGCATTCCAGCAGAAAACTGAAATTTGTAAAACGGTCTGTCGAGCAGGTTGTGCCGGAAAAGGTCTCCTTTGAAGGTGATAAACCGATTGCAGATAAGCACTATTATCTGCACAAGCTGACCCTGAACCTTGACGGCAAATCATCCGGGCAACTGCAAATGCTCCTGCCCCTGCAACTCCTCGGCCTGGAGACTCTCCAGCCGGAGAGTTCGGCACCGCTTGCCGGAGGTACCGGGGCGAAACGTCGTTCAGCTGAACCTCCGGAAGACCTTTTGGCTGAAAATTCAGACACAGAGACGGCAAGCGCTAACAGGAAGCAGGGGAGGTCCGCTGACGTCCTGGTTATCAGTGATGCTGACCCGGAGGCGAAACGAATTACCACTGTACTCAGCGAACAGGGTATTTCGACGGTTCACCTTTCCTTCAGGGATAATGTGAACAACTATCTGCCCGGCCTGTTTAAAGTGGTTCTGCTGGTAATGAGCGATGTCAATGAACAGTCGCTGGGGAAGGCGATCAAAATCAGTACCAGTTGTTCACTGCCGCTGATTGCAGTCGGCTCAAGCTGGACACGCTCTAAGGTACTCAAAGCGGTCAAATACGGAGTCCATGATATTCTTCCATCGCCGGCTACCGATGAGGAGATCAATCGTAAAGTATCCGCCTATCTGGGATCACTGGCTGCCTGAGGATTGCGGGGAAGGCCGTGATCTAAATCTAATTTTCCCAGAGTCCGGTCAGTTCTTTTTTCTTTATTTTCTCGAGAAGCGTTGTTCGCTTGAGGTTTAACATTCTGGCGGCCTCTTTTTTGTTGCCTGCCGTTCGTTTCATGGCTTCAAGGATCAATTCCTTTTCATATTCGTTGATCAGATTGTTGAAATCGACAGGTCCGTTGCCAAAGTCAACCTGAAAAGAGGCTGGTCGGATCGGCGCAAGGAGTTCGGCACGTTCCATTCTGCTGTCTAGCATTGAGCTTTGTTTTGGCGGCAGTTCAGGTCTTGCTGCAGGGACGGCAGAGAGATCGACGGAAACGGTATACTTGTCAGGCAGGTCGGCCGGGTGAATCGGTTTCCCACTATACAGGATCGACATGTGCTGGACGAGATTTTCCAGCTCCCTGACGTTGCCCCTCCACTCGTATTCCATCAGGATAGACAGGGCCCGCGGGGTAAAGATGATGGGTTCCCGTCCACGTTTGGTTGTATATCTCCTGATGAATTCATCAAGAAGTATCGGGATATCTTTGCTTCTTTCTCTGAGCGGCGGAACCGTTAAGGGAATCACGCTGAGCCGATAGTAGAGATCTTCCCTGAACCGTCCTTCGGAGACAAGTTCTTCGAGATTACAGTGAGTAGCTGCAAGAATTCTGGTGTTCACCGGAATGGCCTTCAGCGAACCTACCGGTTCGAATTCCTTCTCCTGAAGCACACGCAGCAATTTGGCCTGTAGCGAGGGCTTCATATCGCCAATTTCATCGAGGAAAAGGGTGCCGCCTTCCGCGTATTGAATTCTTCCCTGTTTTGACGCGGTGGCCCCGGTGAACGAGCCCTTCATGTGGCCGAACAACTCGCTTTCGAGCAGTTCGTCAGGAATCGCCGCACAATTTACCGGCACAAAATTATTCTTGCGACGCTGACTGCCGGAATGGATTGCCCTGGCGACAAGTTCTTTACCTGTTCCCGATTCGCCCCGTATCAACACGGTCGAATACTCGTCTTCTGCGATTCGGGTAATGAGGTCAAAGAGCGTTTGCATGGCGCTGCATTCACCGATAAAGCCGGAAAAGGTTTTCCTGCTTCTTACTGACGGGCGACTCTTTTCCTTGTTGCCAAGAGAAATTTTTTGTACGGCCCGTTTCAGGACAAAACTGGCTTCATCCGGATCGATAGGACTTCTCGCATAGAAAAAAATACCGCGATCGACAGCAAGATTCAACAGATCATTTCTGTCTTCAGGAATGAGCAGAATTGTCACCACTGAGGGTTGAGACTGCAAAACCTGATCGAGTAAATCTGACAACTCCTGTTTTCCGCTATCACCACAGTTTAAAATAACCGTATCAATGTTTGCATCAGTCAGGTTTTCAGGCAGTGCCGGTTTCTCCACCGTGTGTTGACGAGCCGTCGGTGCTATTGTCGAAATAAGCTCGGAAACCGAGGCTCGTTCTTCTTTGTCATCAATACATATGAGAATAGTGGGGTGGATGGGCATGTGAGTTTTAAAGAAAGAGATGAATTATGGGTGTCTCTGCATTAGATCGGCCAATTTGCTGGATGTGCGACGCATGTTCAGGCTGAGAAGTCTGGCGATTTTTTGGATGATTTTTATGCCCAGTGATGGTGATTGTTTTGTTAAAATGTCAAAACCCTTTTCGGTAAGCGTAACCATTGTCGTCGGCTGTTTTGCCATGACGGTTGCAGACCTCGACGACTTGTCAATAAGAGCCATTTCACCGATTGAGCTGCCTTTTGTAAGCCTTGCTATGACAATGTTCTCACCGATTTCTGACTTCTTCATCACCTCTAGAACTCCGTCAACGACAAACCCCATAAAAGTTCCGCGGTCTCCTTCAACAAAAAGGAATTCTCCGCGCTGGAGGTGTACGTAACTCGTGTGTCGAGCGAGTATGCTTAACTCTTCCACATCAAAGCTGTCAAACAGCGGGAGTTTGATGAGAAAATCTCTGGTATGTTCTTCGGTTTCGGTTAATGTGGCAGGCTGCATATTTGACATTGCGGTAGCTGATTTCCGAAAATGTTTATGGGTTATTTTTTGTAGTAAGAAATGTCAAAAAATGGACACTCAATCATAAGAAAACTATATCATAAAGAGTAAATATTCAACAAGCTCTTATTGAAAATATTTGTAAAAAACAGGCTTTTATCGTTAATATCAAGATTGTGAATAGAGCTGTGCCGCAATGTTCAGAAAAATGACACTGTCTGCAATGGAACGATTTTGCATTCCCGTTCGAGGGTTTCTTTCCCGCACTTTGGAGTTGAAAAAAGACCAGTTTGCCAATCCGTCACGCTGAAGAGGACTTTCCATGCTTTGCACCTGCAAATTCCATAGGGTACGCGTTCTGCTTGCTGCTGCACTTATCGTGATCCTGTTTTCGGGCGGTCAGAGTCTTGGTGAGAGCCGGAAGAACGGAATGGGTTCGTATGGTGGCAAACGCTTTACCGCTGTCGTGCATTATATAGCCGATGGAGACTCCTTCGTGGTCAATAATAATGGCGTGCAGATATCAATCCGCTTGTGGGGTGTTGATGCTCCTGAATTTGATCAGCCGCATTCGAAAGCGTCGAAAAAAGGGCTCGAACAGCTGCTTTCAGGTAACGATATCGAAATAGTTCCGAAATATGTTGACCGTTTTGGGCGGCTCGTTGCAATTGTAGAAGCCGGAGATATAGTGGTGAACAGTGCGTTGATAGGTCGCGGAAATGCTTGGGTTCACCCCTATTACTGCACAGAAGCTGCTTGTGATCAATGGTATCAGCTGCAGGAAGAAACGCGGAGGCTCAAAAGAGGATTGTGGGCCGATGTCGATCCGATAGAACCGTGGGTGTGGAAAATGAAAAAATAGAGTATATGAAAAAAATCCGGGAGAAATTGTTTTTAAACGTCGACAATGGCTGACAAGAGTTCTTAAATGGTGAATCATGAATAACAAACGTAAACGCAGTGGTGTCTTCAGGAATCTGTTCATCCTCTTTTTCTTATCTGTACCGATACTGTGCGCGGCAGCGACAAGTGTCGAGGTTCAGGAGAATATCGATACCCTTGTCGCCACAAACAAGTGTGTTGAGTGCAATCTGGCCGGCGCTGAATTAAACAGGCTCGATCTGTCCGGTGCGGATTTGCGGGGAGCGGATTTGTCTAATGCAACCTTTTTCCTTGCCGACCTGTCAAATACCGATCTCAGGGGTGCGATCATGAGAGGGACACAGTTAGGCGGTGCCGACCTTGCCGGCGCCGACCTCAGACAGGCGGATTTGCGGGGTGTTAAAATGGCCGGTGCTTATCTTGTCGGCGCAAGAATTGACGGTACTTTCAGCGATGTCAGTGTTACTGACGAAAAAGGCTTTCAGGACGTTGTAGAAAAAACATATATTCCCGATGACACGGTTCCCAAAAAAGTTCCGGAAAACCAGAACGTCACTATTGGTGAACGAAGAGATTTTAATCCTGTTCCACCACAGATTGATCAGGCTGAAAAGATGTTGGTCGACAAACAGGAAGACGGGTCCGCTCAACAGGATGCCCCACCCATTAAACAGGTATCACCCGTCAATGATGTTGTGGTGAAATATGAACCGGCTGAGCCGCCGGCAGAAATCCAGGAACAGGATCTGCCGCTGCCTGATGGTACTCTGCAAAAAAGGGATGAGCAGACGGCAGAAAACCTGTCAGAATCAGATATGGACGAGAACGCCCTGCAGGATAAAAGTAAAACTGCTGCTCCTGTTTCTGCGCAGGAAGAAGAAACCGGCACCACCGCTCCGGTTGAAAAAATGGAACCTGTTACGAACACAAAACCTCTTGTCCAGTCGGTTGCTGAAAGTAATAGCGAGCCGGTCGAGAAGAAAGATCCAAAATTTGATGAAAATGAGCTCTTACCTGATTCACCGGCTATTGAGGAATCGGCAGCCGAAGCGCTTTTGGGGCAGCAGAGCCTGGTAAAGCAGGTGAGTAAAAGTAAAAAATGCTATGGGTGCAATTTGGCGGGGAGTGATTTTTCCGGTAAAAACCTTGGTGGCGCTGACCTGGAAGGCTCGGATTTCACCGGTGCGAATCTTGAGAATGCAGATTTTGCGGGGGCCAATCTTAAGGGCGTGTCATTCAGGAATGCCCGATTAATCAAGGCAAAATTCAACGGGGCTGACCTCTACAAGGCAGATTTCAGCGGAGCTGATCTGAGTGGTGCCACGTTCAAGAAAGCACTCATTGATGAGGTAAATTTTCAGGATGCGGTCGGCTATGGTGATTTGATGCTCTCCCAGCCCCAATGAAACTCAGCTTTTCTCGTCGAAATCGATAACGGTCAGCTCATAGGTTAAGTGATGACCTGCCAGCGGATGGTTGTAATCAATCACGATCGTATCACCTTTTAATTCGATAATGGTTGCCGGCACTATGTGCTCGGCCCCGTCCTTTTCTACGCGCTGAGATACAATCATGCCTGGTTTTGGGATAACTTTGTCGCCGAACACCGTTCTTGGAACCTCGTGCAGCAGTTCCTTTAATCTACCGCCGTAGCCTTCTTCAGGAGAGATGCGTATTGTTCTGGTTTCTCCTTTTTTCATGACGGCTACAGCATTTTCAACAGTCGGTGGCAACTCGCTTTTACCAAGTTTGATGACCATGGGATTCTCAGGTGGAACGACCATGAACACCTCGTCATTGTCAAGTCGTCCGGTAAAAGCCACTTTTACTCTATTGTTGCTGCTCATTGGATATATCTCCAGGTAGGGAGGAAACGGTTAACTGATCACAATTGTTTTACCGGCTGCAATGCTTTTCCTGTCCCGAGTGGTCGTAAATGTGTAACAGGAGGATCTTTACAAACCAGCGTACGTGTTTTTGAGTCGACAAGTGTAGTAACTCTGGTGAAAAGTGTCAATCCGATGGAGGTCTTTCTGTTTGCTTGACAAAAACGTTCTTGGTTCATAAGGTAGGAACCCTCGACGATTGCTGGACTTTTCTGAGAAAATCAAAGCCCTGCGCTGTGCCGGGAGGCAAAATATCTTACCAAAACAAAAACTGATGATAGAAATTGATTTCAACAAGAGCAGTGATGGTCTCGTTCCCGCAATTGTCCAGGAATACCTGACAGGAAGTGTGCTTATGCTGGCCTATGTCAACAGGGAAGCATGGGAGAAAACACTTCAAACCGGTAAAGCCCACTATTGGAGCCGCTCCCGCAAAAAAATCTGGCTGAAGGGAGAATCGTCCGGGAATGAGCAGATCATTAAGGACATCCTTATCGACTGTGACCAGGATACCGTCGTTTACAAGGTGAAACAGCTGGGCGGAGCTGCCTGCCATAAAGGATATCCATCCTGTTTCTATCGAAAAATACAGGGAGAGGAGGCCGTTGTGATAGAAGAACCGGTTTTTGACCCTGAAGAAGTTTATAAAAAATAACGCTGCTGCCAGCAGGAAGTGCAAGGAGTCTGAGATGAAAATATTGAAACTCGGCCTGCCGAAGGGCAGCCTGGAAAAAGCGACCATCGAGCTTTTTGAAAAAGCGGGATGGGTTATAAAACCTGCTGCCAGGAATTATTTTCCCAAGATTGATGACCCGGAGCTCGACTGCTCTATCTGCCGCCCGCAGGAGATGTCCAGGTATATCGAGAGTGGCATGCTGGACGCCGGGATTACCGGAAAAGACTGGACCCTTGAGAACCAGTCCGATGCGGTCATTGTTGCCGACCTGGTCTATTCAAAAGTCAGCAAAAAACCAACACGGTGGGTCATCGCCGTTGCCGGCGATTCCGATATCAGGACCATTCAGGATTTGCAGGGGAAAAAAGTTTCGACGGAACTGGTCAACGTGACAAAACGTTTCTTTGAAAAAGAGCAGATTGATGTCGATATCGAATTTTCCTGGGGGGCTACAGAGGCCAAAGTGGTTTCCGGTCTGGTTGATGCCGTCGTTGAGGTCACTGAGACCGAGAGCACGATCAGGGCTCACGGGTTGAGAATCATCCATGAGTTGATGGAATCCAACACCCAGCTCATCGCCAACAAAGATGCCTGGGATGACCCGTGGAAGCGCGAAAAGATAGAAAACATTTCAACACTGCTGCAGGGCTCGCTTAATGCTGACAGGATTGTTGCGTTGAAGATGAATGTGGATCAAAAGGACCTGGATGCAATTGTCAGGGTATTGCCGAGCCTAAACGCCCCGACCATTGCCAACCTGTACCAGAAGGACTGGTATTCTGTAGAAACAGTCGTTTCCGAGGATATTGTCCGTGACCTGATTCCCGACCTGATCAAGAAGGGAGCCCAGGGGATCATCGAGTACAGACTCAACAAAGTCATTTAGCGGCAGAGCCTTTTGCAAAACGGTCTTTTCGCTCAACCTCCGCGTTATGCTAAAAAATATTATCCTCGGAATATCAATTATATGCCTGCGGTAAATTTTTTCGCATGCCTTGATTTTGAACGAAAATCATCATTTTGCAAGAGGCTCCGACAAGCAGTCTTTAAAAACCTTTGCGGCCGCCAGGAATAGAGGCAATGGAATTCACCGATCCGAGTTTTGTCATAAGTGTTCATGGCCTCAAACAGCTGCCGGAATCTGATTTGCCCGAGATCGCCTTTGCCGGTCGCTCGAATGTCGGAAAGTCCAGCCTTCTCAACCGCCTCCTGCAGAGAAAGAACCTGGTCAAGGTGAGCGGGCGCCCGGGCAAGACCCAGGGGCTCAACTTTTTTCTGGTTTCCGAGTCCTTTTACCTGGTTGACCTGCCCGGATATGGATTCGCCCAGGTGTCAAAAAAAATGCAGGCCGGATGGGGGGAGTTGATTGGTGCATATCTGGAGACCAGGCAGCAGCTTTGTTGTGTTGTTGTAATTCTCGATATACGTCACGAGGCGAAGAGCCGGGACAATGACCTGATCATGTGGCTCAAGAGCAGGAACATCCCGGTTTTGCCGGTGTATACGAAAGCTGACAAACTTTCAGGAAACAAGAAGACTGCCTGCGCCCGCGTTCTGGATGCTGGTCATGGCTTTACAAAAGATCAGCGGGTGATTTTCTCTGCCAGAACCGGGGAAGGACGAGATGAACTCGTTGAGAAGATATCTCGCTTTCTCCTGCCGGCATGAGCAGCTTGAACAAGACGGACAGAATAATCCGCTGAACGTTCCTGTTTTTCCTGCGCTGTCAACCTTTGTCGGACTTTAACACAGCAAGAAAGGCATTTTGCGGGATGTCGACATTACCTACCGTTTTCATTCGTTTCTTACCGGCTTTCTGTTTTTCCAGCAGCTTTCTTTTTCTGGTTATATCGCCTCCGTAACACTTCGCGGTGACATCCTTGCGCATTGCCGATATGTTGGTTCTCGCGATAATTGATCCACCGATTGCCGCTTGAACCGCAATCTTGAACATCTGCCTTGGAATCTCATCTTTCAATCGCTCGCAGGCGTTCATTCCGCGGGCACGCGCTATGGAGCGATGAACCAGTTGAGACAGTGCGTCAACCATTTCGCCGTTTACCAGTATATCGAGTTTTACCAGGTCGCTTGGCCGGTAATCTCGCAGTGAGTAGTCAAATGACCCATATCCCTGGGTAATTGATTTTAAGCGGTCGTAAAAATCGTAAATGACTTCGGCTAGTGGCAGTTCACAATTAAATTCGATCCTTCCGGGAGTCGGATAATGGTAACTGGTGTTCTCGCCCCGTCTCTCCATGCAGAGCGACATGACTGCTCCCATATATCTCTCTGGAATCAGAATCGACGCCTTGATAAACGGCTCCTCAATTTTGGAAATATTTGCCGGGTCAGGATAATAGGCGGGGTTATCGACATATATTTCTTTGTTGTCACTGAGATAAAATCGATACCTGACGGAGGGAACAGTGAGGATCAGGGAGATATCAAACTCCCGTTCCAGTCGTTCCTGAACGACTTCCAGGTGGAGCAGGCCGAGAAAACCGCAACGGAATCCGAAGCCGAGTGCTACAGAGGAGTCTTTCTGGAACGTCAGGGCGGCGTCATTGAGCTGCAGTTTTTCAAGGGCCGTTGCCAGATCGCCGTAGTCATCTGTTGAAATTGGGTAGATTGAGGAGAAGACTACCGGCTGAATTTCCCGAAAGCCGGGGAGGGGAGCTTTGCACGGCTGTTTAGAATTGGTTATGGTGTCACCCGGTTTTGCGTCGTTAACCGTTTTTATTCCGGCAATGACATAACCGATTTCCCCGGCACTCAGTGATTTTTTTGACTGCCGTTTCAGTTTGAACAATCCCACCTCTTCAACCCGATAGTCGCTCTTGGTGGAAATAAAGGTAATCGTATCCCCGGCTTGAATGGTACCGTTTACGATCCTGCAGGAAATTATTGTCCCTCTGAACGAGTCGTAATGGGCATCAAAGATCAGCGCCTGCAGTTCACCGGAAGGGTTTCCTTTGGGCGGCGGCAGATACTTGACGATAGCTTCCAGGATATCAGCGACGCCGGTGCCGTTCTTGGCAGAGCAGAACTGAATCAGCTCTGCATCGAGTCCGAGATCTTCCTCCACCTGAAAGGCAACTTTTTCAGGCTCCGCCGAAGGAAGATCGATTTTGTTGATTACCGGAATGATTTCAAGGTCATTTTCCATTGCCAGGTAAAGATTGGCCAGGGTCTGCGCCTCGACGCCCTGAGCCGCATCAACGAGCAGTAAGGCTCCTTCACAGGAAGAAAGAGCGCGTGAAACTTCGTAACTGAAATCCACATGGCCCGGGGTATCGACGAGATTCAGGATATACCTTTCACCGTCTCTTGCCGGATAATCCAGGCAAATCGTCTGACTTTTAATGGTGATTCCCCGCTCCCTTTCTATGTCCATATTGTCAAGCAGCTGGTTCTTGAATTCTCTGGCAGTGACCTGGTTGCATAATTGAATCATCCGGTCGGCCAGTGTCGATTTGCCGTGGTCAATATGGGCAATAATGGAGAAATTTCTGATATTTTTCATAAACGAATGTTTTACCTGTAATGATCCCGACACTGCTGATCAGTATTGAGACAAGAGTGAAAAGATAGCTCTTCTATCATAAATAGTACATAAATTAAATAAAATTTTCCCCACAGTGAGCTGGATATGGTAGGATGGCAGAAAAAGAAGGGATACCTAAAAATACGCAAACTGGAGTCGTATCAGTTGTAATTGTTTTTCCCTTCAGTGACATAGCAAGAACATGGATCTTTACAGGGGCTCGAACAGCCTTGGAGACAAATATAAATGAGTAAGAAAAAGAAATCAATAAAGGTAGAGACAGAAATACACGAGAATCCTCTTGTTGCCTTATCGGATGATGAAAATCTTCCGGTTCTGAGCAATCCCGCCCTGCACCGCTACTTGCAGGAGATCAGCCAGTATGAACTGCTGTCAAGAGAAGAGACCGAAGAACTGGCAATACGATTCAGAGAATCCGGAGACCCGAATGCAGCATATCGGCTGGTCTCCTCGAACCTCAGGCTCGTCGTTAAGGTGGCAATGGATTTCCAGAAATACTGGATGCAGAATTTCATGGACCTGATCCAGGAAGGCAATGTCGGCCTGGTTCAGGCGACCAAGAAGTTTGATCCCTATCGTGGCGTTAAATTTTCCTACTATGCCGCATACTGGATTAGGGCCTATGTGCTTAAATTTATTATGGATAATTGGAGACTTGTAAAGATAGGCACAACACAGGCGCAGCGCAAACTTTTTTTCAGTCTCAATAAAGAGAAAAAACTTCTTGTCGCACAGGGGTTCGAACCAGAACCCAAGATGCTGGCTGAACGACTTAATGTAAAAGAGAAAGAAGTTGTCGAGATGAGTCAGCGGATGGACTCCTGGGATGTGTCTCTTGAGAGTCCCGTGAAGAATGATTCGGAGGACGAACAGAAAAGCTTCATCCCCAGTGACGAGCCTGGCATTGAATCCAAAATTGCCGGTAGGGAAATGCAGATAAAACTTGGCGAGCTGCTCGAAAAACTCAAGGAAAACCTCAATGATAAAGAGCGTATGATCCTGGAAGAACGACTGTTGACGGATGAACCGCTGACACTTCAGAATATTGCCGACAATTTTGATATATCAAGAGAGAGAGTCCGCCAGATTGAAGTAAATCTGCTTGGCAAAATGAAAAAATATCTGGAATCAGAGATGCCTGATATTGTGGATTTTTTTGATGGGGAAAAAATTATTGTTGCAGCGGGCAACTGATTCCCCGTAGCGTTTCATTATTCAGCCAATCCTCAAATCTAATCACCTCACAACTCATCAATATATGAAAGTACCTTTATTGGATTTACGACCACAGTTGACCCGGTTACGCAGTGAAATCGTCGAAAGCGTAACAAAGGTTATCGACTCAACACAATATATCCAGGGACCGGAGGTGGTATCTCTTGAGAAAGAGGTTGCACAATACAGTTCTGCTGACTTTGGGATAGGAGTGTCAAGCGGTACTGACGCTTTGCTGGTATCTCTGATGTCCCTGGAAATAGGGCAGGGTGATCGGGTCCTCACCACCCCCTACAGCTTTTTTGCCACCGTGGGTGCCGTGCTGCGGGTCGGTGCGCTTCCAGTGTTTGCAGACATTGATCCGATTACCTATAACATCGACCCGGAACAGATTGAAACTATCCTGAAAGAGGATCGTGAAAAAAAAATCAAAGCCATCATTCCTGTTCACCTCTATGGTCAATGTGCCGATATGGGAAAGATAACGGCGATTGCTGCCAGGCATGAAGTTCCAATCATCGAGGATGCCGCGCAGGCCATAGGCGCTGAGGTTCCTGTGGGTGATCAATCAGCGGGTTGGGCAAAAGCGGGTTCACTTGGCATCGCCGGCTGTTTTTCTTTTTTCCCCAGCAAAAATCTCGGCGGTATCGGAGACGGGGGCATGGTTGTTTCCCGGGATCCAGGTTTTGCAGAAAAAACCAGATTATTGAGAAATCACGGCGCCTCCCCTAAATATTATCATCCCCTCGTGGGCGGCAATTTCAGGCTTGATCCGATTCAGGCAACGGTCCTGAGGATCAAACTGAAGCATCTGGAATCCTGGCACAAATTGAGAATGAAAAATGCTCTGTTTTATAATGAGTGTTTTCAAGATCGGGGTCTTACCGGCAAAGGTGTTGTTTCGCTCCCTGAAGCGGTTTACAGGAGAAAAGCCGAAACAGCGGATGCAGACCGGAACTATCATATTTACAATCAGTATATTATCAGGACGAAAAGGCGTGATGAACTGAGGGACTGGCTCAGCAGCAAAGATATTGGGACAGAGATTTACTACCCTCTTGCTCTTCATCAACAGGAGTGCCTCAAGAATGTCGGCCGCAAACAGCATCTGCCTAACGCCGAGCGAGCTGCTGCCGAAACCCTTGCACTTCCAATTTATCCCGAACTGACTGAAGATATGCAGGACTATGTGGTTACATCGATAGCGCAGTTTTACCAATAGATTTTCTTGAGATTTCTGAAACCAGACGCCAGCCATACTGCAGGAATAACTGAGTTTGGAAAACGAAAAGGCTGCAGTGGCTTACTGCGGCCTTTCTGTTTTTGGAAGTACAACTTATTTTCGATCCAACTTACAATGAAAATAGCATCACTCAAACCCTCTTTCTCCCCGCATCGTTGGACCCTCTGTCTGCTGCTCTTGTGTTTTGGTTATATCCCAACAGTTCATGCTGCTGATATCGCTCTTGGCAAAGAAATAAATGTTGTTGGTGAAGAATCGCGGGAACCGGCCTGGAAACAAATGTGGGACAGTGCCCGGAAATACACCAGAAATCAGCAGTATAAAGAGGCTGTCCCGTATTACAGGGAGGTCCTGAAACAGAAACCGAATATCGAAGAGGTTAAATGGGAACTCTGCAGAGTGCTTATCCAGACAGAGAGCTATGGTGAAGCCTCATTACTCCTTGACAGCCTGCTTGAAACTGATCCTGACCGGACAGAGTATCTTCTCAGTGCAGCTGACATTGCACTGCTGACTGGTAAGGAGAAGCAGGCTGTGCTCTACTTTGGCCAGGTGCTTGAACAGGAACCCGGGGGAACGTTTTATTTTCAGGCCCTGAGTGGTTTGGTCGATGCATTGATACAGCAGGGAAAAAGAAAACCAGCGATTCCATTGATGGAACAACTTTACCAGAGTGGCGGTGAATCAGCAGAACTGTTGCTGAATTTGTCCGAGACACTGGTGCAGCTTGGCCTATTGCAAAAGGCAGGCTATTACTATCGTGAATTGATCAATAAATACCGGGTAAACCCCCAGGTGCTGCGACAGGCTGCCTCTGTTTTTGAGCGTCTCGAGGCTATGGATACGGCCGCCTCCCTCTGGGAACGCTACCTTGCCGAGAGCACGGAATCCCTCGCTCTGCGTCAAAAACTGAGCGACTATTACCTGGTTGAAAAGAGGCCTGAGGAAGCCCTTCCGCACCTGCTTGTATTGCTTGACCATGATATCAATAGAGAGGCGCATCTTCTCGAAGTCGGGCGTATATATCTGACGACACTCGGCAGAGCTGACAAAGCGCTTCACTACTATGAAAGGTATCATGAAGAATTTCCCCAGGGAAAAGATGTAACCACCGAGATTGCCAACATCAGGCTCATTCTCGCCAACAACCTGCTGTCGATTGTTGAGAACGATGGTGTCTGGCTTCTGTGGAATGATCTGGCAAGAATTACTCCGGACAGGATCGGCATTTATATGGCCATGGCAGATCTTCTAGAAGCGCTCGGGAAAAACAAAGAACTGATGGAGGTCCTCCAGGTTATCAATTTTTATAATCCTGAAGATATCGAAATAAGGCTTAAATTATCATCGCTCTATTACAATGACAAAGCGTATCAGCGTTGTCTTGGTACGCTCTATGAAATAAGAAACCGGGAGCGTTTGCCTGAGGAGTATTTTCATCTCAGGATGCGCTGTGAAAAGAGTCTGAATAATGATCAGGCACTTGTATCCAGTTACCTTGAATACCTTGATCTTTTTCCAGACGATGAAAGTGCGCGTTCTCAGGCAATAGAGCTTGGCGGAGCCGTTGGTGATGTTTCGGCGGTTAAAAGACTTCTTGAAGGCTATCGGCAGCACAGCGGAAAAGACACTGGTTCAGAGCGAAACATTGTAAAAACCGCGGTCGATGCGTTTATTATGAATCAATTTCTGACGGAGGCCGATCAGCTCGTCTCGGCTATCCTGCAGGAAAAGACCATAGATGCTGATACATATACACTGTTCGCCCGTGAATCTGCACGAATCAAGTATCTGTTTGGCAGGAAATTTGCTGCAGAACAGGAGTTACGAATTCTCCTGCTCAGGGATCAGGATAATTTTGATACCATCTTCGCTCTTGCCGAAAATGCAATAGATAGTGGAGAGATGCAGGCGGCATCGGTCTGGCTGTCAATGGCTGAAAAAAAGATAGCCACCGACAAGCACACTAACGACATGAGTGAACAGCTCAGCAGGCTGCGCTATTTCCAGCTTCTTGTCAATCAGCAGTCCGGCAACTTCGCATCAATGCGTGACGCTGCTTCAGCGCACCTTGAATCACGGGCAGGAAGAACTGAAGCGTTCAATTCTTACGATGATAAAATAGTTACAATGCTGGCGGCTCATTATTACAATAAGCAGTCCTACCAGCTTTTTAAAAATACGCTGTCACACCATGCTCACTACCTTGGTGACAGTGATCTGGTCTCTTCATTGCTGCTCACCAGACCTGAATTCTCAGCAGGTCAGGACGGTAGAGACCCATGGAATGCAGTTTTTGAAAAAAAAGCTGCTTCTGCTCTATTTGATCTCTTCGAGTTCCTCATGATGCTTGGTGAGACTGAAACTGCGGAACACCTGCTTGACCATCTTGAGAATAGGCTCGACGAATCAGTCCGGTTCAGTATCGCACGTAGCAGGGTATATCTTGATCGGTCACAAGATGATAAAGCCATGTACATTTACCGTCGTCTGGCATCAGACTACCCCGAAGAAACTTTTTTTCGTGACCAGGCAAGAACAATAGAAGTGCATGGTAATCTGGCACCCCAAGGTTACCATACAGAAGAAAATCAATCCACTTTCGACTTTCCCAAAGCAACCATTTTCGAGCAGCGCCTGGAAGCTGCCAGGAGTGCCTGGGTTACAGATAATGAAGCAGAAGCCCTTGAAATATACAAAGAACTTGAGATGTCTTTAAGAGCTGAAATTCATCCTGTTCTGGAAGCGGTCAAAGAAATTGATGCGTATCGCTCAATCAGCGAAGAGACGTTCTGGGATAACTTTTTTGACTCGGAGAATGACATCAGGCTTCTGGATCAATTGATGGGCAGTGCTTTTTTTGCTGCGCATCTGGACGACGAGATTGCCAAATATACTGCGGCTGCCTATGAAAGCTACCGCTGGTTAAAGATAGTAGGTAAGGAAAGAAAAGCCAAACAGGCCCTCAATAAGCGGGAATTTTATCAGGCGGAGAAGCGCTATCAGGAGTTGGTAGAAGAAGAAAACGTCCGGGATGCAAATGTGTACACCGATCTGGCTACCGTTTACAATCGATTGGAAAGATACGCCAAAGAAACAGAATTATTAGAAAAAATAAAAGAGCAAAAGATAAGCTATCCGCAATTGAAGTCTGTCTTTGAAAAAAATACTAATCGCAGGCGCCCCCAAATGACGGTGGAGAGTCTTTTTCGTGAAGAAGACGGACGGAGTGGCGCTGTCAACACAAAACAGCAGTATCTGGGGTTGGCTCTGAAAATCCAGCCGACGCTCTACCAGGAAGCGGGTTTCCAGGCTGGGCGTTCTATTTACGGTGACAGTGATGATAATTCCATCCTGACCAGCAATGCAATTGGCGCTCAATATGCACTGTTCTTCGGCGATGATGCAGCGCTGCAAACCAGGGTAGGTTTTGAGGATATCAAGGAGGATGGGAACTTCTTTTTCCTCTATGACGTCAAGCTCTCGGGAAGACTGGCGAAGAGTGTTGAGGGCTACGTTCGGATGGATCAAAAACCTGTCAGTGACACGATACAGTCACTTTCAGAGGGAATTTACAGACGGGATATCCAGGCAGGAATTACGATCGATTATCTTCCCAGTATCTTTTTGGGCATTGACTTTACCTATCGGGATTACACTGATGAAAATGATGGAAAACGTATTCATCTCTGGTCATCGTATCGAATTTTCAGTGACGTAAGCAGTCTCGATATAACCTATGATTATGTGAAAATGGAAAATAAGATTGATTCTGATCAGCAGCGTTTGAACCAGGAGAATTTCCTCGAGCTGGACCCTGGATACTGGAGTCCCGGAAATTATTGGAAGCACGGTTTATCCGCAAGAGTGAAAAGAGAATTATGGCCGCCGGGTAAACGGCAGAGCGGCAGCAGCCATATTGCCGCACAGTATGGAATAGGGTACGAAGAAGGCGATAACGTCCTCCAGCGGTTCGAACTCGATATTTTACTTGAAATTAGTGCGCCATTTTTATTAAAAGGTACGTTCATTTCTGATTGGTCAGACGATTATAATTGTACGAAGGCTTTCGCGACATTCGTATATCGTTGGTGATCAGTACTTTTACCATTCCGCCCTGCAGTTACTTGCCAGCGTCAGCGGGATTTTTTATTTTGGAGGTTTATCGATGATTCAAAGAATACCCATGTCAAAAACTGGGTTTAAATTATTAAAAGAGGAACTCTATCAATTGGAAAAGGTTGACAGATTTGAGGTTGCCAAAGCGATCGGAGTCGCCCGGGAGCATGGAGACCTCAAAGAGAACGCCGAATATCACGCAGCCAAGGAGCGACAGGGACTTATCGAAGGACGCATCCTGGAACTTAAAGATAAGCTGAGCCGGGCCGAAGTGATCGACTGCTCGACGGTGAAAACGGAAAAAGCAGTTTTCGGTACCGTTGTCAGTCTTCTTGATTTAAATGCCGATGAAGAAATAACCTATCAACTGCTCGGCCCGGAAGAGGCCGATGTGAAAAAGGGCTCAATTTCTGTCCTGTCTCCTCTTGGCAGGAGTCTTCTTGGCAAGGAAGTGGGTGATGATGTTGTTGCCGTGACACCCGGCGGTACAAGGGAATTTGAGGTAGTTGATATTAACGCTTCGGAAATCGACTGAAGCGTTGCCGTTTATCTCCTGTCGGCAAGCAATCCAGAGAGAAATATCGACAGCACCTGGTTTACCGTTTCGTCGAGTGAATAGTTCGTTTCCAGAGATACCGTCCATACCCGAGAAACTTCATCCAAGGCGCCAAAAAATGCGCGTTTTGCAATGCCCGGCAAGATATCACTTCGATAAATCTGCTGCCGCTGACCTTCTTTTATTATGGCGGAGACAATGTTGAGGTATTCCTGGAATGTCGTGTTTCTGAACTCTTTGACAAGTTTGTCGTTTTGCCGCAGTTCGACCTGAATGACCTCTGCCAGATTTCGGTTTTTTTTCATGGCAGAGAGATGATGTCCGGCAAAAACGGCCAGCTTCTTTTCCGGATCGGTTTCGTCGGCAATCGCTATTTTTATCTGTGAGGTCAGTTTTCCGATTTCTTCCTCTAATACTGAAAGAAGAATATCGAATTTATTGTCAAAATAGAGATATATCGTGCCATCGGCAACCTTAGCCTCTTTGGCGATGTCTGAAATTCTTGCGTTGAAGAATCCTTTCTTGGCGAAAACTTTCGTTGCGGCATTTATTATTTTTCCGTGTTTATTTAAAGTCTTCATAGCCGGCAATAGAAAGAACGGGAAGAAAAATGGGGTGAATGACTATTCATTCATTTAATCTTTGCCAACCTTTTTGTCAATCTGAAATAGCACAAACGGGCAACCAGAAACTAGAAAAGAAATAACGCATAAGGGAAATAAAAAACCAGTTATTGATTGTAAGATTTTCCAGATTGATTAGTTTCAGGCCAGTGATATTGTTTTGTCATTATGTGAGATTGAACGGTAAAAAACAGCTCGAATTCATAGGGGGGATTCATGAAAATTCTAGTCATCGGTTCTGGTGGTCGCGAACATGCGCTGGTATGGAAAATCAACCAGTCGGACAAAGTAACGAAAATATTCTGTTCACCGGGAAACGCAGGAATAAATAAGCTGGCTGAATGTGTCGATATTGATGCGACTGATGTTCCAAAACTTCTGAGCTTTGCCAAGCGCGAAGCTATAGACCTGACTATTGTCGGCCCGGAATCTTCACTTGTTGAAGGAGTTGTCGATGCTTTTGAAAAAGCCGGCCTGAGAATTTTTGGTCCAAACAGGAAGGGTGCAATCCTTGAGGGAAGCAAGGTGTTTGCCAAGGAGTTTCTCAAGAAATATGATATTCCATCCGCCGACTTTAAAGTTTTTAAAGACCCCAAGAAAGCGAAAAAATACATTGATAAATGTGGCGCACCAATTGTCGTGAAGGCTGATGGCCTTGCTGCCGGAAAAGGAGTGATTGTCTCTTCAACTGTCAAACAGGCAAAAGAGGCAGTTGATATCATCATGAAGGACAAGGCTTTCGGAGCGGCAGGTGACAGGATTGTCATAGAACAGTGCCTTCGTGGTGAGGAAGCTTCATTTATTGCTTTTACCGACGGTAAAACAATACTTCCCCTGCCGACCTCCCAGGACCACAAGGCGATCTTCGAGGGAGATAAAGGTCCCAATACCGGTGGAATGGGCGCATATTCACCGGCACCCGTGGTAACCGATGAGATAGCTCAATATGTGATGGAGCGCATCATGTTGCCGACGATCAGAGGCCTTGCTGCAGAAGGGATTACCTATAAAGGTATGCTCTATGCCGGTTTAATGATCAGCGAGGAGGAGGTCAATGTCCTGGAATTCAACTGCCGGTTTGGAGACCCTGAGGCACAGCCGCTGCTGATGCGTTTGAAAAGCGATATTATCGATATCTTCAATGCAGCGATTGACGGTACATTGTCTGATATTGAGATGAAAATTGACCCTCGTCCTACCGTTTGCGTGGTCATGTCCTCAGGCGGCTATCCTGGCGACTACGATACGGGAAAACAGATCAGAGGGCTGGTGAAGGCTGCAGCCGTTGAGGGTGTCGAAATATTTCACGCCGGAACCAGACTTGTCAACCGCAGGATATCTACCGCTGGTGGTCGCGTGCTGGGAGTTACCGCAGTAGGAAAGGATCTCCAGACAGCGATCCTCCGCGCTTACAAGGCGGTTGCTGAAATAAGCTGGACGCAAGCACATTTTCGAAATGACATCGGAGCAAAAGCGCTTAACCGGACAGAAAAACGGCAAGCGGGTCCGCTTGTCGGCATCCTGATGGGAAGTGATTCAGATCTGCCGGTGATGAGAGCTGCAAGCGATTTTCTGACAGAGATGGGAATCCCCTTCGAGATGACCGTGGCCTCAGCTCATCGCACCCCGGAGCGGGTGGCAGAATTTACCCTGGGGGCAAAGAAACGCGGCATGAAAATCATTATAGCCGGGGCAGGTATGGCTGCCCATCTTGCCGGCGTCATAGCCTCGCATACTGATCTGCCGGTAATCGGAGTTCCGCTGGACGCCTCGCCCCTTGGCGGGATGGACGCTCTGCTGGCAACTGTTCAGATGCCTCCAGGGATTCCAGTCGCCACCATGGGTATCGGAAAAGCCGGAGCAAAAAATGCGGCGGTCCTTGCGGTGAGAATACTTGCCCTTGAAAACAGGGCATTGGCGGCAAAGCTCATCGAATTTAGGAAGAAGATGGTGCAGGAAGTGAATGACAAGGCAAAAAAAATCGTACCCTGAGATCATATCGGCTGATTCCCCTGATTACAGTCGGCGTGCAGCTGCTGTAATCAGGAAAGGCGGCATTGTCGCCTTCCCCACCGAAACATATTACGGACTGGGGGTAAACCCGTTCAACAGAGACGCGCTGAAACGTCTTTTCAAGGTCAAGCAACGATCGCAGTCAAAAGCAATTCTCGTCATCATTGACGATCTTGCCCAGCTCAGCCAGTTGATTGCTTACTTTCCAGAACCGTATCGGCCCCTGGTCGACCTGCACTGGCCGGGCCCGCTGACCCTTGTTTTCCCGGCAATACCGAGCCTCCCGGATCTGCTGACAGGCGGATCCGGGACCATCGGTGTCAGGATGTCCTCAAGTATAACAGCAACAGGAATCTGCCGAGCTTCAGGAATTCCTGTATCTGCCACAAGTGCCAATATCTCTGGTGAACCCCCTTCAACCTGCGTTGATGATGTTCTGGGTTATTTCAACGACAGCATCGATCTTGTAATTGATGGGGGAATAAATGCTGCCCCGCAATGCTCTACGATTGTCGCACTGGAAGACGGCAGAGTTCGGACCCTCAGACCCGGTATCATCACAATTACTCATTTTTAAAATCTCACTCTGAATAATCGCTGTTCATAGTCGATAAACCAGGTGAAGAACGCATCGCTGTCTTATCGGGTCAGGTGACGGTATTTAATGCGCTGCGGCTGATCGGCTTCCGACCCCATTCTTTTCTTCCGGTCACTTTCGTAGTCGCTGTAATTGCCCTCGAACCAGACAACTTCAGAATTCCCCTCAAAGGCAAGAATATGGGTCGCGATTCGATCAAGAAACCAGCGATCATGGCTGATGACCACCGCACAACCGGCAAAGTTTTCCAGGGCTTCCTCGAGCGCCCTGAGTGTGTTGACGTCCAGATCATTCGTCGGCTCATCGAGTAACAGAACATTTCCTCCTTCCTTGATCATCCTGGCCAGATGAACCCGGTTTCTCTGCCCTCCAGAGAGCAGGCCTACTTTTTTCTGCTGATCTGATCCGGAAAAATTGAACTTGGCTACATAGGCGCGGCTATTAACCTCTTTTGTACCAAGCCACACAGTATCCTGACCTTCAGAAATTGTCTGCCATATTGTGGCTTCGGGATCGAGCGTCTCCCTGGATTGGTCAACGTATGAAAGCTTGACGCTCTCGCCGAGCATAATGGTTCCTTCATCGGGCTGTTCCTGATCGGTAATCATTTTAAACAGTGTTGATTTCCCTGCACCATTGGGACCGATAACTCCAACGATACCGCCCGGTGGCAGCATGAAACTCATGTTTTCGACCAGGACGCGGTCTCCATAACATTTTTTAACCCCCGTTACCTCGATCACTTTTTTTCCAAGCCGTGGACCAGGGGGAATGAAGAGCTCAAGATTTCTGGAAATGGAGTCACTTCCAGCGGCCAGCATGTCTTCATAGGAGCTGATCCTGGCCTTTGATTTGCTCCGCCTTCCTTTCGGGGACATACGTATCCACTCAAGCTCTCGTTTCAGTGTCTTGCGACGTTCACTCTCATGTTTTTCCTCGACTGCCAGACGTTTCTCTTTCTGCTCGAGCCACGATGAGTAGTTTCCTTTCCATGGGATACCCAGTCCCCGGTCCAGCTCGAGAATCCAGCCGGCAACATTGTCGAGGAAATAACGATCATGGGTAACGGCGATAATCGTACCGCTGTATTCCTGGAGATGACGTTCAAGCCAGGCGACAGATTCAGCGTCCAGGTGATTGGTGGGTTCATCGAGTAACAGGATATCAGGTTTCTTCAGAAGTATACGGCACAGCGCAACCCTGCGTTTTTCTCCGCCCGACAGGATAGCACATCTGGTCTCCGGCGGCGGACACCTGAGTGCGCCCATGGCCATTTCCAGACGACTGTCAATGTCCCAGGCGGAGGCGGCATCGAGTTTGTCCTGGACCACAGCCTGTTTTTCAATGAGATCCTGCATCTGCTCATCGCTCATCGGTTCGGCAAACTTCTCATTGATTTCATTGAACTGCTGAAGCAAGTCAACCGTTTCCTGGACTCCCTCCTCAACAATTTCTTTTACTGTCCTGTCTGGGTCGAGTTCCGGTTCCTGCTCCAGGTAATCGATCGTATAGCCCGGGGAAATGACGGTCTTTCCATCAATTTCGGTGTCAATACCGGCGAGAATTCTCAGCAGGGTGCTTTTGCCCGAGCCATTGAGTCCGATAACCCCGATTTTTGCTCCATAGAAATAGGAAAGAGAAATATCTTTTAAAACCGGTTTGTTATCATAGAATTTACTAACTTTTATCATCGAGTAGATGATTTTCTGTTCGTCGTTACTCATCGTTTTGATATCCTAATTTTAATTAGCTTTGCTACTTTCAAATGGTCTGATTATAAAGTCTTGGTCTCGCACGTTCGTTATTGATTCATCGTCAGGATTATACTTTGCGACACGTCGGGAAGGAACCGGTTGGTAGCATGGCTTATCTGTCTCTGCACGTTCTTGATGTCGACAATGGATGCCATCATGAGCAATGCGTACGTATGTCTGAGGTGGTACAGCTTTATATACGGCATGTCGATTTTCTTCAATGTCTTCTTCCATATATTTTGCAATTTCTAGTAATCACAGTAGCCACCATTATCGTGAAAGACTACCTTTGGTTTCCGGCCGGTCTTCAAGTATTGGAAGTTTACCGAGGTTGCAGATAAGTTAATGCGGATTGATGGCCGGGCAAACGTTCGTTGGATTTATAAAAGGCTGTTTTGCAATAAACTCATTAGTAGACTAGTATACTGCGTGCAATTGTGACTGGTAGAACATATGTTCGCATAGCGATTTTGTGCTTTAGGTATAAGAAAATGACCCCCTCTGATGAATTTCAATAAAGCGAAACAACATGCTTAAAAAAGAAGGAAAAATTACAGATAAAATGATGGTTGTGCTTTGTGAACGCCTTCGTGAGAACAAACGTATTCGCCGAACCCTTCCCCATTTTGGACGTATTCACATAGATCGTCAACTCCCCTTTCTTTGCCTGTTTCGACAGAGGGAGGGACGCCCCGAACCGGATATTCAAAAGTTTGCGACAAGTGAAGCTTCCTATATTATCTGTTCTGCCAAAAAGAGCCTTCATTCTGATCTGCAAGAATTGATTACGGCCGTTCTTAAAACGCAGATAGATCTGTTTGGTACGACTTTAATAATGGAAATCTGGTCAGGCCCTTCGATAAATACTGAAGGGCCTGTTTCTACAGAACTGCTAGAGCCTCACTTTCAAATTTATGCTCCGACTGGGAACTCACAAAGCCTATTCGCCGCTGATTTAAAGAAAACGTTGGAACGAATTTCCATTGGGAAAAAGAGAGCTACGGTTTTGATGTCGAAAGGAAAGGTGTGGCATCCCAAAAGGTTGCCCCCGATATTACCTCTGGAGTTTTCCCGATCACCAAACATTATATCTTGTGGACTTGAGATTCGGCCGATCTTCAAGGATCCGAATACCGGTCTGATTTTTCCAGCAGTGCTACGTGATTTGCAAAGAGGATTCTCGGTTGCTTTAAGAAGAGCGCTTTTCAACTTCTCTGTAAAAAAGACATCGTACCAACCAGCGCATTTTCACTCGATTGGCAGGCGGTCGGTTGTCAAGGCTGTGCGAGATGTTGACGCAAAAATCGCCGAGTCTGCCTCACAATTTGATTTCTTGTTACAGGTAACACCCACAAATGCTCATGAGGCATGGTTAGAATTTCGACGAAACAAATATGATGAAAATTCCGGCATTCAACTATAGACCACTGCCGGCTGATCCCTTAAAACTAAAACGCAGCGTTTACAGGGCACCTGTAGAAAATATTGAAGATCCCGCCCTTGAATCTCTGTTCAGAGATAAAATCGAAGAGCTGGATCGTCAGATAACCATGTTGCAGGATATCAACACACCTAAATTTCTTCATGGTAGTCTCCAGCTGTATGGACAAGCAGATGAAACGCTTTTGGCAACGGCTTTTGAAATCTTGAAATTGCGGCCAAAAAAAAGCAGGCAAAAAACCACGTATGTTTCTGCAGAAATCTTCGCCTCCAGAGCAAAAGCTGAAATTGATTTTTTGAAGACTCTTTCTCCAGACCTCACTTCGGTTGTAAAACTCCGAGCTGACGTGGCGGGCGTTATGGTGTCTAAGGGTAATCTCTTGATCAGTTCTCATACCGAGATTGATGAAAGCCGGGTTAATGCCATTATTCAACACGAAGTTGGGACTCACGTGTTGACCTACCACAACGGCAGAAAGCAGATCTTCAAGCTGTTAAGTGGGGGGTTTGCCGGATACGAGGAGTTGCAGGAGGGGCTTGCAGTATTGGCTGAATACCTGGTTGGAGGACTGTCGCTTTCACGGCTCAGAACATTGGCTGGACGAGTTGTTGCCGTTGAATGTATGGTCGGATGGTGCGTCATTCGTTGAGACCTTTCGAGTACTCTGCGAGAATCACCGTTTCACCGAGAAAAGCAGCATTTAATATAGCGTTGCGAGTTGCAAGGGGGGGGATTTTAACAAAGGATGTCATTTATTTGAGGGGGCTCATCAAAACCATGGCATATATTGCCTCTGGAGGAGAATTAGAGAATTTGTACGTTGGCAAAATCGGTCTCCAGCATGCAGTGATGATGCAGGAGTTACTGTGGAGAAAAGTTATAAAACCACCGCCACTCCTGCCAAGATTTTTGTCAACGGAAGAGGGGAAAGATCGCCTCTCGAAGATAAGGGAAAACGGAAATATTATTGAATTTAATTAATGGAGGAAAATTGGTGAAAATAGGATTTTTGGTAAATGATATTGCGACAGAAAAAATGGGATTTACAACCGTAAGACTGGCCTGTGAGGCGCTCAATCAGGGGGACGAGGTGTCCTACTTTGGAGTTGGTGACCTGGCCTATGATCCTGATGAGTTTGTTCGCGCCAGGGCAAAAGTATTTACTCGCAAGACAAAGATGACGCATGAGAGTTTTTTCAAGGCTTTGCAAAGCGAAAAAAAGAAATCAGAAAGGATAACGGTTGATGATCTGGATATTCTCATGCTGAGAAACGTGCCCATCGGATGATTATCTCAGTCGTCCCTGGGCGTCAACCATTGCAAGTGAATTCGGTCGGTTGGCGATGAGACACGGTGTTATTGTCGTCAATGACCCTAACGGTTTGGCCAAGGCGTCATCCAAAATGTATTTTCAACTGTTTCCCGAAGAGGTTCGTCCCAGAACTTTGATTACCAGGGACCGAAACGAGTTGAAGTCCTTTGCTCGCGAGATGGGGAACGATCGTGCTTAAACCGCTGCAAGGATCAGGCGGGGCCAGTGTGTTTCTGATACGCCCGGAAGACATCCCAAACCTGAACCAGATGATCGATGCGGTCAGTCGTGATGGCTTTGTGATAGCTCAAGAGTATCTGACGGCTGCTGAACAAGGTGATACCAGACTTTTTCTGATGAACGGCCGACCCTTGCAGGTCAGGGGTAAGTTTGCCGCCTTTCGTCGCGTAAGAAAGGGAGGCGATATGAGGAGCAACATTCATGCTGGTGGCAGTTTAGCCAGTGGCAACGATAGACGAGCAAGCCTTGCAGATTGCCGAAATCGTTCGTCCGAAGTTGGTCCAGGACGGTATGTTTCTTGTTGGTCTCGATATTGTTGGCGATAAATTGATGGAGATTAACGTGTTTAGTCCGGGTGGTTTGGGTAGTGCCCAAAAGTTTACAAAAATCAATTTTTGCAAATATGTCATTGAAGCAATGCGTAGAAAAGTGAACTACATGGCCTTCTACGGCCGAAACTTCGACAACGTTGATATGTGTACTCTTTAAACCGGGTTTTGGGCTGAACTGTTCCTCTTGCTCAGAGGAGTTGAACCTATGATCAATGAACGACAGGTGGACCTTCATCGATGGAGGTGGACCTCTGATATTGACCGCGATTCACGACGGCCATGACCTGAACGATCGTGTGATGGAGCGGATGGCACTATCTTCAGGACAAAGGCTGCAAGAGGAGGATCCGTTCACAGGAAAATGGGCAGAAGTATCTCCAACGCAGATAATTGCCCATAGATCCAGATTCGAAGTCGATTTAAATAGACCGCGCGAACGCGCGGTCTATGTTAACCCCTCGGATGCCTGGGGCTTGGAAGTATGGAAAGAGCCTCCCCCAGAGCGCTTAATCTCGGAATGCATTGAAGAATACGATGAGTTCTATCGGCAAGCTCGACAGTTTCTGGATGTCATCGCCGAGAGAGAGAACTACTTTGTTGTTTTGGACCTGCACAGCTACTGTCACAGACGGGGTGGGATCGATGCACCTTTTGATTCTCAAACCAAGAATCCTGATATCAACATAGGTACCGGTTCGTTAGACCAGAGTCTCTGGCGTCCGATTGCTGACCATCTTATTTCGGAACTAAGATCTTGCGACACGCTTGGAAGAGTGCTCGATGTGCGTGAAAATGTTAAATTTCAAGGCGGAAATTTCCCGCAATGGATCAACGCCAGCTATAACGGGCGCGGGTGCGCAATTGCAGTAGAATTCAAGAAATTTTTCATGAACGAATGGACTGGTGAGCTCTATCAGGACATTCATGCAATCATTCGACAATTGTTGGAAGAGAGTTCGGTTTCGCTGGTTGAGCGGATTCGTGAGATGAACGGGTAAGATTGGCAGAGAAATCTGATCAGAAACCCGCCATTCCTTGATTCCTGGAGACCGGCAGAACAAAAAAAGGGAGCAAACGGATTTTCCGATTGCTCCCTTCCGGCAGAATGCTTCGCAGGTTTGGTCTAATTGGGCATGAGAATTGGACAGTCACATTCCGGGTCGCTGATGTTGAGCAGCAGGAATTTGACATCATATCCATTGTCGATAAGCTCACGATAGGCAAGGTCTGCACGAGCTCCGGTGGAACAATGAACGAAAACACGCTTGTCTTTCGGTATATCGTTCATCCGCTTGGGAATTTCATCGAGCGGGATATTAACGGTATTGGGGAAAATCCCAAGTTCACTAATCTCTTCCGGAGTGCGGGCATCGATAACATAGGTGTCGGGCAGTTCTCCGAGTACCGCTTTTCTGAACTCATCAACCGAGACCTCGCCTTTGCCCAGCTGGCGGACCCAGGTAATTTCGTTTGTATAAATCGGTCCCTGCTCGATTTTCCCGCCTGAGGCCACCCAGCCCTGGTAGTTGCCGATAACCATGGCGACGGTGTTGAAACCCTCGTCTTTTAAATCTTCATAGGCATCAATTACGTCTTCGGAATTGTCGCTGTAGAGGATAACCGGAGCATTGCGGGGAATGTCGTCGATGCGTTCCTCGAGCTGCTCGTAGGTGATGGGGATAGAACGGGGAATACGACCGCTGACGGGGGCGTCACCTTTCCTGAGATCAAGCAGTACGATATTGCCTTTTTCGACAAATCCATTTGAGGCATAGACGGGATACCCTTCATCACTCCAGGCAGGTTCTCCGGCCAGAAAAACACGTATGTTGGTATAGCCAAGTTCTTTCGCCAGACCGGCGTTATCGGTTGACATACCTCAGGTGTACCCTCCGCAGTAAAATACGAGAAGTTTGTTCTTGTCTTCGGGCAGCACCTTGGCTTTCTTTTCCTGCAGCAGCGGTACCGGAATGTTGATCGCGCCGGGCAGGTGTCCCTGATTGTATCGAAGTTCAGGCCGGGCGTCCACCAGAGTAAGGGGTGCGTGATCCTGGAGCATTTTGAAAAGCTCGTCAACACTGATCTCGGTTATCCCTTCCGGGAGTTTTGCAAGTTTTGGTTTGACAACAGTTGCATACTTGTCAGTGCCACGCTGTTCCCAGGTGATGATCGCAGCCTCACCTTTTTTTGCGAAGTCCAGTCCTTCAGTGTTGTCATCAAATCTGAGCATCATGGTTTTTGCGGCGTCGCCTTTTCCTACGGCTATGGAAATGGTTTTTGCCTTGTTGGATCTGCCGATGATCGGTCCTTTCAATACATTTGCTTCTTTCTGTTCGGCCGCTGCAACGGCAGGTTTAGCCGATTCAGCTGTCTGGGAAATAGTTTCTCCGCAGCCATAGAGCAGAAAACTGAGGATGAAAACGGCAGCTGCCATACAGATAAAACGGTTACTTTTCATTGATACCTCCTGTATTTGGGTTGTGGATAGTGTGCTGTCAGGTCCAGATGCAGACTGGAGCTGGATGAAGCAACAGTATTCAGTAAAATAATTAATAACTTTAAAGGTTGTGTGGAAATATTTCAACCCTTAATTTCAACCAGGCATTATACGCGGCCGCGGGTACCGATGCAGGTTAAACTCAGGCGTTGTAAGGCGGTAATGTCTTCCTGTTGATAAAATGACTGGAAAGTTTATAGAGTTCAAGGGGATCACGACTGCCGGTCACTTCTCGGATTGAATGCATTCCCCAGGTCGGGATGCCCATGTCGACTGCGGCCACACCCAGCTGTGAGGAAGTCAGGGGACCGATCGTACTGCCGCAGGCCATGTCGCTTCTCATTACAAAATCCTGGCACTGTACCCCGATTTCTGCAGCGAGTATCCTTGGAACAGAAGCGGTTATGCCGTTAGAGCAATAGCGCTGACTCGAATTTATTTTTATCACCGGACCGCGGTTGAGTATTACTTTGTGATCCTTGTCAGCGCTTTCCTGGTAGTTGGGGTGACTGGCATGGGCGTTGTCAAGAGACAGCAGAAACGAGTTGTGCAGATTTATCAATTTTTCCTGGTTGTCAGTGAACAGGCGGGACAGAATCGACAGGAGAAAGTTGCCAAGAGCGCCGCTGCTGGATCTGGAGCCTATCTCCTCATGATTCGAGCAGATGAGAATGGAATTGGTCTGTTCGCCGGCCTGGATTATAGACTTGAGGCCGACAAAACAACTGAGAAGGTTGTCGAGACGAGCTGCTGCCAGAAATTCTTCGCTTACACCAAAATAGCATGGCTTTCTCGGATCGTAGCAGAACAGGTCAAAGCCGTTTACCCTGTCGGGGCTGTCTTCCGGGTACTCTTTTTTCAACTGCTCAAGCACGACTGCTTCAAGCTTAGGCAGGTGATCATCAATAGTCTGAGCAAGAACCGGAGACAGGTGCGTCTGCGGATTCAGTTTCTGTCCCTCGTTTGCCTCTCTGTTAAGGTGGATGGCCAGGCTGGGAATATAGAGAAGCGGCCTGCCGAAATCAATTAACCCAGTTTTGTATGCGCCTCCTGACGTGGTGTATGATACGCGTCCTGCAAGCGACAGTTCCCGGTCAAACCAGGTACCCAACAGAGCTCCGCCGTATTTTTCTATTCCGGCGACCAGATACGGTTCGCGATTTCCCTTGCTGTGAGGTTTTACCTGCAGGGAGGGGCTGTCTGTGTGCGCCCCTATTATCCTGAAACCAGCTGAAAGATCGGTGTCGCTGCCGATTGTAAAAGCGATGAGTGAACCGTTTCTTGTGCACAGGTATCGTTTACCCGCTTCGATGTTCCACGCTGCTCCCTCGCTGAGCGTTGTAAATTGATATCGGGTCAATTCCTTTTCAAGAATGGCAACAGCGTGGTAGGAAGTTGGGGCACTCCCCAGAAAAGACAACAGATCTTCGTTGAAAGTTCGATTATCCATCCGTTTGCTCCGATTGTGAGGTTTTTAACAGTTACGGGAGGAGAATAGCTGCATCAAGAGCAATGCAGTTTGTTCAGCTCAGTTGAGAAAAAATAGCCCACTCCGACAGATTCCGGATCGATTCACACCAAGAGGATCTTACTGGTATTTCTCTTTCAGGTCATAGAGGGTATCAAGATAGTAGTCCCTCATTTTCAGGTCAATTTTGCTTGATTCTATTTCATCAATCAGTCCGTCAATCGATGATGTGATATCTATTCCATATTTGTTGCGGCCCTGGCGATTGGCGTTCTCGATCGTCAGGATTGCATAGAAGTTTACCACCATGCGGGACATAGAGTCGCGCCTGAAAAGATATAATCTTCCACCCATGGTATTGAGAAAGAAACCGGAGTAAAGATAGATTGATTCGGAGGTAATCCTGAGGTCGAAGTTTTCTTCAAGGCATTGCGGTTGCTGGGTAAGTCCGTAGAAATCTGCGAGTGCCTTCTCAAAGGTGGCTTTTTCGCGGTCAAGTATTCCTTTCAGGATAAGTATGTTTTTTTTGCCGATAATTCTGAAAAAGTGAGCAGTGTTCTGGAGGATAGTAAACAGGTCGCTGGTTTCGCCGGTTACAATCGGGGGATTGTCTACGAGACGCTGAATGAGGGCAGGAAAATAGACGCTGCTCTTTTTGCCAAGTGCAAATGCTTGGATATAATCACGGCTGTCTAGGTGTTGAAAAAAAACCTCGACAGTGGCTGCTTTTTCCTGGCAGTCGGGATCAGATCCACGATCGCCAGATTCGCCGGATCCCTGTTCGGTGCTGTTGGGTGAAGTGGTTGTGCCACTACTCTGGGTGATGTTATCCGATGGCGATGCGTCACCCTGGGAGGTGGACGACTCATCCGCCTGCGACGATGTTTGGATGACAGGAGCCCCATCGGAGGATGATGGTGTTGTTCCGACAACTGCAGGTAGGGCCGGCTGTTTATCTGAATCTTCGAGTGGGAAAAGAAAATAAAGAGACACAAGAAAAAGAACTAGGAGGATGACAAACAGCGGCAGGAAATCTTTAAATGTCCTGCGTTTTACTCTTCTTTTTGGTCCGCTTTGCTGTTCTTCCATTATGAACCGTTCTGTTTTGTTGTTAGTATACCAGTAGTTAATTCCAGGACACTATACTTTGTGGGCAGATATAAGTCACGATAGAAATGGCTCCGCCCGAGCAAACAAAAGTATTTGTTTTATGATTACTTATCGATTTTCAGCAGCATTTCGTCAGCTCTTTCAAACAGCAATGCTGTTTCCTTTTATACTTGACGCCCGCAAACGAAAACACTATTCTATGCGACTGTTTTAAGGTTTGAAGGTCGTTTTCTGTAACAGCATTTAATGGTTTTAAAACAAAATTAAATTACTTGGAGGGATAAACATGACTATCTGTGTCGTTGGCCATTCTAATCCGGATACTGATTCCGTAACTTCGGCTATTGCTCTTGCCGCTCTGTTGAAAGCCCAGGGACAGGACGCAAAAGCATATATGCAAAGTGATGCTGGTGCCCTGAATCCTGAATCGAAAATGGTTTTGGATCGTTTCGGCCTTGCCGCTCCGGAGAAAATTTCTGATGCAAGCGGAAAACAGCTCGCGCTCGTTGACTTCAGCGACATCGCCCAGGGACCCGCCAATCTGGCCGGTGCTGAGGTCGTTACAATTGTCGATCATCACAAAATTGGAGATGTTACGACCAATAATCCAATCCTGTTCCGTGCAGAACCGGTCGGCTGTACCGGTACTGTTTTAAACAAGATGTTTAAAGAGGCCGGGGTCACGATTCCAAAGGATGTCGCCGGCGGCATGCTGGCAGCTATTTTAAGTGATACGGTAAACTTCAAGTCACCTACCTGCACCGATGACGACAAGGCTGCAGTTGCCGATCTCAAAAAAGTTGCCGGTGTTGATGATACTGAAGAACTGTTCATGGAAATGCTTAAGGCCAAATCTTCTGTTGCAGGCGTCCCTGCCAAGGATCTTCTTTTCCGGGATTACAAGGATTTCGATATGAAGGGTAAAAAGGTCGGAGTCGGTCAGCTTGAACTTGCCACCCTTGACCAGGTAGCCGATGTGCGCGGCGACCTGGTGAAAGCGATGGAGGAGGTAAAGGCAGACGGCCGTCATTCCGTCCTGTTGATGTTGACCGATGTTGTCAAGGAAGGCACCGATCTCGTAGTTCTTTCTGATGACCCGGCACTTATCGAGAAGGCTTTTAACGGTAAGCTGGCAAATGGATCAATGTGGATCGACGGCATGATGAGCCGTAAAAAGCAGACGGTTCCGAATCTTCAGCAAGCGTTTGGTTGTTAAACACTTCACGACCAACACCTCAAAAGGCCGGTTCTGTCATGGATCCCGGCCTTTTTTTATGCATTTAGTTTTTTGCGGAATCGACAATAGCCCTTATCCCAGGATCTTCGGGAATTGATGGGGTAAGCGGTATGATTACTGAAGAAAAAGAGCTGGCCGGGGCTTTTTCCGAATCTTTTTCGGTCAATGACACAAGTTCATTTATCTGCATGTTTATACGGCTTTTTTCCTGTTCAAGAAAGGTCTTCTTCCGCTGGTAGTCGGAACTTATCTTGTCCTTGATCCTGTTTAACTGCACGAGTTGTCTGACGACGGCAATCTTCGTGTTTTTCAGGGCGAGAAGTTTTTTCATCTGATCCTCGTCCCATGGCTGCCCGTTCCAGTTGACCGAGAGCTGACCGAGATATTTTCCCTGATCTGCCGTCTGGACAAGCAGTGCGTTTTCTGTGACAATCCCATTGATATTTCCCTTCCGGCTGTCTGCTCCTACGATGATTTTTATATCAGGAAACATTTCGCTTAATCCTGAAATGGCCTGGTGGGGAAGGGTTGTCAGCAATACAATGAGGTCATGGTTCTCGGAAATAGCCGGCAACAGCAGCGCTAATTCCTCTTCCCAGCTCTTGACGACAATATCCTCCCTTGCTGCTCCGCTGTCATCGGTAAGGCCAATCACCCCGATTCTCAAGCCTGCCAGCTCTATGGAGCGGTAAGGGGTGAACGTCCGGGTGCCGTCGAGGTTATAGATATTAGCAGATATCCAGGGCAGCCTCTGATCCTCGTGCTGCCTTATAAAGGCAGCACCCCGGGCCAAATCAAACGGACCTACGGCAACCGCGTCATATGCCATCTTTACATAGCTGTCGATAAGTCCATTGGCACCTCTGATCTCCCTGTCTGCCTCGTTGCTTACGGTTGCGGTTTTAAAGAGGAGGTTCCCGGCATCAAGCAGCAGGTAAGGGGTCTGATGGTTTTCTGAATATTCGGTGATCTTGAAGGCCTTTCTGGGCAGACCGCCCAGTTTACTCGAGCCTCAGCCGCAGTCATCGAGTTCGCCAAGAACATTGCCGGAGAAAAAAATGGTGAAATCAGCGTTTGTATCAGCTGCGGCGAGAACGCCTGCCGGCAGCAGAAGATAGAGGAAAACAACCAGATAAAAAAGACGCAGGTGAAGACTGGCAGGATCGGCAATCATGTTTTTGAATGTCTCTGTTGAAGGATTTTTCTCCATTTGGCGAGGCGGTCGCCGACAATTGATTCATAGCCGTTATTGGTCGGCTGATAGAAAACAGCACCCTCAAGTCCGGCAGGCAGGTGATTCTGCTCAACCAGTGAATTCTTGTGGTCATGGGCATATTGATAATTTTTGCCGTACCCAAGCTCTTTCATCAAAGCAGTCGGCGCATTCCTGATATGCAGGGGAACAGGAAGGGACCCTGTTTCCTTGATGCGTTGTTTTACCTGTATGGATGCTGAGTAGACACGATTGCTTTTGGGCGCGGTGGCCAGATAAATTACAACCTGGGCGAGTGCAAGTTCGCCTTCCGGGGAGCCGAGCGAAAGATAGGTCGACCACCCGGCATTGGCCTGAACCAGGGCCTGGGGATCGGCAATTCCAATATCTTCCGAGGCAAAGCGGATAAGACGTCTGGCAATATAGAGCGGATCTTCGCCGGACTCCAGCATGCGATAAAGCCAGTAGAGACCGCCATCGGGATCTGAATCGCGCAGGCTTTTGTGCAATGCAGATATCAGATTAAAATGTTCATCACCACTTTTATCATAGCGCAGTGTTTTTTTCTGTGAGGCCTCTTTCAAAACTTCTGTCGATATTTCGAAATTGTTCTGGGAAGGTTGTTTCTGAATAACAAGGGTGGCTGCTATCTCAAGAATGTTAAGGCAATTGCGGGCGTCACCATCTGCAAGATCAATCAGGAACTGCAGTGCGCTGGCGGTAATCGTGATGCCATACGCTCCCAGACCCTCCGTCTTGTCTTCGATGGCACGATTTATAATCCTGGCAAGATCATCGACAGACAGGGGTTTGAGAACAAGCACCCGGCAGCGCGACAGCAGTGGAGCTATTACCTGAAAGGACGGGTTTTCAGTGGTGGCTCCGATCAGCGTAAACAGTCCGCTTTCAACATGAGGCAGGAACGCATCCTGCTGGCTCTTGCTGAACCGGTGAATTTCATCAACAAAGAAGATTGTTTTGGCGTCGCTGTCTGCTTTTCTCCGTTCTTCGGCATCGCTGACTATCTTTCGTACCTCTTTAACTCCGGCAAGCACCGCAGAAAAAAATATAAATGTGGCTTTGATCGATCGGGCGATGATGTGCGCAAGACTTGTTTTCCCAGTGCCCGGCGGTCCCCAGAGGATCAGCGACGGGATGGCGCCTGACTGGAGCAGTTCCCTGAGCATTTTGCCGTCTGCAAGCAACTGCTGTTGACCGAAAAAATCACTCAGCCGTTCCGGCCTCATGCGTTCTGCGAGCGGGATACTGTTATCAAGCGGTGAGTTGTGGGCCATAACGGGTACAGCAATAAAATGATTACAAAGAACTACGCCGACCGCACGGTGCATACATAGCTGGTCTTGCCGACAATGACGATATCACCGGGCTTCAGCTGTTTTCCTCTTTGGAACTCAGGCTGTCCGTTGACGCGCACTTCTCCGCTTGTGATCAAGTTTTTCCCCTGAACACCGTCAGAAACGATACAGGCATGTTTCAGGAACTGGCCAAGCCTGATCGGAAATTTTGAAACAGCTATGGGTAATGTCTTCATGAGTTACAATTTGTTCTTTTAAGATTACCATTATTGAACGATATGGTGCAAACAAATCATTCAGGCGATCTATTCAGCAGAGCCGGTCTGCATACTGATAGGTACCAATTCGAGATAAAAAATGCTCAAAGATATTGTGATTGTTGTGATTGCTGCATTATTAGATTAAATTGGTTTTGCGGTTGAGACTATGATCAGCTGCGTGAGGCCGAAAAGAGATATCGTTGAGAAAAGGTAGATTAGCTTCCAGTAATCTATAAACCCAGGTTGAGCCTCTTGCAAAATGATGATTTTGAACGAAAAGACCGTTTTGCAAAAGGCTCAGGTTATTAAATGAAATGGAGGATGTATAATGATTCAGGGATTAGGCAGAATTCTTTTAATGAGCACTCTGTTACTCGGTAGTTTCGTTATTCTTAATGGCTGTACCTCAAAATTAGCACCACCTCCGCCGGCGGAACTTGCACCGCTGTCCAATTCAGTCGGGAATTTTGAAGACATTGTTCTCCCTGCAGAAATGAAGTGGAACAGCAAGGATAGCATAGCTATTAAAACGGAATCGTTCAGAGGCGGAATCCTTGAATATAAAGGAAAATTGGAAATCAACTCCCTCAAGGATTTTCTGGTATCGTCAATGGCTAATAATAATTGGAAGCTGGTTGGAGAAGCTTCATCAAACGTAGTCATGATCGCTTTTATCAAACCTAACAAAACATGTATGGTTACCCTGGAAGAAGGTTTTGGTGGAGCATTGGGTACTACCTACCTGAAAATGTACATCACCGTTGATGTTGAAGCCGGAAAACGTCTTAATCCCTTCGGTGAGCCGGTGAGCAACTAAGACAGCGAACCTTCTTTTAAGCGAACCAGAACCCGTCCCCGATATGACCTGGAAAAACAACTGATGGCCGTATCGGGGCTGCTTGTTTTCTCCGGATTACTTCTGTTGAATGTGAGATTCATCCGAGTATTTCCCTGCACACAAACCGTTTTCTGTTTTTCAGGTACATTTTTCTGCAGGACCCTTCATCTTGACCTGGTTTTGCTATACTATTGTAAAGATGGAACCTACTCTCTTCAGAAATGAAGGATAACAGCTGGAATTGTCTTCGAGTCGGTTATGGTTGAAATGTACGAGAGACAGCAGAGAGCGCTTGCAAAGGCCAAACAGGTTTTGCTCGATGCGGAGATGGCACGTTCTCAGGGCAGGGTTGAACGTATCCTCAACAAGTTGTCATCGGGAGAAATCGAGGTTCTCAAAGATCGGGATTTCGCTGAGAACCTGGGGCCATATGTTCACCAGATGTATCTGGAAGGCCGTCGGCCGGAGGTTATCTCGCTGCTCGCCCGTTTTTCAGATTATATTGTGGAAAATAACCTGCAGATACGGGAGAACAGTGTTTCTGTACTGACAAAATGTTCGACCTCTCTCTGTGACAGCAATGATCTTGAAATTCTTTGTGCATTGTTTTCACAATTTGTTCGATGGATTGAATTTGAGACGGAGTATATACGTGTTTTCGGTATAGCCTGCAGCCAGGCACACAAGTTGACGCTACGATTGCTCGGAGATGAAAAATACTGGCAGGAAGCACTGAAACTGACCGCCGTTCTTCATGATATCGGGTGCGGCAGGCTGGAAAAAAACGCCGATATTCTCGGGACAGTCGTAAAATTGCAGGAAAGCCTTGCAGCCAAGGATACGCTTGAACAGCTGGTCAGCAGGTATCTGACGGATAGCACCGAAAACAGGCGGGTAGCAGCCAGGATACTGACAACACTCGGTCGGCGATCGATTATTTATCTTGTCAATCAGCTCATGCACTCAAAGGACAAGAATGTCAGACTGCAGCTCGTTCGACTGATTCCCGGTGCCGGCGCGCCCGTCGTTCCGGTACTCAGAACCTGCTTGGAGAAAAAGCCTCCCTGGTTCGTTGTTAGAAACATCATCTTTATTCTCTCCGAGCTCAACGATGACTCGTTTTACCCGACTGTGGAGCCCTATCTTTCGCACAGGGATATCAGGGTCCAACAGCAGGCACTGAGTTGCATAACCAAAATCAGTGGGGACAACCAGCAGGACCGGTTGATTGCTGCACTTAAATCCGTTCACGAAGAGTTGAAGATAAAGCTCGTTATGCAGCTTGGGCAGGCGGGCGACGACCAGAATCTCATCAGAGCCTTCGTCGAACTGCTGCGTTTACGCTGGACATTCCTGGAGGAGTGGTCTGCTGATTTGATCGTAAAACTCTGTGTTGCGCTTAAGTCTTCACCGAAAAAAGAGGTTATCGAGGTATTAAACGAAATTATAGAAGAAAGAAAAGAGCGTTCTGGACAGGCTGATCCAGTCACGATTGCCGTACGTGAGACGCTGATTGTTGTCGAGCCCAAATACCGCCATAGCGCTCAGGCAGAATTTGAAATCGGAAAAGGTGGCTACGAGATAATCCAGTCATCCATGCAGAAAATAGAACAAAGCGTAGAAGCTTATCTTGCCCAGGGGGACTTAGAAAAGGCTGGGAAAAAATTGTATTCCAATGCTGTCAATGCAGCTCGAAACAAGGATTTTATTACTGCAGATAAGCTCAGAGACAGATTGCTCGAGATAAATCCGCTCGCTTTAACCGAAGTCATCAGGCTTGGAGAAATTATTGAGGAAGAAAAAAGTTCAACGGTCAATAATCATCATATCGAGGTCTGGAGCGGCCTCTATGAAAAAATGAGCACCGAGGAGTTTAATGCACTCTACTACGCGATGAGGCAGGAGAGCTATTCGCCTGACCAGGTGATCGTGCGCGCTGGTGAAAACGATCCGAGTCTCTATTTCGTCAACTCTGGAGCAGTGACACTCTCCTGCCAGTGTGATAACAAGGAAATATTTCTCAAGCGGCTTCTGCCCGGAGAAGTCATCGGTGTTGGCCCCTTTTTCTCGGTATCGGTCTGGACGGTCACCATGACGGCGCAGGCGGCGGCGCAGATACATGTGCTGCCACGGCATAAATTTCAGGAATTGAAGAAGGGTCATCCAAACGTCGAGAAAAAGCTTGAGGATTTCTGCAAGGCCTGTGATACCGTGCCTGAACTGCTCAGAATGTCGGGATCCGACAGGCGGGAATTTCCCCGATATTCCATCACGGTCATGGTGAGAAACATACTTCTTGATCCCTATGGAAATGCCGGTAAACGAACGTTCGGCGGAGAGATGATCGATATCTCCAGGGGCGGTCTCTGTTTCTCCATTAAAATTTCTAGTACAAACAATGCCAGGCTGCTGCTTGGAAGGCAGATTGTAACGGAGATCACCCTCGGTGATGGACATATTCTCAAATGTTTTGGGGTCATCGTTGGTGTCAAGTTCCATGAACAGGACAAACAGGAATTTTCCGTACATGTGAAATTTTATCGTGATCTTGAGCAGATGGATTTCAAACAGGTCATTAATCTGGAAATATAGGGAGTTCGTGGAGAGCACTCTTCCTGCACAATCCCGGGCATGAAATGGAATCGTTCGAATTACAACAGTGCAAGTAAGGAAGCAGCGGAAAATGGTCCTGAGGATCCGTGACCTGGATATCCCTGTCCCGCTCGCCCTCGCGCCAATGGTAGGGCTGTCTCATTCAGCTTTTAGATCGCTTGTTGCTGAGCTAGGGGGTGCCGGCCTTTTTTTCACAGAGATGCTCTCTGCAAAAAGGCTCCCAAGTGAAAATGAGACCATTTCTCCGTTTCTGGTAAGGTCCGCTGCAGAATATCCCCTTTTTTACCAGATCTTCACTTCCGACGAAAAGGAGGTGGAAGCTGCTGTAGAAAGGCTGGAAGAACTCGATGCCCAGGGAATTGATGTCAATCTTGGATGTCCTGCTCCCCAGTTAAGAAAGCTCGGGGCAGGCTTGGAGCTTTTCAACCAGACAGAGACGGTTGCCCCGATTATAAAACGTTTGCGGCTAAGGACTGATCTGCCGCTGAGTGTAAAGATACGTCTGGGAGAGTCGGAGAATGGAGAAAAACTCCTTGCCTCCTGCCGGATGTTTGAGCATCTTGGCGTTGATCTCATAACGATACATGCCCGATTAAACGGGGAAAAATTTTGCAGGAAACCACGCTGGTCCCTGATCAGCCCGATAACCGCAAAATTATCAATACCTGTCATTGCCAATGGTGGTATATTCAGTGTAAATGATGCAAGGAAGTGTCTGGAACAGTCGGGTGCTGACGGGTTGATGATCGGCAGAGGTGGAGTCCGGTGTCCCTGGCTGTTACGGGATATCGCAAGAGAACTTTACGGTCTTGATACAGTGCCTGTCCAGCAGACAGGGCAGGCACTGTATACACGCTTCATCGCGCTTTTGATTGAGCGCTTCAGGCCTGAAAAAAGACTCGGCAGGTTGAAACAGTTTACCCACTATTTTGCCGCCAATTATCATTTTGGCCATCACCTGGCCTCGGGGGTTCAAAACAGTTTATCTATGGAACAGGCGAACGAAGTAGCAGAGGAATTTTTTGGCAATGCTGTCTAAAACAATTACAAGGAGTTCTATCATGATTGATTTGGTAAAGAAAGCCATGTTCACCGGGATTGGTGTGATGTCCCTGACGAAAGAGAAGATCGAAGCGCTTGCCGCCGATTTTGTGGAGAAAGGAAAATTATCGGAACACGAGGGTAAAAAGCTGGTAGAAGAGATGATGGAGCGCTCTGAAGAATCAAAAGATGAATTTAAAAAACAGATCGAACAGGTGGTACAGGCTACTCTTGGAAAAATGGATATTGCCTCGAAATCCGATATGGAAGAATTGAAACAAGAGCTGGCAGCATTGAGGGGATCGCTAAAAACTGATCAGAAATGAACCTTTTGGAGCGCGATTCAGCGAGACAAAAATTTCTGCCGGAATCTGCTGATAAAAGCAGCTAGTTCCGGTAGACCAAGAGCCTGCAGTACCGCCAGGTAAGCAAAAACGGAGCCGAGAACCATAGCTGTCAGAAGAGTGACCTGCAGCAGGAAAGACACATGTTCAAAGCCTTGTAGATACTTAAAGCATAAAAATAGAAGTGCAGACATCACAGCAGTGGCAATTAAAATTTTTGCCAGTCCCTTGAGCAAAGGTTTGAGCGAGTAACCTCCAGTCTTGACGTAGAGAACTACCATCAGGAAGAAAAAATTTATAACCATGGTCGCTGAGGTGGAGAGTGCAATCGCCTTGTGCTGAAAGGTTTCAATAGTCAGCGATATGATGAGAACGTTGGAACCTATTGCCAGAAAGCTTGCAATGACAGGGTAGCGGGTGGCGTTGATCGCGTAATAGACCGGGACGATAACTTTATTTGCCGCGTAGGCAAACAAACCGGTGGCATAGAGTGAAAGCGCAAGCGCTGTTGCCATGGTGTCTTCAGGTGTAAAGGCGCCATGTTCGAAGATTATCCTGATAATAGGTTCAGCCAGGATGATAAGTCCGAATGTCGCCGGGATGGTCAGGCAGAAAACCATGGTCAGCGAGGAAACGAATGTCTCCTTCATTTCCGCAAAATTTTTCTGCGCGGCGTACCTTGCCAGAACCGGAAGGGCGGCGATGGAAATGGCTACGCCGAACAGACCGATTGGCAACTGCACGAGCCTGAATGCATAATTCAGCCATGAGACCGAGCCTTCGGCACAGGAAGAAGCAAAACGGGTACCGATGAAAATATTGATCTGTGTTGCTGACAATCCGATGGTTGCCGGAATCATCAGCTTCAGAATTCGGAGAAGTCCGGAGTCTCTGATGTCTATCCGCGGAGTAAATTGAAACCCTGTCTTCCTTAGCGACGGAAGCTGGACGCCAAGCTGCAGAAAACCGCCGATGAGTGTGCCAAAAGCCATTCCGACAATGGGTTGGAAGCCGAATTCAGGGAGAATGAAAAAGAGTGAGGTACCACCAATTATTGAACCAAGGTTAAAAAAACTTGAGGCCAGCGCAGGGATAAAAAACCTGCCCCGGGTATTGAGGATGCCCATGACCACCGCAGAGAGTGAAATGAAAAGCAAAAACGGCATCATGATCATTGTCATGGTCGTCGTTAATTCCGCTTTCCCTTCCTGGTTGCGGTAATCAGAGGCTATCAGGTTGACAATAGCGTCAGAGAAGTAAATTCCAAGCAGGATGATGCATGACACTGTTATGGCAAAAAAGCAGAGTACATTTGAGGCAAGGAGCCAGGTCTGTTCTCTGGTACGATTTGCATCGTAATCAGAAAAAACTGAAACAAATGCCGCCGACAGCGCTCCTTCCCCGAAGAGATCTCTGAGGAGATTGGGGATTCGAAAGGCGACAACGAATGCATCATAGGCATATCCTGCCCCGAACAGTCCTGCAAAAATCTGTTCCCGGACAAGTCCGAGCACCCTGCTGAAAAACACGGCAACAGAGACAAGTGCCGCAGATTTAGCAATTTTTTCTGTTGATTTCACGGAATACTTGTCAGGGCTAAAAGTGTCTGGTTTTCATAGTAAGAAGCTGAATGCACGGTGTCGCGACATCGAGCATACCCACTTGGGAAAAAATATGCCAGTCAATCCTGTAAAGCCTGAGTTTCCACAAAGCGTGTCCAGGCAAAAGGGTATAATTCTGCTGTGCACCGTTGATGAAGCTTGACTTTATTGCTTTTGAGTTGAATATATGGTGTGTGCTTTTGAGCGGACACCTATCTCAATAATCATGTATTCTAGACTCATTGTTTGGGTTTAATAACAGAAGATCTTGGGGAGAAACAGATGCAGGATACAAGTATGGTCAGAAATGTGGCAATTCTAGGACACGGGAGTAGTGGTAAATCATCTTTGGCCGAGGCCATGCTTTACACTGCAGGAAAACTCAAACGTCTCGGTAAAATCGATGATGGTAATTCAGCGATGGATTATGATGACGAGGAAATCGCCAGAAAAATTTCGATTAATTCATCTTTTGATAATTATACCTGGAAAAAAACAAGCGTTTATTTGATCGATACCCCCGGTGACGACTCGTTCTACAACGAGACGATTTTTGCAAGCTCTGTCTGTGATGCAGCGATTTTCACCATTGGAGCGGTGCTTGGAGTAAAGGGGGCGACGGTAAAATTTGCCGACCTGATCGCAGAAAACACGATCCCTTCAATGATCGTCGTCAACAAGATGGACCGCGAGCGTGCTGATTTTATCAAGACGATCAATGAGATAAAGGACCGCCTGCCGCTTAATCCCGTGCTTATACAACTGCCGATCGGCTCGGAAGACAATTTTAAAGGGCTGGTCGACCTGATTTCCAAAAAAGCCTATCTCTTTGATGACCAGGGAAAGGGGACGCTGGCGGAAACTGAGATTCCTGCAGAAATGGCTGATGAGGTCGCCACCCATCGCGAGGGTTTGATGGAGAGTATCGCCGAGACGGATGATGAGTTGATCGAAAAATTTCTTGAAGATGGCGAACTCAGCGAAGACGATCTGAAGGCCGGCCTTAAAAAAGGCGTGATTGCCGGCGAGGTTTCACCTGTTTGTGTCTGCTGTGCAACCCAGAACCGCGGAACGGCAGCAATCCTGGACGTTATCAACTACTATTTGCCGGCGCCTTCTGATATGGGCCCGAAAACCGCGCGGGATGCAAAAGGTAACGAGGTTGAACTGCAGCCGAGCAGCGATGCACCGTTTTCCGCTTTTGTCTTCAAGACAATGGCAGACCCGTATGCAGGTAGACTGACAATTTTCAGGGTTTACTCGGGAACCTTGTCCGGAGATACATTCTATAATGCCAATAAAAAGACAAGTGAGCGTTTCGGAAGTCTTTTCGCCATTGAGGGAAAAGGACAGAGACAGGTAGACAGTGCCGGTCCTGGAATGATTGTAGCGGTCTCCAAATTGAAGGAAACAACTACCGGCGACACGCTCTGCTCCGCAGACAGACCTGTCATCTTTGCGGCCCCCCAACCGCTTGCTCCGGTGATATCCTATGCGGTAAGTGCCAAAAAGGGCGACGAGGAGAAACTGTTTTCTTCAATTACCCGGATGCTCGACGAGGACCTTTCGCTGAAAATGACGCGGCAGCAGCAGACCGGTGAGGTTCTGGTCTCCGGTATGAGTCAGGTTCACATCGAGGTAGTCGGCTCTAAAATCAGGCGAAAATTCGGCGTTGAGATGGAGTTGAGTCTGCCGAAAATCCCCTACATGGAAACCATACGAGGCACTGCCCGAGTACAGGGAAAACATAAGAAACAGAGCGGCGGACGCGGACAGTTTGGTGATTGCTGGATTGAGTTATCTCCGATCCCTGGAGAAAAATTCGAATTTGTCGATAAGATTGTCGGAGGGGTTATCCCGCAACAGTATCGGCCGGCCGTAGAAAAAGGGATCGTTGAAGCAATGGAGAAAGGCGTTCTTGCAGGATATCCGGTCATTGATGTAAAGGTCGTACTTGATGACGGCTCCTTCCATGCGGTGGATTCCTCCGAGATGGCATTCAAGATTGCAGGTTCTATTGCATTCAAAAAGGCAGCTCCGCTCGCCGGCCTCGTTTTGCTTGAACCGATCATGAACATGGTCGTGAAGGTCGGCAAGGAGAATGTCGGTGACGTCATGGGTGATCTGAACTCCCGGCGTGGAAAGGTCATGGGAATGGACTCAAGTGCCAAATATGAAATAATTTCCGCCCAGGTCCCGCTCGTAGAAGTGCAGACATATGCAAACGATCTGACCTCAATGACCGGAGGTCTGGGGATGTTTACGGTTGAGTTCTCACATTATGAGGAAGTTCCCGCCCAGATTTCAGAAAAAATAGTTTCCGCACGAAATGCAGCAACAGCCTGAGGACAGACACCCGGATGAATCGGATCCGTTCCGTTTCGCCATTATTACCATGAGCGACAAAGGTTCTCGTGGGCAGCGCATCGATACAAGCGGTGCGGCACTCAAGGAATTGATGCTCAGCCATGGCTATGAGCTCTGTCACTACACGATTGTTCCCGACCGGGTTGCTGATATTGTCGCAGCGGTAAATGCTGCAATATCAGAAAACAATGCAGACCTGGTGCTGACAACGGGCGGAACCGGCGTTTCGCCGAGCGATGTCACGCCGGAAGCGATGGATCATCTGTTTGACAAGGAACTGCCGGGGATTGCCGAGGCAATGCGGGCATCAAGCCTGCTGATAACCCCTATGGCAGTTCTGTCCCGTGGTCGTGCAGGGATTAAAGACCACACGCTCATTATCAATCTGCCTGGAAGCAGAAAAGGTGCTCTTGAAAATGTTGAAGTCGTTTTGCCTGCACTCCGCCATGCAATCGAGAAAATAAAGGGAAGCACCCGGGACTGCGGTCGATAAACGTCTGTTCAACAAAAAAGCCGCGTCCTGTTATCGAGATAAAGGACACGGCTTTTTTTGTTTTCATGCTCAAAAAGGTTCTACAACAACAGGACCTCCGGTTCATCCGCAGCCCGAGCACTGATTTCCCCGATCAGAAAAGGTGTTTCCCCAAGCGCGGTAAAATGATGCAGGATATCTTCAATTTCCTCTTCGTTGACGACACAGAGAAAGCCGATCCCCATATTGAATGTTCTGAACATCTCTTTATTCGAAACCGCACCGTTGGCTGATAAAAATGAGAAGATTGCCGGAATTTCCCAACTGTCGGTGTTGATTGTCGCTTTGACTCCCTTTGGAAGAATTCTTGGAATATTATCCAGGAAACCTCCACCGGTATTGTGCACCATTCCGGTAATAGAATATTTTTTCAGAATATTGAGAATTGGTTTGACGTAGATCCGGGTGGGCCGCAAAAGCTCTTCGCCGAGCGTACAGCCGAGCGCCTCTACCTGATCGCTGACCGAGAGGTTAAGATCACTGAAACATATCTTCCGGGCGAGAGAATAGCCATTGGAATGAAGGCCGTTTGATGAAAGGCCGATAATCCTGTTGCCGACTTTTATGCCGCTTCCGTCAATTATTTTATCTCGATCGATGATTCCGGTAACGAAACCGGCAAGATCATACTCGCCTTTTTTGTAGAGGCCGGGCATTTCTGCGGTTTCTCCGCCGACGAGCGAACAGCCTGCCTGCAGACATCCCTCTGCAATGCCCCTGACGACATCAGTTGCAACTTCGATATCAAGTTCTCCGGAAGAAAAATAATCAAGAAAAAACAAAGGTTTGGCACCACTGATAACGATGTCGTTAACGCACATCGCGACAAGGTCTATACCAATTGTATCATGTTTTTGGCAGAGTTGCGCAATGGCAAGTTTTGTACCGACACCATCGGTGGAAGAAACCAGAACCGGATTTGTGAAATTGTCCCTGTCAATGGCAAAAAGACTGGAAAACCCTCCGATTTCGCTGATGACACCGCGTTGGTGGGTTGAGGCAACAATCTTTTTTATTCCCTGGACAAAGGCGTTTCCTTTGTCAATATCTACTCCAGCCTCTTTGTATCTTGAACTTTCTGAATCACTCATAACGGTATGGTTCTAAATTTGAGAATTGCGAAAAAAAAGCGGACAGGCTAACCTGTCTGGAAATAGTATGGGACATACATGATCTTTATTTTCATCACTTTTATCGGAACTTTACCGAATAACCCATACGATGCATTTTGTAAACTATATTATTAACGGAACCGGATGTTCCGGTGACTCTCACAGGCGGATAAAAGACTATGAAATTGTTTCTTCTTGTTCTGGGCATGGTGCTGATACTTGAAGGTCTGCCATACGCAGCCGCTCCTGAGAAAATGCGTGAATGGCTATTGAAACTGAGCGATGTGCCGCCGGCAACCTTGCGTATGCTTGGCATCGGTTCGCTCTCTTTTGGTTTTTTCATATGCTGGCTTGTGCAGAGATCGAATCTTCTCGGTTAGTCCGCTTTTCCATAGCATAAACGGCCCCCCTGACCCAGTGATCTTTTTCGGTTCTTAATTTGATTTTCTGCACATCAAAAATATGCCAGCCGCTGGTCTCTGCCGCCTGACTGATATAATTTTCAGAATGAGCAAAACGCCCGCTTTCCTGAAGAACCATCTCGGCTGTCTGCTGGTCAAGGTCTTCAACGGAAAAATAGAAATGACATTTTTCGCTGCCAACACGGTGTGATGAACGCAGAAGCGTACGTATATCTCCAATGTAGGTAAAAACATCAGCTGCGACGATAAGGTCATATGACCTTCGCTCAAGATCGTTGATAACAGCATGAATATCACCGCTGAGCAGAACATCATAGAGTCCTTTTTTTCCGGCAATTTCTATCATTTTAGGTGATATGTCGACCCCGTGGAGGACTGCCGCTGAATCTCTGAAATTCTCTCCGATGAGCCCGGTGCCGCAACCAATGTCGAGGAGTTTTCTGAACGAATTTTTTCCCGATGATGCAGTGACCATCCGCAACAGTTGTTCGGGAAGCCCATAATGAAGCCTGTTGACCAGGCTGTCCTCGTAGCGGTTCGAGTAGTTGTCGAAGAGGTCTTTTATGTATGAGGGAGGGGCCGTTGACCGGCAGGAGCCGGTCAGTGCCGCAAGCATATGGTCAGCCGAACTGTGGCCTGGATTTATCTTGAGCAGTCTTTTGTAGCAACCGATTGCCATAGCGATCCGTCCGGTTTTCTGCATGACATAAGCAAGATTGTTCCATGCTGACTGGTGATGCTCTTTTTTTTCGAGCACGGTCTGGTAACAGGATATTGCATCTTCCCATTCCTCGAGAACGATGTAAAGACCTGCGAGGTTATAGCGGCTTTCGGTATCCTCCGGATCAAGTTCGAGTGCCTTCAGATATGCATCAACGGCTTGCCGGTATTGTCCGCACTGCTTGTGACAGAGAGCCAGATTGTAATAGAGATCGCCGCTTTCATCCGTAAGCGATGCAGCGGTCAAATAGTGAACAAGAGCCTCTTGGGGACGATCGGTTTCAAACAGCAGCAGGCCAAGATTGTAATACAGAAGCCAGTTTCCTCTGATATTGGCAAGAAGTTTCCGGTACAGTTTCTCAGCTTCCGGGTGGAGGCCGCGTTCATGAAAATTGCAGGCTTTGTTGAACTGGCTTAGATACTCTTTGCTATTATCCGGATAATAATCATTCATCTGCGGCAGGCTATTTGGAATTTGGTGAAGAAATGATGTGCAAATGAGGTAGTTTGTAATATAAATGATGAGCATCATTATAATCGCAGCTATCAGTATTGGCAAGATTGCCCACAGGGAACAGTAGGGTAGCGTTATGTTTCACGCCGACAAAGGCAGGAGAGAGTTGATTGGCAACGAGGGGATGGTTCTTCTCGACATGGTGAGGAGACTGAATCGCCGCAGTGCGACCGGGCATCTCCAGAAACTGATAGAAAAAACTCATGCCGCCGATATAGCCTGGGTTTTCAGGCATCTCAACGATGAAGAACGCTCGAAGATCTTCGGTATCATAGCCAAGACATCACTGCTGGGTGAGTTGCTCAGTGAGCTGGACGATGCCATTATGACCTCGTTGATCCAGCAGCTGACTCCTCAGTACCTTGCTGATGTCATAGCGGACATGGCATCTGACGATGCCGCCGACATACTGGAGACAATCCCTGAGGAGTTTGCCAACGAAATCCGGCGCCACATGGAACAGAAGGACCGGGAAGAGGTTGATGAACTTCTCCAGTATCATCCTGAATCGGCCGGTGGTTTGATGTCCCCTGATTTCATGAGTCTTGATGAATACCTCACCGTAAGGGAAGCTATTTCGATCGTTCAGCGAAAGAGCGAAGAGATGGAGATGGTGTTTTATCTCTATATTACCCACAGCGAGGGTAAACTCGCCGGCGTGATATCGCTTCGCGAGCTGTTGATGAACTCACCCGACAAAAAGCTCAAAGACATCATGAATCCCAATGTTATCTCGGTGTCTACCGATACCGACCAGGGTGAGGTTGCCCATGTCGTCTCTCAATACAACATCCTTGCCGTCCCGGTTGTCGATTCATCCTACAGCCTTGTGGGAATCGTTACCGTCGATGACATTATCGATGTCATTCGAGAGGAAGCGACAGAAGAATTTCTACAGATGGCTGGTGCAGGCAAGGACCGTGAAATATTGCTGAAATCAACCTTTGAAAATGCACTTCTCAGGGCGCCATGGTTACTTGCATCCTGGGTCGGCGGGGTGATGGCAATAATCATCGTAACCGCTTTTGAGCATGAGCTTTCCCAGGTTATCGCGCTTGCCGCATTTATACCCATCGTTATGGGCATGGGAGGGAATATTGCAACCCAGTCATCGACAATTATTGTCAGGGGTATGGCAACGGGCCGGGTCAACATGAATGCACTGCTGCATGTCATTTTCAAGGAAACCAGGGTCGGTCTTTTGCTTGGCGTTGTCTATGGCCTCTTTCTCGGTGTGTTCGCCTATTTTTTCTACAGTCAGCCTCAACTGCTCGGCCTTGTCGTCGGCATCTCCATCTTCGGCAGTATGGCAATGGCGGCGATGCTTGGAACGGTGATACCGCTGGTCCTCAAACGATTTGATTTCGATGCGGCAATCGCTACCGGACCATTTGTGACAACTTCAATAGATATTGTCGGGGTGATGATGTATTTTTACATCGCCAAGGTCATACTGGGCCTGTAACGAATCATCGGTTCGCTCCATCATCATTTTTAACAAAAACAGTACAACACCGTTAACCCATGTCCCCTATTACAAAATCTCGAGGAAGCAGATCGTTTCTCATCTTCGTGCTCATCGTCATCGCTTTATGGTTCATCTTTGATTTCAAGAATTATATTCCGCTGAACCAAAGCGCTGATCCGCGGCCGGTTGCTGCGCGAGGTGAGCTCGCCGAAGATGAAAAAAACACCATAGATATCTTTAGAAACACCTCCCCATCGGTCGTTTACATCACCAGCATCGCCCTGCGCAGGGGGATTTTTTCCCTGAACGCCGTTGAGATTCCTCAGGGCACCGGCTCAGGGTTTGTATGGGACAGGGAAGGGCGGATAGTAACCAACTATCATGTTATTTCAGACGCCAGCAGGATTCAGGTGACAATGGCTGACCAGAAGGTTTACAAGGCGGCTCTTGTCGGCGCCGATCCCGACAAGGATTTAGCCGTACTGCAGGTTAATGCCCCGAGTATGGCCCTGCTGCCGATACCGGTTGGTGAATCCATTAATCTGCTTGTCGGACAGAAAGTTTTTGCCATCGGTAATCCATTTGGTCTTGACCATACCATAACCTCAGGCATTATTTCAGCACTCGGTAGGGAAATACAGGCGATAACCGGCAGAACCATACGCGGGGTCATTCAGACAGATGCGGCGATTAATCCGGGAAACTCAGGCGGCCCCCTGCTAGATAGTGCCGGTCGACTGATTGGCGTGAATACGGCAATATTCAGTCCTTCCGGAGCCTATGCCGGAATCGGGTTTGCTGTTCCGGTTGAGGAGATAAATCGCGTTGTTCCGCAACTGATCAGTTACGGAAGGTTGATAAAACCGGGTATTGGCGCTTCGCTGGCCGACGAGCGAATAGCAAGACGGCTGGGAGTGGAAGGTATCCTGATTCTCGATGTCGAAAAAAACGGTCCTGCCGATCGTGCCGGCTTGCGCCCCACGACCCAGAACCGCGGCGACATCATTTTAGGCGACATCATTATCGAAGTGGACGGCCAGCCGGTAAGATCATATGATGATGTCCGTAACGCGCTGGAGAAATACAGCGTTGGAGATCAAGTGGAGATAACCTTCATCAGGGAGGGACAGAATGCAAAAGCATTGGTTGAGCTGATCGCGATCAACTAGCCGGCGGTTTAACCTCAAGGCTTTGAATGTCTATTGATTTCTCACGGGCAAGTGCCCTCATGTCCCTTGTCCTGTCTGACTCATCTATTATTTCCTCGCCGACAATTTCTTCCAGGACATCTTCCATGGAGATGACGCCGGTAACAGATCCATACTCATCAACGACAACAAAGAGATGCTGCCTCTTTTCAAAAAAATCTATCAGCACGCGGTTAAGGGGCATTGTCTCAGCCACGAAATGGACATCATGTTTTAACGTCTGGAGCAAGGCCTCGAATTTCTGGTCGGCGGCAGCAAGAAGGACATCCTTGCGCATGATGATGCCGGTAACATTGTCAGAGTCGCCGTCATAAACCGGTACTCGACTGTGACTCGTTAATACATTAATCTGCTCCATTGCCTCTCTGACCGTTTTTTTTTCATTGAGGGAGAAGGTGACGGTTCGCGGGGTCATAATCTGCCTGACTGTTTTCAGTTTCAGCTCAAGAATGTTGCTGATCACTTTTTCCTGAGCTTCCTCTATATGCCCGGATTCCCTTGACAGGGCCGCTATGGTCTGTATTTCTTCGGCTGACACGTTATCGGCGCTTTTCCCTGTCGGAACGAGCCTGGTTACAAATCGACATAACAGGATAATCGGTTTAAGCGTTATAACCATAACCTGCAGCGGTCCGGCGATGGACGGCGCCAGGCGGTAAGAGAAAGAGACACCAATTGTCTTTGGGATTATTTCAGAAAAAATAAGAATGGCAAGAGTAAAAGCAGCAGAGAAAAAAAAGACGTTGCTATCGCCGAACAGGTGGGCGGCGGCGGCACCGGCAATTGCCGCTCCGACTGTATTGGCAATGGTGTTCAGGGTCAGTATGGCGGTGATCGGATCCTCGATGTCCGTTCTGAGACTTTGAAGAATGAGCCCCGATTTTGCGTGCGATCTTTTTAACATTTCCACCTGGCTCGTTGTCAGGGAATAGAGAACTGCCTCACAAACCGAGCAGAGTGCAGAGACCACAATAGCAAGAGAAACTGAAATTATGAGCGTTTGAGCCATTTTGATTTTTTCTACGTGTTGTAATAATTGAATTAATGAATAAACATAATGTTGTTAAGAATTGCACCTTAGCATATATAGTTACCCAGCGTGTAGGATAAACTGAATCATCATGCTTTACCAATAACGATTGATTTGACCTTTAGGAACGATCTATGAAAAACACCAAACTTGTTGTTTCAGATAAAGACTTTCGAAAACAGAGAACTTCTCTTGTTGTCGTATTTATTGATGAGCAGAAAAACATAACCTCGTTTCTTGATAAGCAGATAAAAAGAAAAATCAAGAATATATTGCATATTGGTGACTTCAGAGGGAAAAAGGCAGAGTATCTTGTTTTCTATCCTGAAACCTCTCAGAGCAAAGGCAGTGCATATGAACAACGGTTGCTGATGGTTGGGCTTGGCGATACAGGAGAAAAAAACAGAGATGTGCTGTTTGAAAGAATCAGGAGCAGCGGAGGAATTGTCGCCCAGCAGGCAAAAAAAGTAAAAGCTGCCGATCTTGTGATCGTTCTGCCGGATTATATATCCAATGTCCCGTGTTATGGGGCTGAGCAGCTGGTCGAGGGAATTATTCTTGGTGATTATCAATTCACCAAGTACAAAAAAATCAAAAAACCCGAAGATGATTTTCCAGGTATCAAGAAAATCACCGTTTGCTCAAGAACGAACATCAGCGGGGTGAGAAGTGCTGTCAGGAGAGCTCAGTATGGATGCGAGGCCGTACTCTCGGCCCGTGACATGGCCAATGAACCGGGAAATAAATGGACCCCTCGACATTTTGCTGAGCTGGCCGGAAAGCTCGCCAAATCTTCCGGCCTGAAGTGCAGGATTCTTGATAAAAATGCTATGAAGAAGGCAGGAATGGGTGGAATTCTTGCGGTCAGCCAGGGTACCGCGGTGCCGCCGCAACTCGTCATCCTTGAGTATGTTCCCAAACATTATTCCAAAACAATACTTCTTGTGGGCAAGGGACTCACGTTTGATTCAGGAGGTATAAGTATCAAGCCTTCCGCCGGCATGCAGGACATGAAGTACGACATGTGCGGCGGTGCCGCAGTACTGTCGACCATGCAGGCCCTGGTTGAGGAAAAGCCTGGCGTCAAGGTCGTTGGGATGGTACCGTCTTCGGAAAATCTCTCCGGTTCAAAGGCTGTGAAACCGGGGGACATCATAACTCACTATAACGGCATTACCTCGGAAGTCGTCAACACCGATGCAGAAGGCCGCCTTATACTTGCAGATGCACTTTCATACGGGATCAAGAAATACAAACCGGATTGCATTGTCGATCTTGCAACGCTGACCGGGGCGGTAATCATCGCGCTCGGCCATCACCGTACCGGATTGATGAGCAATAATGATCGCCTTGCCGAAAGATTGATTGAATCGGGGGCATTATGCGGTGAACCGTTGTGGCGGCTGCCGCTTGATGAAGAATACTCAAAGCAGATTGACTCCGATGTTGCCGACATCAAAAATGTCGGCGGCAAAGAAGGCGGCAGCATAACAGCCGCTGCCTATCTGCAGAAATTTGTCGGTGATACCCCCTGGGCTCATCTCGATATTGCAGGAACCGCATGGGATTTCACCCAAAAATCATATATACCAAAAGGCCCGTCTGGAGTCGGGGTACGCACATTGATCGATTTTATCAGGAAGTGGAAAAAAGCGTTCTGAGTTGGGACGAAAAAAGAGGATTCGGCCTCTCTAACGGGTAGCGGCGACAGCAGCCCTGCATGATTTAAAGAGGCAGGGCTGCTGTCTTCATTTCTGCTGTTTTTGTGCTTAGATCCTTTCAACCTTCTCGGCGGCAGGTCCTTTGGGACCGTCTACTATTTCAAATTGAACACGGGCCCCTTCTTCAAGGGATTTGAAGCCGTCCCCTGTGATTGCAGAATAGTGGACGAAAACATCTGAGCCACCATCGTGCTGAATAAAGCCAAATCCTTTTGCATCATTAAACCATTTAACTGTGCCTTCTGCCATGCCATACTCCTTTGCTCACCAGCCCCTGTCGAAAATGGGACTCAATTTAATGGGTGATTCGCAAATGCGAATCGGAAATTAGGGTTGCACATGAGTGGACCAGAGATCCAATTAACAGGAACTAAATGATAAAAGTTCTTATAAATTGATTGCTTACACCATTACATCTGCAACAAAAATTTATTAGCACATGATTTTCATAAAGGCAAATGATTTATGAAACGAGACAGCAACTTTGATAAACCTGCTCGTTTACGGGCAGAAGCGAATATATCACTGAAAAAAGAACCTATTCAGGGTAAATAGATAGCGCTGCCTTATCAAAATTACTGAAGTGAATATAAATCGATTTACCGTCTGATAAAAGAAGACGGAGCTCTGTTCCTGAAAGGTGTCTTGATGTCCAGTGATCATTCCGGAAATCAGCGTATAAAGGATCTGTTGTGATATACGATTTTCCTTTCCAATCCCGATATCTTGATATATCGGGCAATAAATTACATTATATCGATGAAGGAGACGGGCCAGTCGTGGTGCTCCTGCATGGGAATCCAACCTGGTCCTATTACTACCGGCACCTTATCCGTGTATTATCAAAGAGTTTTCGCGTGATTGCTGTTGATCACATGGGCAGCGGTCTTTCAGACAAGCCGGCTCGATACAGCTATACGCTGGCAAGGCACATAGAAAATCTTACTATTGTCATCGACAACCTGAACATCAAATCCCTCTCCCTTGTCGTTCACGATTGGGGAGGAGCCATCGGGTTTGGATACGCCACCAGGTTTACAGATCGAATAAAGGCTGCTGTCGTTCTCAACACTGCGGCGTTCAGATCAACGCGAATACCGTTTCGAATACGCGTCTGCCGATGGCCGCTGATCGGCCCGCTGATTGTCAGGGGACTAAACGGCTTTGCCGGGCCGGCTGTCTTTATGGCGGTTACAAAGCGGCTGAGTGGTGCGGTGGCCCGCTCCTATATACACCCCTATGATTCCTGGAAAAACAGAATCGGGGTATACGGATTTGTAAAAGATATACCGCTTCATGAGAACCATGTCTCATACAAGACGCTCTATTCTATAGAAAAAGGACTGCCAGAACTTCGTCAGAGAAACATTCCGATGATGCTTCTCTGGGGGGGCAAAGACTTCTGTTTCAACGATCACTTTTATCGTGAATGGCAGGAACATTTTCCCGAGGCACGCTGTCACTATCTTGAAAATTGTGGCCATTATGTTCTTGAGGACGGTCATGGTATCGTGGAGCCGTTGATTGAACAATTCCTAACAAACAAGCTTTTAAAGCAACACTGATCTGCCGATGTTCAATATCGCCTGTCATCTGTCTGAAAGTGCCCGCAGCCATCCTGAAAAAACCGCCCTCGTCGAGGTTGGAGCGGGACACGCATATTCCTTTGGAGAGCTTGAAAAACGAGCTGAAGGCTACGCGTCCTATCTCGACGCTCAAGGGGTAAAAAATGGTATGAGGGTCATGCTGATGGTCCGGCCGTCCGCTGATTTTATCTGTCTGACCTTTGCGTTGTTCAGAATCGGTGCCCCGGTGATCCTTATCGATCCGGGTATGGGGTACAAAAATCTTCTCTGCTGTATCGCCGGTGTGAAACCTGAGTTTCTTGTCGGCATCCCTCAGGTCATACTGTTTAAAATGATTTTCCGAAAGTCGTTTCGCACCGTAAAAAAAAGTTTCAGTTGCGGAAAACTTTTCGGAATACCGGGAACCGATATCAGGAAAAAACGAGAGGCGATACGTTCTTCTCTACCGGTTTTTGCAGCCGATGCCAGTTCGCTTGCTGCAATTATCTTTACAACAGGCTCGACCGGTCCACCGAAGGGAGTTCGCTTTGAGCATTCAATATTTGCCTCTCAGCTCGAGTTTATAAAAAACTATTACCAGATTGGGCCTGATGATGTTGATCAGCCTGGATTTCCTCTTTTCGGACTGTTTTCAATCGCCCTTGGCGCCTGTGCGGTGATACCAGACATGGATCCTTCACGGCCGTCGAAGGTTGATCCTGAAAAATTCGTTTCCTCGCTTTTGAAATATGGGGTCACCTATTCTTTTGGATCCCCGGCAATCTGGAATGTTGTCAGTAATTATTGTCTGCGGGAAAAAATACGCTGTAGTTCATTAAAGAAAATACTGATGGCGGGAGCACCGGTGCCTGGTGAACTGATCAAGCGTGTCTCTGAAATGATGGAGGATGATGGGAAAATATTTACTCCATACGGAGCCACAGAGAGTCTGCCGATCGTTTCAATCGAAGGCCGCGAGATCCTCCGTGATACCTGGGCCCGTTCCAGAAACGGCGGAGGTACCTGCGTCGGCAGGCCTCTTCCAGGGATTGAAGTGAAAATTATTGTGGCAGAAAATGGAGTGTTAGAATCGCTTGCTGACTGTACTGAACTGCCGGTAGACCATATTGGCGAGATCATCGTCAAGGGACCGGTCGTAACCCGGGCTTATGAAAACAACAACATGGAAACGCAACTGAGCAAAATCAGGGATGCAGGCGGCTTCTGGCATCGTCTCGGGGATGTTGGTTATCTTGACTCTGAGAAGCGTTTGTGGTTTTGCGGACGCAAGGCCCACAGGGTTCACTGCCGGGGCGGGATTATGTATACGATCCCCTGCGAATCCATAATCAATGAGCATCAGGCCGTATATCGTTCTGCTCTTGTCGGCATTGACCAGGCAGACGGCTTTGAATTACCTGCTCTGATCGTTGAACTGAACAAGAAAACAAACCAGAACAAGGACACTATTTTGTCAGAAATTCGACAGTTGGCGGCGAATCATGTTGCTACTCGAAGTATCAACTATTTTCTTATTCATCCCGCCTTCCCTGTCGATATCAGGCACAATGCCAAAATTTTCAGGGAAAAGCTGAAAATATGGGCTGAAAAAAAGCTGGCCAGGAGAACATGAAAAAAATACTGGTCAGCGGAGGGGGCGGATTCGTCGGTGGTGCAATTGTCCGTGCCCTTGTAAGAAAAGGCTATGGCGTCGTAGTCGCAGGACGAAGCAACTATCCGGGTCTTGAGGAGATCGGAGTCAAGTGCCTGCGCGGAGATCTCAGCGACAAGGACTTTACCATGGAAATCTGCAGTGGCATCGACACCGTCTTTCATGTCGCTGCAAAAGCCGGTATCTGGGGAAAATGGCAGGAATATCGCAATACCAATATCGTCGGTACCATGAATATCGTTGATTCCTGCCGGGGTCTTGGCGTCAAAAACCTCGTTTACACCTCAACACCATCCGTTGTCTTCAACAATCGGGATATTATCTACGGCGATGAGTCTCTTCCCTATGCGCGGCGCTATCTCTGCCATTACTCAAGGAGTAAAGTCGCCGCAGAAAAGTATGTATTGGCAAATAATAACACCGTGCTTCGCAGCTGTGCAATAAGGCCGCACCTGATTTGGGGGCCGGGAGATCCTCATCTGGTGCCGAGACTGATTGAAAAAGGCAGGAGGAATGAGCTGAAAATCATTGGATCCGGTGAAAATATGGTTGATATCAGCTATATTGACAATGTCGTTCATGCACACCTGCTTGCTGCTGCAAATTTAGATAATGATGGCAATGCTGCGGGGAATGCCTATTTTATCGGTCAGGAGTCACCTGTTAGCTTGTGGGGCTGGATCAACGATCTGTACGCTGGTCTGGGGATTGCCCCGATCACCGTCAAGGTGCCTTTTAGGATTGCCTATATGGCCGGCATCATTTGGGAAATCATATACACACTGCGAAAAAGTCAGGAAGAACCACAAATGACGCGATTTCTTGCCCAGCAGCTTGCCCGGTCGCATTATTTTTCCCACCGCCGGGCTGCCAGAGATCTAGGCTATGAACCTGTTGTCAGTCTGCAGGAAGGACGGGAAAAATTATTACATTGGTTGAAAGAAAATGATCAGCACGCGTTTATATAAGGGTTTTGTGTTTTTTCTGATGATCTCCTTCCTTCAGGGAGTCACCCCCCGGTTTTCAACCGCTTTCTCTGTCGGGGATGAACGTGAGGTCGGTGAAAAGCTTCTCTATGCCGTACGCTCAACATTTCCCATTGTCGGCGACCCTGATATTCATCAATATATAAACAATCTCGGACGAGAGGTCCTCGCTGTTGCAGGTGTGCAATATTTTGATTACCGGTTCTATGTGGTCGAAAGCGATCAGTTCAACGCCTTTGCCGCGCCTTCAGGACTTATCTTTTTCTACACCAAATTGATAGAATCAATGAACAGCGAAGATGAACTCGTTTCCGTCCTTGCTCATGAGATTGGCCACGTGGTCAAGAGACACCTTGCCTCAAGGATGCAGAAGGGGAAAATCGTCAATTTTGCTTCGCTGGGGCTTGCGCTCGCCTCAATTGCTTTTGGTGGGGGAGGCGTCGCCACCCAGGCCCTGCTTACCGGGTCGCTTGCGGCGGGTCAGTCAGCGCAGCTGCATTTCAGCAGGGAAGATGAAATCGAGGCTGATCTTCTGGCCTACAAATGGCTCAACGACCTTCACCGGGACCCGTTTGGCCAGAAGGAAATGCTGAAAACAATGCGCCGGATCACACGCTATCGGATGGGGCAGATACCGCAATATCTTCTCACCCACCCAAATCCCGAGGCACGACTCGACTATGTTGAGGGATTGCTTGAAGCTGAACAAAGCGACCCGCTTAAAAGACCTGCTGAAAATGATTTTTCCTTCCTCAGGTTTAAGTACCGGCTGATGTCACTTGTCAAAGACAGCAGAGCAGCACGCGATTTTTTTGTCGCTAAGATAAGTGATTCGAGATCATCGTCGTTCGATGTTGCCATGGCTCGCTACGGCATGTCCCAGCTTGACAGGAAGGAGAACAATCTCGAACGCGCCCTTGACCAGCTGGACAAGGTGATTGAAGCATTGCCTGCCAGGCCGATTCTCCTTGTTGACAGGGCGCTGGTTCTCGCCGATATGGGACATCTCGAACAGGCAAAAACTATTCTGAAACAGACAGTCCAGAGCGATCCGTTTGATATGTATGCGACGTTTCATCTGGCAACAATCTTAAATAAGACCGGGGATGCGCAACAAGCATTGCAGATGTTTTTCGATGTATCGTATGATATGCCTGAATACTCCGCCGTTTATTTTGAGATTGGAAAGGCAATGGCGAAGAGCGGTAAGGGAATAGAATCAAGATTTTATCTCGGAAAATATAACCTATACGAAGGAAAGTTAAAGCTTGCTGCCGAAAATTTCAGACAGGTTGCAAAAAGCAGCGACGCTGCACAGCAGATAAAAGAAGAGAGTGAAAATTACTTGAGCCTCATTGAGCGTTTGGAGAAATGATCCAAACGTTGAAAATCATACACGCTTGAAATAGATCAAATATTCCTGATTGCCTTTTGGTCCCTTAATGGAGGAAGGTATTACTCCCAGCGCCTGAAGATCCAGGGACGTGCCAAACGTCTCTATTTTCTCGATGGCTTTCAGACGCAGTTTCTGCTCTCTAATGACCCCACCCGTCGGTATCTCATGTCTGGGGAGCTCGAATTGAGGTTTAATCAGGGCGAGGATTCTGATGACAGAGCCAAAGAAGGGCAGGATCGGCGGAATCACCTTCGTCAGCGAAATGAACGAGGTATCGAAAACGGCAAGATCAAGCGGTCTGGTGATATGGGCGGAAGAGACGTTTTTGACATGTAAGCGCTCATGAACCGTAACCCGGCTGTCCGTTCTTAACCTCCAGTCCAGCTGGCCGTAAGCCACATCAACAGTATATACATGCCGGGCTCCCTGCTGGAGAAGACAGTCGGTGAATCCTCCGCTGGAAGCCCCAATATCGGCGCAAATCCAGTCCAGAGGCTTAATGTTGAAGTGATGCAGTGCTCCCTGCAGCTTTAATCCGCCCCTGGATACATATGGCAGTTTTTCCTTGACTCGAATCAAGGCATCAGCCGGAAAGAGTGTCCCCGGTTTGTCGGCTATCTCTTCTTCCACATAGACATTGCCTGCCCTGATCAATCGCTCCGCTGCTTCCAGAGTATCGGCCCGCCCGTTTTCGACAAGAATATGATCGAGTCTTTTTTTTGTCGAAGGGGCCACGGCGACAGGGAGCCGAATTACATCTTGTCGATCAGTTGCTGTGCCTGGGCTGCTTCGGGGGACTCCTTGTATGAGGCAATCAGCTTCTGGTAGAGAATCCGCGCGGTGTCACTGTCATTGAGTTTTTCAAATGCCATTCCCTGGCGAAGCATTGCAGCGGGAGCTTTGGCGCTTGAGGGGTTATTGGTGATAATGTTCTGGTAGTCGAGGATTGCCTGGTCATACTCCTTGAGGGCAAATAGACATTCTCCCATCATGTACCTGGCATTTATCGCCACCTGAGAATTGTCCTGATTTCGGGTTAATTCTTCAAAGGCCCTGTATGCTTCACGATAGTCTCCTTTTTTAAAGAGATCATCGGCAGCAGTGCCGGATGGTGAAGCCGGGGGGGTTGCTGCAGAGGGTGATGGGGGGGCGACAGTCCGGCTGGTCTCAACCGCTGCCGGAGCAGTTGTGGCTGCAGGAGCTGCAGGGCTGGAAGGTGCTGCCGTGAAAACATTTTTTTGTTTGTCGGCGCTGATTTTTGCCGGGACGCCGGAACTCGCACTTCTTGCTGCCTCAGCCTTGGCCCTGGCCTCTGCCGCGGTTCTGGCCGCAGCTTCTGCCTTTCGCTTCGCTTCTTCCACACGGGCATCCTGGATCGCCTTCAGGTTGTCCTGCTGGAGTTTAAGCTGATCTGCTAAGTTACCAATACTTCGATCTTTATCAATGATTTCCTGTTCAAGACGTTTCAATTCTGCGGCACGCTTTTCTTCCTCTGTCTTGGCGTAGCTTTTAAACGCATTTTCCAGTTCCTTGTTCTGTTCGGTCAAGCGCCGATTGAGGTGGCCTGTCTCTTCTAGGTCGCTCTTGAACTGCAGGAACTCACGGTAGAGCTGGTCCATTTGGCTGGCAGATGATGCCTGCCGTTTCTGCAGGTTATCCACGGTTGTTGCTTCAAGCTCGACAACCTTTTTGTTGAGCATTCTCAGTTGGTAATTGATCTGGTTAAGCTCGTCCTGTGAAGCGCACTGGACAAGCAGTGGCAATAGTGCGACCGATAATAAAAGTGAGATCAGGGCTGATTTGTTCATAGTAGACCGCTCGTGTTGGTATTTGTTAGATTCTAGTTGTATTTTACTGCCCAGCGCGGATACGTCTGACTGCCGGGAAAAGAAAACAACATCCGTTGAAAGTTTCCGTTCTTCATTATTCCATAGATCTTTTGACCATCGCCATCTCTTTTTGCAAAAATGATCTGATTTCCATCAGGGGACCAGGATGGAGATTCATGATGGGTCTGATCTGTGGTAATCTGGACCGAGGAATTTTCCTGGAACGGGTTGAGCGTGCAGAGCTGGTAGATGCCGTCTCTCAAGCTGCTGTATACGACAAGATTTTCTTTTGGGGACCAGGTTGGCTCAGCGTTTTCAGATCCTTCATAGGTCAGGCGGCGAATCTTTCCCGTTGCCAGTTCCATCTGATAGATTTGCGGTTTGCGGCTTCTGTCAGACACAAAAACAATGTGTTTCCCATCAGGAGAGTAGCTCGGGGAGACGTTGATCCCTGCATTATCGGTCAACTGCCTGATGATTTCACCGGAGCGATTGATCAGAAACAGATCCGGGTTACCGTTTTTTGAAAGGGTTACGATGAGATGTTCACCATCAGGAGACCAGGCTGGGGCGAGATTCATGCCTTTTCGTTTTGAAATTGCCCGTGTGGTTTTTGTCTGCCTGAGATCGGTAATGTAAAGGCTCTGGTTACCGCTGTGGTATGAAGAGTAGGCAAGATAGACTCCGTCACTTGAAAAGCGTGGAGAGACGACAAGATTCTGGTGCCTGGTTACCTGTCTGATTTTATTTCCCAGGATATCGGTGATAAAAATCTCCTTTTCCCGCTTGTCTGCCGGTTGTGAAACAAAGGCAATCTGGCTTGAAGCGATACCTGGTTTTCCGGTCAGTTCCTGAATTACCTCATCAGCGAATTTATATATCATTTCGTTGGTCTGGGTTGTCGGGCCCTGATATGATTTTCCCATCAGCATGTCTCCTGCTGAAACATCGAGAAGACGCATTTCCATCTTTATCATATCTTTGGCGATGGAATACTGACTGATGATGGCAAAATCGGCACCAAGCCTTTTCCATTCGGCTCCATCACTTCCGCGATATTTTTCTGCCGGAATGACTTCTATAATTCCATGGAATTCCAGGGTTTTCGTAAGTGTCTGTGACAAGTTTCGGCCATATTGCTGCTTAACGTTGTCCAAATCACTGTTTTGAAACCATGGAACAGCAAAGAGAATTTTCCGTGCTTCCGGTGCTGATATATCAATGTAGGCTCTCTGGGCAAAACTGCTGGAAGGGATAAAGAGAGCTGCCAGAAAAAGAAAAAACATGTTTTGAAAATAAGATGATTTCATTGTATCGGCATAAAGTAAAATTATTGGATGCTTCCGGGTCTGAAAACTAAACCGATCTCTACCTGATCCTGACGCAGTGCTGCAGGAATCGGAGGTAATGGGTCGGCATCCTGCAGGGTTTTTCTGACATATTGATCATACGCAGCATCACCGGAACCTTTTTCAAAAAACTGCTTGACGATACGACCGTTTTTAGAAATGGTCACCACGACAACCGCTGTTAATCCCGGATCCCAGTTCTTGAATTCCGGTAAAGACCAGTACTGGGTTACATGATTCATGATCGCGCCATAATATTGCGTGGATAACGGTGATTTTGCTCCAGAGGGTCCCGCCGGTCTATTGACTGCACTCCTCTGACTGCTCCTTACCTGATTCCTGACAGCAGCCAGCTGCTGCTCCATCAGCTTCTGCTGTCTTTCAGCCTCTTCCGCAGCCAGGCGTGCCTGTTCGGCAGCCAGTTTTTCCGCCCTGAGCGCCTCGGCGATAGACTGGCGCTCAAGTTTGTCCAGCTGGTTCTGTTTTTCTCTGGCCTGATCGGGTTTTTCTACGACTTCTCTCTTGATTTTTCTCTTTAGCGGCTTGATTGATACAGCTTTTATCTCCTGGGGAGCAGGCACGGTCTTGACAGGTTCAAGAACAACCTCCTTCGCTTCAGCTTTAACCGGTTCCGGCTCTGGTTCCGGCTCCGGCGCTGGCGCCGTCTGCTGCGGTGGGGTGGCGGCTGCCTGCTCTGCAGCCGGTTCGCTGAAATCGATCAGGTTAACCGTATAAATATCTTCATATTTTGGTCGAGCCTTGAATAGTCCCGGCAGGAACAAAATACTCAGTGCCAATAGGATATGAAAGACGATAGCCAGATTGAGCGGTATCGTCCAGTTATTGTAACTGTCGTATGTCAAACTATACTGCTTCGCCACGCTGTTATTCTTTTTTATCAGTTGGTTGCGTTATCATGCCAAGTTTATCGAAACCCGCTTGCTTTATATCAGCCATTACTGACACCACGATACCATAGGCTACTGCCTTGTCGGCCTTCAGGTAAATAGGTTTCTCCTTTACTTCCGTTCCATATTTGCTGAGTTCCTGGAGAAGCACTTTCTGGCTGACCGAAAAATTGTCAAGACTGATCTCTCCTTCTTTATCGATAGTGACGACGATAGGATTTTCCTCCTGGCGCAGGGACTTTGAGGTTGTTTCAGGGAGATCAACATCAAGTCCCTGGGTCATCATCGGAGCGGTTACCATGAAAATGATGAGCAGAACAAGCATGACATCGACCAGCGGCGTCACGTTGATATCGGCAACAAGCTTTTTACGGCCATTTCCGTTTATCGGTCCCATAGCTTCACCGTTACTGAACCCTGCTTAAAAGATCACGCTCAACAAGGTTCAAGAAATCCGTCGAGAAACTCTGGATCTTGTATTGAACGTCTGAGAGCTTGTTGGAGTAGTAATTAAAAAAGATGACTGCTGGAATGGCGGCGGCCAGTCCTGCAGCGGTTGCAACAAGTGCTTCTGAAATGCCGGGGGCGACTACGGCGAGCGAGGCCGAGCCGCGTTGCCCGATATCATGAAAGGAAACCATAATACCCCAGACCGTTCCAAACAGGCCGATAAAGGGGGCGGCACTGCCTGTGGTCGCTAAAAAAGCGAGAAGGCTGCCGAGTTTGTTGATCTGCTGATCCTCTGCCTTTCTCAGCGCCCGTTTGAGATTATCCATGGTGGCAAGCTGCATCTCGAGGGTTTCCGGCGTTGACCCTTCTCCGCGATTTCTGATCTTGTTGATTTTTTTCAGTTCGGAAAAGCCGGTGGTAAAAACGGTAGCCTCTGGGCTGAAGGTGAATTCTTCAGCTGCGGCATTGGCTTCATTGAGATTATTGCTGCTCCAGAATGACTCGAGAAAGTCTTCGGAGTCCAGCCTGACATTTCTGAAGAGCCTGGCTTTCATGAATATGATCGCCCATGAGACGATGGAAAAAAACAACAGCAGGAGCATGACGAGCTGTCCGACTGGACCGGCATGCAGGATCATTTGGGTGATTGAAAGTTGCACAGCAGATTCCTTTGAAAATCGATGAAAGAATACTATTCCTGTCATCTAAATTATTACCAGACCATTTTACCCAGGCCAGCCAATTTTACCTTTTTTTTCCAAAAGGTCAACCGCCCATAACAGCCTGAAATATTATGTCAGCTCAATTGCTTATTTGTCTCAATTAGACGACATTTCAGGGAGAAACAAGTGCACAGGAAAATTCAGTTTTCACCGCCATCTCCCCATTGACATGAGCGGTGCCTTTAAAAAAACAGACAGATGATATTGTTTCGATTAACCTGACACGCAACTGGATTGTTTCGCCGGGCAATACCGGCCGTTTAAAACGGGCGCCAATAATTTTGGTCAGCACCGGCACCTTTTCCTGCCCTGGTGTATCAGCTTTTTGAAGAATTGTCGCGATGAGCAGCGCGCCGGTCTGAAAAATTGATTCACAGAGAAGAACACCCGGCATCAGAGGGTATCCTGGGTAGTGCCCCTGGAAAATATCAAGATTTTCAGGTATTTTTTTCTCTGCGACAATGGAGTGAGCAGTTTTTTCAATTATTCTGTCCACCCACAGAAAAGGCGGTCTGTGAGGGATTAACGACATGATGGTGGAATTATCCATTTTAGAGTCCTCCGCTGACCTCGAGAACGGCGCCGGTGATATATGAAGCCTCGGGGGAGGCGAGGAACAGAACAGAACTTGAAACCTCTTCGACCTTTCCAAAGCGTCGCATCGGGACCATTTTTTTATACGTGCTTATCTGCTCTGCAGATAAATCGTTGATGAAATCTGTGTCAATGAAACCTGGTGAAACACAATTCACGGTAATTTTTTTTCTTGCCGTTTCCTTTGCAAGGCTTCTGGTGAGTCCGATCTGGCCGGCTTTAGAGGCTGCGTAATTAGCCTGCCCCTGAAAACCGAGATGGGAAACCGGAGAGGTTATATTGATAATCCTGCCATATTTATGCTTGAGCATGAGGGGCACGACAGAGCGGCACATGTTGAACGTACCGGTCAGGTTTGTGTCGATCACCGACTGCCACTGTTCCTGTTTCATTAGTGCAGTCAGACAGTCCCGTCGTATTCCCGCGCAGTTTACTAGTATATCAACCGAATCATAATCGGTTTCCACCTGGGTAAAAAAGGTCTTGACCGCCAGTTCATCAGACACATCGCAGCAGAAAAGTGCAACAGTGTGACCTGCCGCTTCACATTGAGCCTCAAATTGGTGGGCTGCGTTGCGGTTTTCCCCGTAAAGTCCAATAACAATGGCTCCCCGTTCCAGAAATGCGCGAGAAACAGCCTTGCCAATCCCCCGGGTCGCTCCGGTGACAATAACTTTTTGACCTGAAAAAAAATTCATCTTGTTTCCTTTCCTAGAGACCTCTGACATAGCTGTCTACATCATTAGCAACAATGACCCCGTAATTTATCGCTCCAAGCCATCCGGACATGATAATTCCAACTGATCCAACATGAAACAAGCCTTTTATTTCTTTGTAGATAGAGCGTGACACATCAAGCCCTTCGAATTTGGTTCCGAATGATGATCCTTTGGTATGCAGGGTATAACGGTTAAAGGTTCTCGGCGTTGCCGCTTCAACCCAGTCGATTGTGGTCTTTATTTCTGGAATGTAGCGTTGCAGGTCGGTAATGGTTCTATCAATCATCTTCTGTTTGGCAGCTATGTATTCCTGATCGTTCATTTTTACCCAGTCATCATACCTGCTGTTCATTGATGCGACAACAGTATAGCGATCGTGTCCGGGTCTTGTCTTCGGGTAATAGACTGAAAATGTTTTGGATCTGGTATTCACATCCAGAAGTTCCGAAGAATCAAATTCCGGAGAACGTGAGGCAAAAATGAGATCACCGATTTCATCTATCCTGCAGGTTTCTTTAATGCCGATATAAACCTGCGCGCTGGAAGTGTTGACCCTGATCCTGTCCGCTTTCTCGAGAAATGATTCAGAGAACGCCTCGCGACCGGTAAGATTGTAAATGGTGTTGGTTATGCCGCTGTTTGATACAACAGCGCCTGCTGAAATAAAGGTCCCGCCGGCCTCAACCCCGCGAACCTTTCCTTTTTCCACCACCACCCTGTCGACTTTTGCGCGGGTACAGATGGTGACACCGTTCTTCTCGAGTTCTTCTTCCATCAGGGATATGAGCTTGTCGGTGCCTCCTTCGAAAGTAAAAACCCCCTTGTTCATGAAATTTGAAAAAACAATGCCGTAGGTGATCGCCGGGTCATCAAGCGTGGACCCGTTGGCGTAGGTAATCGGTTCCATAAGCAGTCGATGCACGTCGCTGCGTCCTGGAAAAAATTCCTCAAAAAGCTCCAGTGTCGTCATTGCCTGGTCGTCATAGAAGTTCATTCCGGCGACCCGTTGAAAAAAACGTTCGATAATGAACGGACTGATGTTGAATCGGTTTTCAAGAATGGAGGTGAAATCCTTTCTGTCGAATGTCGTTTTCAAGGTGAACTGAGGGTTGTCAAAAACAATATCTTTCAACTGAACGATGGAATCCATAATTTTTCGATTCCAATATTTCTTGCAGGTTTTTATCATGCCATAAGGAAATCCATGCAATGAAATATCAAAGATATGACCTTTTCTTTTAAACCAGGTGGCCAGCCCGCCGAGTCTATGGTGGTGTTCGAGCAGAAGTACGGAGTGGCCTGAATGGGCAAGACGATTGGCGGAGGTCAGTCCCCCCAGGCCTGACCCGATGACAATGACGTCGTATGAGCTCTTGGCTCGTTTAAGAGATATCGGCATGTTGAATTTTCTGCGCTGCTGTTACAGTTTCGATAAAATGTGTTGATTGACCATCGATACGCCGCTGAGCATGGAACCGATTATCCCGAGAAAACCCTGATCAGTTCCGGCAATAATAAGGTTCTGATAACCGGTTCTGCCATCCTTGATCTTGTGAGGGGTTCCATAAATCGCGCCTTCAATTTTCCCGGTGTAGCGCTGTATCGTTATCGGGGTAAAGGTATCCTGAAAGGTAACATGATCATAAAACGGGCCGATAATTTTCTCTGCAACGGCTGAAGAAAGCTGTGCTTTTTCTTTCTTTAGCCTTTCATAACGGCTCTGCTCAGACGATACTGTATGCCAGATGTCAAAATTGGCAAGATGCGTGGTACGGACTTCTATAAAATCGGGTGCATCTTCGAGGCCCTGAAAGTTAAATGGCAGACAGATCACACCACTCGACAAGTCAACGCTCTCGGCAGGCTTTTTGAAAGAAAATCGCTCCGACTCATTGTAGAAAATGCAGGTTCTGTCAGCCGGCAGTCCAGACCGCGCTGAAACTGGAAGTTGATAGATGTTCTCGATGAAGCCGAGCCGTTTGGCCCTTTTCGTTTCCTGTCTTTTGCCAAGCAGGATTTCGGTTTCTTCCGAGCCGATGGTACTGACCAGAAAGTCACATGTTATCACTTCATCGCTGTCGAGTATGACACCATCTACCTTATTGTTCGTATGAGAAATGTGTTTGATTCCGGAACCGAGCCTGATCCTGCCGCCAAAGCCTTCGAGTTTATTGAGCAGAAGGTCGAGGAATCGTTTTATCGAGCCCCCCGGCCTGAACATGCCCTCCTGAAAGATTGATCGAAACATGATGACAAACTGACTGAAATCAATATCATCTTCCCAGCTTGAGCCATAATAGAGCAGCGGGCAGAGAATCATGTCCACAAGCCGCCGATTACTGATCAACGATTGCAGGACCTGCCGTGAAGAAATGTAAGGAGCTGGACGGAATGGATCGTACCCGTTGATCTGTTTGACAAGGCGCGCGAACCCATCCGCTTCTGAACCGAATTTTGCTTCAATCTCGCCGAGCAGTTCTTCAAAATCATTAGAAAAAACAAGAGAATGTCCGGATGTGAAATGTATCTCGCTCTTGATCTGCTGGTGAAAGCTGATTTCATCCCTGCTGATTTTCAGCTGTCTCAGCAAACGGTTGAGTGGCGCGTTCTTAATCGATCTCGGAGCATAATTGGTTATCGCATGGAGACCGGTTTCAAAAAGATGACTGTTGCGGTAGTAATAGGAGTTCAGTCCTCCTGCCCTGGAATGCTTTTCAATAAGGAGGACATCGTCGTTGAATCTTGCTAATCGAATGGCTGCCGCCAGTCCGGACAGCCCTGCACCAATGACAAGAAACCTGGAATGCACGAATTAAGCGTCTTTCAGCAGCGGCTCTAGATAGTTGACGCAGCTGGATAACGTTGCCAGCTGGGGGTAATCCTCTTCAGGAACCTGTAATTGGTAACGTTTTCTTAATTCCATCACAATATCAAGAAAATCCATTGAATCCAGCTCGAGTTGATCACGCAGCGGCTGCTCAGGATCAAGGTTGTCGAAGTCGGCATCTTCATCGATATCTTCAATAATTTCAATTATAACGTCTTTTATGCTATCACGTGTCATGCAGATCTCCGGCGACCAGTGAGTTGATTTGTCTTTTGATGAAAGTCCTCCTTCGCAGAGGAAATCGAATAGTTTTTTGCAAAACTGTCTTTGTAACACATTCTGTTAAATTTTATCATGATTATTTTAACTATCTAGTAAAAAGTCATGATCCCGGATCTATTTTTTGTACAATCACGGTCGAGTTGATACCAACCATACCGAAAGAATTATTGAGGATAGCCGAAACGGAAGGGCGTTGAACCGGCGTGTTTAAAACCAGGTTGGGAAGTGCGCACTCCGGGTCAAGTTCGGTCACGTTGATCGTGGGATGAACAAGGTTGTCATCAAAGGCGGGGAGGTTTGCCGCAAGTTCAAGTACGCCGGCAGCGCCCATGGCATGCCCTATGATACTTTTGGTATTGTTGACGTAGGTGGTCGGGCAGTCCTTGAACACGTCCCGAATCGCCCGGCATTCTTCAATATCGCCCTGTCTGGTACCGGTCGCGTGGGTTGAGACAATATCAATCTGTGCCGGTTTCAGATGAGCTCTTTCAAGCGCCAGATTCATACATTCAACCTGTCTTTCGGCAAGCGGCAGGACAAAATCGGCGGCATCGGAGTTCATCGCGTAACCGGTAATCTCTGCGTATATTTTTGCCCCGCGGGAGCGGGCATTTTGGAGTGTTTCGAGAACATAGATGCACGCTCCTTCAGAAATAACGATACCGTTTCGGTTTTTGTCAAATGGTTTGCTGGCTTTTTGAGGATCGTCATCCCTGCCGAGCGCCCCTTGTGCCTTAAAACTTGCAAAAATACCAAAAGATCCGGTCGATTCCGAGACCCCGCCGGCCAGCGCCATCTCGACTTCGCCGAGGCGCAGCATCTGTACCCCCTGAATCAGCGAGGCGTTGCCGGCGGCACATGCAGCCCCGATAGAGTAATGGGGCCCGGTAATTCCAAGGCTCAGGGTTATTTCCCCGGCGGGATTGTTGAGTACCGTCCGGGGATTGTGGTGATGAGTCCAGTAATCGACGTTATAGTCAAAGCCTTTTATATTATATATCTCGTTTTCCGTCTCCACCGTACCGTGCTCAGTAAGGCCGATATAGACTCCAGTTCTGGCTCTCGGATAGTAGCCGATGGCAAGGTTTGCATCTCCGAGGGCCTCATGGGCGCAGTACACGGCCAGACAGCCTGCACGTGTCCCTCGTTTGTTCTCTTTTTTCTTGCGGTATTTGGTCTCCTCAAACGTACAAATTCCTGCCGGGGCTTTACCGAAATACCTGAGATCGATTTCCTGGATATTACTTTCACCTCGAAGCACTTTCTGGCGAAAGTCACCAATATTGTTTGCATTGGGGGCAACCAGACCAGCGCCGGTAATGACAATTCTCTGATTATCGGACAGCATAATAGAATGATATGTTAGTGATTTCAAAAAATAAGTGCGTTTTTAACTCATATGAATATACATAAAACAGGTATTATCTAGGATATTTTGAAAAATTATACAAGCATAACTCTTTTCAGCGATTCAATGGGCAACTATTTAAGCATCCAGTAAACCTGGTAATCCGGGCACAGTTGCCTGGCCGGCGAAGTGATATCTGAAATTATTTTTGACGAAAGCCTTCTTGAATCTCAAGACGATATGCAAACTTCTCACCGGCTGTTACAGAATTCAATTATGAGTGGCTGAATAGTCAAATCAGACCATTGGCATACTTTACTGCGGCAAGATAGGAGTCGCGAAGAGCCGCAGAGGGAATTTCAAGCTCAGCAACCAGGTTGTCAATCTGGGCGTGCTGATTTCTTTCAAAGGCGAATGCCGTCTGCAGAAAAAGTGAGCATATCCCTGTTTTTCTGGTAAGTGCTGTTTTTATCAGGTCACCGATGGGAAGTTTCTCCATGACCTGGTCCATGGGTGAGTCGAGCATGGTATCGAGTGCGGAAAAAAGACCCATCATGAAGAGTTCGCCTGAGAGCGACGCATGCGGGCTCGCCTCCCCGAGAAGTTCACAAAATTTTGCTCTGACCAGGACAAGCCGTACCAGTTCATCAGGTTTATCTGAGCAGAATTCTGAGATGATAACTAACATCAGGAAGCGGCGAAGTTCCGTTTCGCCAAGATAGGCAATCGCATGCCGGACTGTCTTGACTTTCTGCAGGCGATAAAAATAGGCGGAGTTGAGAAAGCGCAGCAATTTATAACTGATGGCGATATCTGACGAGATAATCCCGTGCAGTTTGTTCAGTGTTGTGGACTTTCGTGCAACTTCTGAAAGCAACCTCAACATGTTTACCTTGACTGAGGGAAGTTCCTCGATGCCGATATTTTCAGGTCTGCTGAAATAATAGCCCTGAAAATATGAGAACCCGAGTTTCAGGGCCAGGTCAAACTCCTGCCTTGTCTCGACTTTTTCTGCGAGCAGTTTGACGTTGTAGGAGGAGAGTCTCTTAATAGTCTGAAGAATAGTGTCAAGTGGTGTCAAGCGTACATCGATTTTAATGATATGGGCGAGTTCTATCAGGGGGACGAGGCTTCGGTCGAAGATAAAATCATCAAGGGCGATGCGATACCCTTTTTTTTTCAATTCGCGGCAGGCCGAAATGACGCCTTCAACAGGTTTTACTTCTTCGAGAACTTCAATGATCAGGAGAGATTCGGGGAAGGCGAGCGGGATCTTTTTTTCGATGAGCTCCTGGGTGAAGTTTATAAAGCAGGGACGATGACTAGAGATTTCCTGAATGTCTTTGGTCAGAAATGCGCTTGACAAGAGATTTGTCGTTGCTCTGTTGCCGCTGATATCAGAGAGCAGATAATCGTGAGCACCGCGATACAGGAGTTCATAGGCGAAAAGCTTCTGATGGGCATTCAATATGGGCTGCCTGGCTATGTATTGTTCCATAAAAGCTCTTGAATCAAAAGACTGCTGTACTACCGGCTTCTCATTATTCCAGCGAAACACGTTCGTATTTGATTTTGTGAACCGGCAGAGATGACGACAAATTGTGCTGCAACGTATTCCCCTTCAACCCTCAAAACAATGGACCTTGCTTCAATAGGCGAGGCACCGTCAGCGAACGCTATGGCAAGGAGAAACGTGTCGCCAAGTTCCAAAGGAGGAAAAACCTTTTTAAGACAGCATCCACCAGTTGAAATATTTACCAGCAGCCCGCTACCGTCGCTGTAGGCTGTCTTGAACGTTACCGGAATCTCGAAGTTGCCGAATCGGAACCCTTTGCGTCGGGATTTCATTTATTAGTTTGCTTATCCAGAGTTTCGATACCGCTGTACGCTACTATTCGGCACCGGCATTAATTTTATCGTCTCAGCTGGATTGTATTACAGAAAAAGAGTTCATGTCAAAAGATACTGTCGATTCAACGTATGCAAAGGAGCCGAAAGAATTAGCAGGCAAATTTTGTCGGTGCCGCCGCCGATAGATCAGCAGAGAGCGTCAAAGATTATGGTTTCAAGCGCTGAGCTGACTCTATTAAACAACGCAATACACTGGAGAAGGGAAACGGCTGTCTCAGGTGATTGTCTTGATGACAAGGTATCATGCTGAAAAAGGTGACAATGGAGCCTCTTGCAAAATGATGATTTTCGTTCAAAATCAAGGCATGCGAAAAATTTTACCGCAGGCATATAATTGATATTCCGAGGATAAAATTTTTTAGCATAACGCGGAGGTTAAGCGAAAAGACCGTTTTGCAAAAGGCTCAATGTATATCTGTGCAGCCGAGTTGCACCAGGGTCGGCAACCGCCTGAGTCATTCTCTATCAAGAATATATCGAAGAGGTGAAAATTGTCTTGACAGTTTCCTGATATCTGATATATCAGATATCAAAGAGGGTGCTGATCTGCTCAGTCCATTTGTGCAGCATAATCAGGTTTCAGGGGAGAAGAAAACTCAAGGAGACAAGACAATGGCTAAAATGAAAATGACCACAGAGGAAGCGTTTGTAAAGGTTCTGCAGATGCACGGTATTGAACATGCGTTTGGTATAATCGGTTCTGCGATGATGCCGATTTCTGATTTATTTCCAAAGGCAGGGATCACATTCTGGGATTGCGCCCACGAATGCAACGCCGGCATGATGTCAGACGGCTACACCCGAATTTCCGGTAAAATGTCAATGCTGGTTGCCCAGAATGGTCCTGGTATCACTAACTTTGTTACACCCGTCAAAACAGCCTACTGGAACCACACGCCGCTGCTTCTCGTTACTCCTCAGGCAGCCAACAAAACAATCGGGCAGGGTGGTTTTCAGGAAGTCGAGCAGATGGCGGTTTTCAGAGATATGGTAGCGTACCAGGAGGAAGTTCGAGACCCTTCACGTATGGCAGAAGTTCTTAATCGGGTCATCATGAAGGCAAAACGTGCCTCAGCGCCTGCCCAGATAAATGTACCACGTGATTTTTTCACGAAGGTCATCGAGATCGAACTTCCTGCAATCGTCGATTTTGAATTGCCGGCCGGGGGTGAAAAGGCTGTTGAGCGGGCCGCCCAACTTTTGTCTGCAGCAAAGTTTCCGGTTATTCTCAATGGTGCAGGAGTAGTGCTCGGGGGAGCCATCAAGGATTCAATGCAGCTTGCCGAACGTCTCGATGCCCCGGTCTGCTGCGGCTACCAGCACAATGATGCTTTTCCCGGAAGCCATCCGCTGTTTGCCGGACCGCTCGGATACAATGGTTCAAAGGCAGGAATGGAACTCATCGCTCAGGCAGATGTGGTCCTGGCCCTTGGCACCCGGTTAAATCCGTTCTCAACACTTCCGGGGTATGGAATTGACTACTGGCCCCAGAAGGCGGCTATTATCCAGGTGGATATCAATCCGGACCGTATCGGTTTGACAAAACCGGTCACGGTTGGAATCATCGGTGACTCCAAAAAGGTTGCGCAGGGAATTCTCGCCCGCCTCACAGACACTGCAGGAGATACCGGTCGTCAGGAACGAAAGCGTAAAATCACTGAGACAAAGGCCAATTGGGCGAAAGAGCTTTCCTCACTGGTGCATGAAAATGATGATCCGGGTACGAACTGGAACAAGCGGGCGCGCACCAGCGAACCCCAGAAAATGTCGCCGCGCCAGGCCTGGACTGCAATAAAAAAAGGTTTGCCGGATAACGTCATTCTTTCTTCGGATATCGGCAACAACTGTGCAATCGGGAATGCCTATCCGACTTTCGAAGAGGGCCGCAGATACCTCTCCCCCGGTCTTTTCGGACCGTGTGGATACGGTTTTCCCTCTATTTGCGGAGCCAAGGTCGCCCGTCCTGATCTTCCGGTAATCGGTATGGCCGGTGACGGTGCATTCGGAATTTCCATGAACGAAATGGTTTCATGCGGGCGCGACAGCTGGCCTGCAATTACCATGATTGTCTTCAGGAATTACCAGTGGGGCGCTGAAAAACGAAACACCACCCTCTGGTATTCCGATAATTTTGTCGGTACCGAACTTGATACCCGGGTCTCTTTTGCTAAAATTGCCGAAGCCTGCGGTGTGAAAGGTGTGCAGGTGGACACTATGGAAGGGTTGACCGCGGCGCTCAGCGAAGCAGTGGGTGCACAGATGAAAGATGGCGTAACGACTTTCATCGAGGTTGTGCTGAACCAGGAATTGGGTGAGCCGTTTCGTCGTGATGCTATGACCACCCCGGTTGTTGTTGCGGGTATTGATAAAAAAGATATGCACCCGCAGAAAGGTGCATGAACCGATTGTGGCAGGGAGACGGCATGTTCTGCTTGCTTCTCCCAGCAGCAGATTACGTTGGACGGAATTAAAGTGCGCAGTAATTATCATGTGCGACCCTTATCGGTTGCAGAGGGCAATGATCGCAGGTCTAATTGAGAGGATTGACAATAATGAAACAGACGAAATGGCTTGAGTATGACGCGGAAGCAATAGTGAAAGGGGACAAAGAATATTTGTGGCATCACCTGAAACCGCACAAGGTTTTTGAAACAAAGGAGCAGATGGTTGTCGTCAAAGCAGAAGGCATTGTCATCACAGACATCCGTGGCCGCAGTTACATCGATGTGACCTCCGGCGGGGTGTGGAGTGTAATGGTCGGCTATGGGCGTGAGTCAATAGCCAAAGCCGTCTATGACCAGCTGGTAGAGATGCCCTATTTCGCCGGGGCATTCGGGAATATCCCATCAATCAAATTTGCCGAGAAGCTGCTCGAGAAACTACCGCGCATGGACAAGGTGTATTTTTCAAACAGCGGTTCGGAGGCCAATGAAAAAGCTTTTAAACTCGTTCGTCAGGCTTCTCATGTTTCTCCCGAGCGTCAGGGCAAATTCAAGATTCTGTTTCGGGACAGGGACTACCACGGGGCGACGCTTGGCGCAATGAGTGCCACCGGCCAGATTCATCGCAAGAAGGATTTTGGCCCCTTCCCTGAAGGGTTTGTAGAATTTCCCCACTGCTGCTGTTACCGCTGTCCTTTTGAGAAAACCTACCCTGGCTGTAACATTGAATGTGCCCGGGCCATCGAAGATGTTGTCGTCAAGGAAGGTGCCGATACAGTCGGTGGTCTCATTGTCGAGCCGATTGTCGCGGGCGGCGGTATCATTCCGCCGGTCAAGGAATATTTCCCCATTGTTCAGGACATCTGTAAGAGGCACGATATCTGGCTGATCATCGACGAGGTGGTTTGCGGCTTCGGACGAACCGGAAAGTTCTGGGGACACGACCATTATGATGTTGATCCTGATATTATTACCATGGCCAAAGGTCTGGCCAGCTCTTACGAACCGCTTTCTGCAACGGTGGTCAAGCAAAAGGTATACGATTGTTTTCTCAATGATCCGTCAAATCCCGATACCAGGTGGAATTTCTTTCGGGACATCAGCACCTATGGCGGTTGTGCGGGGCCGATGGCTGCGGCGCTGGAGTCGACAAGAATCATAGAGGATGAAAACCTGCTTGAGAACTGCAGGGTTGTCGGCGCCTATCTGCTGGAAAAATTAAATGAGCTGAAAGAATTACCGCTGGTCGGTGATGTCAGGGGAGTGGGCCTGTTTTGCGGCATTGAATTTGTGCGCGACAAGAAGACCAAAGAACCTGTTTCCGAAGAAGAGATGGCAACGCTTATCGCTAATGTCATGGCTGAAAACGTTATTGTCGGCAGGACAAACAGCAGTTTTGAGGGCCTCAATACCGTTATGAACTTTGCTCCGTCTCTGATCATTACCAGGGAGCAGGTGGATATCGTTGTTGCAGCGGTCCGGAAATCAATTGAAAAGGGAGTATGATCGTATCGGCATGGATGAATGGAATGCGCTTCTGTTACATCCTAATGAAAGATAACAATTTTATAGTCATGGAGGCACATCGTGAAGGTTGGAATCTTAAAAGAAATAAAGGTAATGGAAAAACGGGTCTGTATGGTGCCATCAGGTGTCGCAACAATGATCGCCAGCGGGCACGAGGTAGTCGTTGAGACCTCGGCAGGTGAGGGAGCCGGTTTTCCCGATTCTGAATATGCTGCAGCAGGAGCAGTAATTGTCAAAACGCCCGCAGAAGTCTACGGGGCATGCGATATGGTCATGCACGTAAAGGAGCCTCAGCCATCCGAGTACGATCTGATTCGTGAGGGACAGATTGTCTTTACCTATCTGCACCTTGCGGCAGATGAACAGCAGACAAAGGCGCTGATGAAGGCGAAATCAGTCAATATCGCCTATGAAACAATTGAAAAAGCAGATGGTTCGCTGCCACTGCTGGTACCGATGAGTGAAGTGGCCGGAAGAATGGCTGCCCAGGAAGGAGCAAAGTATCTTGAAATGCCCCAGGGTGGACGCGGTATTCTGCTGGGAGGAGTCAAGGGTGTCGCACCGGGAACAGTCGTCGTGATTGGAGGCGGCGTTGTTGGCATTAATGCGGCAAAAATGGCCGCCGGACTTGGCGCCATAGTCTATATTCTCGACACCAACCTTGAGCGGTTGGCATATCTCGATGATGTTATGCCCGCCAATGTCATTCCGCTCATGTCCAACCCGGCGATTTTAAGAGAGTATGTCAGCAAGGCAGACCTGGTGATCGGGGCGGTGCTTATCCCCGGTGCCAAAGCTCCGAAACTGATCACCAGGGATATGCTGAGCGAAATGAAGGATGGCTCGGTAATTGTTGATGTGGCGATTGACCAGGGCGGATGCATCGAGACATCCAGGGCAACAACCCATGCGGAACCGACCTATGTCGTTGATGGTGTTGTGCATTACTGCGTGGCCAACATGCCCGGTGCAGTTGCACGGACGTCAACAGTTGCTCTTACCAACGCAACCCTTCCCTATGCACTGCAGATTGCCAACAAGGGCTGGAAAAAAGCGATGCAGGACAATAATGAGATTAGACTCGGTGCCAATGTTATTGCCGGAAAGATAACCTACAAGGCAGTCGCAGAGGCGTTTGATCTTGAGTATACGGCGGTTGATACCTTCCTGTAACTCCTGGGAGTATTTCTCCTGTATGCGCCGATGTGCTGGCAGCATGCAGGAGAAATACTGAGAGGAATACATGTTTTGACGGTAATCAGAATCATCTGCTCGTTTATCTGATAAAACACTTTTATCGACAGACCCTTTGAGCAGAAGGGCATAGGCGACAGGCGAAGCCGCTTTCATCAACACCAAAACGTAAATTAAATTTCAGCGTGCAGATTTGAAATGGTTGGAACACTCAAATATGAATCCTTAAGTGAACAAGTCTATCTCCATCTCCGGCGACAGATGAACAATGGCGGCATGACTCCCGGATCGACTATCAATATAGGCGAAATTGCCGAGCAGCTCGGAATCAGTAAAACACCCTTGAGAGATGCCTTGATTCATCTAGAGTGCGAAGGGTTTGTGACGATTCTGCCCCGTCGGGGTGTGCTCGTCAATGAACTCTCTATTGATGATATCAGAAATGCCTATGATGCAATCGGTCTTGCAGAGTCTCACATGATCAAGAAAAATATCAACAATATCAAAGCATCACAAATAAATAAGCTGCAAATCCTGAATGAGAGGATGAGCTCGGAAATACAATCTGGAGACTTCTCCAACCTTTTTGAAAGCAACCTTGAATTCCACAATACCTATCTTGCTGTATCAACCAACAGCATGTTGAAAAAGTTCATTTTACCGATCAAACATCGTCTCTATGATTTTCCCCGCCATAATTTCATCGCCGAATGGGAACTTGAGAATTGTGCCGAACACGCCAGATTTATCAGTTGTCTCAAGAAAAAGGATGGTGAAGGGGCTGCCCGCCTCTTACGAGATGTTCACTGGTCGTTTGAAACCCAGAAAAAATATATTTATCAGTTTTATAAAATCGAACCGTCAAAATAAGCTGCGGCAGAAGTACCATTCCATTTCTGCGTGCAGCCAATGTGCAAAAAACATTACAGGTGAGTACGACAAGGTCTCTGAGAGACTCAGCTGAAAGAAAACAGGGGCTCGAAAGAACGGTTTAATTATGCTGCGGAAAGAATTTCATTTGCCCCTGCGTCAATCTCATTGTATTAATAGGTGACAATATAATCCTTGGATTTTTTTAGCTTAAACGCAAAAAAAAAAACGATTATTATCGGAAAAGAATCAGAATCAAGGGGAGAAACCGTGAGTATCGAGCTTATAACCTTTTTGTATTTTGGCTGCCTCTTCATTTCCTTATTTCTTGGACTGCCTGTTGCCCTGGGGTTGGGGGGCACCGCGGTCATTTTTGCAGCACTGCTCGAACCCCGATCCCTTCTCGCCATCCCAAGCGCCTTTTACTACACTCCATGGAATAATGTATTGGTAACCGTTCCGCTGTTTCTCTTTATGGGGAGCCTGATCCGTTTTTCAGGCATTGCCGAAGCGGCCTATGACGCGGTCTACAAATTAATCGGCCACGTCGCCGGCGGGCTTGCCATGGGCACCGTAATGGTTTGTACCATTTTTGCCGCGATCACCGGCATTACCCCGCCGGCCACGATAACCATGGGACAGATCGCCTATCCCTCGATGATGAAGTACCAATACAACAGAGCCATCGCCATCGGTTCTATTGGTGCCGGAGGTGCCCTGGGGGCCCTGATACCACCCAGCGTACCGTTCATCTTTTACGGATTGCTGGCCAAGGTATCAATCGGCGGCCTCTTTCTGGGCGGACTCATTCCAGGGCTGATGCTCGCAGCCTTTTATATCATCTATATCGGGATCAGGTGCAGGATACAGCCACACATGGGACCGTCGCTGCCCGCTGATGAAAAATTCACCACCGCTGAAAAGGCGCAGGCACTCTTTAACATCTGGCCGTTCATGATTCTGATACTGCTCGTTCTCGGGGCTATCTGGGGTGGCATCGCAACTCCTTCTGAAGCCGCGGCCTTTGGCGCGACCGGTGCGTTTTTGATCAATATGATCTACCGTAAACTGACCTGGCAGGTCTTGAAGGATTCCCTCGAGACGACGGTAAAGCTTACCGGCATGGGACTGTGGATTCTGATCGGTGCCAACATCTACCTGAACATCTTCAACTCACTGGGATGCCAGGAGCTTGTGACCTCACTGGTACTGGGAATGCCGGGTGGAGAAAACGGTGTCCTGCTGATGATGATGTTTATCATCCTGCTGCTCGGGATGGTCATGGATGACTGGGCGATAATCATGCTCTGCACGCCGCTGTACATCCCGATCATCAACGAGCTCGGAATAGACAAACTGTGGTTCGGGGTTCTGTTTATCGTCAATATCCAGATCGCCTACCTGACGCCGCCGTTCGGTTTCGTTCTGTTCTGGCTGAAAAGTGTATTGCCGCCGAACGTGAGCATGGGAGACGTTTACAAGTCTGTCGGACCGTTTATTTGTCTCCAGCTTCTCGGCTTGACGCTTGTCTACGTCTTCCCGGAAATAGCAACCTGGCTGCCTGAAAAATTGAAGTAGGGGAGGATAATTATTTCTAACAGGATGTCTGGAGCAGTCAGAATAGAGAAGATCCCCTTCAAGGGTTTATATCGCCGAAGAAACAGGCAATAACAGGGCAGGAGGTTAGAATGAAATTTTGGAGCATGACAGAAAGAACCATTGATATGATCGCCCAGATAATGGGAAAAATCGGCTGGGTTCTTCTTCTGTACTGTATGATCCTTGGAGTGACCGATGTGTTTTTGCGGTACATCCTGAACAACCCTTCCCAGTGGATATCGACTACCGTCCAGGTGGCCATGGTTTTGATGGCCTGCGTCGGCGGGGTGCATGCGCTTAATGACGACGCCTTCGTGAAGCTGGATCTTTTTTATGCCAACTTCACGCCGCGAAAGAAAGCGATCTGCGATATCATCACGGTTGTTTTTACCTTTCTGTTCCTCTCGGTGCTCATTTGGAAAGGCACTACGGCCGCGTTATTGTCGATCAAGTTGAAGCAGGTGACACCGACCAGCATCCCGATCCCGATTTATCCGCTGAAGGTTTTTATACCGATTTCCGGGGTAATCATGATGCTGGTCGTCATAAAAAAACTGGTCAACGATATTCGTACGGTCATTTCAGGAAAAAAATAAAAATAATTATCAAGTGACGGTTCAAGAACGGTAGCTCAATGTTTATAGTATGGCGGTAATCACCGGCGAAGTTCTCAATTGTGAGGCCTTTGCTTTTTGCCAATAACAACGAACTGGAGTGATACAGGAGGAGAAAGTAATGAAAAATCGTCTGATGAAGTTTGTTGCTGCTTTTGCCGCAACCGCAATGATGGCCGGCGCCGGCGCCGCCATGGCCGCAGAAGAGTACGGCAAGCCGGACAAGGTGACAAAATGGGTCTTTCAGCCATGTTTTGACTCCTCAGATGCCGGCTGGGCAAATGGCATCGTTCCCTGGATAAAAATGGTTGAAGAGGCGACTGAAGGATCGATTCAAATCGAGCTGCAGCCTGCCGGTGCGATTACCAGCGGTTCGGAGGCGTTCGGTGCAACGGCTGCCGGAATGATTGACGTCTATGCCGGCTGGGCAACCGTTTATGGCGGTGACATGCCGGAAGGCATGCTGGCTTTCGGAATGGCCATGGGCGCAAATAACTATTTTGAATCCTGGGCAGCAATGTTCGGCGATCCCAAGTATCGCATCGGTGATCTCGTCCAGGCAGCAGCCAATGACAGAAATCTCCAGTGGGTCGGCTGGACCAGCCAGGGGCCAAATGCAATGTTCACAAAGTTCCCGGTTAACAAGCTGGAAGACCTTGCCGGCAAGAAGATGAGAGCCGGCGGACCGCATGCACTGTTCCATGCCGCCATGGGCGGGGCTCCGGTAGCAATGGGTGGTGGAGACATCTACACCGCTATCAAGCTTGGCACCATTGACGGTACTTACTGGGATACCGGTGGTATTGACGATATGGCCTTTCACGAGGTCATCAAATATGCAATTATGCCTGGCTGGTGTCCTTCCCAGCACCAGGAAATTTATGTAAACCTTGACAAGTGGAAAGCTCTGAACCAGTGGCAGAGAGATAAAATCGACTCGATTTTCATGCCGAGCTATTTTGAAACGAGCAGGATGCATCTACAGGGTGTTGATGAAGCACTGCAGATCTTAAAAGATGCAGGCGGTGAAGTTATCACGCTTGCCCCCGAAGAGGTCAAGCGTATGCGTGCCAAGGCAATTTCCGACGTATGGCCCAAAGTAGCTGAAAAATCAGATCGTTCTGCAGAAGGTGTGAAACTGTGGACAGAGTTTCTGACAGACATTGGTGAAATCTAGATCTACGCTAGAGTCGTGATGTAAGCAAGACGTCTTAAATCTGACGTTTTGGGCGTATAACCTTTCGTTCTCAGAGAGGTTATACGCTTTTTTTGTTTTATCGGTTTTTTTGTCACTTGCAGTATACCATTTCGAATTATCTTGACAAAAGGGTGTAAGCTAATATATTAGTATATCAGTTTGCTTCTGCGCTTACCACAGCAGCGATTATCAAACATGTTCATCGATACAGGTTAGTTCAAATTTTAAGAGGAGCGGGTTATCATGAGTAAACAGGAATTTACCAGAATAAAAAACTTTATTGACGGCAAATGGCAGGAAGAAACGGGTGTTGAATATGTACCGCTTTACAATCCTTCCACCGGTGAGGCAATAGGCGAGGTTCCGCTCTCTTCCGATCAGACTTCACTGGCAGCAGTCGATTCGGCCTACGATGCTTATGAAAGCTGGCGGAAGATGTCGGTAAGCAAACGGGTCGGATTTCTCTTTGAAATGCGCCGGGCTATGGTTGACAGCGAGGAAGACCTCGCCGTCTCGATTGCCGTTGACCAGGCCAAACACATCAGTGAGGCCCGGGGAGAGATCAGACGGGTTATCGAGATTATAGAGGCTTCGTGCTCCATTCCGACACTGCTGCAGGGCGAGATGCTCAATGGTATCGCCAACAATATTAACGGTCGGGTGGTCAAACAGTCATTGGGAGTTTTTGGTGGTGTTGCGCCATTTAATTTTCCTGCACTTGTTTTTGGCTGGTTTGTGCCGTATGCAATTGGTGTCGGAAACACCTTTATTTATAAACCTTCAACACAGTCGCCGCTTTTCATGCAGAAAATGGGTGATCTTTTTAATGAAATCGGTCTTCCCAAAGGCGTCATCAACATCATTCACGGGAATCGCTCAATACCCGGCACCTGGTATGAAAACGACAAAATGACCGGCATCTGCCTCGTTGGCTCGACCCCGACCGCAAAGAAAATGGCAGAGGCCTGCGGACGCGGTGGAAAGCGCAGCATGCTGCTCGGTGGCGCAAAAAATTATCTTGTCGCAATGGAAGACGTGAACTGGGATGTCTTTATCGACAATTTCATTCACTCCTGCTACGGCTCGGCCGGTCAGCGCTGTCTTGCCGGTTCAATTGTTGCAGCCGTTCCTGAAATCTATGACGAATTAATTAAGCGGGTACTCGAAGCGTCAAAAAAAGTGGCTGTCGGGGATGCAATGGATCCTGATGTTTACATGGGTCCGGTGATTTCGGCAAAAGCAAAGAAAAATATCGAACAGTACATCGAAATCGGTATCGAGCAGGGATCAAAACTTGTTCTGGACGGACGCAAACCGCCTGTGTCTGAGAAAAATAAAAATGGCTACTTTGTCGGTCCCACCGTTTTCACGGATGTCACTCCCTGCAGAAGGATTGCCCAGGAAGAAATATTCGGGCCGGTTGTTTCTATCATGAAGATCAGGGACCTTGACGACGCGCTGCAACTGATCAGGCAGCAGAAATTTGGCAATGGCGCCTGCATTTTCACGCAGAACCAGTATTACGCGGAAACCTTCATCAGCGAAGCAAATGTCGGCATGGTCGGGGTTAACGTTGGTGTCTGTGCGCCTCATCCCTATCTCCCTTTTGGGGGCATCAAAGACTCTCACCTCGGGACCGACAAGGTCCAGGGCAAGGATGGGATAGACTTCTTCACCCAGAACAAAGTGGCAACGATTCGAGTTGCTCCCCCTGCAGGTGTTAACGAAGAGGGGCAGAAAACTGCGGCTGACAAGTCCGTAAGAAGCTGTGTTGCCCAATAGGCAGCAGAGAATATTGCGAGAATATTGCCGGGCTGCGGTTAGCTGACCGCAGCCCGGCAGTGACTGAAATTATGGGAGAAGAAGCGTTCTATGTTCAATGAAACAGCTGGTGGCAGCCACCTGCTCAGGGTTCAGGTTTACGACTACCTCCAGGAGCAGATGCGCGTAGGAGTTCTTGAACCGGGAGCTTCAATCAGTGTCAACACAATGATTAAGGAATTGGGGGTAAGCCGGACCCCGCTGCGTGAAGCGCTGCTCCTCCTGCAGGAACAAGGATTTGTTTCGATCCAGCCCCAGCGCGGGGTAAAAATCAACGTCCTTACCATGAATGATGTGAAAGACATCTATGAGATACTGGGAGGCATCGAATCCCGTGTCATTCTTTCGGTTTTTGACAAAATAAGCCGGACAGAAATAGAGCAGATGAAATCATATAACCGTAACATTGAAAGTGCCCTGGCAGACGGTGACATTATTGCCCATAATCAGGCAAATATCGACTTTCATGATGTCTTTCTGGACCTGTCAGACAATCATCGCCTGCTCAGGTATGTGAAAAATCTGAAAATGCAGCTCTATGACTTTCCCAAAAGAAATTACGGCAGATTGTGGAACCTTAAAAATCTCCAGGAACACAAGACTTTCGTTACACTCATCGAGGATGCTAGAGCCTTAGATGCGGCTGATTACCTGAGGGATATGCACTGGGAATTTAACCCGCCGGATGGTTTTGAGACGATTCCACACCATTGAAAGTGGTGGCTGCTCAGGGTGTCCTTGATCCCATATCGACATAGGATAGCGCCTCAGGTCCGATGTATTCCGCGCTCGGACGAATGAGGCGGTTATTCTTCCACTGCTCGAGAATGTGTGCTGTCCAGCCGACAGCTCTGCTGATCGCAAACAATGGCGTGTAGAGTTCCCTCGGAATGCCTATGGCATCATAAAGCACTGCTGAGTAAAAGTCGACGTTGGGAAAAACCTTTGTATGTTCAAGCATCGTGCGCCTGACCTCTTCGGCAACGTCCAGCATCCGTGTCGTTTCATACTTCTGCCCAATCTGTTCTGCGTAGCGTCTCAAAACGCCGGCTCTAGGGTCTTCACATCGGTAGACGCGATGCCCGAAACCGGCAATTTTTTTCTTGGCGGTCAGGTTGGCCAGGACCCAGTCGCTCGCTTTTTTCGGATTTCCGATTTCTTCAAGCATCTTGATAACTTCTTCGTTTGCGCCGCCATGCAGAGGCCCCTTCAGGGTACCGATGGCACTGGTCATGGCTGAATAGATGTCTGCCATTGTGGCGGCAGTAACACGGGCTGAAAACGTCGAGGCATTGAGCTCGTGGTCGGCATGCAGGATCAGGGCAACATCCATTGCCCGCACAACCTCGGGATCTGGCTCCGTTCCATGGAGGGAGTAGAGAAAATTAAAAGCTATGCCGCAATCGGGATAGGGTGCAATGGGTTCATGGCCGTTCCGCAATCGCTGATGGGCGGCGACGATCATTGGTATGCGTTCAGTGATCCTCTGGGCTTTTCGCAGGCACGCATCAAGCCGTGTGTTGCCGCTGTCCGGATCCCAGTGACCAAGCGATGACACCGCTGTTCTCAATACTTCCATCGGTTTTGCTGCATTTGGAAACATGCGGAGTATCATGACTGTTTCAACCGGCAGAACCATGGAACCGGTAAATCCATCCAGAAATGCCTGGAATTCTATCAATCCCGGGAGACGCCCGAACCAGAGCAGGTAGGCGACTTCTTCAAAAGTCGAAAATTCAGCGAGTTCAACGACATCGTAGCCGCGGTAAAGAAGCCTGCCCTTCTCACCGTCAATAAAGCAGATCTTCGAACTGCAGGCAACGACCTCTGCAAGACCTCCCTCAGGTGTCTTCTGATCTTTTACAGCTGGGTTTATCATATTCATAGCAGTCCTTATTAAATTTATTATAATTACGATATCTCAGTCGTTTAAGCAAACAACACGAGGTACAGCTTTAATGAAATTCTGGCACAGGCTGTAGGTGTACGCACCCTGATTCGGGATGAGCAGCACATCGCCAATCTGCAACTCTTCTCCCCAGTAACTGTAACCCCAGAGATCCTGAGGCGTGCAGAGCGAACCCATTATGGTGCATGAACGCTCTTCAAGAGCCGGCCTGTCAAGGTTGAGGATCGGGCAGTAATCGGTCTCGAATCGTTCCCAGCCAACGGCGTTGGTCCCGGCGTCGGTAATGGCAATATCGTCACCCTTGAGGTCCATGACCCGTAAAATGAGATGCATGGCCTCATTGCATATCCAGCGCCCCGGTTCAAAGCAGATACGATAGGGTTTAATCGTCAGAAGATGCTCGCCAATAGCTGCACTCAATGCTTGTGCAAAACTTTCAATGGATTGTGAAGAAAGATAGTAGTGCTCTTTATCATGTTCAGGCTGCATCTGTGCAGCTCTGATGATCGCACCCTTCTTTGTTCCAGCGAATTGCAGCCATTCGCCGTGTTCCGGCCAGTAGCCGCCGCCAATATCGATGAACTTGATCGAGTCACGGACGGAAAAGGGGAGGCCGGAGAGCAATGTTCCCAGCTGGGCGATAAAGAGGATCTGTTTTTCAGGATTCAGGTTCCAGCTGGTGTGGAACTGAATTCCTTCAAAATGCAGATGTGTGCAGCTTGATGCAGCAACACAGAATCTGGTGAGCTCTTTTGCAGGAATACCGAATTTCTGCCACAATCCACTCGAAGCGGTGGACAGGCGAATCCCGACCCGAATCTGTTTTTGTTTATCCTGGGCAATTTTCTGCAGTCGGTACAACTCTGTAAAACTATCAAGCAGTACGGTAACCCGGTCAGCGTTCTCTGCGGCCATTCTCAACTCGGAATCGGTCTTTCCGGGGCCGCTGAAAACAATATCCCCGGAACCCAGGGTGAGAGCCATGCCCAGTTCCTGATCGCTGGAGACATCGAGGCCGAAACCGGACTTGATCAGGGTTCTGGAAACATCTGGATAATTATTACTCTTGACGGCATAATAGTAGCCGGTATCCGGCAGAACATGTAAAAAGGCATTACGAAATCTGCCGGCTCTTTGCTGAAGCGCGGCTGGATCCAGGACGTAGAGCGGTCCGTCATGCATGTGGGCGAGGCTCAGAAAGGTGTCTTTTTTGGCGAAGTACTGCTCAACGAACCCGTGCAGCCTGCTTTTTGGCAGCAACGGGGTGTCGGTGCTGAGCTGTTTTGCAAGATTTCCGACAAGCCTGTCCTTATGGAGCGCGGTGGACATCAGCAGATCTCCATTTGAATTGATTTTGTAATTTCGATGCATTGGCGTTCAATTTCGACTTTTTCATCGGGTTTGAAAATAATATAGCCGAGAAGCCAGGAATCATAGTCATCGGGGGGAAGCGTTATTTTGTGGCCGGCTTTTCTTGTTATCCTGATTTCAAGGATACGGGGGTCTTTGTCAAGGCTGTTTGTTGTTATACTGCACAGAACACCCTCGTTCTCTGCGAATATACGCAGCCCGATTCCGCGGCAGCGGCTGCCGAAAGTAGTTTGGCTGATTCGCTTACCCCGTGCAAAGTCCAAGGCAAGCACAAGCATATCGACTCTGTGCACACTGCGAATCAGATGGGGAATGCAGTCGCCTCCCAATCTTGGCGTCATTTCCAGGAAACAAACGCCTTTGTCGTCAACCATGAAGTCCGCCATACAGATTGCCCGTTTTATCCCCAGTGCATCTGCTGCTTTAAAGAGCTCGTCGCTTAAAGAGAAAGCGGCTGTATCTCCCGGGGGAGAGGCAAGGGTGTAACCGAGGGTTGTTCCAAACGGAGCCGACGGGGAGCTGATTTTTGCAGTAAATCTGATTATTTCAGCCCGGCCGTTTTCTATCAAACAGTCGCAGCTGTATTCTTTACCGTTGACCCAGCTCTCTGCAAGTATCAACGGCCATTTGGAATCGGTTGGGCTGTTGGAAGGAGCCGCGTTCTGATGTCTATGATAAAAAAGATCAACGGCTTTTTGACAGTCTTCTCTGGAACGGCAGCGAAAAGTCAACTCGCTGCCGCTGCCGAAGACCGGTTTCAGAACACAAGACCCGTTGTTGTTTTCGATAAAGGCCCATGCATCTTCAGCAGAAGAAATGATCTGGTAATTGGGACAGCTGACTCCGTATTTTTTCCATAATGCTTTGCTGTCGTATTTGCTCCGACAGTTATTAATCGCATCCGCTGAAGGAAAAACAAGTTCAAATTCCTTGGCCAGATCCGAAGCTGCGGGCAACGATTCGCAATCAAAACAGACAACACCGCTGAGCTTTATTTCCCAGCGCTGCAGGTGTTCACGAATAAGCTGCTGTGCGGTTTTCAGATCTGCAAGGTTGCAAAGTATTTCCTCACCAGGTTCAGGTAGAGGATCGGATGAGTTGCGGCGCGTACGCGCTTCGGTGAGGAAGAGCGCGGATCCCGGGGAGGAATTCCTGATCCAGTCTATGTAATCAGGAGTCGTTCCGACAACAAGAACTCTTGAATCAATAGCCACTCGCAACGCTCTTCAGATTGGGCTGGTTGAAAAGGTACTGACCCTGCCTGCTCGGCATGAGATTCATTTGATAGAGCGGTCGCTCCGACAGTCGGAAGCGTCTCTTCCAGTTAAAATCGCCGCAGAGAAAGTCAACGGAGTCCATTTTCTCGCGGCATGCCGTTTCGATGTGGTGCAGGTTTATGAGTTTTGCCACCCCTGGAAACTGACTGTCTGTGCAACCGGCAAGCAGGGTGTAGGTGTTCTTCCAAAGCGCGCCAAAATCAATTGCTGCTATTTTGCCTCCTAATCTCAGTGTTGTTATTCTCAACATATCGCGGTCCCGCATCCACTCGGAGAGCAGGGTGAATGCTCTGACAAACCGGGGATCGGCAAAGTATGAAGATTCTCCATAGCTTCTCTGGTTGGTATGGAAGAGATATTCGATGTCATCAAAGGAATTAAACTGGTAAGAAACTCCCAGATTTTTAAGTGTTTCTGTTTCTTTCAGAATCTGTTTTCTCGATTTTCCGGAAAGGAGCTGTAAATACTCCTGGAGTGAATAGTTGACGCGTCCAGGGTAAAATTGATAATTGACTTCGTCGACCATCAAAGGAAAATCAACCATTGAAGCGACACTGCTGGCAAGGTAGCGAAGATGAGTTTTTTTCGGAACGGCTTCGAGAAGACCACGCAGGATGTCAGGTGTCGAGACCGGTATCCGGTTCTGTTCAATCCATGTCTTCTGCTGCCATGTTTCAGCCGGATAAAAACCGTAACATCCGCTCCCTGAAATCTTTGACAGGGCAAGCAGTCCAACGGTCCTGCTTCGATTTTCGGCTACTATAAAATACGGAGTGGAATCGTAAGCAGTTGCAAAACAGTGTCTCACCGGCCACAGGTCAAACAGGCAGCTCTCCGGCCATGCCTGACGCCACAGGTGTTCGCACTCGCTTGTATCCTCGCTTACCCTGTAGGTTATCATTTTCTTTCTCCCTTTCTGTAAAAATATAATCAGATTTGAAACGTTGCACCCAGCAGGCAAGTCGTCAGCCGTTGTCGAGGCCTTATTCATACGTGAGTGCGTAAGCACGATGTGTGCCAGAGTGACCGTGCAAAAAAAACCATCTAAAACACTGTTATCATGATAAAAATATATATTAAAAAAAATAAACGTTTTAATCGGTAAAAAAAGAGTATTTATTTGCTGAATAATGTGGTATTTTTTTTCTTATTTTAAATCGGGGCGCAGTTAACCTCCTGTTTGTCTGTTATTTCGGGTGCAATTAATTGTAGGTTACACTTCTGGTCGCAATATGATTATTGAATTATGGTTGGTATATCCTTAGGCAGGGGCTTTTCGACCGCTGCATTTTCTCTATATCGATGAGTAATCGGTATTATTTTTCCACTTTACCGGCAAAATGTTATTAAGAACCGTAATCAGTCTGGATAGCAAAAATGTGCAGGACAGTCTTGTTGAAGCTCTTTCTGACGCTGATATTCAGATTGTCAGTTACAAAACCAAGAGAAATCTCTGGCAGAACCTCGTGCAAAGTTGTGGAGATGTGGTCGTGATCAGCGAATCCCTGCTGCAGCGTCCGGTTGAGTCCGCACTTGAGATTCTCAATAACCTGCCCGAGAACCCCACCTCTATCATCCTGCATGGGAGCACCTCTCATGAGGAGCATGCAAAACTGTTTGCAGCGGGTGCGGATATCGTGCTGTATTCCGGATTGTCAATAGATGACATTCTTGCCGCAATTGAAACTGCCCTGGAGTCAAGAAGAAATTTCCTCCAGCAGGACCGGCACAACGCTAGAAAATCCCATCCAAAGCTCAGTGACTTCTCACTGAGCAGTGAAGCGATGCAGCTTTTCCTCAATGATGTCTATCAGGTTGCCAATACCCAGTCGACCCTGCTGTTACTTGGGGAAACGGGTACGGGAAAGGAACATTTGGCCAAGGCTATCCACGCAGAGAGTGCCAGATCAAGAGGCCCCTTTGTGGCCATAAATGTTGCCGCGCTGCCGGAGCAGCTGCTGGAAAGTGAGCTTTTCGGCCACGCCCGTGGCTCGTTTACCGGGGCCACCCGTTCACGCCGGGGAACCTTTGAGATGGCCCACGGAGGTACACTCTTTCTAGACGAAATTGGCGAGATGCCGACGCATCTCCAGGTAAAACTTTTAAGGGTGCTCCAGGATTTTGAAATCAGGCCCATCGGTGCTGAAAAACCAATAATGGTTGATGTGCGGCTGATCACCGCGACCAACCGTGATCTTGAACAGGAAATTGAACGCGGCAATTTCCGACAGGACCTCTATTACCGCCTCAGCGTCATGAGCCTCATCATCCCGCCATTGAGAGAGCGAAGGGAGGATATACCGATTTTGACAAGACGTTTTATCTCCCACTACAAGAACATGATTGCCCGCTCGGTAAATCATATATCGGCGGAGGCGATGAACGCGCTCTGCAATTACAGCTGGCCTGGAAATGTACGGGAGTTGATGAACGTTGTTGAACGGGCAATGCTGATCTGCAGGGGAAATGAGATTTCCATGTCCGACTTACCGACGGTATTACAGGATAATCTCGAAACTAACAGGATCCCTGGATCTGTCGGCAATGACCCGGCTGTTGACTGGCGAGGAAAGACACTCTCTGAAGTTAAAAAGAGTGCAATCGAGGAGATTGAGCGTTCTTATCTGACAATGATATTGATGGAAACCCGCGGCAGAATCGGAGACGCAGCACGAATATCAGGCATCCACTCAAGAAGTCTGTTCAACAAGATGAAAAAGTTCGGCTTGAAAAAAGAGGATTTCAAACAATCATAACGCCGGGCCGCCTGATTCCTTGTCTATTGACGCTGGTGCTGCCAAGACAATGCTTCAGAAAACAGGCGTGATAATCAGCTTTATTTGCCACGTGAAATGCGCTGGTAAAAAACAAAAAGCAGCACGGTTGAGAACTGCTGAAGATGGTCTCGAGCAGCGCGTGCTGGAAGAGCTGGGAGCAAATGTATTAGTTATCAAACCGCCGGATGATCCTGTACCCCGGTGGTTTAATAAAAACCGCTCTATTTTCTGAGTGCTGAACAAAGAGGACTAACGGCAAGAAGAGTCAAAGCCTCTCGTTTAGTCTTCTTCCTTTATTGTGTCAGCATGGGTTACGGCATCAAAAGATTCCACATCCTCCAGATCGCCAAACCAGAGTTCGGAACTGGTTATCTCGTAGGTAGCTTCTTTGGCTGATTTTGAAATTTCTTTGACCTGCCATAAAATGTTTACCGCCTCAGGAAAATGATCACCGTTAATTTTTTCAGCATAGAGGCGATTCAATATGGCATTTTCAGCGATACCCGCTGAGAGCAATCGGGTTAGAGCAGGCTCTATCGTTGGCTTAAAAAGATCGAAATCATCCTGCTGCTGAGCGCTTATCGTGGCCTGGAACGTTACACCGGTAGGGGCAGCAAATGTTCCATTAAAAGCCTCGCGCAGAAGCCCATAGGCATCAAAAAATCTCTTATGAAAAGAAGGATCTGCAAATTCTTCCCAGAGTTTGTCTTCCACCATGTCATGAGCGGTCTGATCAATTTTACCATCTGGCAGTTCATCGTCCAGCAGATGTGTCAACACATATTTTGCCGCGGTCTGTGCATCAAAATCATTTAAAGACATCATGCAAATCTCTTTGAGATCACTATCGCTCAGAGATTCAAGGTCATCCTCAAACTCCATTAAGGCTAAAAGGCTCTTATAGTCATCCGCACTCCAGGCACCTTCTGTCTGCGAAATTTTTTCAAAGGAAAGAATAGCAACGTTAAATTTTTTTTTCATAATAGTCCTTGGACAACAAACCTTAAATTATCAGGCTCCCTGTTAGAATCGCTGCATGGCGGCCGACCGTTCTGGATCGAAAACAGTGACAAACGGTTGCAGGGCAGACGATTCTGTTCATGTACAATCCGCTCCCTGCATTGAGTAAAAAAAAGGTGCATTTTCTTGGAGAAAATGCACCTTCAGTCCATGATTCGAGCGTTGTTTCTTATGCGGTCGCCGGTTGGGGGCGGAAAAAGGGCATGATGAAGTTGCCTGCCGACCTGGTGCCGGCCATGAACTTGTCAAGCACCGAGTGGGAACCGTTCTGGTTTAACTCGATAAACTCCCAGCAGTCCGGTGAGTCGGCAATCGCCTCCATAAAACCAAGATGCTGGGTATGTCCCGACTTGTACGCTGATATGTGACCGAGCAGCGGGCAGCCAAGAAGCGTCAGGTCACCGACAATATCGAGTACCTTGTGACGGATGAATTCATCCTGGAATCGCAGCCCGTCCTCGTTGAGAATGGACTTGCGGTTCCAGTGAATGGCAATCACGTTTTCAAGTGTTCCGCCAAGAGCCAACCCATTTGCCCACAATTCTTCAACCTGTTCGACGTATCCAAACGTCCGGGCCCTGGCGATTTCCCTGCTGAATCGTTCCTGGTTGATGTCGATACTGTATTTCTGCGTTTTTATCAGGGTATCATCAAAATTGATCTCGCCGGTTATTTTAAAGCCATTGTAGGGGTGTGCAGTGATCCTGCTGTCACCGTCACAATAGGTGATCGGGTTCGTTATCTTCAGGATTTTGCGAAAGCCTTCCTGTTTCTGCTTGCCGGCACACTTGAGTATCTTAATAAACGGATCGGCACTGCCGTCCATGATCGGAACCTCGGAAGAATCGAGTTCAATATCGACATTGTCTATGCCGTTGCTTCGCAGGGCAGCAAGAAGATGTTCCGTCGTTGAAATTTTGAATCGATCTGAACCGATGGTCGTCGCCAGTCGGGTATCAACCACTTTGTCCATGTGAGCTCGGATATAGGTTTCATCGCCAAGATCAGTTCGAAAAAACCTGATGCCGTTGTCGACAGGAGCCGGCTTGATAGTAAGATTGGCGGTTCTGCCTGAATGAAGTCCGACGCCGCAGCAACTGACAGATTGTTTCAGCGTGTACTGGTGAGGTTCAATTTTGTGTTTCATATATGTGTTATTTTAGCAGTGATTTTTATTGTTTAATATTAACCGGGAATGGTATTGCAAAATTTGTACCACGAATACGCGGTTAGTATAAATAATTGTACTAACAGCATTAAACACACTAAAACAGTACTATGAGCCGTTTATATAATGCAAATAATTAGCTCGGGACCATGTGTCGCAAAAAACACACACTGGCATAAAGGACATATTATTTCTCCGGGCTTTGTTTAGCAGAGTGATCATGCGGACAGGCTATTCTTTATGTAATCATTAAAGTCCTGGTTGTTGCCGAACTCCAGGGGAAGGGTGAAGACCGTGAGGTCGGGTTGAAGAAATTTTATTATTTTGGGCATATCCTTTTCCGTTGTCAGGAGGCCGTGAGCTCTCTCTGATCGTGACTCCGAAATGAGCTGCTGGATATCTTTTTCAGAGTATCGGTGATGATCGCGGAATGTCTTGAAGGAGGAAATCGTGATGCCGCTCTCGGTCATGAGCTGCTTGAATCTCTGAGGGTTGGCAATTCCGCTGAAGCAGTAAAGATTATCTGGTACGGCACTGACAGGGATAATTTCTCTTTCGGGTTTGCCTTCCCTGCATGAATATTTACAAGCCGCAGGGTAGGTGGCGGCAAATCGGAAGAGCGCTTTATCCTGAAACTTCTGCAGCAGCACCTCGGCGCATTTGTCTGCCCTTGCTCTGTTGGACCTGTTAATACCTGTAAGAATAAAGGCGTGACAACGGTTCAGAGCCGAGACAGGTTCGCGGAGTTCTCCCGCCGGAAAGACGCGGCTGTTTCCGGCAAAGGATTCGACATCAAATAAAACCAGATCGATCGCTCTGGCTACTCTCAGGTGCTGAAAACCATCATCGAGGATTATTATGTCGCACTGGTGTGACTCAATGACATCACGGCAGGGGAAAATACGGTTTTTGCCGGTGGCGATGACCACACCGGAGAGTTCGTTTGCCAGCAGCCAGGGTTCATCACCGCTCTGCTCTGCGTCGATGAGGATTGCAGAGCCGTCCGAGACAATAGTAACCGCGTCCTTTGATGTTCCCCGGTACCCCCTGCTGACAATGGCCGGTTTGTAGCCAAGGGTAATGAGATATTTTGCCAGATACATGACCAGGGGGGTTTTGCCGGTGCCTCCCATCGTCAGGTTACCGACTGAAATAACAGGGACTGGCGGTTTGTAAATTTTAATGATGCTTTTTCTGTAGAGAAATGCCCTGAAAACCATCAGCTGGGAGTAGAACGGTCCAAAAGGAAGGCCGATGGTGAACGCTAACTTTTTTAGTGCCGGATTCATCGATTTAATTGACAGTTGAGGCAAGTATATGCATTATCTACGGACTGTTTATTCTTAAAAACCTGCTTCAACTGTCGGAGCCTCATTTTGGGAAAGCGTTTTTTTTCATTGTGTGGTACTTGCTTGTTGGATAACGGTAGGCTAAAGAGAGAGAAGTTTTGCTTTTTTTTTCAAAATCAGACGTTGATGTCTCATATCATTTTTGGTTGATTTCAGCCCGCGTTTTTTTTATGTCGAGAGGAATCGGCTGTAGCCAACCGGAAAAACCCTACAACTTCAAGGAGGAATTCATGAAAGGAATTTTGAACAGGAAATTGATTGCAGCAGCGGCCGGCTTCTTGATGACAGCAGCCTTACCTGTAGCCGGGCTTGCGGCGGATACCATCAAGATAGGCGTAGCCGGACCACATAGCGGCGACCTTGCATCCTATGGCCTTCCAAGTGTCAACGCAGCAAAAATCGTTGCCGAGAAAATTAATGCGGCAGGCGGCATCGACGGCAAGATGATCGAGCTGCTTATCGAAGATACGGTCTGTAAGCCTGAAGTCGCGACAAACACGGCAACAAAGCTCGTTTCTGACGGTGCTCAGATAGTACTTGGCGGAATCTGCTCCGGCGCGACAAAAGCTGCGCTGCCGATTTACAACAATGCCGGTATTCTCGTAATGTCTCCGTCGGCAACCAACCCCGCTCTTACCCAGAGCGGCGACTATCCGAACTTTTTCAGGACCATCGCACCCGACGATGCCCAGGCTCAAGTTGATGTCGATTTCGCTCTTAATACACTTGGCTACACCAAAATTGCTGTAGTTCATGACAAGGGTGACTATGGCAAGGGATTCGCTGAATTTGCCAAGAAGTTTCTTGAAGAATCCGGAAAAGCTGAAGTCGTTCTCTTTGAAGGTGTAACTCCGGGTGCTGTCGATTATTCGGCTATCGTCCAAAAGATCAAGCAATCCGGTGCTGAAGCGGTAATGTTTGGCGGTTACCATCCGGAAGCCTCGAAAATCATCTCCATGATGAAGAAAAAACGGCTGGATACGACCTTTATCTCTGATGACGGCGTTAAAGACCAGACCTTCATCAAGGTAGCTGGTGAGAGTGCTGAGGGGGCGTATGCTTCGGGTCCAATGGATACCTCCGACAATCCGCTCTCCAAGCAGGCTGTCCAGGAGCACAAGGACAAGTTCAACGCGGATCCGGGTGCTTTCTATGAGAATGCCTATTCCGCAATGTTGACGATGACCAACGCAGTTGCAAAAGCCGGATCAACCGATCTTGCCGCGCTGAAAAAAGTACTCCAGACAGAAAAGACCGATACTCCGATCGGATCAATCTCCTTTGATGAAAAAGGAGATGCCATCGGTGTCGGATTCTCCGTCTATCAGGTCAAGGACGGAGTCTTTGTCGAGCTGAAATAAGTCTTGTTTTGAGGGACTACTTACCTGGAGTGTGCGGATAACAGTGCATTCCAGGTAATTTTTTTTGTGGCGGATTATGGATTATTTTATCGAACTCCTTTTCAGCGGCTTGACCAGAGGGGCAATTTATGCTCTGATCGCACTCGGTTACACCATGGTTTACGGTATTATCGGGCTGATCAATTTCTCCCATGGTGAGATCTACATGATCGGAGCGTTTACCTCTTTTATCGTGGCGACCGTGTTATCAATTCTTGGCTTTCCCGCCCTTGCCATTATTGTTCTTGCCGGTCTTGCCGCAGTCGTCTGGTCTGCCTCTTACGGCTATACCATCGAGAAGGTCGCCTACAAACCATTAAGACACGCCCCCCGGCTTTCCCCGCTCATCAGTGCGATCGGCATGTCAATTTTCCTGCAGAACTATGTTCTGCTTGCCCAGACTTCAGACTTCCTGCCGTTTCCGAGGCTGATTCCGGATTTTCACTTCATGGAGCCGGTGGCCCATATCGTCGGAACGACAGATCTCGTAATTTTGGTAACAACAACGATTGTCATGATTCTGCTGACAATGTTGATTAAATATACAAGAATCGGCAAGGCAATGAGAGCAACGGCCCAGGACAGGACGATGGCCATGCTCGTCGGCATAAACGTCAACCGCATTATCTCGGTTACCTTTATCATCGGCTCCTCGCTGGCCGCCATCGGGGGGTTGCTGATTGCCTCGCATATCGGTCAGATCAATTTTTATATAGGTTTCATCGCCGGTATCAAGGCCTTTACCGCCGCCGTACTCGGAGGGATCGGGTCAATACCCGGAGCGGTTCTGGGAAGTGTTGTGCTTGGCCTTACCGAGAGCTTTGCCACCGGTTACGTGTCAAGCGACTATGAGGATGTCTTTGCCTTCTCGCTTCTCGTCTTAATCCTGATTTTCAGGCCGTCGGGGCTTCTCGGTAAAGTCGACACCCAGAAGGTGTGATCAGCATGTTTAATTTTCAGGAAATCAAACGTTCTTTTCTCATCTCCCTGTGGTTTGTCTTTCTGACCTTTCCAATCATGGTTGTTCGTGTCAACTCGATCGAGAAGACGGTTCACTGGAGATGGGAAAATATATTTTACGTCGCCGTTGGCAGTTTTTGTCTTTCGATGATTTTTCGGTATTTTCTCCACAGAAGAGAGATGAAGTCTGGCGATGAGTCTGAAAATGAAGACAACACAGGCCAATCCTTTTTCCACGGTTTGCTCGCAAATCCTCTCTATAGAGTGACTCTCGGCTCAGCACTGATGATTTTTGCGATTGCCTTTCCGTTTCTTTTTTCCACCTATCAGACCAACATCATGACCACTGCGCTGATGTATGTCGTGCTCGGTCTTGGACTCAATATTGTTGTTGGTCTTGCCGGTCTGCTTGACCTGGGATACGTTGCTTTTTATGCCGTCGGAGCATACACCTACGCGCTGCTTAACTATCATTTCGGTCTCGGTTTCTGGGTTGTTCTGCCGATAGGCGGCCTGCTCGCCGCCCTGTTTGGCATCCTGCTCGGCATCCCGGTACTGCGGCTCAGGGGAGATTATCTGGCCATTGTCACCCTCGGCTTCGGTGAGATAATCAGGCTCATCCTTGAAAACTGGGGATCGTTCTCACAGGGCCCCAGCGGCATTTCAAATATTTCCCGACCTGCTCTGTTCGGTATTGAAATGTCGCTGAATACGGCCATTGTCTACATTTACTACATCATGATTCTGTTTGTTATCATCACCATATTCGTTGTCAACAGGCTGCAGGATTCGAGGCTCGGCAGAGCCTGGATCGCCTTGAGGGAAGACGAGATCGCCTGTCAGTCCATGGGTATAGACAAGATGAAAACAAAATTGGTGGCTTTTTCCCTTGGCGCCTTCTGGGCAGGTATCATCGGTGTTGTCTTTGCGGCTAAAACCACCTTCATAAATCCGGCAAGTTTTACTTTTCTCGAGTCGGCAATCATCTTGTCGATCGTCGTTCTGGGAGGCATGGGGTCGATTGTCGGGGTTATCATCGGTGCCCTGGTCCTTATTCTCATGCCTGAATATCTGAGGGCCCTGTCCGAGTACCGGATGCTTGCCTTTGGAGCAATTCTTGTCTGTATGATGGTTTTCAGGCCGCAGGGCATCATTGCCAGTGTCAGAAGAACCTACAAATATACACCGCAGAATCGTGAAGAGGATTCGTAAGATGAATTACCCCATTCTCGAAGTAACGAACCTCACCATGGATTTTGGCGGTATCAGGGCATTGAACCAGCTTGATCTCGATGTGAACTCTGGCGAAATCGCCGCACTGATCGGCCCCAACGGTGCCGGCAAGACAACATTTTTTAACTGTGTCACCGGAATCTACCAACCAACGAAAGGTGATGTGTTCCTTCATCAGCCGCATACCAGAAAAAAGATCAGGCTGAACGGATTGAAGCCCAACAAGGTCACTGAAAAGGGTCTTGCCAGGACGTTTCAGAATATCCGGTTGTTCTCGCAGATGACTGTGCTTGAAAATGTTATGATTGGGCGGCACTGCCGGACCAAGGCATTCATTGTCGGTGCACTGTTAAGAACGAAAGCGACGCTCAGAGAAGAAAAGGAAATTATAGAGAAAAGTCATGAAATACTGGAGAAGGTCGGTCTGGCGCAATATGTGAACGAGTTTGCCAAAAATCTGCCGTACGGGGCCCAGAGGCGCCTCGAAATAGCCCGTGCGCTTGCAACCGAGCCCGTTTTGCTGCTCCTTGACGAGCCCGCTGCGGGAATGAACCCTCAGGAAACTATCGAACTGGTCACCCTTATCCAGGAGATCGCCTCGGAAGGTCAGGCCATCCTGCTCATTGAACATGACATGAAACTGGTCATGTCACTTTCAGACAGAATTTTTGTTATGGATTACGGCAAAAAGATCGCCCAGGGGAGCCCGGAAGAGATACGCAGCAATCCTGAAGTCATTAAAGCCTATCTGGGTGAATGAGCAATGTTGAAACTGGAAAAGGTTCAGTCCGGCTATGGAAACATCTTGGCCGTAAAAGGGATCAGCCTGGAAATAAATGAGGGTGAGATTATCACGCTGATCGGTGCCAATGGTGCCGGCAAAAGTACGACTCTGATGACGATTTCAGGCGTTGTCCGCTGCAGATCCGGCAAAATTGAATATAACAATCGAGAGATCCAGGATCTCGACAGCGATGCGATTGTAAAAATGGGTGTTTGCCAGGTTCCCGAAGGCAGGCATATCTTTCCCCAGCTGACTGTCAGAGAAAATCTTGACATGGGCGCCTTTCTCCGCAATGACAGGGATTCAATCAAAAAAGACCTCGACTATGTTTTTGAACTGTTTCCTATCCTTGCCGAGCGCAGGAACCAGGTTGGAGGTACATTGAGCGGAGGCGAGCAGCAGATGCTGGCAATGTCGCGCGCGCTGATGGCACGGCCTCAGCTGATGTTGCTCGACGAACCGTCCATGGGGCTCGCCCCGCTGATCATCAAGCAGATATTTGAAATTATCAAGAAGATCAACCGGGAAAGCAACACTACCATATTCCTGGTCGAGCAGAATGCCAACCAGGCCCTGCAGATCGCAGATAGAGGATATGTCCTTGAAAATGGTAGAATAACACTCTCGGGTTCAGCCGAAAGCCTGATGGCTAATGAAGCTATACAAAAAGCATATCTTGGCATTTAGGTACAATCAATACCCCTCCCAATTCGCTGTTTTCTGCAAACACCTGAGACGATGAAAACAGAACGAGATAATGGATGATGAAAATAATCAAAGCAGGCGTTATCGGTGTCGGTTACCTGGGACGTTTCCATGCCCAGAAATATGCCGCAATAAACTCCGTTGAGCTCGTCGGTGTTGCCGACATCGACAGCTCCCAGGCCGAACTGGTGGCAGCCGAGTGCGGCTGTGCTGCATTTACGGATTATCGTGATCTGCTTGAACAAACTGATGCCGTGTCAATTGCCGTGCCGACAAGCCTGCATCATGAAGTGGCCATGGCCTGCTTCAGCAAAAACGTTGACCTGCTGCTGGAAAAGCCGATGACAGTTACTCTGGAGGAGGCTGACGAACTGATAGCGGTTGCGGCAGAAAAAAATCTTGTCTTTCAGGTTGGCCATCTCGAGCGTTTCAATCCGGCAGTGGTTGCGATGAAGCCGTATCTGACAACACCGGTGTTTATCGAGAGCAACAGGATTTCAACTTTTAAAAGGAGGGGTGTTGACGTCGACGTTGTGCTCGATCTGATGATTCACGACATTGATATTATCCTGACGATTATCAATTCCCCGTTAAAAACAATACACACAGTCGGGGCTCCGGTGGTAACCGATACGACGGATATTGCCAATGCCCGGCTGATCTTTGAAAATGGGGCTACCGCAAATATTACCGTGTCAAGGATTTCCCTGACTAATGTGCGGAAGATGAGAATTTTCCAGCCCGGATCGTATATAAATGTTGATTTTGGCAATAAAAAGATCATGACGATTCAGCTTCGTGATGAACTGCTGGCAAGTGGGATGCCGAAACAGAACATTGCTGTTGAGTCTTTTGCGGGCCATGATGCCCTGTTTGACGAGATCGCCCATTTTATCGATCATGTCAGAGCACGTACAAAACCTGATGTTTCAGGTGTTGAAGGCCGCAATGCCCTCGAGGTTGTGCTCAGGGTTATTGAACAGATCACCGAGCATCAGAAGTTGGAACTCTACCAGCAGATCAAATCTGCAGCCGGAAAATGAGTGTGGAGGTGATGGTGGTTGCCGGAGAGGCTTCCGGCGACCTGCATGGAGCACACCTGATCCGTTCCCTTCAGGAGTTGAGCCCGCAACTGTCTTTTTGTGGGATGGGGGGGGTCGAAATCGCACGCACCGGAGCCCAGATTCTTTTTGAAGCCTCCAAAATTTCAGTGGTCGGCTTTTTTGAGGTCGTTTCCCACCTGAAAGATATCTATGCTGCCCAGAAAACACTGCGAAAGCGGCTGGTAGAGTCGAAACCGTCTCTGCTGATTCTCATTGATTTTCCCGATTTCAACCTGCTGCTTGCTCGAAAAGCTAAAAAACTCGGCATTCCGGTGTTCTACTTTATCAGCCCGCAGGTCTGGGCCTGGCGGTCCGGAAGAGTTAAAACCATGGCCCGGCTGGTAGATAAGATTGGGGTTATCCTGCCCTTCGAGGAGCAGTTTTATCGTCAAAGAGGCGTTGACGCAACCTATGTCGGGCATCCGCTGCTTGACTCTGTTATGACGACGAAATCAAAAGAGCGCTATTGCCGGGAACAGGATATCCCTTCAACGCTTCGCTTAATTGGCATCCTTCCCGGCAGCCGTGTTAAAGAGGTTGCCCGGTTGCTTCCTGTTTTCCTGGAAGCGGCTTTGAAGTTGCAGGAAAAATGCGCGGATAAACTCCTTTTTCTCATACCATGTGCATCCTCCCTCCGGCAGGAAGATCTGCTCGACAACGGCGTCAGGATGTACGCCCGGCAGTTGAACCTGAAAATTGTCTCCCCCCAGGACCGCTATAACATGATGGCGGCATGTGACATGGTAATTGCGGCCTCGGGTACGGTCACGCTTGAGCTGCTGCTCCTCGATACTCCGATGGTGGTTGCCTACAAACTGTCACCGTTGACATATATGCTCGGGAGGTTGCTTGTTAAGGTAGAATATTTTTCTCTGGTCAATCTCATAGCAGATGATATGATCGTTGCAGAATTTCTGCAGGATCAGGCGAATCCTGAGCGTATCAGCGATCAGCTGTTCAAATTGATGTGTGACGAGCAAGAGCGGGAAAAAATCAAAGATGGGTTTCAGCGTGTGAGACAAAAACTCGGACATAAAGGTGCCTCGCGGCGCGCTGCTCAACTCGCACTGGAGCTGATCACCGGTGGTGAAAACGCCAGCCATGGATGAACAGTATCAGGATCCCGTACCGATTGAGATAAATGGTATCCTTGACCTGCACCATTTTTCGCCAAAAGATCTCCGCTACCTGATACCTGACTATCTTTTTGAATGTGCTGAAAGAAACATAACCGAAGTGAAGATCATTCATGGAAAAGGAAAAGGAATTCTGCGGAGAACCGTCCATGCACTGCTTGATAAAAATCCTCAGGTGCGTTCCTATCGACTGGCATCAGAGCAAGATGGTTCCTGGGGTGCTACCATCGTACAGTTGAAAAAAGAATCAAACGTCTGATCGGGGCTAGAAAGGAAGAAGGGCTGCCGGCAGCCCAGTGGTGATTATTTTGTTGCTTCCCGGCTCTCTGAAAGAAAGCTGGTAAGCGCACAGTTGCAATCCTGGAGAAGGACCTGCAATCATGCGACCATATCTGCGGTCACCGACAAGCGGATGGCTGATTGCCGCCAGGTGCCTTCTTATCTGGTGATATCTTCCTGTTTTCAAATTGATGAAAATATCGGTTGCATCAGTTTCACGGCAGTATCCGCCGTTTGTCACGATGGTGAGGCAAGGTTTGCCGTCAAGTGTTTGAGTTAATTCAAAGCTCCTGCCTTCAGGGGACAGCTCCCCCTCAACCTGCGCCCAGTATTTTTTGATGATCGTTTTTTCTCTGAACTGGTGTGACAGCGAAGCACAGCTTTTTTTGTTGTGGGCCAGGACGACAATACCTCGAGCCTCTTTGTCCAAGCGATGAACCAGGAAAATACGATTATGCAACTGTCGTTGCTGTTCGACGATGCGCAGCAGAGAGAGATGGTCCCCATAGCCCGTTCCCTGGGTAACCATTCCCGGCTTTTTATACCAGACGCTGTAATCGCTGTGGTAATGGAGAGAAAGAGGAATATCTGCTGTTTTCCTGAGAAGGTTCCTGTCGTAATAGAGTGATACGGCGTCTCCAGACTGCAGCAGGAATGAGGCTTTTCTTATTCGTTTCGCTTTGTTTCCGGGTCTCTGCAGTCGAACCGCACCGCAGTTCAGGGCCCGTTTCAACTCGGTCCGTGAGAGCTGACAGGATATCTGCAGGGCTTCGATTATCGGCTGCTGTCTATCGATCTTGACGTGGACTGTGAACCGGTCTTCCTTTGCTGGAGAAAAATCGAGTTGTGAGTCTCTATTCATCGGTGAAAAATAATGAGGCGCTCACTAGAGCGTACCGTCCACCTGATGAGCTGGAAGCATGTTTTTGACGTCGAAAATGACCGATTTCGGTTTTAACAGTTTCTTGAAATCTTGAATTGTCATCTTCCTGAACTGGTTATGAGCCACCGCCAGAACAATCGCATCATAGGCAGATTCCTCGAGGAGTGTTTTAAGGCTGAGACCATACTCCTGCTGGGCCTCTTTGCTGCCGACCCAGGGATCATAGACATCAACTGCAATTCCGTAATCAACAAATTCAGCGATAATATCAATCACCTTGGTATTTCTCAGGTCAGGACAATTTTCCTTAAACGTCAGCCCCATAACCAGAATTCTGGCACGGGACACCTCAATATGTTTTTGCAGCATCAGTTTTATGACCCGGGAAGCAATGTACCTGCCCATATCGTCATTGAGACGTCTGCCTGCAAGAATCATGTTGGGATGGTAGCCGACCTCCTGAGCTTTATGGGTGAGGTAGTAGGGGTCGACACCGATACAATGCCCGCCGACAAGCCCGGGGGTAAAGGGCAGAAAGTTCCACTTGGTCCCGGCAGCCTGAAGCACTTCAGACGTGTTGATGCCGAGTTTATGGAAGATCAGTGATAACTCGTTAATCAGGGCGATGTTGACGTCTCTTTGAGTGTTTTCGATAACCTTTGCAGCTTCAGCGACCTTGATGGAACTTGCCGGAAACGTCCCCGCCGATATTATCGATTTATAGAGATTGTCGACCTGTTTTGCAATTTCAGGAGTTGAACCTGAGGTAACCTTGACGATGTCAGCAAGCCTGTGTTCTTTATCACCAGGATTTATGCGTTCGGGGCTATAGCCGCAGAAAAAATCCCCGTTGAACGTAAGACCTGAGATCTCCTCGAGAATCGGCACGCATACTTCCTCGGTGGCGCCGGGATAAACGGTGGACTCATAGATAACGATATCTCCTTCACCGAGAAATTGAGCGACGATTTTAGAGGCAGATTTCAGAGGCGACAGGTCCGGTCGTTTAAACTGGTCGATGGGGGTCGGCACAGCGATGATGTAGTGGTTGCAATCACGGATGCTCTCGGCGTTATCGGAAAAGCTTAACATCGAAGCTTCACGGAGCTCCTCCGGCTCCACTTCCCTGGTCGAATCTATCCCTGAACGCAGTTCCTCTATCCTGCTTGTTTTCAGGTCAAAGCCTATCGTCGTGAGCTTTTTGCCGAATTCTACCGCCAGCGGCAGCCCAACATAGCCAAGCCCGATAATCGCGATTCTAGTATTTTCTATAGGGTTCATCAGAATATCCTAGTGTTTGAATTAGTCTGTATAAACAATACTATATCAGGGAAATCAAAAAAGAAAGAGATTAGCTGACCTTCTTGAAGTAAAATTCAGCCCAGCTGGGCGGATGATGGAGAACTGCCCTCTTTTTTGACCTGCTCCGAGTTTATTGGACAGCATACGACAACAGCGACAGGAGTTGTTTGAGCCTCTGGGATGGCTACGGAGCAGCCGTATCGGGTCCGTAGTAGGTGAGACCCGAGCTTTCCGTTTCATAGACGGTGACCGAAAACAACCGGTAGCGCTCGTGATCCAGCGGCTGCTGAAGCTGCTCATAGATAAAACGGGCAATATTTTCAGAAGATGGGTTGAGTGCAGAAAACTCTTCCATCTCATTGAGGTTTTTATGATCGATATGATCAATTACTGCATTAACGTGAGTTTTGAGTTGCTTGAAGTCTATGCCCATCCCAAGAGAATCAAGCTGGTTGGCTCTGACGGTGACGGTGACATTCCAGTTGTGACCATGGGGCTGTTCGCAGCTGCCTGGGTAATCACGAAGGTAGTGACCGCTTGAAAAATGGGTTTTAACGAAAATATCGTACATTGAATATTCCTGGTTGTTGAATTTGCGTTGAGGGTCCGAAGACTTTTAACCGCAGGGGATTTTTTCATCAAGACAAAAAGAAAGGTTTTTTTATCAATTTTTTTTCCAATTCTCTTCCGGAATAGGGAAATAAAAGTTAATCCGGTTTATAATGACGCCACCATCTACAATAATATTTTCCCACAAACATACAAGGAGCGAACAACCATGGCACCTGTTGCACCATTCAAAGGGGTCAGGCGCGACCCGTTTGCGGCAATGACACGCCACTTCTCTTTCTGCTCAACCCGCCCCGGATGGGACAGGTCAAAAACATTTCTGATCAAGGATTAACTATGCCGCACCGTTCGACATATTTTTATCCAAAATTTATTTCCGGGCTTGCTGTCAACAGTTTAATCAAAGATGAGACGATAGTGAACGCAGAGCAAACCCGTGTCTGAAATAATCGAGAACAGGAGGGTAACCTTAAATTCGCTGTTTGGGGGTCGTCTTGACTGCTATCAGTATGAAGACGGCTACCGCTTTTCAATCGACTCGGTGTTGCTGAGCCATTTTTTCATCCCCAGAAAAAATGAACGAATCCTTGATCTTGGTTCCGGGTGTGGAGTTATCGGACTGGTATTGCTCTATCGACACGCGGAAAAGAACATTCATGTTACCGGGCTTGAAAAACAAACCGATCTGGTTTCAATCGCCCGAAAAAATATCCTTGCAAACAGATTATACCGGAAATTTGCCATTGCAGAGGGCGATGTTACCGATATAAAGAAGGTTTTTACACCGGAGTCGTTTTCCCTGGTGATTTCAAACCCGCCATTTTTTTTAAAGCGCTCAGGACGATTGAGTACAAACATGGAGAGTATGACTGCGCGGCACCAGCAGGAAACAACGCTGACCGGGTTTGTGCAGGCAGCGGCCTATTGCCTGAAAAACCGCGGCAGGTTTATAATGATCTATCCCGCCGGCTCACTCTCAACGTTACTGTCTGAGCTGAAGAGGCAAAAGCTGGAACCCAAACGGGCACGTTTTGTCTATTCCTATCCCGAAAGCAGATTTGGGGCCAAACTTGCGCTTGTGGAGGCAATGAAAAACGGTGGTGACGGCATGCGGCTTGAGACGCCGCTCTATGTGTACCAGTATAAAAACGGACCGCACACGGATGAAATCATGAACATGTATGCTCCCCCATTGAACTAGGAGCAGCCACTTATAATCATGCTGGCAAAAATACACAGTGCAGCAGTTCTTGGTGTCGAAGGCGTTCCCGTCGTTGTCGAGGTCGATACCGCAAATGGTCTTCCCGTCTTCACAACGGTGGGTCTTCCTGACGGCTCGGTGCGGGAAAGCAAGGACCGGGTAAAAGCTGCAATAAAAAACAGCGGATACCGGTTTCCAGGTAAACGAGTGACCGTAAACCTGGCTCCGGCCGATCTCAGAAAAGAAGGAGCGGGTTTTGACCTGCCGATAGCGCTGGGCCTGTTGATTGCCTCTGAAATTATTCCCCAGCAGAGTGTTGAGAGCTATATGTTTGTTGGAGAACTCTCCCTTGACGGCTCAGTGCGTTCGGTACCCGGGGTTCTGCCGATGGCACTTGCCGCGGAAAAAATGGGACTTGAGGGCATTGTTGTTCCTGCAAGCGACGCCAGGGAGGCATCACTTGCAAAGCGACTCAACGTCATCCCCGTTTCCTGTCTGCACGAGATCGTTGATGGCTTGAATGGATTACCAGGGTTGTCCTTTTACTCATCTGCAGATCACCGGGTGGAACAGGCAGATTATCCAATCGGCTTTGAGGATGTAAAAGGACAGGAAGTAGCCAAGAGGGCTCTTGAGGTCGCTGCGGCCGGTATGCACAATGTTCTGATGAAGGGACCACCGGGTACGGGTAAAACAATGCTAGCCCGCAGGGTGCCGTCTATATTGCCTGATCTTTCTTTTGAAGAAAAAGTCGAAACGACGAAAATATACAGCGTTATTGGAGATCGAAGCGGCGAGCGGTTGGAGCTCTGTGAAGAGCGTCCATTTCGGGCGCCGCACCATACCATATCGGATGCTGGATTAATCGGAGGAGGGCCGATACCACGGCCCGGTGAGGTCTCTCTGGCCCATAACGGCGTTCTTTTTCTCGATGAGTTGCCTGAATTTCGAAAAAATGTTCTTGAGGTGCTGCGGCAGCCGCTTGAAGATGGCGTTGTTACCATTTCCCGGGCCAGAAAAAGTCTGACCTTTCCTGCCCGTTTCATGCTGGTAACGGCAATGAACCCCTGTCCATGCGGCTATAACGGCAGCCTGAAAAAAGAATGTCATTGCAATGATTTGCAGATCAGGCGTTACCAGAGCAGGATTTCAGGGCCGCTGCTTGACCGTATCGACATCCATCTTGATGTTGCAGAAGTCGAATTTCATGACCTGCAAGAAAAAATTCAAAGTGAAAATTCAGCAGATATCAGGAAACGGGTAAACCAGGCAAGAAAAAGGCAGGAACAGAGATTCAGGGATAAACAGCTGATTAATGCCAACGGGCAGATGGATTCAAAAGCAATTGATACCTATTGCAGGATCTGCCGTCAATCTATAAAACTGCTTGAGAAAAGCATTGATCGTCTCGGGTTGTCCGCTCGGGCCTATCATCGCATATTGAAATTGTCCCGAACCATAGCCGACCTTGAAGGCTCTGAGGATATTGCGCTCTCACACGTTGCCGAAGCAGTCGGTTATCGGAGGAGCGATTTTGTCCTTTGAAAGTGAAGCGAAACAGTAAAGACCCTGCGGCACCATTATGAGACAATCATTTGTAGTTATTTTTATATTCTGCTTGTTTCTCTTTGTTATCGGCTACTTCCCGGTTGATTTCAGCAATAAGCTGAAGCCTGAGCTGTTTATAGATCCCGAGGTGCTTGTCGTCAGTAAAAATTTTAATTTCGTTAAACGAGTTAAAAATTTTCAGGAAACGCCGCTTGCAGATGTCCTTAATACTATCGATTATTCTCTGCTTTCAGCCGTGTTGGATATCTCTGTTGTTGATCCCCAAAAAATAACCGTGTGGAAAGAAGCATTTGAGTCGATGATACAGCACCCCCTGAGCGTTGAAATCCTTGGAAAAGAATTCACCATCGCCCTGTTTAGTGATGACAACAGCTCCTATTCAGAAGCGGGCAGCGATCCCCTGGATACGCTCCTTGTTATTGCCCGCCCCCGGCATCATGCACGGATCATCGAACTGTTCTCTGAATTTATGGATGACGAAGGCTCATTGTCAGAGGCACGGTATGGCGGCTATATCATAAAGAGGATACCGATTCAAAACAACCGAACTGTAGCTGTTACCAGGGTAAAGGGCCTGCTTCTCATGAGTTTCAATGAGCGTGTCCTCAGAAAGAGCCTTGATATTTATGATCGCGGCATTTCTCTGATTTCCGAGGAGAAGAATTACAGTCGGGTCACAGAACAGTGCAGAAACTGCGCATCTGTTACCTATATCAATATCAGAAAGAGCATAGAAGCGTTTGCAGAAACAATGCAGGATTCAGAAAATGACAGACTGGGTTCAGTCATGCCTGATATACTGAAAAAATTCAAGGGTTACGAGCAGTTGATCTGGGCTACCTGGGACAATAAAAATTTTATCTCCCAGAAAGCGGTCCTGAGTTTTGACCGGAATGAAATTCTCCCAGAATATCGTGAGCTGTTCACTATCGAACCAACCACCTCTGAATCCTACAAGCGGATTAATGGCGACACGATCTGGTATTACTGGACCAACATTCTCAGGCCCAATGCCCTGCTGACACTCTACAATCATGGACAGAATGGGATCCCCGAGGATGGCCACAAGCGTTTCATCACTGAGATTGCAGACATTGCCGGACTCAGCGTCGAAGCGTTGTTTGCGCTGGTTGAAAATGATTTCCTGGTCTCGGTGGAAAAGAGTCCGGAAGAACAGTTTATACCGATCCCTCATATGCTTCTCGCGCTTAAAACAAATGATGGCGAAGAATTACTTTCGGCCATCGAAAAGATTACCAAGTTTTATGACATCCCGATGATCCGGCAATCAATCAATGGGGTAAACGTTTATCTCTGGGGTGGTGTGGCGCCGACCGGTGATTTGCAGCCGACGTTCTGTGTTACTGATAATTATTTTGTTTTTTCGAGCAACCGTAAGCAGATCAAGGAGTTTATTCTCGACGGACACGGCTATCAGGCGCTCGACGTAAATCCCGAATTCAAACAGGTGAATAATGGCTTAACTGGTGAAAACAATTCAGTGAACTATATTGATTCCAGGAATCTTGTCGTGCTGATCAAGGAAGTCGTCAGCTGGATCGGCACAATGATCGCCATACAGGACAGGGAGGCCGCTCAACGCTCAAAAATACTTATTGACGAGATGCTGAACCCGCTGCTGGACGGGCTGGCAATGTATTCAACCATAGGAATGAGAAGCTATACAGAAGAGAACAGAATACATATTGAATCCAAGGTGTTGAAATATTACGGGACAGAACAGCAATGGAAAAATTAGTCGAGGAACTGAAAGCGGTTATCCCGCTGAAACCTGATACCGATACAGGTGATATCGTAATGATTGTCGGAGAGAATCCGCAAATGATCATCTACGGGATTGTCACCTCGATTGAAAGAGATTCGAACAAAAAAGATGAATGGTGGAACATCGCTCTGACGTTTCTGACGGTTCCCCTGCAGAAGGTCGTCTGGACTCTGAGAACAGAACAGATGACCGGCAGGGAAATATTCACGATGGGAGGAGAAAAACGTTTTTTTCAAGCTGTCGATCTCAACAGAGAAGTGCTGAGGTCGTCCTCTCTTGATAAAGGAACCCGCAGCAACAAGCATTCGAAGCTCAAACGGGTAAAATAGACAAGAAGACGATATGGGAAACAGCTGGATGGAACTCGAAGTCATCAGGTTGATAAAACAGGCATCCGGAAAAGCACACAAGGGACTTGTTCTCGGCATCGGGGACGACTGTGCGATTATCGAGCAGGCAGCCCAGGAGCAGCTGGTGGTAACAACCGATATGCTGGTTGAAGATATTCACTTCAGTCGTGACTGGCATCCTCCGTACGAACTCGGAAGAAAATCCATTGGTGTCAATATCAGTGATATTGCCGCCATGGGAGGAAAACCGGCATATGTGTTTGTTTCCATAGCCCTGCCTGACTCAATTGAGAAGAAATGGCTGCAGCAGTGGCTGTCCGGTGTCGAATCGATGGTGAACGAGCATGACTGCTGTCTGGCCGGCGGTGATACGGTCCGGGGAAAGAGCCTGACGATCAACGTTACGCTTATCGGCACTGTGCGGCGCGGACAGGCAATGCTCCGCAGTACAGCCGGAATCGGCGAGTCGGTTTTTGTCAGCGGCAGGCTCGGCTCAGCAGCTGCCGGCCTTATGCTTTACCAGAAATTTAACGGCAGCGAGATCATGGACAAACCCTTTACCATGCCCTTTAAAAAGCGACATCTGGATCCCGAACCTGACGTGCGTTGCGCCATCTTTCTGTCAGAAAGCGGGCTGGTGACTTCGCTACAGGATATCTCCGATGGCATTGCAACTGATCTTGCACACATCTGTGAATCAAGCGGCGTCCGCGCAATTATTGATGAATCGCTGCTCCCTTATCACCCGGATCTGCCAGAAGCCGCAGAAGCTCTGTCGGCCTCCATGACTGATCTTATGATTGCAGGAGGGGAAGATTACCATCTTGTTTTTACCGTCGCCGCCAACAAAGACGCTGAATTATGTCAGCTGGCGGCGGCCCGGCATATGGAAATCTACCGCATCGGAGGGACCGCTGAGGGCGCGGGCGTCTTTCTCCGCTCAAAAACTGGCGGGATAGACGAAATTACCTTTGGCGGCTTTCAACATTGACAAGGGGAGCCGCTATTTTTTATCAGCCACTTCAAAGGTGAGCAGGATTTCCTTTTTAGCTGTCTCCAGCTGTCTATAGGATATATGGGAGGCAGTATCCAGCATCCGTTTCGAGGCCTTTACCTGATCCGAATCCTTATACTTGTCTGAGAGATAGATGATTTCACTGATCCCCGCCTGAATGATCACTTTGGTGCACTCGTTGCACGGGAAAAGGCCAACATAAATCCTGCAGTTTCTCAGATCTGTGGAGATGGCATTGAGCACCGCATTCAACTCAGCATGGCAGACGTAGGGGTATTTTGTTGAAAGAAAATCACCCGTGCGGTCCCAGGGCAAAATGTCGTCTGAGCAGCCGAGCGGAAAACCATTGTAGCCGACACCGACGATTTTATTCTGATCATTGGCAACACAGGCGCCAACCTGGGTGCTCGGGTCCTTGCTCCTCTCTGCAGAGAGCAGGGCGATAGCCATGAAATATTCGTCCCAGGACAGATAGTTGAGTCGTTTCGAGGTCTTTTTTTCCATGATGTTACCTGTTCGGATAGGGAGTACTGATGTTGATCTTTTTGGATGTATCGTTTTGGGTTAATTATTTTCCATGAGTATTCCGGTTATCACCGGCTCACAAATCAATGCGTCTTTATCCTTGCTGAGATCTGCCAAAACGAGGGCTTGGGGAGATGAAATCCAGCAGTGAAGCGCTTATGGCGGGGATGATCAGGCCAGTGTCTGACGGAAACAGGAACCACGGGGGAAAAAACGGAATCACGGCGACTGGCCAGATGATTATTCATTCGACGCATCCCTTTTCTGTTTATACGTTTGCCGCCTCTGGCGCCAGGTGTTTTTGCCGGTTGCGGTATCAATGAAATTCTTGATCGTTTCGAAGTACAGCGATCCGCCGATTCCAATCAGGCTATTATGGTCCGCACCGGGGACAATATGAAACTGTTTTGTTCGGGCACCGCTTTCAGCCTGCAGTTTTTCAGCTTCAGCCACCGGAATGATCAAATCACGCCCCCCGTGGATAATCATGGTCGGCTGGGAAATTCTCCTGATCTTATCTATGTTGTTAAAGCAGTCCGCTTCTGATATGTCGTTTTGCGACATATCACAACCCAGCCTTTTGAGAAGCGGCAGGGTGTCTGCAAACCCGCTGTCCAGAATAAGTCCTTTAAAGTCATCCGGATAACGGCTGACAAGATCAATGGCACTGGCCGAGCCAAGCGATCTTCCCATTGCAAAAAGGGCGCCGTTACAGCCGGAACCTCTCAGGTAATCCATAAGATATGCAGATATCTTGACATTGTCGCTGAACAGCGTGGAAACTGATGGCGAGCCGCCGCTGCCTCCATAACCCCGATAGGTTGCAAAGCAGATGCTGATGCCGAGGGCGATGAATTCACCGGCGATGGTGTCGTAATCAGAGACAATTTCACCGTTGCCGTGGAAATGAAGAATGACAGGGGCATCATTGTCAACATGGTGAAATCTGCAGGAAAGAGTCGGCCCTAGTGCTGAGAGATCAATGAAAAGATCGGTTGCCGATGATGATGAGGACGAACGCTCATCCGCTCTCGGGTGGAAAATGATGTCCCAGATTTCCGGCCGGTCCAGTTTTGAAGGTTCAAGCGGTTCTGTTTTCATTAGTTTGGGGCAATCGTGTTTAAACTGCTGCGTTGAACAGCAGCCTGAAAAAACAAAACCCGTTGCCTTGTCAGCGAACGGGTCTGTCATTTTGGGGTGAGTGAGGGGACTTGAACCCCCGGCCTTCTGGGCCACAACCAGACGCTCTGACCAACTGAGCTACACCCACCGCGCAAGTCTTTCCGAAACCGTTCTATATACTCGTTCAAAGTCAGTTTTGCAATACCAAAGTATCATACTTCCTTTTTACAATGCATGCAGATCGATGCCTGCAACTTGATGATTTCCATGCAGAATGGGCACTCTTTTTTGTAGTTTTTCTTGAGGATCGATTTTATCGCCAGATTGCAATCCGATTCAAGGCTGGTGTCCCTGAACTTGTGATTCCTGATCGGGTCGATACAGGCAAGATCATTGAGAGCGGCGAGTTTTCCGATTGCCCGTTTTCGCCCGGTGATGCCGGCTGCTTCATCAAGAATCAGGTGCAGCGCAGGTTCAAGATTTTTTTCTTCAACGCAGGTTTCAAGTGTTTTCAGCGCTTCTTTTTCCTTGTGATAGCGTGTATTTTGGGCATCCACTACGCTTGGGTCAATCACGCTTCCCTTGAAGGCATCTGAATTGCCTACCATCATCACATTTGATTCTCTGCTGTCGGGCAGCTGCATATATCGATAGGATGAGTGATGACCGTAGCGAGCTTCAATCTGCTCCCAGCCCCTGAGAAAGAGCGGACAATAGTCATTGAGACAGATATAGAGCACCTCAGACCCCCATCCCAGACCATCTCCCACATGGACAGGCGGCGCTTCACAGCATGACAGTCCCTGTTTGCAGTGAGGACAGTCGGGAATATTTTCAAAATAGCGTTTGTAGTCGGTAATCATGGTACTCCTTTTCGTTTGGCAGATAAAAAAACAGACCCTGTTACTATGATAATCGAACGAGACGTGTCAATGGCGCCGGGCAAAAGAATCAATCGGATCTGAAACCGGCGTCACTGAGAACGGCATCCACTGCCTGGGCCTGCTGCATTTTCGCATTTATGAAAGAATCGGGCATGAATATTCTGTTTTCTTCAATGATCCTGCAGAGTCGATCGATCTCCCGCCGTTCGGCAATGGAGAAAATAATGTTCAGATTCTCAATGAAATTTGCGACAATTTTTTTCCCCTCACCGCTCGTTGCCATGATTTCGGCATAGGTCCGCGGGTTTTGGTTATGAACCCGGGCCATCGACAAAACGCCATAGAGCGAGGTGAGCGTTGAATGGCTGCCGAGATCACGGTAATCGATGTTGTTTTCTTTGAGTGTTTTTGCAAGCGCCACGGATATTATCGTCGGAAGTTTCTGGCAGACGCCCATCAAGAGGTCATGTTTTTCCGGGTCATCGAGATAGATCTCGGCGCCGTGTTTGTAGAGAAAAGATTCAAATTCGCTGCACAGGCTGCCGCTTCGTTTGGTCCTGACCACTGCAACATTCTTGTCCTTCATGGTCAGAGCCTGAGGGCCCCAGAGATTGTGGACAAAGAGCAGTTCCACACCTTCACCGGTAGACTCGAGAGCTGCGTTGATTGGAGATTCCGATTCCCCGGCCAGCAGGACAAGCGCCTGGCCGTCCTTGAGCAGATGAGCGTATTTTCTGACGGTTTCAGCTGTTGCAGAAATCGGTACGCAGATCACCACAACATCAACCCGTGTGATCATCTCTTCTGGTCTGGTCGATGTGGAACGGCCGGTGATGATGGTCTTGTAGCCTTCGCTTTCAAGCTTTTCCGCAAACCAGGAACTCATCTTGCCGGAGCCGATAAAACCAATAGTGCGGATCTTCTTGACACGCATGTCGACCCGTGGAAAGGAGCCGAGTATCTTGATGCAGTTGTCTTCCTGAATGACCTTTGATTCTATGATCCGCAACGCCTCCGAGAGCATCACATCATCCCGATGACCCTCCACCTCAACATAGATCTTCAGTTTCTGGGTTTTAATGTCATTTTCTGAGCGCAGATCAAGGATATTGATGCCCCGGCGGGTAAATTCATTCAGCGTGTCGACGAGAAGTCCGACACGATCCGGAAGCGGCCTGGTGATAATGGAAGTGGCGTCATATCCTGATTGAGCATGCGGCTGGTGGCCGATAAGGGCAAAACGGGTCCGGTTGTAGGGAGCAAGTTCGCGGTCAAGAAGGGCCAGATCAAATCGACGCAGGATAGCTTCCGTGTCGATGACGGCTATATTCCTGCCGCCGGCAGACAGATATTTTCTGATTGTTGATTCAAAATCACCTGAAGAGATAAGCGTTGCCTGCATCATCGAAGAGCTGATATACTCCTCGCATTGTTTGAGTACACTGGCCCTGCCGACGATTACTTCAACTTCGTTAAGCGCTTGGTCGGCAGAGACGGCACCAAGTGATAAATGAATCGGTAAAACGATATTATCTACCCAGTAGCCTTTGTCCAGTTCTTCCATGAGCCGGAAATATTCCTTAACTTCACCTTCCCGGGTGTTATATACAGGTATCAGCGCATAGTCGGATTTATTTTGACAGAAATGCAGCATGACATCGGAGATGTGATGGCAGAAATGCAGTTTAGATTCAGGATCATACTGTAAAGCGGCATGGCTGCAGTCGGATCCCTCTGGACCCAGGGTAGCGATCGTCGTCATGGCAAATGGTGGCTGTGGGTTACAATAGCGTTATGGTGACATACTGAGCATCTCTGCAACAGAAGACTGTTGTTTTCGTATCCGTTGTTACAATACTCTCTATCCGTAGCAATCGACAATATCCTTTCAGGCTTGATAGCGCAACGTATAAGTCATTTCATCATGGTTCAGCATTTCGACATAAAGGAATATCTTGACGCACTCCAGTCTTCAAGAAAATTCGGTCCACAGGTCGTCTGCAACAAAGCATTTCCCCGGCGCAACCCTTCCTATGCAAATCCCCGGAACAAGATCGACCACAGACTCCTGGACGGGCTTGCAAGACTTGGAATAAAGCAGGCTGTACACTCATCAGGCCGAGGCGTTGGACATTATTCAACAGGGATCTGATGTCCTTGTCGCAACCCCGACGGCTTCCGGTAAGAGCCTCATCTATAATCTCCCGGTTATGGATACCTATCTCCGTCAACCTGATGCCAGATATCTTTACCTTTTTCCGTTAAAAGCACTGGCCCAGGACCAGCTCCGCACGCTTCAGAAACTCTATGCTGCGGTTACCGACTCAGAAGACGGGCAGGACGCATTCAGCGCCATATACGACGGGGATACCTCCTGCCTATCAAAGAGCAAAAATAAGGAAAACAGTCCCGACCGTTCTGATCACCAATCCTGACATGGTGCATCTATCACTTCTTCCTCACCATGAGACGTGGGGTTCGTTCTTCAAAAAACTCACCTATATCGTTATCGATGAGGTGCACAGTTACCGCGGCGTTTTTGGCGCTCACATATCATGGGTGATAAAGCGGTTGCTCCGGGTGGCCGCCTACTATGGTGCAAATCCTTCATTTATTATGCTCTCTGCGACTGTCGGAAACCCACAGGTGCTTGGTACGCGTTTGACCGGAAGGAAAACAGCGGTGATTGAAAAAAGTGGTGCACCGTACCAACAGAAAACACATCCTCTTTATCAACCCCTGGGACAGTGCGGCCCATACCGCAAGTCAATTACTGGAAGCAGCGTTAAAACGCAAACTTCGCACTATCGTCTATACAAAATCGAGAAAGATGACCGAACTGATCACCATTTGGACGCAACCGAGACTGGGACCGCTCAGCTCGAAGCTCAGTTCCTATCGTGCCGGCTTTTTGCCTGAAGAGCGAAGAGACATAGAAAGCGCGCTGTCCTCGGGAAAACTTCTCGGGGTTATCTCAACCTCCGCCCTGGAGCTCGGCATCGACATCGGCGATCTTGATCTGTGCATTCTGGTCGGCTATCCGGGTTCAGTCATGGCTACCTGGCAGCGGGGGGGACGGGTCGGCAGAGGCAGTAAGGAGTCGGCGGTGGTCATGATTGGCGGAGAGGATGCGCTTGATCAGCACTTTATGAATAACCCTGAGGATTTTTTTTCGCGAGCGCCGGAAAATGCCGCCCTGAACCCGTTTAATGCAAAGATCATGCAGCAGCACCTTCACTGTGCCGCAGCAGAGATCCCCCTGGACGCCCGCGAGCCGCTGGTCAGGGAATCAACGGAGGTCAGGGAGGCAATCGAGTAGTTTGACCGCCGGGTCCACTCTTTACCAGGAACGTTCAGGAGATTACTGGATTGCCAGCAGAAAACGGCCGCAGCGGCTGGTTGATCTCAGGGGAAGCGGAACACAGCTGGCCATTATCCTTGAAGAGAGCGGAGAAATCATCGGGGAAATCGATGGTGCGAGAGCCCTGAAGGAGGCGCATCCCGGAGCGATTTATCTGCACAGGACAAAGACCCTGCTGGTCAGATCACTTGACCTTGTCGGCAGGGAAGTGGTGGTCACCGCTTTCAAGGGACATTACCATACCACCCCGATTGTACAGAAACAGACGGAGATACTTGAGACAACCCATACGAAAAGGTTTGCCGGCGTCGGGAGTTTCCTTTGGAAAACTCAAAGTTACCGAACAGGTGAGCGGTTATCAGAAAATTAACAATCACACCCGGAAAACCATTGCCAGGGAACACCTTCAACTGCCGGAACAGGTAATCGAGACCGAGGGTCTCTGGCTGGATTTACAGGAGAAACACCGGCTGCTCATGGTCGATGAAGAGCGCCATTTTATGGGAGCGATTCATGCTCTTGAACATGCCATGATCGCCATGTTTCCGTTGCTGATACTCTGTGACCGAAACGATATCGGCGGAATATCGTGTCCCCTTCACGAACAGACCGGATACCCTTCTATTTTCGTCTATGACGGCTGCAGCGGGGGGGCCGGTCTGTGCCTCGAGGCTTATGAGATTGTTGACGTTCTGCTGAAACAGGTGGAAAAAACAATCAGGAGCTGCCCCTGCAGCACCGGCTGCCCATCATGCGTTCACTCTCCTAAATGCGGATCCGGCAATCGACCGATCGACAAGGCAGCTGCTCTTTTTTTGCTTCAGCAGATCCTCAAGCCGGAGAAATACGATGAGCGAAGTCAGTTTGACAGCCGGCCTGACAGAGCTGCGCAAGCGTCTTGTCAGCAGACGAGAGATCCCGGAGGTGTCAGGCCATCCGGCAGTGCCCGGCAACCGGCTGGCTTGGACACCCTGCCTGCACGATACGGCGTTTTTGATCTCGAAACCAAATTTTCAGCTCAGGAAGTGGGGGGATGGAACAGGGCCGACAGGATGGGCATGTCTGTGGGGGTTGTATACGATTCACAACTCGATGGATATACAACCTACCTGGAAGAAGATATCGCCGAAATGATAGAACATCTGCATCGTCTTGATCTGGTCATAGGTTTCAACAACAAACGTTTTGACAACCAGGTCCTGTCGGCATATACGACCTGTGATCTTTACCGGCTGCCCACCCTGGACATACTGGAAGAGGTGCACAGAAGATTGAGTTATCGTTTGAGTCTTGACCGGCTGGCCGAACACACCCTGGGGCAGCGCAAGTCTTCTGATGGTTTGCAGGCCCTGCAATGGTACAAGGAGGGAAAAATTAGTGAGATTGTCAACTATTGTAAGAAAGACGTGGAGCTGACAAGGAATCTTTTTCTCCACGAGTTGGAGCACGGTTACCTGCTGTTCAGGAACAAGGCAGGCTCAATCGTGCGCCTGCCTCTCTATCTTGACAAGATGGTCCTGAAAAAAACCGCTGGTTAGAACAGAGGGTTACGGCCAAAGGAGCGGCTTGTAAATCCAGCCGTCAAGACCGCTTGCGTGTTTGACTTTAAGCCAGTTCCCGCGGGTTTCAACTTTGGTGAGAACGACACCCCGGTCGACATTGGCAATAATGGCACTTTGTGTCGACGGTTCTGCACGCATGTTTACGCTATTTGCGCCGTTGACAATGACCGTGTTACCGTCCGCAACCAGTGAATTGTGGATCCAGCCGCTGTCCTGTTCATAGTCGGAAACTTTCAACCACTCTCCCTCGGTGGCAATGACCTGCAGGGGATAGCCGTCGAAAAGCTCCATACGAATTGGATTGTCTGTGCCCGGTCCGGTTCTGACATTGATATTGTCTCCCTTGACACTGACATAGGTGGCTGCAGTGGCCGATGAAACGGTGAAAAGCAGAATCCCGGCGGCTATGGTTATCTTACGAAGCGGTGAAAGAAAATGAGAGGCAAGCATAATTGAAAATCCCCGGTGCTGTGTGTTTTATAGGTTGGGTTAAATTTGTGTGTCTACTATTATCATCATCAACGAATTTCGTCAATTGTCATGTCAACCAAAATCAAAGCTGAGGGCTGCCCGTGAGCTGTCCATGGTGCAGTGGGCGCCGATCGGCATAGTAATATTCTGCCGGTTGTGACCGATCGGAAATTTGCCCCAGATAGGGACGGATTGATTGTCCGCAAGTTCCCTGACGCGTTTCCAGACAAATTCGTGAACGTTCTCCTGCTCATTTCGGTCAAGCTCGTCACAATTACAGAAATCGCCGAGGATGATCCCTCTTACTCCGTCGAATTTACCTCCGAGATAAAATTGGGTGAGCAGCCGGTCTAGCCGATAGAGTGGTTCATTGACATCTTCCAGCAGCAGTATGCTGTCCCGGTAATCAAGATCCAGCCCGGTGCCGAGAAGCGTTACCAGGCTGCTCAGATTGCCACCCATCAGGGAGCCTGAAACGGCAGGCGCAGCACGAATAATTTCTACTTTTTCCGTCAATTGACGGTTCCAGCCACCGACAAGGCAGTGGTAAAGCCGATCGATGCTGCCCTTCTCGCAGGCTGCAAGCGATGATACGACCGGGCCATGCAGGCAGAGTAGGTTGGCGCGGCAGGCGACATGGTTCAGCAAAATAGTGATGTCTGAAAATCCAATCAGGAATTTCGGATGTTCAGCGATAATATCCATGTCCAGCTGAGCAGCGATTCGCAGTGATCCGTATCCGCCCCGCAGGGCAAAAACCGCTCTGACATCGGGGTGGCGCCATGCAGACATGAATTCTTCCGTTCTCGACTCGTCGTCGTCCGAGAGAAAACTGTTGCCGGGCCATTCTTTCTGCTGTTCAAGGATCTGAAAACCCATTTCCCTGAGAATCGAACAGCCGTTCATGTAGCGCTGCCTGTCATGGATATTGCCGGCAGGGGCAACGACTGATATGGTGTCACCGAAGGCGAGCGGTGGAGGAACATTTTTCATAGCTCAGCGGTGCTGTAATGCGGAGAAAATAAAAAACAGGCCATTGAGCGTCAGGTCATGATCGACCCGCTGGATCGAAGGTGCATACGGTTTGATCAGTGATGCCATGCCGCCGGTTGCGATAATTGCAATATCATCAGGATCAAGCGGTTTCATTTCAATCATAATCTTTTTTATAAGGCCTTCGACCATTGATCCGTAACCGTTCATGACGCCGCTTTTCATGGCTGAAACGGTAGAGGTACCGATAACGGTTTCAGGAGGTATGGAGATGTCAATTTGGGGAAGTTTTGCGGTTTTTTCAAATAACGCCTGCAGTGCAATGTTCAATCCGGGCAGAATCAAGCCGCCGAGATATTCTCCCTGTGAGGAGATGCAGTCGAAGGTAATTGCGGTTCCGAAATCAATGACGATACAGGCTTTTTTAAACAGGTCGTAGGCGGCAATGCCGTTCACAAGCCGGTCTGCGCCGATCTCCGAGGGCGTATCGAGACAGATAGATATCAGGCTGGAGACCGTCGTGTGATTGACCCGGAAGATTACCTCGTCAGTTAGCGAGGGGAAAAGCGTTTTGAAGAGAGAAAAATAGGAACCTTCGAGCTGGGGAACGACGCTTGACATGATAATTCCTGAAATCCCACCCATGTCGGTATCCCAGATTGAAAACAGATTGTGATAACTTATGGCAAGTTCATCGGCGGTCATTCTGCCGTCGGTCTTGATGCGCCACTGGTGGGCAATTTTTCCGTGATCAAAAACACCTGCAACGGTGTGGGTGTTTCCTATATCGATAACAAATATCATAGATTAACTGGGCGTATTCAAGAATTTGCGGGTAAACGGATTGCGTACCAGATGACAATGTACCATATCCGACTTGCAATAAACCATCTCAAAATGGCATATTGCATCCATAGATGAAACCAGAAAAAGAACATTCAATCTCGACAACAAAGGGAGCACAATGAAACCGGTTATCGTAACTACTACCTGCTCGAGCCAGGAAGAGGCCGAGAAGATCGCCAGATTGGTTCTCGCCGAGCGACTGGCGGCATGTATCCAGATATCACCCGTCAGCTCCATGTACTGGTGGAAGGATAACATTGAATCTGAAAATGAATATCTACTGAATTTTAAAAGCAATCGCTTTTTTTTTGACAGACTTGTCTTGAAAATCAAGGAAAATCATTCCTACGAAGTCCCTGAAATTATCGCTACCGAAATCATCATGGTGGATAGGTCATATGCTGACTGGCTTGAGTCAGAACTGGCCGCAACATAGCAATGCAGAACAAGAAACTCGGCTACCGACGCAGGCGGCTCGGTGAATACCGCTGTCATTGCTGCAAACAGGAAAAGCCCTTCTGCTGGAACTGCCCATGCGGATTCCAGATCTGCATGGAGTGCTTTGAAGAAAATAAATGGGGGATCAGCAACGGGCCTACCTGGATCTGCCCGGACTGCGAAAGGGTTATGAGAATATAGCGGGCCCGATTTAGCTCGCTCCAGCTCTTTTTTTCAATCAATTATCCGCCGACTTCAGCATTGATTCCCCCTCTTGCTTATTGTGCTGAAATACAATAATATGCCGCCAGCGTTTATCCTTACCATACTCTCAAGTCCATACCTTGTCATATGAACAGATCTATCGAAAATTACGACGAAAGTAAGATCAAGACACTCAGTTCTCTGGAACATATCAGGAAACGTCCCGGCATGTATATCGGCAGACTCGGGGACGGTTCGCATCAGGATGACGGCATTTATATCCTGCTCAAGGAAGTAGTCGATAATGCAGTCGACGAGTTTATAATGGGGGCAGGGAAGCGGATCAACATCGAAATCGCCGAAGATGGCTTCACCTCGGTCAGGGATTTCGGCAGGGGGATTCCGCTGGGTAAAATAATCGATTGCGTGTCTGTTATCAATACGGGTGCCAAATACAACACCGAGGTTTTCCAGTTTTCCGTCGGCCTCAACGGTGTGGGAACCAAGGCGGTGAACGCCTTGTCCGAATTTTTCCGGGTTACCGCATTTCGAGACGGTGCCTATGCCTCTGCCGAGTTCAAGCGGGGAGAGTTGGTGTGCGAAGAAAAGGGCGACAGCGACCAGAAAAACGGCACCCTGGTAGAATTTCTGCCTGACCGCACCATTTTTGAGGAATTTGCCTTCGATCCCTCTTTCATTGAAAAACGGCTCTGGCGTTATGCTTATCTGAATGCGGGGCTTAAGCTCTATCTCAACAAGGAGTGTTATCATTCCACCGGCGGTCTCCTGGATTTGCTCAATAGCGAACTCGAGGGCGGGAATTTATACGAACCAATCTATTACCGTGACTCGACGCTGGAATTAGCCTTCTCTCATATCGATTCCTACGGAGATTCATATTATTCCTTCGTAAACGGTACCTTTACCAGCGAGGGGGGAACACACCTTTCAGCCTTTCGGGAAGGAATTCTCAAGGGGATTAATGAATTTTCCGGCAAGAAGTTCATCAACAAGGATGTCCGGGACGGTGTTGTCGGCACGCTGTCCGTAAAAATCCAGGAACCTGTTTTCGAGTCTCAGACAAAAAACAAGCTCGGCAACACCGAAGTTCGTTCCTGGATCGTCAATGTCGTCAAGGGAGCCGTTTCAAGCGCATTATACAAAAATGCCCAGATCGCCGAGCATCTCATCGACAAGATTCTTCGCAACGAGAAGGTGCGCAAGGAGCTTCAGTCCGTACGCAGGGAAGCTCGGGCAAAGGCGAAAAAGGTGGCGATCAAGATTCCCCAGCTCAAGGATTGCAAATATCACCCGGCCAGGGGCAACCCATCCAAGCCCGGACGTGAAAACATGATCTTCATCACGGAGGGACAGTCAGCGGCAGGTTCTATCGTTTCCTCACGTGACCCAATGATCCAGGCAGTTTTCTCTCTTAAGGGAAAACCAATGAACGTTCTTGGGCAGAAGCTGAACCTGCTCTACAAGAACGAGGAAATGTATTCGCTGATGCAGGCGCTCAACATTGAAGAATCAATTTCAGATCTCAGGTTCGACAAAGTCATCCTGGCAACCGATGCCGATGTCGACGGACTCCATATCAGAAACCTTTTGCTCACTTTTTTTCTCCATTATTTCGAACCGCTTGTCAAACTCGGTCACGTCTATATCCTGGAAACGCCCATTTTCAGGGTGAGGAACAAGGCTGAAACGATCTACTGTTACTCGGAGCGGGAGAAACAGGCGGCATTAAAAAAACTGCAGGGATCCGGCAAGATAAAGAAGGCTGCCGAGACTACCAGGTTCAAAGGGCTTGGTGAGATCAGCCCAAAGGAATTCAAGCAGTTCATCAGCGAGACGATTCGGCTGAGAAACGTTACGATTGACAAAGTGAGTGAAGTGACCAAGGTGCTCTCGTTTTACATGGGAAAAAACACGCCTGACCGAAAACAGTATATCATGGAACACCTGATGTAGCTCCTGCTCTCAGCGATCTTCTTTAACTCTTTCAGACTCGATATTGATGACTTCCCAGATCGGCAAATTACACAAATTATTTGACAGCAATTTTCTAGAATATACCTCCTATGTCATCAAAGAGCGGGCGATTCCATCAATAGAGGATGGCCTGAAACCGGTGCAGCGACGTATCCTTCAGACCCTGTTCAACGTTGATGACGGGCGCTTTCACAAGGTCGCAAATATTGTCGGGGAGACCATGAAACTGCATCCCCATGGTGACCAGTCAATTTTTGCCGCCCTGGTGAACCTTTCCAACAAGGGCTTTCTGATCGAGCAGCAGGGTAATTTTGGCAATATCTATACCGGCGACCAGGCTTCGGCTGCCCGCTATATTGAATGCAGGCTCAGCCCACTGGCCCGGGAGGTGATGTTCAACAGGGATCTCACCGAATTTATCGATTCCTATGACGGCAGGATGACTGAACCGGTGACCTTGCCGGCCAAAATACCTATCCTGCTGCTGCAGGGTGCCGATGGAATTGCCGTCGGCATGGCAACCCGCATTCTGCCCCACAACTTCAGGGAACTTCTGGAAGCGCAGATCGAAATCCTGAACGGCAACGAGTTCACACTCTATCCGGATTTCCAGCAACAGGGACTTCTTGATATTACCGACTATGAGCAGGGCAACGGAAGGGTACGGTGCCGGGCTAAGATAGAAGAGAGCAACGAAAAGACGGTCACGATCACCCAGATTCCATATGGAACAACGACAACGTCCTTGATCGATTCCATTGAGAAAGCTGCCAAATCCGGAAAAATAAAGGTTCTTTCGATCAGCGACTACACTGCCGAAAACGTGGAAATCGAGATCAAACTGCCCCGGGGGATCTATGCAAAAGATACCATCAAAGCGCTCTACGCATTCTCAGACTGTGAAGTTTCCTTAAACACCAACCTGACCCTGATCAAAAACAACCTCCCGGAAACAAGCTCTGTCGAAGACGTTCTCAAATTCAATACAGAAAAACTGGTCAAGGACCTTACCAGGGAACTCGAGATCGACCTTGAGAGACAGAAGGAAAAACTGCATGCCCGCCTGCTGGAGCAGATTTTCATAGAGCAGAGACTCTACAAGAATATCGAGGAGAAAAAAAGCTACCAGGAGGTAGTGAAAACCATCGATCTGTCCCTTAAACCTTATCGGGCCGAGCTGTTGAGGGATATCACCATTGAAGATATCGAACGTCTGCTTGAAATCAGGATCAAGAGAATTTCCCGCTATGATATCGAAAAACAGGCGAAGGAAATCCAGGCGATCAGGGATGGTATCAAAGAAGTGAAAAACCATCTCACGGATGTCGTCGGTTACACCATCAACTATATCAAAAATGTTCTTGAAAAATATGGAGATCGTTTTCCGCGTCGAACCCAAATCACTACTTTTGCAGAGGTAGTCGCCAGAAAAGTAGCGCTGTCAAATCTGACCATCGGCTACAATCGCGCAACGGGTTTTCTCGGACATGCAATTAAGGCTGAAGATGATGTTCGGGATATATCCTTCCCGTGTTCGGAATATGACAGGATTCTTCTCATTTCAGGCAGCGGAATGTACAAGGTGATACCGGTCACCGACAAATTGTTTGTCGGCAGTGAACTTGTCTATGCAGCTGTTTTGAAACGTCAGCAAATATTCAATATAATCTACCGGGACGGCACAGAAAATCACGGCTATGTGAAGCGCTTCAAGACGCCGAAATTTATCCTCGACAAAGAGTACCGTCTCTTTCCGGAAAACAAGCGTTCTCAGATACTTTTGATGCTGCTGGGCGGGGACAAGCACGCCAGGGTAAGTTTTGTGCCCTCGCAGCGTGCCAGGAGCAACGTGCTGGAAATCAACTTTGATGAGTATCTTGTTAAAGGGGCCGGAGCAAAAGGCAAACGGGTTTCCACCCGCGTGGTCAGGAGGGTGGTGGAATCGACGGAGCGGATTTTGAAGGAGCGGGTTAACCTGTCTCTGCCGGGGATGGAAACAAGCGGGCAAAGCGTCGATACTGATGATGATTCTTCGCCGGATTCATCAGAAACATAGGGAGTCGGCTGCGCGATGACACCTTTCCGGATGACGGTTTCATATGATGGCCGGGCCTATCTTGGCTGGCAGAGACATGGTGAGAAACCGACTGTCCAGCGCGCCCTCGAAAGGGCAGTAACACAACTGTTTGGTGTCCGCACGGCGGCGCACGGTTCCGGCCGAACCGACCGGGGTGCCCATGCCAGTGGTCAGGTAGTCAGTATTGAACTTCCCGACAGCATTGATCCACTGGCTGTCAGGCGGCAGTTAAATCGTGCACTGCCCGCAGACATCCGGGTGATTGATGTATCGAAAGCAGCAATCGGGTTCGATGCCTGCACCAGTGCCGTGGGCAAGCATTACCGCTATGTCATCTGGAACACCATGACCCTGCCGGATGATCGTGATGGCCGCGTCTGGCATGTAAAACGTGCGCTTGATACCAGGGCGATGACTGCCTGCTGTCCACTCTTTGAAGGCAAGCACGATTTTGCCTCCTTCGTCACCCGCCCGAATTTCAAACAGAAATCAACGGTCCGGACCGTATTCAAGGTTGCAATGAGCATGGAAAAACCGCTTATCTATATCGATATATGGGCGGATGGCTTTTTGTATAAAATGGTGCGGAATATTGTTCGCGCTCTGGTAAAAGCCGGAGAAGGGCGCTCCAGCCAGGATGATATCCGCTCTATTATCGAAGCAAAAGATCGCGCTGCCGCTCCAGGGACCGCTCCTGCCTCCGGGCTGTACCTCGAACGCGTGTTTTATTCAGACCGTGAGCTGCGCGAGGAACTTGGTAGGAATTTTTCAGTATGAGCCGCTTCGAACATCAGCGGCACAAGCCGTTTTCGCTGCTGGAACGGCCGCGGGAGTTGATCGTTGCCTGTGCCGCGATGCGCAGTAATGTCAATATCTCGACCATTGCCCGTACCGCGGGAGCCTGTGCCATAGAGCGACTGATCCTTACCGGCAACCCGAGTTTGATCTCAAAAATTACCCGCGACGCGGTCTCGGAACTTGAAATTTCAGTACACCGGAGCTTAAAGCCGGTACTGCTGAGGCTGCGAAACGAGGATTATCGACTGGTTGGGCTGGAACAGGCGACCAACTCGCGGCTCATCCATGATTATCAGTTCCTGCGCCGTACCGCACTTGTCATCGGCAACGAGCGGACCGGTCTGACTCCTGATATCCTGGAAATTCTGGATGACGTCATCGAAATCCCGGTATACGGACTTCCTCACAGCTTTAACGTGGCAACGGCCACCGGCATGACGCTTTATGAATACTGCCGGCAGTATCCCCGCGGCTGAAAGGGGAATCAGCTCTGAATCCCGGAATGATTTTCATCGAGGATTTTTCGAATCTTCCCAGAGAGTTTGGAGATGTTGAACGGTTTCTGCATAAAACCGTTGCATTTCTTTGACAGGATATCGGACACCTGCCCGCTCACAGAATACCCGCTTGACAGCAGCACCGGCACCTGGGGCGCAATTCTGCGCAGTTTGTCAAAGGTTTCTTCGCCATTCATGCCCGGCATGATAAGATCCAGGATAATCAGGTCGATTTGTTGTGCTCTCTCCTCCAGCAACTCGACTGCCCGCTTACCATCGAGGGCTGTAATTACCCGGTACCCCAACGCCTCCAGCATGGCCTTGCCGACATCAATGATCATCGGTTCATCATCAACAAGCAGGACGCACTCCGAACCGCCGATTAACCCACTTTTTTCGACACGGGGTTCGTGGGCTTTTTTTTCTGTTACCGACAGGTAAATGCTGATCGTTGTACCCTGGTTCTTTTCACTCTGTATTGCAATTGCTCCACCATGGTTCTTTACGATTCCCAGAGCGGATGCCAGGCCGAGTCCTGTGCCCCTGCCGATTTCTTTCGTGGTAAAAAATGGATCAAAAGCGCACTGTCTGGTCTTCTCGTCCATACCGACACCGGTATCGGTTATCGAAATTTCACAATAGTGACCAGGGCGGATCTGCAGGGACGAGCAGAAGGCACCGTCGAGCAACCGTGTTTTCAGTTCAATGAAAATATCTCCGCCGTCAGGCATTGCCTGCCAACCATTGACCAGGATATTGAGCAGTACCTGCTCAAGCTGCTGCTGATCCGCCTCGACAATAACCTGCCCGTCGCCGACATCCAGGTGCATGCGAAGTTCTTTACGGGTGCGCGCAAACATGGTTGCGCTCCTGGTCAGAATCCCGCTCAGATCAACCGGTTTTATCTCGTATTTTCCGCGGCGGGCAATACCGAGCATCTGCTGGGTCAGTTTTGTGGCACTCCTGACGTACTCCTCTATGCCCTGCGCATGATCGACGAGTGGGTGGTCTGAGCCAAGTTCCATGCAAAGCAGGGATGCCCGGCCCTGGATACCCATCAGCAGATTGTTGAAATCATGGGCAATACCTCCAGCCAGCGTGCCGAGTGCTTCAAATTTCTGGGCCTGCTGAAATTGACGTTCCAGCATTTTTTTTTCGGTTATATCCCTGGTGATAGACAGAATGACCTTCTCGTCGTTTACCGTGATAAAACGTGCGGACATGAGCCCGACCCTGATCCCGGCGGATTTGCTGACAAATTCGGCTTCAAGATTTTCCACGAAGCCGAATTTGTTCAACGCGTCGACGAGCTGTTTTCGATCTTCAGGATTGCGCCAGATATTGAGCGAGAGAGAGGACCTGCCGATGGTTTCCTGGCGCGTATACCCCATCAGTTTGGTAAATCCTTCATTGATGTCGATATAGACACCGTCCTCGGCCCTGTTTAGGTTGATGGAGTCCGGGCTGGTGCGAAATGCAATCCTGAAAAGCTCCTCGCTTTTCTGCAGGGCTTCTTCGGCGTTTTTTAATTCGCTGACGTCACGGGTGACACCTTCAACACCCCGGAGCTGTCCATGTTTGTCAACGCAGAGATGGGCATTGGTGGAAGCCCACCAGAGTGATCCGTCTTTTCTTTTAAGTTGGGTGATAAAGTTTGTTACCCGTTTGTTCTTGCGAAGGAGTTCCATGAAAGTCCTCCGCTGCTCCGGAAACAGATACACTTCTTCGGCCATATTCATGCCTATGGCCTCTTCAACAGTGTAGCCAGAAAGTCTATGAACCGAGGAAGAAACAAAGGTTATCCGTCCTTCCCGGTCTGTTCGGTAGAGAAGGTCCGGGCTGTTGTTGATCAGCACGCGGTACTCTTCGAGCCCTTTTTCCAGGTCTGCAATGCGGGCTTCATATTGTTCTGTTGTGGAATTGTCAGTCATTGTAGCTGCATGCTGCCTGTGGTTTTGAGGTGGATGTTGTGGTTTTTCCTGGTTTATTTTAGCATCCATGACCATATTTTTTCAAGACCAATCCCACCGAGCATGCGCACGCTCTTCAGAACAAGTCCATAGCCTTCTGCTTAGCGCTATTCCTCAGTGGTACAGACAGAGCCTTGTTAACAGAGAGGCGAAACCTTGAAATGTATCCGTTAAGCGCACAATAATGCTGGATTTTTTATTTGAATCGCGTTATTTTTCCAACGGGTATTCATCTTGAACCTGCACTGTTGGATATTCCGTTCAATAGACGGTTTTCACACAATTGAAGAGATTCTTCTTCGCCACTGGAGAAACAGCTATGGCCAATGCCATCAAGAAACTCGACGACACATCTCACCTGATTCTGCACAGGACCAACAGAAAAGATGTTCAGGACGGAATCAGCGTCATTGTCAAGGGCGAAGGGGTACGGGTAATCGACCAGGACGGCAAGAGCTATATCGATCTTGAGGCCGGAGGGACCCGCCCGGTTCATGTGGGATACGGCCGCAGCGACTTGGCCCGGGCGGGCTATGAACAGATGTGTGAAATGGCATATTTTACCCCGATGGGGTTCGCCAATGTGCCCGCCATGAAGCTCGCTGACAAACTTGCCGAAATCACACCGCCGGGCATCGAGAAGTTTATCTTTGAATGTGACGGCTCAGAGGCGGTGGAAACCGCCATGAAACTTGCCAAACATTATCATTATTACCGGAAAGAACAGGGACGATTCAAGATAATTTCCCGGCGCGGCGCCTACCATGGCGTCAACGGCATCGGTGTTCGTGCGCTGGGCATTGTCATGCCGATGCGCCAGTTGATGGAGCCGCTGGCTCCAGGAGCTGCTTTTATCGAATCTCCCTATTGCTACCGGTGCCCCCACAAGATGAGCTATCCCGCCTGCGATATGACCTGCGCCCGTGAACTGGAGCGCATTATTGAATTTGAAGGGCCGGAACAGATCACCATGTTTATCGGCGAACCGATTCAGCAGGGCTTCGGCGCCTACAGACCGCCCCCGGAATACTGGCCGCTGATTCGGGAAATCTGTGACCGCTATGGTATTCTGCTGGTTATCGATGAGGTGATCTGCGGGTTTGGCCGCACCGGTAAAATGTTTGCCACCGAACATTTTGATGTTCAACCCGATATGCTCACCATGGCCAAGGGGTTGACCAGCGGTTATGTGCCCCTTGGAGCAGTGGGATGTTCAACCAGGGTCACGGAACCGGTGGAGCTGCTGAACCACCTGCACACCTATGGCAATCATCCGGTCTGCTGCGCAGTTGGCCTGAAGAACCTAGAGATCCTGGAATCTGAAAAGTTGATTGAAAACAGTGAGAACATGGGGCGATACTTTCTCGAAGGCCTGACAATGCTCGAGCACCACCCGAGTGTCGGTGAAGTGCGCGGAACCGGCCTCTGGCTGGCCATTGACTTTACCACCGACAAGAAGAGCCGCTCGACCTTCCCGCTGAAAAATATAATGAATATCATCAGCCGGGCAAAACAGAAGGGCGTTCTCGTCAAGACCATGGGCATGGCCCTGGAAATTGCGCCGCCGCTGGTTATCACCAGGGAAGAAATAAACGAGTCTCTAACCGTTCTGGAAACATGCATCACGGCGGAGGAAAAGGAAATGGGCCTTTCAAGGTAAAACCGGGTCCGCTTTTAACGCATGCTGCCCGGCAAATGAAACGGTGACGTCGAGATAATCGCCGGGAGCAACGTTTCTGGATCCTGCGGGCAGATGAACGATGACGTTTGTTGCCGTTCTGCCGACGATGCTCTCATCTGACGTTTTTTCCACAAGTATCTGGACAACCTTACCCAAATATTCGCGGTTTTTTTCAAGGCTGATCTCGTCCTGTCTTTTCTGGAAAATCTGCAGCCGTTCGCCCTTCACCTGTTCCGGTATTTTAGAATCGAGCTGCTCTGCCCGCGTTCCCGGACGGTCAGAGTATTTAAATGAAAAAGAGCCGTTATAGCGCACTGTTTCCAGCAGGTTCATGGTAGCCTGGAAATCGTCCCGGCTCTCCCCTGGAAAGCCGATAATCATATCGGTTGTCAGTGCGATATCCGGACAGACCGCTCTGAGCCGGTCAACCTTGTCAAGATATTGCCGAACGCTGTACTTCCTGTTCATGCGCTTTAAAATCCTGTCAGAACCGGATTGTACCGGCAGGTGAAACTGGGGGCATAAATTACTGATTTCTGCAAAGCAGCTGATCAGTTCAGCGGACAGATCCTTGGGGTTGGAAGTGGTGAATCGCAGTCGCTTCAGACCGCTGATCTGAGCCACTTCGTGCAGGAGCCTGGAAAAAGAGTAGGGGGCTTTATCTTCGGTTACCGGGTTGGCCCTACCGTAGGAATTGACATTCTGACCGAGCAGGGTGATTTCGGAAACCCCGGAGCTGACAAGAACACGGATTTCATCGCGGATGTCGGCGACGCTGCGGGACACTTCTCTGCCCCTGGTATAGGGGACGACACAATACGTGCAGAAATTATTGCATCCCTGCATGATGGTGACAAACCGGCTGAATTGAAAATCCGGTGACGGGGAGAGGGGGGCCGGTTCTTTCTGCTGACCGTGCTTTGACACGGTCGGGACAAAGCGGGGAATTTCGTAATCGTCAGCGAGATTGATTGCCATCCTGCTGTGCGATGAATCAGCGAGCAGCTGCGGAAGGTTGTAGATGTGCTGAGTGCCGATGATCAAATCGACATGCGGCATACGTTCAATGATTCTTTTTCCTTCCTGCTGGGCAACGCAGCCTGCAACACAGATCTGCATCTGCGGGTTTGCCGCTTTGTTTTTTCGCAGAGAACCAAGAAGGCTGAATACTTTTTGTTCCGCCTTGGCACGAATTGAACAAGTATTCAGGACAACAAGGGACGCATCCTCGATGGAGCGGCTTTCGATATAGCCGCTTTCGGAAAGGGTCTGGGCCATGATCTCGGTGTCCCGGATGTTCATCTGGCACCCGAAGGTCTTGATAAAGAACGTTTTTTGCCGCATCAGCGAAATAATTATAGGTTAAATCATGTGTCTTTTTAGACACACTGAAAGTTCTGTCAGTAATTCCATCAATTCGGGGTAAGACTCTCGACTGGTTTTTACGCGAACAACGCCAGCTTCTATCTTTATGGACGATAATACCGCGAGGTTATCATATCCTTCAAGGAAGAACTTGAGTAAATGGAACTGTGCCGGATCAATGATCAAAAACAGCTCAACCAGCCTGTCGTTTTTTTTAGACGTTGTTTCAGACATTTAAAGAGGAATCGACGGCTGTCATGAAATGTTTCTCCCTGCTCAGCAGCGGCCAGACGATTTCTTCAAGAAAATCAACAGTTTGTTGTGACGCTCTGCCGGTGAACTGGGAGAGATTGTCGGTCATTGACTCTAGTTCTTCAAGGGTGAAGGGGATTCTGGCGTCATCGGCGAGCCGGATGAGCAGGTCATTATCCAGTCCTTCAAGTTTTACCCGTTTGCCGGCAATCAATGAGTGCTCCTTGACAACTTCATGCATTTCCTGGCGACTCTTGCCTTTTTCAACCGTGCCCATCAATATTTTTTCGGTGGCCATGAAGGGCAGTTCAGCACGAATTAATTTGTTAATTTGGCTCGGATAAACAACCATATCTGAAGTTATATTTACAAACAACTTTAATATTGCGTCGCAGAGTAAAAATGCTTGCGGAATATCCATTCTCCGAATTGCTGAATCGTCCAGCGTTCTCTCGAACCATTGATTTGCATAGGTTGCAGCAAAATTTCCCGGGAGTCCCATGAGTTTTCGCGCCAGGCCAGTCATGCGCTCCGAGCGCATGGGGTTTCTCTTGTAGGCCATGGCGGACGAGCCGGTCTGGTTTTGAGCAAATGGCTCTTCCTGTACCTTGAGATTGGAGAGCAGCCGTAAGTCGACGGCAAATTTATGAGAGGTAGCACCAATGCCGGCAAGCGTTTCCACCAGTTTCATGTCATTTTTTCTACTGTACGTCTGACCGCTTACGGCAATCGTTTTTTTGAAGCCGAGTTTCTTTGCGACGAGCTCGTCAAGCTGTCTGACTTTTTGATGGTCCCCCTTAAACAGTTCAAGAAAGGTTGCCTGCGTGCCGACTGTTCCTTTTGCGCCGCGAGCTGCCATGTTTTCTATAAAAAGATTGAGATATTCAAGGTCAAGCAGCAAATCCTGGATGTACAGGCTGTTTCTCTTGCCGACAGTCGTCGGCTGGGCCGGTTGATAGTGAGTGTAGCCAAGTGTTGCGAGGTCTTTATACGTATCACAAAACTCAGCCAGATTCTTGATTATGCAAAGAAGCGTATTTTTAATAAGAAGCAGTCCTTTTTTCTGGATAATCAAATCCGTGTTGCAGACAACATATTGGGATGTTGCGCCGAGATGAATAATTCTTTCGGCAATCGTGGCCTTTGTACCGAATTCATAGACATGGGCCATAACGTCGTGACGAATTTCCTTTTCTTTCTCTCTGGCGAGTTCAAAATCGATATTGGAAATATTTTCTCGCATGGAGTCGAGCATGTCGACGCTGATAAGATCGGTGAGACCGAGTTCGTATTGTGCCTCAGCAAGAGCAACCCAGCAACGCCTCCAGGTTTGAAATTTCGTCTCTTCGGAAAATAATTTTTGCATTTCGATGCTGGTATAGCGACTAATCAGCGGTTCCTGGTACACATCATACGCCATATTATTCTCCAAATTGATTTATGTTTATAGTCTATACTGCTGTATTAACGTTGTAATATTTATTCTTCTAAAAAATTACCCGTTGCTGTCCACTTGTGTTTACAGAGGTAATACCATTATATCGAACATTGAAAAAGCAAATTATAAACAGACCTGATTGTTAATGTCGCATAATGTATATTATGTAAAGTACAGGGATGCGCCGAAAGGACTCTTTGAAATCGCTGCTGTACCATTCCCTCTCATCTCCTGCCAGGTTAACTCCGAAAATTTATTGCAAACAAAAGAATCAAAGACAAAGACTCTGATATTGTTTTTCGTTACGAGAAAAAATGTTCTATTCGTACCTTCCAGCTTGTGCTGTTGTTGTAGGTGTCCATCATGTGGCTGTATGTAATCGATATTTCGTCGTTTTCATTATAACCTATCAGATTTCGACCAACGTTGAAGCCAATAAACGGAATATTCTCGAATCTGCCACGAAGCATTCCCCTGATATGTTCACCATTTGTACCAAAATGTTTTTTAGATACGAAACGAACATCTGCATCCACGAATATTGGCTTTGGATTTCCTTCTCCCAGCGGCTCTAGTTGAGCAAGATTTTCCAGCAACTCAGGATTAAAGGCTTCAGAAACCGGTAAAGTTAAAAATTTCCGAGCTAATGTGCTGTTATGATGTTGTTTATTGAAAAATTCAAGCGCTGCCAAATCATTGAAGGTTTTTGCGAAAGCTGCAAAATGCTCAGATCTCATACTGAAACCAGCAGCAGCCCGATGCCCGCCAAACTTTACGAGAAAGCGTGAACAGGAGCTCAGTACTGAATAGAGATCAAAATTTTCAGGAGCGCGCGCCGAGCCCTTGAGGTATGCGTTTTTTTTGTCGGAGCAACAGACAAGAGCCGGAACATTGTACTTTTCTACCAGCCGAGATGCCGTAATTCCAAGCAACCCCTCATGAAACACTCCTTTGATCACAAGAGCCTTCAGTCCCTCGGTCGTCATTGAACGGCAGATGGCGAGTGCTGTTTCGAGATTTTCTGTGCCAATTTTTTTTCTTCTGCTGTTCAGTGTTACCAGGTTCCTGGCAAAACGTTTCGCTTCACTGCCCGTGCCTGTCAGAGTTTTAAGTGCGATATCCGGATCCCCCAGCCTTCCGGCAGCGTTGATAACCGGAGCGATTTGAAATGAGATGGTTTCAGCATTGAGATTGGCTTTTGACAGACCCAGTGTCTCGAGCAGGGCAATGATTCCATCTATCGGATCGTGAACCAGTGATTCCATTCCTGCTCTGACAAGAATTCTGTTGATACCGGTGAGCGGCACAAGATCTGCTATGGTCCCGAGCATTACAAGACCCATAAAAGACTTCATGTTAAATTCACATGTCTTTGATAATACGTCTTTTATATTTCTTAATTTTGATCGAATCGCTGAGGCAAAATAAAAGGCGACACCAACACCCGACAGTTCTTTGTAGGGGAAATCGCAGGAGCGTTGTTTCGGATTCAGCACGGCGTCAGCTTTGACTTCTTTTTCAGGGGGCTGGTGATGATCGCTGACGACAACCGTGAAGCCAAGACTTTGGGCATGGGCAATCTCATCCTGGTTTGAAATTCCGCAGTCAACGGTAATAAGTAGTTTTCGGCCCTTATTTCTTTCAGCAATTTCAGAGATTATTTCTTTATTGAGACCGTACCCCTCGCTCAGCCTGTTGGGTATATGATAATCGACTGCAATACTCAATTTCTTAAAAAACAGCAGCAGCAGAGCTGTTGCCGTTATGCCGTCAACGTCATAATCACCCCAGATAATAATGCTCGCCTGTTCATGTATTGCTTCAGCAACAAGGTCTGCTGCCCGTTCCATATCCTTCATCAGGAATGGAGATGGAAGGTCTGCGAGCATCGGGAACAAGAAGTGGTGAATGTCCTGATCTGTTGTAAAGCCCTGCCTGCGGAGATGTTCCTTTATCGTTGGATGAATCTGGTTTTTGATCGGGGAAGCTCCCATTTTTCTCTCTGTTTCCGGGCCTGTCATTTATTTTCCCTGCAGCCAGCGGTCAACATGTGAAATCACCGCCTTTTCGTCGGTTCTATTAAACCAGGCAATGGATGTATCCTTGTTGAACCAGGTATATTGACGCTTTGCATATCGCCTGGTATCCTGGGCCAGGTTCATGATCATCTCATCTTTTGTCCAGCGCCTGGCTATATGGTTCAGCATGTGGCGGTAGCCGATTGACTGCATCGACTTCAGTGTCGGCGAAAATCCCATATCAAGAAGGCGTCTCACTTCATCTTCGAATCCCCCTTCTATCATCTTCATGCTTCTGAGGTTGATCCTCTCGTATAGTAAGGTCCGTTCACAGGTGAGACCGATTGTCAGCATGCTGCTGAAACAGGCAGCCGGCGACGCCTGTTGCTCTTGGTGTGTTGAAAGCGGAATGCCGGTTGACAAGAATACCTCCAGTGCTCTGATTATTCGGGACGTATCGTTTTTGTGAATCTTATCAGCGCTTATACAGTCATATAGGGACAATTCATCATGTAAAACATTAATACCCTCATGTTCCAATCGAGCCTGCAGCATGGCCCGTATTTCAGGATTGTTGGGAACATCACGAAAGAATCCATTCTTCAACGCCCGGAGATAGAGTCCCGTTCCACCCGTCAAAAGCGGGATGGCCGATCGATCGTGGATCTCTTTTATTGCCTGCAGGCAGTCGTCGGCAAAGCGTGCCGCGTCGTATTGCTCATCAGGGTTGACAATGTCTATCAGGTGATGAGGTATCGATCGTCTTTCTGCTTCTGGTATCTTTGCAGTACCGATATCCATATACCGGTATACCTGCATTGAGTCGACACTGATGATTTCGCCGTCGAAAGCCTCACAGAACTCCAGTGACAACTCTGTTTTACCGACTGCAGTCGGGCCAATGAGAACAACGACAGGCCGGACAATCATCTCTGTAGAAAAATTGTTATTCAAAGCTGAGCCACGCCGTCAGTTTATCTTTGCGTTTGAGCCCTATTCCTGGAACCTCGAGCAGTTGTTCAGGCGAACTGAATCCACCCCGTTCATCGCGTTTGACAATGATCCTGACCGCCAGTTCCGGGCCGATGCCGGGGATGATCTGAAGAAGGAGTGGGCTTGCCTGATTGATGGTGATTTTTTCAAAAAAAAATGGTGCAAGGTGTGCAGGCAGATCAGGTTTGCCTGCAAGGCCATCGTCATGTGTCGAAAGCATCAGGGTATTATTCCGCCATTTCAGCTCATAGCGATCACCAGCCGACTGCTGATCGCCTGCCGGTCGAAGATCCCATCCGCTACGCAAAATAATGGCGGCGCAGAGGAGCAGGAGCAGGAATATCCTGGTGTCGGGTGGCTGGAATGGTTTTTTATCATTTCCGGGCAGATTACGGCGTGATCTCATGGTGAGGTGCTAAAACTCTGTTGTGCTGATAAATCTGATCTTGCAATATCGGGCGGCACAGTGTTTGAAAAGACAACATCCGATACTGTGTGGCGCCGGTAAAATTAACAAACGTGTCAGCCGGAATATACACGAAAAAGAGTCTCTTTGCCAAAATTACATTTTATGCTTGTTGTGCGGCTGGCCAGGCAGTATATACGAGTTTCCATCCGCTAACGCAGATCAAGAGCCGTCTATGAATTACGTAACAGATTCCTTTTTCAATATTGTCCTGGTAGAGCCCGAAATTCCCCCGAATACCGGTTCCATAGCGCGTCTCTGCGGAGCGACCAATAGTGTTCTTCACCTGGTCCACCCGCTTGGGTTCTCGGTTGACGATAAGCGGGTAAAACGCGCCGGACTCGATTACTGGAGTCATGTCACCATAAAGCAGTGGCAGAATTTTGATCTATTTGCAGAGCAGCATGATGAGGAGCATTTCAAACTGTTTACCACCAAGGTCGATACACCGTATACCGGCGCCTGTTACAAACCCGGTGATTTTTTGATATTTGGCAAAGAGACAAAAGGTCTTGCTGAAGATATACGACATGCTTACCATGATCTCTGTTTCACCCTGCCGATGCCAAACCATCATATCCGGAGCCTCAATCTTGCAATGACTGTCGGAATTGTTTTATATGAGGCGATCAGGCAGCAAACATCCCAACTTTCATGAATAAAGGACTGGTTTTCTTTTTTTTCCAACAGCAGCAATTACTATCTTAAGAAGGAGTTTTTACGATGACGAAAAGAGTTTTTAATTTTAATCCGGGACCGGCAACACTGCCCCTTGAGGTCCTTGAGCAGGCAGCGGTTGATATCGTCGACTACAAGGGTGTCGGCATGGGCCTTGTGGAGTTGAGTCACCGGTCCAGAGAATTCATGGCGATCATGGAGAGCGCCGAGGCCCTGCTCAGGAAGCTGATGGGAATTCCTGACAACTATAGAGTGCTTTTCCTCCAGGGCGGCGCTTCAAGTCAGTTTTACATGGTGCCGATGAACCTGCTTGGTGAAAACAGGCGCGCAACCTATCTCAACACCGGCACCTGGGCCAAAAAGGCGATCAAAGAGGCGCTGTCTTTCGGTGAAATTGAGGTTGCCTTTTCCAGTGAAGAAGCACGATTTAACCGTATTCCGCGACATGATGAATATACGGTACCTGAAAATTCCCAATATCTCTACATGGTCTCCAACAATACCATATACGGCACCCAGTTTCCCTCTTTCCCCGACACGGGCAGGACTCTGGTAAGCGACATGTCTTCAGATATTTTGTCGCGCAGGATAGATGTCGGCATGTTTGGCCTGATTTTTGCGGGAGCCCAGAAGAATCTGGGACCTGCAGGTGTTACCATCGTCATTATCAGGGATGATCTGCTGGAACGATGCCCTTCTGCTGTTCCTACCATGCTCAAGTACAAAACCCATGCTGAAAAAGGCTCGATGTTCAACACCCCACCCTGCTTCGCCATTTATATGGTCAATCTCGTTCTCGACTGGCTCGATAAACGTGGTGGTGTGGAGGCGATTGAAAAACAGAACGGCGAAAAGGCAGCACTCCTCTACAGTGCCATAGACCGAACTTCCTATTACCGGGGCCATGCGGAAAAAGAATCGAGATCAAAAATGAACGTCTCCTTTAATCTGCCCACTGCAGAGCTTGAAGCCGCTTTTATCGCGGCGGCGGCAGCGGCTGGACTGCAGGGACTCAAGGGGCATCGATCCATCGGCGGCTGCCGTGCTTCCATTTATAATGCCTTTCCTGTTGAAGGGATCAAAAAGCTGGTTGCCTTCATGGACGAATTTGAAAAAGAACACCCTGTATGAGCGGATATTGCGGTTCCATAGAGCCTCCAGGTGCTGTGAAGACTGATTGCAGGAATCTCGACCAGCGAGGCCTCATCGCCTTTGTAGAATCGCTTGGCCAGCCTGCATTCCGTGGTAAGCAGATCATGTCATGGCTTTATCGACCAGGAGTCACTGAATTTTCAGAAATGACCGATCTTGCCAAGTCGTTCAGGGCAGTTCTGGCAGAGCACGCCGTCATTTCATCTTTTAAATCACCCCTCATTGAGAGATCCGCAGATGGCTGCCTGAAGTTCGCTTTCAGGCTTGATGATGGGGCTATTATCGAATCGGTGCTGATACCGGAAATTGACCGCAATACGCTCTGCATTTCCTCCCAGGTCGGTTGTGCGATGAATTGTACATTCTGCAAAACCGGGACGATGGGTTTTGTCAGGAACCTGACACCTGCGGAAATTGTCAACCAGGTCTGCTTTGCTCGCGACTTCCTGCTGGAACAGCCGAAAAGCGGGTTGATCGGTCCGTCAGCCATTACCAACATTGTTTTCATGGGAATGGGAGAACCGCTTAACAATATCGAAAATCTGCTGGTCTCACTGTCCATCCTGACAGAACAAAAAGGGCTCGACATGGCAGCGCGCAGAATAACGGTTTCCACCTGCGGAATCATTAATAATATGGAACGATTAGGGCGCAGCTCCAATGTGAATCTTGCGATCTCCCTTCATGCCGTCGATAATGAAACGAGAAACCTGCTGATGCCGATCAACAGGAAATATCCTCTTGAAGCCCTTCTCCAGGCCTGCAGGGATTACCCGATCCAGAAACGAAAGAGGATCATGTTCGAGTATGTTCTGCTCGACGGAGTCAATGATTCCAACGAAGAAGCTCAGCGGTGCGCGAAAATGCTCAGGGGGATACCGTGTAAAATCAACCTGCTGGCTTTTAATGAGGTTGAGGGGATACCCTATCGCCCCTCTTCAAGAGAACGAATAATCGCCTTTCAGGACATTTTGAGATACCACAACTATTCAGTGTTTATCAGGAGCAGCAGAGGGTCTGATATCTCTGCTGCATGCGGCCAGCTGGCCGGAACATTTTGCTTGTAGACCTGACGCCGAGGCTGAGCTGAGGGGAGCGAGGAGCTTCAACTGGAAGTGTTGCCATAGACGACATTCTTCATAACGCTGGTGGATCCTCCTGAGCTGCATTTTCTAATACAGACAAATCTCATCAATCAACCGTACTCAGTGATTCCATGATTCTTGTACTCATGTTCTGGTACGCTATGATTTCGACGAGACTTAAAATATCTCTTTGAGAAAGGCCCGAGTCTTCGAGTTGTGCAATATCTTCCGGACAGCATGCATCTGGAGAACGAGTTACCTTGACGGAAAAATCCGCCATGAGCTTTTCCCGCTTACTTAATTTTGCTTTGGTGTAATCCTCTGCTACCTGTTTAGCGAAATCGTGGTTTTTTGCCGCTCGACCGAGGGCTTCAAGATGGCTGGCAGTTCAATGAACGCACCCTATCAGCGAAGAGGTTACCAATGCGATTATTTCTTTTTCACGTGCGGTAAATCCAACAGCATTTCCATAAACAGATGAACCTAAAGCAAAAATATTCTTGGAGACCTCCGGAGTCAGGCTGGTAATTTTATTCAGATCAGAGATCTTGCCTGACAAGGGATTACGAACTTCTTTATAGAGATTCTTGATTTCTTGTCTTGATGAATCTTCATTCTCAGTTTCGATCCAGGGAATCCAGGGCATATAATATCCTCCGATGTTCAAAAGATTTGTACATATCGAACCAGATAGTTTTCTGGTAACGAGATCAGCATCAATAGAGGCCACAACGGTATTTATACAGCTTCTTTACCGGTAATGGTTCCACTACTATTTCCGAAGGGTAGGACCACGACAGCAAGCAGGAGCTATTTACCTGAACTTATATGACATTTACTATCAATTCGCCCGTTACTTGAGTATATCCGTGATAAAAAAGATATTGATACAGCCGATCAGAAAACCGAGCAGTCCACCGAAAATATTTATATATTTGAACTGCTCCTCCATTATGGAGAGGAGCAGCAGCTCAAGCCTCAGCAGGTCAAAAGAATCAATCCTTTCCGTCACGATTCTTCTGATGTCAAGCGATTTTACCACACCGGGTACTTCAGAGGTCAGCATCTTGGTTGCCATTTCCTGAAGCGACCTGTAAAGCCCGTCTCGCACTCCAGCCGGCACAAGATCGGCGAGGCGGCCGATCGGTTTCTGCAGCAACTGATCGATCATGCTCTCTAGAATGTGATCGATGACGCTTTTGGTCCGGGATGCTTTCAGCAACCCATTGAGTTCACCCGAAACCCAGGTTTTGGATTCTCTGGCGCTGTTTTTGCCGAACAATTCCTCGATGATTGTACCAACGGTGCAGGATCCGCCGTTTGTCAGTGCTTCCAGATGGTCAGTGAACAGATCGTTGAAAACAGAGGCGGCCTGGGGTGAACGCAGGCCGCTGAAAACAAGTGCCGTCACTTCGCGGCTGAAGGTCTGCAGTTGTGAAATGTTCTGCTGCTCGATTATTGTCTTGAGCGAGGTGCTGAAGAGCTTGCGCGCTCTTCTGGTCAGTGTCTGGGACAACCTCGCCCTAACCGCTTCACCGGTGATAAATGCAGCTATTTCATCATGTTTTTCAACAAAGTATTCATTGATTTTCCCTTCCAGCATCGGCATGTCAAGAAAATTTCTGACCATGGAAGACATCGGTCCGAGTGTTTCGATGAACTCATCAATCGCCTTTACTATCGCATCAACGGCCTTCTGCCGGATTGCGTGATCCTCTAGCATCTTGACGCCCCGGGCGAGGAGATAGGGGGTCTGCGAGCCGATCATCGAGATGATCGACTCGATCAGCGACTGCGGCAGAAGGTCACTCAATCTTTTTTCGTTGTCTGCCGATTCGACAATTTTTCTGTAGATGTAATCCTCAACCCATGTCTGAGTTGCCTCAGCGTGAAGAATGCGCAGCACCTGCGTGTCAAGTGACTGGTAGATTGATTCCCTTACCTGGGGTGTGGCAATCTCGTTTAACTGTTTTGAAAAAAGCTCATCAATCCAGAGGTCAACAGCCTGTGCGATCGTTACAGAACATTGTTCGGTACTCAGGTAGTCGAAAACTGTTTCCTTTATCTGGTAGGTGATTGTTTTTCGGGCAATATCGTAATAACTCCTGTAATCGGGCGAGACGAGAGACTGCAGCGGGCCAAGATCATTTTTCATAAAAGACCCGACCTTAGCCTCGATGAGTCGGTACAGATGCTCCTGGAATTTCTTTTTCTTCAGGGAGTTGTTGATTTCATTGCTGGTGAGCAAATGCTCACCGACCATCTCGCCGATATTGAGCGCCAGGTCATGCCGTTTGGAAGGAATGACGCCAGGGGTCATCGGCACTTTCAGCGGGCCGATCCGCCATTGCTTGAGCGGCCTGAAAAGCATCCTGATCGCGACCCGGTTGGTCAGGTAACCGATGAATGCGCCAACCAGCGGCGGAGCAATAAAGGCCAGATATGGCGTTAATTCGTTAACCGGTAATGACATAGCGCAGTATTTCCTGTGGTGAGCTGATAACACGTTCAGCGCCAGCTTCCCTGAGTTCAGACGCTGTTCGAAAACCCCAATCAACGCCAATGGTGCTCATCCCCGCAGCAATACCGGTCCTGATGTCTACCGAAGAATCACCGACAAACAGACTCTGTTCCGGCTCTACCGCAAGCGCGCGAAGCACGCTGAATGTGGATTGAGGGTCTGGTTTCAAGGGGACATCGTCTTTTTTTCCTGAAACTGCGTGAAAACTGATCGACGGGAAAAAGTGCTGGACGCACGTCTGGGTAAAGGTATCTGGTTTGTTTGAAAGCACGGCTATTTTGACTCCGGCACGCTGCAATGAATCAAGCATTTCCATAATCCCCGGATAGGGCCTGGTCTTTTCATGCCATCGTCTCCCGTAGACAGTCCGGAATGTTTCAACGCCACGCTCCAGGATATCAGTTTTGGACTCATCCGGCATGATCCTTTTTATCAGGTTTTGCAGGCCGTTGCCGACAAAAGAGCGATAGGACTCAACAGGGTGTGGTTCCATGCCGAACTGCCGGATTGTTTCGTTCGCGCTGTCGGCAATATCCTCGAGGGTATTAAGCAGTGTACCGTCAAGATCGAAAATGACCGAATTGATCGTTTTATTATTCATGATAATGGCTTAGAAGATGTTCTGGTGTGATTTGAAATAGTCCCGTGCAAATCCCGGTTTTTTAAATTCAGTCCAAAAGAAACCTTTTTTTTTTTATCATTTCGATAACAATAGTGCAGTCCTGTTGGCCTACCACCTCTTTCCATCAATTATGAGGCAAAAATTTATGTGGTTTCTTTCATTTGTCAAATCATCAATCGGCAAGAAAATCCTTATGGCTTCTTCCGGGATGCTGTTGCTGCTCTTTCTGGCAGTGCACGCATTCGGTAACGCTGCAATATACATGGGCAGCAAATATTTTCAAATCTATGCTGATACACTGCACGGTTTTCCTGTTCTTGTCCTCGTCTTCGGCCTTGGACTCTTAGCTGTTTTCGCCGTCCACGTGAGCGTCGGGATGATATTGTTTTTCGAACTCAGGCAGACAAAGTCGTCCCGATATGAAATAGAGACCCGGGTTGTAGAGAATACTTTTGCCTCCCGGACCATGCCCTATACCGGTCTCATCATACTATTATTTGCCATCGTTCACGTGTTCGGTTTCGGTATTGCTGCACCGACCGAAATACCGATCAGTATGACGGTTAAAGAAATGCTGAGCGGCTTTTTCTACAGTCTTTTTTATATTTTCTGTTTTGTCGCACTGGCGATACACCTTAACCACGGTTTCTGGAGTATGCTGCAAACGTTTGGTTTTAATCACCCGCGGTACAACGACCTTATTTCCAAGCTGACCATTATCGTTCCGGTCTTCTTCCTGATCCTCTTTGGTGGAATTCCCGTTTATTTCATGACCGGAGCCGGAGCAGCCTATTAAACAGGGTACGCGGTCCCCTGACTGAAAACGTGCAGACACTTTAACAGCATACAACAAACAAGAAGGTATAAAATGGAACTAAATGCATCGATTCCTCCCGGTCCTCTCTCAGAAAAATGGGATAATCACCGTTTCAGCAGCAAACTTGTCAACCCTGCCAACAGGCGAAAGTACAAAATTATCGTTGTCGGAACAGGACTCGCCGGAGCCTCCGCTTCAGCCACGCTAGCAGAGCTTGGATACAAAGTAGATACATTCTGCATATCGGACAGCCCGAGACGGGCCCATTCAATAGCGGCCCAGGGCGGAATCAACGCGGCCAAGAATTACCAGAATGACGGTGACTCGGTGCATCGACTTTTTTACGACACCATCAAGGGCGGGGATTTCCGCGCCCGGGAAGCAAATGTCTATCGCCTCGCCCAGGTCTCAACCAGCATTATCGACCAGTGCGTTGCCCAGGGCGTGCCCTTTGCCCGGGAATATGGCGGCAGCCTTGCCAACAGGTCATTTGGCGGGGCCCAGGTGTCGCGAACCTTCTACGCCCGGGGACAGACCGGACAGCAGCTCCTGCTCGGCGCCTACAGCGCGCTCTCCCGCCAGATAAAAAAAGGTTCTGTGGTCATGCATGCCAGAAAAGAGATGATGGAGCTCGTCGTCGTTGACGGCCACGCCCGCGGTATCGTGGTCAGAGACGTTATCACCGGTGCCATTGATTCATATTCAGCCGATGCGGTACTGCTCTGCACCGGCGGCTACGGAAACGCTTATTTTCTGTCCACCAATGCGATGGCCTCAAATGTCACGGCGGCCTGGCGGGCATGTAAAAAAGGCGCCGGGTTTGCAAACCCAAGCTTTGTTCAGATCCACCCGACCTGCATACCGGTCCATGGAGATTTCCAGTCAAAGCTGACGCTGATGAGTGAAAGCCTGAGAAACGACGGACGTGTCTGGGTTCCCAAAAACAGTGGAGACCGGCGTCCACCGCTGCAGATTCCAGAAGATGAGCGTGATTACTATCTGGAAAACAAATATCCGAGTTTTGGCAATCTGGTGCCACGGGACGTCGCCTCGCGGAACGCCAAAGAACAGTGTGACGCCGGCAAGGGTGTCGGCAGCACCGGACTTGCCGTATATCTTGATTTTGCTGACGCCATCAAGCGCGATGGAAGAGAGACGATTTATAAAAAATATGGCAATCTTTTCCAGATGTATGAAAAAATAGCCGATTCTGACCCGATGAAAGAACCGATGATGATCTATCCCGCCGTCCATTACACCATGGGCGGCCTTTGGGTGGATTATAATCTGATGACAACTATTCCGGGACTTTTTGCACTGGGTGAATGCAACTTCTCCGACCACGGCGCCAACCGCCTGGGGGCGAGCGCTCTGATGCAGGGACTTGCGGACGGCTATTTCGTGATCAGTACATCGATCGGCAATTACTTCGGTTCTGAACCAATGGACAAGGTCGACACCAGTCATTCAGCCTTCAGCGAGGCTGAAAAAAATGTGGGTGAGAGGATAGCGCGTCTGCTGAAAAACAGCGCGGAAGGGCCTGAGGGAAAAGTTACCGTAGACGAGATTCATAAGGAGCTCGGCAAGCTGCTCTGGGACAATTGCGGTATGGCAAGAAACGCCGCAGACCTTGAAAAAGCCCTTGGGAAACTCCCGGAGATCAAGGCTCTATTCTGGGATAATGTTTATGTTCCTGGGGCCGGAAAAGACCTTAACCAGTCGCTTGAACGTGCCGGAAGGGTCGCAGATTTTCTTGAATTTGCAGAATTCATGATCAGGGATGCTCTTGCCCGGGAAGAATCCTGCGGCTGTCACCTTCGCGAAGAGAGCCAGACCGACGAGGGTGAAGCACTGCGCAAAGACGAGGAATACTCCCACGTCAGTGTCTGGGAATACAAAGGTGATGAAGAAGTTCCTGTTCAGCACAGGGAACCGCTGGTATTTGAAAACGTGACACCAAGCCAAAGAAGTTATAAGTGAGCAGCAGCAAGCTTTTAATGACAATCTCAGACAACGGGAAACGATGAGTACCATAGACCTGACATTAAAAATATGGCGCCAGAAAAACTACGATTCACTTGGCAGCTTTGAGACCTATACGCTCAGGGAAATCAGCACGGATATGTCTTTTCTGGAAATGCTCGATGTCCTGAATGAAAAATTGACCAAGGAAGGAAAGGTTCCAGTGGCGTTTGACCATGACTGCAGGGAGGGAATCTGCGGCATGTGCGGTTCCGTGGTCAATGGAATTGCTCATGGACCTGAAAAAGAGGTGACCCTCTGTCAGCTGCACATGAGAACCTTTAAAAATGGCGATACGCTCGTTATCGAACCATTACGGTCACGAGCCTTTCCAATCCGAAAGGATCTGGTCGTCGACCGCTCTGCCCTTGATAGAATTATCCAGGCGGGAGGCTATGTTTCAATCAACACCGGCGGAACAATCGACGGTAATGCGATTCCGATTCCTGCTGAAACCGCGGAACTTGCAATGGACGCCGCAGCCTGCATCGGCTGTGGTGCCTGCGTGGCAAGTTGTCCGAATGGTGCGGCCATGCTGTTTACCAGTGCAAAGATCTCACAGCTGAGCCTGCTGCCCCAGGGGCAGCCTGAGCGCAAGACAAGAGCACAGGCTATGGTCAAACAGATGGATCTCGAGGGTTTTGGGCACTGTACCAACGAAAAAGAATGCGAAGCAGTCTGCCCGAAAGGTATATCGATTAGAAATATTGCCCGACTTAACCGGGAATTTTTAAAAGGTATGTTTGCAGGAGAATAGATTTTTTTCTTTCCTTCGTGACCGGCCCGGGCTGTTTTCTGTGAATGGTTCAATGAACATTTCAGGATCTGCATCGGGCTTTTTTTTCAACAAACCGCCTGGTGGACCCACACTCTGTTGAGCGCACCTGTTTTCAATGAAGATAAAGACAGAAACATACCGCCTGCTCTCGGCTGATGCTCATGAAATATGACGTGGTAGTTGTCGGAGGTGGTCCAGGGGGGCTTCATTGCGGCCGGATTCTGGCGGAGAACGGAGTGCGGGTTTTGATTCTTGAAAGAAACAAGGTAATTGGAAGAAAGGTATGCGCAGGCGGCATAACCTGGAAAGGCCTTATCGGACGCATACCCCCGGAATTGATCGAACGCTCATTTTTTTCTCAAACCATAACCACCCGAATGCAAAACATTACCGTAAGCTCTCAAAACCCTGTAGTAGCGACAGTAAACAGGCACAGACTCGGTGGTTTCATGGCTGAGGAAGCACTGGCGAACGGTGCCGAGATTATCACCGGGGCACAGGTCTTTGGGATAGAGAAAAACACGCTTGTGTACCGGCAGGAACAAAAAAAACACAAAGTTATATTTGACTACCTTGTTGGTGCCGACGGAACCATGTCCAGGGTTCGAGGCAACCTTGGGCTTCCCGTGGAATTTTACGGTATCGGAATTAATTACACCGTGCCGGAAATTGTTGATAATATGGTATGGAATTTTGACAGCAATGCCATCGGCAGCGGCTACACCTGGATATTCCCACACGCAGACAGTGTCTCGGTCGGTGGGTACGCCGCCACGAACCGGCTGAGGGCAGCAGAGCTTAACAGGTATATTCTCGAGTGGGCGACAGATAAAAAAATAGATCTTTGCAACACGCGCCCGCAGGCTGAAAAAATTTCCTGTGATTATAGGGGGTGGAATTTCGGCAACCGTTTCCTTGTCGGCGATGCGGCGGGCCTTGCTTCCGCACTTACCGGAGAAGGAATTTTTCCCGCTTTTATTTCCGCGGAGGCTGCGGCTTGCACGATTATCGACCACAATCACAAGTCACAGGCTTTGAACATGATCTTGAAGAAACACCGAAAACATTCAATATTGAGCCGGCTGGCGAATCACCATACCAGCGTGGCGTTTCTGCTTTCTGAAATGTCCGCCTTGCTGCTGCGCTATCGACTCATCCCGATCAGTGCGTTCGAGATGGCATAACTGTCCAAGCGGTAAAAATGCAGGGAATTTCATGGGAAAGAGCAAAAATACAAAAAGAAAACACGTGCTGAGTGCAACCTTCATCATTTTCTGCCTGTTGCTGCTCCTCTTTTTGTACCTGGCACCGGAGGAAACGACGACACCGTTGCCGCATGATGACCTCCATAGAGAATTTCACCTGATAAAAAGCAAGCAGGAGGCGGATAATCGCTGCGTCGAGTGCCATAATGAAACGGGTACCGCGCCGCTCCCGGAAGAGCATCCGGCCCCCTTCCGCTGTTTATTCTGTCACAAAAGAAACCGTTGATTTCAGCTTTCCTGAGAGTTGAGGCTCTTTTTGACAATTTCAAAAACATCCCGGGAAAGAGGTTTTTTCGCCAGAATTTTTTCCAGCGCCTCTTTCATCTGTTCCTGTCGTGAAACCTCATAGCGTCGCCAGGTGGTAAACGAGGACGCCAGTCGGGCAGCAATCTGGGGGTTGATTGCATCCAGGTAGCGTATCTTTTCTGACAGGAAACGGTACCCTTCCCCATCCTTTTGGTGAAAGTGATGGTGATTTGCACTGAAGGATCCGATAAGGGATCTGACTTTGTTTGGATTTTTAACTGAAAAGGCCGGGTGTTTCGTCAATTCCTTCACCCTTTTCACAGTGTCCCCGCCGCTTGAACCGGCCTGAATTGAAAACCATTTATCCATGACGAGCGGTTCTTTAACCCATTTTGTTTCAAAATCACTGAGCAATTGCATTCTTTCCGGGATCTGGTGATGAGAAATTGAAGACAAGGCGGCGATCTGGTCGGTCATATTATCTGCCTTGTAATAATGCTCCATACAGATCCTGCAGCTCTCATCATCAAGACGCTCAAGGCTCATCAGGTATGAAAGACAGCAGTTTCTCAGACGTCTCCGGCCGATTTCCTCCGGTGTTATCAGGTATTCGCCGGTGCTGCTGTTCCGGTGGTAGACCATGAGGAAATCGTCGTATAAGAGATGAGCCAGTTCCTGTTTGCACATCTGATGACTCTTCTGCAGCAGATCCGGATCAATATCGTGCATTGACTGAGCCAGATAGGATTCAGACGGCAAACCCAGGGCAAGAGCGATCAGTGCCTTGTCCAGCGCACTGTCGAGCAGATTTTTTCTCACTGCTTCGACATAGGTGTCAGGGATTTTGGGCTTTTCGTTGCCTTTTTTGATTTCTTCCAGGCAATCGAGGATGATTGCACCGGCAAGAGAAAAGGCAGCATCCCAGCGGTTAAAAAGGTCCGGATCGTGTGCCATCAGGTAGCTCAGATCACTCCGGCTGTGAAACGGCTCAACTTTTACCGGCGCGGAAAATGATCTCAGCAGTGATGCTACCGGACGTCTCTTCAGTCCGGAAAATGCGAAGACCTGCTCCTGCTCCCTGAGCTCAAGCAGAAAATTATCACCGATACGTTTGCATGAACTGGTAATGGGGTCGGGATCATTTTTTAACAACCCGGCAAGGATCGGGATATGAAACGGCTTTTTTTCTCCCTGACGGGGTGTCGGTTTGGTGTATTGCCTGATTTTCAAACAATATTCTCCCGCAGCTTTGTCCCAGAATTCTTCAACGCTCAGATGAGGGGTTCCTGCCTGTGAGTACCAGCGTTTGAACTGATCCAGATTGATGGAGGAAGCAGCGCTCATGGCAGCGACAAAATCTTCACAGGTCACCGCCTGGCCGTCATGGCGCTGAAAATAGAGCTGCAGTCCTTTCTTGAAAAATTCCGGACCGATGAGCGTGTGAATCATTCGTACCAGCTCCGCACCCTTGTTGTAGACCGTAACTGTATAGAAATTGTTGATTTCCATATAGCTTTCCGGCCGTACCGGATGTGCCATCGGTCCCGCATCCTCACGAAACTGGAACTGTCTGAGAAGGGTTACATCATCTATTCGCTGGACAACCGCAGAATTCATGTCCGCTGAAAACTGCTGGTCCCTGAACACCGTGAGCCCCTCCTTGAGGCTCAACTGAAACCAGTCCCTGCACGTCACCCGGTTACCTGTCCAGTTGTGAAAATATTCATGACCGATCACCCCTTCAATATCGATGTAATCCTGATCGGTCGCAGTCTCCGGGGAAGCCAGTACGTATTTTGAGTTGAATACGTTCAAGCCCTTGTTCTCCATCGCGCCCATATTGAAATCGTCAACGGCAACGACCATATAAAGATCGAGGTCATATTCAAGGCCATAGACATCTTCATCCCATTTCATCGCTTTCTTTAACGATTCCATGGCATGGAAACAGCGATTGCTGTTCTGTTTTTGAACGTAGATCTGGAGCGTTACGGCTCGTCCCGATTTTGTAATGAAACGATCTTCAATACAGACAAGATTTCCTGCAACAAGGGCGAAGAGATAACATGGTTTCGGATACGGGTCTTCCCACACGGCAAAATGTTTGCCACCATCGAGCTGACCCTTTTCTTTGAGGTTACCGTTAGCAAGCAGAACGGGAAATTTTTCGCGTTGCGCTTCAATTCTCGTGGTGAAGACCGCAAGGACATCGGGCCTGTCCGGATAAAAAGTAATTCGCCGAAACCCTTCTGCTTCACATTGCGTGCAAAAATTACCGGAGGAGAGGTACAACCCGCTCAGGGCCGTGTTTTCCTCAGGGTTCAGCTTTGTTGTAATTTCGAGTTTAAATTTCTGCGGCACAGAAGATATAAGAATTCCGCCGGGAACCGATTTTATTCGCGTGCTCTGAACTTCTTTTCCGTCAATACAAACACTGAGTGGTGTGAGCGAGTCTCCGTTGAGAAAAAGTGTGCTGTCGCCCGCACTACTCATGGGGTTTTTACGTATTGCTGATTCTGCCCTGACCAGGGTTTCATTTTCGTCAAGGACAAAGGTGAGGCAGACGGTATCCACCAGGTATTCAGGGACCGTATAGTCGGCCAGATAAATCGTATGATGTTGCTCTTTATTCACGATGTTCCCTGCTGCTGTGTTGAAATGGATCAGTCAATGACCGGTATTTATGGTTCACCCGGGTAAACGACTACCTCTGGTTGCTATAATCATCAATGAGTTGTCCAGCAGATGCCCGTTGTTCGCCGGCACCAAACGGGGGAACAACCACTAGCCGCATTTCTTTTTCAGGTATGCCTTATCCGGATGAACCGCATGTATAGTAGTGGCCTTAAATCCTCAGATCAACCCATTTGCTCGAATACCAACATTTTACCTCGAGGTTGGAGAAAAACGCGATTTAGCTGCCTGCCGCAAAATCCTTGAGGGCCAGCTCGTCCATCAGTACGCTCAGGTCGGCTAAATGTTCAAGTTCGCGGACCTGCAGGATGATGCGATCCTGCTCGTCTCTTGATAGAACTGGGGCAACCAGATTCCTGAACTTGAGAATAATCTCCTCCCAGCTCAGGGGATTTTCGGGATCCCCTTTCGGATGATCGATCGCCGCCTTAAATGATCTATCGTCCGTGGTTATGATTTCGACCCGGGCAGGCCATTTTTTAGGAAAATCTTTCTCGATAGAAGGATCTTCGACACAAAAAACTCTGGCCATGATATGTTTTACGGCCTCGGAATTAATATTTTCCTGGCAATAGTGATCGAGAAAAGCACTGCCGTTCAGAACCGCGGTAGCTGCGCCAAAGGGCATGCTGAACTGAGCGTCGACGATGGAAGATGGGTTTCTCTTGAACTCAGCAGGTTCGGCGACGAGAGCAAAACCTGCTTTTAATATGCTGATGTTTATTTTTTTGATCTGTTCTGCAGATAGAGAATGTTCCTTCAGTATTTTCATAATACAGTCTATTGGTCCCTGCTTGTATCGGCAGCAGGCATGAGGTTTTATACTGGTTCTCATGATCTCGTAAGGCAAGGCCCAGCCATCGGTCACCTTCTCAACCGACGAGGAAGGCGAATAGGCGTGCAAGAATCCGAATTTTCCTTCAATAATGGTGTGCGGCCCGCTGAAACCCTCTTTTGCAAGGAGTGTGGCGACGATGCCACTGTGGGCGGACCAGCCGGCATGAAATCTTTTGGTATAGGCACCATCGGTAAGAAACTCCATGGAACCTGCAGCCTGGCTGCCGGCGATGCCAAGCGCATCGGCGATCTGATCCGGGCCGAGGTGGTATAATTTTGCTGATGCAATTGCCGCCCCGAAGGTTCCGCAGGTGGCGGTCGGGTGAAATCCTTGTCGGTAATGGGCTGCAGGATCAAGGGCTATGCCGAGCTTGATCATCGTCTCGTAACCGGCAACGATCGAGGCAATGAGCTCTTTTCCATCGCATTTGCAGAGGTATCCGCTGGCAAGCGCTGCAGATAAAACGGAAACTCCAGGATGAAGCGACGCCTCGTTAACCACATCATCGAGTTCAAGGGAATGTGCAGAGACGCCAAGAGCCAGAGCCGCCGAGGGTGCATCTGTCCTCAGTGATGTAGCCGGAACCGGAACACCCTGACCGACGGCACGGTTCTTTGCAATATAGCGATACACTGGAAACGACGACTCTGATTTCGTGCCCCTGATTGCCACGCCCAGGTAATCGAGGAGAAGGTATTTGCTTCGGTCAACAACGTCTGCGTCCAAAGAATCAAAGCTCAATGAATGACACAAGCGTGCTATTTCATTTGTTGTTCCCATGGGATGTCTCCGTTTTTTATAGAAAATATCGGGAAAAATTCATATCGATTACCTGCCTGTATCTCAGCACGTCAGCTCCACTGATCAGTCAAAACCTTTTTTCGCCAGTCCAATAAAATGGGCGACATCTATGTCTTTCGGGCAGACAAATGAGCAGGCCTGTGAGGAATGACAGCGATAGACGCCATTTTCACTGTAGAGGATCCTGAAGCGTTCTTCTTTTTCTTTCTCGCGTGGGTCCAGAACCCTGACGATTGCCGCAAGCATACTGTTGGGACCGAGAAAATTTCTGTGACTGCTGAGACAGGCGGAGGCGCAGCAAAAACAGTTAATGCACCGGGTAGCGTTCACGTATTGATCCAGCAGCTCGGGGCTGATCTGATGCTCTTCATCAGCACCTGTCGGCGGTTCCGGGTTAATTATGTAGGGTTTTACAGCATCTACGCGCTGGTAGGCGATATCTGTATCAATAACCAGATCCCTGATGACCGGAGCAATGTCAAGCGGTTCAATCGTGAAAATCGAGGTGTTGAAATAATCAACGGCATTTTCAACAAGCAGTTCACAGGCCAGCAGCGGCTTATTGTTTATTTTCATTGAACAGCTGCCGCACTGTCCGTGTTCACAGGAAGAGCCCCAGGCCAGGGTTGGATCCTGTTCATCGTTAATCTTGCGAAACAGATCGACAAATCTCATGATTCGACCTGCCTGTATCTGGTATGTCTGAACCCAGCTCTTTTGCTGATCAGGATTGTAACGATGAATGTTCAAGGTTAGATCGTATGTTGAACTCATAATGTTTCGACTCCGGGGAATTAATCCGTCATTATAGTAATAATATGTAATATCAGTACTTTCTTTCTATAAAGTCAAATTTTTCATAATTGCTTCCACCCTCGTCAAACAGGCTTCTGTCGATTTCCCGCCTGTTCATCCTAACCGTTTCAAAATCGTCGAGAGAAACGAGCGTGTGGTAATTGAACTCATCTTTTCTTTCCGGATAATCATCGCGGAAATGGGCCCCGCGCGATTCCTTTCTGGCAAGGGCCGCCTGGCTGATCACCATTGCCACCGATAATAGATTATCCAGTTCCCAGCGCTGAACAAGTTCCTGATTCAGCCGGAGGTCTCTGCTCGCAAGAGCGCTGTTTTCGGACCGTGCCTTCAGTTCCCTGAGCGTTTCGATTGCCTCTGCAAGTGATGATTCCGTCCTGAAAACTCCGACATTATTTGTCATCATGGTACGCAGTGAGTTTCTGACCAAACCTATTTTATCAGCCCCTTTTGCCGCAAGATAGCGGTCAAATATGGTCTCGAACCGTGTTTTCAGGATCGGAGCTTGGGTTGGAGTTTTCTGCCGATCAAGAGAGGAAATTACCCGGTCGGCAACGATTTTCCCCATGGTGATCAATTCAAGGATAGAATTTGTGCCCAATCTGTTAAAGCCGTGAAAACTCGAGGCACCGCACTCGCCGACGGCATAGAGACCGGCAATACAGGACTGTTCACGGTCTTCGACCTCGCCAAACTCGTTGGTTGGAATTCCACCCATGTGATAATGATTGCTGGGCCTCACCGGACAGAGCTCCTTCTGGGGGTCAAGGTTGACGTATCTCTTGAAAAAACTGGAAACCTCAGGAATCTGTTTACGGTGGACCTCATCAGGTAAGTGCCTGAGATCAATCCAGACATGCGGGATGTTATGGTCGGGGTTTAATATGCCCCGCCCTTCCCTGATTTCAGATTCTATCGCCCGAGCAACAAGATCTCTTGGTGCAAGCTCCTTCATTTTGGGAGCATAGTGGCTCATGAACGGATCGAGCGCCTTGTTTCTGAGGATTCCACCTACCGAACGCAGGGTTTCACTGGCGAGAATGCCAGGTCCGACGATGCCGGTCGGATGGAACTGAACCGCCTCCGGGTCCATGACGGAAAGACCAGCCTGGAGCACCAGGGCGAGCCCGTCCCCGGTGTTTTGCCGGCAGTTTGTCGTAACCTGGTAGACCTGCCCGCTGCCCCCGGAGGCAATAATGGTTGCCCTGGCATGTATCGTTACAAACTCGCCGCTTTTCTGGTTGAAAATAACGCTGCCGAAACAGTGTTTATCCTCGATAAGAAGCTCTACAGCGATGCTCTGGTTGATAAAGGTGATGCCTCTCTTGAGTGATTCACCCCAACTCGTATCCATGATACCCTTGCCGGTTCTGTCTGCCTCAAACACGGCACGGTATGCGGATGATTCACCAAAATTTCTGGTGTGACCGCCAAAGGTCCTTTTGCTCAGCCGCCCGTCTTTCTCACGCGAAAAATGCATCCCCCTGTTTTCCAGCCAGAGAATCTGCTCCCAGGCAGACTCGCAGACTTTTTTCACGACATTCTGGTCAGCGGTGCAGTCTGATCCTTTCCAGGTATCAAAGGCGTGGAATAAAACAGAGTCGAGCGGGTCCTTGGGGTCAACGGCTGCAAGCCCTCCCTGAGCGGTCGAGGTGTGGGATTTCTGCGGATGCGAAACCTTGGTCAAGGCGATAATGTTGGTGTCTGGCCGTTTCTCAAGGACTTCCGCGGCGCAGCGCAGCCCTGCGCCACCCGCTCCGATAATAAGGATGTCACAGTCGATATTCGCGCCTGTCTTTATAGATGTACCCATAATAAACCCGTTAGATGGAAATGGTCAGTTTAATGCCGAGGAAGGCCAGAATCACGAACACGAAAACAATAGCAGCAGAACAGAAAAGGCGCCGTTTTCCATCAGCCATATAATCAAGCAGTATGCCGATCAAACCGTAGGCGCCATGATAAAGGGCACAGATAACCAGAATGATATCGACACCCTTTATGAAAATACTGTCCATTCGCTCAGCAATAATCTGGGCATCCCGGCCGATTGCCGGGTCAAGATGCATGAAAATCATGTGGGCCGGAATCATTGTAAAGAGAAAAACGGCAGAGATCCTTTGTATTTTCCAGAAAACGGACGTCCTGCTGCGTTTCACCTTCGTGCCTGTGATGAGCGCCAGGCAGAATCCGGCAGCAAAAACCTGTGACCAGAAAAAAAAGGGAGAAACCGACTGGTTTGCCATGATCATAAAGGAAGCCAGCAACAGCAGATAGAGGACCGATATGACGAGTGCGGACCTGTGGAGCACGGTGTCGTTTCGATTGCCGAAGATTTCGTATAAGATCAGGCGGCCACCGTTCATTGAATGAAAAATAACCGGGACTGCCAGCAACCATTCAAGAAATCCGGGGAAAATGTTTGCATAGAGATTCATTTTTTCAATGAACTTTTCAGGGGTCGAAAGCGAGGAAAGCGTCAGGATATGAAATATCAGGTAAAAGGCTAGAAAAACACCACTGACCCTGTGAGCCCAGGCTGCAATGTAGGGCCAGCCTCTTGCCCGGGTCAAATTCTGAAATTTTTGTAATCCCGGGGTCTTGGATTGTAATTGGCCTGAAGTCATGATTGTCCTCTTTTTCAGCAGCTGGTTGAGATTTGCTCTGGGCAGGTAAAACGCAGGTCTAATTAACCGGATGGTTCTAAATAGGTTAAAAATCGGTCAAGGGCGATGGTGATATGATCCTCGACCATTTGTCTGCATCTTTCCGGTTGATTCCTGTATATCGTAAAACCTTCATAAATCTGCAGGTGAACCGCCAGAGATTTTTTCAGGTCTTCCTGGTAGTATTGATATGAAAATCGATGCCAGATAGCCTGCATTCTCAAGGTTTTCAGGCTGCTGATCAGCAGCCTGTTATTGCTTAAGGCAATAAACAGTTCGTGGAATGCAAGGTGATGACGATAGTAGGCCTGGGTGTCTTCACTACCCACGGCCTCCTTCATCTTATCCAGTTCGTCGGACATCATGGCAAGAGAATCAGGGGAAATATTGGGGACCGCCAGTTGGGCCGCCAGCCCTTCCAGAGCTGCTCTGATCGGAAAATTTTCTTCTACGTCCCGCCGCGTTATCGTTTTGACAAAGGTGCCTTTTCTTGGAATTATTTCGACCAGACCTTTTTTCTCGAGCTCGCGAAATGCTTCACGCAGCGGCGAACGGCTGACGCCGAAATAATCCTGCAGCTCCAGTTCCAGCAACTGATCGCCTCCGCTATAGCCGCCTTTAAGGATTGCCAGTGTCAGCGCTTCTGCCACCTGGGTGCCAAGTCCAACCGGTTTCGTTATATCCTTGAGCTTCAATTATCTGTCATCTGGAAAATTGCAATAAAAGGTGCATGACACCCTGGTCGACAATTGACAATAATTTTAAATTGGCCGATCCACTCAACAGAGAAAAAATGTTTTATATCCGGGCAGTCATGTTACTATTGTCGACAATACTAACATGACTGCCTGTATTGTCATCTAATTTTCATCTGAGATACGTGAGCGCACGGCAACGAGGTGAATTACCATGAATACGTATTGGGAAAAAAGACTTGGAGCCTGCAGGGCGGCGCTGGTGAGAAACAATTTTGAGGTTTTTATCGCCCAGGATTATGAACAGGCCAGAGCTCTCTTCTTTGAGATCATCTTGCCTGCTCTTTCGGTTAAAACGGTTTCATGGGGGGATTCTCTGACGTTTCATTCAACTGGAATACTCGATGAATTAAGAAAGGACAGGAATATTTCAATCCTGGAAACCTTTGCTAAAAATGTCAGCCGTGAAGAGATAATAGAGCGGCGAAGACAGGCCCTGCTCGTTGATCTGTTTTTCAGCGGCTCAAACGGTGTCACGGAAAAAGGCCAGCTTGTAAACCTGGACATGGTAGGCAACCGGGTGGGCGCCATTACTTTCGGACCGAAGCATGTGGTCCTTTTTATCGGCCGAAACAAAATCGTTTCCACACTTCATCAGGCAAGAGAACGCATAAGAACGATTGCCGCTCCGGCAAATGCCATACGTCATACCGGCTTCAAGACACCCTGCATGAAAACAGGGCGCTGCCATGATTGCAGCAGTCCCGATCGTATCTGTAATACCTGGATGATTACAGAAAAATCGTTTCCGAAAAAGCGCATAAAAATTGTGCTGATCAACCAGGACGGCGGACTGTAGATCGTCAGCCTGCGATTCTTCAGGTCTTACTTCTGACTAGCTTTTCCAAGACGGTTTGTTCTGTCAGCTGTTCAAAGCACGATAGTAAGAATCCAGGGTATAAACGGCAGCGAGGGGGTTGTGGCCGGTAACCCTGTCCTTTACCGCCAGCACGGTGCATGGAGCATCAGCATTTTTAAAAAAGAGCGAGTCATGACCGACACATAAACCAAGCAGGATGTTGAATTCACTTTCTTCCTGATTCAGCAGGGCTGCCTGGAGAATCGGATTACACATTGACTCTTTTGTCCCTGGGTCGATCTTTTCATCATCGGTCAATCCCAGAAACTGTTTTTCCACACCACCAACCTTGCATATTGCGGAAATGACGGTCAATCCCTTAGATGAGAAATATTTTTCCACGATTCCTGCTTCCTTGCGCAATCCCATGCAGAAGGCCAGACCTATTTTCTGATAACCCATTCGTGCTATGAAGTCCGAGATTTCCTCTATCCTAGGTTTTGCAGGCCGTACTCGAGCGTAGCCGAGGTCCCGGTTTGAATAGCCGTCTTTTTCCTGGAGACTTGCCTGACGTGCGAATTCATGGAATTCGTTCTGCCTGTATTTTTGCATGACCTCTCTATTGAGTATCTCATTACTCGCCGTCGGGCAGTTGGCAGGATGTCTGCCCCCTTCTGTTCTACAGCTTCTCTCGGAAATCTTGATATTGCATCGTGCACACTGCGGAATTTTGTTGGGGTCCATCGTCATTTCTATTCCCTTCTGGTTTGTGTTTACAGTACAGGTATATTGAAAACAGCAGGATGTTTCCGTCATCTCTTCCCAATACGGTGTCGAGATGCTCTGGCTCTTCCGGTAAACGAGTGGCTTTTTGCTATAATAATGAGTCAGTTGTCCGTCAGATTCCTTTTGCTTGCCGCCTGATTCCGCCACCAGCTCCGCTGCTCGGCGGCAGCAAACGGGGGAACATCCGGATAACGCATTCCTGTTTCAGCTGCGCGTTATATGGATGAACCGATGATCTGTCTCAAAGAGCACCGATACTGAGCAGCGCATCTTTGACTTCATTTATTCCTTGTGCTGACAGCGGGGTTTGCGGCGGTAATGGCAGGCCTACCCGATAACCCTGGAGTTCAAGTCCTCCTTTTATGCAGGCAGCAAGATTGTACTTCATGAATGTCTGATTGAGATACCACAATTTTCTCTGCAGTTTCATGGCCTCGGTCCAGTTTTCATTGCAGCAGAGTTCATACAATTCAACACTTTGTGACGGTGCCACGCAGGCAGGACCTGCCATCCAGCCGACACCGCCGATGAGCATGACGCAGGCCGGAATATGCGCGGAGGCAGAAAACACCTGCATCCGATCGCCAACCCGCTGCATTATGGACAAAAGACGGCCGGTGTTATAGGAAGCGTCTTTGATATATTGAATATTTTCAATCCGGCTGAGCTGCTCGATGACATCGAGGGATAGATCGGAGCGCTGGAAGTTGGGATTCGTATATAATACGACAGGAACCGATACTGCCTCGGCTATTGATTTGAAATAGCCATAAATATTGCGGTCGTCGACTGGAAAGTATGCTTCCAGAACGGCAAGGATTCCATCACACCCCATCTCTTCATAGGTTTTGGCCTGGAGGACTGCAGCGGAGGTAGTTGTCGAAGCGACCCCTGCAACGACCGGAACACGGCCGTTCGACGCTTCTACCACAATTTCAACAATTGTGCGGCGCTGGTCGTCTGAAAGATAAGCAAATTCTCCCGTTGAGCCAAGCGCTGTCAGGCCGTGAACGCCGCTGTTAATCAGGTCATCGCACAGTCTTGTCAACACCTTTTTGTTTGCCGTTCCCGTATCATCAAGAGGTGAAACAAGATAGGGGAAGACCCCTTTAAAAAGTTTGCTGCTCGTCATCATCTCGTTCATTGAATATGAGAGACACCCTTAAACATCTCCCTGCGACTTTAATTTGTTTATCTCGTCTTCACTGTACCCGATCCGGGTAAGAATTTCATCTGTATGTTCACCTAGATCAGGTGCTTTACATCTGTTTTCTGATTTTGTTTTCGATAATTTGATCGGGGAATTCAGCATCCTGATTTTACCATAGTTTGGATGATCCCACTCTCCGTAAAAGTCATTGGCGATGGCCTGCTCATCCCGGCTGACCTCAAGTGGAGTTTTCACCGGTGACCATATCAATTTGTTTCTGCTTAACACATCCACCCAATAAGCGTAGGAATGAGTGCGAAAAGTGTTCTGGATTATTTCAATCAGTTCTGCGGCATGTTCGGTTCTCGCCTCCTGGGTGGCATAGCGAGGGTCGTCCTGAAGCTTTTCCAGACCGAGCGTTTCGCAAAATGAAGGCCAATAGGGTTGAGAGGTGGTCATGCCAAGCATGATCCAGCGATTATCACTGGTTGGATAAATATTTCTGATTGGATTGGCCATGGTTTTCTGCGATGGCCGCACCGAGTCTTCTCCGCTGATCAGACATCCGGTGATGTCGGTGCCCAGCGCAAAGACAGCACTGTTAAAGAGCGAGACCTCCACTTCCTGACCGATACCGGATCGCTCCCTGATATAAAGGGCGGCCATCACTCCGGCCAGCAGGCTCTGAGATGTAATGCTGTCTCCATAGGCAGGCCGGGAAATATTCGGCGGGTTGTCAGCTTCATGCATCAGGTCCATGACTCCGCTGCGCGCCCAGAACGCGACGGAGTCATATCCTCCACTGTTTTTTTCTGCTCCATTCCGTCCGTATCCGGTGAGGTTGGCATAGATTATTCTTGGATTGTGCCTGGCGAGGGTCTCGTATTCGAGATCGAATTTTTTCATCTCGTATGGCCTGAGATTGTTCAGGAAGACATCTGATTCTTCAACCAGCTTATGGATAATTTTTTGGCCTTCTGGTGATTTCAAATTGACGGTCAGGCTTTTTTTGTTTCTGTCCACGTGCTCCCAGATATAATTAACCTGGTGAGGTCGCGCCCACCCTGCCATTCCGGCGGCAAGGAGGTGACGCTGAAGATCACCCCTGCCGGGAGGCTCAACGTGTATCACTTCTGCTCCCCAGCTCCCCATCAGCATTCCGGCAAGCGGCATGGCAAATGCTCCGCCTACCTCGATAACCCTTATACCCTGCAGTCCATTATTCATAGTCAATCCCTTTTCCTTTGCACAAAGCGGTATTGAAATCTGTTATTTTCCTCCAGCTTTTTAATCCTCGACCTCTTGGCATAGCCTTACAGGATTTGCGTAATTTTGCAATGAAGAAGGAAATAATCCGTCATCTTTCAATATAACCAAACCGTAAACACAATTGGGCAGCAAAAAAAAGCAGCTGGTATCGGTAATTATAATATTCTTTGTGTTTCTCAGACAATTGATTATATATCACTGATTATAAAAGAAAAGGACTCAGAGTAAAAGGCAGCCTCCGGCAGATGAGTCAATCGACAATATCGATACAGCCGTGCGGCTGTGTAACAGGAAAGAGTGACGGAAATGATTACAATTAACGAACATTACACCAAATTGCAGGCTTCGTACCTTTTTTCAGATATAGCAAAAAGGGTTGCAGCCTACCAGAAAAGTAATCCTGACAAAGCTATTATAAAGCTGGGTATCGGTGACGTAACAAAGCCATTGCCTCAGGCCTGTATAGAGGCCTTTCATCTCGCGGTAGACGAAATGGCGGATGAAAAAACCTTTAAGGGGTATGGCCCGGAGCAGGGATATGATTTTCTTCGCGAAGCAATCAGCTCCGCTGATTTTAACGGGAGAAATGCCGCTGTTGCTGCAGATGAAATATTTATCAGTGATGGGGCAAAATGCGATACGGGAAATTTCCAGGAGCTGTTCAGCACCGGTGCGATCGTTGCCATACCAGACCCTGTCTACCCTGTTTACCTTGATACGAACGTGATGGCAGGCAGGACCGGGTCCTATAAGGATGGCAGATACCAGAACGTTGTCTACCTGGAGTCGACGAAAGAAAACAACTTTGTGCCGGCGCTTCCAAAAGAAAAGGTGGATCTGATCTACCTCTGTTTTCCAAACAATCCGACAGGCTCAACGATTTCAAAAGATGAGCTTAAAGTCTGGGTTGAGTATGCCCGAAAAAACAAGGCGCTGATTCTTTTCGATGCGGCCTATGAATCATTTATTACTGACGAAACACTACCGAAAACGATTTATGAAATTGACGGTGCACAGGAAGTTGCCGTTGAATTTCGCAGTTTTTCAAAAAGTGGCGGCTTTACCGGCACGAGGTGTGCTTTCACTGTCGTTCCCAAGGCATGTCGAGTCTATGACAGCAAAGGTGTCGTTCACTCGCTGCATAGCCTCTGGAATCGAAGGCACTGCACAAAATTCAACGGAGTCTCATACCCTGTTCAGCGTGCTGCCGAGGCACTGTACAAGCCGGAGGGGAAAAAACAGGCCGCTGAGCTGGTCAGCTATTACATGAAAAACGCGGAGTTGATCAGGACAGAGATGTCCGGCCTCGGGTTTGACTGTGTCGGTGGAGACAATTCGCCCTATATCTGGATTGATGCAAAAACAGATTCCTGGAAATTTTTTGATCTGTTGCTTGAAAACGCCGGGGTTGTCTGTACCCCGGGTGCAGGTTTTGGTAAGTGCGGCGAGGGGTATATCAGGTTGTCCGCGTTTAACTCATACGAGAATGTCAAGGCGGCGATGTCACGGATTAAGGCTGCCCTGTGACCATCTTTGCTGTTCTTCAAACCGGCTGTTCTAGACTGCGGCCGGTTTGAAACTTGTTTTCTCTTCAGTACCTTCCATTTCGCTAATACTCCGCACATCGGTATTCTCGTTGAGCCACTTGAGCACCCCATTCACCAGTCGCTCAGGGGCGGAAGCCCCGGCCGTTAAACCCACCGTTTTTACTCCATCCAGCCATGAAGGATCGATATCCCTGTAATCATCTATCAAGTAACTGATGCCGCCGGCCATCTCGGCTGCCTCTTTTAGGCGATTTGAGTTTGAACTGTTACTGGAACCGACAACAAAGATCAGATCAGTCCTTTCGGCAAGGTACCTGACGGCATTCTGCCGGTTCTGGGTGGCATAGCAGATGTTGGACACCGCGGGCCCGACGATACCGGGAAACCGCTTCTCAAGAACCGATTTTACACCGGCAACATCCTGCTGACTCAGTGTTGTCTGCGTTACATAGGCTACTTTTAGAGGATCGTCTAAGACAAGCTCACCCGCCTCTGACTCATTTGCGACGACATGTACCCGGTGCGAGACTCTTCCGGCGGTGCCCTCAACCTCCGGGTGCCCGTGATGACCGATAATGATCACATCAAAGCCGTTGTTGTGATACCGTTCTACCATCCGGTGAATGCTTGTTACCAGCGGACAGGTGGCGTCAATAGTTCTCAGGTTGTGCTGTTCTGCCTGATTCTCTGTTTTAACAGAGACACCGTGAGCGCTGAAAATGCAGATTCCTCCTTCGGGAATTTCGTCAAGGTCTTTTACAAACCGTGCGCCAAGCTGTTCCAGCTCCGAAATGACATGCCTGTTGTGAACAATCTCGTGGAGAACGTAGACGGGTGCCTGTGAAGATTCAAGAGCGAGTTTCACGGTTTCAATAGCCCTGACAACCCCGGCACAGAATCCTCTCGGAGACGCCAGAATAATATCGACCTGCGGTTTCATATCAGAAGCTGCCTGGTATTTTTGAAACTGCTATGCTTTCAATCGTTGGGAACAACCAGTACCGGGATGTCCGAGTATCGTGTAACGCGCCGGGTTGTGGAACCGGCGACATCGTTTCCAAGAACATGCCGGGTTGATTTACCGAGAACGATCAGGTCGGCACAGTGCTTTTCTGCCACCCTGATGATTTCTTCACTGGGTCTGCCGCTGACCACGAGTATCTCTTTGATTTTGAGCTCTTTTCGGTCAGGTGTTCCAAGCTCTTCTTCACAAAAACGGGAAAGGCGCTGTTTCATGGTCTGAAGGACCTCGCGCATGCCGTCCTTGTAAATTTTTTTGGCGTCGATCTCGGTAAGATACGTATCGACAACCGCCTGGATCACTGAGCTCATCGGTTCCACGACATGAAGCATGATGATCTCGGCATCATATCTTTTCGCTAAACTGAGGGCAGTGCGAAAAACCGGGCGCATGTGTTCACCCAGATCCGTTGCGTAGAGGATGGTTTTAAATTGTGTTAAATCCGGCATGATGTCTCCTCGGTATGTGTAGGTTAAGAACAGCGTGCATACAGACAGAATTTAAGCTCTCATTACAAAATGCAAAGGATAAAACATAAAAAAAGTGACGGCTGTTCCTTCTATCAGCCGTCACTTTTTTTTCAAAGAACGTTCTGCCTTCTATCAATATCCATGGAGTTTGTCGATAAACTCGGGCAGAAAGAGAGAAATCTGCGGAATATAGGTGATGAGCATCAGGAATACGAGCATGAGCAGAAGCCAGGGCAGCGCGGCCTTGATAACCCATCCCATACTTTTTCCGGTGATCCCGGCAGTTACGAACAAGTTCAAGCCAACCGGCGGGGTCAGCATGCCTATCTCCATATTGACGACCATGATAATTCCCAGATGGATCGGGTCAATGCCAAGCTGCTCTGCAATCGGAAAGAGTATCGGCGCCATGATCAGCAGAATCGCTGAGGGCTCCATGAAATTTCCAGCGGCCAGCAGGAGCAGGTTTACCACAATGAGAAACATCCAGGGAGAGAGACCCAGTTCTACGATGATGGAAGCAAGTGAATGTGGAATTCGCTCGGTAGTAAGCACATGCGCAAACAGCATGGCATTTGCGATGATAAAAAGAAGCATGATGCTGACTTTTGACGCATCAACAAGTACCTTGTTGACGTCTTTGTCAAAGATGCATTTCGGCAGGGTTGTGATAATCTGATAGCTGTTCCTGGCAATCATGCTTGCTATTCCTTCTCCCTCCTTCTTCCACGGCTGGTTTCTCATCGGCCCGATATCCCGATAGCCGAAAATGGCGATGCCGAATGCGTAGACCGCTGAAACGGCAGCCGCTTCAGTCGGGCTGGCAATACCCCCGTAGATGGAACCGAGAACGATGATGATCAGCATGAGGCCGCCAAGGGCACTCCACCCTGAGAGAAAAATTTCCTTGAATCCGGTCCATGGCTGGCTCGGAATCTTGCGGATGATTGCAACGATATAAATGGCAATCATCAGCATGAAACCCATCATCAGACCCGGCAGGAAACCGGCCATGAACATTCGTGCAGCCGACACCTCGGTCGCGGCTGAATAGACAAGCATGACGATTGACGGGGGAATCAGGATACCGAGAGTACCGGCGGTGGTGATGACACCGGCTCCAAAGCTCTGCGGGTAACCGACTTTGTTCATTCCGACGATGCAGATTGAGCCGATAGCTGCCACGGTTGCCGGCGATGAGCCTGAAACTGCGGCAAATATCATACAGGCCATTACGGAGGCCATCGCCACGCCGCCCTTGATGTGACCGACTACACTGGTGGCGAATCGGATGATACGTTTGGCAACGCCCCCGGTCGACAGAAAGGCTGAGGACATGATGAAAAAAGGAATAGCCAGCAGGGTGTAATGTTTTGACAGGGATTCAAAAAGCTTCAGGGCAATAGAGGCAAGAGAATCATTGGAAAACATCAGTATGGTGGCGATGCTGGATAGCCCGAGGGCCAATGCTATCGGAACGCCGAGCATCATGCAGCCAAAGAGCAGGATAAAAAGAGCTATTGTTGTCATATTGTCTTCTCCTCTTTGGTTATCTTGTCTGCGAGCTCCAGGCTTTCTTTTGCTTCATCAGCGTGTCGGAAACCATCGGTATCTCCAAAAATGACCGACCAGAAGAGGATGATAATCCTTACAGTCAGCATGGAGAAGCCGACGATCAACATTCCGTGTGCAAGCCAGGTGGGTATGGGGAGATCTTCAAGGTGAATGCCGATTTTATGCATCTTGCTGAGGTAGATCCAGCTGCCGTAAAGGACAAGCCCGCAATAGATGATGCCGAGGACACAGCCGATGCCGGTCAGGATTTTTCTTCCGAGCAGCGGAAAAAGTTTAACAAAGGCATCCATACCGATGTGAGACCCGACCTTCAGGCAGTAAGAGGTGCCAAAAAGAACCATCCAGGCCGACATGTGCAGCGTCAACTCCTGTGACCAGAGAAAGCCGGCATTGAAACCGAAACGCATGACAACATCCATAAAGACAAGAAGTGTTGTCGTCACAAGAAGAATACAGATGATTGATTCTTCAATTTGATTCAGGATGCGAAAAAACATTGGAGCCCCCCTGTTTTTGAAGAGACCAGATGAAAGAGGGCAGGCGTTTAAAAAAGCAAGGCGCCTGCCCTCTCATGCCGGTTTTCTAACCGGGCCGTATGAAAATTCAGGATTTAATTTGAACCGTAGGCGGCGTCGATCAAATCTTTGCCGATCTCTTCTTCAAACTGCTTCCATACCGGTTTCATAGCTTCAACCCACTGGGCACGGTCCTCAGGGCTCAGTTCGATGATCTCGGAACGCCTTGAATCAATGACTTTTTGCTTGTCGCTCAGATCCTTTTCGGCCGCGACCTGATTTCCGAAAGCGATTGCGTCATCCAGCGCTTTTTTGATCTCGGGACGAAGGTCGTCCGGCAGTCCATTCCAGAATTCTGCTGAGGTCACCACAAGGTAGTCGATCAAGCCATGGTTGGATTCAGTAATGTAGGGCTGAACTTCAAAGAATTTCTGGGAAAAAATATTGGACCAGGTGTTTTCCTGGCCGTCGATCGCCTTGGTCTGGAGAAGGGTGAACACTTCAGAGAACGGCTTTTTCAGAGGTACCGCTCCAAGTGCCTGGAACTGGGCGGCAAGAACGTCGGATGTCTGGATCCTGAATTTAAGTCCTTTCGCATCAGCGGGCACTTTCAGAGGTTTACTCGCTGATATCTGCTTCAACCCATTATGAATGTAGCCGAGCCCGAGCAGACCTTTGCTCTCCATTGAAGAAAGCAGTTTCTGACCGGCATCGCTCTGCTGAAATTTTTCTGCGGCTGCCATATCCTTGAACAGGAACGGCAGGTCAAATACCTGCAGCGACTTGGTGTAACGTTCAAATTTTGACAGACTCGGGGCGGCGAGCTGGACATCGCCCAGCAGCATTGCTTCCAGAACTGCGTCATCACCAAAGAGCTGTGAACTCGGAAAAACCTCCACGACGACCTTGTCACCAAAACGTTCGGCGACCAAGTCCCGGAATTTGTTGGCTGCTTGTCCTTTCGGGGTATTTTCTGCAACAACATGGGCAAACTTGATGGTAATCGGTGCCGCCACAGCAGCTCCGACTGCCAGCATGGATGATAGTGCAGTTACTGCAACAATTTGAGAAACCTTTCGAAACATAGTAATCCTCCTCGTTGTTTTTTCTTTGCCTAATATTTTGGCCTGTAGCGCAGTTTACGCCTTTCTCGAAATGTTTCATGACGAAAAACAGAGTCATGAACAAGCACATTCTAGCAAGTATCAGACCAGTAGACTGACAACTAACCATGTAATTGAAATATAATGGAAAAAAGGAGCTGAGTAAAGGTTCTTCCTGTCTCTATTGGCGGTTTTCCGCCAATAGAGACAGGAAGAGACAGGGGAATTCCGCCGTCTGGAGAAAGTAATTTAATGGCTATTTATAGTCACTTTTATCGAGTCCGTATTTTCTCATTTTATCGGACAATGTCTTGCGTGGAATAGACAGCAGGTTCATGACTTCCTTGATTGACCCATCGCTTGATGACAGTGCCTGTTCAATAAGGCTTTTCTCGAAGGTCTCTACCTGCCGGGCTAGGCTTCTCGGGGCAGTATTGGCAGTGCCTGAAAGAAGGTGAGCAAGCGACCAGTCATTTTGTGCCCCGAGAAGCACATATCGTTCAGCCAGATTTCTCAATTCACGAACATTTCCCGGCCAGGGGTATGCCATTATGGCATTTAACTGAGCATTCTCGGGTAACGGCACTTCCTGTTGATAACGGTGACAGGCAACCAGGACAAAGTGATGAAAAAGAAGCGGTATGTCTTCCCTTCTTTCTCTCAGCGGTGTGAGGTTGAGCCGGACAACATTGAGGCGATAGTAGAGGTCTTCGCGAAACAAGCCCTTCTGGGACAATTCTTTGAGGTTGGCTTTGGCGGCAGCAACCACACGAAGATCGAGCGGTATAACTTTGTTGGAACCGATTCTCTCAATGGTTCGTTCCTGGAGGGTCCTGAGCAGATGGACTTGAACGTGCAGCGGCATCGACTCGATCTCGTCAAGGAGCAATGTCCCGCCGTTGGCATGTTCGAATTTTCCAATCCTTCTTTCCCTTGCATCAGTAAATGACCCTGCCTCGTGACCAAATAATTCGCTTTCAATCAATGATTCAGATACTGCTCCGCAGTTTACGGCTACAAAGTTCTTCGTTCTTCTTCTGCTCAATTCATGTAGTGAACGGGCAACAAGTTCCTTGCCCGTTCCCGTTTCACCGGTTATCAGAATATCGGCACCGGTGTCGGCTATCTGCGCTATGGTGGCTCGAAGCTGTTCGATTTTTTCAGTTTTGCCGATAATCCGCGGACCGGGTGTTTTCTGAGCTTCCAATTCCCGGCGAAGGGTTCGGTTTTCAAGGGTCAGGGTACGTTTTTCCAGCGCTCTCTGGACGGTTTTCACCAGCCGTTCGGCGGAATAAGGTTTCTCGATAAAATCATAGGCGCCATCCCGCATGGCCTGCACGGCTGTGGAAATGTCGCCGTGGCCGGTTATCAGGATGACAGGAAGGTCCTGATCGATTTCCCGGACTTTGCTTAAAAAAGCCATGCCATCCATCAGCGGCAGCCTGATATCGCAGACAATGACACCCTGCAGATTTTTGCTGATCCGCGGCAACGCCTCTGTTGCAGTTTCAAAACAGGTCACGACCATGTCGGCAAGTTCAAGGGTTTGCGTGTTGGCCTGCCGGATGTGCTTTTCGTCATCAATAAAAATGACGTTATTGTTTGTTATCATTTCTCCCTGTTGCCAGATGCAAGGTAATGGTGAAAAGTGCTCCGTTACGGGAGTTTGCTACCCGGATATCTCCACCCAGTTCCGTTAAAATACGTTTCGTTATGGTCAAGCCGAGGCCGAGGCCCTGCCCCGAGGGCTTTGAGGTATAAAATGGATCAAAGATTTTAGACAGGTGCTCTTCCGGAATTCCTGGCCCGGAATCCTCGACCTCAATGACGGCCTTGCTCCCCGTTTCAAAAGCACTTATCGTTATCCGTTTTGTCTTGCTGCCTTCAACGGCGTGTACGGCGTTACCAAGAAGGTTGACCAGCACCTGTTGCAGAAGAACCTGATTGGCAAGGAGTTCAATATTTTCAGGGTTCAGTTGCACATCTATCACAACATCATTTTTTTTAACTGCTGGAGAGAGAATTTCAAGGGCTCCGTCAATAACACCGTGGAGTGGCACAATTTCAAGATCTCCGCTGCTCTTCCTGGAGAATTCCTTGAGCTGCACACCAATTAATGCCATCCTGTCGGTTAATTCTCCTATCTGCACCATATTCCAGGTCGCCTCGTCCATCCTGTCTTTGCCGAGCAGCTGCCGGGCGTTATCCGCATAGCTCCTGATCGCAGCAAGGGGCTGGTTCAACTCGTGATTGATTCCGGCTGACATCTGGCCAAGCGTTGCCATTTTAGCAGCCTGAATCAGCTCCGAACGGGTCCGTTTCAGTATCTCTTCGGTTTCCTTTCTGTCCTGTATTTCTTTTAGCAGCTGCTTGTTTGTTTCGACAAGTTCAATTGTCCTTTCATCGACACGGCTTTCGAGCTTTTCATTTAATTCCTGGAGCACTCTTCTGGACTGGTCCTCGAAGCGTTTGAGTTCTCTCAGGCGTCTCTGCCGCTGTTTTAACAAGGCAAGCAGTGAATAGCTGAAAAGAATTCCTATCCCGACCAGCACGTTAACTTCAATGATTTTTTTTCTCAGCGGCCTGATGTCTGTTACCATTTGTACATTCCAGCCGGCTTCCTCCATGAAATGCGACTGTTGCAGATAGGTGCGGCCTTCACCATCTGTTCCCGCTATCTTGATAACTTTCCCGAAACCATGATCCTTTACCGTGTCTGCAGGCAAGGCTTCAAGCTCCTCGATCGGGTAGCGCCTACTTTTCTTGATCAGGTCAATCGCTTTGGAATCAAGCGTGCCAAGCGTTTTAAAACGCCATTCCGGGCGTGTTGTAATAAAAATGACATTGTCGGGATCGGTGACAAGAAATGTTTCATCGTGGTAACCCCATTTTTTTTCCACGTCATCGATGTTGATCTTGATCACCACTGCACCAAGGATGGACTTTTCCCGGCGCACCGGATAGGCAAAATAGTAGCCCCGTTTTATCGATGTTGTGCCAAGCGCAAAATAGCGTCCGAGCTGACCCTTCATGGCCTGCTGGAAATAGGGTCTGTAACTGAAATTCCGGCCCACGAACGGGTGTTCCTCCTGCCAGTTGCTCGCAGCAATTGTCAGACCGTCCCGGTCCATCAGATAGGTATCTGCTGTGTTGCTTATATCATTGATCGTTTCCAGATACCGGTTAAGTGCCTGGATTCGCTCTCTGCCGCCCGGATTGAGAAGAAAATTTACGAGCTGATTATCGCGGGCCAGAAGTTCCGGCAGGCTCTCGTATTTCGATAAGACACCACGGAGGTAGGTAACGAAGAGCTCAAGCCTGACCGTGCCTTCTTCTGATAATTTGCCAAGACCATTACGGTAGGTGAGAGTGGAAATCCCGAAAAGTATGAGCACCATGAGCGCCAGTGTCGTCGCCCAGCCGCTTACCGAGCGTATGGCTAGAAATTCTTTATTACTCATAGTGTTTAGCGTTTCAGCCTGTTTTTTTTCACAGATGCGCCAGCCGAGCCGGTAGAACGAAGCACCACCTACCATTTGTACAGCAGAAAAAGCTATCGACAGGCAATGTTGCAGGACCTGAGCACCTGCTTGACGGTGCCTATGGCAACTTCTTTTCTGTGGAATATTCCGGCGGCAAGACCCGCTTCCGCTCTTGTTTTCTGAAATACATCGGTAAAATGATCCGCTTTTCCGGCACCGCTGGAGGCAATCAGCGGAAGCGATATCATCTCTTTGACATGGTTAATCAATTCAATGTCAAAGCCGCTGTTTGTTCCGTCCCTGTCAATGCAGTTTAATAGAATTTCGCCTGCCCCCAATTTCTCACAGATAGTGAGAAGCTGAATCACATCTACATCCCGCCCTTCTCTTCCTCCCCGAACAGTACACTGATACCAGCAGTAACGCTCGTTTTCCGGTCCGGGATATTCCGTCTTTATGACTCGATGAGGGGTGTCATCAGGGGAATTCACATACACGCGCCTTGGGTCAACAGAGATGACGACAGCCTGGGCGCCATAGACAGCAGATATCTGTTCGATTGAACTCGTTCCGGTTTTCTCTGCCGTACGCAGGTAATTTTCAACTGTATAGACCGCATCGCTTCCGATGGAGATTTTATCGGCTCCGGAGCGAAAATATTGGGAGGCGACATCGAGTGCGCTGTAAAATTTTCCTTCCGAATCGGTGAATTCCCTGATTCCGCCACCAATGGTCAACGGCACGAATACATTTTCCGAAGTTTTTTTCAGTACCTCAAGCATCGGTTGATCAGCGAGCGGAAAATCACGAAAGCCGGTAATGTTGAGGAAGGTTATCTCATCGGCTCCTTCCTCGAAATAGCGTCTGGCAAGATCAACAGGACGACCGAGGTTGCGGACCGCCCCGTGTTCGCGGACATCATATTGATCACCTTTGGTAACAACAAGATCTCCGTCATCGTTGCTGCGGACATCAAGACAGGCAATGATTCTCTTTGAAAGAACTGTTTTTTCTGGAGTATCGATAATCCTGTCTGCCGAGAGTTCAATACATTCTCGGGCAAGGAAGTTGTCAAGGATCTGTAATCCGGCCGGGCCGCTTTTTTCAGGATGGAACTGCAGGGCGGCAACATTTCCCCGACAGATCCCCGAGACAAATTCATCACCATAATCAGTGGTGGTAAGCAGCCAATGATCTGGCACTATAGGCGCCGGGACATGGTAGGAGTGAACAAAATAAAGTTTCTCATCTCGATAATTGTTGAAAAGGGAGCATTTTCTGTGCTGCTTTATACCATTCCAGCCTATGTGTGGGACCGAGAGCCCCTGCCCCGCAAATCGTTTTACCTGACCCGGCAGAATCCCGAGTCCGGCAACACCGGGCGACTCTTCGCTTCCTTCAAAAAAAGACTGCAGGGCCACGCAGATGCCAAGGAACGGTCTGTTCTCGCGGATCCGGGCAATAAGCGCTTCCTTAAAGCCGTCCTTTACAAGCTGCTCCATGACCAGGCCGAAGCTGCCGACACCAGGGAAAATCAGTTTGTCGGCACGCAAAACATCTTCAGGGCTGGAAGCATCTCTGATATCATAGCCGAGTTTTTTTACAGCATTCCTGACACTCCTGACATTTCCCGCCCCATAATCCAATAATGTTACCATTGCCTTCAACCCATTTAAATTGTCCTGCCGTCAGTTATGAATAGTCCCTTCTGCTGCCTGGAGCATCCGGACAGTTTCTGTTTAAGATCAGCAACCAGAGACCTAAGCCACGTTTTCTCAAGACCTGCCCTGATGATAGAGAAGCCTGGACGATTGTTATCGGGAAAAACAATGAAGGTCTGGTAACTGTTTTTACCGGCAAACACAACCGTGTCAGCAGCCTCTGCAGCAACTGCCTCACAACCACCGGTGGAATATCTTGAAGTCAGTTTTTTCACCTGGAAAAAAGAAAAGCCGCATTCCTCAAGGGATGCGGCTTTTTAGCCATACCAGCAGTATTTATGTCACTTCGGCTTTTTGTCTGATCAACTGATATCAATGGTCGGGACGAGAGGATTTGAACCTCCGACCCCAGCGTCCCGAACGCTGTGCTCTACCAGACTGAGCCACGTCCCGATTTCAGTAGCATAAAGCTGTGTATATAAATTAATCTGCTTGGAAATCCATGCTAAAAGACTTAGTTGATAGCATCAGAAAGCTTGCTACCAGCTTTGAACTTCGCAACTTTTTTGGCTGGAATCTTAATGGACTTTCCTGTCTGAGGATTGCGTCCGGTACGGGCTTCGCGTTTGGAAACAGAAAATGTACCAAATCCGACCAGGGTGACCTTGTCGCCTTTTTTAAGCGCATCAGCAATTGCTGCAAGAGTTCCGTTCAGAGCCTTTTCTGCTGCTGCTTTGCTAATGTCGGCGGCACCTGCGATGCTTTCAATCAGTTCCTTTTTGTTCATGAATTCCTCCCTGCTGATTTATTCTTTTCTCTATAACAGGCGTTACTGCACTGTTACCTTTCTCCTAGCGTTGATGCTTTAATCAAACTCACATGAATTGTCAAAGAAAAAACGCCTTTCATTATTACACAAATTTCCTGTTCCATCAGCCTACAATCCTTTATATATGGGCTTTTGCAACAGGAAACGAAAATAGCATAATTTAATCATCAGCCATAATCAAGACTTAAATCGTAGAAAGTACTGATCAGGCGATTTTTTTTTGCTTGTATTTTGTGGTAAAGTCCAGTGCTTACAGAACAGGGCAACAGTCATATAGTTGATAATAGTATATAAACCAGCTACCTGGCCACACAGTTCTATAGTGCTGCAACAGGTTTTATCACCAATAAAAAAAAGACCGATTAGCAAAATTTACCGAACCGCGACATATTCTACGCCGATTTTTGACCATCGCCGGCGCGCATTCAGGTATTGGTGGGACCAGGCAGGAGCTGAACCGGTTCACCAAGCAGAAAATCCCCCTGCTCGATCCATTTTTTTAATATGAGCGCAATTTCTCTGGCTTTTACAATACTTGACAACGGCGCTGTCTTTACCTGGTTGCCATTGACGGTGATCATACCGCTTTTGAGCTGGGCGTAGCTCACCTCGCCGAATGTCTTTGAAATGGTATTGGTGTAGTTGTAACCATAATCAACTACCTGGGTAAACAACTCGTCATCTCCGACTCCGGTATACATTGCTATTTCAGCGTTTAAAACAGGAATCGGTACACCGAGGCCGACGGCAAGGCTGTTGCCGTAGCCGAGGATGGAAAGGCCCTTAAGCCATTGATGACTCATCTGTTTCAAGTCACCCTGCACCATCATTGTCCCCGAGGGGCTTCTCGGAGCCCCGTTTGCAGTTCGCTTTGTGTCAGGATTATGCTGGGTGCCCTGCCAGGTAACAAAACCAATTCCGCCTCCAAGAAAGATACGAGTACCGATGCCGATGGTTTTATAATAGGGGTCGTTAAATAAGGGGCTCAGTTCGCCGGCACTGCAGTAGGTGGCATTTTTACCGCCGGGTTGCAGCATTCCCATATAGGTGTAGACAACCTTGTCAGTCAGGTTTACAGCACAGTTATAGTTCTGGTAACCGTTTCTTGGATTGCAGAGAAGTGCTGAGGGCAGGTCGCCCAGACAAATGTCTTTTTGTAACTTTCTGGCAGCATAGCAGTCGGTACCATAGGCTTTTGCCTCAAGGAAAATCCTCTTTCCTTTGAGCAGGTCTTCAATAACATGGCCGCCGCCATACCTGAATTCACCAGGATATATTTTGTTGAGCGGGTCGTCCTCAATTGGTTCCGTTGCGCCAAGATAAGCATCAACCGCAGCGAGTCCTGCATAGGCGGGAACTTTATTCAGCCATACTTTCGAGGTCTTTATGGTCGGTGTCATCTGACCTATGTTGAGGAATAGTCCTGATGAGCACATTGGAGCAAAGGTGCCTGTTGTCACCACATCAATTTTTCGGGCAGCTTCTTCCGGACCATGTTTTCTGACGATACCAACCATTTCTTCGGCAGTAACCACGACTGCCTGTCCGTTTTGTATTTTACGGTTGATCTCCGCATATGTCTTTGCAATCTTCTGTTGAGCCATCGATAGAGAATTCCCTGTGTGTTGATTTGTAAAAATGTTTCATAAAAATTTGAGTATTCATGGTATGAACCTATAGTAGCTTTTTATACCAAGCTTTTACCACTTGACATACATTTTTCTATCTCATAGAAATATATACCTTTTGGACATGGATCACCTATTTTCTTAGAATCATTGAACAGCGACTCTTATGACCTCAGAAATGAAACCGGAAATAACGGATATCAGAGAAAAAATAGACAACATTGACAATGAGATTCTCGAGCTGCTCAAAGCCCGGATTCAATGCGCCAAGGACATCGGCAGGCTCAAGGATCAAGGCAAACGGGCGAAATGGGATCCACTGCGCGAAAGACAGATTTACGACCGGCTGCTGGTTAAGAACCAGGAGGAGTTTCCTGAGAAGGCCCTCAGGTCTATTTTTCACGAAATTATCACCACCTGTCGTTTGTCTCAGAAAAACCAAGAAGTTTCATACCTCGGCCCCGAAGCGACCTTTACTCACCTTGCCGGGGTAAAACATTTTGGCCATTCTGCAGACTATAAAGCGCTTGAGTCGATAGATGATGTTTTTGCAGAAGTTGAAAAAGGAAGAACATCCTACGGAATTGTTCCTGTTGAAAACTCTATTGAAGGTGCTGTCTTCTCTACCCTTGATTCGTTCATGAAATACAAGGTGAAAATATGCGGTGAAGTTCGACTTGCCATATCGCATAATCTAGTCTGCCGATCAGGTAATATGGAGGACATCCAGACCGTAGCATCGCATGCTCAGCCGCTGGCACAATGCCGGGACTGGCTCAGGATCAATCTGCCTTCTGTACCGACCCTGCCGGTTTTTTCTACCGGCGCTGCTGCGCAGATGGCTGCAAACAACCCCAACATCGGTGCCATTGCCTCGTCGCTTGCCATAAAAACATATGAACTTCAGGTTGTTGTTAAAGGTATCGAAGATTATCGCGGCAATACCACACGTTTTCTTATCATTGGACCGAAGTCGCCTGAATACAGCGGTGAAGACAGGACCTCGCTGCTTATCGGTACCATGGACCGGCCCGGAGCGTTAAATGAAATCCTGACCGTTTTATCCGAGGAGTCCATCAATCTTGCCAAGATCGAATCTCGCCCAATCAAAGGCAAGCATTGGAAATATATGTTTTTCCTTGACATGCTGGGGCATATCGAAGAGGAACATATCAAAAGAGGCTGCAACCGTATCAAAAAACTATGTTCTTATTACGAATGGCTTGGCTCCTACCCGAGAAGTACAGAGTCAAATGCTGATTTTTAGCAGGGGTCGGCTGTTTTATGTATTCCTGTAATTGATTGCTGTACTGATTCTATCTTCCTGCCGCCTGTTTTCAACGATTCTGTGATATAAATGATTACGCTGGGAATAGAAACCTCATGCGACGATACGTCTGCTGCCCTGCTTGAAAATGATACCCGGATTCTGGCAACGGTCATTTCCAGCCAGGACTATATCCATGAAGCTTTTGGCGGAATCGTACCTGAACTTGCTTCCCGCAGGCATATGGAGTGTATAACGCCTATTGTTGACCAGGCCCTTTTTGATGCAGCGCTTTCACTGAGCGATATCGACCTTGTTTCCGTAACCCAGGGACCAGGCCTCATTGGTTCACTGCTCGTTGGCTTTTCTTATGCAAAGGCATTATCGTATAGCTTGGAAATACCGTTTGTCGGCGTCGACCACATGACGGGTCACATCCTTTCTGCTTTTCTGGAGGCTGATGTTCCCGCTTTTCCCTATATTGCGCTGATCGTCTCCGGCGGGACAACGGCGCTTTACCAGGTAGACGGATTCATGGATTATGAACTTCTCGGCAGAACCCGTGATGATGCCGCCGGGGAGGCATATGACAAGGTGGCGCGGCTGCTGGGACTCGGTTATCCCGGCGGCCCGGCCATCTCCACCCAGGCGCTGCAGGGGAACCCCCATTCCCTGCGGCTCCCCCGGGCATGGCTGGAAGACGGTTCGCTGGATTTCAGTTTCAGTGGCCTCAAGACAGCGGTTATGAATCATTGCAACCAAAGCCGCATGAAAGACGGCAGGGTTGATAACGGAGCTGTGTGTGCATCTTTTCAGGAAGCGGTTACCGATGTACTTGTTGAGAAAAGCATTTCTGCCGTGAAACAGAGAGGACTTGGAACCCTTGTCCTTGGGGGAGGCGTGTCCGCAAATGATCGGTTAAGGGAACAGATGGTTGTGAGATGCGGCCGGGAAAATATTCGGCTCTTCCTTCCTGCAAAAAAGAATTGCACGGACAACGCCGCGATGATCGCTTTTTCAGGACTCAAGCATTTTCAAAATGGTGCCGTCGGCACACTTGATGACGATGTTTTCTCGCGTTCTCACCTGGGCCGATAGACAGATGTTATGAACTTTGGACGAACCCGACGCTATTATTATCTGAGATTCATCCGGCTGCGGGGAACTCCTCACAGCCTGGCCCTTGGATCGGCAATTGGTGTTTTCATCGGCATAACTCCAACAATACCATTTCACACGATTGTCATTTTTTTCCTCTCTATTGTTAGCAGGTCGTCTTTTATTGCCGGACTGATCAGCAGCTGGGTGGTCTGCAACCCCCTCACCTACATCCCCCAATATTACCTCTCCCTGCGCATCGGAAACCTGGTAACCCCGTACGACTTAAGCTGGAACCAGATTCAATCTGTTGTAGAGGTCGTGCTTTCTGACGTTTCTTTTACCATTCGCATGAAAGCGCTGCTGAACGTCAGCTACGAGGCGATCATTGTCATGATCCTGGGCGGCACGCTTCTCGCACTCCCATTTGCCCTCGCCAGCTACTATATTTCGTACCTGATCTTTATTAAAATTAAAAACAAGCGACTGGAAAAACAAATCCTGCACTGAACCTTTTTCCTGCGCCTGCTGAGAACTAGTCATGACTCCTGACCACAACCCGAAAGCCTCGCTTGTTAAATATGGGCTGGCACCTTCAAAGAAACGAGGGCAGAATTTTCTTGTCAACCCGGATACCGCCAGAAAAATTGTTGCGCTGGGGAAGTATCATGCCGGAGAATGTGTGGTCGAAGTCGGTGTAGGATTTGGTGCCTTGACACGAGAGCTTGCATCACGTGTTCTCCGGGTAATCGGGGTTGAGATCGACAGCGGCATTATCCGTTACCATGAGATCGAAAATGATCTTCCGGGCAACGTAATGCTTCTACACGGAGATATTCTTAAACTGGATTTTGCCCTTCTTTCCGAGCATGCAGGCCTGCCGTTTAAGATTATAGCAAATCTTCCCTACTCTATTTCCAACCCATTTCTGTTCAAGCTCCTGGAAAACAGCAGATACCTGCAGAGTGTCATCGTAATGTTGCAGAAAGAGGTCAGTGACAGACTCTGCGCACCGCCTGCAACAAAAGCCTACGGCATCCCGACCGTGCTCCTCGGCAGTTTTGCCCGTGTTAAAAAACATCTGTTGGTAAAACCGGCTGAGTTCCATCCCCGTCCCAGCGTTGATTCCGAAGTCATCGAGATGGAGTTTACGGGTCGTGATATCGGCTGTTCATTTGCAAATTACCAGCGTATTGTGCGTTCATCCTTCAGCAGTCGGCGCAAGACCATTCAGAACAACCTGAACAACCCGTCACTGTTTCCCTGTTTTTCAGTAAAGGAAAAAAACCTGATCAAGAACGCTGTCCTGCAGCTTTTAGCAGCCAACAGGATCGATCCTCAAATCCGTGCCGAACGTTTGACCAGCGAGCAGTTTGAAGCGTTAGCTCTGTCCTATGAAAATTTTCTCGCATCATATGGATGATTTTCAATCTCCGCGCATCATTATCACCTCTGTGACACAATTTTCTCCTGTTCTGCAGCGCTGAAAAAGGTATAATTGCCGCCAACCGTTTTTTTCAGAGCACTTCCCAACATTCAATGTCGTAATGCGGCGTTCCACCCCAGGAGGCCTGTTTTATGTACTTTACGCAGACAGCAGCTCGCTCCGATCCCCGCTTTAAGATTTTTCATGAACTGATGCGTCACAAGATCAGAGAGATCCTCTTTATTTCCAGCCCCTATGACGCCTGGGTGATGGAAAAAGACAGGAGTTTGTCCGAGGCGATCGTCCTCGAGTATCAGGGTTTAAACCTCAGTCACCCGCCTCGACTCAACTGGGTTGCTTCCCTCGAGGAGGCGTCTGCTGTACTTGCACACAAAACTATTGACCTCATTATTATCATGTCCCAGGCAGACGAGTTTCAATTTGATCGGGTATACCGAATTATCAGGGAACCATACCCGGCTATTCCAATCGTTCGCCTCTATCACAGGGCACCCGGTTATCTGGTTGCAGACGGAAGTCATCTTCCCTTCATACCAGATAGAACGCTTGTCTGGAGTGGAGATACCAAGCTTTTGCTGGCCATTATCAAGAGCATGGAGGATCAGATTAACAGTGTCCGCGATACTGAACTTGCAGCCATACGAATCATTATTTTTGTTGAGGATTCTCCTGAATATCTTTCATCGCTGCTCCCACTTCTCTATCAGGAACTTGTCGGCCAGACTCAGGCGGTAATGGAAGAAGGGTTGAACCATGAGCACCGGTTGCTGTCCATGAGAGCGCGTCCGAAGATTCTTATTGCCGAAACCTTCGAAGAGGCAAAGGATCTTTTTGACAGGTATGAGCCCTATGTTCTTGCTGTCATATCAGACGTTCGCTTTCCCAAAGATGGAAAGATAAACAGTGAGGCAGGAATCATGCTGCTGAAGAAGATTCACGAAAAGCGCTTCGATATTCCTCTCCTGCTGGCAAGCTCGGAGCCGGAAAACCGGGTGAAGGCTGCCATGATTCCTTCGGAGTTCGTCGACAAAAATTCTACAAAACTGCACGATGAGGTACATTTATTCTTTCTCAACAAACTCGGTTTCGGTCCATTCACGTTTGAATCGTCTGAAAATAACACGATCACCGCTGCCTCGAATCTGTTCAGCCTTGAGCAGGGGCTGCGCTTCATGCCGGATCAGGTCTTTTATGATCACTGGGTCAATAATGATTTTTCAAGATGGCTGTTTACCCGGGCAGAGACACTGCTGGCCACAGAACTACGGGGTGTGACCAAGGAACATTTCAACAATGACCTGGGTGAAATGAGGAAATACCTTTACAAAACATTTCATGACTGGCGTCTTCAGCGTCAAAAAGGAGTACTGGTTGAGTTTGACGAAGAAGATTTTGACCATGAAACCGAGTTTGTTAAAATCGGCGGGGGCTCTCTTGGCGGCAAGGCGCGCGGGCTTGCGTTCTTTTCTTCCTGGCTCAACGAATATCAAGGTCTGAAAAACAGATTCGAACGGGTCGATATTGTCATTCCCCACACGCTTATTATCACTACCGAATTTTTTGAAGAATATATAAAAGAAAATAATCTCAGGCATCTTGCTCAAAGCGATCTGCCAAACCAGACTGTTGCTGACTTGTTTCTCAAGGGACAGTTCTCCGAAACCATCAGGAACCAGTTGCGAATCTATCTCGAGAACGTGATCGGCCCCATTGCCGTTCGCAGTTCGAGTCTGCTTGAAGACGCCAAATATCGTGCCTATGCGGGTCTGTACAGCACCTATATGCTGACAAATGAGAGCAGCTGATCCTGCACTCAGGCTCGAACAGCTGCTCAACGCTATAAAGATGGTCTATGCGTCTACGTATTATCGTGAACCAAAATCCTTTTCCAATCGTGTCGGGAATCGTATTGAAGAAGAACGGATGGCGGTAATCATACAGAAAATTGTTGGCAGCAGATACGGTGATTTCTTTTACCCAACAGTATCGGGGGTGGCTCAATCGCACAATTTCTACCCATTTTCCCGCTTAAAGCCGGAAGACGGTGTCGCTACCATTGCCCTTGGCATGGGTAAGGCGGTTACGGAGGGTGAAAAAAGCTTGCGTTTCTCACCAGGCGCCCCACAGATTCTTCCTCAGTTTTCAAGCGTTGATGATATTTTGAAGAACAGCCAGCGTACATTTTACGCCCTGAATATGAAGAGCTCGCCCCACCCGTTTAACCCGGACGACTCGCACGCACTGGTCAAACGAGCCGTCGCCGATGCCATAGGCGAATATCCGGTCAGACTGCTGTCGAGTACCTACGACCACCAGGAGCATCGAATACGGGACTCGTTTTCAGGCACAGGTTCTCCGGTCATAACGTTTTCTTCTGTCTTGAAGTTTGGGATATTCCCCCTCGCTGAAATGCTGCAGGAGCTGCTGTTGGCTGGTCAGAAGGGCATGGGTGGATCGGTGGAAATCGAGTTTTCCATTGTCATTCCTCAGGATCAAAAGCAGAGACCTCAGCTGTTTATCCTGCAGATACGGCCGATGGGGGCACCTGAAGAAACAATACGGGTCGATATAAACAGTCGGGAATTAGATTCGATCTTTTGTCTTTCCCATCGTGCGCTTGGCAACAGCATCAATGATGATATCCATGACATTATTTTCGTAAAGCCCGATGCTTTTGATCCATCCAGGACGGTGGAGATCGCCAAGGAAATTTCCACCCGTAACAACATTATTAACGATGTCGGCAGAAAATACCTGCTGATTGGACCGGGCAGGTGGGGATCAGCAGACAGGTGGCTCGGCATCCCGGTGAGTTGGAGTGATATCAGCGGTGTCGGCGGCATCGTTGAGACCTTTCATCAAAAAATAAATGCCGAACCATCACAGGGGTCGCACTTCTTTCATAACATTACATCCCTGGGAATAAATTATTTGACCGTTGTTGATAAAAAATCTGATTTTATCGACTGGAACTGGATTTTATCATTGGCTCGGACAGCTGAAACGAAATATATCGTTCATGTCAGACGGGATGCTCCATTTGTGATGCGGGTGGATGGTCGGAGCAGCACCGGAGCACTCTACCGGTGACAGCAGGTGAACAGGCGAAAAACTGGACCACATGTCAAAAAAAACAACTATCACTATTTCAGTGCGTTAAACAGGCGGTAACCATGTTTTATCCGTAACATATTGTAATTATTGCGTTAATATTTTTTGCTGTATTATCAAAACCATAACCATCAATGGAGTTTTTTTTCTTGACTATGCTCCTCAAGCCTTTATATTCTCGAGACAGTTGTGACAGGAATGACTGCAACTATATATGCACCCATTCTGATAACATGACACTAGCGGTTGTATAGCTCGCTACAACCAGACAAATACATTCTTTCGATAATGCAGATAAGCAACCGGTCTCCCCTGGAATATTATATCGCCAGCTGCGTCACTTAAAAACGCTGACGGGAGGAACAGAAATGACATTACTCGAAGCAATACTCTGGCTCACCTTGAATGTGTATCATGAAGCACGATCTGAACCGCAGATTGGCCAGGTTGCCGTGGCTCATGTAACCCTCAACAGAGCAAGCAAGGGAAAACTACCGGTAAAAGAGGTCGTCAAACAGCCCTACCAGTTCAGCTGGACATTTCAGAAAGAATCCTATATTCCTGATGATCCGACCGCTTTTCTGAAATGTTTGCAGTCAGTCTATATAGCCCTGAAGACAAATGATTTCACGAAAGGTGCAACCCATTATCATCTGGAGTCCATTACACCGGAATGGGTGTCGGATTACACCTATGTGGCCCAGTACGGATCCCACAAGTTCTATAAATGACAGGAAATACTTGTCAATCCTGACTATACCGCCGAAGCCCTGGCAAGCGCGGACCGCATCTTCGCAAGACGTTCTTCATTCATTTTTATCGAGATGGGATAGACAAGGGTTCGAGACAGTAGTTCTGCCGACTGCGGCAGCCCTTCCGGATCGTAAACGAATCTCTTTTTTCCTTCCGGTCCTGTAAATGGCCAGCCGTTTCGAGCCAGCGTCAAACTGCCCAGCAGATGCTCCCATTTCGGGTAAAAATGCCAGCTGTTGTCTGCCCAGCATATCGGGGCCGCTCCTTCAGCTGTCAGCGTTTTCTGTACCTTCAATCGGTGCTCACGGCTCTCGAGGATGAAGGCTAAGAAGGTTGCCGAATCGCCGGCTTCGTCGATCTGGTGGCGAAAACTCACACCGGGGATAGCTGCAGCAGCCTCTTTCAGGCGTGCCTTGTGAGACTGCTGGGCTTTTATCATTGAATCCAGTTTTGCCAGCTGGGCGATCCCTATGGCCCCTTGAAGTTCCATCATGCGGTAGTTGAAACCAATAAAATTTCGGCTCTCTCCGCCACGTCCCCCTGGATTCACCGCATGATCATGTCCATGATCATGATATTCGGACATATTTCTCCAGAGCTTTTCGTTGTCTGTGATAACCATTCCGCCTTCGCCGGTGGTAATGGTTTTTACTGAATCAAAAGAAAACGTACCGCAATGACCAAACGACCCAAGGTGTTTGCCGTTTATACTGGCGCCGGCCGCCTGGGCAGTATCCTCTATCACCGGGATGTTACATTGATCTGCAATTGCAATTATTTCCGTAATTCTTGCAGCTGATCCAAGCATGTGTACCGGGATAATGCAACGGGTCTTGTCAGTAATCTTTTTCCTGAGGTCGTCAGGATCCATGTTGAGGGTTTCATCAACCTCGGTAAATACCGGAACGGCCCCAACCTCAAGAATTGCTTCCCAGGTTGCCACAAACGTAAACCCCTGGGTTATCACCTCGTCCCCTGAACCGATGCCAAGCGCCGTCAGCGCAACCTTCAGCGCTGCCGTGCCTGAGGTTACTGCCTGAGCATAACGGCTGCCGCTGTATTCTGCGAATTTATGCTCGAATTCCCTAACCTTATAAATTCCATTTCGTTGCTCTGCGAATTCGTAACGGAACAATACCCCTGTTTCCAGGACATCCATGATCTGATCTTTTTCTTCCTGGCCGAAAATTTCAAAACCGGGCATCTGATCTCTCCTCCATAGATATATCGGTAATCATGTAATAATGGGCTGACACGGTGAATTGATCACGTGGTGTTGTCAATGTATCAAAGCGCCATATTATCAATCAGCCGTATTCTGTTGTTTATCTTGATTGCACCTGCAATCCTGCAACTACCGTCGGTCTCTGATTTTGGCTTCAATGTCAGCGGATCAACGATTGTCAGATATTCAACCGAACATCGGCTGTTTTCAAAAATAAATGTTTCAGCAGCCCTCAGCAAAGGCTCGGTTTCAAGGGTTACAGCGGATTCCTTCACCTGCTTTTGAACCATTGCAAGAGCCCTGAACAGTATCGTTGCCTCCTGTCTTTCCTGCACGTCAAGATAGGCGTTTCTTGAACTCATGGCAAGTCCATCTGCCTCCCTGACAATTTCATGACCGATGATTTTTACCGGAAAATTCAAGTCGTGCACCATTTTCTTTATGACAGTCAGCTGCTGGAAGTCTTTTTCCCCAAAAATGGCACTATCCGGTTCAACGATATTGAAGAGCTTGCCAACAACGGTGGTAACGCCGGTGAAATGGTGGGGGCGGTCACGACCGCACATTCCCTGTGAAAGCCCCGAAACCATAATCGACGTCTCGTGCCCCTGCTGATAAATTTCCGGGGGCTCAGGGGTGAAGAGCAGATCGACTCCGGCAGCTTCTGCTTTCTGCAGATCGCCCTGCAGGTTCCGGGGATATGAATCCAGATCCTCACCAGGTTCGAATTGCGTCGGATTGATAAAGAGGCTGACGACGACCCTGTCTGCAATCCGCCGCCCATGCTCCATCAAGGCGACATGCCCGTCATGAAAGTACCCCATGGTGGGAACGAGACAGGACGTAAAATTACGCTCTCGCCAGGTTTTGACGGTCCGGCGTACGTCAGCTATGCAGGATGTGCGTATCACAGAATAGCTTTGAGGCGGGCAATTTTCTCCTCAATCAAGCCCTTTTCACCCTGGTCTGTAACACTTATCAGTGTGGCAAGGTATTCTTCATATATTTCAAGCGCCTTTTGTTTATCACCCTGCATTTCACTGATCCTCGCAAGTCCCAGGTAGCCGAGCCCCTGATAGCCATCTGTCTGTTTAATTTTTTCATATTCTGCCGCGGCCCTGGCGTCGTTTCCCGCTATTTCGTTTCCCTGGGCGAGACTGATTGAGATGAGAGGATACAAAGGGGAAGAGGTATCGAATTCAGCAAGAAGCCCCTCGTAGAGCGCAAGCGCATCAGCCTTCTGGCCGGTTTTCATCATTTCATGTGCTGTGTTTATTTTAGCCCACAGGGCGGATGATGTCCCTGAATATTCGACGCTTACTGCCTTGAGTTTATCGATTTTTTCCTGCGTGTTTTCTATATCGACGGCAACAGAAAGAGCCGAGGCGCCATCTTCTCTTTTTTTGTCCCGGTGTGAATCATAGAGGGCCCAGGCAACGATGATGATCGCGACTGCAACAATACACCCCTGCACCAGCCGCTTGTTCTCCCGAACAAAGGTGACCACGCCAGGAGGAAGGTTGAGTTGTTCAAGAACACCGCCTAAATCACCTTTCTCGTTTTCTGGAACATGAATTTTTTCAAAGGCACTTCTTTCGGCCATTATCTCCTCCAGCGCACTATTATTAAAATATTTCTCTTTTGTGTAAACCTGCACAGACATTTATAGTATAAAAGCAGACAGGTGTCTATCAGTAAAAGTGTACCCAATTCATCCTCAATCCAAACAGCGATCAATGTCAGCAGACCACTATCAGCCTGGAATTAAATCGGTCAGTCAGGTGACCAGGGAGATCAAATCTCTTTTTGAACAGCGATTTCAATTCGTCAGAATTTCAGGAGAGATATCAAATTTGCGCAAACCTCAATCCGGTCACCATTATTTCAATCTCAAGGACGAAAATGCCCAGATCCGGGCGGTGCTGTTCAAGAACCAGTCCAGGTATCTGGGAGAAACGCTGTTAGATGGGCAGCAGGTCATCTGCGACGGCAGGATCACGATATATGAACCGCGCGGCGAATACCAGATCATAATTGATTCCGTTGCGTTCTGCGGCTCAGGCCATCTTCAGATTGCCTTTGAGCAATTAAAGGCAAAACTTTTTAAAGAGGGGCTTTTTGATCAGGGCGCTAAACAAGACCTTCCGCAGCATATAGAAAATATTGTCCTGATCACCTCTCCCAGCGGAGCTGCAGTGCATGATTTTCTCTCTGTCTGCTACAAACGCAACGCTGACCTGTGCATTCAGATCCTGCCGGTTCGGGTACAGGGGGAAGGATCTGCTGATGAGATCGTTTCAGCGCTGGAGCAGGCTGAAAAGAGTGAAACCGATGTTATTGTCCTGTGCCGCGGCGGAGGGTCAATCGAAGATTTGTGGACGTTTAATGAAGAGCGCGTGGCCCGGGCGATTTTTAACTGTTCGATACCGGTCGTTTCTGCAATCGGCCACGAAATTGATATCACCATAGCAGACTATTGCGCTGATATTCGCTGCGCTACTCCGACAAGCGCGGCGGAGCTGCTGATACCGCACCCGCAGGAACTGAAAAATAACATCCGCAGACTGACGCAGCGGATCGCGCGTTCTATGCTCTGGCGATTGGATGCTGTTCAATATCGTATTGACAGGGCAAGCCGACTCCTGTCAACCTTTGATAACGCTTTCTACACGAAAACGATGCAGCTCGATACGCTCAAGATGAGACTGATCGATTCAATGGCCATGATGCTCAAAGACAGAAACAGGCGTCTGCGTCACCGGATACAAAGCCTTGAGCAAATGTCACCGCGCACCGCCATAAGACTTCACCAGGCGGAGCTGAACTCCTGTGTTGAGCGCTTAAGAAAAGGAATTGAGTACCAGCTGGGAAGAAAGCTTTCACGCTTCAGGGAAACAGCTGCGGTTCTGGATTCAGTGAGTCCTCTGGCCACTCTTTCAAGAGGCTATTCGATTGTAAGCAAACCGCTGAGCGGTGAAATAATAACCGACGAAAAGCAGGTCAGCCATGGAGATTCCATCAACGTCCGTCTTCATAAAGGCATGCTTGCCTGCCGGGTGACAAAAAACTCCTGACCTGGCAAGTATGACCGCCTGGCCAGTCCGGAGCCTGCCGATAGCGGCGGATGACTCCGGACAGGCAGAAATTTAGAGAAGCTCCAGGCCTGAAAAGAAATAAGAGACTTCAAAAGCAGCGGTCTCAGCTGCATCGGATCCATGCGTGGCATTTTCACCGACTGACGAGCCGAATTCCTTCCTCAATGTACCGCCGTCTGCCACTGCCGGATTCGTCGCCCCCATGAGATCACGCCATTTTTTAATTGCTCCCCCGGCTTCGAGTACCATGACAATACAGGGGCCGCTGCTCATAAAATCGGTAAGTTCGTCGAAAAACGGCCGATCTTTGTGGACGTAATAAAAACCTTCGGCCTCCCGTTTGCTCAAAAAGAGCTTTTTCAGCCCGACAATCTTGAAGTTTTCCTGATAAATACGAGAGATAATCTTACCTGCATTGCCGGCTGAAAACGCATCAGGTTTAATGATGGCAAATGTTCGTTCCATTTTCCGCTTCCTCTTGGTTTAAGATAATTGTGAGATGACCGAACACCTGTAGCATTACAATATTATTTTGTCAAGACAGCCGCCGCAAGCTCTTGACCGATATTTGACAGCTGGATGGTCAAGGGTCGTTTAACCGCTTCTCATTGATACTTTCCTTGACTGAACCTGCCGCTGCCTCCCCAAAGGCGGTTAATCATTCAAAACGGCGGCGGCTGCATCAACGAGGTTCATGGCCACGGCAGCACCGCCACCATCGTCAAGGTGCATGTCGATATCAAGCAGCGGCTTTTTGCAGCCGAGCACTATCTGCATGGCCTGGTGTCCGGGTTCTTCCGAGCGCTGTGCGATTATGAGGTAATCCCTGACAAACGGTTCAATCTTGCAGGCGATCAACGCTCCGGCCGTTGAAGTGAAGCCGTCAATTACGACAGGCACCCGGTTAGCTGCAGCACCGATGATGAGACCTGCTGTTCCGCCGATTTCAAATCCGCCAACTTTTGACAGTACGTCAAGCCCGTTGTTTTTATCCGCTTTGTTTACCTCGAGAATTCTCTCTATGGTGGCGAATCTGGCGGCGAGCTGATCCCTGTCAAGACCGCTGACGGTCCCCGTCGCCTGCTCGTCAGACTTCCCGGTTATAATGGCGGCAATGGCGGCGCCGGCTGTGGTGCTGCCTGCACCGACATTGCCGGTGCCAAGCAGGTCATAATCCTGACAAAGCGAATTTGCCACGTCTATTCCCGCTTCGACCGCCTGCCGCGCACGGGCGATGCTCATGGCCGGCCCTCTGGCACTATTGTTCGTTCCATGACCGACTTTTTTATCAATTATTTTTCCAGCCTCAATTAGATCGACAAAAGCACCATTTACGCCCATGTCAACGACAAAAACATCGGCTCCGGCATGCTTTGCCAGTACATTGATAATCGCTTCTCCGTCAACCAAGGCATGGATTCTCTGGCGCGCGACCTCCGGTGTAAACGTGCTGACGCCCTCGGCCGTCACCCCGTGGTCTCCTGCCATGACGACGATAGCTTTCCTGCCAAAGTGTGGTTTTACCGTTCTGGTCATGCCGGCGAGATTGACGGCAAGGTCAAAAACAGCGCCAAGTGCCAGATGCGCTCGTGCACGCTGGTCAAGACGTGAAGCAGCGTGATCTCTTGCCTGAGAATCCTGGGGGAATATTTTTTGACAGGTTTGTTCCAATAAATTCATATACTACCGTACAGAGCAGTTTTTAAAGCGAGCGGAAGAACTAAAAACCGTTGTTTCAGAGATGGCACCTGATGGGCTCTGCTCTACAAGTGGACAAGCTCATTAAGCTGCTCGCGGGCAAAATCAAGCATCGGGTCCATAGTGAGCGCCAGCGTGAAATATCTGATGGCTTCCTCGCTGTTACCGAGTCTGTTATGGTTGACGCCGATGTTTGCATAATCCATTGCAGACGCAGGGTTGAGCGAGACGGCCCGTTCAAAACAGGTAATGGCCTGCTCATAATCCTGCTTTTTAAAATAGCAGACACCTAAAAGATTATAGAGATCAGGGCGTTCCGAATCCTCTTTGCAGCCCAGTTGCAGTGCGCAGATCGCTTCATCAAAGCGCTCAAGGTCCTTCAGGCTGTGTCCTTTATAAGAGAGGATATAGGGAAGGTCTTCCGGTTCCGGATCTCTGCTGAGGGCGATGTCAAACTGGGCAACCGCCTGTTCATGGTCTGCCTTGTTGAAATAGCTGATTCCCCTGTAGAACGCCAGGTAGTAGGATTGGGGAAGAAGTGCTTCCATCTGGGCCAGCCTGGTTTCAAACAGGGTACTCTCCACGACGAGTTCATTGAGCAGCTTGGCGGCAAACAAACCGGCATCTTTTCTCACTGAACGCTCTCTGAAATGAGCGCCTGGAATGATGGTGTAGAGCGCTGGGATCTCCAGTTCCGGATGGGTCACATTGATCATGAAAATCTCAAAACCGATACGGGAAAGAGCCTTCATGCAATTTGATATTTCTACTTTTATATTATCGTCTGACAACTCAACCATTTCCGGCGTGGTTATTGTCCGGCTGCTGCTGGTAATATATGAGACCTCATCCAGTGACAGCGGTTTCGGCAATCCGGAGGCAACATAATTTGACCCTGTATTGAAATCCCCTGCCAGTTGCGCAACTTCAGTTACAGCCCTGATAATTGCCTTGTCCGGGCCGGGGGTGGTGCCTGCCGTAAAGACGATCTCGCTCATCTCAGGGAATGTCTCGCGGTCATAGGCAAGTGCACCAACGGTGCAGATACCGGTGTCCAGGCTGAAATCACTGAGGTAAAGTTCGATATGGTTCTTTCTGAACTTTTCCAGAAGCTCACGGGCCACAGGGTCTTTGATCGATTCCTGGTCGATGAGCGGTGTTTCCAGCCGAAATCGATTTACCTTGGAGCACACATGCCGCTCAACTACTTCAGAAATTCCCTGCAGCGCAGCCTCTTCAATCGTATTCCCGGCTGAGGGACCGTTGAACTCATTGATGGCATAAAACCATGAAAAGGGTATGAGAACCAGTTGGTCAGCGTTAAGGTGGGTTCCCCAGGTCCACTGCATCGGAATACCTTCAAGCAGTTTCTCGAGCTGCTCGCTGCTCATGCTCTCGTCATCGACAGACTTCAGGAGGTAGGAGGGCTCAAGAACCGGATAGTTCCTTTCTCTCATAAAACGGTAATCGCCTGTGATAAAATTACTTTCAGTAGACTTGAAGGAAAAAAACGAAAATCGTTCAGCAAGTTCCATACATGCAGACGCTTTCGACTGTACAGGCGAGGCGCCTTTTCCCATCTGTTTTTTGGTTCCAGTCAAAACACGCGCTTCATCGGTGCAGACACTGAAATAGACCGGGATATCAAGTCGTCCATTATCAATTCGCTTCACTTCGCTGAGAATTTTACAGTCAAACTGTTCAATCTTCTGATAAAAACGGGATATGGTTTCTTCCGGGGCAATGGCTTTATCCTGGTCCCTGGTAAATGTCTTGAAACAGTCCTGGAATCTTATTTTTTCTTCTTTCATGGCAATGTATCCGTTCGGTGAAATAGCGAAAACGATGCAGAGTATTTCTGAACCGGTTCAGCCACACTAATGTCAATCTCGATTATTACAATCATGAAATACACTGGAGATCCAGCTTCTCAACGAGCGTCTCTATCCGTTTCTTCCAGCTTTTGGAAGTACCGGTGCAGCGGATCTTTCTTTGTTCCGAGCTGATTGCCTGCAGTTCAATCAGGAGGTGCTTTTCCGGGATGATATCAGCCGCTTTCCGGCACCATTCGATAACAGTCACGCCTTCAAGGTAAAAATATTCATCAAGCCCCATGGAGAGAACATCATCGCTGCTGTTCAGTCGATAAAAATCCATATGGTAGAGTTCCAGCCGGCCACTGTACTGGTGAAATACCGAAAAGGTCGGGCTGGAGACATATTCGTCGTCATTGACGCCAAGCCCTCTTGCAATTGACTGGGTGAGGGCAGTCTTACCGGCCCCGAGATCACCGGCCAGGCAGATGACGTCACCGGCCTGGCACAGTGAGCCGAGGAACTCGCCAAAGCGTTTTGTCTGGTTCAATGATGGTAGCAGGAATACGGTCATCGCTCGCTCCATAACAGCTGCCGACAGAAAAAAAGCCCCGCAATGTCTTAACGACTTCACGGGGCTTGGTAAAGCGGATATGCTGATACTCGTTCAGTTCATTTTTATTACATTTTCCGCCTGGAGGCCTTTATCGGTTTGGGCAACAGTAAATTCAACCGGCTCCCCCTCTTCCAGGCTGCGGAACCCCTCCCCCTGGATGGCGCTGAAATGGACGAAAACGTCCGCTTCTCCATCCGGTCTTTCCAGAAATCCGTAACCTTTGCTCGCATTAAACCATTTTACTTTTCCTTGAACACGTTCTGACATGCTGCAAACCTCCTGGCGATATGACAGGGTTTTATTCCTGTCAGGAAAATATGGGGGTACCTCGGCCCCTTTTCAAAAGACAGATACCCAGTCATTAGATGGAGTATCTACTGGCAATGTATCAGCATGATTTTGAAGCGTCAAGAAAATTTTAGTGTTTTTTTGCCTCAGAACAATAAGTTAGCGCCTTCGGCCAGAGAATTTTTGGTAACTCTTTCCTACCTCAAAATCCAGTCTCTTTGTTAGTGAGGCTGATCCAGTCTGCTATTTTGACCACCAGGTCATTTGAAATTGATCGTAATTATAGTATGTTGGAATGTGATCGGGAATATTGAACTTGTTGTGATAAGCGCTCCGGTAGCTGTCGGTATACCAGTTGGGAACGAGGTAATAGCCATACCAGAGCACGCGGTCAAGCGCCCTGCTGGCAGTGGTCAGCTCCTGCTGGTTATCGGCATAGATAATTTTTTCCACCAGATAATCTACAGCCCTGTCATTGACCCCTGCCAGGTTTCTGGAGCCTTTCTGGGAAGCCGCCTCCGAATGCCAGAAATTACGCTGTTCATTTCCCGGTGACAGCGACTGGCCATAAACATAGACGCACATATCAAAGTCAAAATTATTGATCCGGTCTGCATATAATGCCGGATCAATCGTTCGATAACGTGCGGCAATACCGATCTTCTGAAGATTTTTCGTGAAAGTGGCCATTACTCTTTCAAAACTCTGGCTTGCAAGTATTATTTCAAAAGAGAGCTTCACCCCTTCGCTATTGGTGAGCACACCGTCTTGTAACCGCCAACCGTTCTCCTTCAGAAGCTGTGCCGCAGCACGTAACTCTGACCTGATGTCACTTTCAGCACTGCTCTTCTCACCCATCGGTTTGTTAAACACTTCCCCGGGCAGAACTTCCCTGAAAGGATCAAGCAGTGACAATTCCTGGTCTGAAGGCAATCCAGCAGCAGCAAGGTATGAATTGCTGAAAAAAGAATCGCTTCTCTTGTATTGACTGAAAAACAGACTTTTGTTTACCCATTCAAAATCAAAGGCCATTCCGATTGCTTTCCTGACCGTGCGGTCTGAGAAAACAGGCCTGCGGCTGTTCATTACAAAACCCTGGAGCCCTGCATTGTTTTTGTGAGGAAAATTAGTTTTCACAATCTGTCTGCTTTCAAATTTAGGGCCTGACATATCGCGAACCCATTGTTTGGCAATATTTACCTGCATGGTGTCGAATTCGCCGGCTTTGAAGGCTTCAACGGAAACAGTCTGGTCCTTGTAATACTTGACAACGATTTTATCAAAATTGAACATTCCCTTTCTTGCCGGATGGTCAACCGCCCAATAGTCAGGGTTCCGTATATAGGTGACTGATTTGCCCTGGCTGTATGAGGCGATTATATAAGGACCGGACCCAACAGGGATAGTCAGCGTTTCCGAAGCAAAGGGGTGCTGCTGGTAAAACGATCTGGACATCACCGCTATCTGTCCGGCAATGAGCGGCAGTTCACGGTTGGCCCGCTTGAAGTGAAACTGTATCCTATTTTCATCAAGAATTTCTGCCCGGTCAATATCTTTATAATAGTTGGGATAAAACGGATGAACCTCATCGCTTTTCAAGGTCTCTATAGTAAACTTCACGTCATCCGGGGTAACAGGATGGTTATCTGAAAATTGGGCGTGTTCATCTATGGTAAAAATGACGGATAATTTATCATCGGCTACCTCAATGTCCCGGGCAATAAGGCCGTACTGGGCAAAAGGCTCATCAAGACTGGGAACGGCGAGGGGCTCAAAGATATAGGATTCCAGGCCAAAGGGTGCTGTTCCCTTCAACGTAAAAGGATTCATCTTGTCAAAGCTGCCGATGTCGTGGAGAATCATCTCACCACCCTTGACCGCATCGGCCGAAGTGTATTCGAATCTTTCAAAGCCGTCAGGATACTTCAAGCTGCCGTCTATGCTCAGTCCATGAGCAGCAAGCAGGACGCAGGGAACACAAAGGTTACAGATAAGCCAAGAGGAGATCAGCAATGGTTTCATGCGTTGTTTTTCCAGTTTGAAGGGGGAACCAGTTCTCCGATCTTCAGACGTCGGAGGGGATTTGAACCTAACAGGGAAGGGGCTTGGCTGTGTTACACCGATCGCGTTTTTTCACAGGCCGAGTTTTTTCAGAGTTTCGACGGCACTCTGCTGCTCCTCCGTCAGTTTGCCAGGTATCTGCACTCCGACTCTCACGTAAAGATCTCCCCGGTCGCCTATAGGGCCGCTTGGAAGACCCTGCCCCTTGATTCTCAAGCGAGAATCACCATTGGTACCGGGAGGTACCGTTATCATATATTTTTTCTGATCGAGCGTCTCTACCTCAACTTTGGCCCCGAGACAGGCATCACTGTAGGATATGTTTTTATGATGGATCAGGTCGTCACCGTCACGCTCAAATGATTCATGCGGTTCGAGTTCGATTTTTAAAAAGAGATCTCCGGATTCACCTCCGGTTGAGGATTTACCACCTTTACCCTTGAGGCGTAACTTCTTACCTTCTTCTATACCCCTGGGAATCTTTACGGAAACAGTTTGTGTTTTTCCATTTGTTCTCAGTGAAATCTGCTTTTCAGCGCCGTTGAGGACATCCTCGAGGCTGACCACGAGCTGGTAGGTCATATCCGGCCCTTTGGCCGGTTGGCTGCACCCGCCGCCGCAACCTTGTCGCCCCGCAGTGTTGCGTCCGAAGAACGAGGTGAAGTCATGGTGCGAAGCTCCCGAGTTCATGTTCCCTCTGAACGATCCGCTGTTGAAGCTGCTCGTTCCAAAACCAAACTGGCTGAGAATGTCATTGATGTCGAAGTTTCGAAAAATGTCTTCCTGTGAATATCTCTGGTGAAACCCTGTTGACCCGTATGTGTCGTATTGATTTTTCTTTTCGGAATCTGAAAGAACAGCGTAGGCCTCGCTTATTTCTTTGAATTTTGCCTCGGCTCCCTTGTCGCCGTTGTTTTTGTCAGGATGATACTTCAGCGCAAGCTTTCTGTAGGCTTTTTTAATTTCGTCGGCACTGGAGTCTTTATTAACACCAAGTGTTTTGTAATAATCCATCTTCAGTTGAGACCCGTATGTAACATTTAAAACGCTAGCTTCTGTAAAATAAGATTGATCTTCCTGGCAGCACAATAGGAATGGAAGGTTCGCCAGTCAAGCTTGACAAACAGTTTAAATTCGTGGGCTTTGAAGACGAGATACGGGACGGTGAAGGGTAAAAAGAAGCTGACAGCCTTCACGGTGGTACAGACCAGATCTTCCTGTAAAGACTGTCAGCAAATTACGCGGATACAGACAGGTTTTGCCATGCCCGGCTGTCGGGGGGAGCATCAGAAGGGAACATCGTCTCCCATTGTGCCATAGCCGGGTGATGAATCAGGAAAATTATTTTCCTGCGAAGACCCGGTCGAGGGGCCTGATCCGGACTCACGACGATCAAGCATTTTCATTTCTCTTGCTACAATTTCAGTTGTATATCGATCATTACCGCTCTGGTCCTGCCATTTTCTGGTCTGGATTTTCCCCTCTATATAGACACGTGAGCCCTTGTGCAGGTATTCGCCGCATATTTCAGCGAGTTTACTCCAGGCAACGATTCGGTGCCACTCAGTTGACTCCTGTTGATTCCCTTCCTTATCACGCCAGCGTTCAGTCGTGGCGACACTAAACGAGGCCACGGGAGATCCGCTCTGGGTGTACCTGATTTCGGGATCAGCCCCAAGGTTTCCAACGATGATTGCTTTATTGATCATTTTCTCTCTCCATTTTTAGTAGTAGTAACAGAATTTCAAATATACGACAGTTGTCGCAAAGAACAAGGCTATTTTCTCATCTCATCCGGGGTACAGCTCAACCTCTGTTGACGGCGTTGTCCAGCATACGCGGCAAGCCGCCTCGTTCGCCGGGAACAAATCCCATAACTTCCTTCCAGATTTCATCGCTTTCCATGCAGAAATAAATACAAGTCAGCGGGTCTGCAAGCGTTTTGATGAGTGCGTATATGTGCTTGTAGGCTTGAACTCGCAGCGGTCTGAAGTAACGCTGTTTGGTATCGAGTCCTTCTATGAATTCATGATGGTAGATTTTTGAGTGCGGAAACCTCATGGTTCCTATCTGTTTCAGCTTTGGAATGTACCTGAACCCCCCGAGCGATATCCATCTGATTGAAGAAGCCTCCACCTTCTCGAAGAGCTTCGTGACTGTTTCTCTATACCCCTGTTCCCAACCGGGATAGATGATAATCGGATCAAAATGAAAAGCCAGAGGATATCCCATGCCGGCGCAGGCCGAGGCGGCTGCCAACCGTTCATCGATTGTCGCTGCCCTGATTTCCTCCTCACCGACAATCTGTTCGCTGTTCAGAGACCACGCCATAATGGTTCTGCCGCGATGATCGATGCTTTTGAGATTGTCGATAAAGGCGCTCTTTGTTTTCAACTCGAGCATGCAATTATCTTTTTCCGCAAAAAAACTGATCAATTTACGGCTCATCCCGGTGATACGGTCGAGTGCCATTGAATCGGTAAATTCACCGGTACCGATTCGCAAAAAGCCTTTATCAGCCGATGTCTTTTCGTCAAGCTCCCTAAAAAGATCGGTGTCATTGATAAAAAAATTCTGATATGGATTGTTCAGATAGGCCTGCAGAATACAATAGGTGCAATCCATCGGGCAGCCGGTACCGGTATTTATTACCCGGTAATCACAGCACTGGTATTCCCGGGTTGATGGGCATCCTTTCAGGAATTTGCCTCTGTGCCTGCTGAGCAGCAGCACCGTCTTCCCTTCGGACAGATTCTCAGGATAGACTCCATTGACCAGAGCAGGATAATCGCTCTGATCAACAATGGTTACCGGAAGATTCGCCCTGCCGATTATCTCCGCAACATAGGGGGAGTCAGCACAGGAGCGTTCAATATATATTTTTCTCAGGTAGCGGGACGGGTCGTACCAGCTCCCTGACCGTGTTAAGATGTTCATCGGTCAATGCGCCCTCTGCACCTTTCGCCAGGTCCAGGATTGATTTTCCTTCAGTGATTTTTCCATGCTTGGTGCAGCCCGTGCCGTAGATCTCGCATTTTTTAACGAGCATGTCACGCGCCTGCCTGAACTGCACAGCGCTGAGCTGCTCTGTTACGAGCAGTTTCAGCAGCGCGTATATTCGATAGCGGTCCATACCGATCCGGTAACGTACCGAGACCTGGTCCGCACGTCCACCTTCTTTAATCGTCAATGGCTCATTTATCAATAAAAAGGGCTCGGCTGCCGAAACCCTGAGCCAGTAATCATAGTCTTCACAGCAGCGCAGGTATTCATCAAACAGGCCGTGATCGACACATAAAGATTTTTCAAACATGACTGTGGACATGCCGACACAGCAGAGCCCCAGGCAGGAATTGAAAATAAAACCGTTTGCCGGTTTGTGGATCGCTTTCTGGTTGAGATGCTTTCCGCGCCGCAGCCATTTTTCCCTGGTATGTGAAATCCTGTACTGATCGTTGTCGACGAGGTTGTGAAACTGGACCTCAATTTTTCTTTTATGCCAATGATCGTCAGAGTCCAGAAAGGCGACAACAGCAAATGAAGACTGTTCAATTCCCCTGTTTCTTGCTGCAGCAGGTCCACTGTTCGACTGGCTGAAATAGCGTATCTCGGTGGTGCTGCTATCCCGGAGCCTGTCTATGAGGTAACGGGTACGATCAGCTGAGCCATCATCAACCACGATGATTTCCCTGGGGAGAACGGTCTGCGCCAAGACCGAGCGTAAGGCACGTTCCAGAAAATGCTCCCTGTTATAGGTGGGAACAATTACGGACAGATCAGCGTACCTCACCTGTTTAGCCTTTTTTGTGTCTGGTTCAAGAGAGTGTGGCAATTTATCCCCTTAGTGCTGTATAATACGCTCTTCATTCGATACAAGCATACTTTTAATTGATTATTACATAAGAGAAACCTAAATTTTTTTATCGCCATTCTTTGAGGGATGTGACGAATAGCTTCAAGTACTGCTCGTACACGGCGAAGAACGTGCACTTCCTTTAACGATGTTGAGATGTTTTTTTAATGACCACTGAAATTCTTATTAACTCGAGAAGTTACGAAGTCCGCATTGCCCTTGTAGAAAGTGGCTATCTAACTGAATTTCATTTGCAGCGCCCGACTGAAAAAGGGTTGATGGGAAATCTTTATCTCGGACGTGTTGTTCGGGTGCTGCCTGGAATGCAGGCGGCTTTTGTTGACATCGGACTCGAGCGCACCGGGTTTCTCTACGTCGATGATGCCTTGGCAGGTCATGACTCTCAGAGGAAGGACCATCCAGGTGATGATCATGCTGAATCTCAGCCTGCAGTTACTGAAATGCCCGAGCTTCGGAAGCCCCATTCACTTCATATCGAGGATCTGCTCAGTGAAGGCCAGGAGATTCTCGTACAGGTCAGCAAGGATCCCATCGGCACCAAAGGTGCCCGGCTGACCTGCCAGATTAGCCTGCCCGGCAGAAATCTTGTCTTTATTCCCCAGACTGATCATATCGGTGTTTCCCGCAAAATAGAGGAAGACGATGTACGGGATTCCCTGCGGGCGACAATTGAAGACTTGCGCCCCAGTAACAGCGGTTTTATCATAAGAACCGTGGCCAGGCATGCCACCCGCGAGGACCTTGAGGCAGATATGGAGTTTCTGATGATACTCTGGGATGAGATCAAGGAGCGGTCGGCGACATCGCGGCCGCCTTTTCTTGTCTATGAGGACCTTGACATAACCTTGCGCTCGGTTCGTGACCTTTTCACCAGTGATGTCGATTATCTGATCATTGATGATGAGAAGTCCTATGAGAAACTCGTTGCCTTTGTCAATACGTTTGCCCCTCAGTTGAAAAGCAAGATTTCTCTTTACCGCGGGGAACTGCCTCTTTTCGAGGCATATGGTGTTGATGTCGAGATCAGCAAGGCGATTGAAAAAAAGGTCTGGCTTCGCTCGGGCGGCTACATCATTATTGAAAATACGGAAGCGCTGACGGTCATTGATGTTAATACCGGCAGATTTGTCGGCAAAGATGACTTGAATGAAACGATATTCAAGACCAATATGGAGGCAGCCAAAGAGATCGCTTACCAGTTGCGGTTGAGGAATATCGGCGGTATTATCATCATCGATTTTATTGACATGGAAGATGAAGCCCACCGTGAAGAGTTATTCGGCTATTTCAAAGAGGCCGTCAAAAAGGATAAAAGCCGTATCAACATATTGAAACTATCCGAATTCGGCCTCGTTCAGATGACCAGAAAGCGGAACAGTGAAAATCTCAACCAGATGATGTGTGAACCCTGTCACTATTGCTCTGGAGAAGGGGTATTAAAATCCCGCCGCACTGTCTGCTATGAGATTTTTCGCAAGATAAGCCGCAATTCAGCCCGTGCCGCAGGTTCGACGGTCACGCTGAGGGTGCATCCCCGTATAGCAGATATGCTGCTGAAGGAAGAGGAACCGACAACCAGACGACTGGAACAGGACACCGGGAAACGATTGGTTATTGCTCCGGCAAAAGATCTCCATATAGAGAAATATGAAATAATCTGGCAACATTAAGCCGGGTCAAAAAAAAAGGGTACAATGAGCAGACGAGCAGGCAGTTCCACAAAACCCAAAACCACAATTTATCTCATCATACTTCTGGCACTTCTGATAGTGACCGGCTTTGTTTTTTTTCTGTTTTTTGAAGGAGAATCCCCCCTGGCGGTAATTGAGGAACCACAGCTTTTTATCGGGGCCGAGAGTGATATCACCGTCACTGCAAAAGACGACAAGAGTGGTTTACAGTCAGTAAAACTGACAATTACCCAGGATGGTGTTGAAAAAGAGCTGTTCACCACGGTTTTCCCCCGCCAGGGATATACCGGAGTCATCGGCAGGGCCATTGACCAGAGAAAACTGGTCTTTAAACCAAAAGAGGCAGGATTTAAAGACGGACCGGCGACAATTACCTTCAGCGCCACCGACTATTCGGCTCGACACTTCCTCAAGGGCAATGTAACCAGGGTCAGCCAGGCTGTGACAATCGACACCACGCCGCCGAAGATAAGCATAGTCCACAATGAACACTACATATTCCCCGGTGGCAGCGGTATAGCTATCTACCGGATCAGCGATCCGGATTCCAGGCACGGAATCGTTTTCAATGGTACTTATTTCCCCGGTTTTCTGGTAGGAGACGGCCGGGAGGATACCAATATCAGTTATTTTGCCCTTCCCTATCAAGCAGAATCCATCTCCGATTCCTTTGTTATCGCAGAGGATCCTGCCGGTAACCAGGCAAAAGTCTCATTTACAACCGTTTACAAGAAAAAGGTTTTTAAAAGAGACAGAATCGATGTCGGCGATGGTTTTCTTGACCAGAAAATTCCGGAATTTGAGCAGAATTATAGCGAAATGCAGGGAAATTCCGTTGAGAAATACCTTTATGTCAACAACGAACTCAGAGACAAAAATAACAACCAGATAAGTCTTCTCTGCAAAAATCCTCATCCTCAGCGGCTCTGGTCGAGCAGTTTTACCAGGATGTCTGGAAGCAGTCGTTCCGGCTTCGCCGACCATCGCACCTATTATTATGCCGACAATCCGATAGACAAACAGGTCCATCTTGGAATCGATATTGCCTCGACAAAAAACGCAGATGTTACTGCTTCTGAAAAAGGCGTGGTCGTCCATGGAGCTTATCTTGGGATCTACGGCAACATGGTACTTCTTGATCATGGCCAGGGTTTATACAGCCTTTATTCTCATCTCAGCCAGATCGATGTTGCTCCTGGAGATCAGGTGGAAAAGGGAGATCGTCTCGGGCTGACCGGCACATCCGGGATGGCAGGCGGTGATCATCTTCATTTCTCGATGCTGATTCACGGAATCTTTGTGACACCAGTTGAATGGTGGGACCAGCACTGGATTGACGTGACCATAGAAGAACCGCTTGCGGATTCGCGGTTCTGACATGGCTTTGCTCCTCACCACATTCTTCAAGCGTTCCTGCCAAAGCACTCAGCCGAGCCGTTTGCGCTCTTTCAGCAGACAATGAAACGGGAAAAGCGTTTACCACTATTGTTTTACAGCTATCTGGCGACCGAGATGCTCGCCCCGTTCTTCGCCTGTTTTATTATCATGAACGGTGTTTTCTTTCTGGTGAGACTGATCCCCTTTCTTAATCTCGTCCTCGAATTCAACATCAGTTTCAGCGATTTCATACGGCTTTTTTCGTACCTCTTTCCAAATATGTTTCTCTACTCGATCCCCATGGCAGCCATGCTCGGGGTTACGATAGGCGTATCCAGGCTTTCTAACGATACCGAGATCCTGGCTTTCAAAGCAAGCGGGATCGGCATCTATCATGCCCTGCCGCCGCTCATCCTTATTGCCGTTTTTATTTCCCTTGTCACCGCCTATTTCTCTATCAAGCTTATTCCGGCGGGTGATACCGCAATGCAGCAGATGATGTACCAGCTGGCTAAGGAAAAAATTGACAAAGGTATCAAGGAACGTGAGTTTACCGAAGCGCTCGGCGATCTGGTCGTCCACGTCAACTCGATTGATAAAGAAACCGGAGAATGGCACCAGGTTTGGGTTTCAGATATGCGTAACCGGAGGGTGCCGGCTATTACCATGGCGAACTCCGGTAGAATGGACACCAGGCTTGACCAGATGATGGTAACCTTGTCCTTGTCAGATGGCAGTCTTCACATGCCCGAAGAAGATCGTTTCCAGACGGTTACCTTTGATCGCTACATCATTAACATTCCGCTGCAGCCACCCGTTCGGACCCCGGATTTCAAATCACGCGGTACAATGACAATGATGGAACTCCTTCAGGAGTCTAAAAAACAAGGCATCGAGGAACCTGCTGGACGTTCATACTATACTGAATTCCATAAACGGCTTGTTCTTCCTGTTGGTTGCCTGATTCTTACCCTGATCGGCATGCCGCTCGGGTTGCAGGCCGGAGCAGGAAAAAAAGCGATCGGCATCCCGATCGGCCTTTTTCTCTATATTATCTACTACATCCTATTCACCATGGGCAGGAACATAGCAACCACCACATCAGCGAATATCGTTGTTGCAATGTGGATGCCAAATGGACTGTTTGCCCTGTTGACGATTGTCATGATTAACCGGGCAGCCCATGAAAAACCGTTTTTCCCGGAGTCAGTTCATCTCATCTACGATTCGCTTTGTCATACTCTTAGCAAAAGTTTAACTCGCCTGTATCAATCGATTGTTCCAAAGCCCAGAGCCATTCAAAGTAGAGATAATCAAAATGGCCAAGAGGACGATTTTCAGAAAAACCTGCAACTACGCGGTAACATAAGCAGTCGCGTTTTTCATTTTCCTGATTGTGAGCATTATCATTGCAAAAATTGTACAATAGAATTTAAGAATGTGGAAATAGCTATCCAGGCAGGTTTTGAACCGTGCAGGTTCTGTAAAAACCGCGGCTCTGATTCGGAAAAATAATCGATCTTTCCCGAAACAACCTCAAATCCCAGCCGGTAAAAGGAGTGTCGCCATGAAACTTCCCGGATCAGAAGAAATGAGAGCGATAGACAGATGTGCCATTGAAGAATATGGTATACCTGGTGTAGTTCTGATGGAAAATGCCGGCTCTGCTACCGTGCGTTTGCTCGAAAGGGAGCTGAAGAGCCTGAAAAACTGTTTTGCACTGATTTTTGTAGGTCCTGGAAATAATGGCGGAGATGGACTCGTCATTGGAAGACATCTGCACCAGCTCGGTTGCGAGCCGATTTTTTTCTTTCTAGTAAATCCGGATAAACTGAGCGGCGATGCCGCAATCAACCTCTCAATTGTCAAAAAGCTGCGCCTCCCGCTGCATGTGATCGATTCCAAAAACAGGGTAAAGACCATATCTGTTCTTTTCAAGCAGATAGAATCGCGGGGAAAACCATGCTGTGCCATTATTGACGCAATTTTCGGTACCGGCCTGGTCAGGGAAGTCAAGGGTCATTTTGCAGATACGATTGAGCTCATCAACAGCAGTGAATTCTCCAGAAATATTCCCGTTATTTCCGTAGACACCCCCTCGGGGCTCGATTCCAACACCGGCAAGATTCTCGGCACCTGCGTCAGGGCGAACATGACGGCAACGTTTGGCTGCGCAAAACCCGGACAAATAATGCAGGGCAGTTCCGCCCTGACCGGACAACTAAAAATTATCGACATCGGCATCCCTCCTGAAGTTATTGAAAAGACGGTAATCACCACCTCGATGATTACTGCTGAAACGGTAAAAAGTTGGACCAAGAAACTTGTCCGCAGGAAGGATTCGCACAAGGGCAGTTATGGCCACCTGCTTATTCTTGCCGGATCGGCCGGAAAAACCGGTGCTGCGATCCTTGCAGCAAGAGGAGCTCTGAGGAGCGGCTGCGGTCTTGTCAGCCTCTGTGTTCCGTATGATCTCAACACCATTTTCGAAACCTCGCTCGCCGAGGCAATGACCATACCGCTGCCGACATCGTCATCGATGCTCAACGTCTCCGACATCGCCACGATCCTCAGACATGCGGAAGATAAGCAGGCGATCGTGCTCGGACCGGGACTCGGCAATGATGTGCGGACCGCTGAGCTTGTTCTTCATCTCTACCATCATCTCAAACAACCTGTCATCATTGATGCGGATGCTCTCACTATTATTGCGAAGTACCGAGAGCAGCTGCAGAAACCCGGCGGGCCGAGAATTTTCACTCCTCACCCAGGCGAGATGGCACGTCTTGTCGGCAAGACGACTGAAGCGGTACAGGAGGACAGATTACGTGTTACCCGCCTCTGTCATGACCTTTTCAAAAACGGCAACACCGAACTCTCCATCGTTCTCAAGGGAGCAGGGACCCTGGTCGTCAGCGATGACGCGCACATCAGGATCAACACCTCGGGCAATCCCGGTATGGCCTCCGGCGGAATGGGAGATGTCCTCTCCGGAATGATCGGCTCTCTGATCTGCCAGGGACTGAAAGGAAATGACGCAGCCGGGGTTGGCGTGTATCTTCACGGTGTGGCCGGGGACAATCTTTACAACAGGATGGGCCAGGGATTTACCGCCTCAGAGCTTGCAGACGAGGTACCGATCACCCTTAAAAACCTACAAGAGAGCCAGTAAAATGAAAACAGCTCAGGATATCATGACGAAAAACGTCGTCTCTGTTACCTTAGATACCTCGGTCAAAGACCTTGCCAGGGTTCTTCTAAATAACAATATCAGCGGAGTCCCTGTACTTGACAAAAAAGGTGCAGTGTGCGGCATTGCCACGGAAAGTGACCTTATTTTTCAGAATAAACGGGTGCACGTCCCACCCTTTATCACCATACTCGACTCTTTTCTTTTTCTCGACAATCCGGAAAAGATGGAACGGGAGTTGAAAAAGATTGCCGGAGCAACCGTGTTCGACATTTTTACGGATGAGGTTGTCACCATAACCCCCGACACGCCGCTCGATGAAATTGCCACCCTGATGACCGAAAAGAAAATACATACGCTCCCGGTGCTTTCAGACGAGGGCGAAATGGTGGGAGTCGTGGGAAAAAAAGATATTATCCGTACCATTCTTTCCTGAAACGGCTTGCTACCAGTCGATTGGAGAAAAGCCGTTGTCGACTAGATAACTGTTACATTTTACGAAAATATTTGATCCGAGAAAGCCTCTATGAGCGGACAAGGGAGACGGATGGGAGGTTTTCAGGACAAGATGTTTCTGCAGATCAATAAGAGTTTCCTTTTTCTGGGCGAATGCCCCCCATAACATAAAGACGATAGCATCCTTTTTTGAAGATAGCGTCCTGATAATGTCGTCTGTCAAACGATGCCAGCCAATGTTTGCATGAGAATTGGGTTTTTTAGCGATCACCGAGAGACTCGCGTTCAACAGCAAGACGCCCTGCACCGCCCATCTGGTTAAATCGCTGCTCACCGTTCGGCGGAGGCCATTATAGAGACTTCGGTCAATTTCTTTAAAGATGTTCTGCAGTGACGGCGGTGCCGGAATCCCTTCTCTTACGGAAAAACACAGGCCATGAGCCTCTGGCGCCCCTCCCTGATGTTCATTAAAATAGGGGTCTTGTCCGATTATCACGACCCGGACATCGGAAAACCGGGTGATCCTCATTGCATTGAAGACGAGTTCCCGGGGAGGATAGACCTTCTGGCCCAGCGACGCCTGTCCATAGGCGATGCGAACCAGTTCTTTGTGGTAGCCTTCTTTCAGGAGCGGTACCTGTTCTTCCCAGAGCATATCCTCTATTGTCGCTGATGAGCGGTGTTGGTGATGGGCAGATAAGGTATTTTCAAGCAGTCAGCGGATTATTACCGGCTGCCCTGTGGAGATCGATAATACATTCTGCGGCATCTTTTTCATCTACTATTCTGTCTACAATACATTTTCTCAATATATTTTCGCCCATCTCCTTGCAGAGGCAATTGCCTGAATTGAGCACCATGGAAAAACCGTTATTCGCCTTTATGGCTTTAATGCCCTTTTCCCCATCAGATTCTGAACCAGACAACACAAATCCTGCAACTTTATCTTTGAAGAGGGAGGAAACCGAGTCCATGAAAAGATCGATGGAGCCAAAACCTGGGACTGGTTCTGTTTTCCTGATCGTGTAGTGGGCGCTGTAAGGTTTCACATAGACAATGTCGGATGCTGAGGCGAGATAACAGGTTCCCCCTTCAATAGTAAGACCGTCAATCATTCTCTTGACCTTTATCCTGCTTACGGCACCGAGGTATTCAGTAAAGGCGTCGACGTGTTCGCTCTGCGCGTGTAAAACAATGACAATTGCTCCGTTCATGTCTTCAGGAATCTGAGGGATAACCCGGAGAAGATTACCATATCCACCGAGGCCCGAGCCGATAACGGTAATACAATTTATTCGCGTATATTTGTTGATCAGGTTTACTTCGAGCAGATCCCCGCATTTTCTGCAGGTCAATGTATCGAGCCTGGTTTTCCGGGGAGTATCCACGATGTTTCTGGCCCCGCATTCCTCACAGAAGATGATATCACTCGGATTAAACTCAGGACGGTGAATATCAATTTTACCCGTGAACGCAGGTTCAACCGGCTTTACCATAACCTTTGAAGCACAGAGAATCTTGTAAATGAGTTCCTGGCTGAAGGACCCATTGTTTTTTTTCAGAAAAAATGAATCTTTGCAAATAAAATCAACAGCCCCGTTTTTGATGGCGTCAAATCCCCGTGCAGTCCCCTCCCGGGTCAAACTCGAGATCATAATTGTCGGGGTCGGTTTGTGCGTCATCAGATGCTGGAGCGAGGTCATGCCGTCCATCAGCGGCATTTCCATATCCATGATGATAACGTCAGGCGACAATTTGAGTATCAGGTCAAGCGCTTCAATCCCGTTTGCCGCTTCTCCGGTAATGTTGATACTTTTTGCCCGCTCTAATATTTCTCTTAACAGCCTCCTGAAAACAGGGGAATCATCGACAATCAAAACGCTTATCTGCTTTGGCACGGAACCTGTCTTCGTTATAGTGGCCATAACACGTATAAAGATACAATGAATGATTAGTGGAAATAGAACCTATCCGGAATAGCTCATTTTATACCCATTGAGCAATAATTCAAAACAGAATTGGCAAAAATCTTTCAGCGATACAACCAATGATCAAGGATATAGGCACCGACATCTTTTTCGACAAGATGGCTCCAGGGCAAGTTCTGCCTGATTCGACTCTTTATCTCCGAGGAAGAAATGTCATCTGTTTTGGAGGTGAGAAGTTTTATCCTGTTGCTGCCATTGCGATTGTACCATGTGGTTGTACTTTTGTTTTCAACACTGAATCCGTTTTGATCTAGAAACTGGTAAAGTCTGGAGGTGTTATAGCCCGGTCTGACAACGATAATAAAATCAATCTGGGCGATGACAGCCTGCCAGCGATACCAGCTCTTGATCTGGAGAAATGCATCACAGCCAATGATAAAAAAATGTTTTGTGGAAGCGTCGGTGTTTTGGCGAAAGATATTCCAGGTGTCAATGGTATACGAAGGGTATGACCGCTCTCGTTCAAGATCTGACACTGAGAAATAGTCAAACGGCTGCAGTACCATTTCCAGCATGCTCAGCCGGTGACCAAAATCGCAGATTCCGTCTCTGTTCTTGTGGGGCGGTCGGGCAGAGGGAATGAAGACAACATGATCAATACCGGCTTCTGCCCGGGCGGCGGCTGCACATTGCAGATGTCCATGATGAACCGGATCGAATGTTCCACCAAACAGGCCGATGTCAGCCATCAGTCACGTACCTGACCGTTCCCGTAGACAACAAATTTTCGTGTCGTTAACTCCTCAAGTCCCATGGGACCATAGGCATGTAACTTGGTTGTGCTGATTCCTATCTCTGCCCCCAGACCCAGCTGCCCGCCATCGTTGAACCTGGTAGAGGCGTTGACGAGAACAGCAGAAGCATCGACATTGGCAATAAACTGGTTAGCAGTCGTGTAGTTTTCCGAAATTATTGATTCGGTATGCCGGGACCCGTAGCGATCGATATAATCCTGCGCTTCCCGGACGGAGTCGACGATCTTTACACAGAGTTTCAAGTCAAGAAATTCTTTTCCCCAGTCGCTGTCCTGGGCGGGGTCGATCTGTTTACCAAGAGCTACGGAACGTTCGCAGCCGAGAAGCTTCACACCGTTTTCAACGAGTTCCTGTTCAACTTTCGGCAGGTAATACTCGGCAACAGCTTCATGTATCAGCAGTCCCTCAAGCGCATTACAAACCCCGGGCCGCTGGACTTTACTGTTGATAATGATTGGTGTTGCCTTACCAAGATCCGCATCCTTGTCAACATAAATATGGCAAACGCCCTTGTAGTGTTTCAAAACCGGGATTCTCGAATGTTCAGAAACGAACCGGATCAGCCCCTCACCTCCCCGGGGAATGATGAGGTCAATGAATTCCTCCTGCCTCAAAAGAACGTTTATCGCTTCACGGCTGGTAGTGGAAACAACCTGGGCCGCATCAGGATTTTGGCCGCCTGCTGTCAATGCCTGCTGGAGAAGCGAGGCCAGGGCAATGTTTGAGTTGATGGCCTCTGAGCCGCCTCTTAGGATAACAGCGTTTCCCGTTTTCAGGCAAAGCACGGCGGCATCTATGGTCACGTTGGGGCGCGATTCGTAAATCATCGCGATGACACCGAGCGGTACTCTCATCCTGCCGACGCTCAGGCCGTTTGGCCGTCTTCTCAACGAAGATATCTCGCCGACCGGATCAGGCAGTGCTATAATCTCTGCAATGCCCTGCGCCATTCCTGCTATAACCTCATCAGTAAGTGCCAGCCGGTCAATCATGGCAGCAGAAAGGCCTTTGTTCCTGCCCGCCAGTAAATCCTTGTTGTTGGCGTCCTGAATTTCCCGCTTTTTTGCACGGAGCAGATCGGAGATTGAATGCAGAACTGCATGCCTGGTAGCTGTTGTGCTCGAGGCCAGAAATCTCGAGGCAGCTTTTGCCTTTCGGGCCATTTCTGTTATCGCCTTGTCGGTCGGAATTCCATTCATCCGTTATCTCCTGATAGCCGTTAATCGTGTTCCAGGATCACGAGATTGTCTCGGTGCACAATTTCATCGTTATCCTTATATCCGAGAATCGTCTCGATACTGCTCGTGTGTTTTCCTTTAATTTTATTCGTGTCTTCAGAACTGTAATTAACAAGACCCACCGCAATCACAACGCCGTTCTCGGAGCAGCAGTGAACGGCATCCCCGACACCAAAGCTGCCTTCAATCTTTTGGATGCCTGACGGCAAGAGGCTTTTCCCGCCTTCGCAAAGCGCAGCACAGGCTCCTGCATCGATGGAGAGGGTACCCTTCGGTTTCAGGACTGTTGCAATCCAGCGTTTTCTGCTCTGAACTCTTTCCTTGCAGGGCAAAAAGAAGGTGCCGACCATCTGTCCACTGAAAAGTTTCTGCAGAATTTCTTTTTCCCTGCCGGGGCCGATAAAAGAACTTCCCCCCCCGGAAGAGACTATTTTTGCCGCTCTGAGTTTCGATTTCATGCCGCCGCTGCCAAGTGAGCTTTTGACATTATGAACCAGGGCCTCTACTTCCGGAGTAATTTCTGTAACCGTATAGATCGGTTCGGCATCAGCATGGTTTTCCGGGTCCTTGTTGTATAACCCAATCACATCGGTGAGGCAGATAAACATGTCCGCTTCAATCAGGTTGCATATATAGGCTCCAAGCGTGTCGTTGTCACCAAATCTCAATTCCTGGACGGAGACCGTATCATTTTCATTAATGATTGGAATTACATTAAATTTGAACAGGGTCAACAGGGTGTTTCTGACATTAAGGTAACGGTCTCGGAGTGCAAGATCCGAGTGGGTCAGCAATACCTGTGCGATATTGAGTTTATAAGAGGAAAAACACCGTTCATAGGTCTGCATTAACAATGGCTGACCTATTGCAGCGAGGGCCTGTTTTTCTTTTGTTCCCAGAGTTGAATTCCGACTGTAGGAGATTTTCTTGATTCCTGCGGCGACAGCACCGGAACTGACAAGTATTACCTCTCTGCCGCTCCGCTGGAGGAAGCATATTTCTCTGACAATATTCTGCACCACTTCCTCAGCGATACCGTTTTCATCAGTCAAAACAGCACTACCAACTTTAACGACAATTCTGCGTGCCTTGTCGAAAAGTGTCTGACGAAGGTACAGGCCATCCTCTATTGATACGTTTTTAATCAACGGTCCTGTGACTCCCTTTCGAGTTCTTCTTCCTCTCTAATTCTATCAAGCGCTTCTGAGAGTTCCTTTTTAAGCTGCTCGATCCCTTCACCAAACTTTGCCGACACACTAATAGTCCTTGCCCCCTGGGCCCGGAAGGTGTGCGCAATTTCACCGACCATTTCCGCATCAACAAGATCAATCTTGTTCAGGACGATGATCCTGACCCGTTGGCTGAGATCCTGTTTATACTCGAGCAGTTCATTCTCGATTACTTCGTAGTTCTGCTGATAATTGTCAACAGATATATCGACAATATGCAGCAGGATCCTCGTTCGCTCTATATGTTTCAAGAAGGACAATCCGAGGCCTATACCGCGATGAGCACCTTCTATGATTCCAGGAATATCTGCAATGATATAGGGTCGATGAAATTTGAACTTGAGGACGCCAAGCTGTGGTTCCAGCGTGGTAAATGGATAATCTGCGACCTTGGGACTGGCCGCTGAAAGTTTCGATAAAATACTCGATTTTCCAGCATTCGGCAAACCAACCAGACCAACATCTGCGATAAGTTTCAGCTCTATTTTCAGCCACCGTTCCTCGCCTTTTTGGCCTTTTGTTGCATGTCGCGGTGTTCTGTTGGCACCTGAGGCAAAATGGGCGTTGCCAAGGCCTCCATCCCCGCCCTGCGCGGCTATGAGCTCCTGGCCGTCCGAGATGAGGTCTGCCAGTATTTCACCGTTTTCAGCATCTTTGACGACGGAACCGATCGGAACTTCCATGACTGTGTTCTTCCCCTTGCGTCCATGCATGTCTTTTCCCATGCCATGCATGCCTCGTTCGGCCTTGAAATGAGACCTGTATCGAAAATCAAGCAAGGAGTTTTTGCTCTTTGTCGATGTTATGACAACATCCCCGCCCCTGCCGCCGTCACCTCCGTCCGGGCCGCCCCTGGGAACATATTTTTCCCTTCGAAAACTCACACAGCCGTTTCCGCCATCACCACCTTTCACGTAAAATTTAGCTTCATCGACGAATGACATCGGGAATCCTGTATCTGTTTTGAATAAAAAAAAACTCGATCAATTACTTAAAGTAATGACCGAGTTTTTTAAAATATCACTGCAATCTGGTGCAGTATATTTGAACCCATTATGCTGCGGGATAAACACTCACCCTTTTTCGGCTTTTACCGAACTCTTCAAATGTAACGACGCCGTCAACCTTGGCAAACAGGGTGTAATCCCTGCCACACCCGACATTGGTTCCTGGATGAATTTTTGTGCCAAGCTGCCTGACGATGATGCTTCCGGCCCTGACATTTTCACCACCGAATTTTTTAACACCGCGTCTCTGTCCCGCGCTGTCACGCCCATTTCTGGAACTACCACCTGCTTTTTTATGAGCCATGCCTTACTCCTCGTTATCTCTTTTTAGCTGTTGATCGCTGAAATTTTCAAAGCAGTATAGAGCTGGCGATGCCCGCGCATCAGCCGATATCCTTTCCTTCGTTTTCTTTTGAAGACCTTGATTTTCTTGTCTTTTCCCTGTTCAGCTATCGTTGCAATGACCTTGGCATTCTCCACCACGGGGGTACCGACAGTCACCTGCTCTCCATCTGCTATTAACAATACCGTGTCTAGCTCAACGGTGTCACCAATATTGCCTTCCAGTTTTTCAACTCTCAGTTGGTCTCCCGATGACACCTGATACTGTTTTCCACCCGTTCTGACTATCGCATACATAATACAAACCTCTCCAAATATAATTGAATCTCCACAAGAGACGCTTCCGTTCAGAACCGGTAAATAAACACTAGTGTCAACCTGTTGTCAACTTTTTTCAGTAACCGGATCAAGCCAAAGGGTTGCATGCCAACATCTTCTTTGCGGTCCCAGGCGTGGCCAGGAGATAATCGCCAATGCAGGTACTCCTCACACCGACTGCACGACCGTCATTACATTTCAGGAGTTATATCCGAGCCGATCGCTTTCTCTTTTTTTCCGTATGGAGCAGGCCCGTTCAAAGGCGGCTTTTTTGCCATGTTTTCTGATGGAAACAGAGGTCTTGCCCTGCTTTCCCATGGCAGTTACCCAACTCACTTCGTAGCGATTAAGCTTTTCATTATGCCTTACCCCGACAACACCGGTTCCTGAATTACTGACGGTCACCATATGTTTGTTGGTTCGCACTTTACCCAGTTTTTTCTCAGTCTGGTCACGCCATGATATCGCTGACAGCAGGCTCGAGTATCTCCCTCCGCACTTTCTGTCTGAAAAAAATTTGGAGTGTGTCCTGCCAAGAAATCTCACGCGCACGTACCAGCCATGAGTTCGTTTTGAATCCTGGTCTATTCGGGCTATATCTTTATGTTTTTCTAATAATAGCTTTTGTTTTTTATCTACATCAACCACGTTGCTGAACCTCTCATTGTTTTTTTTAATTGAGTAATGATAGAGACTGTTGCGTAAAACAGTTATCATTACGTTCCGATTAACTTTGACGAGATACATGAAAGAGCAGTTATTTGCCCCTGTACCATTAAACCATAGACTACATAGTTAGTCAGGGAAGGAATGTCAACGTTTTTTCGTTCCACTATTCCCAAAATTCGTTGCCTGTAAACATCTGCACTGGCACTTCTTATTATTTGTCAGGCAGTTACAACTATTTCCGTATAATTGACAAATGAAAAATACCGTTGAACAATTTGAAGCCCTTCTTCGTACGGTCAAAACGCTTCGAGGAGCAAATGGCTGCCCGTGGGATAAAAAACAGACCACCGTTTCATTGAAGCAATACCTGATCGAAGAATTTGAAGAAATTCTTGCGGCTGTCGAAAACAACGACCCGACGAACCTCTGCGAGGAGCTTGGAGATTTTCTTTATCTCATTATCATGATCGCTGAAATAAACAGGGAGAACGAACGGTTTTCTCTTCACAATGTGCTGGCAGGTGTCAATGAAAAACTGATAAGAAGGCACCCTCATGTTTTTTCAGGAACGATAGTTGCGGATGAGACGGCACTTCGTAAACAGTGGGAAAAAATCAAAGCCGCAGAAAAAGGAAAAGAAAACAGTTGACTCATGCATCCTGTTGAAGTAGATAATTATCTTTTGCTTTTTAGGCAAAACACATTGCTTCGGGACTACCCGAAACCTCTTCGCTCTCTGCCTTATAACAGTGAATGCGAGGGCCGCCCGGCAGGTCTGACACCTGCTCACTAAAAACGTCCATGAGGAGGAAATCATGAGAAGGTATGAACAGATCTTTATTCTTCGGCCATCGCTTGGCGAAGACGAGATCAACACGGTAATTGAGAACACCAAGCAGATTATTACCGGTGAGGCAGGCAGTATCATCTCCACGGTCAAGTGGGGGATGAAAAAACTCGCCTACCCGATAAAAAAAGAGCTTCAAGGTTATTACGTCTTTTCCGATTTTGCCGCAACACCCAAGGCAATTGCTGAAGTCGAACGAAAGTTTCGGATTGACGACTCTGTTTTAAAATATCTGTCTGTCAAGCTTGCGGATTCAATCAGCGCTGAAGAAATAAAAACGGCGCAGGATGAAGCTGAAGCCAAGGCAATAAGCCTCGAGGCGGAAGCCGAAGAAACAGATAGTGAAGAAAAAGAGCTCGTTGATAGATCATCAGACTCGGATGATTCTGATGACTCCGACGATTCCGAGGAATCTGAAGAAGACGAAGAAACAGACAAAGCATAAAGGCAAGGAGAAGATATAATGGCCGCACGACCCCAAAAAAAACTGTTTTCACGAAGAAAGGTCTGTCGATTCTGTGCAGACAAAGAAATGGGAATAGACTACAAGGATCCCAAGGTTTTACGCAACTTTGTTTCTGAACGAGGCAAGATAATTCCTCGAAGAATTGTCGGCACCTGTGCCACTCACCAGCGTCAGCTCTGTTCAGCAATTAAAAAGGCGAGACAAATTGCCCTGCTTCCATACTCTGGAAACGTTCAGGGACAATAATAAGACAAGGAATTCAGTGTCCGGTGGAAGCAAGCGTATTTTGGGCGGCAGCAGAGCCTACCAGCACATAATACTCTTTGGGCTTATCATTTCGATTCCCGCTTTTCAATCTACCCTTCTGGGGTTGATTTATTTCTTCATCCCACTTGTAGTGCTGTTTTATCTGTACAAGTGGGAGCACGGGTTTCGATATATTGTCGCAGGGCTTATTCTTGCCTCAATCGGAGCAGGTATATTCAACTCTTTCGGTACTCTGTTTTTTACGGCGACATTTATCCCGCCGGGATATATACTTGCCCAATCAGCATTTCAATCAGACTCACCGATCAAATCCGGACTGAAAGCAACACTGACCCTGCTTGGATGCTGGCTGCTGCTCCTGGCTGGATTGACCATGGCGACCGGAGTAAATCCTGTCACCGACTTCATGAGTTCAATAGACCATGGAGTCGAAGATGCTCTTTCATATTACAGACAAAGCAATTCTGTAGATTCCGAGACAATTGCACTGATAGAACAGTCTTTCTATCAGATGAAAGTAATCTTTCCAAAAATAATGGTATCCATTATCAGCGGATTTGCCATGCTTACCATCTGGTTCACCATGGTTGCAGGAAACAGCATCATCAGGAAAACCACCGGCTACAAGCCGTGGATTAATCACCGGTTCTGGGAACTGCCTGCAGCACTGGTCTGGTTATTAATCGGCTCGATAATTGTTGCCCTGCTGCCGACAGGCTTCACACGGTTGGTAGGCATCAATGGACTGATCGTGTTCAGCTTTCTCTATTTTTTTCAGGGGTTTTCAATTTTTGTTTTCTTTATGCACAAATGGAATGTCCCGCTGCTTCTCAGAACATTTTTTTACGGCATGATGCTCTTTCAGTCGTTCGGCACAATCCTGTTGCTTGTTGTGGGGATTGGGGATGTCTGGTTTGATCTTCGGCGCCTGCATCAAAAAAATGACGATAAAAAACGAGATGATAGTGATCACTCAAAAAATTAAACTGTTGTAACTGCAAACAATATCATGGAGAGGACTCAATCATGGAACTCATTTTAAAAGAAACAATCGATTCTCTTGGTCGTGAAGGAGATCTTGTTCGCGTTAAACCGGGCTTTGGCCGCAACTATCTGCTGCCCCAGGGAAAAGCTGTGCTTGCCACGGCCGCCAATCTTGAACTTCTCGAAAAGAACAAGGCAGTAATCCAGGCGCGACTTGATGAAGACAGAAAAGCTGCTGAAAAACTTTCCAGGAAACTGTCAGCGGTGACGCTTGAGTTTTCTCAACTGGCAGGCGCAGATGAAAAGCTCTTCGGCTCAGTAACTTCGACAGACATCAGCGACAGGTTGAAAGAAAATAACATCGATGTCGAGAAAAAGGATATTTTGCTCGCTGAACCGATAAAAACCCTTGGAGAAAAGAAAATCACCGTAAAGGTTGGGTTTAATCTCAGTACCGAGATCACCGTAAACATCGTGGCCCAGGGAGAGTGAAATTCAACTCCCTTACGGTTTTCAGCAACTTCATGGCGATACCGTAAGCATTCCAGTTATCTGTCTGGAAATAAACAAAAAAAACACCTCGAAAGACAGTACTTTCAAGGTGTTTTTTTTGTTTTGACACAAACTGCTCAGTGTATTAGACATCATCTGTAATCAACATCAAACAGCAGCGGGCAATGAATGATCAATATAGTAGCAGCATAGAGTCAAACAGCGTGACAAGCGGCAGAGTTCCTCCTCACAACACTGAAGCGGAACAGTCGGTTCTCGGCTCAATACTTCTGAAAGAAAAGGCGTTCACCTCGGTTCTGGACATCCTTTCCCCCTCCGATTTTTACAGAAAGGGCCATCGAATCATATTTGAGGCGATGATCGACCTGTTTCAGAAAAATGAGCCCCAGGATTTAGTTACTATCACCAATCTCCTCAATGACAAGAACCACCTTGAGGATGTCGGAGGACCGACCTATCTCGCCTCCCTGACATCAATTGTCCCCGTCACCGCCAATATTGTTGCCTACGCCCGGATCATCCGTCAGAAATCCATTTTAAGAAATCTAATCAGCGTCAACTCAGATATCGCCAACCGCTGCTTCGAAGATCAGGGTGACATCGATCAGCTTGTTGACGACGCCGAACAGGCAATTTTTGATATCGCCGGCAAAAAGAGCGGTACAAATTTCATTCCACTCAAGCAGATCATTCCCGGCTGTTTTGAAACAGTTGAGCAGCTCTACAAACGAAAAGAGCTGATTACCGGAGTACCGACCGGCTATACAAACATTGACAGGATGACTGCCGGCTTACAGCCGTCGGACCTGGTTATTCTCGCTGGACGCCCGTCGATGGGTAAAACCGCTTTAGCGATGAACATCGCCCAGCATGCAGCCCTGATGGAAAAGACCGGTGTTGCCATTTTCAGCCTTGAAATGTCAAAGGAGCAGCTGACCATGCGGTTGCTGAGCTCGGTCGGTCATATTGACTCCCAAAAGATCAGGACGGGAAAACTGCAGCCGGAGGACTGGCCACGATTGACCCGAGCGGTCGGCATGCTCTCGGATGCACCGATCTACATTGATGATACCCCGGCTATTTCAGTGCTGGAAATGAGATCAAAAATCAGGCGTCTTGCCGTTCAGCACGACATCGGGCTGATCCTTGTCGATTACCTGCAGCTCATGAGAGGAAGGACGGCGGAAAACCGTACACAGGAAATAAGTGAAATATCGCGCTCTCTCAAAGCACTTGCCAAAGAGTACGGGGTTCCGGTGCTCGCCCTTTCACAGTTGAACAGAGGACTTGAAAGCCGCACCGATAAACGGCCGATGATGGCAGATCTCCGGGAATCTGGAGCAATTGAACAGGATGCTGATGTTATCTGCTTCATCTACCGGGATGAAGTCTATAACAAGAGTGATGACAACCCGAATAAAGGCATAGCCGAAATAATTATCGGCAAGCAGAGAAACGGTCCGACCGGAACCGCCCAGCTCTTTTTCAAAAAGGAATACACAACCTTTGAAAACATCAGTCACTATGATGAACCCGAAGCGTATGCTGCACCCTAGCAGACAGTGGAACACAGCGAATTCAAAAGATACAGAGGGTTGGAATGACAGCAAGAGAACAGCTTCCCAGCAAATATGATTTCAAGGCGGTTGAAGCCCGATGGCAGGAAAAATGGGAGCGGGAAGAAGTCAACAAGGCAGACATGGACGGCAGCAGAGAAAAATATTACGTCCTTGAAATGTTTCCGTACCCGTCCGGCCGTATCCATATGGGGCACGTGCGGAACTATTCCATCGGTGATGTCGTTGCCCGTTACAAGCGTCTGCGCGGTTTTAACGTTCTTCACCCCATGGGTTGGGACGCCTTCGGACTACCCGCTGAAAACGCTGCACAGAAGAACAACACCCATCCGGCCAAATGGACCTACGAAAACATAGATTACATGCGGACCCAGCTCAAGCAGCTGGGGTTGTCCTATGACTGGAACAGGGAACTTGCCACCTGTGATGATAACTATTATCGCTGGGAGCAACGGTTGTTTATCGAGATGTACCATAAAGACCTTGTCTATCAGCGGACAACCACTGTCAACTGGTGTGAGACATGCCAGACGGTACTTGCAAACGAACAGGTTATTGACGGCGCCTGCTGGCGCTGTGACGAATTTGTCAGACCACGAAACATGAATGGCTGGTTTTTCAGAATAACCAGATATGCAGAGGAACTCCTTGCAGACCTGCAGAGTCTGGTGGGCTGGCCCGAAAAAGTGGCCACCATGCAGAGCAACTGGATTGGCAAATCAACTGGACTCTCCTGTGATTTCAGAATCGAAGGCAGCGAACGGTCAATTTCCATCTTTACAACCCGGCCAGACACAATATTTGGCGTCACATTCATGTCGGTTGCCTCGGAACATCCACTGATCGATGAGCTGATAAACGGTACCGAAACCGAATCCGCTGTCAGAACATTCATCAAAGTAACAGCAGAAGAACGGATGCGGCAGAATATCGAGGAGGAGCAGGAAAAAAAAGGCATTTTCACCGGTCGTTACTGTATCAATCCGTTTAATGGACAGCGTATTCCCGTCTATGTTGCCAACTTTGTGCTCGCGGAATACGGAACCGGTGCCGTCATGGCAGTGCCTGCCCACGATCAGAGAGACTTCGAATTTGCCCGCACGTACAAACTCCCCATCATCCCTGTTGTAATTCCCGAGGGTGCGAGTCTGAACCCGGAAGAGATGGAAGAAGCCTCTACCGCCCACGGACTGCTTGTAAATTCCGCCCAGTTCGACACTATGGAATCGTCTGAAGCCCAAACGGCAATCATTGCCCATGCTGAACTAAACGGCTTTGGGTCAGCCCACATCACCTACCGCCTGAGGGACTGGGGGATCTCACGGCAACGGTACTGGGGAGCACCGATTCCGATGATCCATTGTGCTTCCTGCGGTGTTCTTCCCGTTCCCCTGGACGATTTACCGATAAAACTCCCTGAAGACCGCAACTCCAGTGCGGGTGAATGCGCCCCGCTGAGCAGGAGGCCTGAATTTATTCATACGACCTGCCCTGCATGCAACCGCGAGGCGACCCGTGAGACGGACACCATGGACACCTTTGTCGAGTCTTCCTGGTATTTTGCCAGATTTACCTGCCCGGACGCTGCCGATACCCCGCTCGACAGGGAGCAGTCTCATTACTGGCTGCCGGTTGACCAGTATATTGGAGGAGTCGAGCATGCAATTCTTCACCTGCTCTACTCCCGGTTTTTCGTAAAAGCACTGCGGGATCTCGGTTATCTTGGAATCGATGAGCCGTTTGATAATCTCCTGACACAGGGAATGGTTATCAAGGACGGGGCAAAAATGTCCAAATCAAAAGGCAATGTTGTCGATCCCGACGATCTAATCAGGCAGTATGGCGCTGACACGGTGCGCCTGTTCAGTCTTTTTGCAGCACCCCCCGAACGTGATCTTGAGTGGAACGCCCAGGGAGTCGAAGGAGCAAGCCGCTTTTTAAATAAGGTTTATCGCTTTATTGCCGGTTTTTCGGAGTCTCCAATAAGAACAGATGTTTCCGACGGCAACAGCGAGGCAGACAGAGCGCTTGACCGTAAGATGCACCAGACGATAAAAAAAGTGACCCATGATATCGACACGAACTTTCATTTCAATACGGCCATCAGTGCTGTTATGGAACTTTTTAATACGCTTGCCTCGGTGACTGATCCGCAAAAAGACGAAATGGCAGGCAATGCAAATATCAGCCAGACCATCAAAACGATTCTCGTGCTTCTGTTTCCGATGGTACCGCACTTCTGTTCAGAAATGTGGATGATCATGAATTTTCCCGGCCGCCCCGAAGAGCAGGAGTGGCCATCCTTTGATGAAGAAACGGCCAGGGAAGACCTTCTCACCATCGTACTTCAGGTGAACGGCAAAGTGCGTTCGCGCATCCAGGTTGATGCAGACATTGACGAGAAAGCTCTTGAAACGCGCGCCCTCGAAGATGACAATGTGCTGCGATTCATCAACAGCAAAGAGCCGAAAAAGATTATTGTCATCAAGAAGAAACTTGTTAATATCGTGGTTTAATACTACAGTAATCTCGTGTTTTACGTCCGATATCTTCTGTTTATCAGATGAGTGTTAATACTTTTTCATGGAGTAGAGCCTTGAAATCCTTCTTGCGACCGCTGTTTGTAATCCTGGCAATCACTGTATTCATTACCGCCTGTGGCTACCGCAATCCTTATGTATACTCCGGTCCTGACAGAACAATCTATGCTACAACATGGAAGAACAGAACGAATGAATTGCTCCTCGACGCAAAGATTTATCAGTCTCTTATTAAATGGTATCAGAAGACAGGTTCTCTCTCTATAACCAAAACCAAAGAAAATGCGGACTATATACTAGCCGGCGAGATCATATCCATAGACCTTCCCAGCCTTACCTATGGAGGGGGCAGTAACACCTCTGAAGTGAACATCCGGTTGAGAGTCAGATATATCATGAAGGATCTGAAAAACGACATGGTCCTCATGGAAGTGCCATCTGAAGTCTGGACCCAGCAATACAAAGTCGGCTCAGATTCTGCGGTCAACAGAGACAACGAAAATGAAGCACTCTCCATAATCGTCGATGATCTGTCACAAAAGATTTACCAGAGATCATTGCTTGAGCTGGCAAAACTGTAACTCTATTCCTCAAGACAGCGAAGCCGGGTCTGTTCTGAACCGGCTTCTTTCTTATTTCTCTCATGCTCTCAATTGGTTCGGTTGATCTCCCCAGCAGGCTTATCCTGGCCCCTCTTGCTGGATATACTGATCTTGCCTTTCGAACGGTTTGTCGTGAATACGGTGCCGGTCTCTGCGTGTCAGAGATGATCAGCTGTCATGGCCTTGTCTATCATCAGAGAAGAACCATTAAAATGCTTCAAAGTTCCAACGAAGATCGACCGCTCGCTTATCAGCTGTTCGGTGCAGACCCCGTTGTCATGGCTGAAGCTGCCTCGATTCTCAACAGCTTCGAACCCGATCTGATCGACATAAATATGGGCTGCCCGGTAAAAAAAATCACAAAGAGAGGAGCCGGTGCAGCACTGATGGCGGATCTCAAGCTGGCACAACAGATCATTGCTGGTGTTGTGAAGAGCAGTAAATGCCCGGTGACGGTAAAAATGAGATCCGGTCCGGACCAGCGCACCCAGAATAGTGCAACGCTTGCCGGCATTGCTGAAGATTGCGGGGTATCTGCTCTCACTGTTCATGGCAGAACCTGGAAACAGGCATTTGCAGGAAAGGCTGATTGGGAGGTGGTCGAGAGGGTAAAGGCTGCAGTCTCAATTCCAGTCATCGGCAACGGTGATATATTGACCTTTCAGGATGCTGAACACAGGTTAAAAACCAGTCACTGCGATGGCGTTATGATAGGAAGGGCCTCGCTCGGAAACCCGTGGGTATTTCACCCGGATGGACGGCCGGCAAATCTCAGCCCCGTCATCGCTGCCGTTCAGCGTCACGTCTTTCTCCTTGAGTCTTGTAACGGAGACATCCAGTTTCAGCTCGCAGCCATGAAGAACCACCTGGGAAAATATTTCAAGGGCTTCTCCGGCGCTTCCAGCATTAGAAAAAAGATCTATGAAGCTGATGACTGGTCAGACATACGGGGACTGCTCAATCGGCTTGACGATAAAATCACATTGCAGTCAGCGGCAGATAATCAGGTTCCCACCTCATACCACTGATTAATTTCTTCATTCTGATCTCATCATTCTCATGCTTGTAATCTGCATAAATGCTTTGCCGGCTCACACCCTCACGAACGGCACACATGGCGACCGCAAGTGCAACATGATCGGCAACCGCTGGGAATCTGGAGAGCGACGGCACCAGCTTACCAGTTCGCATCTCTTCTGAGCTGACACAATGAGATATAGCCTGCGCTGCTTCGGTGAAAAAACGTGGCAGAACCTGGCGTGCTCCTGATGCTATGGTACCCAGTGCGACACCGGGAAATACCAGAACATTGTTGCAGGGAGCGATCGCAGCACTCGTTTCACCAACTTCACACCCGAAACAGGAACCACAATGGGCAATCAGAGCTTTACCGCGAGACCATTCTTTCAAGTCTCCGGCAAAAATCTCCAGATCCTCCTCCAGCCCGGAAATCGGCAAAATGACTGGATTCTCGGTATTTTCTGAAATCGCTTCTATTACATCCCGGGTAAAACAGCCTCTAGAACCACAGGCACCGACTATCACCGTGATACCTGCAGCCTTGACGATATCAGTCAAATCTTTGGTATCACTAATCCATGGGAAGCGTTCGGGATTCTTGGCAAATTTCATTTTGTAATGGACATGTCTCGTGGTGGAGGACAGTATCCCGTCACCATCTTGGAAGAAGATTTTAGCGCGTGCCTCATCTCTTTGCAGTCCGACGGCAATAAGCGCATCCTCAATTTGCTCGGCGATACCGATTTCCCGGATCCCGTCGCCGCAGACAAGAAAGGTTTGATCAACAAGCTTTTCAGCTTTGATTTTCATTGCCGAATAGATCGCTGCAAGGGTAATGGCGCCGGTTCCCTGAATGTCGTCGTTGAAAGATATAAGCTCATCAGCAAAAGAATCCCTTATTGCAAAGGCATTATTGTTGGAAAAATCCTCCCACTGGCAGAGGGCATTTGGAAAGACATTTCTGAAGGCCCGTGCAAACCGCCCGATAAAAGAAAGATAATCCTCTCCCTGCAGACGCCCATGCCGCCAACCGAGATAAAGCGGGTCGTCGAGCAGATCACGGTTGTCTGTACCGACATCAAGCGAAACAGGAAGACAATGCCAGGGGGCAATACCCGCCCCCTGGCTGTAGAGCATGAGCTTGCCCAGGCTGATGGCAATGCCGCCGGCACCCTGGTCGCCGATACCAAGAATGCCGCCATTATCAGTAACCACAGCTACGCGGATCTCCTGGTTCAGGTATCTTCTCAGGATATCTTCGGCAAGATCAATGTTATCCGGGGTAAAATGGAGTCCGCTGGACCGTCGGAACATCGAGGAATATTTTTTAACAGCAATGCCGACGGTAGGCGTATAAATGATTCCCATGAAGCGATCAAGGTCACTCTTGATGAGTGCGTGAGCAAGCGTCACATTCCTCTCAAACATCGCCCTGATAAAGATATACTTTTCCAGGTCGTCAGATTTACCGTTCACGATTCGCGTTGAGTTGTATACCTGGTTTTCGAGGGAACGTATGCCTGGAGGGAGTGCAGCCTGCAGACCGAGCAGCTTCCTTTCGTTTTCATTGAACGCTGTTCCTTTGTTGACAAAACTCAACATCGTTGCAGCAACCCCGCTGACATAGACGACTATTTCTTTGGTGTTGCCGTACTCGTCGTATCGGAAACCATATTGATTCTCTGACATCGGATATCCTTTCTGATAAGTTGAAAAAGCGAGAAATTACGTCATCCCCAGCAGCACACTATAGCATGAGAAGGTGAAAAGAACCGTTAGAATTCTCGACAGATACTATTTGTTTTTCGACAGGAGCCGCTGCCATCTCTATTCCAGTCCAATGTTGACACGGACTGTCCTTTGCATTTTTCGCCCGGCTTTTCATCACATTTAGTTGCCTGGACTCACGGGTCTATCGAAGTGGCTCCCCATCTCTCAAGATGGCCTATCAATTTGTTTTTACAATATTTAACGGGAAGTTATGTAAACTCTTAGGTTGCGATCTTCAGCAGTCCATTCATGCCTGCGCCTCCTACTTATTCAAGGCAATCTTGCATTAAGGGTTTCATACACGATATAGTACAATAATCAATTACTAATTTTTTCTTCTATAACCATATGAGCAGATGAAAGAGCAAGAAATTCTGCAAACCGTCCTGCAGTCGGAGGACTTGCCGACACTGCCGGTGATGGCCTCCAAGCTGATTACCCTGATGGCACATGAGGACGCGACGCTGGCAGATATCGCCAGACTTATTTCACGTGATGTGGCCCTTTCCGCCAAGATTCTGAAAGTATCAAATTCAGCCTTCTATAGTTTTCCCCAGCAGATTGGCTCAATCCAGCAGGCGGTTTCTATTCTCGGGACAAACGCAGTTCGCAGTCTTGTCCTGTCCTTCTCCTTTCTCAGCACAGGCAAGGGCGAGATCCAGAATTCATTTGATTTTAAAAAATTCTGGAAACATTCCCTCGCTGCTGCTGCTGCCTCCAGATTACTGGTTGAAAAAGTCAAGGGTATTGAACCTGAAGAAGTTTTTGTAGCAGGGCTGCTGCAAAACCTTGGAGAGCTGATTCTGGCAAGAACAGTCCCCGACGCTTACGAACAGGTGCTTAAAAGTGAAACTGCTACCAGCGCTGAGCGTCTCGCTGTCGAAGAAAGAATCCTCGGGGCAGATCACACCGTAATCGGCTCGGAAGTTGCAAGATCCTGGGGGTTTCCGGCATCCCTGTTCATACCAATACGCTATCACCATGATCCGGCGGCGTATGACGGTGATGATAAAAACATCCTGACGACGATCAGGGCGGTATACCTTTCAGATCTGCTCATCAACATCCTCTATTCTGAAAAGCCTGATCACTATCACAAACAGTTCAGAAAAGAATCGAAAAAATTACTTGGCTTCTCCAACGATGACATCGAAAATGTGCTGGACCAGCTTCATGTTCTGGTGGAGGAAGCTGGCGAGTATTTTGGCTTGAAGATTAAAAACTCCAGATCAATCCAGGAGATTCTCCAGGAAGCAAATATTCGTTTGAGTTTGATAAATCTAGACTACGAGCAGATGAACAAACAACTTGTTGCCACGAAAATGGAACTGGAGAAACTCGCAGACGAGCTTCGAGCGAAGAACAAGATCCTGGACAACCTCGCCAATGTCGATGGCCTGACAAATGTGTTCAATCACCGCTATTTCCAGAATGTCCTTGACCAGGAAATTGACCGGGCAGCGCGGAATGGCTCAGATCTGTCGCTGCTGCTTATCGATATAGACCATTTCAAGAAGTTCAATGACACGTACGGTCACCAGATAGGCGATTTTATTCTCAGGGAGTTCTCTCGGACACTGAAGAACAACATACGCACATACGACACGCTGGCTCGGTACGGTGGAGAAGAATTTGCTATTATCCTGCCCTCTGTGAACGAGGAAGCGGCGATTATTGTCGCTGAAAAACTGAGAAAAACAATTGAAGAGACAATTTTTGAAAAAGACGACAGCACCGCTGAATACCGGTTGACGACCAGCATCGGTGTCTCATCAGAAATTCCCTCCGGTGCTGAAGATTTTTCAAAGAACAGATTCATCAGTAGGGCCGACCAGGCGCTCTATTCAGCCAAAAAACAGGGAAGAAACATGGTAATGTCCTGGTCTCCGAAAAAAAAGTGGTTCAAATTCTGATCAGAGCATGTTCTCCGGGTCAACATCGACAATCAGTTTTTCGTTTCTCCTCTTTTTGACCGAGGTCATGATAGTCTGAACAAGCCTGTGAAGCGCTGACAGGTTGTTACCCTTCAAGAGAACCTGCCAGCGATAGACATCCCTGATTCTCTCTATCGGCGCAGGTGCAGGTCCCAGAACCTGCACGGTGTACCCCTCTCTTTCTGTTTTGCACCAGGACCTGGCCTGTGCTGCTACTTCAAAGGCATATTCCCTTACCCGTTTTTCCGATCCCCCCTCTATTCTCAGGGAAATCAGTCTTACAAAAGGAGGGTAATCCGCCTCTTTTCTGATCTGCAGTTCCCGTTCTGCCAATTTCTGATAATCGTGCCCTGCAGCGAGATCTATTGCATAGTGCAGTGGCTGCATGGTCTGAATGATAACCTGACCCGGCTTCTCTCCACGCCCTGCCCTGCCGGTCACCTGTGCTATGAGCTGGAATGTCTTTTCAGCAGCACGAAAATCGGGGAAGGCCAGGCCGCCGTCGGCCCAGACCACTCCGACGAGTGTCACCTCGGGAAAATGGAGCCCTTTGGCGATCATCTGGGTGCCGACGAGGATATCAGTTTTCCTCTGCCGTACCGACTGGAGAATAGACATGAAACGTTTTCGATCCGAAGCGACATCGGAATCAAGTCTGGCAATTCTTGCTTCAGGCAGAATTTTGACGACCTCTTCTTCGACCCGTTCGGTTCCAAAACCGACAGGAACAAGCTTTTCAGATCCGCAGGTAGTGCAGAGCGTCTGCACCGGAAGCTGAAAACCGCAATAGTGACAGACAAGTTGCTGCCTGCCCTTGTGCATATTCAGGGTAACATTGCAGTGTTTACACTCGACCATGGACCCGCAGTCTCGACAGATTACCGAAGCGGAGAAGCCGCGCCTGTTCATTAACAGGATCGACTGGTTGCCCTGTTTGAATGCTTTTTGCAATTCCTGAACAAGCGATGGGCTAAAGAGTGATTTTCGGTTTTCCTTGTTTTTCAGATCGACAACAGAAATCACGGGCAGTTCGCTCACTCCCACCCTGTTTTTCATCTCGATCAGTTCAAATTTGCCTGAGCGGGCATGGTGGTAACTTGTTATTGAAGGAGTAGCGGAGCCAAGAACCGTGACAGCCTGGCACATCTTGCCACGGAGAATCGCAATGTCTCTACTGTTGTAACGAAGTTGATCTGCCTGCTTGAAGCTTGAATCATGCTCTTCATCGACAATGATCAAACCAAGATTTTTAAGCGGTGCAAAAACCGCTGAGCGGGCACCAATAACAATGGATCGTTTTCCGCAGCAGGTGCGTTCCCATTCGTCATATCGCTCTCCTGCACTCAAACCAGAGTGCAGAAGAGCAATTTCACCTCCGAATCTGGAAACGAAATGTGCCTCAATCTGAGTCGCCAGAGCAATTTCAGGTACCAGGACAAGAACGCGCTTGCCAATCTTCAGCGCATGTTCAGCAGCTTTCAGATAAACTTCAGTTTTCCCGCTTCCGGTTATACCGTGGAGTAAGATTGTTTTATAACGCTGTTCTTCCATACTTCCAACGATTTGACTGACAGCCTGGCACTGTTCATCCGTCAGGTTCGCCGGAGCTTCAAAAAAGGGTAGAAGATCGCCATAGGGAGTTCTGAAAATTCTTTTTGCTCTTGTTTCAAGAAGATTTTTTTTGATCAGCCCGGGTATAACCCTGGCACTGTATGGATAACGGGCCAGCAGTTCTTTTCTTGGGATCAGTTGATTGTTGAGCTCTTGTAGAATAGTACGGGCACAGTTAAGTGTTTTGATTTCGCCTTTTGTTACTATCACTTCGCCGGCGAGCGCTGCCTGCCCCCCGGCTTTGGAGCCGTCATCAGATTGATTGCAGAGTCTTTCGCCTTCTTCTTTAAGGCGATAACAGGTCTCAGTTTTCTTTCTGACAAGATCCCGGCTGCGGCTGGCGGCAATGGAAACGATGTCTGATTCTACCAGCCCCATCAATAGTTTTCTGTCAGCTGACGAGTTAAGAACATTTCTGCTCTCGCGTGGCGTCAGGGCTCCGGACTTTGCCAGTTTCCGGAGCCAGCCGAACTCGTCATTGCCGGTTCTCTTTTCAAGCAAAGGCGAGGTATTGTGTTTACCGCTGAGCCGGATAATCTTTTGCGCCTGCACGGTCAGGCCGCCAGGCAAGGCTGTCTGGATCACTCTGCCAATCGGATAATGATAATAGTTTGCAACCCATTTGAACAAAGCTACCATTTCCAGGTGAAACAGCGGCGCATCATCAAGAAGCTCGTAAATCTCTTTTAATTCTCTTTGACTGTTTGCTCCCTCGTCAAATCCGAGAACATACCCGGTAATTTTTCTGTTCCCGAACGGGACAAAGACACGACACCCGATAAGCTGCGACGGGGATTTTTTAAACAACTCCTGTGTATCGTGCGGCAACTCATACGAATAAGTCTTGAATACCGGAGCCGCAACCGCTACCTCGAGTATCGTCATAATGCCTCAGGGCTTAACGCTTTTCGCACATTCATAAATCACCCCATTTTAAATGACAGTTGAAGTTGTTATATGGTAAAGAACCTGTAGATTCTGAGACAATGACAACTACCATAATTATTATTATCTACCAACGCTTTCATGCACTTTTTTTACCCGCCTGATCTCCCGATTTCCTCTTTTAAAGAGGAAATCGGCGAGCTTATAAAGACTAACCAGGTTACCGTAATTTCAGGAGATACAGGCTCAGGAAAGACAACACAGCTTCCAAAAATCTGTTTTGAAGCACTCACCCCCCTGGGAAACCTTGTCGGCTGCACACAGCCGCGCCGTGTTGCCGCCACAACGGTTGCCGACCGGGTCGGGCAGGAACTTGGGAACAACCGCGTCCTGGTTGGATCCAAGATTAGATTTCATGACCGGACGACTCCTGAAACCAGAATTAAATTCATGACTGACGGGGTCTTGCTGGCCGAGACAAAACGAGACCCGCTGCTTAAAAATTACGATGTCATTATCGTAGATGAGGCCCATGAACGCAGTCTCAATATCGATTTTCTTCTTGGTTATCTAAAAAACCTCATCACCAGACGATCAGACCTGAAACTGGTAGTCACCTCCGCAACAATTGATACGGAACTATTTTCAGCACATTTTGACGGTGCTCCAGTCTATAAAATTGAAGGCCGGAATTATCCAGTTGAGATTATCTATCGCGAAAACGAGAATGAGGACAAGGACAGTTCGTTTCTCGACGAGTGTATCGATACCGTCTCCATGATCGTACAGAACTATCCCCCCGGCGATATACTCGTTTTCATGCCGACTGAAAAGGATATCAGGACCAGTGTTGAAATTCTTGCGGGCAGGCTTCAAGACCGTACCATTCTGCCGATGTTCGGGCGGCTGCAGTTTTCAGACCAGCAGAAGATATTCAAGCCGAGAAACGGTTACAAGGTCGTTGTGGCCACAAATGTAGCGGAAACCTCGGTCACTGTCCCAGGTATTCGCTATGTGGTCGATACCGGTCTTGCCCGCATATCATCCTATAATCCGAAATCTCGAACTACCGGTTTGCCGGTTGCCAGGGTGTCCCAGGCAAGCTGTAATCAAAGAGCAGGCAGGTGCGGTCGTGTCGGGCCCGGAATCTGTTTTCGGCTCTACACGGAGGATGATTTCCTCTCGCGGCCAGAGTACACCATACCGGAGATCAAGCGTTCAAATCTTGCTGAAGTGCTGCTGCAGATGAGCTCTCTGAAGCTTGGAAACCCTGCTGAATTTCCTTTTATTGAGCCTCCTGTACCAGCCGCAGTTCGTGACGGCTATCGGATGCTTGAAGAGCTTGGCGCCATCACCCCAAAAAGAACGCTTACCGCTGATGGCCGCCTGATGGCGCGCTTGCCCATTGACCCGATAATTTCCCGGGTGATTATCGAAGCCTCGAGAAACAGCTGTCTTGCCGAAATAACTATCATCGCTGCAGCCCTTGCTATACAGGACCCGAGGGTAAGGCCATCGGACCAGGAAGCTCAAGCGGATGAAGCGCACCGGAGATTTTCCCACCCGCAATCAGATTTCATGGCACTGCTCTCTGTCTGGAATGCGTTCCATGACCAGAACAAGCAGTTTACCTGGTCACGCCTGAAACGATTCAGCGCAGAAAATTTCCTTTCCTTTCAGCGGATGCGCGAATGGCTCGACCTGCATGACCAGCTGCTGAGAATCCTCAAGGGGCATAAAGCGTTTTCCATCAACAGAGAAAAGGGCTCGTATGAACAGATTCACCGCTCTTTGCTCAGCGGCTTCTTCAGACATGCTGCCCGCCGCAAGAAAGGCAACGTCTATTCAACAGATCAGGGCAAGGAAATCATGGTATTCCCGGGAAGCCACCAGTTTTCGAAAAGCGGTGAGTGGCTCCTCTCCGCCTCTGCTATTGAGACAGGAAGACTCTATGCAATGACTGTTGCGACAATTGAACCCGAGTGGATTGAAGCTGCCGCCGGCTCGTTCTGCTCTTATTCTTGGACAAATATCCGCTGGCAGAAAAAAACCGGAAAAGTCGTTGCCGATGAAACGGTGTCGTTGCGCAGTCTTGTTCTATGCTCTGGAAGAACAGTTAATTATCCGGAGCGAAGCAAAAAAAATATTCCCGAGGCACGAGCTGTTTTTATTCAGAAGGCACTTGTTGAAAGAGGACTTGATAATGGTTTTCCCTTTCTGCAGCATAACCATGAGATTATAGAGAAATGGCAGGCTGCCGAGGACAAGCTGCGAAAAAGGGATATCGTTGTGCACGATGAGTCCATCTATGCGTTTTATGACAAGCATCTACCTGCCGGCGTCTACGACCGAACGACACTCATCCGCTATCTGAAGAAAAACGGCGGGCAGGACCTGTTCATGACAAAAGAACAGGTCCTGCTTCGTCAACCTGCGGAATCAGAGCTGCTCGATTTTCCTGCCCTGTTCGATATCGGCTTTGGCCAGGTAACGCTAAGCTACCATTTTCAGCCAGGTGACGAACGTGACGGTGTCACAGCATTAATTCCGCTTTCAATCGTAACTGCTGTGAAACCTGAGCGCTTTGAATGGCTCGTCCCCGGCCTGTTGCAGGAAAAGACCACCTTTTTGATAAAAGGATTGCCGAAACGCTTGAGAAAACAACTGATACCGATAAGCACTACGGTAGACAGGATTCTTGACGGGTTGGTTCTCTATCGCGGCAGTTACTATCGGGAATTGTCGGCTGCATTGTTTAAAATGTTTAAAATATCCATACGTCGGGATGACTGGCCGCAACCGCTGCCGCCTCATCTGCTGATGAGATTTGCGCTGCTCGACCATGACGGCGCAGAACTTTTCTCAAGCAGGGACCTGTCTCTGCTGAGATCACGTTTTACTGCACCCGAGCGCGCTCAGCTTAACTATACCCTGTTGCCGGAAGATCAAAAACTGGTATCAGCCCTGGAGAGGAAAATTTTCCGTTCCTGGAGTTTTGACTCGATACCGAAGGAGATTCCGCTCTATTCAAGTTCCGGCGAAACCTCCGGCTTCCTGTTCGCTGCCCTCAAGAAACAGCGGGCACAGCAGGGCGTTGCCATTGTTTACGCGGCTACGCCGGAGGAAGCACTTTCAATTAACTCCGCAGGGACGCGCTACATTCTCCAGCTTGCCTTCAAGGAGCAGCACAAGGTGCTCAAGAGATACTGTAAAGTCTCCTGCTCCGGTCCCTCTTTTGAGTGGCTCAAAACAGGCCGTGACAGCAGCACTGCAATTCAGGATGAATTGATCTGTTTTGTCGAAAAGATAATTTTCGGCTCACACTTTGATCCGCTCATTTCACGCGATCAGTTCCAGGCAATTGTAAGTGCCACTCGAGATGCCGGTTACTACAAGAGAGGACAAGAGGTTGTTGATCTCATTCTGCTCATCCTGAGGGAGCGAAAAGATGTGTTTGAGATGATAGGGAAATTCGAACGTTTGAGCGAAAAAAGCGGTTCCGGGAAAACCAATATATTATTTGCAGATATATACGAACAGCTTGACAAGATACTCCCGCACGACTTTCTGCAGACCTTTACGGAAAAAGAGCTTCTTGGAACAACGCGTTATCTTAAAAGTCTTGGCATACGCACCCAGCGGGCCTATACCAATCCTGCAAAAGACGCAGAGAAACAAAAGAAGGTTTGGCCTCACATCAGAAATCAAAAAGAATTTCAAAGAAAATTAGACGAATATAACACTGACAACAGGGAGAGCTTCAGAGTTTATTCAGAGCTGGTCGCAGAATACCAGGTGTCGCTTTTTTCTCCGGAAATCAAGACGATAATTCCCGTTTCAGAAAAAAAACTGGCAACGGCCTGGAAAAAGCTTAATGAGCATTGCTAAAACCATGAATCATGTAACAATCGGGATTCTTTTGTCTCTGTCTGCACTCATTCTGCTGTCCAGGAATCAATGGGGACTTGGACTGGCTGCCTTTGTACTTGGCATTATCATCATGAATAAAAAGAACTGGAAAAAATGAGTATCGGGGGGATGATTGATCGCTACTCCCTCTGCTGAGCTGTATTGAGCTGGCCCCACTCATGGATTGATTCAACCAGCAATGGCAGATCGAGCGGCTTTTTAAATGCTTTCCAGGCCCCAAGCTGGACTGCGATTTCAAGATAGGAGTCAGGGCCGATTTTTCCACCACCGGAAATCGCGATAATTCCGACCCGTGGAAATTCTTTTTTGAACCCGGCAATTGTCTCGATGCCTTCCTGATCCGGCATAATCAAGTCACAGATCAGCATGTCAGCAGGGTTTGCGCGTTGCTGTTTGACGCCCTCTCTACCGTTTACCGCCTCCAGTACGGTAAAACCCTCAAGTTCAAGCCAGATACGCAGAACATCTCTTATCTGGGAGTCATCGTCAACAATCAAAATCTTCATAATGGTCGGCATCCATTCACGAGCTCTGATCCATGGGGAGTGCCTCTTTGCCAAATACCGTTTGACGGAAAAAACGTATGAGCTCCATACGCCGTTTCATGGTTCTCATCTGTTCAGGTATAAGATCGGTCTGCCTTACTTTCATCACAGACATCTTATACTCAATATAGCTGGCGAAACTGTTATCCAGGTACCACGCATACATGACGCCGAATAACAGTCCGGGTGGCGTGAACCCCTCTTCGCCGTTGATCAGCCTTGTATAGTGCTCTTTGCTCTGCCGTACCATTCGGGCCAGGCTCAGATACTCATGTAACTCTTCACTACTGAAGTAACACTTTCTTAGGTTTTCTGCATTGAGATAGAGATGAAATGCACGCCCATAGGATAAATGATCGTGCTTGATGGCCTCAACACTTTTTTTGGCGGCATAGTTGCCGAGCAGAGCCTGCCCTACCGTAATCAGAAATGAGATCTCAAGACCACGACGATCAGTTACCCGGTCGCGTCTGATTTTAACCTGTCCGTCTTCGGGGTCGTAAAATGAGAAAACATTGTCCCAGCGCTGGTCCCTGCGCCAGTCATCTATATTGATACAGCTGATGCCTTTTATATTTTCCAGGTGCGAGAGCGGTATGTCTTTGTGGTTCCAGACGATATCTGCAAGCGTGGAACGTATTCTTTGCCGTTCTGCAACTGCTGGAAGCTTGTCGTCAATGCGTATGTCCAGATTGTTGAGGCAATCTCTGATCTGTCTGTAGCGCGTTGATGGCAAAACAATTTTTTTTGATCCTGAACTGTTGAAGCTGCTGGACATGCTGTACTGTCGTTGTTTAAACAGCTCCGGCATGATTTCCCTGGCCAGGAAAAGCGTTTTAACTGTTTGAGCGACGATGTCCGGGTCATGCTGGATTACATGACGTTCAACAAGAGCATTTCTGGAGAAGAATCCGCACTCGATCGGTTCAAATCCCTGTGCAGAAAGCACTCCTCGGTCAAGGTATATGGGAACTTTACCTTCGACCGCGTAATTCTGGATTACAGAGCCGGGAACATCTTTCAGGGAAAGGCAGAGAATCTGATCGAAAAGGCCCTGAGTTCCTCCCGGCAAATTTCTCTCGTATGCCCTGATCATGTCTGAAACATGAAATTTTCGATCGGGATCACTGATGCTCTGATCGGTTTCTCCCGCCTGAACCCAGAGATTTGAGATCAGTAATTTCAATGCCTTGTTGTTCTCCCTGACAGCATCAGCAATGCCAGGCACCTGGAGAACAGGAATAATTGAACTGTACAAGCTGCCAGGAGCCATAATCAGAATGTCTGCATTCCTGATATAGTTCAGTACTCGATCAGGAACACACGGAGCACGGTAAAAATCAACAAAAACTTTATTGACGGGAACGCCGCGAAGTGCGGTACTCGATTTATGCTCTCCTGTTACCTGCACACCGTTTGAGTAGAGAAATCGCAACTGGGCAGGCGTCAGTGTCGACGGGAGCACAGCATCTTCAGCAGCACCGAGGAGTTTAGAACATTCCGACAGGTTTTTCAGCAGAAGTTCCGCTGTGTCGTTTTCAAAATAGAGCAACTCACTGCCGTCTGAATCTTTTGAAAAAGTGGCAATAAACAGCGATAAGACAATGATATTTCCAAGACAGTGTGGGCGGCTGAAAACTGAATCGCACCTCGGATCCTGAAAACAGATGTCCAGCGCATTTTTAATATAGTTGCTCAACCCGATCGGCAGAACACCGAGCTCGGCTCCACACTCCCGCAAGAGAAGCTCTGTTGATTCAGGTTTATTGTTAAACCGGTAATTAAAAAGTGACCAGAGTACCCGGGTGACATTTTCCGCCTCACTCCTGTTCAGATCATACAGTTCTGTGAGCCGGTTCACCTGGATTGAGGAGAGCAGAACATGCCTGATATCGCCGAGTGCGATCACCGGCAGGTCCTTCAGGAGCTCGCCGGATGACCCGCCATCATCTGTTACACAGACAACCGCCTTGGTTTCCGGGAAAATATCTTTTAAGCCGTTAAATGGCCTGTTTTTCCAGCTGTGCTGGCGGCTATCGCCGCCGATGATGTTTGACAGCCCGGTTCCTCCCCCAAAGACGATAACGCGTGTTTTGTCAACTTTCGTCTGGGTTAGATTTTTGTAGAGCTGCCTGAACAATATGGAAGATTCATAGTCGGAATATTCCGGGATTCCGCTCAGCACCAGATCTATAAGTTTTTCCCTGATGTCCCTCTGGGAAATAAGATCAAATGCCGAGAGATTCTTGCTGCTGAGCTGGTCAACAAGTGCTTTACTCTGTTTTTTCAACTGGTTTTTCACAATAACCTGTTTTGGACTATTCATCCTGCTTCATCAGTGCCGCGACACGTTGCAGTTCATCTTCGGTATCGACTTCTACTGAATCGTGTCCCGTCAGGACAACCTTGATTCTGTAACCGTTTTCAAGAGCCCTCAGTTGTTCCAGTTTTTCGAACCGCTCCCACTCACCTTCGGGAAGAGCGACATACTCCAACAGAAAACGTTTTCGATAGGCGTAGAAACCGAGATGTTTGTAATATGTCGGGACGCTCGATTCTTCAGGATTTCTCTGAAATGGAATTGCAGAACGCGAAAAATACAGAGCGTAGTGATTCCGGTCAAACACAGTTTTTACATGGTTTGGATCGTTGATTTCCTCTTTCCTGACAATCTTGTAGATAAGAGTAGACATATCAAGCGTTGGATCATCGAGCAATGGAGCTGCGACCTGTTCAACAACTTCACCAGGGAAGAAGGGCTGGTCCCCCTGAATATTTACGACGATGTCACTTTCAGATAGATCAATTTTTTCAGCAGCTTCAGCAAGTCGGTCGCTGCCGGATACGTGATTCTCCCTGGTCATCACAACCTCGCCGCCAAAATTGGTTACCACCTCTGCGATCCTTGAGTCATCTGTTGCAACATAAACCCTTGAGAGGATCGATGCCTTGCGGGCCCGTTCAACCACATGTTGAATCATCGGTTTCCCGTTTATCCGGGCAAGCGGTTTTCCCGGAAAACGATTTGATTTATAGCGGGCGGGAATAATCGCCACAACCTCTATATCTTTATTTGTATTCTTCATAAACTCGGCTATCCTCAGGGGAGAAGCATACAGTAGTGTGTCTAAACTAATTATATCATTTTGCAATGGATATCAAACAGTTCGTGCAAATATGGACGAAATCGACCTGCGACAGGGATTACGAGTCAGCTGCCAGGCTTGCAGCTGAGACCGGACTTGACATCGTTTCAGCTCTTCCGACAACGGCCTCGTTCTACCTGTCATTTAATAACGGTAGACTGGAACTGACAGAAAATTTTACCGGAAAAACCAATAAATCCGTTATTTCCGTGGACTATCTCAGCGGCCCGGCCTGGTTCAGATACAGATATGACCGAAAAATAAACCAGCCGCTGGCAAAGGCTGTCGGCATTAAAAAAGGATCACGCCCGACAATCTGTGATACCACTGCAGGATATGGGTTTGACAGTTTCATCTTTGCATCTTTTGGGTGCATGGTAACAATGATCGAGAGATCACCGGTAATATGGGCTCTTCTCGATGACGGCCTTAAAAGAGCCGCTGCACACAGGAAAATCGGATCCAGCATTATATGCAATATCAAGCTCGTACGTGGTAATTCCCTCGATCTGCTCGAAGCTATGGAAATACAATTCGATACCATCTATATGGACCCGATGTATCCACCGACAAAAAAATCAGCACTCAACAAGCGTAAAATGAGAGTGCTGCGCTCACTTGTCGGAGATGACCAAGACCAGGAGAGGCTCCTTGAAAAATCAATGACCGTTGCTGCCAACAGGGTAGTCGTAAAAAGAGCCGCTGGTGCCCCCGAGATCAAGGGACCGCCGGTTTCCTACAGGGTAACGGGTAAAAACAGCCGCTATGATATCTATCTCATCAATCATTTGTGATATTTTTCGCCCGCTTTAATCGTGAAAGCCCGATACAGTTGCTCCATCAGTAGCAGCCGCGCCAGATCATGGGTAAAGGTCATTTTTGACAGAGACAAAACCAGATCAGCTTTTTGTAAAATAATGTCGGCAAGACCGAGCGGTCCGCCGATTATGAACGAAACTTTTTTCACGCCCTGATTTTCAAGGTTCGTAATACATTCGCTCAATTCCTCGGAACTCATAGACCGGCCGCCGCCGTCGAGGGCAATTCGATAAGACCCCGGGCTCAGGCTGGCATCCAGAAGCATACATTCCGACTCTATCTGCTGCACGGCTGTCAGCCCCCTTGAATGCTTTATCCTGATATGCTTTATTTCCAGGGAAACATAGTGGCACAACCTGGTATAAAAATCATTAATACCCTCTTCAATATAGCGCTCTTTGGTTTTGCCGAGAAAGGGTAGTTCAATTTTCATCCAGGCCACTCAACAAATCACCGTTTTATTGAGGCGATAATATTGCTTAAGGAGAATACAGAAATCTTCGTAACTGAGCTCTTTATTGATTCCGGGACATGAACCACTGATTATAAGGAAGTTGTCCTCGCCATTCAACAAGGCGGGGACAAGCGGCCACTGCGCACACCTCCATGGACGCCCCTCATGAACGAGGCAGCCGTCCCTGTAAAAGATGCAATGCCCCTCCTCTGTTTTCATCTGGAAGATGTCGGCAGTCCTCCTTAAAAAATGATCTTCAAGTACCTGTTCGCCAATCCCAAGAGCTGATGCCATGCGTTTTCTGTCATTCTGGTCAAGCGAAACCGTCGTTTCCCCTTGGCAGCAGAACCCGCAGCGCGTACACGTAAAGATTTTCTCTATGACACTCATACTGCTCAAAACAATGTCCTGATTATCCTGACAATAAAACGATAACACATCATGTTTCCGGAAATAAATATCCGGGCCCAAAGGATCGGGCATTGGCAGCCCCTCAAAAGGGCTGTTGTTCAATTCCCATCGGCACGTAGCTGAGCACCATGAGATGGGCCGTATAAGGAGTTTGTACTGCTTGAGCCTAGCGAGTTTTCAAACTCCCGGCAGATTTCAGGGCGCTCAAGCTGCCCGAAGGGCCGAGTGACGCGGGTGCCCTTTCTTTTGGTTCTTTTCTTTGGGCAAACAAAGAAAACGAACAGACAAAATCTATTGCTGGCTGAGCCATATTTCACTGACCTGGTTCATGAAAACTTGGTTTTAACCGATAGAACAAAAAAACGCGACCCTTCATGGCGGATCGCGTGTCGACTAGAGGCGAATACTCTCAATCAAGCATAACCAATTACATCACCGAACGTGGATATGTCAATACCGTATTGCATTGCGGCACTTCTCCATTTTTCGCTGTCCGGCACATCGAAGATAATATTTTCGTAAGCGGGCACCGTCAGCCAACCGTCAGCAAGCAGTTCAGCTTCAAGCTGGCCTGGTCCCCAGCCGGCATATCCGAGGATAAAAAGATATTTCTTGGGTCCAACCTGGTGAGCAATATCCTCAAGGACTTTTGTTTCCCGCGAAAGTGAAATGGATGCGGTTATGTCAAGCTGATGTTCGACACGATAGTCCGACTGAAAAAGAATAAAGGCTGATTCGAGTTCAACGGGTCCGCCAATGTATACAGGGGGAAAGTCGATATCGGGCACCGGCAGCTGGGCTCCTCTCAATACCTCTGGAATGGTAAAGAGTACATTTGGTTTATTAATTGCCACGCCCATCGCGCCTTCTTCGCTGTGTGCGCAGATATAGATAACCTGCTGCTCAAAGCGAGGATCAGGCATTTTGGGCGTTGAAATTAAAAATGATCCGGTAAGTGTTTCGATAACAGAAGGGGATGTCGGTCCCATGTTTTCATCCTTATACCTGTTTGAAATACTGATCCATATCTCAGAGTATCAGACTCGTTTAATTACCGTCAAGCTCTCATCCTAAACAATAATCATTAATTTTATTCTGTAAGGCAAGATCGAACAGAGATGGAAAATTCAAATTTGATCATGACTTTTTCAGCATTTTGACCTACTATCATCATGAAAAAGAGCAACACTCAATACGAATACAATCAAACTTATGAATTCACTTATTTCAAAAATCCTCACCAACAGCCATCATGACCCGTTTCAATACCTTGGCGTTCATGAATTTCCGCAAGACAAGCACAAGAGAATTATCAGGACGCTGCAGCCCCATGCCGAGAAGGTCTCTGTGCTTGTCGATGATAAAAACATCGAGATGGTCAAAAATGATCATCACGGGGTCTTTGAGTGTTCATTATCTATTGAAAACCTGGCCTATCCCCAGCTCGAGCCGTATGATTACCGCTTTCGAATTACCTATCACTCAGGTGTCGTCCAGGAGATAAATGATCCTTACCGCTTTCTTCCCATTCTCGGCGATGATGACATTTATCTCTTCAATGCGGGAACCAATTATTCGCTCTATAATATCCTGGGCGCTCAACTTCAAATGCACCAGAAACTAGAAGGAACTGTATTCAGGGTCTGGGCCCCGTCAGCAGTCAATGTTTCGGTGACCGGTCATTTCAACGGCTGGGACAAAAGAGTTCACCAGATGCGCTCGCTCGGCAGTTCCGGAATCTGGGAACTGTTCATACCCGGCATTTTGGAAAATGAGATTTATCGCTTTGTCATCAAAACGCAGCAAGGCACCTTTCTTGAGAAATCGGATCCGTTTCAATTTTTTGGTGAAATTCGCCCAAATACCGCCTCTGTTGTGCGTAACATCAGCCGCTATGAATGGAATGACCATTCTTGGCAGCAGGAAAAACAGCAAAGCAGGCCTTACCATGAGCCAATTGCAATTTATGAGGTTCATCCCGGATCCTGGAGGCGTGATCCTTCTGACCCAGAGCGTTTCCTTACCTTTCGGGAACTTGCTGATCAACTTATTCCTTACGTCAGGCAGATGGGATTCACCCATATTGAACTCCTTCCTGTAATGGAGCATCCTCTTGATGAATCGTGGGGCTACCAGGTGACCGGTTCGTTCAGTGTTTCAAGCAGATATGGCGTGCCTGACGATTTTATGTATTTTGTCGATCAATGCCATCAAAACCGTATCGGCGTTCTTCTCGACTGGGTGCCTGCACATTTTCCGAAAGATTCACACAGCCTTTCTCGATTTGACGGCACCGCCCTTTACGAGCATGAAGACCCCAGGCAAGGAGCTCACCCGGACTGGGGCACACTTATCTACAACTATGGACGCAAGGAGGTAAGTAATTTTCTTATTGCAAGCGCCCTTTTCTGGCTTGACAAATATCATATCGACGGCCTCCGGGTTGACGCCGTGGCCTCGATGCTCTATCTCGATTATTCGCGGGGACACGACGAATGGCTGCCAAATCGTTATGGCGGCCGGGAAAATCTGGAGGCTATTGAATTCCTCAAGCATTTGAATTCCATACTCTACCAGCATTTTCCAAACAGCCTGATGATCGCAGAAGAATCTACAAGTTTTTACGGTGTATCCAAGCCTGCCGACGAAGGAGGATTGGGCTTTGGTTTTAAATGGAATATGGGCTGGATGAACGATATTCTCAACTATTTTTCAAAAGATGCCATCTACCGGAAATACCACCAGAACAGCCTCACCTTCTCTCTCATATATTCCTTCTCTGAAAATTTCATCCTCCCGCTTTCGCATGATGAAGTTGTTCACGGCAAATGTTCACTCCTTGAGAAAATGCCTGGCGATGACTGGCAGAAGTTTGCCAATCTGAGACTCCTGCTGCTCTCAATGTACCTTCATCCTGGCAAGAAACTCCTCTTCATGGGAGGGGAATTCGCCCAGCGCTCGGAATGGTCATGCAAACAGAGCCTTGACTGGCATCTGCTGGAATATGAGAGCCACGCAAAAATGCTTGACTATGTTACTGCCCTAAACACCTTTTACCATGACTCCGCTGCGCTGTGGGAGCAGGATTATGATATGAACGGTTTTTCCTGGATTGATATCGAAGACCGGAATAATTCAATTATTTCTTTTGTTCGTTCAGCGCGGGCAAAAGAGCATCACGTAGTCTGTCTTTTAAACTATACGCCGCAAACCTTTGATTTTTATACACTTGGTTTACCTGCAAAGCAGGATTATGCGGTGCAGTTCTGCTCAGATTATGCCGAGTACGGCGGAACCACCCTGAAAGAGGACAGGATCTATTCAGCCAGGGAAGAGTCTCACGCCCGCGCGCCATACCAGACCACCATCAGGGTTCCGCCACTTTCAGGAATTGTGCTGAAACCGCTTGCACCATCAACCTGACGGAAAACCTTATGACACATGATGCAAAATCACCGCTTTGCAGGGACAAACTCAAATCGGCCATACGGGCACTATCGGAACTCGTTTTAAAATTTCCTGAAAAATCGCGCGGCGAACTGGTTCGGGAGGTTGAACTGAAATACGACCTTTCACCTCTTGATTCCGAATTTCTGGACAGACATTTCAGAAAAACAGAATAACGGAACCGATTCTCGCCTGGAGAATCGATTTTCCAAAGAAACCTGGCACGGTCATGAAGGGAAACTAATCGTCACCTTCGTACCCTGCCCTTTTCTGCTCTCGATACTGATAGAGCCGTGATGGTCTTCGACAATTTTTGAACAGAGAGACAACCCCAGTCCCGTGCCCTCATGTTTCGTGGTGAAATAAGGATCGAATATTTTCTCCTTGAGTGCATCATCAAAACCCGCGCCATTGTCCTCGACCTCTACCGTATTTCCTCCCTCATCGTGGCGTGTCGTAACCGTCAGCCTGCCGCCGCCGGTCATCGCCTGGATGCTGTTCAGGAACAGATTGAGAAAGAGCTGGGTCAATTTGTCACGATCACCCGTAATCAAACGCTCTGTGCCTTCATACTCCTCGATTATCTCAATCCGTTCTGCATTTGCATCTGATCGTATCAACCGTATCGCCTTTTTAATCGGCTCAACCAGCTCTATCCGTGCAAACGACAGGTGCTCCGGTCTTGAATAATCGAGTAACTCGCTGATGCTCCTGTCCAGCCGTTCAACCTCGGAGATCAGGATATCGGCCTCCTCTGCACCCGAAGACTGTCGGCTGATTTTTGCTTTCAGCAGCAGGGCGAGTCCTTTTATTGAACTGAGAGGGTTTCTCAGTTCGTGGGCAACGCCTGCTGCCATTTTGCCAAGAGCAGTGTGACGTTCGTTCCTCCGGAGTTCGGACTCAAGATTTTTTTGCGTCGTCATGTCCTGAATCAACAGCATCTGACCGCTGTAAGCTTCGTCAGCGGAGGATATCGGGACACACATGATGTGAAAACTTTTAATCTTTCCCTGCATTTCAATAATAATATCCGTCTCACTCATTACGTTTTGTCTGGAAATCAGGATATCAATTCTGCTGACGATTTTTGCAGTGAAAATTTCCGAGTAGTGTTTTCCTTCGACGCCGCTGGGTAAATCCAGGATGTCATGAGCGCTGCCATTACATGTTTTTATAGTTCCCTCTGGATCAAGCGCCATGATCCCCAGCGGCATTGAAGCGATCAGGAGATCGGTAAAGGCGGTAATTGTCTTCAGCTTCTGCTGACTTCCCTTAAGTCCCTGGATGGCAACAAGCGACAATAAGCCGCCGACACCCACGAGCAACAGGACTATCGAAAGAATAACAACAAAAATGAACTGTTTGCGGACCTGGTGCTGAAACGTTGTCATATCAAGTTCAGCAACAAGATAGAATGTCGTTTCGGAAAACATGCGCAGGATCATTTCCAGATCACGAGACGATTCCTGGTCCCGCATCATGCGCCCCACTCTTCCCCGGGCGTTTTCCTTCATTGCGGAGAACATCTCCTTTCTTCCGTCAAGGGGGGTAAACCGGGAAGCAATCTGGAATCTCTGGGATTTACCGGAAATTTTAGGCAAAATACGACTGTAGTATAACTGCTCCTGCATTGCACCTGGAGGGCTGAGAAAACGATTTGTCGATTCATCCACCTGCTTTCCGACCGTTGCCACCTCATTATGGGCAACGATCATTCCCTTCTCATTAACAAGAAATAACGAAATAATCCCCTCGTGTTCAGATCCGTTTTCAATAATTTCCTGAACGGATTCAGCCCACAGATCATTGCTGAAGACACGCTCCCTCATCAGGTTTCTCAGCGCAACCCGGGTACTCGAGGAAACCAGATTAAGGACAGCCCGTCCCTCCTGGATCAATGCCATATTCATCAATTTCTTTTCGCGCTGAAAGTTATTTACCGCGAAAACGCCAATGATGAAGGCGAGCAACAGCGATGCCGTTGCCAGCAGCCAGGGAGATGCCAGGAAGATCCTGTCGGATTTTTTCCTTGCAGGGCTATTCATCCGCCGTCTCGAAGATTTTCTCGATAATAATTTTTGAAATCATATAGGTCGGTACAACTCCGTCGGCACCCATGGGCCCTGACGCTAGGGTCTGTCCACTTATCAGCGGATTGTCAGAAGCGTAATAGGCATATCTCACTTTCAGGTTCCTGGGGATATGTTTTTGGATAATTGCCGCATTAATCGCCCGCTGGTAGTGCCCTCCCTCCATTTCGAGACCGATTGCGCGCCACGATGAAGAATGGAATCGTTCCAGTACATCCCTGTTCTGCAGTGATGTACCGAGAACGGTGACCATCGGGCCGCTGTAAACATCGATCTTATCACCGAAATCCTCTTCGCAAAGGTCATTTTCAAGGATATAGTTATGCGGTGTACCTTCCATGACGTGGGCGGTTGCCAGCATTATGTCTCCTTTTTTCCCCGGCAGAATACCTGCTTTTCCCATTATTGATATTGATTTCACCGCCAGGGACATCTGTTTTCTGTCGACAATACATGGGCTCAGGAGTTCGTCCATAATTTCATACGCCTGGGCACCGAAGGCATAGTCCATGATCAGGATTACCGGCCTGATGGTCTTTATATAGTCCCAGTTGATCGCTACGTCCGGGTGAAAACAGTCCGCTGTTAACTGGCTCGTATCGATGATCTGTACTTCGATGCCTGAGCCGGAAAGATCATTCTGTTCAATAAAGCCGTGTGCGGAAGCATATTCACCGACGGAGATATCAGTGCTGCGAATCTTTTCAACCATCTCAAACAGGTCTGCTGGTGGGTCGATGCCTTTTTCCTCAAGTGCCGCTTTGCCATAAAAAATATTCAGAAATGAATGCAGATTGGCACTGACAATATGGACAGGCCGGTCATCAAGCACTTCGTTCATTAATTTCTTTTTTATGTTGATTGCCCAGGTTGAAGCGTACTTATGATGACCGAGAATCTCCTGGAGCGATGGAGTAAAATAGATCGTCAGCAACTCGTTCATTGCGGCATTCTCATTGATCACCCTTTGTCCGAGTGAATGGATAATCCTGAAAAGCCCGTTGTTAAAGTTGTCTTTTCGGTTTGCTTCAAGATTACGGTAACTGCTTTTGGTTTCCTTGTAGGTCCTGCCCAAAATGATTGACAGGTTCCAGATCGCCTGATCGAGATCAGCTTCCTCTAGTTCCTCTTCAGATTTCACTGTTTTTTTGAGTTCCTCCCATTCAGGACTGGTTCCCCCGCCGGTTATGAATACCTGCGAATGTATTTTCTGTGCCTCGATATTCAGAAATGTCAGATGGGTGAGCAGGTCGTATATTTCGGTACTGCCCCTTGTCACAACAAAGCACATCTCATTTTCTGAGACGATGTAGGAGACGCGCCTTCGACGCAGGGCACGCACTTCTTCAAATGTGGTATTGTTCAGTTCTTCCTGTGCGGTGAGTATTATTTTATTACACTTCTCAATGCCCCGCGGCAGACGATCAATTACATACTCAAGGCCCTTGAGTTCGACTATTCGCGGATCACCCATCGATCCATATATTTCAGGGCTGAAATTACGAAGCGCGTCCTCAAGTTTTTTGCCGGTTTTCCCGGACGGACTGTAAGACCCCCTGAGGATAATCGCATCAGCAAGTGTTTTGAAGGTGGCAATGGCGTTTCTGGCCTTCTGGGACTTCGACAGTGCTTCCATTTTACTGTTCTCTCAAGATTGAATATGACAGTCTGCTGTCAAACAATGAGCTCTTGTCGTGTCATTTTCCTGTTCGCGGCTGGACATGACTCATTATCTCAATTTCAGCGCCGTTTTAAAAGCCGGTTTTGTAATAAGCTGTATTATAGCAATACAGAGGGCTTGGCCACAAAGAGAGGCCGAAAAACAAGCGTACTTTCATGAACGTCATATCCCGAGGTATCTTGGCTTCAGTTCACTGTTTGAGCGAAAAGTTTCTGTGGATCCCGACCAGACAATTCTGCCCCGCTCCATGATATAATGGTGTTGCGCAATTTTCAGGAGTGCTTCAATATTTTTATCGATGATCAGAATTGAAAGTCCCTTGTCCTTTAGAATTTCCAGTCCTCTCCATATTTCTTTTCTGATTAACGGCGCCAAGCCCTCTGTCGCCTCGTCAAGGATAAGCAGCTTAGGATTGATCATCAGCGCCCGGCCGATTGCAAGCATCTGCTGCTCTCCACCGGACAATTGATTCCCATAATGCTTCAGACGGTCGGCAAGCCTTGGAAAAATAACCAGGATGTCCTCAACCGTGTATGGGCTAGCAGAACCGGGGAAATTTGAACTCGTAGCGACAATGTTTTCCATGACCGAGAGATTGGGAAAAATATGTCGTCCCTCCGGAACAAGTCCTATGCCGAAGCGTGCAACCTGATATGGTTTCAGTCTCTGGATTGGTGTGCCATCGAATACAATTTCACCGCGGGTCACCGACCTCAGCCCCATTATTGACTTTACCGTTGTGCTTTTGCCTGTGCCGTTGCGGCCCAGCAAGGACACGACCTGACCCGCGCCAATGTCCAGCGATATCCCAAAAAGAGCCTGGCTTGAGCCATAAGAGGTCTCTATCTTTCTTACCGAGAGCATCTTCAATCGTCACCAAGATAGGCGGTCCGAACCCGCTTGTCGGAGCGTATCGCTTCCGGTGATCCACAGGTTAATGTTTCACCGGATACAATTACTGTAATGGCATCTGCCAGGGAAAAAACCACTTCCATATCATGTTCTACGAGAAGAATTGTTGTTTTTTCTTTCAAGCGTCGAATGAGTTTTGACATCTCGACAGTACCGCCAGGGCCCATTCCAGCCATTGGCTCATCAAGCATCAGCAGCTTTGGGTTTCCCGCCAGTGCCATGCCTACTTCCAATTGTTTTTTTTCGCCATGTGAAAGATGACCGGCCTGTACCTTTTTTCTCTCATGCAGCCCGACTGTCTCCAATGCTTCTGCCAGTCCTTCTCTGACGGGGGGAGCAGACAAACAATTTTGCCAGAATTTGAAATTGTTTCGGTATTTTGCAATGATCGACAAGGCCATGTTTTCCTCAACGCTCAGGCTCTCAAAGATGGAGGTTATCTGGAAAGATCGGGCCATCCCGAGTTTTGCCCGGTTGTAGGGTTTCATTCTGGTAACAGTGCGGCCGTTGAAAAGAATTAAGCCGCTGTCTGGGATGATTTCCCCGCTTAACTGATTAAGGGCAGTCGTTTTCCCTGCTCCATTGGGACCAATGAGTGCATGCACCGACCCGCTCCTGACATTGAGGCTGAAATTGCTGTTGGCCCGCACTGCCCCGAATGACTTGCACAATCCGTGCACCTGCAGAAGGTTCTCAATCATCCCGAGCTCCTTTTCCAGCGAGGAGCCCAAACAACCCCTTTGGAGCAAAAAGCACAATTAATACCAGCAGCGGCCCCATGTAAACCATCCAGTGCTCCGTATACATGCCGAGTATATCTTCAAGCAGTATAAAGATGGCGGAGCCGACAATCGGCCCAAACAGCGTACCCAAGCCGCCAATGAGAACCATGACCATCAGTTCACCCGAAAGTGTCCAGTGCATCATGCCCGGGCTGACATATTCAGTCTGATTTACCAGAAGTGCACCGGCAAGGCCCGCGCCTGCCCCTCCAATCACAAAACAGACAAGCTTGTAATAATACGATCCAATTCCCAGTGCCCGGACACGCCTCTCGTTCAGCGAAATGCCCCGGATAACCAGCCCGAATCTTGATTGAACGAGACGATAGGCGAAAAAAACGAAGAGTATCAGGAAAAACAGGCAGAAGTAGTAAAACTGGATGTCATTTGAAAGGTCAAGAATCGTTATCCGGTTTCTTGCGTACAGCGAAAGACCGTCATCACCACCATATTTTTCAAGACCGACAAAAAAATAAAAAATCATCTGGGCAAAGGCCAGGGTGATCATGATGAAATGCATTCCTTTCGTACGCAGACTCAGCGAACCGATAACCATGGCAAAGAAAGCTGAAACAAAGACGGCGCTTGGCAGCACAACAAGTGCATTTTCACTGCCGGGGATAAGACCGAGAAGCGGTTTCGCTTCAGAACCGTGATAAAAAAGGATGCCGACGACATAGCCGCCGACACCAAAAAAGGCGGCGTGACCGAGACTGACAAGTCCACCGAAACCAAGGAGTAAATCAAGGCTTACCGCAGCCAGCGCATAAATTAAAATTCGGGTAAACAGGGAGATGAAATAGTCATGGCCAAAGAGCGTGGCGACAACCGGCAGCAGAAACAGACAAATCGTGCCGGCGAAAACAACAATTTTTTTTCTCCTATTGTCTAGCATCAGGACGGTGCCGGGAAAAGACCGCGTGGGCGCCAGACAAGAACTACAGCCATAAGGATGTAAATAGCCATTGAGGCAAGTGACGCAGCGCCACTGTCTGCATAGCTGCTGGAGAGAAATAACCTGAACAGGCCGGGTAAAAACGCCCTCCCCAGTGTATCGACCATGCCGACAAGCAGGGCTCCAACGACGGCCCCCCGGATTGAGCCGATACCACCGATAACGATTACCACAAAGGTTAGAATCAAAATGGATTCACCCATTCCGGACTCGACAGAAAGAATCGGTCCCGCCATGACACCTGCCAGCCCGGCGAGCAGTGTTCCCAGGCCGAAAACCAGGGTGTAGAGCAGATTGATGTTCACCCCGAGGGCAGCAATCATTTGCCGGTCTGAAGCACCGGCCCGTATCTGCATTCCGATGCGTGTTCTTGAAAAAAGCAGCCAGAGAAGCACAGCCACAAGTACGCCGACGGCGATGATAGCAAGACGGTAGAGCGGATAAACAAGTCCCGGCAAAAGCTCGATGCTGCCTGAAACGGCGGCTGGGACATCCATGAAAAGCGGCTGTCGTCCCCAGATAATCCGGGTCAGTTCATTAAAAAAAAGAATCAAACCGAATGTGGCGAGAACTTGAGAAAGATGGTCGCGGTCATAGAGGTGCCTCAGAACCAGATACTCGACAGCCATCCCGACAACAGCGGCAGCAGCAAGTGCCGCCAGCGTTCCCAGCAGAAAAGAACCGGTCACGATGATTATGGTCGCTCCGACATAGGCCCCGATCATGTAAAAAGAACCATGGGCAAGGTTGATTACCTGCATGATACCGAATATCAAGGTGAGCCCGGCAGACATCAGGAACAGGGTAATGCCCAGCTGAAAGCCGTTAAGCACTTGTTCGACAAATAAGAGCATGATCGTCCGGGTGAACTATGTTTTCGTTTCTTCGGCCTGGTAAAAAATCACATTTCACACTCCTGCGCATATGCGTCTTTATGGTTGCTGAATACCTTGAGAAGCGTCTTGTTGGTGTATTCACCGGTGGGTGTCTGGATTACTTCACGGATATAGAGATCCTGTATGGGATGTTGATTGTTTCCAAAAGAGAAGTTGCCCCGAACCGAATCAAAATCGGCCATCTTGAGCGAACTTCTGAAATCGTCAAGGTTTTCAAGGCTCCCGTTTACCGCTTTGAGTGCGCTGCCGACCAATCTGGCGGTATCATACCCCTGGGCTGCATAGAGTGTCGGGGTCCGCTCGTATGCTTTTTTATACGCCTCAACAAACTGCCTGTTCGCTTCATTGTCAAGATCATGTGTCCACTGGGAACCGTTTTTAACTCCCAGTGCAGCCGGGCCTACTGCCTTGAGAATTCTCTCGTCAAAGGAGAAGGCCGGTCCATAAAGCGCAATAGAATCTTTCAAACCTGCCTGGGAAAACTGTTTCAGGAAATTAACCCCCATGCCTCCAGGTAAAAAGAAAAAAAGAGCCTCAGGCTTTTTAGCCCTGATCGCGGCGATTTCAGCAGCATAATCTGCCTGGCCGAGTTTCGTGTAGACCTCCGCTGCAATTTCACCCGTGTAATAACGCTTGAATCCTGCCAGATGATCCTTTCCGGCCGGGTAGTTGGGGGCTATCAGATAGACATTTTTATGTCCGACATCATCCACATATTTGCCGACGACCTCATCAAGGTTGTCATTCTGGTAGGAGACACTGAAATAATTCTTGTCGCAGCCCTTTCCGGCGAGCGCAGAGGGGCCGGCATTTGGACTCAGGTAAATGATGCCGTCTCTTACTACCTTCGGGACCACGGCCATGGCAACATTTGAAAAAATTATTCCTGTCATTATTTTTATGCCGTCTTTCTTGATAAATCGTTCGGCAATCTGCTTGGCTTTTTCAGGTTTTCCTCCGGAATCCTCAACCAGCAGTTCCACCGGAACTCCTCCAAGTTTCCCGCCTTCCTGATCAATTGCCAGTCTGAAACCGTCCCGCATTTCTTCACCGAGATATCCGGCGGTCGTTGACAGCGTGGTAACCATCCCGATCTTTACCGGTTCAATGGCCATGAGCTGCGTTGCGAACAATAAACAGAGTGCTGCAAAGGTGATGGTTATCTTTTTCATGGATTCTCCTCTTTTCTCAGGAACAGTTTTTGACCGAGCTGGTACTGATTCTCGCTGATCGGGGTTTATTAAAAAAATCAGGAACGGCCGTCTGCAGGTGATGGTCGGCTTTCTGACAGACAATACATTGGAACTAGACTAGAAAATCATTTGAGAACATTCAAGAAAAAAATAGTGGTCATTGGCTCCGGATATTGGCTCTATCCTCCTCCCTTCGTTTTCCGGCAACAGTTCAGAACCGTCTGCCATATCGACAGTGCGGGATCGTTTTAACATTCACATTGATTAAACAGGTGATTAAGGTAATGACATAGATGGGTAAACACAACACGATCAGGCAAGACGCCGCACCTCGACTCTTTTAGATTGTTGCGCCTTTTCCTTTTTGTTATTAGAAATGCCATGCCCCTGAGCCGAACAGAGAAAAGTATCAACAGAACAAACAAGACAAAAGACACTATACCATGAGAAAATCATCTCTTGAGCACCACCTGGCCCCTGTTATCATTCGGCCATACTCAACTCCTTCTCACCCGGTTTGGAAAGAATTATCCACAGAAGAGGTGGTAACCATAAAAGAGAATATCAAAGTCCTGCTTAAAAAGCGGGACGCGGTGCTTGTTGCGCACTACTATACGGACGAAAAACTCCAGAACCTCGCTGAAGAGACAGGGGGCTGCGTCGCAGACTCTCTGGAAATGGCCCGCTTCGGCAATCTCCACCCAGCAGGGACCCTGGTGGTCGCCGGCGTTAAATTCATGGGTGAGACAGCCAAGATCCTTAACAACGAAAAACGGGTGCTGATGCCGGACCTCAACGCAACCTGCTCGCTCGATGAAGGATGTCCAGCCGAACAGTTCTCGCAGTTCTGTGACCGTCATCCCGATCGTATTGTGGTGGTCTATGCCAACACCAGCGCAGAAGTCAAGGCACGATCGGACTGGGTGGTGACTTCCGGCATTGCCTTGCCCATCGTTGAACATCTTGCAGCGCGTGGGAAAAAGATCATCTGGGGACCGGACAAGCACCTTGGACGATATGTGCAGCAGCAAACTGGCGCGGATATGATTCTCTGGCCAGGCTCATGCGTGGTCCACGAAGAGTTTCGCTCGGTAGCCCTGGAGCGGGTCAGGAAACTGTACCCGGATGCTGCAGTCCTGGTGCATCCCGAGTCTCCCGAAGCGGTGATTGAGCAAGCTGATCTGGTGGGCTCCACAACCGCTTTGATAAACGGGGTGGCATCGCTTCCCAATAAGACATTCATCATTGCAACCGACAAGGGTATTTTTAACAAGATGAAGCAGATTGCCCCCACAAAGACATTCATAGAAGCGCCGACAGAAGGAGAAGGGGCAACTTGCCAAAGCTGTGCCCGATGTCCGTGGATGGGCATGAATTCCCTGCAAAACCTGGAGGAAGCCCTGGAATCCGGAACAAATGAAATTTTGGTAGACCCGGATCTTGCCAGAAAAGCGGCAATACCGATCAGGAGAATGCTTGATTTCGCGGCTGCGTTAAAAAATGGCTAGGCCAAGCCATCCCGGATATTCACCAGCACCTGAATTACATTTTAATCTTCAAACCATTGCGAGTATTTTCGTGCCATAACGCTCCAGCTATAGTGTTCCGTCATAGCCTCGCCCATAACACTGCCAGGACGGCCATGGCTGAGCAGGTAGTCGCTCATGACCTGATGGAGGCTTCCTTGTTTATAGAGAAATTGTTCTTCAAATAGTTCAGGGTATGACAGCCGGTTCGGAACCACTGCACAGCACCCCGCCCTGACTGCCTCAAGAATCGAAATACCGAAAAATTCATGGTGTGCTGTTGAAATGACAAAATGCCCCTGTTTCAGGATCTGGTAATAGTCTTCTTTATCTTTTACAAATCCGAAGTGCATTATCGTCCCGGAAAGCCGTTTTCCGGCTTCCTCAAAAACAGCGGGTCTTTTTTTAAAGCTCTTCCCGAGCACTGCAAGCCGAAACGGTATGCCATCGTCTTTCAGCCTGAAAAGGACCTGGAAAAATTCTTCAGGATTTTTGTCGTGTTCCCAGCGGTGGTTCCAGATGATCAAGGGCGGAGCGTGGTTTTCCGGAGACCGTTGCAACCTGTCAAGCGGCTCGAAATCAATCCCGGGATACAGCACCCTGCTCTTCTGCTCTATCCCATCTACTAGATGGGATAATTGCATATCCGAAGATTTGCGAATATAACTCCGGCAGCCGTTTAAAAAGGTTTTCTGGTTAAAAACGGAATTAAAAGCCAGATAATCCGACGTCAATGCCGTTGTAAAGTTTATGGCGGCGAATTGTTGATTTGTTTCTTCCGGTAAGATCCCCGGATAGACAAACTGGTTTTCATGAAAATAGGTGTAGAAACGTGTCTTGCCATTCCATCCGGGAACTTGCGCAACCAGAGCCCTGAACACTGCGACATCGATAAACGTGGACATTAAAACCAGGTCAAAGAAGCGCTCCTCTTTTCGCATTTCCCTGATCTTTGAGACAAACCATGGCGCACTCAACTGCATTCTCATCTTCCACTGCCGCGCAGGCAAATGAAAAAGAACATAGTCTGCCGGTACATATTTCATCAGCCCTTGAAGAAATTGTTTATGGGACCCATCAAAATATGGTTCTATAAGCAGGATCTTTTTTCGACACATGGCTCTTTTCAAATTCCCAGGACGAGCGGATGGTTTACCACGGAAATATTTACTATTTATCTGGAAATACAGGTATTCTGGCAAAAGATATGGGCAAAGCGATATTATGTCAATTCCCGGATACCAGCTTTAAAGAACAGACATTTCCCTTTGTCAGAACCAGAAGAGATGCCCTTCTGGCCCGTGAAAAAATCCTTAAAGAATCTTTCAGTACTGCTGCTGTTGTCTTTTCTACACTTCTGGATAAAACACTAAACGATATATTTTGCATACCCCAAATACATCTGCTGACGATTCTTGACGACTATATTTCCAAGGCAGAAGCCATCTTTGGGAGAAAAGCGCTGTGGGAAACCGGCTATTCCCGGCATGACCAGTCCATCATCGATAAGCGCGTCAATGCAATTCATTATTCAATTTCCCATGATGACGGTGCCCTGACGGATGACTATAAAGAGGCTGATCTTATCCTTATCGGTATTTCACGCTCCGGAAAAACCCCGGTTTCTGTTTATCTTGCTACTCAGATGGGAATGAAAACGGCCAATTATCCGCTGGTAGGTGATGATCTACTCTATTGCGTGCTTCCTGAAACGATCATCAGCAACAGGGAAAGAGTAATCGGTTTGACCATTGCTGCCGATATCCTTCACACGTTCCGGGAAAAACGTTTACCCGGATCAGACTATGCCCTGCCTGCAACATGTGAAAGAGAGATTGCCCAGGCAAACACGATTTTTGATTCCTACAATATCCCTGTCGTATTCTCTGATCGTCACTCGATAGAAGAAACAGCAACACAGGTGGCCAGGAAGCGAGATCTGAAAAGGTGGCCGTTAATCTGATCATGAACGAAAATCATCATTTTGCAAGAGACTCAAGAGGCATCGGCTTTTAAGAGACGATTGTCGAGAATGAAATCCCATAACAGATCTGCCGTCTTAAGCTTGGTTGTGAACGGCAGGACAGTACATTTTTCAGGACTGATCAAGGTCAGCTGATTAGTGTCACCAGCAAAGCCGGCACCCCGAGCAGTAATGTCATTCACGGCAATCAGATCAAGATTTTTATCCAGCAGTTTTCTTCTGCCCTGCGCTTCAATATCTGAGCTTTCCGCAGCAAAACCGATAAGCAGCTGGTTTTCCCGATTTCGTTTCAAACCAAGATCTTTCAGAATGTCTTTGGTTTGCTCAAGGGCCATCACGGGCGGTGAATGCTCTTTCTTGATCTTCTCATCATGTGCTTCTGCAGGACGAAAATCGCTGACCGCCGCCGACTTCACGATAATTGAACATGACTCGAAGTGCGACATGACCATCTCATACATTTCCTCGGCAGACGTCACCGACACTGTTCTGACCCCCTCCGGGGCAGGCAATGCGGTAGGACCGCTTATCAGGATGACTTCAGCACCGCGCCTGTAAGCGGTGCGTGCAATTGCATAGCCCATTTTTCCGCTCGATCGATTGCTCAGGAAACGAACAGGATCGTATATTTCCCGTGTCGGCCCGGCAGTGACCAGGATTTTCTGGCCGGCAAGGTCTCTTGTGGAAATACAACGTAAAACATGCTCGCAGACGTGCTCCCACTCAGGGAGTCTTCCTTTCCCGCTTTCCCCGCAGGCCATCTGGCCGCTATCCGGTTCGACTACCAAATAACCAAGTTGTTTCAAACGTGAGATGTTGAGCTGCGTCGCCTGGTGTTGATACATTTTCGTGTTCATGGCAGGACAGACAATGACAGGAACAGCAGCGGCAAGAACAGTTGCGGACAGGAGGTCGTCGGCAAAACCACCCGCCAGTCGGGCGATGGTCTGGGCAGTCGCCGGCGCTATCAGGATGCAGTCACTGTCACGGCCGAGACTGATGTGGGACATCGGATCATCTGTCTCGTCGGAAAACATGTCCTGGTGAACCTTGCGGCCTGAAAGCGCTGCAAAGGTCAGCGGTGTTATGAAGTTTTTGGCGCAGGCTGTCATCATGACCTCGACCAGTGCTTCTTCCTTGGCAAGCGTGCTGACCCAACCGGCTACCTTGAACGCGGAAATAGAACCGCTAACCCCGACCACAATCTTTTTTCCGGCAAAGCTCGTGTGCATGGTTCACCATGTAAAAAAAGAAAGAGCATGCCCTTGATTAAAGGCATGCTCTCTAAGATTAACAACCTACGTTCTGTTAATCGCGGGATCCCCCGAAAAACCTGAGAAGCATGAGAAAAAGGTTGATAAAATCCAGGTAGAGGGCAAGCGCTCCCATAATCGAACTTTTGGTAATCGCAGCCTCTCCCTGCTCCATGATGCCTTCTTCCCCCATTCGTTTTATTTTCTGAATATCATAGGCAGTCAGTCCGGTAAAAACCAGCACACCGATCATTGATGTTACCCAGTAGACCCCGGAACTTTTCAGGAAAATATTGACGATGGAAGCAATGATGATCCCGATGAGCCCCATGAACAGAAAGGAGCCCCACCCTGAAAGATCACGTTTGGTAACCAGGCCGTAAACGGCCATCGCACCGAACATGCCGGCGGTAATCAGGAACGTGGAGCCAATTGATGAATTGGTATAGCGAAGGAAGATTGTCGAGAAGAACAGCCCGTTCAACAGTGAGTAAGCTAGGAATAACGATGAAGCTGTTGACGCCTGTATTTTATCGATCCGGGCGGAAAGGAAAAAAACAAGTCCGAGGGTTCCGATGGCGATAACCAGAAACAGCGGTGAACCAATAATAATAGTGGCGAGTCCTGTGGAGGCGGTAAAATAAGCGGTAACTCCGGTTATGGCAAGACCGACGGCCATCCAGTTGAAAACCTTTGCCAGAAAAATGGAGGCCGCATCCTGTTTGGCCTGGGTGATTGTTACGGGTTGCATAGACGGTTGCATGGTGTACTCCTTTATAGATGATGAAATTTGTTTTCAGATAATATAAGCGCAGCACCACATATTTTCAATATGCGCCGTCGCGTTTAAACATGATATATACCGTACGGATGATAATTTTTATATCCGTCCAGAGCGAGTAGTTCAGAATGTACCAGTCGTCAAGGTCAACCCGTTCCTGATAGTCTTCAATATTTGACCGTTTACCCACCTGCCAGGGTCCGGTAATGCCTGGTTTCATCGAGCAGTAGCGACCGGCGCTTTCGCGATAGAACGACTGCAGCTCTCCCCCGACGATTGGTCTGGCTCCGACAACACTCATATCGCCTTTGAGTACATTGATGAACTGGGGGAATTCATCAAGACTGGTTTTTCTCAATATCCTTCCAATCCGAGTAATTCGCGGATCGTTCTTGAGTTTGTAGTTCTGCTCCCATTCCCTGAGCAGTTCCGGATTCTTTTCAAGCAGTGTTTTCAGCTCATGTTCCGCATTCTTCCTCATTGTCCTGAATTTCAGGCAGTCAAACTCTTTTCCCGCTGCGGTAATTCTCCTGTGCCGATAAATTATCGGACCGCCGTCCTCGATTTTTATCAACATGCTGATCAGAAGCGTAAGCGGCAGCGAGACAAATAAAACACAAAAGGAAAACAGTACATCAAAACTGCGTTTCCATTCGGTATGGGGATTAAAATTAAGTACCAGCATTTTGCCAAGCGACTGAATTTCTGCATGATGCAATCCAAAGATGTACAAATCAGGAACGAGGTAGATGCGGGCCCCGAGCGAGCGGCACTCGCGCAGGATAGAAAATATTTTCCGCTCCGCCCTCATCGGCAGGGCAATATATACATAATCAATATCGTTTGTTGCCAGATATTCTGGTAATCTTGATATATCTCCCAGTACCGGTTTTCCCATGACGGTCAAATTTGGCTCGGCGACGATCTTGTCGTCAAAAAAACCCATTATTTCGATACCTGCCCAGGGTATGGTTTCCAGTTCCCTGATCAGGTTCATGCCAAGATCACCTGCACCAGCAATGACGGCGCGCCTGACGTTTTTACCGCGCTGCCGGAAGAAACGCAAAATCTTCCGGGCGGCCATATGAAGCATGAAGATCAGCAGCGGTGTCGTTGTCGACCAGATCATGAAAACGACCCTTGAATAGCCTTCTGAGATTTTGAAGATAAAAAAATAGAAAAGCAGAAGACCGATGACGGTTCCCCAGGCTTTGAGAATATAAAAAAATTCCGTGTAAAATCTCCATCCCCGCCAGGAGCGGTAAAGCTGGAAAGACTGAAAGCTTATCAGGCAGAGAACAAAGGTGATAACGACAAGCCGGCTGTAGTAGACGCTCCAGGGGACCCGATACCAGTGGACAAGAACAAACAGGTAGCCGACGACAATGAGGCAGTCCACCAGGTGCAGGAACCTGGCCATGATTGAACTCTGCTCTCGCAGATTGGTTGATAACATAAATACGGTCAGCGCAGTGCTTAAAGAGTAAACAACAAGACAAAACTTATGGTTTTGCCCACCATTTCCGGTGCATGCTCAATTCCGGAACGATTTTTTCAGGTACCAACGAGTATCGTTTTCCCACTTGATATCCAATGAATTTCAACAACACTCTTACCATAAAATCTCCGATCAGACTATAATTACGTCTTGAGAGCAAGTAAGACAATCCTGATCTGATATAGGCAGCGCCACGGTTTTCTGCTGTTCCATAGGTTTGAACGAGCCATTCTTCAGTTGCGTGCAGAACTCCGATGTCAAAGTAACGCCTGAATTCTTCACTCCAGCTGTAGTTGTGAGAATGATAGACCGGTGCCTCGGAAACATATGCCACCTTGCAACCTTCCTGCAGCATTCTGCCGACCGCACAGGTGTCTTCGCCAAATATAAGATCATCCTTGAAATAGCCGACGTCGCCGAGGAGCTTCCTGTTATAGGCTGCGCAGGAATTTGAAGCAAAAACCGTCGATAGGCCGTATCGCCGGCGATCGCCATACGATCTTACCTGCGACTTGTCAGGGTAATTGAACAATCTCAGATGCCTGGCTGTATCGGTCGCATCGAAAAACGGCAGTTGCCTCCCGTAGCTGACGCCGATCGAGTGGTCATCCAACAACGGTTTTACCAGGTTTTCCAGCACCGAACAGTGCGCAGGGATCACGTCCTGGGTGAAGAAAACCAGATAATCGCTCCGAACTTCGCGGGCTGCCTTTGTCCGCGTTCCGCCATGATCAAAATCATCCCTGTCAATACGGATGACGCGTGCACCATAGCGTTTTGCAACCAAAACGGTATCATCAGTTGAGGATGAATCAATAACCAGGATCTCCTTCGGTTTCTTTGTCTGTATCCTGAAAGAGGAAAGCAGCTCCTCAAGCTGGCGAGCTCCGTTTAAGGTCGGTATGATAACAGAAAAGGCTGAATTCATATCTGATGTCAGGTCTTTTTTCATTATTTCATCGAAAACCGGGGCTAAGCATCAAAATACCGCACCAGAACATATTTCAGCCAGGCCCAGACCATATAGGCGGACGGGTGTTTCTGGTACAATCTTATTTCATTACGGGCAGACATGATTCTTACGTTTCTTGGAACCAATCGCCGATCGAGATTCCAGCCGCGGCAGTGATAGGCTCTAATTTCGGGAGTATAAAACATCTTCCAGCCTTTACCCGAAAGCCTCAGGCAGAGCTCGATATCTTCCTTGTACATGAAAAAGGACTCATCAAATAGGACAGGCAGCTCGCTTTTAAGTGCGCTGAATCTGCAGAACATGAACGCACCGCAGATGGCAGGGACATAACCTGAGCGTTGATAGCCACTGCCGATATCCTCTCCATGGCCGCGGTCAAACCAGCGCCCGTACCAGGCTCTGAAAATCCCTGCTGAATCTACCTTTCCCGTAGTGCGCAGACGGCCGGGGTCATAGCCCTCAAGCAGCCCTGTCAGGATGGCAACATCTGGCCGCGTTTCCATGATCAGAATTGATTTCTCAATTGCCGAAGGTGCGGGAAACGTGTCGGGGTTGATAAAGAGTACATAGGCGGATTCTGAATCAACCTGCTCCAGGCCACGATTATTGGCCGCAGCAAAACCGATATTGCTCAATGTTGTCAGAGTTATGTCGTTTCTTTCTGAAATTCCGGCAAGATAAACGCTGTCATCCGAGCCGCTGTCGACAATAATGATCTGCCGGGGACTGACCGATTGACGATCAATTGCTTCCAGACAGAGCGGAAGAACAGATTGTGAGTTATGGGTCACAATTATGATGCTTACCTGCGGTTTTTCCACATCCATGCCGATCAGCAAAAAAGTTTCAAATACATTTTAAACAATCTGCTGCCTTTTTCCTGCTGCAGTCTTCGATTGATAATTGACAGGATTGCCTGACGCTCTGAATAGATAATGAGGTCGCCGAATTCCTTGAGCGGCAATACACTGATTTTTTTGTTCTCTTCGTAGCGGCAGCGCATGATTTTCAGATGTTTCATGCTCTCAAGAAGACCGGCAATGTAGGCAGGAAACTGTCCTTTCTTCACAACGAAGATGAGCCAGAACAGTTGATAAATCAAAAACGAGGGGAGAAAACGAACAAACAGCAGCGGCCCATAATTTTTCAGGACGACAAAAACATTGTTTCTGGTCGACAGTCTGATTGTGAAGCTGTTTATCTTTGAACCGGTGGAAGCACTGCCGATGTGATAAATCACGGCTCTTGGGAGATAGCAACATTTTTTTCCGGCCCTGACAGCTCTTAAATTAAGATCGACATCTTCCAGATAAGCGAAAAAATCCTCATCAAATAGTCCGACGGAATCAAAGAGCGAACGACGATACAGAGCAGCTCCGGCACATGCACCAAACACTTCCCTATCTGTCCGGTATATTTCATCATCGAATTCCATTGTGCCGATCCGATAACCGACACCGCCGCGAAGAACGCAGTCTCCGGCACCGTCGATCAAGGAACGCTGCTGAAAATCAATCATTTTAAGGGCAAAAAAATCATACTCCGGCTCGTCACTGCAGACCCTGGCTAAATAGGCAAGGCACCCTTGCTCAACTTCGACATCATTGTTAAGCAGCATCACCCATTTATTTGCAGAAGCACTGATCCCTGAGTTTACCGCCGCACTGAATCCCCTGTTTTCAGGCAATGCTATTATATCAACCTGCGGATAGTGCTGCTCGATGTAGGAAACAGAGCCATCAGTTGAACCGTTGTCTACGACAATAGTGTGAAAACATTGAGATGACTGGTTTTGAAGCGAGTCAAGGCAGGTTTTAAGCAGGCTTCTGCCGTTCCAGTTGGGAATAATAATATCTATCACAGCGAGCGGTCAGTTCGGCCGATAAACTCGATTAGTTGTTTTCATATTCAATTCCTACAACTTCCCTGACATAATAGACAGGTTTTTGCTGGGACTCATGATAGGTTCTTGCCTGCAATTCTGCAATAAGGCCCAGGGAGACAAACTGTATCCCAACAAAGATCAGCAGGATTGCCAGAAAGAGCAACGGCCTGTCAGCGAGGGGGACACCGAAAAACTGTCTTTGAATGACCATTACGAGCGCAATTAAAAAGCCAACGGAGCCGCTGGCAAAACCAAGAAGGCCGAAGACCTGTATCGGGCGGGTGGCGTAAGAAAGCAGGAATTTAACCGTAATCAGATCGAGAATCACCCGGATTGTCCGGGAAATACCATATTTCGATGCGCCATATCTCCTGGGTCGGTGATTTACCTTGATCTCTGTAAACGATATACCCATCCCGCTGGCTATTGCCGGAATAAACCGATGCATTTCACCATAGAGTTTAATGTTCTTTATGACCTCACGGCGAAACGCTTTAAGGGTGCAGCCATAATCATGAAGAGAAACCTTCGTGGTCAGGGAAATAATCTTATTGGCAACAATGGAGGGAAGCTTCCTGTTGATGAATGCGTCTTTCCTGTCATGACGCCAGCCGGTCACCACATCATAGCCCTCTTCTATCTTCGCAATCATCTGGGGGATATCGTGTGGATCGTTCTGCAGATCGCCGTCCATGGTTATTATCACATCACCGGTTGCATAATCAAAACCTGCAGACATCGCAGCTGTCTGGCCAAAGTTTTTGCGGAAGCTGATACCCTTTACAGCTGGATCACGGCGTTGAAGATCCTTCAGGATGTCAAGAGACGTATCGGTGCTGCCATCGTCGATAAACAAAATTTCGTGATCCATCCTCATTCCAATCATTACCCCCTTCAATTCTTCGTATATCAGGGACAGATTTTCTTCTTCATTAAATACCGGTATAACAATGGATAATTTCACGATTGCTCCCTTGGCTCATGGTTCTTCGATGGTGCGCCGCGCCTTGCGAATAAAATGATCAGGCACCATAACCGCACAACTGCCATTTTTCAACAGAACACTTCTGCTGCCGACAGGATAAAATACTATTTTCAAATCAACAAACCATACCATATCATGAGAACTGATAATTACAAAACATGGTGTCAGAATGGCAGTCTGCTGGGATTTTCTCTTCAGCCGCTCCGTCCTGCCCGGCTAGACGCACCGGTCTCTGATGATTTTTCGTGCCATTAAGAACGAAGTGGAGTATTACCCAATACACATTTTCACCGCTGTATCGATTTTTATATTCCCGGAGATGCTCCGTTTATCAACATGAAGTTAAAGTACAGAGTAGAATATTACCTGCTGCGAACCGCCTATTTCGCTGTAAATCTCATGCCGCTGTCTGTCATCAACGTGATTACACGCACGGTCGGCTGGGTTGCCTGGGTTTTTATACCGTTTCGGATCTCGGTTGCATATGACAACCTGACGACGATTTTTCCACAGGCATCGCATGACCGGAAACTTACAATTCTGAGACAGGCATATCGCCAGTTTGTCCATGCCGCCGGTTTAATTTTTGTGATCCATCGCAAAAAGGTGAGCAGGTTGATTGAGCAGGCGGAAATCAGCGGACTTGATCTTCTTGATGAAGCTCTGGAACAGGGAAAGGGGGTTATTTTGACCACCTACCACGGATGCTGGTTTGAACCCTATTTTGCCTGGTTCAGCCGAGGGAGATGGCCGGCGAGCCTGATTTATCAACAGCAGAGCAATCCTCTGTCTGACGCTTTTTTTGTCAGCCTAAGAAAGCGCTATGGACATAATCTCCATCATATACACAGCCTTGAAAAGCTCTCTACCTATGAAAAGGCCCTTGAAGACAACCGTGTACTGATTATCAGTCTTGACCAGAACTATACAGACAACGGCACACCGGTAACCTTTTTCAAGCACCGATTCACCTGTGCTCGGGGAACCGCACTGCTTTACCTGAAAACCGGAGCGCCTGTTTTGACCAGTGTTTATTACGTCAGGGAAGACAAACTTCACATTGATTTTGAGAAAGTTGACCTGCCCGAATACGATGAGGTTTCCCCACATTCGATTCAGGAAATCAGCAACCTGAGTATAAAGCCATATGAAAAAACCATAACAGCGTATCCTGACCAGTGGTTCAGCCTTTTTCATCGACTTTGGAAAAAAGAAGGATATCCCATTAAAATTCCAAGAAGTATTCGACAGATACTCGGCTGAAGTTCAGTTAAAATATCTCTTTTTAAATCACCTTCTCTGGTGTAGAACTGTTTTCTATTGAATTGATATGTTTTTTCTGCTCACTTCATAACGATCCGAACGCTTATCTCACACATTTATCTAACCCTGAGCGAACCTTGTTTTCATGACGAATCAAATCATCTTCAAACGTCTTTTTGAATCCATCAAGGCTTACAAGACAAAACTTATCATTTCGATGGTTTCAATGGTCTTTGTCGCCCTGTTTACCGGCGCCCAAACGTACCTTGTCAAAGATCTGATCGACAAGATCTTTATCGCAAAAAATGAATATTACCTGTTTGGCCTGACCATGCTCGTGCTTATCATCTTTGGCTTCAAGGGCATCTTCTATTACACCTACCACTATCTTCTCGAGCAGATCGGCCTTTCCATTATCAAGGACTTCAGGGCGAGAATTTTCAGCCATATTCATCTGCAACCGCTGTCGTTTTTTCACCTCTACCCTACCGGAACCCTGATCTCCCGCGTAATCTCGGACGTCACCCTGATGCAGCAGGCCGTTTCAAGTGCGCTTGTCGGATTGTTACGTGATTTCTGCACCGTCCTGGTTCTGCTCGGCGTTATTTTTTTCCTGAACTGGAAGCTGGCCTTTTTCAGTTTTATTGTTCTGCCGATCACAGCCTATCCCATCTATAGGTTTGGCCAGGTTTTCCGAAAATTGAGCACCAATACCCAGGAAGAAACCGCCCACGTATCGAATGTCCTTTACGAAACAATCACCGGGAACAGGATTGTCAAGGCATTCAATATGGAAGAATACGAAAATAGACGATACAACAACCAGTTGGGGACTCTCTTCAATGTAGAAGTTAAGAATGCGAAATTTCGCTGCCTGCAGCACCCGTTGATGGAATTTATCGGTGGAATCGCCATTGCCCTGTTTATCTGGTTCGGCGGCAAAAGTGTTATTGACGGCTCTTCCTCGCCGGGAACCTTTTTCGCCCTGATGACCTCGCTTATCGTGGCCTATGATCCGGTCAAGCGGATCGGCAAAGTCAATGCTTCCATACAGCAGGGGCTGGCCGCTGCGGCCCGGGTTTTCAGCATTCTCGATATTACCCCTGAGATTGCAGATTCAGCAGATGCCAGGCTGCTGCCGCCGTTTCACAAGTCAATTGCATTCAATGAGGTGACGTTTCACTACAGTGACAACACTCAGGCGCTCTCCAACATCTCACTCTCCGTACCCAGGGGCCAGACCCTTGCCATCGTCGGCCACAGCGGAGGCGGCAAGACGACGCTCACCAACCTCATACCCCGCTTTCTCGACGTGACATCCGGTTCAATCCTGATCGATGATATCGATATCAGGGATATCTCTATCCGTTCTTTGAGAGACCAGATCGCCATGGTAACCCAGCAGACGATTTTATTTAATGACACCATTAAAAACAATATCGCCTACGGAAGCCTTGACAGCTCCATGGAAGCAATTGAAAAGGCCGCAAAGGCCGCGTATGCCTTTGATTTCATAAAAACGCTTCCGAGGGGTTTTGACACGATTATCGGCGAGGGCGGCGCCCGCCTCTCAGGAGGAGAGCGCCAGAGAATTTCGATCGCCCGAGCCCTGTTGAAGAATGCGCCGATACTCATTCTTGACGAGGCGACATCCGCCCTTGATACTGAATCTGAACGTGAAGTGCAGGGTGCACTCGAAAACCTGATGAAAAACAGAACAACATTTGTTATTGCCCATCGTCTGTCTACAATTAAAACTGCTGATCGTATTATCGTGATAAAGAATGGGACGATCGTCGAGGATGGAACCCATGATGAACTTCTCTCACAGCATGGTGAGTATGAACTGCTCTACAATATGCAATACAGTTAGCCCAGGGCGCGGCGGTCATGTCATCGGGGGTAAATATTGTATCGGTCTGACATGAAACCGCTCAAATCACTTGTTCTCGGCAGCGGCATATCCGATCATTTTCTCGTTCTCGGCTGTTACGCCCTCTGCTTTGCCTGTTTCTGCACTCCGCTGTCGACCTCACTGACGGGATTCTTTTCGGCATTTGCCGTTTTCTGCTGGTTTTTCTCAGGACGTTTTTTGTCTATTGTCGACGTGTTGCTGAAATTTCCGGCAGCGCTTATTTCAATACTGTTTTTCACCTACATGGGCATTGCTATCATCTATTCGCCGGCAGGACTGTTTGAAGGCTTGAATATTTTAAAAAAATATCGGGAACTTTTTCTGCTTCCCATTTGTATCTCAATGTTCTCGTTGTACCCGAAATACAGAGAACTAGGCGAATACGCATTCTTTGCCGGGTGCGTTATGCTTATGGCTGTCTCTTACGGCATGTCTCTTGGGATGATCCCCGAACAGCGCTACGGCCATTCTATCGTCTTCCATATCACCCATAATTTTTTCATGGCGGTGCTTTCATTCTGGAGCCTTCACTATGCCTTTCAATCTCGGCGCTACCGATGGATCTGGTTGACTCTTTTTCTTCTTTGCGTAATCAACATATTCTACATCGCTCCGGGGCGAACCGGCATGCTCGTTTTCAGCTGCCTGATGATTCTGTTCATCTTCCAGAGATTATCACTTAAAAAATGTCTGGCCGGTTTGCTTCTTTTTTTCACAACACTCACTGCCATCTACTATACGTCAGATAATTTTTCCGGACGTATCGAAGAGGTTATTTCAGAAATTGAAAATTATCAGCCGGGAAAATCGAGGACATCGATCGGACAGCGATTTGACTGGTATCGCTCAGGAATTTTGTTAATAAAAGAAAAACCGATATGGGGGCACGGAACCGGTTCCTATCCGTACATTCAGAAAAAGACGGCAGCGGATTCAAGAATCAAGGAAACGGATAATCCTCATAATGAGTTTTTATTTCTCACCATCCAGTTCGGCCTCGTTGGTTTGCTGTTTTTTGTTGTTCTGCTTGCCGCCCAGCTATTCTCTGTTCGATCGATACCTGCTTCAAGGCGGATGCTTCTGCAAGGCGTTATAGTCGCAATTGTCAGCGGAAGTATGGTGAACTCGCTTCTTTTTGATTCTCAACAGGGTCATTTTTATCTTTTTCTGTCAGCTGCGCTTATGAGCGCGACACCAGGAGAGGACTCATTCAAGGATGAGAATGTTAGCAGGCTGTGAAATGGGCTTTTCCCGCTTTGAAAGGAGTATATCAGTTGAGCCTCTTGCAAGATGATGATTTTCGTTCAAAATCAAGGCATGCAAAAAAATTTTACCGCAGGCATATAATTGATATTCCCAGGATAAAATTTTTTAGCATAACGCCGAGGTTGAGCGAAAAGACCGTTTTGCAAAAGGCTCAGTTTTCACCCAATTTATGTCTGTTAAACAATTCCTTGTAAAGGGATATGGTTTTTTCACACATCGAATAGGTTGTAAATTTCCTGTTGGCCATCTCCTGGCCTGCTCTGCCGAATTGCAGCAATTGATCTTTTGAGCCGAGCGCAGCGCGCAGGCCTTCGGCAAGGCTTTGAGCATCGCCTGGCTTAACCAGCCAGCCGGTGACATTCGGCGTAACCGTTTCAAGGCTGCCGCCATGAGCAGTGGCAACAACAGCCTTTCCCATAGCCATCGCCTCAATAGTTGTCCGCCCGAATGCTTCAGGCTCACGAGAGGAAGCAGACACCACAAGATCAGCAAGCATCAAGGCTGCAGGCATGTCGTCGCAGTGTCCTGTCATGATTACCTTGGCGCTCAGAGCATGCTGACGAATCAAGAGTTCCAGCTCCTGGGTGAAATATGGACTCTCCTTGGTATCCCCGACAATAAGGGCTTGAAACTCGACATCATTGAGTAATGACAGTGCCTCGATAAAGACATCCTGTCCTTTCCATGGGGTCAGTCGACCTGGAAGCATTATCAATGGAAACCCATGTTTCACCTGCCATTTTTTCCTAAACCTCTCAATTCTCTCGGCAGAGACAACCTGCGGATCAAATATTTTCTTATCTACTCCCCGGTAGATAAGCGTTATTCCTTTTTTTACGCCATATTTTTCCCTGATGTGCTTCTCAATACCCTTTGAGACGGCAATCTTTCCCATACCCTTTGTCATGATGGCACTATAACGATTAACAGAATAAAATCCGTGAAACGTTGTTACCAGTATCGGCCGCTTCTTTTTAGGCAACGTTTTCCAGACGACAAAACCCAGCCAGGCAGGCATTCTGGATCTCAGGTGCAGTATGTCAATCTCTTCCTGTATTAAAAAATTTCTCAGCGGCACGAAATACTTGATAACGGCCGGTGTTTTTGTCCCGATTGACCAAGGGATATGCTTGCTGCCTTCGGCCAGGAGTTGATCGACAAGCCTGCCTCCAGCCGAGATAACAAAGGAACGATGGTTTTTTTCAGATAGATATTTTCCAAGTTCAAGGGTGCCACGCTCAACGCCGCCGCCTTCAAGATCAGGGAGCAGTTGTGCCACCGACAAGATTTCCCCTGATTTCCGTAAGCTCTTCTCCTGTATGAGATCCCTGTACAAGGACACTGTTCTTTCGCACATTCTGCGGGCGGTAAAATGCTGCTGCACCCACTGCCTGCCCTCGTTTCCGAACTGCGGAAGCAGTTCTGCATTATCTATCGCTTTGCCAAGGGCTTCTGCAAGGGAGTCCGGATCTGCAGGCTTGACAAGCCATCCCGTCTCCTGGTCTCTCACTGTTTCGAGGCTGCCGCCGTGACCGGTTGCAATGACTGGTTTTCCCATGGCCATGGCTTCAATAGCGACTTTTCCAAAAGCTTCCGGCTGGCTTGAAGATGCCGAGACAACAAGATCGGCAATACTCAGTGCAGCCGGCATATCTGCGCAATGACCGACGAGTTTGACTTTGTCCTCAAGGCCGAGCCGTTCAATCAAGTCTCTGAGCCGTTTGGTAAAGGATGGGTTATCATCGATATCACCAACACAAAGAGCCAGGAAGGAACGATCTTTTATCATCCCGAGTGCCTGTATGAATACTTCCTGCCCTTTCCATGTTGTCAGTCGGCCCGGAAGCATGATAACAGGAGCGCTGCCGTCGATCTGCCATTTTCGTTTCAGACTTTCTCTGCGACTGCTGTCAATCGCCTCAGGAGCGAACGCCCTCTCGTCGTATCCACCGTGAATGAGCCGAATCCGCTGCGGATCGGTATTATAGTTCTCGATAATATGATTTCTTATGATTTTGGAAACGGCGATAATCCGTTCGCCTTTGGTCATGATGGTAGAATAGGCATTCACCGAGTAAAATCCGTGAAAGCTGGTAATCAGGGCAGGCCGTTTCGAGGCCTCTATCTTTTTCCAGGCAAGATAGCCAATCCAGGCAGGAAGCCGTGACCTCAGATGAAGGACATCAACGTTTTCGCTGATAAGAAAATTCTTTAACCGGGGAAGATATTTCAAGCACCGTAAGCTTTTAGCTCCAATGGATTTCCACAGAACATGTTCAACACCCTGCTTTTCCAATTGTTCAACGAGTCTGCCGCCGCCCGATATGACAATGGAGCGGTGACCTTGCGTTGTCAGGTAAAGCGCAAAATCAAGGGTTTCACCTTCGACACCCCCCTCATCCATCTCAGGTACAATCTGAACTACGGTAAGTTTTCCGGCCACCATCGTTTCAATATTTCTTTTGCGCACCTGTCAGCTTCGTTTAATGGCTGGGATAGAATATGATACGGTTTTCCCTTCAGGTACTGGTTCAAGGTGATTACACTTCTGTTTTCGATCAAATATTGTAAGCTGTAGAGAAATTTGTTGTCTTTTTTCTTCCACTGAACCGGAATAATTCCAACACTGCACCCCGCGCTTAATGCTTCATAAACCATGGAAATGGAATCCCCGGTGACCCAGACATTTCTGTGAATGTCGTACTGTTTCTCAATCCATCCGGGTTCGGTTTTGCTGTACGGTACATACCATACATTTGCATGTTCATCAGCCAGTAAAGAGAGTAATTCATTGGTATCTGCAGGAGTGCGTGGCGAAGTTGAGACGATCCATTGCTGATCTTTTGAAAAACAGAGCAGATCTACAATGGATCTATACATTTTTTCACTGTCCCAGCGGTGAGAACGCTCATCCGTTCCCCCCACAAGTATCATGCTTTTACCGTTGTCATGCCCGTTCCTGTTTTGGGCCATGTTGGGTGGACCGATTGTCGGCTCGATATTTGGTTTAATCCTAATTCTGTCATGAACGGGCACGAAGCACAGGTCGAACCTGCTGCGGATAAAAGAGGCAGGAGACATGCAGGTTACCGCATATCCGCCATATTTCCTTTTACAGGTTAAAAGCGGGACATGGGTACGCGATCCGCTGCCGATTAAAATATCCGGTTTCATCTGGAGCTGACAGGATCTTCCGGGGCAGTTTAAATAAAAAAAGAAAAAATCAAATGCAGACTTCAGCCACCCTTTTTCTTCTACAATAACGGTGTGTAGGTGCAGATCGATATAGTGACTGAGCGCTCGTACAATCCCTTGAGACTGCTTTTCATGACCGGGTCTGCCGTCTCTAAACAGGACTGCGTTCAGCGTCGTCACGAGAGCTTTCCTTCATGCAGCAAGAACCCGTTTATAACTGTCATAACATTTTACGGGGTCATTAATGTTCTTCTGGTATCGCTTCTGTAATATCAGTTCTGGGTTGGAGTTGCCTGAGGCTGAACAGGTCTTCTGGCACCCCCACCGGCCAGTTTGACGATGATCTGGTTGGATTTCAAAAGCCTTGAGGTCATCGTTTTGAAAAGATGATTTGAAACGTCGGGGTATTTGCTGATAATTTCATCTATCTTGTCACCGGGAAATCGTTTTACCGTGCATCTCCCCTTGGAGATAATCGATGCGGTACGCTGTTCACCTGAAATTGAGGCCATTTCACCGAAATACTCGCCGGGCTCGGTAAGTTCAGCAATTTTCTTGCCTCCCTTGACAACTGTAAGCGCGCCTCTGATCAGTTTGAAAAAGTCTATATCAGTATTGCCTTCCCTGATTATGGTATCATTATCCTCATACTCTTCAACATCAGGATTTACCAGGTACGCGGGAAGACTTTCTTCGTGCGCCACCGTGCGCCGTAGTGCTTCCTCGATACTGGTTATGCCCTGACGGACCTTTTGCAGCGCAGCTTCACGAAGCGGTGTCATGCCCTCGTTAACAGAAATCTTGCGAAGCTGATCCTCGGGTACTTCCGCACTGATTGCCTTGGCGACTTCTTCGGTTACTTCCATGAGCTCGAAGAATCCAACTCGTCCCTTGTAACCGAGTCCATTGCATTCCGGACAACCGAACGGCCCGTAAATCTTGAGCTCCTCGACTTCCTCTTCCCTGAATCCCGTTTTCAGGAGTTCTTCCGGCGTGTGTTTCGCCGGCTTCTTGCAGGCCTTGCAGAGTCTTCGGCCCAGCCTCTGTGCGAGAACCATGGTAACAGAGGAGGCAATCATATATGGCGGCACACCGATATCCACGAGTCGACCGATTGTGGCTGCACTGTCGTTTGTATGCAGGGTTGAGAAAACCAGGTGACCGGTCATCGCCGCTTTTATGGCGATTTCAGCAGTTTCATAGTCACGAATCTCGCCCACCATTATGATGTCCGGGTCCTGGCGTAGAAAAGCTTTAAGTGCAGCGGCAAACGTCATCCCGACTTCCTGGTTGACGTTAACCTGGTTGATGCCCTTAAAGTTAAACTCAACAGGGTCTTCCGCGGTCAATATTTTAATATCTTCACTGTTCAAGGAGTTAAGTGCCGAATAGAGCGTAACCGTTTTACCCGAACCTGTTGGCCCGGTAACAAGCAGCAACCCCTGGGGACGCGCAAGACAGCGCTTAAGCATCTCAAACGTCTGGACTTCAAAACCGAGTTTGGTCAGATCGACATTGAGCGAACTCTTGTCAAGAATACGAAGTACAACAGACTCGCCGAAGAGTGTCGGCAAAGAGGAGACACGAAAATCGACGGAACGGTTACGTCCCATGCGCATCTTGATACGCCCATCCTGAGGAACACGACGTTCGGTAATATCGAGGCCGGAAAGTATTTTCAGTCGAGCAACCATCGCATTCTTGATGGTCAGCGGAAGATTCATGGATTTATACAGGGAACCGTCCTTTCGATAACGAACCTGCATGCTTCTTTCATACGGTTCAACATGGATATCAGAAACTCCATCCTGAACGGCCTTTACAAGGATCCCGTTGACCAGTTTAATGATCGGGGCATCCGAGGCGTTAAACTGGTCGAGGCCCTGGTCATCTTCAGCACTTTCAATCTCAAAATCATCAGCAGCTTCTGCAACGATTGCACCGAAGTCATCAACCTCGGTGATTGACATTTCCTCTTCTACTTCTTCACCAGTGGAAAAAAATGATAATGCCTCCTCATCATCTATCTCGTAATATTTCTGGTACGCCTCAACAATGTCCTTTTCAGTCGAAACACAGACAGCCAGCTCTTTCTGCATCTCATCCTGCAACTTCTCAACCGCCGTGGCGTCTGAGGGTTCCGCCATGGTGATCTGCAGGGTGTTGCCAGCAATACGTAACGGAAAGGCGAGATATTTTTTGGCCTGTTCATACGACATCAGCTTGATAGCTTCTGTCGAGGGTGGTTCATCCTTGATTACCACAGCGGGATAGTTGTGCTGCCTGCTCAGGAAAGTAAATACCGTATTATCGTCGATATATTCAAGTTGACGGAGGACGGCGCTCATTCGTATGCCGTTTTTCTGAACTTCCTTTTTTGCTGTTTCAAATTGAGTTGCCGTTATATAGCCGGCCTTGCTCAGAAGCTCGCCAAGTTTGATTTTTCCGGCACCGGACTGATCTTTCACTGTTCTTTTTATAGAGGATTTCCGGGCGGTATTTACTGTTGCGACTGCCATAGCCTTAACCTGTTGATAGAAATATAGTAATATGATTGATATCCAATATCATATTACATTCTTATAGAATAAAATTCCAGTAATGGCTTTAAAAGAATCCAGCCATCCTTAATGTTTAGGATAATTTGACCGTGTCAGGGAATGCAATTGTATCCGCCAGCCTTGGCTGGTCTGCAGAAAAATTGTGGTTTACACTCTGGTTCCCGGAGTTGTAGAACAGCATCACCAGGTCCGTTATACCCGGTCCATGCTCCAAGTATAATTAATGGTTCATCCGGATAACGCGTAACTGAAACAGGAATGCGCCTGCTGGATGTCCCCCATTTGGTGCCGCCGAGCAAATGGCATCTGATGGACAACTGGGTGATGATCATAGCAAACGGGTACTCGTTTACCGGAAGAGCCTAATTAATGCAGAAGATCATCTGATCCTGAACAGATTGTCCGTGCATCCATTGTCATTATCCTCAAACGGTAGTCATCCGTGCTCCGGACGGTGTCACTAAAACAGCGCTAACGTGCTAGTATGGTATGTGATCCAGGTTTTTGGCGTAAAGATATTGCTCTTGCCAAATCCTTCTTTGCATGTTAAGCCTCAGGACTCAAAGCTACATGACTTCGCAGAGCTTATGTCATGGCAAATTAGCTGCTAAATCACACGGGTGTTTGCCTGTATGGCAACCCTTATGAGTCTTTTATGCCGGTTGGCCCCAGCCTACTGGCTCAAGGTTAATACCAACTAAAGGAGGAATGGTACAATGGCTTATAATGCGGTAAAAATGGCTGACTGGCAGATTTCAGAAGCTGCTGAAAAGAACATGCCGACACCTGAGGAATGGGGAGAAAAACTCGGTCTGCAAAAAGATGAGATGCTCCCCATGGGTCGCCTTGCAAAGGTCGATTTTCTTAAGGTTATTGATCGCCTCAAGGACAAGCCTGATGGGAAATACATCGAGGTTACCGCCATCACGCCTACCCCACTCGGAGAAGGTAAAAGTACCACTTCCGTTGGTTTGATGGAAGGTATGGGGATGCGTGGCGTCAATGTCGGCGGTGCCCTGCGTCAGCCTTCCGGAGGCCCGACCATGAATGTGAAAGGCACCGCGGCCGGCGGCGGAAACTCACTTCTCATCCCCATGACCGAGTTCTCGCTTGGCCTAACCGGCGATATCAATGACATCATGAATGCCCATAACCTCGGCATGGTGGCAATGACTTCCCGAATGCAGCATGAGCGCAACTACAACGACGAGCAACTGGCACGACTGACCGGCATGCGTCGTCTGGACATTGACCCTACCAGAGTTGAATTCGGCTGGATCATCGATTTTTGCGCCCAGGCGCTGCGAAACATCGTCATTGGGCTCGGTGGACGTTTCGACGGTTATACCATGCAGTCTAAATTCGGTATTGCCGTCGGTTCCGAACTGATGGCCATCCTCTCCGTGGCCACCGACCTGGCTGACCTCAAAGAGCGGATTAACAATATCACCGTTGCCTTTGACAAGAGCGGTAATCCCGTCACCTGTCGTGACCTTGAAGTTGGCAATGCCATGGCTGCCTTCATGCGGAACACGATCAATCCGACTCTGATGTGTACCGCTGAATACCAGCCCTGCTTCGTCCACGCCGGACCTTTTGCCAATATCGCGGTGGGACAGAGTTCAATTATTGCCGATCGTGTCGGACTGAAATGCTTTGACTACCATATTACCGAATCAGGTTTTGCAGCGGATATCGGCTTTGAAAAATTCTGGAACGTCAAGTGTCGATTCTCCGGTCTCAAACCCCACGTATCTGTTCTCACCTCCACTATTCGTGCACTCAAGATGCACGGCGGCGGTCCGAAGGTTGTACCCGGCAAAGCCATGCCCGAAGAGTATACCAAAGAGAACCTGCAGCTGGTTGAACAGGGTGTTGAGAACATGGTTCACATGATTGGCGTTATCCGAAAGGCCGGCATCAATCCTGTTGTCTGCATTAACCGGTTCTACACCGATACGGATGAAGAGTGCGCCATCGTGCGCAAGGCTGCCGAGGCTGCCGGAGCGCGCTGTGCCGAGTCCAAGCATTGGGAACTCGGCGGCGAGGGGGCGCTGGAATTCGCCGATACGGTTATCGAAGCCTGCAACGATGAAAACGATTTCAAATTCCTCTATCCGCTGGAAATGAAACTCCGCGACCGTGTTGAAGTCATCGCAAAGGAAGTTTACGGAGCTGACGGTGTAGACTGGTCTCCTGAAGCGAACGCAAAAGCGGAAATGTGTGAGAGCGATCCCAAGTATGCTGACTTTGCAACCATGATGGTCAAGAGCCACCTGAGTTTGAGCCACGATCCAACCAAGAAAGGTGTACCGAAGGGATGGCGTCTGCCTATCCGGGATGTCCTGATCTACTCAGGCGCGAAGTTCCTCTGCCCCTGTGCGGGAACGATCAGCCTGATGCCGGGCACCGGTTCCAATCCGGCCTTCCGGCGCATTGATGTCGATCCGGAAACCGGCAAGGTAAGCGGTCTGTTCTAGTTGCAGCAAACGGCTGAGATTTACTGACGCTGTCAGCGACTGAGTTTACCTGTTAAGCTGTTTTTCCTGGCCCGGGGACTCCCCCCGGGCCTTTTTTATCCCTCCACGCATCCACATCACTCTCCCGGCCAGAATGGTGACATCTGACGCAGTTCAAAAATGATCTGAGGCATCTTTTCAAGCACAAAATCAATTTCCTGCTCGGTATTATAGATGCTCAGGGAAAAACGGATCGAACCGTGTGCGGCAGTAAACGGGACACCCATGGCCCTGAGGACATGGGAAGGCTCAAGTGAGCCGGAGGTACACGCAGACCCGGATGAAGCGCATATATTATAGCGGTTCATATGCAGCAGAATCGATTCACCCTCGACAAATTCAAAGCTGATATTGGAGGTATTCGGAAGCCGATTCTCCTTGTCTCCATTGAGAATTGAACGGGGGACAGAAGAGAGCAGCCCTTTCTCCAGCTTGTCGCGCAGCTGCCGCACCCTGCCGTTTTCCTCTTCCATCATCTCCCCGGCAAGCCGGCAGGCTCTGCCGAGTGCGACGATCGAGGCAACATTTTCCGTTCCTCCCCTCCTTCCTCCTTCCTGGTGACCTCCTGACATGAACGGCACAAACGGTGTCCCTTTTTTTACGTAGAGTACACCGACCCCTTTTGGTGCATGAAGTTTGTGCCCGGACATGGAGAGAAAGTCGATGTCGAGTTCTCTCAGGTTGATTGGAATCTTGCCGACCGCCTGCACCGCGTCCGTATGAAAGAGGATGCCGCGGTTTTTGGCCATGCGTGCCATCTCCTCGATTGGAAAAATAACTCCAGTCTCGTTATTTGCCCACATGACGCTGACGACAGCCGTGTCTTCAGTAAGAGCCTTGGCGTATTCTTCAAGGTCAAGAAGTCCTTCCCCGGAAACCTTGAGCCGTGTGACTTTGTACTTGTGACCGGTAAAGGCATTGATATTGTCACAGAGGTTCTTGATGGCCGGATGCTCGACTCGTGTCGTCACAATATGGCGATTATCCGGAGCCGCACGCAATGCCGATAACAGTGCTGTAGAATCGCTCTCCGTGCCGCAACTGGTAAAAACCACCTCGTCCGCCTCACAACCGAGGAGATGCGCGACTTCCTTTCTGGCTGTTCTCAGCGCCTCCCCGACCTGCCCACCAAAGGTATGCATGCTCGAGGGATTGCCATAGAAGCCGTCAATATAGGGCATCATCGAATCAATGACTTCCGGCGCCACCCTGGTCGTGGCATTATTATCCATATAGACGACGCTGTTATCTGCAGTTGTCATTATTTATCTTCCTCCACAATCAGGGAATCAAGAACAAGTTCCCGCAGTTTTTTCTCGACATATTCCTTGAGCGTGGTTTCTGATTTGAGGCAGGAGGTGCATGCACCCCGCAGCGATACCGTCACGAAGTCACCATCGACATCGATCAGTTCTATATCTCCATTGTCTTTTCTGAGTCCCGGCCGTATTTCTCTCTCCAGCACTTCTTCGATTTTCTTGATTTTCTGAAGCGCTGTCATCTTTTTGGCTTTTTTTGCAACCGGTACTATTTTCAAATCTTCTGAAACAGTTTCCAGCAGAATGGCTCGCAGCTTATCCTCACACTTGCCGCAACCGCCACCCGCCTTGGTAAAATTGGTGATTTCTTCAACAGAGCGAAGATTTGATTCCTTTACGGCTCTTTTAATTTCAATATCGGTAACCCCGAAGCATTCGCAGACGATCTCGCCGTCCGCGCTCGGCAGCGCAAGCCCACGATAATCGGCAATCGCTGCCTCCAGCGCTTCTCTTCCCATTACCGAGCAGTGCATCTTTTCTTTTGGAAGACCGCCAAGATAATCGGCAATATCTTCATTGGTTATCTTTTCTGCTTCCTCCACTTTCATCCCCTTTATCATCTCGGTCAAAGCTGAGGAGGAGGCAATTGCACTGGCGCAGCCAAATGTTTTGAATCTGGCATCGACAATAATGTCATTTTCAATTTTAAGGGTGAGTTTCAGCGCATCTCCGCAGGCAAGCGAACCGACATCTCCGGTGCCATGGGCGCCCGCGATTTCTCCGACATTACGCGGATTCTGAAAATGTTCGGTCACCGTGTCCGTGTATTCCCACATAACAAACTCCTGATAATCTGATTAATTTTATAGTATTCCCACACAAGCCGACAATAATACCTGCAGGACAAAATGCAATAGCAGCGTTTTCTAATCCGGTCCGATGAGCTGCCGGTGCAGGCTCTGCAATATCAGACCCCCGCTGTTCTGAGCATACCACGTGCCGTTTCGACGAGTGTCTTTGTACCTTTCTTGTCCCGGGATTCCACGTAGAACCTTACTTTGGGCTCTGTCCCTGACGGTCGGATCATAATCCATGAGTTATCATCGAGAATCATCTTCCGGCCGTCAATTGAAATGACTTCCTTTATCGTTTTCTTTTCGCCGCCGACTTCAATTGTTGAGCCAACGTCATATTTTTTCAGCTTGTCAAGTGCCCGGAGGAGTTCGCCACCTTTCAGACCGACCTCAACCCCATCACGGTCGGGATAATATTCACCATAACGCTGTTCGATCTCGTCTTTGAAATCTGTCAGGTTCTTGCCGGTCGTTACCACTATGTCGAGGGCCAGGAGCAGACCGATATAGGCATCTTTCTCGGGTGTATGGCCGATGATGGAAATACCGTCGGACTCTTCGAAAAGAACCAGTGCACGATCAATGACCGGTTTAAATTCCTTGAAGCCGACTTTTGGTTCAAAAACAGCCTCTCCCAGGGTAGCAGCCACACTGTTTGCCAGATTTGAAGTCGCTACCGTTTTGGCAACCATTCCTTTCAACCCTTTGTATTCATGCAAAAAGTGGTATGCCATGGCGCCAAAAACGTTCATGCTGATCTCAGTGCTGCCATCCGTGAAACGGATTCTGTCCCCATCTGGGTCTATAATTGCACCGATTTTATATTTTTTTTCACTGGCCGCCAGTTCCGCGACAACTCCCTGCATGTTGACTGACGATGGTTCCGGAGCGATGCCGCCAAATGAGACATCAGGCTCCCCCCGGAGCATAACGAGCGATCCTGCCGCCGTCCCGAGCAGTCTGTTGATGTGCAGGCGGCTTGCTCCGTGTACGGAATCGACAACAATAATGAGGTCATCCATTTTCGCAGCTCTGCTGCAGAGCCCCTCATAGTCAATACCGTGTTTGTTGCGATTCTTGATCACAAGAGCCTGCCACAGCGCCAGGGAATCCGTTTCGATCAGTTGTCCCGGCTGCGGTTTTTCGCTGATCTCCGGGATCGTGCCCGAACCAATGATTTCCCTGCTGTATTGGGTTATCAGCCGCGTCAGTTCAGACGCAGCCGGTCCGCCGTCAGCCGCATTATACTTGTAGCCGCCATATTCAAGCGGATTATGCGAGGGTGTGAGGTTGACCGAGAAAGCCGCCTGCAGTTCGAGCAGCGAGGCTGAAAGAACCCCGGTCGTTGTTTCCCCGCAATAATAGACGGTGAAACCGCAATCGACAAGGAAACCGGCAACTGCCCTGCACATCATTTCCCCGCCGAAACGATTATCATGCCCGACGAGGCAGCCGCGCTTTCTTGCCTCCTCCAGGTCAGAGACGCCGAGTATTCCACTCAGTTCGGAATTTGAATCCATTGTCTGATACAATCTTACGATGGCCGCGGTTACCGAGAGCACCGATTTTACAAAAATATCTTTTCCAAGGATACCGCGCCAGCCTGAGGTCCCGAAGCTGACTTCGGTTGACGGCTTTTGCGTGTTGTTCTCTATCTCGTCAGCAATGAGCAGGTATGCTTTTGCGATGCATCGCTCAACTGTTGTGTCATCCCGGCCGTCTTTTATCGCAATCAAAGCCTTTATCAGGGCGAAATAATCACTCGATTCGTGATTGTTTGCTGCAACATGCGAATTAAAAAGATCAGTGCAGATTTTCTCAAAAGACATGATAAACTCCGTTTCATACCATTGTTTTATATTGTCAACAGGTTCATCCGTGCTGGATGAACCTGTTGATAGCTGCATTTACTCCTCAAGATGTATTGCTTTATCGATGAGCATAATCGGGATGTCATCTTTTATTTCGTAAAGAAGCATACATTTTTGACAGACGATGCCGGCTTTTTCCGGATGAAGCGTTACAGGACCTTTGCATTTCGGACAGGCAAGGATTTCCAACAGTTCTTTTTTTATCATGGCAGTACCCCGGCAATAAAAATAAGTGTGTGACTTGTTTCGGACAAGAGCTCATCTGCGCAGGAAGAGCTGTAGACCTCTCAAATTTCTCATGGTAAGGTAACAGTATTAATCACTTTCGTCTTGAAAATCAGTAAACAGGGTTGCATATGAAAAAGAATATTGGTTTTATCGGCGGCGGCCAGATGGCCGAGGCTATGATCAAAGGACTTCTCGTCTCCGATCTTTCTTCAAAAATGCTTATTTCCGTCTGTGAGCCGCTCGACAGCAGGAATCAGCATCTCCGCAAACAGTATGAACTAGAGACGGTTGCCGACCCGGCAGAACTCTGCTCGTCTGCTGATATCGTAATACTTGCGGTAAAGCCGCAGGTTATGCCGGTCGTACTGGGTCAGATACGAGCCTCCGTAGAGCGCTGCCTCATCATAACCATCGCCGCGGGGTTACCGATATCGATGTATGAAGAGCAGCTTGACATTGCCCAGCCGGCAATTGTCAGAGCCATGCCCAACATGGGCGCACTCGTGCAGCAGGGGGCTACCGCCCTGTGCAGAAACGTACATGTTTCAGATTCAGATTTCGCTTTCGCACGGACACTTTTTGAAACAATCGGCTCTGCGGTGATCGTTGCGGAATCATTAATGGATGCCGTAACCGGTTTGAGCGGTTCCGGTCCGGCCTACGTATTCTCATTCATTGAGGCCTTGATTGATGCCGGCGTCAAAGTCGGCCTTGGCCGTGAGGTCTCGCAGAATCTGGTCCTGCAAACGATTTTCGGTGCCGTAGAACTTGCCAGGACCTCCGGAAAACATCCTGCCCAGTTGCGAGACCTGGTGACATCACCCGGCGGGACAACCGCCAGTGGCCTTCATGTCCTTGAGAATGAAGGCTTTGGCGGAACGATAATCAGTGCAGTTGAGGCTTCCTGCAACCGCTCAATCGTTCTGGGGCATCGTAAATGATGGTAAAAAACAGCCACCTCTTTCACCGCAGGGATTTCAAGATCAGCAAGGCCGGAATCATAACCAAGATTGATGATCCTGAGGCAATAGCTTATGGCCGCGAGCTGACAGACCGGCTTGAAGCCCGGAACGTTGCAACCGAGCTGAACAGGATTGTACCGGACCTGGACATCCTCATTATCCTCGGGGGCGATGGAACCCTGCTGCACGTCGCTGAGAAAGCCGCCCACTACTCCATACCGGTTATCGGAATCAACCTCGGCAACCTCGGTTTCCTGACCGAACTGACAAAGGACGAAAGCAACGCTGCGCTGGACGACATCCTCTCGGGTTCAGTCACCATGGAAAAAAGGCAAATGCTCAAGGCCCGGCGTATACGAGGCGACAGCGGGAGCAATTACTCCTTTGCCCTGAACGAAGTCGTCATCAACAAACACACGCTCGATCAGCTGCTCCTGCTGTCGACAAGTGCCGACGGTCATCTCATCACAACATACAAGGCGGACGGGCTCATTTTCTCGACGCCAACCGGCTCCACCGCTTACAACCTCTCTGCAGGCGGACCGCTTGTTCACCCCGGGTTGTCTACAATTCTTGTCACACCGATATGTCCGTTTATGCTGAGCAGCAGACCGATCATACTGCCACCCGATCAGGTACTCACCTCTCAGTTCATGGCTGATAAACATGACAGAAGTGCAAAAATTATAATCGACGGGCAGGTATCCTGGGACATGTTCCCCGGTGATATCCTGGAAATTCAGACGGCAGAGCATCCGCTTCACCTCATTTCTTCAAAAAACCGGGATTATTTTGAAATTTTGAGGAGCAAACTGCAATGGGGCGGTGATAAATAAATAGGGTTTGAGCCTCGTGCAAAATGATGATTTTCGTTCAAAATCAAGGCATGCGAAAAATTTTACCGCAGCCATATAATTGATATTTTGAGGATAAAACTTTTTAGCATAATGCGGAGGTTGAGCGAAAAGACCGTTTTGTGAAAGCTCCTTTATTATTTCGGTTTCTGCTTGCTGATTCCATACTTTTTCATTTTATACTGCAGCAGGCTCTTTGTAATGCCGAGTATGTCGGCGGCATGAGCCTGAACATAGCTGGATTCCTCCAGGGCCTGAGTCAGCATCTTCTCCTCGATAATATACAGAACATCGTTTAATTTTACAGAATCGGGAATATGGCTGACAAGATCAAACTCCTGCATCCAGGTCGCGCTTGAGTCGAAAGAAACTGATTCCGGCTGGACGTCTTCTGATTCAATGACATCGTCATTGCAGAGAATTGCGGCACGCTCGATCGTGTTCTCCAGCTCTCTGACATTTCCTTCCCATGGCAGAGTCATCAGCAACCGCAACGCATCCGGCGATATCTGCAAATTCTGTTTTCCAAGATTTTCTGAACACTTATGCACGAAAAACTGAACCAGCAGCGGCAGGTCGTCCAGTCTTTCCCTGAGCGGGGGCAATACCAGGTGAATGACATTCAGCCGATAAAAAAGATCTTCCCGGAACCGACCGGCCTGCACTTCTTCTTTCAGCTCTTTACTGGTGGCGCTGATAATTCTTACATCTACCGGTATTGTCCTCGCCCCCCCTACCCGCTCGAGCGTGCGTTCCTGAAGAAGACGCAATAACTTTGACTGCAGTGCCAGCGGAATTTCGCTTATTTCATCAAGGAAAATGGTCCCTCCGTCGGCTAACTCGAATTTACCCTTTCTCATTGCCGCAGCGCCGCTGAATGCTCCTTTTTCATGACCGAACAGTTCACTTTCGAGTAAATTGCCTGTCAGGGCGGCACAATCCACCGTTATAAACGGATGAGGCTCCCTCGGGCTGTTTACATGAATTGATTTTGCAACAAGTTCTTTTCCGGTGCCGCTTTCGCCGCTGATCAGCACCGATGCGGGTGTCGGAGCAACTTTTTCTATCAGTTCGTACACCTGCTTCATTCGCGGGTTTTTGCCGATCATCCCCCCGAAACTGTTGCGTTCTCGGATTTCCTGCCGGAGCCTGAGGTTTTCCTGCAACAGGCTTCGATGACTGACTGCTTTGTTTATGGAGACAATGAGTTCATCGTTTGAGAATGGTTTTGCAAGATAGCTGAAGGCTCCTGCCTGCATTGCCTTGACCGCTTTGTCCACTTCGGCGTAGGCGGTAATAATCAGTACCGGCAGATCTTCGTCAATTCTTTTGATCTCATCAAGCAGAGCCATCCCGTCCATTCCGGGCATCTGCATGTCGGAAATTACCATGTCCAGATCGACTTCTTTGACGATCCCCAGGGCGTCTTCCCCGGCGGGAGCGGTAAAAACCTCAAAACCTTCATCCCGTAAAAGTTCAGACAACACGACAAGATAGTTGGGTTCATCATCTACTACAAGAATTGCGTTCATGCACTTGTCCTTACGTAATAATTATCTGTTTTCATCAGTAAGCTGTTTTTGTTTTCTCAGTGTATTCATTAATTCGTCCGGTACCAGGAATTTTTTTGTCGCCCCGGCGATCGCTGTACCCTTTCGAGTCTCACCATGATAGTCGCTTCCGCCGGTTTCGAGTAATTGATACTGCTGTGCAAGCGCCCTGATTTTCTTGAAAACATCCCCCCGCTGGGTCGGATAATAGGTCTCCAGTCCATCGATTCCCAATTGCTTGAGTTCGCGCAGTATCCCGGAAAGCTCATTCAAGGAACAGGGAAGTTGAGTCGGATGGGCCACTACTGCAAAACCACCGGCATCATGCAATATATCTATCGCCTCACTGATATCAAGAACATAACGGGATACGTAGGCGCAGCGACCTGCTTTTAAATAGTGAGCAAAGGCCTGTTCATTCGATTTGACGATGTTTTTTTTCACCAGCAGCCTGGCAAAATGCGGCCGGCCTGCCACTCCTGCTCCGGCCTCGTTTTGCAATTCGTCTTCAGTGAGGTCAATGCCCATTTCCTGAAATTTTGAAACAATTCTGCTGTTCCGTATCTCCCTTGATGTCTGCAGCATTCCAAGGGTATCAACCAGCCTGTCGTCAAACCAGTCGAAATAATAGCCGAGGAGGTGAAGGTTCATCCCCTTGTGTTCCACACTGATCTCAAGCCCCGGCACCACCTCGAGCGAGCACTCTATCCCTTCTCGCAACGCCTCTTCAATACCCGAGACCGTATCATGGTCGGTAACTGAGATTGCCGACAGACCGATTCCCGCTGCCAGTCTTACAAGCTCCGACGGGGTCATCGTTCCATCGGAATACGTTGAGTGAAGATGCAAATCAATCATTATTTATTGCGGTGGCTGTTTTTCTGTACTGTTTTTGCTCTGCAGCTGTCTCTGCCGGTCACATCTATCCGAAAATAACATATTGCGTAATAAATATATGAATTAATCCCTTTATTTTCTGATAAAACATCCGATATAGAAACATCCATTTCTATTATCGGAGAAAATTCAATGCGTTTATGCGTAATCCTCCTTGTCGTGGCAGCTCTTGCAACATCATGTGGCCGGATTCCTGAACCCGCTGGATACGTTCAGAGTGATCAGCAGAAGATGCAGGCAACTCATCACTGGAATGTATTGGCCGCTGACCTTGCAAACCAGATTAATAATGAGCTGATTCTCAATGACTACCTTGACACCCCGGTTTTCGTCAGGGAGACCTGCGGAGATGAGAATGAACCGTGCCCGCCATCCGAGTCCACCGTTTTTGAAGAATCATTCAGAGACCTGCTGATAACCAACCTCGTCACCCTCGGTGTGCCGACACGACAAAAGCAGGAAAGCGGCACGCTTGTCGTCAACTACAAGACCCAGACAGTTTATCATCACAGAGACACCTGGCGGTCGCTGAGGCCCGGTCTGCTGACCGCATTAACCGCTGGAATACTGGTGATCAGAAATGCACCTGCGGACCTTATATGGCTAGCCGCTGCAGGTACGGTCGATTTTGCCAATGCCGCCTACGTCACCTCAAGCAATTTTGAAGTGCTTATCACCACCTCGCTCGTCGCTGATGGCCGTTATCTCTTCAGGAATTCAAATATATACTACATCAACGACCTGGATTCGTGGCATTACCAGAGGCCAGCCGGCCCCGCGGAAATCAGCCTGACCTCATCGGTGACAGTTACAACTGACTCCGGAAGCGCTAACAGCCCGGCAGATGCTCTGCCCCAGTCAACGCTTTCGCCGCTGCCTTACCCTGACGCCGGAGGAATGTAAACAATGCTAAATAAGGATACCACGTCCATGATGCGCTGCACCATTATAAGATATCTTGCCGATATCGCCTGTATGACTGCGGTTCTGACATGCCTGGCCGGCTGTTCAGTTTTTAACGAGACAAGGCTGGAAAACAGTCTGGGAAAAGACATCGATCTCGTCGACTACTCGTACGGTATTGCCGATGATCTTGTAAAAAATGCTTTCCCGCCGCTCATCCCGAGACAACGTGGCATGGCCCTGCTGACCACCACGTTTGTCGACAACAACAACTTAAAAATCACCTCCCATTTCGGTCGATTGCTGCAGGACAATATCGGCTCCCGTTTTGTCCAGCAGGGATATACCGTGCACGAAGTCAAATTGACTAACAACCTCCATATCGAGGAGGGATCTGGCGAAACAATTCTTTCAAGAGACCTCGGCCGCCTCAACCGGAGCCAGAAAGCACAGGCAATTCTGGTAGGCACAATAAGTCGGACCCAACGGACAATGTATATTTCCGCTCGACTCATAAACCCCCACGACAGCACAATAATTTCTTCCAAGAACTATCGGCTCTATATGGACGACAACGTTCTTGCCATGTTCAATCTGCAGAGCAGGGACAGCGATGGAGAAATGATCAGCAGCCCCTCGGAACCCATAATGAATACCCTTCTCTACTGATAGCCGCATTTATCGCTATCAGGCTTTCTGGATGGCATGTCGCCGCGGGCTCGATCAACCGTGCCGCAGGAAATCTCCTGCGGCACGGTTTGACCAGACTCTTTTTTCCAGAACCGGATACTGGACAAACAGCCCGCATGCCTGTTAGATTGACCGTCTGGAACTCGGCGTTTTAATAATGGCGGTACTCAACCATTGCTGTCGGTATTGACAAAGACATGCGTGTTTTTTTCTTTTCTCTGCTCACCTGTATCATACTCGACGGTGCTTCACCTGCAGCTGGGAACAGCGGTTCTCCACCTGCCAGTTATGTTTCCATAGCTGCTTATCATCGGGCGCTTCCGCGGATAAACAAGATGCTCGGGAGCAAACATCTCAGCCTGGGATCACCCGTGTTCATACGAATTTTCAAGCATGAAAACGAGCTGGAGCTGTGGCTTGCAGACGGCCAGGGATACAAGCGCTACAAAACCTACACGATCTGTTTCAAGTCCGGAAAACTGGGCCCAAAATTACAAGAAGGGGATCGCCAGAGTCCTGAAGGTTTTTATTCCGTAGGACACGAGCAGATGAATCCATGGAGCGATTTTCATCTCGCCTTTAATCTCGGCTACCCAAACGAGTATGATCGCGCCTATAACAGGTCGGGAAGCGCCCTGATGATTCATGGGAGATGCTCATCTGATGGCTGTTTTGCAATGACAGACTACCATATGGACGAAATATACACCCTTGCCCATGCGGCACTTGAAGTCAGCCAGGCTCAGTTTCAGGTACATATCTTTCCATTCCGGCTCAGTGAGAAAAATATCAGCGCCTACCGCAGTTCGCCATGGCATGCATTCTGGATGAATCTCAAAGAAGGGTATGATTTTTTTGAAAAACATCATATTCCACCGGCGATCAGTGTAGGAAATGGACGCTACGTCATCTCCTATCCACCAGAGGGAAATCCGACGCTGCAGGAACTGCCGCTGTTTGCCGGCGAGGTTGAGCAGGCGCGGCAGGAGATACCAGTACCGTTGCTCAGGCCTGTTTTCTCATCAATTCCCGGCGATTAAGGATGGTAATGGTTTTGCCATCAACCCGGATGAGACCTTCATCTGTCATCCTGGCGAACATCCGCGACAGCGTTTCAGGAATCGTTCCAAGCAGGCTGGCAAGCTGTCCCTTGGATACGGAAAGTTGAATAGTATCGGTATCACCCTGTTCTTCAGACATATACAGCAGATAGCTGGCCAACCGTGACGGTACTTCCTTCAGGGAGAGGTTCTCTATCTGGGTTGCAAACTGCCGCAGCCTCAATGACAGCAGGGCAAGCATGTTGAGCGATACAGACGGATGTGTTTTTATGAGATTGACAAAATCCCGCCGCTGAATATAGATGAGGTTGCTTGCAACAAGCGTCTCAGCGCTGGCCGGAAACGGTTGACCATGAAAGACCGGTACCTCACCGATCGGCTCTCCGGCTCCGAAGATATGTAAAATGTGTTCTTTTCCGAGCGGATTCATTTTAAAGACCTTGACCTGCCCGTCTCCGATAATATAGAAACCCTTTGCTTCGTCCCCTTCAAAGAATATCGTCTCGCCCCGGCTGAATTTTTTTTCAAGGCTGAGACTTGAGATAATCTCGATCTGATCGTCCGGAAGACCTTTAAATAGTTCGGTGGAACCAATGATTACTCTCTTTTTTTGTTCGCTCATGGTACTTTATCACCTGTAGCCGTCATGTATCTGTCAAACCAAAAAAAACTTCTTACAAAAGCTCTGAATCGTTACTGAATGAGTGGTTTCTCAGTCAATTAAAATCAGTATCTCCTGCTCTGATGAACAGCAATAGAAAAATAGTTCATGTCGATATGGATGCATTTTACGCTTCCGTGGAGCAACTCGACAACCCAGCGTTGAAAAACAGGCCGGTAATTGTCGGGGGCCGACCAGACTCACGGGGCGTTGTTGCCGCCTGTTCATACGAGGCAAGAAAATATGGTATTCATTCTGCGATGCCCTGTTTTCGAGCCTTCCAGCGTTGTCCTCACGCCCACTTTATCCGACCGAGAATAGACAGGTACCGAGAGGTCTCCTTTAAAATTCAGCAGATATTCAAACAATACACAGATCTTGTAGAGCCTCTTTCACTGGACGAAGCGTTCCTTGATATAACCATCAACCACAAGAACCAGAAATCCGCAACAATTCTTGCGCAGCAGATCTGCACCCAGATCCATAGAGAAACCGGATTGACTGCTTCGGCCGGTGTTTCCTGCAATAAATTTGTCGCTAAAATTGCCTCTGATATCAACAAACCTGCTGGTATCACCGTCATCAAACCCGAAGAAATTCCTGAATTTCTCGGTTCACTCCCCATCGGTAAATTTTACGGGGTCGGCAAGGTAACCGAGAAAAAAATGCTCTCCATCGGCATCAAGACCGGGGCCGATCTCCGTGCCCATACCCGGGAGCAGCTTGTAGACTCGTTCGGCAAACAGGGGCTCTTTTATTATGACATTGTCAGAGGACGGGATCCGCGACCGGTAAAACCCAGGAGAATGAGAAAAACTATCGGCGCAGAAACAACCCTGAAATCCGATACGGATGATATTGATGAGATTCTCGTTGTTGCGGCTTCACTGGCAGCCCGTGTTGCAGAATCACTAGCTGCCAGAGACAGCGCTTTCAAGACCTTGACGCTAAAGATACGCTATGCTGACTTTACGACGGTTACCAGATCGGTTACCGTAAAAGCAATATTGGTTCACCGCGAAGACATTCTCACCCTTATTCCGCGCCTCCTTGACGCCACGGAAGCAGGGTATCGAAAGGTTCGACTGGTCGGCCTTTCTGTGTCTCAGATATTCCCGAGACATATCCGCTCAGCGCGCCAGCTGCCGCTTCCTTTTCCATCTCTTTCTCAAACTAGCAGAGAAGCGACAGATCCTGATAGCAACAGGATTTTGTAATATTTACTTCGCTGTGTATAGTTGCTATTATCACCTCTCAGACTAATCTCTTTCTTCCCGGACACCTTCGATGAAAAAACTCCTTTATATCATCTCACTTATCTTCAGGGGTATTGGCTCCATTTTTACCTTTATCAGAACAGTGACGCTCAATATTGTTTTTCTGATTGTCATCGGCGTCATTCTTTTTTCCTTCTTTCAAAGCAGAGAAGTTGTCATCGAAGATAACGTGCTTCTCCGGCTTTCAATTACCGGAAAAATTGTCGAACAGAAAAGTGAAAATGATCCTCTGACAGAAGCAGTGAATGAGTTGGTCGGCCTGGCAGCTCCGGTCCGGGAGACGTATCTCCAGGATATTCTTGATGCCATCGCCCATGCTGAAGATGATTCCCGGGTAAAGGGCATACTCCTCGATCTCACCTACATGGACGGCGCCGGAATGGATAAGCTGGCAATTATCGGCAGACAGCTGCAGCTGTTCCGCCGGAGTGGTAAACCGGTAATTGCTGCAGAGGACTACTACAACCAGAATCAATACTATCTCGCTTCCTACGCAGACAAAATTTTTATCAATCCGATGGGCGGCGTTTACCTGAACGGATTTGGTCTCTATCGCCTCTACTTCAAAGAGGCAATAGAGAAACTGCAGATCAGCTATAATGTCTTCCGGGTCGGTTCTTTTAAATCCGCGCTTGAGCCGTTGACGAGAAACTCCATGTCGTCCGAGGACCGCTTCCAGTCAAGGAGCTGGCTGAACGCACTCTGGGACAATTATATTCAAGATGTCGCCGGGCAAAGGAACATTGACACTGCTGAAATACAAAATTATATCAACAAGGTACCTGCGAACCTCAAAGAGGCGGGGGGAGATCTGGCCAGGCTTGCAAAAAACTATAACCTGGTCGATGAGATAAAACCGCAGCACGAGATTAAAAAATATCTTGCCACCCTTTCGCAGGTTGATGCGAAGCACGGCTTTAAACAGGTTGCTGTTGACCGCTACCTGAAAAAGGTTCAGCACTCCCATCAATACAGCGGTACCGACCGGGATTCAGTAGCTCTTGTTGTCGCCCAGGGAACAATCATACCGGGGCGCAACAAACCCGGGGCAATCGGGGCGGAAAGCCTGTCCGCCCTTCTCCGCCAGGCTGCGCAGGAGCCGTCGGTAAAAGCGGTGGTTCTGCGTATTGACAGCGGTGGCGGTTCAGCCTTTGCTTCCGAGGTTATCCGGCAGGAGATCCTTGAATTGAAAAAAACCGGGAAACCGGTTGTCGTATCCATGGGCAGTGTTGCCGCTTCAGGTGCTTATTGGATAGCAGCGGACGCAGACAGGATATTTGCCTCCTCCAACAGCCTGACTGGCTCAATCGGCATCTTTATGGCCATTCCGACGTTTGAAAACACACTCGGCAATCTCGGTATTCACCGCGATGGTGTTGGAACAACGAATCTTTCCGGGTCACTCGACCTGAGCGCTCCGCTTTCTGCAGAGGTTAAAGACGCTATTCAGTTGACCCTCGAGCACGGCTACCGCACCTTCCTGTCAGTTGTCGCAGAAGGCAGGAACATGCAGCCTGGCGACGTAGAGGCAATTGCACAGGGCCGTGTTTTCGCGGGGAAAATGGCTCTGGAGGAAGGCCTTGTCGACCAGCTCGGATCGCTGGCGGACGCGCTCCGCTCAGCCGCCGACCTGGCAGGACTCGAAGACTACCGCACAAGAACGCTGAACGCCCCGATTTCCCTGGGAAATAGGCTGCTGGGATACCTTGATTCCGAGTCCTTGATCTCTTTTATCGAGCAGTCCTTTTTCCTGCCGAAAATCAAGGGCTTGCTGCCGGACGTGAGCGAACTGCAAAGCCTCTTGCTTTTCAATGACCCAAACGGTATGTATGCGCACTGCATGATCACATCGTACTAATCAACACATCATTTTACTGGAGTCCAAGATGACTATACGGTCCTGTGTAATTCATATTTCCATCGTTCTTTCCCTGCTGTGCACCCCGTCCCTGTATGCTTCAAACGTATTTACGGTATCTGGAAATCCCAACGCACCTCCGGTTGTCTGGGAACAATACCAGGAGCTGGTCGGCCTTGGGCCGGATCTCGTCAAATCTATTTTCAATGATCTCGATATTCCCTATGAACTGAAGATCTTCGGCAACTGGCAAAACGTTGAGCAAAAAATAGGCAGCGGTGAAATTGACTTGATCGTCTACACCTACAAGAACAAGGACAGAGAAGCGTTCCTGCTCTTCTCCGATCCGTACCTTTCCCAGCCGACCGTCATCCTGGTTAAAAAAGGACAGGAATTCAACTTTTCCTCCTGGGATTCACTGATCGGCAAAAAAGGCGTCAGCAATATCGGCGAAAGTTTTGGGCAGACATTTGACGAATTTATCAAAGAAAAGCTGAATGTGCAGTATTACCAGATTGAGCGTGCTCTCCAGGCAATCAGCCTTGGAGAGGTGGATTACATGCTCATAGACCTCTATACCGCCCTGATCTATACCGGACTCCTGCAGGGAGAAGATGCGGTCTCAATTCTGGACCCGGCGGTTACCACGCAGGATTTTTATTTTGGGATTCGTAAAGGTTCCGAACTGGCGAATTATCTGCCGCAGATAAATAAAAAGCTCGATGAAAAACTGAAAAACAACGAAATTGCCGATATTCTGCTCAGCCATTATGACGCCTGGCAGAAAACGATCAGGAAGCGGGCCAGTTTCTATGATGCCCAGAAGAAAATACGCACAGAAGAGCAGGCCGATTATCTCAAGGAACAGACCGAAATGGCAAGGCAGCAGATCATGAAAACAATGATTGACCGCGAGGGAATGCCGGCTGCTGCCAACTAGCCCACCTCAGTCTTCTACAATCTAGCGGCACAGGGCAACATCGCCGGAAAGGCTCTGGTTCCTGACCGGGCATTGAAAAGAAAAACATTCGCCGGATAGCGCTGCCTTGAGGATCAGTCACTCCGGTCGGCTCGAATAATGCCAACAGCACGTCGTTCGTCAACCAGATAGCCGGCAGCGAGTCTGGACACATCCGCTGCGGTAATTGAGCGGAAATCATCCAGCAGGGAGCCCGGCCAGCTCAGCTGCTGGGGATGACGGGTCGACAGGGACAGCACGCTTGACAGCCAGTACCCATTGGTTTCCATATGCTCCTTGATCGAGGTTATTACCGGCTGTTTCGAACGCTCCAGTTCGTCAGTGCTGATCGGTGAGTCATGAAGTGAGCGGATCACTTCGCCGATCTGCTGGATCACCGAGTCAAGCGATTCAACATCGGTCATGACCTCGATTACGATTTTTCCGTAATCTTGATAAATTCTACTGTTCGTGCTGAAAGCTGCAGGAGAATAGCTCTCACCCGATTTCTCGCGTATCAGTTTTCGCAAACGTTCATCGATGAGAGCAGCCAGGACATGCAGCCTCCTCGTTCTTTCAATATCCCAGAAATCATCGGTCAGCCAGGCCATCTGGACCAGCGCCTTGTCCTCCTTCAAACGCATTGAAACCTCATGGGATTTTCCAGAGGGAAAAAGCGGAATTATTTTTGTTTCTGTTTCCCGGTACGCTCTAGGTGCGAGGGTTCCAAAATATTTTGAAACGAGCCCGACGATTTCAGGTTCCTCGATATCACCAACGATCGATATTTCAAGCGGAGCGTTCTCAAATTGCGGCAGGAGCCACGCTTTGACATCGTCGAGCGTCAGCGCATTAAAATCTTCCCAGCTCGGCAATTCCTCAGCCAAAGCATTTCCTGCAAAAAAAGGCGCCAGATAAAGCATCGCTCCGCCGTTTATATCACTGCTCATACCCTTGTACATGAGCTCAAATCTTTTCATTGCAGACTGGTAGGCATCGATTCGCAAACCAGGATCAAGCACAATCGCCTGAAAAACCTGGATGAGGGTCTCGATATCAGAGGACAGCGTTTTGCCGGTCAGGCTGAGCGATTCATCACCGATCTGAAACCGATAATTAACCGAACTTCCGGCAAGGACTCTGCTGATTTCAGACTCCTTGAGGGTTCCCGTCCCCGATCGGTTAATAACGTCTTCAGCGAGCATGGAAAGGCCAGCTTTCGGCAAACTTTTTTCACCGTCGCCAAAATGAACGGCAACAGCGATGCTGTTTTCTTTGAACAAGGTCTTTTTAATGTTCAGCACGGTGCCGTTAGCGTAGGTAAACCTGGTGGCATCTGCCGTTCCCAGTGGCTCACGTTTTACCGGCTCAATTCCGGCGTTTTCAGGTAAATAGGGGAAATCCGGCAGCTTCTCAATGGATTTTTCAGCAATTTCCTGCTGCTGGAGATTGTGATAGTAGTGTTTGACAACCTCTTTGGGGTCGCTTTCGCCAATCCTGGCATCACCGATCACCTCGACCAGCCGTACATCCTGGTCCCAGATCTCACGCAGTGCATCATGAAGATCCTGTTGGGTCGTGTTTCTGATTGGAGTTAAATACAACCGCTCTTCCTGCAGTGGTGACTGGATAACCCGGTTGCTGTTAACCGAGTTCACGATGGCCTGGGAAATATCCAGCGAGTCTCTGGTATTGTTTGTCAGCACAGCACGCCTCAGGTATCCGATGAGTTCATCTTTCACCATCCTTGTCTCCTCATCGCTAAAACCATGTTCGATTGCCTGATTTATTATTCGGTTGATGCCGGCCAGGGCCGCTTGCCAGTTTTCACCGCTGGTCCGGGCAACGACAGCCGATTGCTGAAAACGATCCAGGATTGAATTTATAGAAAAACGGCTCGATGAGACAACGCTGTCCTGCCCTTCACGTTCCTGTTCGAGTCTGAAATTAATGATCCGTGCAGCCAGATGGCGATGGAGATTTTTGACCTGAAGAAGGAAGGAGTCGTTCTCAGGCTCCTTGTTTGCAACAACTTCAATTGAAACCGAGGTGTATCCGAGGTCCGGTTCATAGTAATAAAAAGTGTCGATACCTGCGTGTTCCAGGGAGCCATAGTCGGGACAGGTATACGGCTCAGCGCTTCCTTTCATGGTACTGAACTGCCCGGAGATTGCTGCTTCTGCCACCGCTGTATCGAAGTCTCCGGCCATGACAAGGAACATATTCTCGGGTCGATACCATTTGTCATAAAATCGTTTGACCAGCTCCCGGTCTGCTCCTTCCAGGACTTCTTTGCGGCCGATGGCAAAACGCTGCGGCAGCAGGGTCCCATCAAGGGAGAACAGAGAACTCTTTTTGTAGGTTCTGAAAGATGCGGTATTTCGCTCGTTCATTTCCGCCAGAATGACGTTTCGCTCGCGATCGATTTCAGCCTGTTCAAGCAGCGCTCCCGAGGCGTAATCTCTCATGACAAGGAGACCGTCTTCAAGCATTTCTCTGTCGGAGGCCGGCAGGATAATCTTGTATACCGTATCCTCATACGTGGTGTAGGCGTTGGTATCGCCGCCATAGCTCATACCGATGTCCTGAAAATAGTCTATCAACTCTCCAGGCCTGAAATGGGTAGATCCGTTGAATACCATATGTTCGAGAAAATGGGCGATACCGTTTTCCTCATACAGTTCATTGAGCGATCCAACATTAACGTTGAGCAGGATGGCTGTTCGATCCTTCGGATTCTGATTTTTTTTGAGAACATAGCGAAATCCATTGTCCAGGCGGCCAAAGAAAATATCGGGGTCTGGAGCCAGTTCACTGAGTTCATGCGGCCATGCCGGAGAAACACAGGTTTTGTTCTGCAAAGCAGAAGCCGTTGCAGTGCTGCAGAAGATAAATCCGCTGATGAGATGCAATACAATGATTGCTGATATGAAGAATCTGAATTTCATGGTAAACAACCTGTTGAGTGAGAAAACACGTTAACGCTGCCCCCTGAGACGATATATCCGTTTTGGGGCAATTCAAGAAATCGTTTTAGTACAAGAGCCTTTTGCAAAATGATGATTTCCGTTCAAAATCAAGGCATGCGAAAAATTTTACCGCAGGCATATAGTTGATATTCCGAGGATAAAATTTTTTAGCATAACGCGGAGGTTGAGCGAAAAGGGTGTTTTGCAAAAGGCTCACAAGATTGTTCTTTATCCTTTACTTTTGCCATCTGGTCTGGAATTACAGGGTAAGCCTGTCGATTTCCAACTAATGAGAGTATCCTGCGGCATGAACGACGATTACCGCCGAATAGCAAAAAGGTATGACCTGCTTTTCTCAGCCGCACTCAAGCAGCTGAGAGAGGACATACGGACCTTCATCTTTCACAAGAACTATCATCGCATTGTCGATATCTGCTGTGGTACCGGTGAACAGCTGCGCTGCCTTGACCGGCCCGGTATGGAGCTCTACGGTCTTGACAGTTCACTGGCAATGCTGGAACGGGCAAGAGAGGCATGTTCAGACGCGACGCAGTTTTATCTCCTTGACGCCGAACAGGACTCTTTTGCCGCAGGCTCTTTTGACTGTGTCATCCTGTCTTTGGCCCTTCATGAAAAACACCCTGCTGCCGCCCGGACAATATACAGGAACTGTCACCGACTGCTGAAAGAACATGGTGCGCTGATCATTGCAGATTTCAATACGCCGCCTCCCGGACTCCTCGGAAGCCTGATCGGGCAACTTTTACTACCGTTTATCGAAAAATGCGCAGGTTCCGATCATTACCTAAACTATTCGAAATGGATGAAAGCCGGGGGCCTTGAAACATTTTTGAACTACCGGAAGGTATCGGCTGAGATCATCTCCCAGCCGCTGCGCGGAAACATACTCTGCTGTGGTGTGATTAAAAATGATCAGAAAAAAATTGAACAGCAGAACTTTGCCCTGCTCGATCTTGATCTCAGAAAAAAACCGCAGAAAAGGATCCACCGACCGATATGAATGGTGATCAAAAAGTTGTCATCATACCCGGTGCAAGCCGTCCACTCGGAAGAGCTGTCGCCCATGCCTTCGGCAGAGCCGGTATGGCGCTGATTCTCCCTTATATCGACGACTGGCCGGGGTCTTTCGAGGACATGCTCAGAGACTTCACCCTCAAGGGCTACTCCTTTTTCCCTCACCCCTGCAGCCTGACGGAACCGGATGAGATCAGAGCGCTCATCTCGGTAATCGAGGAGCAGTTCGGCTGCCTTCACTATCTTGTCAACAATATCGAGCGGGGCGGCATGCCGGTTGTTCACGGCTCCTACGATCGTACGATAAACAAATCGCAGTGGCGGCTCGAGTTCGACACCACGCTCAAGGCCAAGTGGGAACTTGTTCACCGTTGCCTGCCGCTGATACTGAAAAGCGGCGGCGGCTCGATTACCAACATCTCATCGATTGCCGGAAGAACCGGCAGGTCCGGCCCGGCATCCTATCTGTTCAGCGACGGCTACAGTGCTGCAAATCGTGGAATTCAGTCATTAACCGAAACCTGGGCAAGGGAAGCCGGCCCGAGCGTTCGGGTAAATGAGGTCATGGTCGGGATCGTCCAGGGAAGACATGGGGAAAACACCAGGGGCTGGAACCTGCTCTCTCCAGTCCAGAAACAGGCAGTGATAGAGCATACGCTACTCAAAAGAACAGCCCGCCCCGAGGAAATAGCAGACCTCGTCTACTATCTTGGCGTCAAGGCATCATATGTCACGGGAAGCGTCATTATTGCCGATGGAGGATACAGTCTGGGAAGTGAAGCAGTAATCGATATGCCGCCGGGAGATTTGCCTGAGGAGCGCTGACCCGGAACTTTTACCGCCTGCTTTTGAGCGCCGAAAGCGCCTCCGAGGCCAGCCTGCCGACAGAATGGGTTTCCATCCGCCCGTCCACATAGATTCTGAGAGTTTCCGGATCCTCGCTGAGGGGCTGCAGAAAAGGTATGAATTCAACCCTTTCCAGCAGGCCGCAGAGCAACGATGCAGTGCCTCTTACCTGGGCGTCCTTTGAGTCCAGGTAAAAGCCGATGTTCTCGTGAGCTTCCTTTTCTACCAGCTGCACACGGTATTTTTCAGCCAGCCTGCACAGCCCCCACAAAACTCCATGCTGCAGCAGCGGCAGCTCGATAAAATTGCCGTCCTGAAACAATTCCGGCCCGTCACTTCGAGCATATGAAACAAGCATGTGCAGATATTCAGCTGCCAGCCTGTCATTGTGATACATGGCCTCACTCAGCGCCTCAGGAACACCCCAGCCGATTCCTCCCGACTCGTCATTGAGCATCCATAAAAACCTGCGCATGACCAAACGGGCAGATTCAAACTCCTGCGAAGCGATCGCATTGATCACAGGGCCAAGCGCACTGACACTGTGCCAGCGCACGTTTTCATCCGTATGGCAAAGACAGGATATGAGTGGATTGATCAGCGATTTCTGGTCGTAGGCGGCAAGCAGTTTAGTGACTGCTGCAGGTTTTTCTTCCCGCAGCAGTGATACTACCTGGTGCTTGAGCTGCCTCCGTTTCATTAAAAGAACTTTTTACAGGTTGATTTTGGAGATAATGATCAAGCGCTGGAAAAAAGGGGCGCTTTTCAGAGAAACCAGAGGAGACAGGATTAAAGAAGGATCATTGGCGTCGATCGTCGAGTCGTTTCATTCCTTCCATGAGCATGCCCATGAAGCCGCCGATAACCGGCAGTTTCTTTTCAGAACGGGACAGCCCCTGGATGAATTTAAATCGCCCTTCCGTCAAATCCAGGATATCGTAAAAGGCCTCTTTCCCCTCAACCATGCCGATATAGGCCTTTATAATCTCCCCTTCATTGAAAACAAGCCGTCCGCTGATGTCTGCTGATTCCAGTTTCAAATAGCCTGTCTTCTGGTTGCTGTTTATCATCTGGCACAATTCAACAACCGAAATATCGGACAGCTGGCCTACCATGCCGGAAGAGAGTTCTTCTGCCCGCTGAACGTTGACCGAGGTGATCCGATTGACAAGCAGTTTATAGAAGAAGATCTGCAGCGCCGGAAATTTATTGAGGATGTGCCGGAAGTTTTTCTGGCTCATCGTGGCGATCTCGCAGGGCTCTGCTGCAATAATTGTGGCAGTCACCCGTTCGCCAGATAAAAGGCTCATCTCGCCGAAAACATCGCCCGGGCCCATTTCTGCAAGAACGACGCCTTCATCATCGACGACCTCGACTTTGCCGCTGATAATGATGTATAGCTTTGAACCGGGATCTCCTCGCTGGGCTATTGGAAAACCCCATTCAAAATCTGCAAATTCGAGCAGCGTGGCGAGATCAAGCAGGTCATCATCGGACAATGAACTGAAAAGGGAGATTGACCGCAGCGTACCGGCGTAGTTTGCCACCAGCCGTATTTTGTCTTTTCTCTCGGCCGCGGCGAGAAGTTTCATCTGCAGCGTCGCGTACCCTTTTTCTTTCTTAAACTCAAAGCGGATAATGCCGGCGCAGCCGCCGCATTCAAATTTTGTCTTCTTGCTCGCGCCCTGTTGCAGAGACTCAAAGGCGATGTCGTCGGAAACAAGTTCGATAACATCCTTGGCAAGTACGAGACAGGTCGGCTTACTGGCGGGAAGCTTGAACGCGCCTTCGTTCACCTCCATCTCTTCCCCCGCGTTGTAGAGGGGACAGTTATTTTCTTCGGTTATGATAAAAACACCGTTTCTAAACTGCATATTTGATAATAAAACCAGAGAGAATCTTTATTCTGAAAAATTGCATCACGGGACAGTAAGCAAGTACGGAGCGTCGCTCAATCGGACCTCCCGAACAGTAAATATATTACAACTCCAAGGACAACCGCACCACCGAAAAGTACCGGCAGCACCTTGTTCACCTGGAGTTCTTCTCCAACCACGAGTGTCTGCATGTAGTCTGTGCCACTCACGAACCAGATGCCAATGAATATGATGACAAAGATAATATCGCGCCATTTTTGTTTATATATCAGGTAACCGACAAAACAGACAAATGGAACCAGAAACCAGGGATTTGTGAACAGGCCGGCATAATCCACGTCGGTGATCTGCTGCGGAAGTTCGGTTGATTCTATGAAACCAAAAATTTTATCAAAAAAGCTACCCATGGCACTATCTCTCCTTGAATCGAAACGGTTTAAAGCGGCTCGTATCCTTCTATGCGTCCCTGCGCAACGACTCTGCCTGTTTAAATCTTATCAGAAATTGCGCTATAATCAATGTCACTCTCCAGGCCAGCCACACCGTGTGGATGCAGATGAAGCCCTTTGATGGTGTTGTATTAATTATATCGACTATTATTCTAAGATTCTATACAACCTATTGTAAATTTACAAATTTTTAATTAGCCTTCGGGCTGCGAAATTTCTCGATGTCGTGTTTACACTGGTACTATGGTTCTCTATAAAAACAATAAAATGTACATCTTCCTGATGGTGCTCACCATCTGTTCAACTGCTGGTCTGCACATCTGGCGTACCCTGTTTGACAATTTTGCCGTCCATATCGTCAACCTCGATGGTTACCATGTTGGAATTCTGCAGTCAGTTAGGGAGATACCGGGGTTTCTCTCACTGCTCGTCGTCTACATGATGCTGCTTGTCAGGGAACACAGGTTGTCGGCGCTCTCTATTCTGGTAATGGGTGTCGGGATTTCGCTTACCGGAGTTTTCCCGACCTTTTACGGCCTTGTCTTTACAACCCTGATAATGAGTTTTGGCTTTCATTACTTTGAAACCACAAATCAGTCGCTTACCCTCCAGTACTTCGACAAGAACACCGCTCCCGTTATTTTCGGCAAACTCAGGAGCATCGCGGCGGCCAGCAATATCGTTTCAGGACTGGCGATATTCGCACTATCGCCGTTTCTCCATTTTGTTTACCTCTACCTTTTATTCGGCCTGCTCATGATCTCTGCCTCAATCTGGGCGCTCACCAGAGACCCCGTCGATACAACCCTTATTCCGCAGCACAGGAAGATGATCCTGAAAAGCAGATACTGGCTCTATTATGCACTCACGTTCATGGCCGGTGCCAGGCGGCAGATTTTCATCGCCTTTGCGGTCTTTCTGCTGGTCAAGAAATTTTCATATACAGTTCCCGAGGTGGCCGTGTTGTTTCTGCTTAACAACTGTGTCAATTTTTTCCTCAGTCCCTTTATCGGCAGGTGCATCGTCCGGTATGGCGAGCGGCGGGTGCTTTCGATCGAATATGGATTTCTCATTATCATTTTTATAGCCTATGGTCTTGTTGACTCGAAAATAATCGCCGGAATTCTCTATATCGCCGACCATATATTCTTTAATTTTGCCATAGCGATACGAACATTCTTTCAAAAAATATCCGATCCCAGAGACATCGCCCCGAGCATGGCGGTCGGTTTTACCATTAACCATATCGCCGCCGTTTTTCTGCCGGTGCTTGGCGGACTGCTCTGGATAATTGATTATCGCCTTGTTTTTTTCGCCGGGGCCCTGCTCAGTTTTGGTTCCCTCATTCTCGTTCAATTTATCAGCGGACAACTCCTTGCCCATGAAGAACAGACCATCTGATTCCAACATCATTCTTATCGGCATGCCCGGTTCCGGGAAGAGTACAGTCGGTGTCATCCTTGCAAAGATGATGACCCGCCCCTTCCTTGACACCGACATACTCATACAACTCATTACAAAATGTTCCCTTCAGGAGATTGTTGACAGCAAAGGTCACATGGCACTGCGAAAGATCGAGGAAGACGTACTGCTCGACATCAGGTGTCGCAACCACATCATCGCAACGGGCGGCAGCGCCGCCTACAGTGACCCGGCAATGGTGCATCTGAAGGAAGACGGTCTTGTTGTTTTTCTCGACGCCGCCCTTGCGACTTTGAAATCAAGAATTAACAATTATGAGACAAGGGGACTGGCCAAGCGACCGGATCAGAGCTTTGTTGATCTGTTCAATGAGCGTCATGAATTGTACGTCCGCTATGCAGACCTTGTCATACCATGCGATGACAGCAGCCAGGATCAGGTTGCGGATATGATCATTGCCGGAAGTAATTGGTAACGATACCTTATTTTTGCAGGACCAGGTGATGACAGAGCCCAGTCAGCAAAGGCCCACAGCCGTATCAGAGCTCTCGCCGCGTCTGCGGCGTGAGCTTGTTACAGTCATCGCGATGATTGAGATGTACTGCCGAGCGCACCATGAAAGCGATGCACCCCTCTGTGATCAGTGCACTGAACTGAAAGGCTATGTGACGAGAAGACTGGTAAACTGCACCTATGCAGGCGAAAAGCCAACCTGCGCAAAGTGCCCGGTACACTGCTACAACCCTGCCAGGCGCACCGAGATCATCAAGGTCATGAGGTTCTCTGGGCCCCGCATGGTGTTGTCTCACCCGTATCTTGCATTTCGGCATGTGCTTGACGGCAGACGCGTTGTAAAAAAACTGTCACGTTCGGACAGCAAAACGTCTTCAAACCAGGGAGAGTCTCCATAATGAATATCCTCATTACAGGAGCATCAGGGCTCATCGGCAGTGCACTCGTAGAACATTTTGTCAACGAAGGACACTCTATATTCAGCCTGCAGCGCAACAAAAAGCCTGAAGCTGATGTATTCTGGAATTACGACAGGCTCAATGGCCAGGGAGCTTCACTGGTGTTTGATGCGGTCATCCACCTGGCAGGCGAAAATATCGCAAGCGGCAGATGGACGAGGCGGAAAAAAAAACTGATACTTCAGAGCAGGGTCGACGGCACCAGGGAACTGGTCGACTATTGTTCCAGGCTGAAACAGATACCGGAAGTGTTTGTCTCCGCCTCTGCAATCGGTTTCTACGGGGACCAGGGAGATAGGATCCTCGACGAGACAAGCCGGACCGGCGACAATTTCGTCGCCGAGGTATGCAGGCAGTGGGAGAAAGCCGCAAACAGCGGCGAGTCAGCAGGTATGCGTATCGTCAACACCAGGATCGGCATGGTTCTCAGCGGCAATGGCGGAACACTTTCAACAATGCTTCCCTCGTTCAGGCTTGGCATAGCCGGTATCGTCGGAACAGGAAATCAGTACGTGAGTTGGATCGATATCCGGGATATTGTCTCGATCATACATTTTCTTATCGAGCAGAAGACAATATCCGGACCGGTAAATCTTGTTTCACCCCAACCGGTGACAAACTACGAATTCACCAAAACCCTCGGTGCGGTTGTTAAAAAGCCGACGGTCATGAGAATGCCGGCCTTTGTCGCTCGGACTGTTTTTGGCCAGATGGGCAGTGAACTTGTACTCTCCAGCACCAGGGTCCTGCCCAAACGGCTGCTGGAAAACGGATACCGGTTCAGGGCAGCGGAGCTTGAAGAAAGCCTCAATCATTGCCTGCTGGGCAGGAAAGCGGAATAGCCGGCTTCCTTGATCACTGCCTGCCGCTTTCAGTGCAATAAAGGGGAAATATGGAACCGTGCGGCTCCGGCCTTCCCCTTTCCCAGGCTTCGTCTATCTGGCCGCGATGCTCTCAGCTGGTGACCCTGGAGACCGCTTCCTCGTAGCGCAGCCGTGTCTTTTCGATAATTTCCTTCGGCAGTGGCGGTGGTGGCGGCTGTTTGTCCCAGTCAAGCGTTGAGAGATAATCACGCAGGAACTGTTTATCAAAACTCGGCTGCCCCTTGCCCGGCGTATATTCATCAAGCGGCCAGAAGCGCGATGAATCCGGGGTGAGCACCTCGTCTATCAGAATCAGTTTGCCATCTTTTTCTCCAAGCTCGAATTTGGTATCGGCAATGATTATCCCCTTTTTTTTCGCATAATCGGCGGCTTTCTGATAGAGCTTTACGCTGATCTCGCTGATCTGGGTTGCCCGTTCGGCACCAACAATAGTTTTCAGCTGCTCAAGCGAGATATTCTCGTCATGATCGCCGATTTCCGCTTTGGTTGACGGGGTAAAGAGGATAGAGGGAAAGCGGTCAGACTCCTTCATGCCGGCGGGAAGCTCAAAACCGCAGACCGTCGTGTTTTTCTTGTAGGCACTCCAGAATGAGCCTGAAATATAGCCGCGGACGATGCACTCAACCGGCAATGGCTTTGTTTTTACGACGAGCATGGATCTGCCCTCGAGGACGTCAGCGTACTGACGGCATATTTCCGGGAATTCTGAAACATCGGCTGTTATCAGGTGATTCTCGACGATATCCCCGAGAAGTTCGAACCAGAAAAGGGACAGTTGAGTGAGAATCTTTCCCTTGCCCGGAATCGGATCTTTCATGACCACGTCATAGGCTGAAATTCGGTCGCTTGCCACCATCAGCAGCTTGTCATCGTGACCGGGAATCATATACATATCCCGGACCTTGCCCTGGTGTACAAGCGTAAGTGCTTTGAGGTCTGTTTTGATTACTGCGTTCGCCATTGTTCGTCTCCTCTCTCGTAACCGGTTTTAAACTAGTTATTATTCACTTGTGTCTTCTGGTATTTCTCAAGGATTGCACCGTTATATTCAGGACATATCGGATTGCGGTATGATACCAGTTTTGCCGTTAACGAGCCGATCAGAATCTTGGAGTTTACCTTGACCGGCACCCGGCACCGGTCGTCAGTATACCAGATTACCGTATCGCCCCGCTTGTCGTAAAGACCGCTGAATGTCATTATCGGTTCCACGACAAGAGTCTCAACATCGCCAAGCACTGTTTTTTCGAGTGTCTCACGATTTTTCACCCTGACAACGACCTCGATTCGTTTCTTGTCGGCAAAGGTGGGAACAATAAAAGATTCACCGGGCACCAGTCCCATTAACCTGCTGGCAAAAAAAGACGAAAACTCGTTTTGAGTGGTATCACTGACATCAAACTCTTTCACCGGATCATCGTTTACATAATAATATATCCGTCCGTTTTTCTGGTCATAGCGTGTAATCCGATGGGCTTCATAATTGTACCCCTCCTTCTGCCAGACCTCGTAATGATACGGCAGCCGCTGTGCCCCGGAAACCTGGGTGACATGTATGTCCTCGATTGGATAGACATTTGAAAACATGCCGTTATCGGTGGTAACCCGGGCCTCGATTATATAGCTGTCTTCTCTTTCACTGTTTTTCCTCAGAGCAAGATGAAGTTCTCCGAGTTTAAAACCGCCGGTGTAGGAGACGTCATACCTGAAAAATTCTCCACCCGAATAGGCAACAGGCACAAATGATGGATCGATAACACCGTAGGCAATGGCATCTTTTTTGGAGATATCGGTCATTTCCTGTTTTTTCTCGGTTGCCGCAGACGTCGCTGCAGCTGCACCAAAGATAAATAGAGCCAGTATGAGAGCGGACAGCCTGTTCATAAAATCCGTGTCATGAGGTTGCAAGGGAGAGCCAGGTGGCAAAAAAAATCGTCACGCTGATAAAACCGTTCATCGAAAAAAATGCGGCGTTTATTCTCGACAAATCACGTGGAGTAACGATCAGGTGCTGGTAAAAAAGTGCGCCTGCGGTCAACGCCAGCCCGATGTAATAATAATGATTAAGCCCGGTTTGTATACCGGTTGCGGTAAACAAAACAAAGGCCAGCAGATGAAAAAAAACGGCGAGCCTGAAAGCATTTTTGCGACCTAACCTTGAAGGAAGCGAATACAGGCCCGCTTTCCTGTCAAAATCGGCATCGAGGCACCCGTATATCGTATCAAAACCGGCCACCCAGAAGAGTACGCCGAAGGACAGGGCAAACGGATAGGAGGCAAGACTGCCGGTGACCGCAACCCAGCCACCGAGAGGTGCAAAGGCAAGGGCAAGCCCGAGAATGAGGTGGCAGAAACTGGTAAACCGTTTTGTCAGCGAGTAAAAAAATGTCAGCCCGAGGGCAAAGGGCGAGAGCAGGAAGGTGAGGCTGTTGAGCATATAACATGCGAAAAAAAAGACAACTGCGGAAACAGTGACCATCAGCCATGCTTCTGCCGGACGAATGTCACCTGCAGGCAAGGCCCGGCCTGCCGTCCGTGGATTATCTGCATCAAATTTTCGATCGACAATGCGGTTAAAGCCCATCGCCGCTGTCCTGGCCCCGATCATCGCCACAACGACCCAGATGAAAACGGTAAATTCAGGGATACCCCCTGCAGCCAGAAAAGCGCCGGTAAAGGCAAACGGCATTGCAAAGATCGTCAGCTTGAATTTTATCATTTCAAGCAGAATTGAAATCTTCTCAACAAAAGGAATCATGATCTCCCCACCGTTTCCTGCCCTTGGCTTCCAGGCCGAGCTGATCCATCACCCGCCACGAATAACTCAGGGCGGCTTCTTCCAGGCTTGCCGGCTTGAAATAAAAACTGGGCATCGGTGGACAGATTACCGCACCGGCATCGTGGGCTTTGAGCATATTTTTGAGGTGGGTCCGATTGAGCGGGGTTTCCCGCACACCAAGAATCAGTTTTTTCCGCTCCTTAAGGATAACATCAGCGCTGCGGTGGATAAGATTGATGGAGAGACCGTTGGCTATCGCCGCCAGGGTTCCCATGGAACATGGCAGCACCACCATGCCCCGGTAAACGCTGGAACCGGATGCGGGAGGAGCACCAAAATCGTCGATGTCAAACCAGCGGGATACCGCAGGCAGTGCGGACGGTTCAATCCCGTGCTCCATTCTCAAGACGTCCCTCCCGGACTCGGAACAGATCCCATGGATCACCAGGTCGTCCTGTTTTGCGCACTGCTGAAGCAATGATTTCAGGTAAAGCATCCCCGATGCGCCGGTTACCGCAACTATGATGTGATCGGCCATGACTTCACCCACGATATTATTTTATAGAGACCATGCTGAGGACTACATTAACGCAGATGTCGAATTTTTAAAGGGAGGGCCCCGTCAGACGCTTCATTCATGTTTCTCAGGAGGCTGAAAAAGGTGCTCAGTGCCTTCTGCTTGTCACCATCCAGGTCATACTCGATGCCGCGCAGGTAGGTGTGGCACGAAGAGACAGCCATCGGTATTCTCGGAGCAGCTATTGTGCAGATCCGCGACAGATCGGCAACACCCCGGTCACGGCAGTCGATCAGGGCTTGATGAATCCGGTTTGTCTCGTCTTCGCAGCGGGCACAAAAATCCTCCCGTACCGCGCAGACTGCGAAGACAAACGGCAGTCCGGTATGCTCCAGCCATACTTCGCCAAGATCAAGGCAATAGCGATAGGAGCCCTCGCCTTTCAAACGGATTGCCTCGTCGCCGATGGCAAGAACACCGTCAACATTTTTTTTTGGAGCCTCCCTCACCTCGGCTCCGGTATAGCGGGGACTCACCAGGAAAAACTTCTCGAGAATAATCCTCACCAGGAAAACGGAGGTCTTCGACTGCGAACTGAGCAGAACCGTCAACCCGGACAGTTTTTCGGGGGGAACCCGTGAAAAGAGAAAAACCGAGCCAACGGCCCCGTTGGCGCTGATTGAAAGATCGGAGAGGATCTGATAGCGCTCCGGTCTCATGCCGTATTCATGCGATGAGACAAAACCGAGGTCAACTTCTCCCGTGGCCAGCATCCTGTTCAGCGTGGCCGGATACGCCTCGACAAGCTGCCATGAAGGATTTTTCACCTGTTCTTTCCAGGTTTCATGAATCGGCGCCGTATTGATGTACCGGACCATCCCGATCCGCGCCCGTATCTCTTTTTCCTTGATCATAGTACTATCCAGCCGGAAACCGGATTAGACAAGGGTATAATCCATCAGCCGTTTTCTCGGCATAAAGCCGGCATCGGAAACAAGGCGGCAAATTTCCTGCTCCGACAGGCGAAAACTTACGCCTGCGGCGGCAACGACATTTTCCTCGATCATCGTGCTGCCGAAATCATTTGCCCCGAAAAAAAGTGCGAGCTGGGCTATCTTCGGCCCCTGGGTTACCCATGAAGCCTGGAGATTGTCAAAATTGTCCAGGTAGATCCTGGAGAGTGCAAGCATGCGCAGATATTGAAGGCCGGAAGTTTTTTCAATGGATGCGGCTTCGGCAAGAGCCGTATTGTCGGGCTGAAACGGCCAGGGGATAAAGGCGGTGAATCCTGCGCTTTCATCCTGCAGCTCTCTTAGCCGCCGCAGGTGCTCGAGCCGTTCCTCAACGGTTTCGATATGGCCGTACATCATCGTCGCCGTCGTCCTCAGCCCGAGGCTGTGGGCACTCTTCATGACTTCCAGCCATTCATCGCTGTTGCACTTCCGGGGCGCCGCCGCCTGCCTGACGCGGTCTGAGAGAATCTCGGCACCGCCGCCGGGAATTGAATCGAGCCCTGCTGCGATCAGGCGCTGCAGGACTTCCCGGACAGAACAGTCCGCAAGGGCGGCAAAGTGCTGAATCTCCGGTGGTGAAAAACCGTGAACATGGATGCCGGTCTGCTTCATGAACCGAACCAACTCCTCGTAGTACTCAAGCGGCAGATCCGGATGCAGCCCTCCCTGGAGCAGTATCTGGGTTCCGCCAAGCCCCTGGGTCTCGACGATCTTCTGCCTGAGCTCTTCTTTTTCCAGCAGGTAGCCTGCCGGATCACCCGGGGCCTTGAAAAAGGCGCAGAATTTACAGGCGGATACACAGATATCGGTATAATTAATATTTCGATCAACGACGTAGCTGACGATGTTTTCAGGGTGTTTGCTCTTTCGGATCGTATCGGCAAGCATGCCAAGCTCGTAGAGACCGGCATGTCGGTACAGAAAGAGAAAGTCCTGGTCGCTGATGCGCTGCCGGGCGGCAACAATTTCCTTTATCGAAGATAATGACATTGAGGGTTAGCCTATTTTTCGCCGTAGACGTGAATCACGTTGTACAGGGTTCCTCTCTCGACGGGGATGCGTCCTGCTTCCCTGATCAGTCTGACAAGCGTCGAGCTGCCGATGGCCTGATCGGTTTCAGCGCCTGCCATGTGGGTGATCACCTCTTCCTTGACGGTGCCGTCCATATCATCTGCGCCGAAAGAAAGGGCAATCTGGGCAAGTTTAGGCCCGATCATCACCCAGTACGCCTTGATATGGGGAAAATTATCGAGAAACAACCGCGAGATGGCGATGGTTTTGAGATCATCAATTCCGGTCGTGTTGCTGAGGTTGTCCATCGCCGTGTTTTTGGGATGGAAGGCAAGCGGAATAAAGGCGAGAAAGCCGTTTGTCTCGTCCTGTAACTCGCGCAGGGCAGCAAGGTGCTCGAGCCGTTCCTCGTGGGTTTCGATATGGCCGTAGAGCATCGTGGCGTTGGTCCGCAGGCCGCATTTGTGGGCAGTCGCGGCAATTTCCAGCCATTTCTCTCCGGAGAGTTTGTGCTCACAGGTTTTCTCCCGGATACGTGTGCTGAAAACCTCCGCCCCGCCGCCGGGGATGGAACCGAGTCCTGCTGCTCTCAGTACCTGCAGTGTTTCAGCAACCGGTGAGCCGTGCAGAGAAGCCAGGTGGGCGATCTCCACACAGGTAAATGCCTGGATATGAACGTCCGGCCGGACCTCCTTGATACCTCTTAAAACGTCAAGATAATAGGCAAAGGGAAGGTCCGGGTGGATACCGCCGACCATGTGGATTTCAACAATCGGTTCATCGAGACGCTGCCTTACCTTGTCCTTGACATCCTCAACGCTCATCTGGTAGGCGAGTTCATCGTCTTTTTCTCTTCCAAACGCACAGAACTTGCAGAGGTTCGTACAGATATTGGAGTAGTTGATGTGCTGGTTGTAGATGAAATACGCCCGGTCCCCATTGAGCCGCTCCCTGACGATGTTGGCAAGATATCCGACTGCAAGGATATCGCTGCTGCGAAAAAGCTTCAGCCCGTCGTCAATGGAGAGCCGCTCCGAGGCTACGACTTTGTCGTATATTTCGGAAAGGCCTGCCTGTTTTATATATTCTTTCACGGTAATAAAAAAAGCCGGTGGGATTCACCGGCTTGGGGGATGAATGTTATTGGTATGTTCAGTCGATGAAATACTTGAGTTTCTCTCTCCGGCTGGAATGCCGCAGCCGGTTCAAGGCTTTTTTCTCTATCTGCCTGATCCGTTCCCTTGAGACATTGAAACGCTTGCCGATCTCCTCCAGGGTGTATTCGGCCTTTTCTCCGATACCGAATCTCAGCCGGATGATTTTTTCTTCCCGTTCGGAAAGTGTTGAGAGTATTTCTTTTACCCGGCCGGCAAGCTCCCTGGTCTGCACCGCTTCATAGGGTGATTGGGACTCCTGGTTTTCAAGGAAATCTCCGAGCGTCGAATCGTCGTCGCCGACCGGCGTCTCAAGCGAGATTGGCTCCCGGGAGGCCTCGAGAATCGAGAGGATCTTGTCCATCGGCAGATTGGTTGAATTCGATATCTCAAGCGGGGTTGGTTCCCGTCCGAGCTCCTTGTAAAGTGCGTAGAATGCCTTGAAGAATTGGCTCCTGAGTTCCAGGAAATGCACCGGCAGCCTGATCGTTCTTGTCTTGTCGAGGATCGCCCGGGTAATGGCCTGCCGTATCCACCAGCTGGCATAGGTGGAGAATTTATTGCCTTTGGTGTAGTCGAAACGAAAAACTGCCCGCATCAGCCCGAGGTTGCCTTCCTGGATCAGGTCGGCGAGCGTCAAGCCCTGGTGCATGTAGCGCTTGGCAATTGAAACCACCAGCCTGAGGTTGGCCCGTATCATGGTGTCCTTGGCAACCTCGATGGACCTGCTGTACGCCTCCATCTTGGCCTGCAGTTCAAAAAGCTCGCGTTTTTCAGCATATTTCTTTGCCGAACTGGTGACGTTGTAACGCATGAAGTTGAGCTGCTGCTTTTTCGGCTTCAGCGTCGGGTCACGTTTCTCCCACAGGTCAATGCGTTCACAGAGCAGCTGCATCTCCTTGACCTCGGAGGTATCTTCCCGGATGGCTAAAATGATGGCTTCAAATCCCTGCCGGATCGTCTTGCTGTACTTTGCCTCTTCATCGGGGGTCAGCAGATCGAAACGTCCCATCTCTCGGAGATAGGTCGTTGTTGTCTCTTCAGCGTCGTGCTGGTCCTCGTCTGAAAAAGCCAGGCTGCTCTCATCATCTGAAGAACCGTCGTCGTCGCCTTTCTTTTTCTCCCAGAGTTCCCCGGAAAGTGTGCGTTTCTCTCCTGATTTTTCCTCGGTGACAATCTCTATGTTGTGATCGCCGAGAAAATTGAATATTTTCTCGATATCGTGCGGATCTTTGATCTCATCAGGAAGCAGTTCGTTTAAGTCATCGAAACTGATACAGCCTTCAGATTTTCCAGCTTTGAGTAGGTTTTCTTTGAGTTCAGAAAGCACAGGGAACTATCTCCATTGCTCAAGGGGTGGGTTATTTCATCGAATCTCAGCCATCCTGCAAGATGCAGCAGGGACCAAGTAAGATCATGAAATAATGGTTATATTCAAATAATTGGTGTCGTGCGCTTCGCAACATCCGCACGCTAATTCGCTCTATTTTAATCTCTCGTGCAAACCTCAAACAATACAATATGTATCTATTTTCTGCAAACAAATTAGAATAGATCACATTGCCCGGGAAACACGCAGCCATGCACAAAAAAACGGCCCGACACACAATGATCAGTACGCCGGGCAAGCCTAAACTTACTTGTAATTATAGCACCAAATTGTTCATATACAAGCAGAGAACATTTTTTCATTGTCTGTAACGCTGAGCAAGGTTCGCATACTATCAATTTAAAACAAAAATAAGATAAGTCACATTTCCTAAATAACCAGTATGGTAACGCAAAAAAGAGCAAGCGGTATTCTCGCCCACATCACGTCCCTGCCGTCACCCTATGGAATCGGTGATATTGGACCGTCATCCTGGAGTTTTCTCAATTTTCTAGCAGAATCGGGCCAGAAATACTGGCAGATACTGCCGACAGGACCAACCAGCCTGATCTTTGACAGCTCTCCGTACATGAGCAGTTCCGCCTTTGCCGGCTCTTCCCTGCTCATTTCACCCCAGCTGCTCGCTGAAAGCAGGCTGCTGGAATCCTCGGAACTTTCGCCGACTGGGCATTTCTCGCCGTATCTTACCGATTTTGCACCAGTCGCCGAGCACAAGCAGAAAATTCTCAGGCTCGCCTTCACGCGCTTCCCGCGATTGCCCCGGATCGATTACCGGCAGTTCCTCGAACAGACCGGCTGGCTCGATGATTATGCGCTGTTCATGACACTCAAGAGCGTCCATGATCAGAAGCCCTGGTACCAGTGGCCCCGGGAGCTCGCTGCTCATTCGCCGCAGGCGCTTGAAAAAATCAGGAGCAAATATGAACAGCAGTACAACTATTATCTCTTCGAACAGTTTGTTTTCTACTCACAGTGGGAAAAACTCAAACAGTACGCAGCCTACCAGGGGATACGATTAATCGGCGACATTCCCATCTATCTTGGACTCGACAGCGCCGATGTCTGGTCGCGGCAGGAATTGTTTGAACTCGACCCGGAAACACTGATGCCGCTGCGGGTTTCAGGCGTTCCCCCCGACTACTTCAGCAAGACCGGCCAGCGCTGGGGAAACCCACTGTACCGCTGGAACAGCGATGATGCAGAGGTGCGGGAACGACTGCTCGACTGGTGGTGCGAGCGCTTCAAGGCGGTCTTCACACTGGTAGACGTGGCCAGGATCGATCATTTCCGCGGTTTTGAATCCTACTGGGTGATACCTGCACGTGAAACAACCGCAGTCAAGGGAACCTGGCTGAAGGGACCGGGCGCCCCGTTTTTTGAAAAGATCCGCGCCAGGCTCGGCCAGCTCGATATCATTGCCGAAGATCTCGGGGAGATAACAGAAGAGGTTGTAAAACTGCGAGAGGCAACAGGCTATCCCGGCATGAAGGTGCTCCAGTTTGCCTTTGACGGAGCTCCCGACAACCCGTTTCTTCCCCACAATTTTGCAACCCCAAACTGCATTGCCTACACCGGAACCCACGACAATGACACAACGCTTGGCTGGTTTCTTTCTGCAGCGCTCGACGACCAGACGAGGAGGAACATCAAGAAAATTGCCAACCGGAATCTCCACGACGACTCCCCGGTACATGAGGATCTGATCTATCTTGCCCTGTCCTCAACGGCCAGGCTGACGATCTTTCCGCTGCAGGATGTCCTTGGATTCGGCGGCGACTGCCGGATGAATACGCCGGGAGTTCCGAACGGGAACTGGAAGTGGCGCTGCGCCCCGGAGTTCCTCAGCAAGGAACGAGCGGCCTGGCTGAAGGAAGCAACCCGAAGATTTAACCGCTAGGAGCGTGTCGGTTGTTCTCTCTGACGACTCCCTACCAGCCTTCGTTTGGTGAGCTGTGTCAGCGGAGAACGGCCGGCAGGCACTCTCGATCACGGATTACAGACCGTTTCCATGATAATGGCACAGACTTCATACGGGTTCATATTGGCTGAAGGCCGCCGGTCTTCCAGATACCCCCTGCCGTCCCTGGAAGTGGGAAGTGGAATACGGATGGAGGCGCCGCGGTCACTGACCCCGTAGCGGAATTCATGGATGGAGCAGGTCTCGTGAAAGCCGGTGAGGCGTTGATCGTTGTGAGCACCATAGACAGCGATATGCTTTTCATGATTTTCACCAAGCTTTTTGCAGGCAGCTTCAATCAGAGCATAGCCGCCGTCTTCGCGCATCTCTTTGGTACTGAAATTCGTATGAGCCCCGGCTCCGTTCCAGTCACCCTGCACCGGCTTGGGGTGAAGCCGTGCGTTTACACCGTAATCCTCAGCGATCCGGTATAGGAGCCAGCGGGCAATCCATAACTGATCAGCAGCATCGAGCGGGCCAAGCGGGCCTATCTGGAATTCCCACTGACCCGGCATCACCTCGGCATTGATACCGGATATACCGATACCGGCATGAAGGCAGGCGTCCATGTGCCGCTCGACAATGTCGCGTCCGAACACTTCGTCGGCTCCGACTCCGCAGTAAAAAGGTCCCTGGGGAGCGGGATAACCTCCTTCCGGCCACCCCAGCGGCGAGCGCCCGCGAAAAAAGGTATATTCCTGCTCGATTCCGAACCAGGCCTCACGCGCTTCATGTTCCCTGGCTACTTTGGCAAGATGGGCGCGTTTATTGGTTTCGTGAGCCGCCCCATCCGGGTGGCAGACCTCATTCAGAACGAGAATATGATCACCACCGCGAATCGGGTCGTGGACATAGCTTACGGGATGCAGCGCAAGGTCACTTGCCTTTCCACCGGCCTGAAAGGTGCTGGAGCCGTCAAATCCCCAATCCGCTATTTGAGCAAGTTCTGAAACCGGTCCATTGATGATTCTGGTTTTGGAACGCAGCTTGGGAGTGGGTTTCTTTCCATCTATCCAGATGTATTCAGCCTTGATTTTTGCCATGACAATGTTCCCTTATGAGAAAAATAGTTACATTTAAAAATACTCTGCACTAACCCACCCTCGAACTCCTATCAAATCAGTGGAAATATATCCATAAAAAGATGCAACTCCGGGGCTGTTTTTCCACACAATGACTGTGGAGATATCTCTTGACATAACCACCCTGCCCTATTATGTTTGCCCGATTCATGGCCCCATCGTCTAGTGGCCTAGGACACCGGCCTCTCACGCCGGGAACAGGGGTTCGAGTCCCCTTGGGGTCACCATGTAATTAGAAGGAGTTAGCGACTTTCGCTTGCTCCTTTTTTTATTTGGGTACACATAGGGTTGCCGCTGGTTACCAGCACATCGGCTGATCGATCAACCGGTGTTCCCTTGTTCGCCCTGAGCAAATGACCATGGATATCGCCAGTCACCTTGATACTGTAACGACCTGATTGTCTGCTTATATAAAACAGGTCACAGCCGGCTGAGGCCGGCGCATACTATTGATCGACGATCATCTGAAAGCCGCCATATATCAGCCGGCTTCCATCGAATGGCATTGGGTTATCCCGCATTCTTGGGTCTTCCTGAATTGCTTTCATGCCGACGTCCCTCGCCTGCCGCGAGGGCCATGTCACCCATGAAAAGACGACCATTTCATCCTCACGGAATTGCACCGCTTGCCGAAACGAAGTCTTTTCACCCACCGGTATGTCATCTCTCCCCAGCATTCGACTAATCGAGTTGCGCCATGCTCTTTAATAAACATTTGGGCCGCTTCAGTCGCGTGGCGAATACACTCCTCTTTGTTTTTCGTAGCCCCTGCCGCAACAAGGCCTTTCACATAGTCCATTGTTGATCACCTTCTACCTCATCACGTGGAGTTCAGCGGTGAGCGACCACGAGAATCGCTGCAACGATTGGTTGTGCTTATATTTCTTCTCAAAAAGAATAATTTGCTATGTTGAAAACAGTTCTTGTAACAGATTCAATGTTTTTAATTGTGTAGTTTTATTTATTGTTCCCAACTTTTTTACAAGTCGTCTTTTATCTATAGTTCTTATTTGATCTAATACTATCTGCCCTTTCTTGCCTTGAAACGAACAGCTGATTCTTGTTGGGTACTTTCGTCCTTGGGTTGTCATAGGAGCGACAATGACAGTTGAAATATGATGATTCATTTCATTGGGGGATATCAACAAACACGGCCTTGTCTTTTTTATCTCATGTCCCAGAGTGGGATCTAAGTTAACAAGAAAAACTTCGAATCGATTTATTTCCATTCCCATTCCTCATATCCCGAGTCAGTAGATGGAAATTCAATGAGTTTATCATCTTTATTTGCTGCCATTTTCTTGAACGAAGCTTCCCAATTTTTACGTAACTTTTTTGGTGATTTTACTCTAAGTTCTTGATTAATAACTTCAATTTCAACTTCATTTTCAAAACCACACTGATCGAGAATAGGTTTAGGAATACGCAACCCATGTGAATTTCCAATTTTAATTATTGACGCTTTCATGATAGAACCCCCCTTGTTGTATGCTATACTTTGTAATTATATTGTAATTACTATAGCTGAATGCGTCAACGGTTTTGAGCACAACGTTTACAAGGGGTCAAGTCCGCTTTTGACTTTTATTGAAATTTTCCTCTATAATTCTCAGCTCTTTTTGTAAAGACCTGCTCCTTTCAATACGATTTTTCACCCTCTGTATCACGCTACTTACAGAACTCTAGTCATCAGGGCCAGATTCTTTGCCGACATCTGGTAATGTCTTACAGCATAAACGCCGAGCAGGATATGCGGCCTCACGCAGAACAGTTGTAGAATAGCTGTCCGTTGCTCAACTTCACGGAGCAGCAACCCTCCACCATCTGAGGTGATCGTTCCACCGCTGAAATATGCAACAATTTTTCCTCTGCCTAAAGCTTGAAATGATCTATATTCTTTTGTACACTCTGTTTTCATAAGGTAACTTTTGTTTGATAATGGCTTTTTGTTTCTCTCAGGTTTTACAGGAAAATACAAACTTGATGGTTTACCGGACTTCTATCAATCAGCCATCCAGACAGTCGACCAGGTGCAGCGGGAGTGGCGTGAACATTTTGAGATCCTGGGAGACATATTGAAGGCGGAATAAACAAACTGCAAGACGCTGTTCTGCTAACAAGTCGATAACAACTGAGCCTCTTGCAAAAGGATGATTTTCGTTCAAAATCAAGACAATCCTCTTTGGTCCCATCTGCACACCAATAGCCATTGAGCTTTGGCCAAGCAGATGAGATTATCAGGTCGGCCCAATAAAATGGTGGCCTCGGCACTCCTGACACAATGTGCAGAGCAAAAATGGTACGGCTCGTCCTGCATCAAAATTTCTGTTTTTTTCATTCTCAAAATTTCTTGACTGGATCTGCCTATCGCGTTAATGGATTGGGATAAGTTCTTTTGTAATTGTCGTTCAGGCACCGTTACATTCACCAATGCTCTATGCTTTTTCATTGTTCGGACATCACCTGCGTGGAACCTTTATTAAAAGGAGGAATGGATGAAAACCCTATTTGCTGTGATACTTGGTTCGATGGTGTTTTTTCAGGCTGCATTCGTATGGGCAATTGATAAGCCGGATTTTAACAATCCCGAGGCTGTTCTTGCCGATATGCGCAGTAAAGTTGACGCCTGTAGCCAGGCTGGCAATAACTGTTCAGTACCCTGTGGCTATGGGTTGAAGACCTTGAAAAATTTTCTTAAATCAAATCCTGGTGGAGACCCCGGTATCCTGGAGCAACGATGGCAGCCCTGCTACGAAGCGTATCGCGATGCGGAGTTGGTAAATCCGGTGGCAGCGGCCGGTGCAGCAGAAACCAAAGCCGGTGGCAAATCCGGGAGCACGCCGGATTTCTCTGACCATCAGGCGGTGGTAGCGGATATGAAAGGAATGCAAAGCGCCTGCGGCGATGATTCTGCCTGTCAGAAAGCCTGCGGGATTGCTCTAAAGTCAATGAACAACTTTAATCACCCGCAACCACATTATGCGGATTTACGCAGGGGAAAATGGGAAAGCTGCCGGTGCGACGGTACCGGGAATGGCAGTGGCAGAATCGCAGCAAGAAGTGTCATTTGATCTCAGCAAGTTTGTTGTTGCCGGGTTGCAATTGGGCGGGAATATGAACGCAGTCAAAGATCGTCTTTTTCTATTGAAAGCCCATGGCTATTTTAAAGACTCCAAGAAGGAATACGGCGAGATTGTTTTCCAAAAGGGTTCCAGCACACCTGGACCTGACATCATAGAATATTTCGAAGGCACCGTGCGTGAAGAAACCATTAACATGTTCTTTGAAGCCGTCGCAGATGGGCAAGTATACAAGATACAGTTTGAGCAGAAAGAGGCGCTGAATGTTGATGACGTGACCTCTGCCCTAATCGATCGTTTTGGTAAACCAAGCAAACATCAGGGCAACTATTTAAGTTGGGGGTGCGACAAGGGTCCTATGGAAGGTTTCTGTGTGAAAGCCAACCCCGCGGCCACCAATCTGACTATCTGGGCGTTCGACGCGGATATAAAGAAAAACGGTGAGGCCTCATATGAAAAAGAGTTGCTCAACGCCAAAGGCATCAAGAGCGGGGCAAAGTTTTAACACTTCGTTCACCGGCGGGTACCAGTGAGGTAGGTAAAACGCCTGAATAGGCAAATTTTATTATCGTTTCCCTACAAGCAAGCTATTAATTCTCCACAACTTTTACTGTGGAGTTAAACAATGGGACAGCACTGATTTTATGATTATATTGTTTGCCACGACATATTTCGTTTACCAAAGAAGTAGAAGGAGGCAACAAGAGTGAAAACGGTAATTGCACATCTCATATTTCTGATCTCGACAGTATTGCTGGTTAGTAATATTCATGGAGGAAAAGATAGACCCTACGACGGTAAAAATAACCAGAGTACATCCCCACCGGTTATTGGCCTTAAATCCAACATGATAGCTGCTGATTACAAGAATCTTAAAGACTGCATGGAGGACATCAAACAGGCTACCGGCAGCACGCTTAAAATTGTCACGAACCAGCCATCACAAATTTCCGGGTTCTTGTCCAATGGTGAACATTTTGGTTGTGTTGAAAAGGTAACTGATGAAAAAGGTACCTATATTGATGGTTGGTATACCGTAAAATAACCACTCAATAAAGAGTGATTGAACTTCACTGTCTTGTTTTACCTGATAAGGCATGAAGGGAAAGAGGAGGTACAGTCAGTACTTTTGTTGTGCTTTGTCATCTGGGCATATTTAAGAGGTGGGCAAGCTTTCAAGAAAATGTCCAAGAAGTTGTTGCTGGCCGTTACTGAAAATGGCGGTGAAATGATTGCCGGGAGTCTGATCTTTTGTTATCTTTGTCTAATCGCTATTAGTAAGGATGCTGTTTCTTCTACCCTTTAATACTTTTTAGAAGGCCCCACCTCTTGCCTTACCCTGGCCAGGTTAACCATCGACAATCATATAAATCTTAGAGCGCGCACTCTATTTTTGAAAATTCATAGGTTTGTTAGGTATGCACGGTAAACTTCTAGACTCAGGCTCTCAGAACTCAGGAAGGTTTGCACTGATAATGTCAGCTCAATAATCATGATTGAATCTCGTTTTTGGAACAAGGCCTTATCGTGTCGCTCTATGCTCATTGGCATTTGTCTTCTTCACAAGATGGCGACCGCACTCTCCTAACAATCAACTGTAATCACCAAATGACAAAAGAGAAATTGTGACAGCCATTTAAGCTCAGCCATTCCACCCTTAAAACGACTGCTGAAGGATTTTCTCAAAAAACCTTGTTATCAATGCTTATAGTATCGCTCTGAAATAGTATGAAATAAGGATATTCATCCGATATAAGGTGCCCTACAGGTGTCAGCTGGAAAAAACAGGTACGTGCTTATGACAGATAAAAAGAAGAGTTGGGATGACATTCCACCGCTGGATGGATTGAAAATGGATTGGGAATATACGGCAGAAAACCCGCTCGGCAAGCGAAAACATGAGCGGATGACAAATCGAGATATTGCCTCACTTCTTGGTGTCGAAGCTGTTAGAGCAAAAGTTGCGACACAGAAGCATACCATTGATGGTTTGCTGAGCGATATCAGTGCCGGTGGTATGGCCTTAGTCCTTGGGAAAGAGCTTTCTGTCAATCAATTCGTCAAGATCGGGTTTTTTCTCGGAACACAAAAAATTATTTCAAAAGCAGTTGTCAAACGCTCAACACCCGATCAAAAAGACTATACGGTCGGGTTTCAGTTCCAGGATATTCATGAAGAGGACAGCAGGTATATACATAGTCTTTATGCATCAAAAAGATTCAATCGTTTATAATATTATGAGCCAATTTGTTGATTCAATGACAGGCCGCGCCATCGGATCGAACTTTTTTATTCTGGGGACAGTATACTTATCTTTGAACCAAAACTGCCAAATCAGAAAGAAAATCGAGTCGCTAACCATACAACCTACTAGAGTGGTTTGGTTAGCTGATGTCTGAGCAGATATCCGGCTCATGCAAGCCTTACAGCAAGTGCCAGGACTCGCTCATGTTCACGAAACATCAGTCGTTTGTCACACAGTTGTCTGACAAATGCTACGATTGCCTCTCGGCCCAGCCGGGGATAAGCTGAGCAGATTTCGTGGAACTCTTTTGGCTGATCACAAAAAAGATACAATTCTCTTGATGTGCCGCGCAGCCGGTGAAGAAGCACTGAGCTGTCGGGGAGCTGCTGGTGTATAACGAGGAAGGCGCCACCGTCCCGGAAGTAAAGCGGCGGTCTATCGCCATGGCTTCGATTGCGATGATATTGCTGCCACGTTTTGATTTTCTCCTGGACCGGCCGCCACAGCTTGATTTGAACTGTTCTGTCGCCGCGGTACCCGCAGGCAAGCAGCTGAATTTTAAACTCCCGGGGGAAAAGCATGCGGTTTTTGGGGTGAACAGTGATTGCCCGGATACCATATTTTCCCGGGTTCCGGTGGACAGATGAACCATAGCCAAGAAAAAACGGGACCGCATCGAGCGGAGCGAATGGGAATGCGTAATCGAGGTTCTCAAGCGTCTCCTGCACCTCGTCACTGCTTGAGCCCGGGAATTGAGTAATGATATTTCCCATCAGCGTGATCCCGCTGGCACTGCAGTTTTTCATAATGGCAAGGTTATCCATGACACTGGTTCCCTTGCCCATTCGCGCGAGCAGAGAGCCTGACAGAGATTCAATACCCACCTGAACTGTCTGCAGCCCGCCGCTGCGAAACAGCTTGAGTCGTTCAATTGATGTCTTTGCCCGTATCTCGGCAAAAAAGCTCAGGTCCTTTTTCGTTGCGGACAGCGCCTTGAAAAATTGCTCGGTTTCGCGATCAGGCAGTACATTGTCGGTGAAACTGAAGGAGAGCGATTCAGTCTCGTTCACAAGGTGCCTGACTTCTAGGCTCATCCGCTCGGCTCTCTTATGACGATATCCCTTCCATTGCAGGTTGAGGTTGCAGAATGTACAGCGGTTCCAGCTGCACCCCCTGGAAAATTCAACAGGCAGAACCGGCATAAACGGCATATCGGGAAAAAGATTCTTTGCCTCAGAGAGATAGGATCTGAAGGAAGGAAGCGGGAGATCATCGAGGCGTTTGACCGACAAGCTTTCAATAACGCTGATGTTTTCATTCCGGGTCAGTACCTGGCCGGGAAGCGTGGAGCGTTTTTCGCCGAGAAAATTACAGAGCTCCAGCAGAGCTCCCTCACCTTCTCCGTCGATAAGATAATCGATCTGCTCAAAATGGTTGATCAGCGAAAGACCTGCTTCCGAGGAACAGGAGGTCCCTCCAAAAACTGTCGCAACCGGTGTTTTTTTCTTGAGCCTTGCAGCGAGATAGAGGGAGGGGAAAAGCTGACTGAAGCAGACTGAAAAGCCGCAGAGCGATATCGTACCCGGTTCAATGGTTGAGAGCCAGGTGTCGCAGCAGTGAATCATATCAGCGCTCAGGCGGTCAAAATCGGGAATGTGCCCTTTGCCGTCTTCACGCAGTTCCTGCCTGAAAAGCCGGGCAGCTTCAGCTTTTTTTCCCGGAAAAAGTAGTGGGGCAAAGAGCGCTTCACCTGCCCAGCCGGATTTGCTGATGCGGGTATAGAGGTCGATTCCTATTCTGGCGGCAATGTTCAGGGACAGATGATGACTTTCCGTGCAAAAGTCACTCTTTTCTCTCAGATAGCTTTCCAGGCTGGCCAACTGGATGGATGGACGGTGAAAGAGCGCCCAGGGAGCGGAGACGAGCACAACCCGAAACAGAGGGTTGTCCTGATCGAATCCTGTTCCCGGACCAGCTGAATGTTCCATCCTTTATTCCTCCTGATAAAAACGACCGCAACCTTCTCTTTCCTGTCATCTTATAAACCGGCCAGGCTCTTTTGGAAAGTAATTGCGAGGGATTCAAGGATGCATCGAGCAACAAATCTGCCGGGTGTACCTGATGGTCTGCTTCTTTAAGGGATCTTTGCGGCAGGGCTCAGGTGTTGAAGGTAAATCCTTCTCTGGCTGCGGTATTGGGGTTGTAGGTTCGATAGAGCTGTTCGATTGTACCGTTGTCTCTTGCCTCGATCACCGGCGCGATCAGCTCTTCGAATTCAATGGCGTATTTTGAGTATTTCTCTATTAAATGAGCGTGTTCTTTAAAAAGAAAATACAGCCCAAGCGCGCGGGCACACAGGGGCGGCTTCACGCAGGAGCACAGATATGTTTCATAAAGGGCGATCTTGAGTATCCCGGGTTCGTCGATATCCACCTCATGCTCCGCCTGTGCCCGACCCAGCCAGACGTTTCCGAGCCAGATGTGCGGTTCTTCTCCTGGTTGCTGGAGCCGCGCCTTTTCATACATGGAAACGATCGTCTCAATCGTTTGATCTCCGAGCGCTTCCCCGCTTATGGATTCTCCGGATATGTTCTCAGTTGCCATTGATGTCACCGTGGAATGAGGTCCGCGGTCTCTCACCTGTGTTTTTTTGACTTTGCACAGACGGGACAGATTTCCGGGGTAAACCTCAAATCGAAAGCTTCTCTAACCGATGTCTTCAGGGTGGCCCACTTTCCGTTTTCCCCTTCTATCTTGAGACAGCTCGTGCAGACCGGCACGCTCCCCTGCAAGGCCTCGACCATGTCGAGTGCCAGCCTCAATTCTTCAACTGACTGGGAGAGCGAGGATTGAATGGTCACAAGCCGTTTCGCCACCCTGACACGAGCCCTCAACTCGTCATCGTTAAACGGTTTTGTCATATAGTCATCGGCACCGGCATCAAACCCGCACAAGATATCATTCTGGCTGTCCCTGCCTGTCAGCAGAATAACATAAACGGGGTTTGGGCGCTCCAGGGTCTTGATCATTTTACAGAGTTCGACACCGTCAATCTCTGGCATTTCCCAGTCAAGAATTGCCACATCGACGGCATCGGGTTTCTTCAGGATTTCCCATGCTGCTTTTCCATCGGCGACGCTGCTTACCGAATACCCCCAGTTCTCAAGGCTCACCTGAACCATGAGCCTGGTCGTATATTCGTCCTCCGCTATCAATACGTTCACGATATGTATCCTGTTGTGTAGTTATGTGGTGTACTGTGGTAGAATCTGTGATGCTTATGGCTTTAATTATCCCGATTCACAGCCCAATTGTCCACTTTATTTTTTAACCCGGCGCAATAACAGCCTATGAACCTCAAGCAGACCTTACAGGAGTTCATCCCCGAAGAAGATTTGAAACATTTGATCAGGGGGTTTGACATCATTGGCGATATCGCTGTCGTCATCATTGCTGAGGGACTGGAACACTACGAACGATTGATCGCCGAAGCAATTCTAACCATCCACAAGAATGTAACGACAGTTTTCAAGCGCGACGGGAATTATTCCGGAGAATACCGGACCATCCCCCTTGCCCTCATTGCCGGTGAGAGAAAAACTGAAACACTGTGCAGGGAATTCGGGGTCAGGCTGCTGCTGGATGTCGAAAAGGTCTATTTTTCCGTGCGCTCCGGACATGAACGAAAACGCATAGCAGACCTCGTTGGCCCAGGCGAAAATGTTCTGGTCATGTTTTCAGGTGTTGCCCCCTACCCGCTGATGATTTCGAAATACAGCAGTGCGGCCAAAATCACCGGGGTTGAAATAAACGAGACCGCCCACATTTACGGGGTAAGAAATGTGCGCCTGAACAAGGCGCGCAACATTATCCTTGTGCATGACGATGTTATCTCCGCGGTCAACAGATCAGGTGAAAAATACAGCAGGATTATCATGCCCCTGCCCTATCGTGCCGGAGATTTTCTGGATTCAGCCGTTCGCGCATTGCTTCCCGGCGGAACGCTTCATTTCTATGATTTCAAATGCAGTTGCAATTTTGATGAAACCGTGCAATTAATCTCGTCTCAGGCAGCGTCGCTGGAGCGCACCATGACATCTTCGAGGATCGTCATGTGCGGGCACGCCAGTCCTCAGCTTTACAGGATTTGCGTCGACGTGGTACTCTCCTGAAACGATACCTTTGCCCGTTACCCTTCGGGACTCTCAGTACGCGGTTGTATTCAGCTCTGAGAGTATGCTTTGTCGATCAGCACCAGGCCTTTCCCGCAGGATTTTTGCAATCCGGTTTGCGATGTAGGCAGCTGAAATCGAGGTTCCTGCATAGACTCCGGGCCCACCGTCATGACCGACAGGCATTTCAGCAATGCCGGGAGCATAGACCGAAACAAAGTCGCCATGATTGGAGTCTTCCCAGACGTTACCATCAGGCAGCAGCGCGCCAACGCCGATGACATTTTTATAGGCTGCCGGGTAGACCGGTATGCCCGTGGGACTGTTACCGGCAGCCGCCACCAGGATCAAACCCTTGTCCGAAGCGTACTGAATCGCTTTTTCCAGCATCAGGTTTGATTCTTCAGCGCCCCAGCTCATGCTGAGAATCCTGGCATCCCTCGCAACAGCGTAATCAATGCTCCTGAGCAAGGTGTCATTGGAGGTGAATCCATTGTCATCAAATGCTCGGACGGCAACGATTGCGTTCTGCTGTTTTTCATCTTCGTCAGCGCCAAGCGGCGTAACCATGCCCGCCGCAACAAGAGACATCTGCGTCCCATGACCAATCGGATCGGAAGACAGCTGAGTGGTTGAAAAAGCGTCATAAAAAGCGGAGACAAAAGAGCTCTTCCGGTACTCCCGGGACAGGCCGCTGTCAAGTACCGCAACAATATGAGCCTGCTGAGAAACACTCCTTGTCTCCTGCTCTGCTGGCCCGTCAGCAGAAACGATTTTCCGGTTGCCTTCCAGAGCATAGGCATAGTCCGGCTCTGCACCCTCTATCTCTTCAATGCCTGAAAGGATATCAGCAGCCTGCTGAGGTGTAAGGGTGTCGGGCAGTTCGAGTCTGATAATTCCTGTTTCGTGAGCTGAACCTGTTATCGCCGCTCCGATCGAAGCGGCAATCTCCTGCAACCGTTCTTCACTCACCGCTGTCTTGAGCGCGATCAGCAAGACGTTTCTTACCTGGAGCCTGCCATCAGCACCCTGCTCGATCAACAGGTTATTGCCTGCCTGCAGAGGCTGCATTCTTTCTCTGCTGCCCTGCTGGAAAATTTGAATTCCGGCAAGACTCAGTCCAGACAGTGATGAGTCCTCGATCCTTTCCCAGACAAGTGAGTGATTATACTCCCTGAGTATTGACCCCAGGACTCTTTTCACCGGTTCTTCATCATAGCGTGCGGTAATTTCGGGGTTGATAACGGGGTCGATGGAGATATCAACCCCCTGGTTCCTGAGTTCACCCAATATGTTTCTCAGCGGAGCCTGATTGGCGTGCAGGGTGATCGTTTCACCGGTGAGCTGCACGAAGAAATCAGCTGAACCGCCAGCCGGGAGCGGCAAAAACAGCGTGCAAACGGAAAAAAAGACAATAATTGCCAACGGCTGGAATACTCGTGAAAATGACCGAACCAGCTTTGCTGAGCGGTTGGATAGCGTACTGTTCATAAAGGGAATATCATTATCAAGGCAGCTGCACCAACGGGGTCATTTCGAGCGCTTTTGCTCAACCGGTGCGAAAATAACCGGTTGTCCGAAATCATAATACCCCGGCCTGTCAACATACTGATCGTACAGTGCCCGGCCACCGTCATTTTCGTATCCGGCATAATCGCCGGCACAGCCGCTGAGAAGAAGAAGGGCAACGGTTGTTATAATGGCTGTCATTATCCGGTAGTTTCCTGTTTGTCTCATACCCCATACCTCTCTAGATAGAACGGACCAGTTCGAAATTCTGGTACCATTATCATTACTATTACGTTATTCTCGTTTAAATAGTAAACATCATTACTGAAAAATCACTCACTGCCGACACAATGAAAATTTCAATTGAATCACCACTGGACATGCACCTTCACCTCAGGCAGGGCGACATGCTCAGGCAGGTGCTGCCTTTTTCTGCGGCCCATTTTGCCGGGGCGGTTATCATGCCCAATCTGGTATCGCCGGTTGACGACAGTGAAAAACTGTTCCGTTACCGCGATGAAATCGTTACGTGCTGTCAGAATGAGATCTTCAAGCCTTACATGACCCTGTTTTTCCGTCCTTACAGCAGATCGGAGCTTGAAGCGCTGGTTAATCATATCATCGGCATCAAATTATATCCAGCGGGCGTCACCACCGGGAGTGAGTCCGGCGTATCGGACTTCAGCACCATAGAGGAGACGCTCTCTTTTATGCAGGAACTCGGCATACCGCTTCTTGTACACGGCGAGAGCAACGGTTTTGTCATGGACCGTGAAAAGGAATTCCTCCAGACATATGAGTATATCGCCCGAAACTTTCCGGAGCTTCACATTATCATGGAGCACATCACCTCGGCGGATTCCGTTGATTTTCTTGACACGTTCGATAATGTCTCCGCCACGGTCACCGTTCACCACCTGATGATTACCCTCGATGATGTAATCGGCGGCCTGCTGGAGCCTGATCTGTTCTGCAAACCGATAGCAAAAACCCCACGTGACCTGCAGGCGCTTAAAAGCGCCGTGTTCAGCGGCCATCCGAAGCTCATGTTCGGGTCAGATTCCGCACCTCACCCGAGACACAAAAAGGAATGTTGCGGGTGCGCTGCAGGAATTTTCTCCGCCCCGGTTGCGCTGCCGCTGCTGGCAGCCTTGTTTGATAAAGCGGACAAGCTCGACCTGCTCCAGGATTTCGTCAGCGGGATTGCCAGAAAACGCTATAATATCTCACCTCCTGAAAAAACAGTGACACTTGAAAATAAAGAATATATGGTTCCACTCTCCAGCGGTATGGCAAAATCCTTTCTTGCCGGCACTCCAATTGGCTGGCGAGTGGTTTGATGTTTATGGAAAAGCGAGTTGTTGGATTGTCAGCATATCACCGTTAGAAACGTGTATTCCAGCGTGGAAAAATAGAATTTGTCTAGAACACTTCTCTACATATCCGGCAAAATCAGGCAGGCTTCCATGGACCTGCTGCCGATCATCTGTGTTATCTCATTCTTCCAGGTCGTTATTATCCGGCAGCCGCTGCCGCAACTCGAAGAAATTTTCATCGGCACAATCATGGTAATCCTGGGACTCTCCATGTTCATCGAGGGGCTGGAAATGGCGCTGTTCCCGCTCGGTGAGAACATGGCCCAGGCCCTTACCCGCAAAGGCAATCTCTTCTGGCTGCTGCTCTTCGCCTTTACCCTCGGGTTTTCCACGACAATTGCCGAACCTGCCCTGATCGCCATTTCCCGAAAAGCAGCCGAAATCGCCGCAAATGCCGGGCTTATTGACAACAATATCAGCAGAATCGGTTCATATGCCCTTGGACTGCGGCTGACAGTGGCCATTTCTGTCGGCTGTGCCATTCTGCTTGGTGTTCTGCGAATTTTACTGAACTGGCCGATTCACCGTCTGATCATCGGCGGCTACATACTGGTTATGATTATCACTGTTTTTGCCCCGCCTGAAATCATCGGCATTGCCTACGACGCCGGGGGAGTGACCACATCAACAATAACCGTCCCCCTGGTGACGGCCCTTGGCGTCGGCCTGGCGACGATTATCAAGGGCAGAAATCCACTGCTTGACGGTTTCGGGCTCATCGCCTTTGCCTCGCTGCTGCCGATGATCTTCGTTATGCTTTACGGCATTACCGTTTTTGGAGTGAGGTAACCGCTATGGAAATTATCAGCGATCTCCTGAAGACCCTTGTCCTGACGGCTCGAGATCTTGTCCCGATTATCCTGCTCTTCGGCTTTTTCCAAATTGTCGTCTTGAAACAGCCTATAGCCAATCCTCGCAGGATTATGGCCGGCAGTCTCTATGTTTTTATTGGTCTCACCCTGTTTCTTGCCGGCCTTGACAAAGCGCTCTTTCCCATCGGCGAAATAATGGCCACCCAGCTTACCAATCCGGGATTTCTAGGCGCAGAAACCAATCCTGAACTGCTGACTGACTGGAAAACCTATATCTGGGTTTACCTGTTTGCCGCCGCCATCGGCTTCTCCACAACGATTGCCGAGCCATCCCTTATCGCCGTCGCTTTCAAGGCGTCCGAGGTGTCCGGCGGCGCAGTCAGCCAGCGCGGACTGCGCATTACCGTCGCGATCGGGGTCGCTTTCGGCATCTGCCTCGGTTCATTCCGGATTATCAGCGGCACGCCGCTGTACCTGTATATCCTCGCAGGCTATATTATTGTCATTTTTCAGACGTTTTTCGCACCCAAATCAATCATCCCACTCGCCTATGATTCCGGCGGTGTCACCACTTCCACTGTTACCGTTCCTGTTGTCGCTGCACTCGGACTCGGGTTGTCCTCCTCTGTTCCCGGACGAAACCCGGCAATTGACGGTTTTGGTCTTATTGCCTTTGCCAGCCTTTTCCCAATCATCGCAGTTCTTGGCTACGGACAGTTCGCCCAATGGCAAAGCAACAGGGCCATCACATTGAAAAAAGGAGAAAAACAATGAAGTTTAAGATTATTTTAGCTTCAGTGAAGACCGACCTGACCGATAAAATTGTTGATTCCGCCAAACAGGCAGGTGCAACCGGAGCCACCATAATTGCGGCACGAGGTACCGGGATACGTGAGGCCAAGACCTTTTTCGGTTTGAGCCTTGAGGCCCAGACAGACATCATCATGTTCCTGCTGGAGGAACATCTCGTTGACAAGGTCCTGAAAACAATCGGTGATGCCGGCCAGTTTAATAAACCGGGTACCGGAATAGCCTTTGTCCTTCCTGTTGATCAGGTAATCGGTCTTGAAAGCCAGATTGCCGCATTTGCAGAAGCGGCGCGGAAAAAGACCTGAAAGAGTAGGACCCATGAAAATTCATTGCCGGATGAGGAGCGGACAGTATGCATGAGGTCATTGATCTTCTGCTCAATCACCGCTCTATCCGAAAATTCACCGATCAGCCCGTTGACCAGGAGCTTCTTGAAATCCTGATAAAGGCCGGACAATGCGCTTCAACCTCGAGTTTCATCCAGGCCTGCACTGTCATCCAGGTCAGCGATCCCGCAGTACGGGAGAGATTGTGTGAATGTGCGGCGGACCAGCCCTATGTCAGGGAAGCACCCGTCTTTCTCGTATTCTGCGCAGACATGCAGCGGCATAAGCATGCCTGCAGCAGACACGATGCGCCGATGCTGTCGGGGTTCACCGAGCAGTTTCTGACCGCATCGCTTGATTGTGCTCTTTTTGCCCAGAACCTGTTGATCGGCGCAGAATCTTCCGGGCTCGGCGGTTGTTACATCGGCGCAATCAGAAACAGGATTGCTGAGGTTGATGAACTGCTCGGCCTGCCCGATCTCGTCTATCCTGTTTTCGGCATCTGCCTCGGATACCCCGCTCAGGATCCTCAACGAAAACCGCGCCTGCCGCTGGCCGTCGTGCTGAAACAGGAACGTTATGATGACAGTGGCGACGCCCCCCTGATCGAGGACTATGATCAGCGGGTCAGATCCTACTACAGAGCCAGAACCGGCGGAGCTTTAGACAAAACCTGGAGTGAACAGATCTCGGAGATGCTGTTGAAAGAGGCCCGTCCTCACATGCTTGAATACCTGAGAACCAAGGGCTTTCTACTCAAATAATCAGCTCAATCACCTTCTTTAACAAGCGTTTCCCGCTTGATATCCGGATCGGTAAAACCGTCAAGACCGTCCCTGACCGTGGTTGAAAAACTGTACATTACCGCGCCACGGGAACCGGCCTGGAACCAATGCTTCTCGTAGGGTTCAAAGGTGAGCTGGTCACCTGGATTTAAGACGAGTTCATGTCGCAGGCTGTATACCTCCTTTTTTCCAGCGACGAAAAAACCTTCCCTCATTGTATCAGGCCCCTCCACATAAAACCTGAGGTCCCCGCTGATATGGCGTATGGTTTCCTGCTTTCCGGGGTCATCCCCGACTCGAGGGTGCCAGTGCTCGGGTTCAGTCTGATGCGGAAAAAGAACGAGAACCTTGGCGGCCAGCCGGTCGGTGTTTACCATGTTGAAGACCTGGACTCCTTCTGCTTCCAGGCTGCTTAATCCGAAATCGACGACTTCGATCGTGGTAATTTCCTCATCTGTGATCTGAATTCCTGCGCTTCTGATCATTTCTGCTGCACGATGCTGGGCCTCGGTTTTCTGCTTTCCGGTTATCATATCCACTCCTCTGCTTGAAATAGTGAGAAAAGGTGTTTTGCTGCTTACAGGAAACGTGCTTATCATTTTTCCCGTAGACTTGATGCCATTACAATACAGAACCTTTTTGTAAAGATTGTCTTCAAGCCCGTCAAAAGAATTTTGTTGACAGGAGAATTTTTTTTTTGAATATTGAGCTTTGTATTCAAAATACATTTTTCGCACTATTTATTCAACTGAATACGCTCAATCATGTTAAAGCCCATCATTCAAACTGAAAATCTTGACCAGAAGGCGTACTTGATTGTCAAGGAGATGATCGAAAACCGGGAGCTCATGCCTGGCCAGAAAATACCCCAGGAGAAACTAGCTGCAGATCTCGGTATTTCCAGGACTCCCCTCATCAGTGCCCTCAAATTCCTGGAACAGGAAAAACTGGTCGAGACAAAACCGCGCAGAGGGTTCTTTGTCAGGCTGTTCAGCATAGAAGAAATGATCTCAATCTTTGAAATCCGTGAGGTACTGGAAGGATTATCAGCAAGAAGAGCCGCCCAGTCAATCAGCGAACCCCAGATAACTGAGTTGAGAAAGATTTTCAAACCCTTTCTCAAGACAGCTGATATCAGCGATTTTTACGCCTACTCAAAAGCAGACCGACGATTTCACAATACCATCGCTCAGATCGGATCAAGAGAATTTCTGACCAGCATTCTGCAGACATTTAATATTGTTTCACTTGCGTACCAGTATCCAACGCACGAAGGACTTATTCGCAGTCCGAACGATACAATCAAGGATCATATACAGATAACCGAAGCGATCTGCAGTCATGATGAAAGCGCTTCAGAAATGCTGATGAGAGATCACCTGGCCACAACGATTCGTCAATTGAGAACCCTCATCCAGAAGAGAGGGATCAACCAAAAGGAGGTGAACAGCTAGCATAACAAAGATTACGCATATTTTTTGAGGATGTTCTCATCCTTCAGTGAGGACATGAAAGCAGATAACTATCACCAAAACCATCAAATGAGAGGATTCACAATGAAAAAAATTCTACTTATCGGTCTGGCAGTATTTGTTGCAATGTCCTGCAGCGCCTATGCGGCCAAAGAATTCCCGGCAAGAAACGTAACCAACGTCGTTGTCTGGGGTGCAGGTGGCGGCACTGATACCTGCAACAGGATTATCAGTGCTGAAATGGCGCCTTTTCTCGGCGTCAACATCAACGTTATCAACAAGACGGGCGGTGTCGGAGGATCCGTCGGTATGAGCTATGTTTTTGGTCAGCCCCACGATGGCTACACCCTCGCCGGCCTCTCCGAATCAAACGTAACCGCAGCTGTCCAGGGCGGCTGGGACCAGAACTTTGACGTCTGGGACCCCTTTATTGTCGGCGGCTCACCGGATTTGATTTCCATAACCGCGGATGCGCCATATCAAACCCTTGAAGAACTGATTGAAGCCGCAAAAAAAGACCCCGGCTCAATCAAGGCAGGGGCAAGTGCGGCCGGTTCCATCCACCATCTCAACCTGCTGGCCCTTGAGAAAGGATCAGGAGCCAAGTTTAACTTCATCCCCTACACGGGTTCTGCCCCGAGCCAGAATGCCGCTATGGCCGGTGAAGTCACGGTCGTCGTCACCTCTCTGGCGGAACAGCAGCAACTGCTCAGGGGCGGTAAACTGCGCCCGCTTGCCATGTTGATACCTGATTCCTTCGAGGTAGAGGGACTGGGAGCAATTCCTTCAGGATTCGACGCTTATCCCGGTCTTTCCGAGTATCTGCCAATCTCTCAGGCCATCGGCTTTGCCGTACCCCACGATGCACCTGAGGATGCAAAAGCAGCTTTGGTCGATGCATTCAATAAGGCAATCGCAACAGATAAAGTAAAAACGTGGGCGAAAGAGAACTATTACCTGCTCTCCGGCAAATCAGGAGAGGAGGCACGCGCAATCTTTGCCGCGCTCCAGTCCAACTTTACCTGGACACTCTTTGAACTCGGTGCTGCGAAGGTGAGCCCTGAAACCCTGGGTATAGCGAAACCGTAAATGATGCGGGTGCTGATTTTTCATATCCCATAACAGCTGGCTCGATCAGGCCGGACCGTAAAGCATGGCAATGTTCTACCGTCCGGCCTTGTCTTCTTCGAAACCGGGTATTTGATCATGCTGGACAAGAAAAAACTTCGAAAAGCCGATTTGTTTTCCGGAACAGCCATATTCGTTCTGGGCCTGTTCATTGTCAGCCAGGCGTTTCAGATGCCGATGAAAGATTCCTATGCAGGCGTGCAAAACGTCTGGTATGTCTCACCGGCGCTCTTTCCGCTGCTGGTCGGTGCGATGCTCGCTCTTCTCGGCATCCTGCTGATGAGAACTGCGATAAAGGAAGTGGGAATGAAGGGGCTAAAGAGCGTCCTAGCCTATTTCTGCAGCCCGGATTTCATCCTTTTTCTCAAACAGAACGATACCGTACGCTACTACGCAATTATCCTCAATCTCCTCGTTTTTGTATTCATCTTTATACCGCGCATAGACTTCTTTCTCGCTTCAATTCTGTTTCTCCTCGTGTTCTTTTTTGAGTTTTACTGTACCAACCAGAACTTTCTGCTGAAATTGATCTTTATGGAGCTGCTGGGCTCTTTTATGCTTATATCGATGGTAATCTCGGGAATCGCGAAGATGATATCCGAAACCGTCCTCTTCCCGCTTGATTTTTTAATCTGTGCAGCCATTGCCGGTCTTGTTCTGATGACCTACCGGCAGGTAAAAAACGAGCCTGAACTGTTAAAGAAATTCAAGCTCAGCCTCATCATTGCCTTTGCGGCCCCGTTCACAATCGGCATCATTTTCAAATACTTTTTGCTTGTTCCGATGCCATTCGAAGGGCTTGTCGTTACTGTGCTCGATGCCTTCTGGTACGCCGACTTCTGGTCCTAAAGGAGTTTATTTTCATGTTGATTTTTGAACGAATCCGGACATTTTTTGAAATCGGCGCAGCAATGGTTGCCGACCCGGTCTCGCTGGCCGTTCTTTTCGGTTCAGTGCTGCTCGGCATTCTCTTCGGGGCCATGCCAGGCCTCACTTCAACGCTCGGCATCGCCCTTCTCACCGCCCTGACCTACAGCATGGAGACGCCGATGGCAATGATCTGTCTGCTCTCCATTTATGTCGGCGGCACCTACGGGGGATCTTATGCCTCCATCCTGATAAACATCCCCGGCACCGCCGCCGCCGCCGCAACCGCGCTGGACGGATACCCCCTTGCCTGCAAGGGTGAAGGGGGTAGGGCCATCGGCCTGACGACAACGGCATCGGCAATCGGCACGATAATTTCCATGCTCTTTGTTGTCAGCATTTCACCACTTATTTCTACATTCGCGCTGGAATTCACTTCTTTCGAATTTTTTCTGCTGGCTTTTTTCGGAATCCTGATAAGCGGCACACTCACCGCTCCTGATCTTGTCATCAAGGGATGGATTGCCGGTTTCCTCGGCCTTTTCCTTGCCTGTATCGGCCGGGATCAACTTCAGTTTTACCCGCGTTTTACCTTCGGTATTTCCGAGCTTGAAAGCGGTATTGAAGTTGTTCCGGTGCTTATTGGTGCCTTTGGCATCCCCCAGATCATCGAGGTTCTCAAAGCAAAAACCCAGCTGCCGAAAGCAAAAAAGCTGCAGCGTATCCTTCCAGAAATCGGCACGATTCTGCGCAATATTCCAGCCATCATCCGTTCATCCCTGATCGGTGTCGGGATCGGTGCAGTGCCCGGCATCGGTGAGGATATAGCGGGCTGGGTATCTTACGGCACCGCCAAGAACACTTCAAAACATCCGGAGACCTTCGGCACGGGAGAACTCAAGGGTGTCATCGCCAGTGAAACCGCCAACAACGCCTGTGTCGGCGGTGCGATGATACCTCTGCTCAACCTTGGCATTCCCGGCAGCCCGCCTGCCGCCATGCTCCTTGGAGCACTCATGCTTCACGGTGTCACTCCGGGACCGATGATCTCCTTCGAACACCCGACGTTCATACTCGAGGTTGCCGCCATACTGCTGCTTGCCTCAATTGCGATGTGGATTACCGGAATGATACTCGCCAAACAGGTGGTGAAAGTCCTGAACATCCCAACCCCGCTGTTCATGCCCATCATCGGGGTACTCTGCATTATCGGCTCCTATTCGCTTGGTCTCAACATAATGAATCTCTTTCTGATGCTGCCGGTCGGCATTATCTGCTATTTTTTGACCAACATGGGCTATCCGATTGCTCCGCTGGTCATCGGCGTCATTCTCGGCCCCATGGCCGACGAAAATCTGCGGCGGGCGCTGATGGTCTCCCAGGGAAGTTTTGCCCCGGTATTCACGAGACCGGTCTCGTTGATCCTTTTTATTATAATCGTCTGGACGGTTGTATCCCAGTTCGGATGGTACAAGAAACTGTTTGGCAGCATCAAGGACAGGCTCTTCAACAATCAATCTGTTAATGAGTAATCTAAGATTCACTCAGTCCAACCCGGAGATCTATCATGCCGAAGTTAGCAATCATCACCAGCTTTTTATCAAAAACCAAGGACCGCTTTCACGAGTACAACAGAATGCTCGACCTGGAAGAAAAATTTGAACTGCTCTCCCGGATCGAAGGGTACTCCGGGGTCGAAATTGTTCATCCTTACGAAGTCAATGAGGCTAAAGAGACGAAAGCCGCCCTTAAGAAGTACAAACTCGAGGTCGCAGCAGTCAATGTCAACGTCAAGGCGGAACCGGAGTTTCGCAACGGCGGGCTGACTTCACTTGAACAGCAGGTAAGGGAAAAGGCGGTGCAGTTTATCAAGAATGCAAAAGATTTTGCAGCCGAAATCGGTGCCGACAAGGTGACCTGCTGTCCGCTTGGCGACGGCTACGAATTTTCATTCCAGAACGACTATGCCGTAGCCTGGAGACACCTGATCGAGACCTTTTCCGAAGCAGGTGATTACCGCAGGGATATCCCGCTCTTTATCGAGTATAAACCGAGTGAGACCAGGGGGCGCTGTTTTGTCGACACGGCCGCAAAAGCGCTCTGTCTGCTCAACGACATAAAAAACAATGACATGGGTGTTACTCTTGATTTCGGGCACTCCATGTACGGCAATGAAAATCCGGCTGAAGCGGTCTCGCATCTCGAGGCGAGCCCCTACCGCTATTACATCCATATCAACGACAACGACGGGAAATGGGACTGGGATTATTTTACCGGGACCAAGCACTACCTCGATTACGTGGAATTTCTCTATTATCTGAAGAAATATAATTACACCGACTACTTCACCTCAGACACATCCCCGACACGCTGGGACATAAAGGGGACATTTGAAGTAAACAGCCGGCTGACCACCAAGATCTGGGAGCTTTTTGACCGCATGGACACGGGCCACCTGGAAAAACTTATGGTCGCGGGTGACTACATCAAAACCTGGAGATTCATAGAAGAAAATATCTTTTCACTGAAATGACACCCCCTGCAGGCAGGAAAGGAGGAGCAGCAGCAGCAGCAGCACACCCATAACCGGGATGGGTATCGCTTGTTGGAGATAAGACTAACCTGATTTTCAACGGGAACAAGAAAACGATATCCCGAAAGAGATGCTCGCTATACGGAAAACGGATAATTGATCCCCGGGTGATGCCGGTATCCGACGAGTTTGAAATCATCCGGCGTTACCCAGGTTTCCAGATCCTCGAGGCTCTTGATATCCGGGTTTATCTCTAGCTTGGGCAACGGGTATGGTTCCCGTTTCATCTGGACATCACGAAGCAGCTCGATCTGATCTTCATAGACATGAACATTGACGATCTTGTGGAAGGCTTTTGCCGGTTTGAGCCCTGTAATCTGGGCCATGATCATCAGCAGCCAGCCGACCTGCACCTGGTTAAAACCATGGCCAAGCGGGAGATCGTCAGAGCGCTGGTATGAGGTCAGGTAAAGCTTGCCTCCCAGTATGCTGAAGGTGTGGGTGTGCATGCAGGAATTCAGGCAGGCACGGTCCCGCTCGCCCGGGTTCATGAACGTCATGATTTCACAGCGGTTATCGACGCCTTCTCGGAGATCGTTGTAGACATTGAGCAGCTGGTCGACCGGTTCATTTTCAGGATTTCGCCAGTCCCGCCCCTGTGCCCCGTAACAGCGCCCCATATCGTCAGCGCCCTTCCTGAACGGGTTGGCGAGCCAGTCTTCGTTGTTGTTGGCATTCTCATTCCAGGTGTTGCAGCCGATGGCCCTGAATTCGGCGGCACTGGTGTATCCCCTGAGATAGCCGAGCATTTCGGCGATAGCGGCTTTCCAGAAAAGCTTTTTCGTGGTCAGGACCGGGAGCGTGCCATCACTGACGTCATATTCAAGATCTGCATTGATGATTGTCAGGCAGCGCTTGCCGGTACGGCTGTTTTCAACCCATTCTCCATGATCAATTAATCGTCGACACAGTTCTAGATATTCTTTCATTACAATGTATTGTAGTCATTATGTTGAACTTCGATCAGGAAAACAGCAGGGGGCGCTGTTTCGACCAGTTGCCATATCATGAAATACCTGAGCTGCGGCTTCATGTGCGCAACACTATAATAACTGACGCCCAGGATTCCAGTAGAAACACCATCTGAAAACTCTAGAAACCACAGCAAAATGACAGCAAATTGAGAAACAACGGGATGATCAAAGGCGTCACCGGTTCCTCTTTTAGGATTGAAAAAAAGCTTGCTGCTGTATAAATACTGTAGGCCGGGTTTATAAAGACGGAACACAGGCGGCCGCAGCAAAGTTGGTCAACCAAAAAAATAACAGGAGTTATCAACGCATGTCAAAAACACCTTCGCGGGATGAAGCACTCCAGCTGCTCAAGGAATACAACAAGTCTGAAAGCCTGATAAAACACGGCCTGGCAGTCGAGGCAGTGATGCGATATTTTGCCAGAAAAAGAAATGCGGATGAGGATCAGTGGGGAATCATCGGTTTGATTCATGATCTCGATTACGAAAAGTACCCCGAGCAGCATTGCACGCAAACCGAGGCGATCCTGAAGGAGCACGACTGGCCCCGGGATTATATTCGGGCGGTCGTCAGCCATGGCTGGGGAATATGCAGCGACGTGAAACCCGAGAGCGAAATGGAGAAGGTTCTTTATGCCATTGACGAGTTAACCGGCCTGGTCACGACGACAGCGCTCGTGAGACCGTCAAAAAGCGTTCTGGACATGCAACCAAAATCCGTGAAGAAAAAATGGAAGGATAAGCGCTTTGCCGCCGGCGTTGACCGCTCGATTATTGAAAAGGGTGCAGAAATGCTCGAGATTCCCCTCTCCGACCTGATCCTTGACACCATCATGGGCATGCGGGAAGTCGCTGATCAGATTGGACTGAAAGGAACGGCCGGCTAATATTTATCACCAGAGCCTTTTGCAAAACGCCCTTTTCGCTCAACCTCCGCGTTATGCTAAAAAATTTTATCCTCGGAATATCAATTATATGCCTGCGGTAAAATTTTTCGCATGCCTTGATTTTGAACGAAAATCATCTTTTTGCAAGAGGCTCGCCAGTGAGGACATAACGTGATCATACCGGAAAAACTCCAGAGCGAGGACGACTACAAGGCATGTGTCCGTTTTCATGGTCATACCTGCATGGGCCTGACACTTGGGTACATGGCCGCAAAACTTGGCATGCGGTATCTTTCCGAACATCGGGCCCTCGATGAAGAGCTTGTCTGCATAACCGAAACCGATGCCTGCTGCTGTGACGCGATCCAGGTGTTGACCGGCTGCACCTTTGGCAAGGGCAATTTCATCTACAAGGATATCGGTAAAATGGCTTTTTCCTTTATCAGCAGAACAAGCGGTACCGGCGTCCGTCTGTCCATGAAACCCGGAATAATGGATGTGCCCGAAGAAGAACGGATACTCCTGGAAAATATTCGTGCAGGCTCTGCTTCGCCGGCTGAAATCAAGGAATATGAGGAATTGCATGCAACACGCTCAAACAGCCTCTTTGATAGAGGCCCCGAGGCTTTTTTCTCTCTCAGTGAGCTGAATGTGGACATGCCGGCAAAGGCCAGAATGGCGCCCTCACAAGTATGCGAAACCTGCGGGGAACCCGTGATGGAAACCAAGCTTCAGGAAATAGACGGCAGAAAGCTGTGCCGAAGCTGCATTTGACAGGACACTGAGGATTAGAAGCTCATGATTATTGAAAACTTGTGTAAAGTCACCATAAAAGCGGAAATTAATAGTCCTGTCTCTCCAGGCAGATGTGACGATACGGTACGTTGTTTTGAATTTGTCTATGGAATTGCAAGCGAAGGGCTCAGTGCTTTTGAACGGGAACTTTACAAAAAGTCCACAGCAGATGTTGTCTCCGTATCAGTGCCAAAAACGCAGGCGGCTGAGTATTTCGGCCACACGTACCAGGATCTGTGCCAACTTTTCAGGTTTACCGTCGAACCAGGAGGTTTGGATCTGAGGTTTACTGTCCTTTCTGTCCAGCAGAGCCAGGATAAAGAGATAATAAAAGCGATGAGCCGCTCTGTCGGACACGGCTGCGGCGGCAGCGGGTGTGACTGCGGCTGCAGTTGAGCGTCGATACTTTTTTTCTGTGATAAGCGGAACCTTGTCCGAATGTTTTTGAGCCTTTTTTCTATCTTCAGCTTCTCGTTCGTCCTTGCCCTGTCCGGTGCGCTTATGCCAGCCCGGTCCTGAGTGTCACGGTAAGCGAGAGCGTACACCGTGGTGCAGCCGTCGGCCCACTGATTATTCTGGGTCATGGAATACTCGAGTTACTTCTCGTGCTGGCGCTGCTGGCAGGCATTGTCGCCTTTTATGGCGGTCACATCCTTGCCGATCTCGCCTGGTACAGCATGATTTCCCTTGGCATATCAAAAGGCAGGCACTTTTTCACCGATAAATCCTACCGCCGGCTGATTGGCTTCTGTGTAGGTTTTCTTCTGCTGTTTTCCCTGTATTTCTTCTACAGCGGCATCGAAAAAATTGTCTTAAACCAAATTTAAGCTACAAACCTTCTCTAACGGGGCGTCCCGTCGTTTTTTTCCAACCAGGCGCCCCGGTTGTTTTTAAATCATCAGCAGGTAAATGCCGAACACGGCAACGAAAGCACCCGATACCGCCCTGATCGAAACATATTCCTTCTGGATAAAAATTGAAAAAGGGATGATGACAACCGGAACCAGGGATAAAAATGTCGCCGCGATACCTGTTTCCAGATAGTGGAGGGTCAGAAGGGACAGGGAAACACCGAGAAAGGGGCCAAGAAATGCACCAGCGCTGGTGTAGATGACAGCCCTGCTGTTTTTCAATGCTCTCATGACATCGCTCCATCTGCCGGTGAGTGAGAAGTATAAAACGAAACAGGCAAAGGCTGCGATTACCCGTATCTCCGTTGCAGCAAAGGCATCCAGGTAGCCGGATTCCGTTTGCATCCCGGCTTTACTCAATATATAGCCGATGGCCTGACCCAGCATTGCCAGCAGACCATAGACAACCCCTATTGATGAAATGTTTCTGGTCATCAGCTTTCGGGTCGGTGAATGAACCGCTCTTTTCTCAAGGATTACGAGTACGACCCCCGTCAAGGTGACAAAAATCCCAAGCCATTGAACCAGTGTATAATGCTCCTGTAGAAACAGCCAGCCAATGACGGCGGAGGCAGGTGCTGCGAGGCTGTATATCAGCATCGCAATCCGTGGACCGAGTTCAACGAGCGCTTTAAACAGAAAGATATCGCCGATAAAAAAACCGATAACGCCTGAGAGGCAGAGCAGCAGCCAGCCGTGAACAGGAAAATCCAGTGGTACAACAGAGCCGTCCCTGACAAACAGGAATAGACTGAATAACAGGAGCGCTATGCCGATCCTGATGATATTGACCGGAACCGCTCCTGCCATTTTCGAAGCAGCGCCAAAAAATTGAACGCTGAGCGTCCAGCACAACACGGTTGTAATGGCAATAAGCTCTCCGGTGAACACGATACACTCTCCAGGGGAAACAGGGATGTCAGCACTTTGTTCATCACACTGCATATACTGATGAAATCCAGGAGCCGGCCAATAAAAACAATGACGATTATCTGCAGGAGTTATAGATGAGAGGGCATATATACAAGAGCGCCGACAATCTAACAAGATCAAAAAAAGGGGCAGCACCAATTGAATTGGAATATGGCATAAAACTGCCATTCACCGCCCCACCTCTGTGAACCGTTGACAGTGCAGGAGCTGGTTCTTCCATCGTATCTGTAACGGAAGCGGCCGGTGGGAAAACAGCAGGATAAAGGTCAGTTCAGCCGTGCAGTCAGTCCCCTGCCATCAAAGCTAACCGGCGCGAAATCTCAGCATTTCCGTGGGCTGTCATTGATTCGTGCAGGGATTTGAGTATTTCACGGATAATGCGTGTTTTTGTTTTTTGAGACAGGAGCTGGATTTCTGCGGTTTTGATATCGATCACCAGTTCCTCCATATCCTCATAGCCAATGCCCTTCCCGTAAATGCATCTCCTGATTTCCGTCAGCATTTCCTCAACGGCCCGACACCCTTCTCCATCGAGTATCTTTTCATCACCGAGACGATAGAAAACATCCTCGAAAGGTTGCTCCGGTGCAGCGTTGAGCTCCTTTAGACCTTGAGCGGTTATCGATATTGAACCGGTCAAAGAGACGAGTTCGACAAAACCGTCAACAATGAGTTCCTCGGCAAGAGCGCCGGTGCTGTTTTTGTCAAGTCCAAGTGTTTCTCCGATCTCATACATCGAGACCTGGCGACCAGTATCACCCTCAGCTTTATTGAAAAGCAGGTTAAGAAACGTCAGTTGTTCCGGGTTCTCAATTGTCATCTGCAGCTCTATTTTAAATGTAAATTATCGTGCGCTTACGTTGCTTTCTGTGATCAACAACGCCGTCAAAGAGAGGATCATCCGCAGTTTTTCAGCGATACACTCGGTTATTATGTTTCAACCAGCCACCGACATGCTTTCCACCAGGGTCATGATGGGTCCAGTGGACGACTCCGCCTTTTTCATTCCATTCATATTCGCCAAAAAAACCAACGGAATCTCCTTTCTTTATAGTATCAATTCGAGGTGCGATATCAATATTATGAGAGATGAGCAGCGTTGCACCGGATGAAAGGCTCAGGATAAATTTCTGGTGCCGACTTCCCTGCAGGTCGTCTCTGAGGATCGCTTTTACCTGCCCTTCCCCCTCCACCTGGACATTGCTGATTTTGTTTTCATAGAGATAACCGATGCGATCTGATGAAACCGTAGTTTCCTCAGTCGTTTTATCAAAAAACCACTCATTTCTTTCTATAAAGACATAGAGTCCAAGAATCACCGCCAAAAAAAGAATAATTGTCTGTCTGCTTGTTTTATGCATATTGTCTATCGCGCCTGCTAAATTAAAGAGCAACCATTATCTTTGCCGCTTCAGCCAAAAGATAATATGAGTCCCTCTTGATTTAAAGTTTTTCACAGCTATCTTCATCCAGTTGTGATTAACTGCAGCCTGTTATTCAACGTTAATTTCCGCCGCCAGGGCATCATACCATAATCATTTCGTCTTTCTCCGTTTAATGTCATTATGCTACGAGATTATTCCACATCAGTCGCAGACCGTTTGAAGATCATTCCGTCCAGGGTAAGAGAAGTCATACGGTTGTTCGATGACGGAGCAACTGTCCCATTTATCGCACGCTATCGAAAAGAAGTGACAGGCTCGCTCGATGAAGTTGAGATTCTGGCCATCAGAACCCTTACCGAGAGGCTGAAAGAGGTTGATTCACGCCGCGCAAGTATTATCTCTGCTCTTGAGAAGAACAACCTGCTCTCTGATGAATTAGTGAGCAGGCTCAACAAGAGTGAGAGCCTGCCTGAACTTGAAGACCTCTACCTGCCATACCGGCCGAAGAGAAAAACGCGTGCGGCAATTGCAAAGGAGCGCGGTCTTTTCCTCCTTGCCGAGCAGATATTCAGGCAACCCAATGCACCTGTATCGACAGAACCCTATCTTTGCAAAGATAAGGAGGTTCATACCCCGGAAGAAGCACTGGCCGGAGCCCGCGACATTATTGCTGAAATGATCAATGAAGACCCGCAGACAAGATCCGCCCTGCGCGCTCTTTTCAAATCACGGGGTATTGTTCGCTCAACGGTTGTAGCGAAAAACAAGGAAAAGGCGCTCAAGTTCAAAGATTATTTTGACCGCCAGGAGCCGGTGTCACGAGTCGCAGGCCACCGTTTGCTTGCCATGTGCCGGGGCGAAGCACTTGGCTTCCTGAAACTGTCGCTCAGACCGGAGGATCAGGTTTCACTAAACCATCTGTTTCGCCGCTACCTGAAGAACTCCCTCTACCGAGAGCAGGTTCAACAGGCCATTGAGGACGGCTATAAGCGTCTGCTGGCCCCGTCACTTGAAAACGATTTAAAAAAGGAACTGAAAACAGAAGCGGACAGGGAGGCAATAGAGGTCTTTTCAAGAAACCTCAGGGAACTGCTGCTCGCTCCAGCGCTAGGAGAAAAAAAGGTTCTCGCCCTGGATCCCGGCTATCGGACCGGAGCAAAGCTTGTCTGTCTCGATTCACAGGGGCGGTTTCTCCATACAACCACAATCTATCCAACCCTTGGCAGAGAACAGCAAACCCAGGCGGGAAAAACAGTTATCTCCCTGGTTAAAAAATTTAACATTGATGCTATTGCCATCGGCAACGGCACCGCGAGCCGTGAAACAGAACAATTCATCAGGCAGCTTGATCTGGATTCCAGACCGGTAATTACACTGGTAAACGAGGATGGAGCATCGATATATTCCGCCTCAGAAACCGCTCGTAACGAGTTCCCCGATCTGGATATCACCGTGCGGGGCGCGATTTCCATCGGCAGAAGACTGCAGGACCCACTTGCCGAACTGGTCAAAATCGACCCGCAATCAATCGGTGTCGGCCAGTACCAGCATGATGTCGACCAGACCGCCCTGAAGAACAGCCTTGATGAAGTGATCGCCAGTTGTGTCAACGCTGTCGGTGTTGAATTGAACAGTGCCAGCGTTGAACTGCTGTCGCACGTCTCCGGACTCGGTCCGGCCCTGGCCGGAAACATCGTCAGTTGGAGAAACAGCAACGGTCCGTTCAGAGCCCGGAAAGAATTACTCAAGGTTCCACGACTGGGGCCAAAGGCGTTCGAACTGGCTGCCGGTTTTCTGCGCATTCGCAACGGTCTCAATCCGCTGGACAACAGCGGCGTTCACCCGGAGCGCTACACACTCGTAGAGACCATTGCGGCGGATCTTGACAGCACGGTGGAATCATTGATCAGATCTAAGGAGCTCAGGGATAAAATCAGGATTGAAACCTATTTATCAAAAGATATCGGGCGGCCTACGCTTGAAGATATAATCGCAGAACTTGATAAGCCCGGGAGGGATCCGCGCACCAGCTTCAAGGAATTCAACTATGCTGAAAACATCCACTCCATCGAGGACCTCGCGGTGGGTATGGAACTGCCCGCCATCATCACCAATGTTACAAAATTCGGAGCTTTTGCAGACATCGGCATCCACCAGGACGGTCTTATCCACATCAGCCGGCTTGCAGACCGTTTTGTTCGCGATCCTGCCGATGTTGTCAGCGTCAGACAGCATGTTACCGTCGAGGTCCTGGAGGTCGATATCGCCCGCAAGCGAATCAGCCTGGCGATGAAATCTGGATCAAAGCCGAATAATTAGGTAAGATGTGCCCCGAATCCGGGCTAATTACCTCAACCATAAACAGATACGGGCACGAACGTGGAATCCATATTTATAAAACAGCTGAACAAACTGGACACAACGGGTACCGCTTCACTTCTTGGAGGTGCTCTGCGGGGTATTGAAAAAGAGGGGCTGCGTGTCGATTACAGCGGTTCCCTGTCCCGGGAAAATCATCCTCCGGGCCTCGGTTCAGCGTTGACCAACAGCCAGATTACCACCGACTTTTCCGAAGCGCTTCTCGAGCTGATCACTCCGGCATTAGATGCACCGGAGGCAGCGATAACCTTTCTTGAGGATCTGCACCATTTCACTTATCTTCACCTTGACAACGAACTGATCTGGGCGGGCAGCATGCCCTGCCGGATCCCCGACGCCGCCTCGATCCCCATCGCCCGCTTCGGAACCTCCAACCGCGGCCGGCTCAAACATATATACCGGGTCGGTCTTGCACACCGCTACGGCAAGATGATGCAGACGCTAGCCGGTATTCACTACAATTTTTCACTTCCTGATGACTTCTGGGAGGCGTTTCAGCAGCAGCAGGAAAATCGGGAATCGCTGCAGACATTTCGCTCTTCCTCATATTTCAAGATGATTCGCAATTTCCGCCGTCATTCATGGCTGCTCCTTTATCTCTTTGGAGCATCTCCTGCGCTCTGTGATACCTTCGTGAAAGAAAAATCCCACACGCTTGAAAAACTGGATGACCAGACGCTCTATCTCCCTTATGCCACATCCCTGCGTATGAGCGATTTCGGCTATTCCCCGGAGGTGCAATCGTCCCTGGATATCTGCTTTAATGAACTGAAAACCTATACTGATTCCCTCAACAAGGCAATTCATACACCCTATGCGAACTATACGGAGATAGGGATCAAGGTGGATGGAAAATACCGGCAGCTCAACGACACTATATTACAGATCGAAAATGAGTATTACAGTGACATTCGTCCGAAACGGGTTCCCCGACCCGGAGAAAAGCCGCTTCAGGCTTTGCGGCAAAGAGGCGTCCAGTATATAGAGGTCAGACACACTGACATTAATCCCTTCATGCCGGCAGGCATTGACGCCCAGCAGGCACGCTTTCTCGACACTTTTCTGATCAGCTGCCTGCTGATGAACCAGGCTGCAGTCTGTCCGGCAGAGTGCAAGATCGTAACCGATAACACACGAAAAGTGATAACCGCAGGACGCGAACCAGGACTGATACTGAACAGTCCACGGGGCCCCTCAACACTTTACCAGGCCGGTAAACAGTTGCTCGACATGGTTGAAAAGACTGCCGGGCTTCTGGATCAGGTGCACTCGACAAACCTCTACTCCCAGTCGGTTTTCGCTCAAAGAAAAAAACTTGAAGATGTTTCACTAACACCATCCGCACAGGTCCTGGAAACGCTCAAAGCCAGCGGCTTAAGCTATCCCCTGTGGATACTGTTGAAAAGCAGGGAACATAAAGATTATTTTCTGCATTCCCCCCTGGATGCAGCAGTTAACGAGAAGCTGACTCTGGAGGTGGAAGAATCACGCAGAGAACAGCAGCGGCTTGAAGCCGGCGACACCCAGGATTTTGATCAGTTCCTGACTCAATACCTGGCCTCTTGAACAGGCGCAGCTGCAGCCTACCGTACCTGTTCATTATTTATTTTGCATTAATTGGCAGAACTGTCATCGACTTCGGCAAGCCCATACAGGGCCTCTTCCAGGCCAATCTTCTGATCTCCGCTTATATCCGCACTGCTCTCCACCCGACCAGGGAAAAGTCCGGCGGTAACCTGCAGTGAGAGAATAACATCTGCCAGACCAATATGACCGCTGCCATCGACATCACCTGGCAGCATATAGAAATATTCAAATGCTCCGATATCAAGGGTCCCATCATCCGGCCTGCTTTCTCCGGCTGTATGAGAAACATACTGATTGATGAGCGGATACTGAAGCATTAAATCAGGATCAAGCTCCACTCCGCTGTCCTTTGCCCCGGAAATTTCACGGAGATGAAAATTCTCACCGGAGATATCCTCAAAGGCTGGGTCGTCTTCAACGATTGAGCTGTTGTCGTCAATGAGAACACCGGTAAACACATCATGTGACAGGGTATAACCGGCCTTGAGCCAGTTATTGCGAATTTTCAGCGCCCCGCTGCCGCCGACAAGCGCCAGCCGGCTGCCTGGAGCCGAGACATAGACAATATTATTGTATACATCCGCAAATTCATCATTGCTGGATAAGCGCAGCATCGTGGTATTCCCAAGGCGTGTGGACACCAGTGTATTGTTGTAAAAATAGAGTGTTCCCTTGCGATAGATTGATTCATCGCCGCTGTCCCCTCCATAGTGAACCATCTGGCTGTTGCCTTCTCCTTCATCCTCCAGCAGGATATTGCCGTAGACATAGGTTTTTCGATAGTCGGGATGATTTACCAGACCACCTGAATCCTCCGCGTCGACAAGATCCAGCTGACGGTTACCGTTTTCTATCCAGTTATAGCGCACCACCAGCCCTGCCGATCGGTCCTTGAGATTGTTGCCGCCGGCGTTGGTGCGCAGTGCTCCCATAGAGTTGTACTGGTAGGTGATGTTGATCGCAGCAGTATAGGTGTTGTGCTGGTAATAGCTGTTCTCTATGCCATTGCCGAAAATGCTGTTTTTCTCGATGAGAATGTCCCGGGTCTGGCCATCGAAAGCACCGATAAAAATCCCGTTTCCGGAATCCGCAATGATGCAGTTTCGTATGGTCAGGTGCTGCGCTTTTTCAACATAAACTGCAGCTGCATTATTGCTATAGCTCTCCTGCTGACCATGGTCATTGGTAAATGAGAAAGGTGGCCTCGCTGAGCGGAGGTGAAGGTTTTCGATAACGATGTATGCCGGCATTGTGTCGGCCGGTATGTTTGAGCTTCCAATCTTGACAAGCCCGCGGACTTCGTTGGTATAATTCAGGGCGGTTCGGGTGGTGGCATTTTCGCCACTGATTATCGGCAATTCACCGTTTGGCCCCGTCACTCCGCTCACGACTATCGGCGCACCCTCGCTGCCGCTTCTGCCAATAACCCACTTCTCCCGATATGGTTCACTGCGCCAATGGATATAAACCGAATCACCGGGGTCGAGCGATTCCCAGGGTACATCACCAACGGCAGAATAGGTCTGCCCGGGGCCGACATTAAAATCAGCACCACAAGAAAAGGAAGCCCAGAAGAATAGCGCTGCCGCTGCCAGAAAAAGACAAAAATTTTTCAGACTCTTAGCCACGATAGGATAATCTCCAGCATATTTTGACGTTCCCGGAAGCATCTGTAGATTGCATAGATAACAGGGAGGCAAAAAGCCCCTGTATCATTATCTCTCAATTAAGCAGTCTTTACAATAATCCAATTCATTCGAGCCTCAGGCAAAATGATGATTTTCGTTCAAAATCAAGGCATGCAAAAAAATTTTACCGCAGGCATATGATTGATATACCAAGGATAAAATTTTTTAGCATAACGCGGAGGTTGAGCGAAAAGACCGTTTTGCAAAAGGCTCATTCAATTGCTGGTAAACAACTGCAGCATGGCGTGATCTTGTCAGGCGAGGAAATAACCTGAAGAATATCAATTCTGAAGGAACACGGATGTCAGGTTCTCCATGAAAATGTGCGCTACAGACAATAATTATTCTGAGCAATTCCATAGAACAGAGTTATTGAAGGCAAAAAAAAATAATTACATATACTGTCCCCGGAATACTGTCCCCGGAATAGCTCTGACGGTTTAGTAGGTCAGCAGTACTGCTTTGCCGAAATGACTCGGTTCTTGGATCTGGTTTAACATGAAATGGGCGACATCGAGGCGTGAAATCCGTTTTGAGACAACGCCTTCGAGATTATCAATAACCTTGTAGTTTCCCGTCTGCGGACCGTTGGTCAGTCCTGCAGGTCTGACAATGAGCCAGTCAAGGCCGCTTGAACGGATGATTGCTTCCTCACGATCCTTATCCTGGTAAATGGTGCTGAGAAAAATCGGTTTAAACAGCCTGTCGTAAAGAAAGCCACCATGCCCCTTGCTGTCCCCGGCTCCAATGCCGGTTACGGCAATGAACTTCTGGTCTTTGCTGTTTTTCATGATCTCAACGATGTTGGCCGCCGCCCCGGAGAAGAGTGTTACCGGCTTGAAGGTTATCGGAACGCCGATACAGGAGCATACTGCATCCTGCCCTTCTATTGCCTCCCTGAGATCGTCTTTGTTCAGGACATCTCCTTCAATAATGCACACCTGCGGTCCTGCACTGTTGATTTTCTCAGGATATCGTGCCAGAACGGTAACATCGAAGCCTCTGCTGATGGAACTCTCCAGCAACGCCTTGCCCACACCTCGTGATGCGCCTATGATCAGTATTTTCATAAAGTGCCTCCTGATATCTTTTGATGGGAGGAAACAAACGTTTTAATCGTTCCTCCATAGAGAGGGTTTGTTTCTATATCGTTATGGCCGGCTCCCGGAACGACAAAAATCGTTGCCAGACCGGGATCAAAAGCAGCGGCCAACCGCTCAGAATTTTTTCGCGGGATGACCTCGTCTCTTTCGGCGATGAGAACCAGGGTCGGTATCTGGATGGCTGCCGCCCGGGAAACTGAATTGAATTTGTCCTTGAGCAGCAGGGAAACCGGAACGAACGGGTAAAATGTTGAGGCGAGTTCCGTCATGCTGTCAAACGGTGTGACCAGGACAAGGCTGCCAACCGGTTTACGGGAGGCAAGATATACGGCGACTGCGCTCCCAAGGCTTCTTCCCATGACAACAACTGAATCGTATTTTAGGGAAACACTTTGAAGAAGCGCCAGCCCGTCTGAGTAAAGCGCCTCTTCGGTTGCCTGGCCGCTGCTCCCTCCATAGCCGCGGTAATGCGGGACATAAAGGGCATGTTCTGGAAATATTCTTTGCAGTTCAGGGACCGTGAAGGCAATATTTTCGGCATTGCCGCCAAAATAAATCACTGCCTTTTTACGCTCTGGCTGCGCGCTCAACACCTTCAGGGAGTGCCCTTCATTTTCCAGCACCATAACAGCCGCATTTGCCGGCGATGTGCGGGGAGTCGGGTAGTACAAGAGCGACCGCTGTTTTATGTAAAGAAGCGCGCAGAACATTACATAAGCGGTAAAAATCAGAAACAGTATCCAGATCACAACTTTAATCATAGCTACGGGAAACTATTTTGTGGACAGGATAAAAAGCCTGACAATAAACTGCACCTCTGAGCCGGTTCGACCGCCTGGGGGTCGCCATTTCAATCCGGGACAATCCTTTTGCCAAGCACGACAACCTCGTCAGTTTTGTAGCCAAGGGTTCTATAAAAGGCAGTTATCTTCCTGTTTCCGGTGCGCACCATAAGATTGATCTTGGGGCAGCCATGCGCCTTGACTCTCTGCTCTACTTCGTTGACCAGCATGGTACCAATTTTTTTACGGCGGTGCTCAGGGTCCACAGCCAGATAATAAATCCAGCCGCGGTGCCCGTCATAACCTCCCATCACTGAGCCGATAACTCGCCTGTCTTTTTCACAGATGATAAATAGTTCCGGTTGAACGGCCGCTTTTCTGGCGATATCTTTCTCGGGATCGTTCCACGGGACCGTCAATGAGCAGCGTGCCCAGAGAGCAACCACAGCGGCAGTGTCAGACTCCCTGAATGTTCTGAATTTCATGTGCCAGGCGTTTTCTTTTTCCTCCGTGCGGAAATCGCCTCCACGGTGTGCTGGACTTTTATCGTTGATCCGCGTTTTTTAAGCCCACCACGGAGCTGCATGACGCAGCCGGGACAATCCGTCAACAGAACCTCGGCACCGGTCGCTTCAACGTTGTCCAGTTTGTTTTTCAGCAGCTGTTCGGAGAGTTCCGGGAACTTTGCCGAGTAGGTCCCGCCAAAGCCGCAGCAGACATCTTCCTCTACTGCCTCACGGTAATCCATGCCTGCATGCCTTATCAGATTCCGCGGTGCATCGTGCACACCAAGGCCCCGGCAGAGGTGGCATGGCGAGTGAAACGTCGCTTTCGTGCCGTCACCTTCAAAATCCTCGGGTTTCACCTGCAGCACATCATGGATGAAGGAGGAGAGATCTATGACTTTTTTGGTAAAAGAGGCGACTTTTTCCTTCAGCTTCACATCCCCTGCAAGCAGCACCGGATAGTTGTGCTTAAGGTGCGAACCGCAGGAGGCGCAGAGCGTTATAATGTAATCGACATCCTCGTTTTCAAATGCCCGCAGATTCTGGAGTGCCACATCGCGTGATGATTTCATTTCACCCATCATCTGCACCGGAAGTCCGCAGCAGGACTGAGCCATAGGAAAGGACATGTCGACGCCGTGCTCGGCAAAAAGTTCAACCGCCGCGACCATCTGCTCGGGATAGACAAAATCCTGCACACATCCGGAAAAAAGGCCGACACGAAATCGCGGTTTATCAACCTGCGGACGTATCTTCGGCCAGAGGTCCCGAAACGGTACTTCGGCAATCGTCGGCAGTGCCTTGAAATCATGCTCCTTGAAGAACACCATCGGCAGGTGACGCATGAAACCATCATTGCCGGCAACCGGTTTCTGCGCCCACTTGGCGGTCCGCAGCAGGGTATGAAAGAGTTTTCTGTTTCTGAGGATTTTACCGAGCAGCAGGCTGGGCAGCGGGTGACCCTCCTCATCCTGAATCCTGGTATGCACTTGCTTGATCAGTCTCGGCAGATCAATCCCTCCGGCACAGATGTCTTTGCAGGCTTCACAGTTGATGCAGTTCTGGACAAGATTTCTTGCTTTTTCGGTGCCATGAAAGAAATAGGTCAGGATAAGCCCGATCGCTCCGATATAGATATGCCCCATCTTATGCCCGCCGACCAGCCGATAAACAGGACAGACATTAGCGCATGCCCCGCAGCGTACGCAGCGGAAAACCTGCGAGAACAGCGGATCTTTGGCCATCTCCTTGCGGCCGTTGTCGAGCATCACGAAATGGACTTCTTTTTTATTTTCGGCAGCCGCGGCACATTCATTTGAACCGGTAACCCAGGTTACATAGGAGGTTATCTGCTGGGCTGTTGCGTTTCTGGTCAGGACTTTGATCGTTTTCAGGGCATCGCCGATTGTCGGCACCAGTTTATCGATTCCCATCAAGGCAACGTGAACTCTTGGCAGCGTCGTTCCCAGGCGGGCGTTGCCCTCGTTGGTGACAATGCCGATGGTCCCGGTTTCGGCAACGGCAAAATTGGCACCGGTAATGCCCATGTCAGCCTCAACGAACTTCTGCCGCATCTCGCGCCTGGCAACTTTCACCAGCTTTTCAATGTCAGCGTCCTGCTGAGCGCCGGTAAAGTCGGTAAATAGATCCTTGACCTGAAAACGGGAGAGGTGTATGGCCGGCATGACCATATGCGATGGTCCCTCGTGCCGCAGCTGGATAATCCACTCGCCAAGATCCGTCTCCGTCACCTCAATGCCTTCGTCGTCAAATGCATGGTTGAGAAGCGTCTCCTCTGCCGTCATCGACTTTGATTTGACAATCCGTTCACACTTGCCTGCCTTGGCTATGTCGATAATGATCCGGTTAGCCTCATCGGCATCTTTTGCATAGTGTACGGTTGCCCCGCCCGCTTCCGCCTTTTTTTTGAACTGTTCATAGAGCTGGTCAAGATTGAGCAGGACATCATCTTTCATCTGCGCAATTTCATCAATCAGCTGCGCTACATCAAAGCCGGCAAACGCTTTGCTGCGGCTCTCCTTGTAGGCGATGGCAAATTTGTCCAGAGCGCTGCGCAGATAGTCATTTTCCAGGGACTCGTCGCATTCCTGTCGATACATTTTAAGATTTTTTGCGTTCTGCATGCTGTTAACTCTCCAGGAGAAGGATATGAAGTTCGAGTGGACCGTGTACACCGATGGTAAGAACCCGCTCGATATCAGCAGTCCTGCTTGGCCCCGTTATGAACGCAGTGTAATCGAATGGATTGCTCATGTACTCACGAAGCTTCGCTTCGGCAGCAAATCCGTCTTTGACGATCCTTGATTTCGGCAAAATACAGATATGGTATTCACATATCATCGTGGCAAGTCTGAGCTCCTCGCTGCGGCAATTAAGCACAAGCGTTCCGGTCTCGGCGATACCGATATCACCATAGCTGAAGCCTATGTCAACACCGGCAAGATTTGCTCTCATGCCGGATTCAATGCACTCAAAGCCCTGAGCCCGGCTCTTCTCGGCGAGCATGAGATATTCAGCTTCAGGCAGGCCGGGGGCCGCGATAATCTTCTTCTGCTTCGTCTCGCAAAGCTGTTCGGCACCATCGCTTAAATGTTCTTCGCATCCTGACACCTTCAGTCTGCATGCTCCCTGCCTGCCGCAAAGATCAATGGTGTATTCGACCGCCTCCGCAAAGCTTTCTATTTCAGTAACAAAAGCCGCAGCGATCCGGGCTTTTTCAATGAATTTCTCCAGATCTGCCTGTTTTTCAACTGTCTCTATCTGCTCTGTCATTACCATGTTTCCAGTTTTTTCTTTTGTATTAGCTGGTGCTGAGCACGGACAGACTTTCCCTGGCGATGGCCAGTTCCTCGTTTGTCGGGATTACCCAGACCATCACCCTGCTCCGTGCACTGCTTATGAGAAATGGCTTTTTCATCCTTCTCTGATTTAAATCAGTATCGATTTCAACGCCGAATCCCTGGAGGCCGCGAAGGGAGCGCTCCCTGACAATGTCATCATTTTCACCGATACCTGCAGTAAAAACGAGGGCATCAACCCGGCCGAGCGCTGCCATATAAGCGCCGATATACTTGCGATTCCGATAGGTCTGAACGTCAAGGGCCAGGGCTGCCAGTTCATTGCCCTCTGCGGCAGCCTGGTGGATGTCCCGCATGTCGTTCATGCCGCAGAGTCCTTTCAACCCGGATTCCTTGTTGAGCATGTGATCAATCTGCTCTATGTCCATATTGTTGTTTCTGTGCAGAAAAGCGTGAATAGCCGGGTCTATGTCACCGCTGCGGGTTCCCATTACCAACCCCTCGAGCGGCGTCATTCCGAGCGTGGTATCAATGCTCCTGCCATTTTCTATTGCCGTCATCGAACAGCCGTTTCCGAGATGGATCGTGATCAGGTTACACTCATCAAGCTTTTTATTGATGAGCCGGGCGCACTCCCCTGCGACAAACTTATGGGAGGTGCCATGAAACCCGTACCGTCGAACCCGGTGAGTTTTATACAATTCGTAGGGTAATGCATAGATATGAGCCCTGCCGGGTATCGTCTGGTGAAAGGCAGTATCAAAAACGGCAACCTGGGGGGTACCGGGAAACAGTTCCATTGCAACCCTGATGCCATCAAGGTTGGCGGGATTGTGAAGCGGTGCCAGCGGTATATTGTTGCGTATGGCGGCAATCACTTTGTCATCGATCAGGCGGGGTTCCTGAAAGTCCTCACCACCATGAACGACGCGGTGACCGATCGCATATATATCACGCTGATGACTGACGACGCCATGCTCACCATGGGTCAGCAGCGCAACAACCTTTCTCATTCCCGACTGGTGATCACCAACCTGCCCGCCATCCTCCATGACCGCTTCCCCCGGAGATTGCGGTCTCAGCGTACACTTTACCCGGCTGTCCGACTCGCCGATGCGCTCAACCAGGCCCGTGGCCAGAACAGACTCGTCGTCCATGTTGATTAACTGGAATTTTATCGACGAACTGCCCGAGTTGATAATAAGAATCTTCATGATTTCATCTTTTTCTCGGCCTGCGCCTGCACCGCAGTAATAGCCACCGTATTGACGATATCATCAACGGTGCAGCCCCGTGACAGATCGTTCACCGGTTTATTGAGACCCTGGACAATCGGGCCAATTGCTACCGCGTTTGCGGCCCGCTGAACAGCCTTATAGGTATTGTTTCCGGTATTGAGATCGGGAAAGACGTAAACGGTGGCCCTGCCGGCAACCTTTGATCCCGGCAGTTTTGTATGCGCGACCTCAGGATCTATTGCAGCATCGTATTGCAGCGGGCCTTCCAGCAGTATGTCCAAGCCCCGTTCCCTGATCAATTGCTGCGCAATTTCAGTAGCCTGGACAATCTTGTCAACATCCTCTCCTTTACCGGATTTACCTGTTGAGTAGCTGAGCATTGCGACACGTGGCTCTATGCCGAAGGTGCGGGCTGTTTCTGCAGAGCTGAGCGCGATTTCTGCAAGCTCCTGGGCATTCGGGTTCGGGTTAACCGCGCAGTCTCCATACACCAGGATACGATCGCGCAGACACATCAGAAATACCGATGAGGCAATGGTGATCCCAGGCTTGGTCTTTATGAATTCAAAAGCCGGCATCAGCGTGTGGGCCGTCGTGTTCATCGCTCCTGAGACCATACCGTCGGCGTAGCCTTTATAGACCATCATGGTACCGAAATAGGTGGTATCAGACATACGGTCCCTGGCGATGTCTTCTATTATACCCTTGTGTTTACGAAGTTCGAGATAGGTTGCGATAAAATCGTCGAGCATCGAGGATTTCTGTGGATCGATCAGCTCAACCCACTTCATATCCAGCCCGCAGCCGGCAGCTTTTGCCCGCACATCCTCCTCCCGTCCGAGAATAGTCAGATCGGCCACTCCTCTGCGGAGCAGGATGTCGGCAGCTTTCAGAATCCTTTCGCAGGTGCCCTCCGGCAGGACGATACGCTGACGGTCCTCCGCCGCCCGCTCCATCATCGAGTACTCGAACATCTTTGGCGTAATCCTGGTCGGCGCGGTAGTGACAACACGCTCACTGAGCTCATGCACTTTTACATGTTTGGAGAAATCTCCAAGGGCAGTGGCTATGCGTTGCGAATCATCAGGTTCAATGTGGCCATAGAGTTCGTTGAGCAGCTGGATAATCTGAAAGGTGTGCCCCTTGACAGACATGATCGGAAGGGGTGCCCCTGCCCAGCCTTCTATGAGTTTGCGCACACTGGAAGAGGGAATCAAACCTCCGGTGAGAACAATTCCGGAAATTTCAGGATACGATTTCGATGAACGGGCGGACAGGCTGCCGAGAATAATATCGGACCGGTCACCCGGGGTAATGACCAGGCAGCCGGGCTCGAGGTAGTCGAGAAAATTCTCCACCCTCATGGCTGCAATCAGGTAGCTGCCGACCAGTGTTGACATGTTTTTCTTGCCGTACATCACCGCGGCATTGAGCCAGTTTCTGACATCATTGACAGTCGGGTTGGCCAGGGCCGGGTTTTCAGGTATCACATAGAAAGGCAACTGGTCCCCGGGATGATTATGGTCCCTGACGTCGGTAAATGTCTTTGGTGTAACGCCTGCTGGGGCCCTGTTTATGATACAGGCAGCAAGAGAAACGCCTTTTGCGGCATGGGTTTCAACCGACATCTGGGTCTGCCTGACCATCTGGTCAATGGTCTTCTTTCGCCCGGATGATATTAAAACCACAGGAGCACCGATATTTGCGGCGATATCCCGGTTTATCTCAGACTCAAAGGTAGTATCCTGGCCCCTGAAATCGGTACCTTCACAGAGAATAAAATCGTAGTCATCCTCAAGATTTTTGTATTTTTCCAGGATCAGGTCGTGAAGGTCATCTTCCCTGCCGCTATTTATCAGCTCGTATGCCTCGGAAAGTGTGCAGCCGTAGCAGTCTTCATAGGACATATCGAGCTTGAAATATTTGAGCACCAGGGAAATATCATGGTCTTCACTTTCATTATCATTGATGATCGGCCGGTAAAAGGCGACCCGGTGAACCTCTTTCTTCAGCATCTGCATGATGCCGAGAACAATGACTGATTTACCACTTCGCTCTTCAGTCGCGGTAACGTATAGGTTATTGGTCATAGTGTGATCCTGCCTTTATGCGCGAAAGCTCTGAGTGTAAAACATGTAATACTTTTCATAGGACCAGATACTATAATTGCAAAAGATGGATATTACCACCAGATAAAAGCAAGGATCAGCGATGCATGCTGATACGGTGATCCCTCCTGAATACCTCGACAAACTGCGAATCATTGTTTTACCTTCAGCGTTTTATAAAAATCCCTGCCATATTCGTGATCAACCCGGCAGCAATAGTGACATGTACCTTCGCCGACTGCATTTGTGCCCGCAGCCTTTTTTACAGCCTGGGAAGAGAAACGTAGCTGTTGCCGGACAGCCTGTGCTTCAATTCCAGTGCAGCAGAAATTCTCTGACCCGGTGTAACAGATCATTTCTGATCTCATCCCGTTCCATCAGCAATTCATGCCCGCAGTTTTTGTAGGCCACCAGCCGGCAGCAACCCGCATCATGACAGTACTTCTGTATCTCGCGCAACCGGACAACCCGTTCGTCGACTGCTGCAAAAATAATCGTCGGACAAAGCACTGCCGGCGCAGACCGCCGGGCCATTCTCATGGCCCGGTACGCCTGTCTCAACCAGCCGAAAGTCGGGCTTCCCAGACCAACACCGCCGTTTTTCCGAACCAGCTCAATATTGTGCTTGAACCTGCAGGGATCCGATGTCAGCACATTGTTTTTAAATTCCATTCCGGTGTCAAAAGGCCCTCCCCCCGGGATATATGCGGAACTGCCTGCTGCCAGGCAAAACAAATTACTGATTGTCTCGACCAGCAAGGGTGGAAGAAATACGCCGGCATTGATCTGGAACATCGGCGCGATCAAAATAAGGCCGTTTGTCAATTCAGGAAATCGCTGGCTCAGCAGCACGCTGATGGTTCCTCCCATGGAATGTGCCAGCAGATAGACAGGACCGCGCTGTACCGGCAACACGACGGTGTCGATTATTTTCTTAAGATCTGAGACGTAGATATTGAAATCGTCAATGTGTCCTTTTTGACGATCTTCAAGCTGCCTGCCCGATTTTCCCTGTCCGAAATGATCGTACAGACAGATCGCCTGATCGAGGTCCCTGAAATCCCAGCAGCACTCATGGTATTTTTCAATAAAATCTGTTCTACCAGTGACAATCACGATGGATCCGCGATCCGCTTTGCCGCCTTTCAGTGAGTACCTGAGTGATCCTCCGGCAGTGGAATCAACATATCCTTCCTCGAATGCTTCACTATGCCAGTCATTAATCTGTGAGTAATCGTTCTCAGTCATCTTTTTTTCCAAAACGTTTTCTTTTGAGCCTTTTGCAAAACGCCCTTTTAGCTCAACCTCCGTGTTATGCTAAAAATTTTTATCCTCGAAATATCACTCTATGCCTGCGGTAAAATTTTTCGCATGCCTCTATTTTGAACGAAAATCATCATTTTGCAAAAGGCTCTTTTATATCCAAATCTTGATTTTGTTTTCAGGCAGCGTGTCGGAGAAAGTCCTTTTTCCACATCTCATCGTTATCGAGAGGAAAATCAATGCTCGCAGCAGTAGGTATAAGGCTCCGCTCGATTTTCTTTCAATGGTTCGATCTGAACCAACATTGTAGTTCTCCGACACGCTCCTCGGCTGAAATTTAAATTCATTGCGATCATGAAAAACAGGATTAGTGTTGTCAATATAATAATATTATCAATTTTATTGCCTGCTTATGGTACAGATGGTAAAATAATTCTAATGTATCTGCAGGTTATCCCCCGGCAGCAGAGGCGGATGCTTTCCCGGGCGTTCACTAGTGCCGGATCTGCAGCGGCAGAGCAGACAGCAGAGCCACGGACTCGGCAGACTGCCCGCAGCGGGTCGCCGCATAAACATTCTGAGGATTCAAATCATGCCGACACCCCTCCCGACAGGTACTACATTGATTGATCATGACATGGGCGAGCCCATCAGAGCAGGAGAGATCGACGAGCTTGCCCAGCAACTGCTTCTCCTGGAAACCGAACTCAATTCCAATATCCCCACCACGCTCTGGATCAGTGACCTTCATGGTGAAGGCGACCGGTTTAAATCCATTCTACGCGGCAGGTTCGGTGTTCTCTACCAGACCTGCAGGGAAGCGTTGCCCAATACCTTCAGTACTGACAAGGTACAATATCTGGTCAGAATTATCAGGAAAAGACAGTATATCGACAGTCCTGACATGAAGATGGACATACAGGACGTCATCCTCTGCCTCATCCAGGTGCTGAAGTACAAGCTGACCAATGTGCGCTACCGGATAGAAGACATTTTCATGCCCGAATTCCATGACACGATCAGCCGCCTGCTGGCGGGTCTTCCGGTTCCCGACCCTATATTTGAGGAAGAAATCATCTCGACCAGGCTGATCGCTCACCTTGCCTATGCCATCAGAAATGTATTGATAGACCGAATCCAGGTGCTCGGTGATGTCTTTGACCGGGGCCCGCAGCCCGATAAAATTTTGCGTATCCTCTCTTCATCCCCATATAGAAGAATTGTCAGCTATGTTCTCGGAAACCACGACATTCTCTGGATGGGTGCTGCTTCAGGAAACCCTTCACTGATCGCCGAAGCCATGCGGATAACCTCCCGATATGACCATTTTGAATTTCTTGACCGGCTCGGCTTTGACACCTCCCTCCTTTCTGATTTCGCTGAGTCAACCTATCCCGTCGAAAAGATAACCGGCAATTTTAAAGCGAAAACAGGCAAGGGACGGGCAATGGAAAAGGCTCTTGCAGTTATTCAGTTTAAACTCGAAGAGCAGACTATCAAGGATTTTCCCGAGTATGAAATGGAGTTTCGCCTCTGGCTTGACCGGCTTGCTGAGATGCTCTCATCCGGAAAAACAGACGGCCTCAATGACACCTTCTTTCCGACGATTGAACTTGAGGACCCCGGCCGACTGACCCCGGAGGAAGAGGATGTCATCAATGACCTGGTAAAACAATTTCAAACCAACAAAAAGTTAAAACGGCTCCTGCGTTATCTTTTCTCTGAAGGTAAAGCCTACTCGGTACACAACAATATACTCAACATTCATGCTCTTGTACCCTCCACTGATGATGGAGAATTTGAAGAATTTCTGGGTAGAAAGGGCCGCCCGCTCCTTGATTTTATCCAGAATACCATAGAACGGGTGGGGAAAAACTACCTGGAGCAACGCCAGCAGAATTCAAAAGATCAGGCTCTTTTTTTCTACCTCTGGTGCGGCCCACGCTCTCCTTTCTTCGGAAAACACGCGATGAAAACCTTTGAGAGATATTTTCTCATCGACAAGGAGAGCCACGCGGAACATTCTCTGTACTGGAAACAGAATCTTCACAGTCACAAGTTCAAGCAGAAACTGCTTGCCGAATTCGACGTCAAACGGGTGGTATACGGACACACACCCGTCAACTACCTTAAAGGAAAGCATATGGCGAGCAATGACGGCGTTGCCATAAACGTTGATGGAGGTTTCGCGGCAGCCTACTACAACCGCGGCCATTCGCTCGTGCAGACCCCTCACCAGTTATACGGCATTATTCTGCCGACTCCCGATGAAATGAAGGAGGCAACGCGAAAACTTGAATCAGCACCGCTCGATATAGAACTTATCGATGAGTTCCTGCATCCGATGAAGGTCAAGGATACCGGGGAAGGTCAGAAAATGAAAGAAACGCGCGATCTCCTGATGTCCCAGATCAGGCAGCTTGCCAAGACCAACTACCACTTAGCCTTTGAATCAAGAGATTAACAGCATGGATACAAACTATGGAATGGAAATAGTCAGGGCGACCGAAATTTCAGCTTTGACCGCGGCCCGCCAGCAGGGACTCGGCAACCATATAGAAATTCTCAGCAAGGCACGCGCAGCGCTTGCCAAGACCCTCAACAGGCTTAACATAGACGGGGTTGTCATCAATGATCGCTTTAAAAACCGGCCGGAAATTTTCCAGATGCCCGAACAGATCGGCCAAGGCAGCGCCCGTATGGATTTAATGGCAATGGCCATAGAGGCGCATCATTCAGCAGCGGATGGCGGCACGAACGCGACCTCATATGCAGTAATTGCACCGCAGGGAATTATTCAGCGGGTTCCAAACTTGAGCATGTATAAAATTGTCGTCGGTCCCCAGGTAGGAAATGTCATCGATATAAACCAGCCGCCGGTAACCAATGTCAAACGGGTTGCAAGAGCCTTGCGGAAATACACTGAAAACGTCACCGTCTGCATCCTTGACCAGGCCCGGCACAAACAGCTCATCAAAGAGATCAGATCGTGCGGAGCGCGCATAAAACTCATTAATGAAGGCGAGATATCAGGCTGCCTCTCCGCAATAACCGGAGAAAAAGCCGACATCTATATCGGTTACGGGTTTGCTCCCGAAGGCAGTCTGGTTGCTGCAGCCATCAACTGTCTCGGCGGCTATTTCGAAGGTAAAATCTTTTATGAAAATGACCGGGACCGTCAGGCTGCCGCCAGCCTGGGAATTAACGATTACGACAAGGTCTTTCGCGTCCAGGATCTGATTCGCTCGAAAGAAGTGGCTATCGCCGCCACCGGAATAACCGATGGCGAATTTCTGCAGGGCGTCCGTTTCACCTCAAACGGTGCGATCACCAGTTCATTTATCGCCAGGGCAGAGACCAAAACATACAGAAAACTCGAAACCACTCACTTTTTCGATTTTAAACCGGTATTCTGATGGAGCTCCGCTATCGCGAAACAAGAGAAAGAAGAATGACTTCGTGATCTTCATATATCGTTTCCGAATCATCCGGATTAAGCGTATTCTGCAGATTTTGAGAGGGTAGAACCGGCAAAGCACATCGCTTCCAGATGCTGCCCTTCGGTCTTGTCGCCGTTTCTCCGCAACAGTGATATTGATCGCTGCTGCCAACAGCTAACCTTTAAAAAAGATTAGATTATTGGCTGGCCTCAGGGTATATTTGCGTGACAGCACGCGAAGAGAGAAGAGCGGTCTCGGGTACTGTTTGTTCTTTTATTCTAATGAATTGACCTGTCGATTCAAGGAGCTGCCATCATGATGAATGTATGGAAAATAGCTATCGCCATTTCATTGATATCACTATTTTTTTTAACGGGGCCGCTCTGTGCTGCCCAGAAATACACGGAAGCGAACCTGCTCGTCGATAACAGCCACCGGGCGCTGATGGAGTTTATTGCCGACCCGAACATGCAGGTTGTCAAGGATCTGGCCAAACGGGCCCGCGGCATCATCATCATTCCCCAGATGCTGCGCGGCGGACTGGTGCTCGGAGGAACTTCCGGCTCCGGGATTTTGTTCGCCAGGGAAATGAACACCGGGATCTGGCACGGCCCGGCATTTTACGCCCTTGGTTCACTGACGTTTGGTTTTCAGGTCGGTGCAGAAACCTCACAGATCATAATGTTTGTCATGACGGATAAAGGGTTGAATTCCATGATGTCATCATCCTTTAAACTCGGAGCAGACGTGACAATGGCTGCAGGACCGGTTGGCGGCGGTGCTAAAGCAGCAACAGCGGATATCCTTTCATACTCCCGTTCAAAAGGCGCGTTCGGCGGTTTTACAGTTGAAGGCGGCGTCATGAACACCAACGACAGCTGGAATGCACACTACTATGACTCAGCGGGAGTAACCCCTCATGAAATACTGATAACGCACACTGTTGCCAACAGTTATGCTGATGAATTGATCAAAACCATCACCGAAATCGGCACACCAACCACTCAGAAAGTAAACTATTGACATGTCCTTTAACCAGAATCCAACCATCCGCTGTCTTGCCGCCTGCCTCGCTGCCGTTGCGCTCATATTTGTATTTGCCCCACCTTCCCCTGCGGGGCTCGTCATTGACCGCATTCGCGCTGAAGGAGTACTGGTTCTCGGCACTCCTGGTGATCTCCCGCCATTCAGCGCGGCAACAACCAGTGGTGAATTAATCGGCTTCGACATTTCTTTTGCCCGCGAGCTGGCACGGAACATGGGCGTAAACCTGCGCATAAAGCGCTTCCCCTTTTCAGAGCTGACAGAAGAGCTTCTCAAGGGAAATGTCGATCTGATCATGAGCGGGCTGTCGATCACTGCCAGGAGCAATATGGAAATTGCTTTTGTTGGTCCATACGGCTCCTCCGGGCAGGCATTTTTCGGCAGAGAAGAAATCAGCCGGGCACTGGAAGATCCCCGGGATCTGAACCAGGATGGCCTTAAGATCGGTGTTTTAAAAAGCACAACTGCTGATATGACGGTGCGCACGCTCTTTCCGAAAGTAACTCCCGTTTACTCAGACAGTCTGGATCAGGCACTGATAATGCTCCTTGACGGCGAGCTCGACGGCATCATCTCAGACTATCCATTTTGCAAGGTTTCCCAGTTCCGCTATAAAGAAGAAGGACTGCGTGTATTCGAAAAGATTCTCAGCTTTGAGCAGCTTGGAATCGGAATCTCTCCGGATGATCCTCTCTTTTTGAATCTCCTGCAAAACTACATTAACATGATGGCAGGTTCGGGTGCCATACAGACCATGCAGGAATATTGGTTTAAAAACAGCGGCTGGATCGAACAACTTCCCGATCTGAGAATACTGAAAAATTTCTGATTCTGATCTCTGGCCTTCCGCCGTGAAGAATCTGTCCTACCGTCACGCCGCCAGAGACTCGGTTTTGCGTAAACAGGAAGGAACTGCGTTCAAAGACGCATTAAAACAATCCGGACCCCACGGATGTATCCCGGTATTCAAAAATCTCCAGGACCTATAAAATAACTATAATATAAGGAGCTTGCTATGCAGTCTACAGATGTCCCGAGCGGTGCGATTCTACAACGCGACAAGAAGAGTTTTGCCATCGTCCCGAGAATCCCGTGCGGTTTAATGAACCTCGAGATGTTACAAAAAATCACCTTGGCTGTTGATAAATATCAAATTCCCATCGTAAAAATCACATCCGGCCAGCGCATTGCGCTCATCGGCATGTCAGCTGATCAGCTTGACGACATCTGGATGGACCTCGGCATGGAGGTCGGCAAGGCGAGTGAACTCTGTCTTCATTATGTGCAGGCCTGTCCAGGCAACACTGTCTGCACATTCGGGGTCCAGGACTCCCTGGCCTTCGGAATAGAACTAGAACAACGTTTTTCCGATCGAGAATTTCCGGCAAAACTCAAGATAGGTGTTTCCGGCTGTCCTTTTTCATGTACTGAAAATTTTGTTCGTGACATCGGAATCATGGGCAAGAAAAAGGCTGGACAGTCACCTTCGGCGGCAGTTCCACCAGAAATCCGCGTGTCGGAGATGTCTTGGCTGAAGATCTCAGCAACAGCGAAGTAGAAGCACTTCTTGACAGATGCCTGTCCTACTACACCAAACATGCAAAGAAAAAGGAGCGGTCCGCCCGCTTTATAACAAGAATCGGTATTGAAACCTTCAAAGCTGCCGTTCTGAGCGATTGATTGCCGGGTTGCCCTATTTTTTTTTCATGTCCCCTTTTGTTCTGAACATTTTCAGCCGATATGTCTAATACATTCAACGTACAGCATCGGCTGAAAATAACAATCTATCTGAACAGGGCATGGCTGAATCGACACAACAACCACCTGATAACCAGCAGTCTCTTACCACGCGTACCGATACGGAAATACTGCCGGCTCCAAAAAGAAGCGTGCCGGTAGTATCAGGCAACAGTGATGTGGCTTTGTACAGCAGCAGTCTATTTCTCGCTGAAGAGCCGTTCGTCAGATCGGCACTGCCGAAAGTCTCACACTGGTCGATCGCCTGGTCTGATCTGATGATGACCATGTTCATCCTCTTTCTGTCGATGTTCGTCTATCAGGCGTCGCACAAGGAATTTCTCGTCAGTGATGAGATGGAGGTCATCGGCGGCGAGACGACTGAAGCTCTTGATATAACCCATGACAATAAAAACAGTTTCCCTTTCGTACCGATCGATCCGGCTCGACCACTCATGTCCGGGGGCAGTGTCAAAAAAGTAGAACCGGTCAACATTCAGGATATTGCAAAAGATAGTCGCTTTTTTGATGAAGACAAAAATGGCGGACTCGAACGGATCAGGGAAAGTTTCAGGCAGGCTCAGCAGAAAGACATTCAGGAGCCTTCCGTCGACGGGAGCGCTCAATTCAGCGCTGCACCAGAGTCATCCCTTGCGCTGAACGACGAAAAGACAGCTACTCGGCTCAAAGAGCAGCAGGTTGCTGATCTTCCAGCTGAGGCTGCAGCTGACAAGGTTTTTACCATCAGCAGGGAAAACATCGCCAAGCTCGGGCTAAGCGATTTTGCCTCAATCGATCTGGTACCCGACCAGACAATGCGGATCATCCTGACAGGTGATCTGCTCTTCGATACCGGTCAGGCTGAGCTCAGCGAGTCCTCAAAATCATCCCTAGAAAAAATTGCCACTCAAATCAGAGAAATCCCCTACATGATTAACGTTGTCGGACATACGGACAACATTCCCATGCATTCAGAAAAATATGCAACCAACTGGGAACTCTCCGTTGCCCGAGCCAGTATCGTTGCCAGGTTTCTCGTCGAGCAGATGGACATGAATCCTCAACAGTTTGTGGTCAGCGGTTATTCATCCTACCGACCCATAAAACCAAATATCAATGCTCCCAACCGTGCCGTTAACAGGCGGGTAGAGATAATTATCAGCAAACGTCTCCCCGCTCCTGTCTCAGCTACTGCTGAGAATCTTAAATAATCTGGATAACCTTATGAGAAATAAAAATCTTATCGGACTGTTTTTTTTCAGCTGTTGTTTTTTTATCGGCTTCTGGATTAATGACAACCTTGCGCTCTATTTTAACATTTCCGGCATTCTTATCGTCTTCAGCGGTACTTCCGCTGCTGCTCTGCTGAGCTTCAAAGTCGAACAGTTAAAAATTGTCTACAAGGTGATGACTGCCTCCTATCGCAGACCGATAAAAGAGGAGGCGGAAATAATAAATATCCTGATTGACCTGTCAATCAAATCCAGGATAGAAGGTATTCTCTCACTGCAGAAAGAAGAAAACGAGACAACTATACTATTCCTGCGCCGGGCGGTGGGATGCCTTGTCGACGGCTACGCCCCAGAACAGATAAAGGAAATACTCAACACGGAGATGTATTTTTTCAAACTTCGGCGGGATGATTCGGAGCGGGTACTGCGCACGATCGCCGATTTCTTTCCTGCATTCGGCATAATCGGCTCGGTTGTCGGCCTTATCACCATGCTTGGCGGGATTGGCGACACCTCGGTAATCCTGCGTGCGGTGCCGATAGCATTGACTTCAACGCTCTACGGACTGATTCTCTCCAATTTCTTTTTCCTTCCCTTTGCCGCCAATCTCAGGGAGCGAACAAACCATGAACTCCTGCTGCAGAAGATCATTACCGATGGAGTCATTGCCATTCATTCCGAGATGAACCCGGTAATCCTGAAAACCAAGCTGGAATCCTTTCTGACGCCATCCGCCCGTGAAGCAGACCTGGTCTCATACAAGAAAATTCGGGAGCGCTTCAATATCCAGGTTCAGGGTAAAATCAGTGAGGAAAGCATCTAATCGGATCATCCGGATTAAACGTGCTGACCTGCCACCGAGAAGGCGAAGGGCATTGCTGGAGGATGCCTCGCGCAGGCCCGCCAGTGGCACAACATCAGGCCCGAAGGGTTGCGGACAGGAGGTCCGCAACTGACAGCAGGCCAGGGACGGCCTGTCTGTCAGCCGTGGTGGAATGGCGACAAGGCCGAAGGGCAGCATCTGGAAGCGATGTGCTTCGCCGGTTCTACCCCTTCAAAATCTGCAGAGTACACTTAGTCCGGAAAATCCATCTAATCTTTCTCTTGCCCATCTCCTTGATCTCAGGTTGTTTATCCTTTTTCACCCTGGTGAGCCTGACTATTTATAGACACTATTTCAGATAGTTACGCCTGCTCCCGGCCGTCGCGATTTTCCTGTGCAGGATCGCGGTTATCATGGTACTTTCCTGTTGTTTACCCTTCTATTTTTATCTCAAAACGAATGTTCCATGACGGGAGAATACAATGAAATTTTTACAGGGAGCGCTTATTGTTTCGGCAGTTGTCGTACTGGCAGGCTGCTCTTCAATGACCCTTGAGGGTGCCAGACAGTCAGGAAGCAAGCAGTTGAATACACGCGAAATTTTCAACCTGGTTTCCGGAAACAGTCTGAAACTCACCGCCTATGACTTTGACGGCACGATCTATTTCAGTGAACAGGGATCGATGGCAGGCCTGGACACTGAAGCTCAGAAGGATACCGGCCGCTGGGATATAAAAGATAATGATCAGCTCTGTCTCAAGTTTCGGACCTGGTATTACGCAGACCTGAGATGTTACTCTGTCGTTCTGGACCAAGACCGTAATGTTATTTCCTTTTTCACCTCCAACGGAGCAGCCTATTACAGCGGTTCCGTCTCAGACGGTGACTCGCTTGGCCTTCAGAGCCAGATCAAGAGCCAAAAGCCATCCTCGTTTGTCCGGAGTACGCTTGCCGGAGAAAACAGCGAAGTCAGTCAGCCTCTGGATAGTGGGGTCTCGCCGGCCGTTCAATCCGGACCAGCTGAAAAAAGTCTTGCCATTGATCCGTCCAGCACTGTCAGACAACTTGCTCAGAAATGCAATGGCTGCAACCTTTCCGGGGCCGATTTAAAAGAAGCAGTGCTCGTTAGAGCCGAGCTGGAACGGGCCGATCTCTCCGGCGCTGACCTTCGTTACGCAAACCTCAGAAGAGCCCGGCTGGCTGGTGCAAATCTCAGTGGAGCACAGCTCAACCATGCCAATCTGCCCGGTGCCGACCTGAGAGGGTGTGACCTCCGGGGGGCCGACCTGAGCGGCGCGAATCTTCTGCTTGCCGATTTCACCGGTGCCGACCTTACCGGTGCCAATTTGACAAACGCCCACATAGAAAACACCATAGGACTAGCGAGATAATCATGCCTGCAGGTTTCGTACACCTTCATGTCCACACCCAGCACAGCCTGCTGGATGGGGCTATCAGAGTTTCTGATCTACTCAAGAAGTGTAAAGAATACAACATGGAAGCCGTTGCCGTTACCGATCACGGAGCCATGTACGGCGCTCTTGAGTTCTATGTAAAAGCCCGAAAAAACGGGATCAAGCCGATTGTCGGCTGTGAATTTTATATCGCTCCTGGAAGCAGGACAGAAAAAAAATCAGGGGATGCCGGGCCGGCATTTCATCTTATTCTCCTGGCCATGGACTACCAGGGCTACAAGAACCTGATGAAACTCTCCTCTATCGCCCAGTTTGAAGGTTTCTACTACAAACCGCGCATTGACAAGAGTGTACTGGAGGAGCACAGTGACGGCCTGCTGGCACTGAGTGCCTGTCTGCATGGGGAAGTGCCCTGGTATCTCGGCCGCAATGATTTTGATACGGCCCGGGTAAAAGCCCTGGAGATGAAAAATATTTTCGGAGACAGGTACTACTTCGAACTCCAGGAAAACTCGATTCCCCAGCAGCAGGTGGTCAATACGGGACTGAGAAAATTAAGTGCGGAACTCGGTGTTAAATGCATTGCCACCAACGACTGTCATTACCTGAACAAGGACGAAGCCCATGCCCATGAAGTCCTGCTCTGCATCCAGACAGGAAAAACCATAACCGACCCGAACCGCTTTAAATTTTCATCTGACGATTACTATTTCAAATCGCCTGATGAAATGAAAGCGCTTTTCGACTATTACCCGGAAGCTATCGCCAATACGCTTGAGGTGGCCGATCGCTGTAACCTCGAGATTGAACTCGGTAATTTCCACTTCCCGAAATTTCCTGTTCCTGAAGGTGAAACCCTTGACTCGATGTTTACCAAAGCATGCTGGGCAGGACTGCAGGAACGCTTCGACGCCATACGCAGCAGTTCCGGGCTGAGCCCTGAGCTGGAAGAACAGTACACCAAGCGTTTGAAAAAGGAAATCGAGGTCATCAATACCATGGGCTTCCCCGGCTACTTCCTCATTGTGGCCGATTTTATCAACTGGGCGAAAAACAAGGAGATTCCCGTTGGCCCGGGAAGAGGATCGGGCGCCGGCAGCCTTGCCGCCTATTGCCTGCGCATAACCGATATCGATCCACTGCCCTACGGCCTGATTTTTGAGCGTTTCCTCACCATTGAACGAAAATCGATGCCCGATTTTGATATCGATTTCTGCCAGGACCGGCGCGGCGAAGTCATTGATTACGTGAGGCAGAAATATGGCGGCAACGATCATGTTGCCCAGATCATTACCTATGGTTCCATGAAGGCCCGGGGCGCTATCCGTGATGTCGGCCGCGCCCTTGACATCCCCTTTGGAGATGTTGATAAAATCGCCAAGCTGGTTCCGGACCAGCTGAAAATGACGATAAAAAGGGCCATCGCAGAGGAACCGAAGCTGACCGACGCAGCCGAGCGTGACCCCCGCATCTCTGAGCTGCTCAAGGTCTCTGAAACACTTGAAGGCCTTGCCCGCCACACCTCGACTCATGCCGCAGGAGTGGTGATCTCTCCAGAGCCGATGATCGAATACCTGCCGACCTGCAAGGGAAAAGATAATGAAACGATAACCCAGTATGATATGAAACACACCGAGATGACCGGACTGATCAAGTTCGATTTTCTCGGTCTGAAGACCCTGACCGTAATCGACAAGGCCCTGAAACACATCAAGAGTGACTGCGGGAAAGATCTCGATATTTCATCAATTCCGATGGACGACCTGAAGACCTATAAACTGCTCTGCAAAGGTGATTCACTCGGTGTCTTCCAGCTTGAGAGCAGCGGCATGAGGGAACTGCTGATCAAGATGGCCCCCGAACAGTTCAGCGACCTGATCGCCCTCGTGGCCCTCTATCGCCCAGGGCCGCTTGATTCCGGAATGGTTGACAATTTCGTTGAAACCAAACACGGGCGCCGGGAAGCCAACTATCCATTGCCGCAGCTCAAACCGATTCTCGAAGAAACCTATGGTGTCATTGTCTACCAGGAGCAGGTGATGACCATAGCTAACGTGCTCGCCAATTACAGCCTTGGTGACGCCGACATACTCCGCCGGGCGATGGGCAAGAAAATTCCTGAAGTGATGGACCAGGAAAAAATCAAATTCATGAAAGGCGCAAAGGAGCGCAATATCCCAGAGGGCAAGGCCGAATATATCTTCGACCTGATGGCTAAATTTGCCGGATACGGCTTTAACAAATCACACTCTGCAGCCTATGCATTGATTGCCTATCAGACAGCCTTTCTCAAAGCTCATTATCCCGCCCAGTTCATGGCCGCACTGCTGTCCTGTGACATGAACAACACAGACAAGGTTGTGCTCTATATAAACCAGTGCCGTGAGCACAAGATAGATGTACTGCCGCCTGATATCAACGAGAGCAGGCAGGATTTCAGCGTCCACCAGGACCGTATCCGGTTTGGCCTGGCAGCGGTAAAAAACGTTGGAGAATCCGCCCTTGACTCGATCGTTGAAGAACGAGAAAAAAATGGCAGGTACCTTTCGCTGATTGACTTCTGCAACCGGATTGACAGTAGACGCGTCAACAACCGGGTAATCGAAAGCCTGATCAAATCGGGTTCCTTCGATTCACTGGGAGCCAAGCGCTCGCAGCTCATGGAGGTGCTCCCCAGGGCAATGGAACAGGCCAAAGCGCACCAGCGCGACCGGCAAAGCGGACAGCTGTCACTGTTTTCGGTTGCACCGGATAAGAGTGGTTCAGCAATCAGTGACATTCAATATCCAGACATAGCGGAGTGGGAAGATCGCGAAAAATTGGTTTATGAAAAGGAGACCGTCGGATTTTATATCACCGGACATCCGCTTGAGAATGCGCTGGCTGAAATAAACACCATCACGGATTCAACCATTGCCAACCTTGGCAGCCTCAATGAAGGACAGCCGGTCAGGATCGGCGGCCTGATTCGGGAATGCAAGCAGCACAAGAGCAAGCGGGGAGAACCGATGGCCTTCGTCACCCTCGAGGATGTTGTCGACAGCGTTGAAGTGATGGTTTTTCCTGAGACATATGCCACCTGCTACCGCCTGCTGTCCACCACTGACCCGGTCATCGTCAGCGGCACCATTCAAAAAGGAGAGCGCGGCGCCAAAATTATCGCCGAAGAGATACATCTCATCCCGGAAGCCCTGCAGAAATACACGCAATCGATCCACGCAAACCTGGAAGCCGATTCAGTGAACCGTCCCCGACTGGAAGAGCTCAAACAGCTGCTTTTCAACTATCACGGAAAATGTCCGTTCTCCCTTACCCTTCATTTTTCAGGAGAAGGCGAAGTGGACGTGGAAATTAACAAGGATTTCACGGTTACGCCAAGCCGTGAGATGGTAGAGAGCGTGCGAAAGATTTTTGGTTACGACCCGCTTACCTTCAACAAGACGACGCTTGAAATAAAGAACCGGAAGAAATGGAAAAAAATTGATGCCTGAGAGCAGCGGCTCGCGACTCGTTTCGCAAAACCGCTGATCAGAAACAGAGACCGCATTCAGGACACGCCCTGTCCTCGGTCTTGAACTGGCAGCCGCACGCCGGGCAGTGTGCCTGCGCTGAACGCTGGTCAAAGACAACTGCCGCCGCAGGCTGGTAGTCATGATCGTCAAGAGCCGTTGTTCGTTTGAAATCTTCGGCGAGTATCTGCTGCACAAGAGCGGCGTCCTCTTTTTTCACGCTTAGATTAAATATTTTCGAATTGCAGCACCCGCCGCTCTGCCCGGAAAGATCCTCTGCCAGCAACGAGCCGACAAATTCCTTTTTGAGCAGCCGCTGGATAGTTCTCATCTCTGCCAGACTTCCGCGGCGCATGGCCAGCATTTCATCCTCAGCGGTAATGTGCAGATCCCGCTCGTCTCTGCTCCGCTCATTCCCGGTTTTTCCGCCTGCCTTTTTTCCGCCTGCAACAAGCTCACACTGGCAGGCGGCACAGCGGCTGAATTCCTGCCGATACTCATCATTACATTGAGGACAGTGTTTCAGCTCGGTATCTGTCCCGCTGCTCTTAGGACCGGGTGACCCGGTTGACCTGAAAAAAGAAAATCCACGAAACATGCTCTCTCTCCACTCGCTCTATTCTCGTCAGCACGAAGCTCTGAATCACTACAGTATAAATCTGCTCAGATCCTGGTCTTCGACGATCTCAAGCAGACTGTTCCTGACATATTCGGCCGTCACCGTGTAAACACCATCATCCCGTTCCGATGCATCAAAAGAGAGATCGTCCAGCACCCTCTCCATTACGGTGTGAAGCCGCCGAGCCCCGATTTCCTCGGTACGCTCATTGACCTGGACGGCGATTCTGGCCATCTCCTCGATGGCGCCCGGTTCAAAGATCAACTCGATACCTTCTGTCGCCATCAGTGCGATATACTGTTTTGTCAATGCGTTTTTCGGTTCTGTGAGAATTCGGACGAACTCATCTTTTCCCAGGGAATGGAGTTCAACCCGAATGGGAAAACGTCCCTGCAGTTCGGGAATCAGGTCAGAAGGTTTGGCGACATGAAAGGCGCCCGAGGCAATAAAGAGAATATGGTCGGTTTTCACCATTCCATGCTTCGTGGACACCGTTCCTCCCTCAACAATCGGCAGCAGGTCGCGCTGGACTCCTTCGCGGGAGACGTCCGGACCGTAAGCACCGCCTGATCGCGAGGCGATCTTGTCAATCTCGTCAAGAAAAATGATGCCGGACTCTTCTGTTCGCCTGATGGCCTCCTTCATCACCGTTTCCATGTCGACCATCCGTTCCATTTCCTGCTGGGTCAGAGCGGAGAGTGCCTCAGGCACTTTCAGCCTCTTTTTCTTCTTTTTCCGTGGAAACATTTTACTGAAAGCGTCCTGGAGGTTTGACTGCATGTCCTCAAGCCCGGATGTCGTCATAATTTCAACCATGGGCATGGATTTTGACTCATCCAGAGAGAGCTCAAGCTCTCTTGAATCAAACTTTCCATCCCTGAGCATCTGTCGGATTTTCTCGCGGGTTGACGGCTCGTGCTGTTGATCACGCGTAGCAAGGTGTCCTTCGGTACCCACCAGGGTAAATGAATTTTTGCTGTCCGGCCCCGATTCTGAAAGCGGATTTTTGCCGGATGGCACCGGAGGAAGCAGCAGATCGAGTATTTTGTCTTCTGCACTCGCCGCGGCAATGCCTTCTATACGCTGTTTTTCTTCAGTTTTTACCATATTGATGGCAATTTCTATCAGGTCGCGTATCATTGATTCAACATCACGGCCCACATAGCCAACTTCGGTGAACTTGGAAGCCTCTATCTTGAGAAAAGGTGACTGGGCAAGCGTTGCCAGACGTCTGGCTATTTCGGTCTTACCGACTCCGGTAGGGCCGATCATGATTATGTTCTTCGGGGCAATTTCTTCCCGCAACGGAGAATCAACCTGCCTTCTGCGCCAGCGGTTTCTCAGGGCAATGGCGACGGATCGTTTCGCGTCAGCCTGGCCGACAATGTATTTGTCAAGCTCTGAAACGGTTTGTTTCGGTGTTAAAGACTCGATATTAATCATATTTTTTCGATAACAATTGATTTGTTGGTAAAAACACAAATGGATCCTGCGATTTCCATCGCCGTCCGGCAGATCTCCTCGGCATCGAGATCACTCTTCTGTACCAGCGCGAAAGCCGCAGCATGGGCATAAGGGCCGCCGGAGCCGATCGCTATGACTCCGCTGTCTGGTTCGATGACATCACCGGTACCGGAGAGCAGCAGGGAGCAGTCCTTGTCAACGGCTATCATCATCGCCTCAAGCCGCCGCAACATTTTATCGGTACGCCAGTCCCGAGCCAGTTCAACAGCCGAACGCATGAGATTGCCATTATACTGCTCAAGTTTTTGTTCTAGTTTGTCAAAGAGGGTAAAGGCATCGGCGGTAGCTCCGGCAAAACCGGTTATCACCTGGTCGTGATACAGCCGCCTTACCTTGCGCGCGTTGTGCTTTATAATGGTATTGCCAAGCGATACCTGGCCGTCACCGGCGACGACGACCTCACCCTTGTGGCGTACTGACAGAATCGTCGTTGATCTCATTTTCATAGGAACATCTCCTTCTTCCCGCAGCGCTTCAGCAGAAATGACTGATTACCGCTTGTTGCCGGAAAGCGGATGGGCTTTATCATAAACCTCTGTGAGGTGATCTAGGGTTACATGCGTATATCGCTGAGTCGTTGACAGGCTGGCATGACCAAGCAGCTCCTGAACCGAGCGCAGATCAGCTCCCATTTCCAGTAAATGAGTGGCAAATGAATGCCTGAGCGCATGCGGCGTGACCGCCTGCCTGAGTCCGGCCCGAATCGCGTATTTGGCGACAAAGCGCTCGACGCTTCTGGTTGTCAGTCGACCTCCCCTGCCGTTGATAAAAACGGCCTTTTTCTCAACGCCCTGTCCTTTTTCCTTCTGGCTGGCAATGATGCCCTCGCGCTCCGGGAGCCACTGGCTGATGGCCTCGATTGCCGGCCGGCCGACAGGAACCAGTCGCTGCTTGTTTCCTTTGCCGGTCACCCTAAGCATTTCAGTTACGAAATCAAGGTCTTCAATGTTCCTTGAAACAAGCTCGGCGACACGCACTCCGGTTGAATAGAGAAGCTCAAGAATCGCCTGGTCCCTGCGTGGGTATGGGTCTCTTGAGTCGGGACTGTCGAGCAGCGAAAAAACCTCGTCAACCGTCAGGAAAACTGGAATTGACCGACCACTCTTCGGACCACTCACCCCGCTCAGCGGGCTGCCGGTTATTTTCCCTTCACGGATAAGGAATCTGAAAAATGTTCTCAGTGCCGAGAGTTTTCTACTGACTGTTGCACCGTTATTTATTCTGTGGAGACTGGAGACAAAGGTCCGCACGTCATCGCTGCTGATTTCAGGCGGTTTTTTATTGATTCCGATTCGTGTACTGAATTCATTCAGGTCCCGGCAATAGCCGGTTACGGTGTGCTCAGAATAGCCTTTTTCATTTTCAAGCCAGCTTTTGAAGCGTTCGATTGATTCCTGCATCTATGTTCTGTAATGTAATTTCGTTTACTGCATCGGAGAACCGCAGCCAAAACGCTCAAACAGCGCTCTCAAACAGTACTTGCGTATGATGCGACTTCTATACTATATTCCTACTCTCTAATAAACCAATGTTCTTTCTCTTTTATCAAAAAAAGATGAACAGCAACCGGCATGGATCAGTCTATGGCTAAAAAAACCTTCGAAGCTGCCCTGTCTCGCCTTGAACAGATTACCGACGAACTGGAAAACGGAGACCTGACGCTTGATGCCAGCCTGAAGAAATTCGATGAAGGAATTAAGCTCGCCGAATTCTGTAACACCAGTCTAACCGAAGCCAGGACGAAGGTTGACATTCTTCTTGAAAAAAACGGTCAGCTGCAGGCTGAACCCTTTGGTGAGCATGACAATGAAGATTGAGCGCTATCTCGCCGCCCGTCAGGCCATTATTGACCAGTCGCTCGAGTCTCTGCTGCCTGAAATCGGTGGGTCCTTTGCCGACCACCTGTCGGCAATGCGTTACAGTCTGTTCGTCGGTGGAAAACGGCTCAGGCCGATCCTCTGCCTTGCCGCCGCCGAAGCCGTATCAGACGCTCAAGACATTCTGACCGACATGCTTCCCATTGCCTGCGCACTTGAATGCATACACACCTATTCGCTCATCCATGATGATCTGCCGGCGATGGACAATGATGACCTGAGAAGAGGCCGACCGACAAATCACAAAATATACGGTGAGGCAGCTGCCATCCTCGCCGGGGACAGCCTGCTGACCTATGCCTTTGAAATTCTTACTGGCAACAGGAACAAGCTCTCTTCTGAAAAAAAAATAGTGATCAGCAACCTCATTGCACGAGCCTCGGGCCCGGAAGGAATGGCAGGCGGACAGTCACTTGATATTGCCAACGAGAACCAACCGTATCCTTTTGAACTCCTCCAGACAATTCACCGCAGCAAGACCGGTGCGTTGATCAAATGCTCGGTCGAGGTTGGCGCCATCGGCGCGGACGCTACCCGGGAACAGACCGATCACCTCCGGGAGTATGGCGTTCAGATCGGGCTTGCTTTTCAGATCATCGATGACCTGCTGGACGTAACCTCAACAACAAAAGCGCTTGGCAAAACTGCAGGCAGTGACGAGACAAAGGGAAAAGCAACCTATCCATCCTATTTCGGCATAGAAAAAACCAGACAGATTGCCCTGGAGACTGTTGAAGCGGCGAAATCATCATTATCTTCTTTCGATTTCAAGGCTGACCCACTCCGCAAACTTGCTGATTACATCGCCGCAAGAACGCATTAACAACCATCTGCCTCCGGAATACAGCTGCAAATTCTGCTTTTTTCTGACATTCTCTTTTACACTTGCCAATTATTGGTTATTGTTATTGATAAAAAATACGGATCCAATCATTCATCAGCACCAGCTGCCCAGTTATGTTACTACAGACGACACCTTCGGATACAAGAGCCACGCTGCTCGACAGGATACACTCACCCCGGGATATCAGGGCCTTTAACCTCACGGAGCTTGAGCAGCTTGCCGCAGAGATCCGCTCATTTCTGATCAAATCAGTGGCTGAGACCGGGGGACACCTGGGACCAAGCCTCGGGGTCGTCGAATTGACCATTGCCCTGCATTATGTCTTCAATACCCCTGACGATCGGCTCATATGGGATGTTGGACACCAGGCCTATGCCCATAAGATACTCACCGGAAGACGGGATTCTTTTCATACGCTTCGCCAGTACCAGGGGATGAGCGGTTTTCCCAAGATAGGTGAGAGTGAATATGATGCCTTTGAAACCGGGCATTCATCAACATCGATCTCCGCCGCCCTGGGAATGAGCATTGCAAAAGCGCTGACCGGTGATCCGGGAAAAGCCATCGCCGTTATCGGTGACGGTTCGATGACCGCCGGCATGGCTTTTGAAGCTTTGAACCAGGCCGGTCACCTGGACGAAAAACTTATTGTTGTTCTCAATGACAACGAGATGTCCATTTCACCCAATGTCGGCGCACTCAGCAGTTTTCTCAGCAGGAAACTGACAGGACGGACCATGCGGCGCCTCAAGGACCATCTCGTCGACAGACTGGGGCAGCTCTCCAATGTCGGAGAGAATATCCTCACCGTCCTCAAAAAGAGTGAGGAGAGTTTTAAAAGCTTTTTTACTCCTGGTATGCTTTTTGAGGCACTGAAGTTCGACTATATCGGCCCTATTCCGGGCCACAATTTCGAAGATCTGTTGGACACCTTTGAAACCGTCAGGGACACGATCCAGGGACCGGCGCTTATTCATGTCCTCACCACCAAGGGCAAGGGATACCAGCCGGCAGAAAAAGATCCCCGCTCGTTTCACGGGATCGGACCGTTTGAGGTGGCTACCGGGAAAAAAATCAAATCACCGTCTTCGTCAAAATCCTACACCGAGGTTTTCGGAAAAGCCATCACCAGAATGGCCAGGGACAACAGCAGGATCGTTGCCATTTCAGCAGCCATGGTTGAAGGCACAGGATTAAAGGAATTTTCAGAGACCTTCCCTGATCGATTCTTCGATGTCGGAATCGCTGAACAGCATGCCGTTACCTTTGCTGCAGGTATGGCCAAGGAAGGCATGCATCCGGTCGTGGCTATCTATTCGACCTTTTTCCAGCGTTCCTACGACCAGATAATCCATGATGTCTGCATCCCGAACCTTCCTGTCACGCTGGCCATCGACCGCGCCGGCGTCGTCGGGGCCGACGGGCCGACCCACCATGGGGTCTTCGATCTCTCTTTTTTGCGGATCATTCCCAACATGGTGCTGATGGCCCCCAAGGATGAGAATGAGCTTCAGGACCTCCTCTACACCGCCCTCAGCCACAATGGCCCCTCTGCGCTCAGGTACCCCCGCGGAGAAGGTGAAAACGTTGCGCTCAGTGATCGCTTCAGAGAACTTCCAATCGGCAAAGGGGAACTGCTGAGAAACGGGCGGGATATCCTCTTGCTGCCCATTGGCAATCGTGTCCACCCGGCGCTGCGTGCGGCCATGGGACTTGAAAAAGTCGGGATTGACGCCGCCGTAATAAATCCGCGTTTCATCAAGCCGCTTGATAACGAACTGATAGCGGACCTCGCATCACAGACCGGCCGGCTGGTTACCATAGAAGATAATGTCCGCCAGGGTGGATTCGGCAGTGCTGTACTTGAACTGCTCAGCCGCTGCGGATTATCCAGGGTTAAAACCAGTCTGCTTGCTCACCCGGATCGCTTTATAGAACACGGCCCCCAGAAAACCCTCTGGCGCAACAACTCCATCAATTCAATTTCCATAACTGAGGCGGCGATGCGATTAATGAACCAGTAATCGCTGTTCCCATCCTCCGGGGATGAAATGATCAACAGATAACAACGTTATGAATGTTCTTTCTGTTTCAGATGTTGTCGCAAAAGAGCTTGTTGATTCACAATACGATCATGGGCAGCCGGTTGACCTCATCATTGCCTGCGGTGACCTGCCTCCTGAATATCTGCGCAGTCTCCGCAACAGATATGATGTGCCGCTTTTCTTTGTCCTCGGAAATCACGATATCAGGCATGACATGTCGCCTGCCGGCTGCACCAACCTTACCGGTCGAATAATCTGTCATCAGGGGCTAAACTTTCTCGGCTTTTCAGGATCAAGGTGGTACAACGGAAATCCAAACCAGTACCGGGAACGGGAAATGCGATCGCAGATCAGGCGGTTATGGTTTCGACTCTGGCTTTTGAAGAAGCTCGATGTCGTTGTTACCCATGCGCCGCCACGAAGAATCCATGACGCGGAAGACCGCTGCCATAAAGGATTTAACTGTTACCGCACCCTGATTGAACGCTATTCCCCCCGTTACTTTATCCATGGGCATATACACAGACAATTTGACAGCGCATTTGATCGCATCAGCATGGCGGGGAGAACAACCGTAATAAACTCGTATGGCTATCACACCTTCACACTGTAAGCAGATGAATTTTTTCAAAAAACTTTTCTTCAGGCCGACAGCTCAAACTACCGGGCACAACCCCCGTTTTGATGAAGTTCGCGAAGAAGAAGAGGCTTTTACCTCAATCGACCGGGGAACTTCTCTTGTGCCCCTTGATCTCATAGTCGGCAGCGTCGGCCGCTATCACGACTTTGATACCAAATTCAGTCCGAAAAGCCACCGCAGTGATGAACAGCTCCGCTCCCTGACAACTGCAATGAGACAGGGACGTTCAATCCCGCCGATATCCCTCTACCAGATAAAGGACGGCTACTATATTCTCGACGGACATCATCGCTTTACCGCTGCGAAGAATCTTGGCCACGATCATATCAGGGCCTGTATCCTTGAACTGCTGCCTTCAAAAGATACGCTTGAAAATAAACTCTACCTGGAAAAGATAGCATTCCGGGACAGATTCAAACTGACAAATGTTCCCGAACTCACGGAGCCCGGCCAGTACCACTACCTCAACGAACAGATCCAGGAGCATAATCAGCACCTGTCAAATGAAGCCGGCGATGCGATCAAGCCGATTCAGGCTGCAGCAGACTGGTACCTGACCATCTACCTGCCGCTTAAAAGGCTGATAGAAAACAGCGGGCTGATAAACTCTTTTAAAAACCGTACCGTCGATGATCTCTACCTCTATATATCCCTTCACCAGTGGAAGTTCGGAAAATCACGGCAATACGGCATCGGCATAGACAAGTTGATACCGAAAAACATGGAGGAGTTCAGGCAGAAGATGAAAACGCATAAAGAGCAGGAATATCCTGAGATGAAACGGGAAATCATCGCCTTTGTCCTGATGAATGTTGAGGGAAGACACGAGGAAAAGATAATGGACAAACTGGAGACCCTCGAAGAGGTGCGCGAAGCCCACTCCGTTCATGGCTCCATCGACATTATCATCAGGGTGAGATTGATACGCGACCTGCTATCCTCCGATGCGGAACTGCTCTCCCAATTCCTGACATCGACAATCAGGCAGTGGCCCGGAGTCATTTCCACTCAGACCCTGCTGCCCGGCGTCTCCAGAGTCAAGGATACAGTCTAGATCGCTTCTCCGGCTGATGATCGTTCTCAGATGTTGTAATAGCCCTTGTACCAGTCGACAAATTTGGCTATGCCATATTCGAGCGAGGTGTCAGGTTTATAACCCAGGTCCCTGACAAGATCGTCAACATCTGCAAAGGTTGCCGGAACATCACCGAGCTGAAGCGGCATGAAATTCTTCCGGGCCTTTTTCCCCAGGCAATCTTCCAGAACTTCTATATAGTGCATGAGCTTCTGCTTATTGTTGTTGCCTATATTATAGACCCTGTAAGGACAATAGGACGTTGCCGGGTCAGGCCGGTCACCGCTCCAGCCGTTATCTCCGCGAGGTATTTGAAAAATAACCCTCGAAACACCCTCAACTATGTCGTCTACGTACGTGAAATCGCGTTCCATATTGCCATTGTTAAAGACGTTTATCGGCTCGTCCGCCACTATGGCACGGGTAAAAAGGAACAGTGCCATGTCCGGGCGGCCCCAGGGTCCGTAGACCGTAAAGAAACGCAGACCTGTTGTCGGCAGATTGTACAGATGGCTGTAGGTATGAGCCATTAACTCGTTGGCTTTCTTGGATGCGGCATAGAGGGAAACGGGATGATCGACGTTGTCGTGAACAGAAAACGGCATATTGGTATTTGCGCCATATACAGAACTCGAAGAGGCATAGACGAGATGCTTGACTCCTCCATGGCGGCATCCCTCAAGAATATTGACAAAACCGACAAGATTCGTGTCAACATATGAATGCGGATTTTCAAGAGAATAACGAACACCCGCCTGTGCTGCAAGATTGACGACGGCGTCAAAACGGTATCTGCTGAAGAGTTGCTCCATGGCGGACCGGTCCGCCATGTCGAAGTTCTCATGGACAAAAAGATCGCCTTCGGCCAGGGCTGCCATGCGATCACGCTTCAGCTGAGGATCGTAATAGTCGCAGATATTATCAAGTCCGATGACTTTGATATCTTTTTCGATCAGCTTCTTGGCAAGATGTGCGCCGATAAATCCTGCCGCGCCGGTAACCAGAATCGTTTTCATTAATAACTCTCTTTATAGCTCACAGAAAAATCCCGGAAATGATTGTTCAGGGGATTGCTTTTTAATCTGTTAGTCGTCAAAATCACCGTCGGGACCTTTATTGACGTCAAGCAGTGCGGCTTTTGCCACTATTTTTCTCTCGTCCATTCCGCCGGGTCTTCGATTCTCATGCTGTTCGGTCCAAGGTCATGCGATCCGGCGTCGGCGAGCATCTCGATGGCAAGCGATGCAGAATCTTGAGCGTTAAACACTGAGGTCAGCATGTTGTAGACAAATGTCTCGACGCGGGACGCCATCCGCTCACGAATTTGGAGGGGTTGGCCGCACAGCCAGTTGTCCACGGGAAGATTGAGGTTTTTATAGTCGCCGCCGGACCACCCCTTATCGGCGGCATATTTTTGCATCCGCTCCCACACCTGCTCGTCGACCCCCTCTCCGCGGACCTTTCGAAAACTGCCGTCTTTGTTCATCAGGGCGTTGCCGTAGTCGTTGACCTCCACCCCCCAGGAGATCATCTGGAGCGCCGTCGCAACGTTGGCTTTGGTTGTTTTCGTCCGACTCCTGATCTGTCTGAGCCGGTCGGAATTATTTCCCGAGGTTCCATGCTGAGCACCGGAAACCTGATAGAGTTCGAGATGCTCATGGATTTCAGCGGTTAGGTCAACCTGGATGCCCTCACCGCTGTCCTCGATACCGTGAGCGGAGCCGTTGTTAAGCGCAATCCAGTTGGGAAAGATATCATGGGCATTGAGCCCTTTGATCAGAAACGTCGCATCGTCAACGGTGGAGAGCCCCTGGTTGCCCTTGATCTCGCCGACCTCGGTTTCAAGACCGGCCCACTGCGGAACAAAATCCTTCAGACTCAGGTTGGCCATCAGGTTCTTGTCGTCGACCATGTGGGATGCATCAATTGCAATTGAGGTAATGCCCGCCTCAAAGAGGGTGGGGATTTCAATCTTGGCAGCTTCGACATCCGCCTCTGATTTCAGCCCGTAATGGTCTGCATGCACAGCCACTGGAATCGTTATGCCCAGCTCATTGCAGGCCGCATCTACGTGCAGTGCGATATTCCAGAAATTAACCGGGCAATAGTTGGATTCCGATTTGGCTATCTCGATGATCAGGGCGGCGTTCGCCCGTTGAGCTGCTTTCAGCGCTCCCCTGATAATAAAAGCGTTTCTGCCGTTGGCAGCAATCGTCATCGCATCGCCTTTCTGTCTCAAAGCCCGATCTATGACCTTGCCGCTGACCAGCAGTGCCCTGGAGTTGGGAAACAATTTCTTCACGTTGGGGGGCCTGCCGACTGCCAGTGCCCGTTCGAAAGTTTTATCTATCGCCATACCTACCTCCAGAATCGAATTTTTATCTATTCCTCTGCTGTCCAGCGGAATGCAAGAGTATCATTATCGGAACGCTTTTTCCCAACAGGGAGCGCATGCTGCGTGGAGACCCTGCTCTGGTCTCATTACTAGATAATGCAGACTGGTGGAGAAATCCAGTTATCTTCTCAGAATATTACAGAGTTTTCCCATCAAATCCGCTGAATTTAGTTCTGCCGAAAAACCATACTGAAAGGACGCTCACCTCATACAGGACCAGCAGCGGAATGCCCATCATCATCTGATTTACCACATCGGGAGTGGGCGTCAGAATCGCCGCTATGACAAAATTGATGAGGATCGCATATTTACGGTATTTATTAAGAAGCGCTACAGAGACAATGCCCGCTTTTGACAGAAACACCATCATGACCGGCATTTCAAAGATAACCCCAAAGGCGAGAAGGAGTCGCGTGGCAAGGGAAAAATATTCACTGACCGCCGGCATGGATGTCAAAAATTCATTATTGTAGCCGACAAGGAATTTGAAGGCGGGCGGGAATACAACGAGGTAACCAAAGGCCGCGCCTGAAATAAAACAGAGGGAAGATATGAAGGAAAACGGCAGAACCACGCGTTTTTCATGCTTGTAGAGCCCGGGGGCGACAAACCGCCATATCTGAAAAAAAACGACAGGGCTGGCCAGCAGGATCCCGCAGACGAGGGCAAGTTTTAGATAAAAAAAAACCCTTCCTGATAGGAGGTGAAAATCAGGCTTGTACCCTCAGGCAGCACTTCCGTCAGCGGTTTGAAAAACCAGGTGCCGACCGGCCTGATGACAAGGTACGAGAGACAGAATCCGACAAAAATTGCGGTAAAGGAATAGATCAGGCAACTTCGCAGTTCACGAAGGTGCTCTGTCAGGGTCTGGTCGTCAAATTTTTCGGCAGGTTTACTCATATTACTCTAAAAACAGTAAAACGTTTGATCGGCGTCGCATATGCAACACGTTCATTACCACTTGATCGATATTTTTGCAACGGCTTAGCATCAGGCGTCTGCCGGCAGCGCGCGAATCGATTGGGATTAATCATCGCCGCCCGTTATCTGCGGCTGTTAACAGCTGCAGAAATATCACCATGGAGCGTTGGCATTTTCTATTTGATTACGATACAATACCATAACTTTTAAGCCATTTTTCAGGCGCTGTCTCTTTTCTGCTGATTGAAACCATTAGAACAGGCTCGACCATGAACAAAATTCTCGTAGTTGATGATGAACAAAGCATGAGGGACTTTCTCAAGATCCTCCTGGTAAAGGGCGGCCATAATGTTGTTACCGCCAAAAACGGTGACCAGGCACTCTCCATGCTCGACAAGCAGACCTTTGACCTGGTTATCAGTGATATCCGCATGCCCGGAATGAGCGGGCTTGAACTGCTTGAATCGATCAGGGAACACTTCGGAGATCTCCCCGTTATCATGATAACCGCCTTTGCTTCACCGGACGACGCTGTAAGGGCCATGAAAAATGGGGCCTATGACTATATCAGTAAACCATTCAATGTCGATGAGATAAAATCGGTGATCCATTCGGCAACCAACAGGAGTGGTTCCGCGGTGAACAAAGAAAACGTCCAGTCGCTTTTCCCCAATATTATCGGGAAAAGCAGAGAGATGCTGAAAATCTTCGACATGATTGAGAGGATCGCTCCGACACCGGCAAATGTCCTGATCTATGGGGAATCGGGCACCGGCAAAGAGCTCGTTGCCCAGGCAATACATGCAAAAAGCCATGTTTCCTCCAAACCTTTCGTACCGATAACCTGCAGTGCCATCCCTGAGGAATTAATGGAGAGCGAGTTATTCGGTCATGTAAAGGGCTCCTTTACCGGAGCGATTGCAGACAAACCCGGTCTCTTCATGCAGGCAGACAATGGTACCGCATTTCTCGACGAGATCGGCGAGTTAACCCCGATCATCCAGACAAAACTGCTTAGAGTTCTGCAGGAAAGAGAAATCAAGCCGGTTGGAGGGGTAAAGACCCAACACATCAATGTCCGCATTATTGCGGCAACCAACAGGGTGCTCGAAGATGAAATCCTGGCCAAAAGGTTCCGGGAAGATCTTTTCTACCGGCTGGCGGTTGTCCCCCTGAGGGTCCCCTCGCTTCGCGAGAGAAAGAGCGACATCCCGCTTCTTGTTGATCACTTTCTGAATAAATATTCAAGACTTCTCGGCAAAGATATCCAGGAAATGTCCTCCTATGGCCTCCAGGTGCTCATGGATTATGATTTTCCCGGCAATGTCAGGGAACTTGAAAATATCATCGAAAGGGGCGTGGCCCTGGAATCATCGAATATAATCCTTCCCGAGAGCCTCTCCCTGACCAACGCGATCAGAAAACAGGGTAAAGATGTTTCCCAGGAACAGTCCGAGTTCCAGGCAGTCGCCAACGAGGAGGAATTATTCCAGCGAGGACTTGACGATGTCATCAACAACCTGGAAAGGCGGCTCATCAGCCACGCTCTCAAAAAGTCCAACAATTCAAAAACCCGGGCGGCAGACCTGCTCAAGGTAAGTTTCAGATCACTTCGTTACAAGGTAAAAAAATATGAATTATGAGCCGTCCTGCCCATGAATAAAAGCCTTATTTCAGACTTCAGATTCCGTTCCGGTTCTTCGGATGGTGTATTAAAACAGCAGCTGCTGTGGATGATGCTGCTTCGCATCGTCCTCTATACGCTGATTCTCGGCATCAGCCTTGTACTCCAGGATGATAAGTTCGAGGCGATCACCGTACCTTTGAATCTTCTGATTCTTTTTATTCTTGGGGTCTACCTCTGCACAATCGGCTCAGCCATTTACCTGCTCCAATTTGACACCGCTATCAGAAAATTCGGCTTTATCCAATCACTGCTCGATACCGTATTCTGTTCGCTGCTCGTTTACCTGTCCGGCGGCTCACAGTCTGTCTTCACCTCTATTTATTTTTTCCCCATTATTACCTACGGGCTGCTGATCCCTATAAAAGGCGGACTCATAGCCGCTGCTGCCTCAACACTGCTTTACGGAACGATACTGGTGTTCGAAAACAGCCACTATATGCCCGAATATCTGTTATATTTCAAGTCGGTCGGGGCACAGGGCGTTCAGGCAAGTGTCAATCAGTTTGCCATAAAGGGCCTTACCTTTTTCCTCGCAGCTGTTGTGAGTTCTCTTGTCGGTGCTCGCCTGAAAACCACCGCCGAGGCTCTGACAAGCACTAAGCAGGACCTGGATCGTTTGTCACAGCTCTACAAGGAGATTTTCGACAACATAACCACCGGCATCATTACCGTCGATGAAGAGGGAATCATTACCTCCGCCAACAATGCGACCGTTTCAATTACCGGTATGTCACACTCAGAGGTGATCGGCAAAAAATTCTTCTCGCTTTTCCCATTAATAGACCTCAGCAACCCGTCGCCCCGAAACGCCTGCGATTTTGAGCGCAGTGATCACCAGAAAATCCGCCTCGGGTACGCTCATACCGCTCTCAAGCACCCTTCGAGCGGCGCCGATTCCATCAGTTCAGGCTATGAAGATACCACGATCATTACATTAAAAGATATCAGCGAGATTGAACGTCTCGAGTCGCAGATACGCCAGGCGGAAAAGCTTGCAGCAATTGGAATGATGAGTGCAGGCATCGCTCACGATTTCAGGAACCCGCTCACCGCCATCTCCGGTTCAGCGCAGATTCTGGCCCAGGAATACTCATCCGGTGATCCATCTCAACTGCAAAACTATGAACTGACAAAAATCATTCTCAGGGAGTCTGAGCGGCTGATCAAGACAATTGCCGATTTTCTGAAATTCGCCCGCCCCGACACAATCGACCGGGAATGGTTTCAGCTCGCCCCCTGCCTGCAGGAGATCCTGGAGGTCTGCAAGGCTGACCCGAAGTGGCCGCCCACCTGCAACGTACACATTGTAATGGATCCCAGATTCAGTATATGGGCTGATGAACAGCAGCTTTTCACCGTTATTAACCATCTTATCCAGAATGGACGGGCATTCTGTAAACCAGGAGATGAACGGATCAGGATAACGGCGGAAAACAGGATTGGACCTGGAAATGTGGAGATGAGCTACATTAGCGTCAGCGATAACGGGCCCGGCATCGATCCAGCACAGAGCAGGCAGATTTTTGAGCCTTTTTTCACGACCAGAACAGATGGGACCGGTCTCGGGCTGGCAATCGTCAGGCAGATCATCGATTCCCATAACGGTCAGATCAGTGCCGATAATGAAGAAACCGGAGGTGCACGCTTTTGCGTTTACCTGCCCCTGCCCCCGGACAACTGACAGGCGGGATTTTTTTAAGATCACCGGAGCAAGCGCACTCACCTGCAACCGGGAAGGCGAAGCACATCGCTTCCGGATGCATCGCGCAGGCCCGCCGTGGATCCACATCAGGCCCGAAGGGTTGCGGACAGGAGGTCCGCAACTGACAGCAGGCCATGGACGGCCTGTCTGTCGGCCGTGGTGGAACGGCGACAAGGCCGAAGGGCAGCATCCGGAAGCGATGTGCTTCGCCGGTACTACCCCCTCCAAATCTGCAGAGTGCGCTTACTCCGGCTGATCCTTGTTCTACTCTCTTTCTTTCCAGACTCTGGCGCCGACACCGCTCAATTTACCCACCAGGTTTTCATATCCCCGTTCCAGGTGGTAGATTCTTGAGATTTCTGTTCTCCCCGAGGCAGCCAGGCCGGCTATAACCAGTGATGAACTCGCCCGCAGGTCGGTCGCCATCACCCGCGCACCGCTGAGTCCGCTGCCCTTCCCTGTAACCACCGCGCTGTTGCCGTCAGTCCTGATATTTGCCCCCATCCTCCGCAGTTCGGCAACATGCATGAAGCGATTCTCAAATATCGTCTCGTTGACAACGCATATCGAGTTGCTCAGAGCCATCAGGGCCATGAACTGTGCCTGGAGATCAGTGGGATATCCAGGATACGGCATGGTTTTTATATCAACGCTTTTCAACCAGCGTTTATGGTCGGGACGGGCCTTGACAACCAGTGATGTATCACCCGGGATCACTTCAATTCCTGCCGCACCTAGTTTTTCCAGCAAGGCCGGTAAATGAGCAGGATTGCAGTCCCGGACAACAACCTCACCACCTGCCGCGCCAACGGCAATGCAATAGGTTCCCGCCTCTATGCGGTCAGGGATAATTTTCGTCTCAGCAGCTTTGAGTTTTTCAACCCCGTGAACGGTTATCTGATCGCTGCCCCGTCCCTCGATTTCTGCTCCCATGTTGGTCAGCATGTCGATCAGATTGCCGATTTCAGGTTCTCTGGCGGCATTTTTTACAATTGTGGTACCTTCTGCAAGCACCGCGGCCATTAAAATGTTTTCGGTTCCGGTAACGGAAGGAATGTCAAAGTAGACACTGCTCCCCTTGAGGCGACCCTCGATACGAGCCTCTACATACCCTTGCTCGAGAACACAGGTGACCCCGAAACGCTCAAAACCTGCAATATGAAAGTTTATCGGCCGTTCTCCAATCGCGCAGCCCCCCGGCATGGACACCTTCGCCCTGCCAAAACGTGCGATGAGCGGCCCGAGCACCAGGACGGAGGCGCGCATGGTTTTCACAAGGTCGTAGGAAACTTCGGAATAGGCAATATCGCTGCAATCGATAGAGAGCGTGGAACCGTCCCGGCTCCAGCGTGCGCCGAGTTCCTCGAGCAGGGAAAGAATGGTCCTCGTATCCCTCAGATCCGGAACATTTTTCAGCACATGCGTTCCAGGGGCGAGCAGTGTTGCCGCGATAAGTGGAAGAGCGGCATTTTTGGCACCGCTTATCGCTATTTCACCATAAAGCGGTTTTCCACCTTCTATGATCAGTTTTTCCATCGCCTGTTACCCCCGTTGTTTTTTTCTCCGGGCGTGGATGACCCGCTCCCGGTTGGAATAATCATAATAACAGGTAACAAAATCGTATATGTCGTCACCGCCATGATCTGTAAATATCGAGCGTATCGAGTGGGCTTGACCATCACCGATTTCCATGAAAAAATCTCCTCCATAGGCAAGAACATCACCTAACGCCTGCACTATTCTTTCAATCACATCCAGACCGCTCGTGCCTCCGTTCAGGGCAATCAATGGCTCGTAGCGCGACACTTCAGGTTCAAGGACTGCATTGATATCAGCCTGTTTGACATACGGGGGATTGGAAACGATTAAAGAAAATGGCTTTGTTCTCTTAAAGCCATTAAAGAGATCTGCCTGAACCAGCGATACAAGGTGGTCAACTCCGTGCCTGCTGCTGTTTTGCCGGGCGACGGATAGGGCCTTTCCTGAACAGTCAACGGCGGTTACGCCCCGGTTAAGCTCACGCGCGAGAACAACGCCGATTACCCCGCTGCCGCAGCACAGATCAAGAATTCCTGAATCCAGGCACCCTGTATTTCTTTTTTGAAAAACAGTCTCCAATAAAAATTCCGTCTCCGGGCGAGGGATAAGAACATCCCGGGTCACCGTGAAATTCAGGGACCAGAATTCCCGCTCACCAAGAATATAGGAGAGCGGTTCCCGCTGTTTGCGTCTTGCCAGAAGATCTGAAAACCTCTGTCTGCAGACTGCTGTGACCTCGTCATCAACGGCCAGGTAGAGTGAGGTTCGAGAAAGCGAGAGACAGAAACAGAGGAGCAGCGCAGCGTCAGTTTGTGCTTCCTCAACTCCGGCATGCTGGAGTTCTGCAATTGCCTGCTGAAGCAGAAATCCAACCTTGGGTTCAGTATGCGCCATCAGCCTGCCATCGGTTTTTCAGCTCCGGATTACTCCAATGCCTTTATTTTTTTGGCCTGGTCATGGGCTATCAGCGGGTAAATGACTTCATCGAGCTTTCCGTTCATAACTGCATCAAGCTTATAGAGCGTGAGGTTGATGCGATGATCGGTCAGTCGCCCCTGGGGGAAATTATAGGTGCGGATGCGTTCACTCCGGTCACCGCTTCCGACCTGGCTCTTCCTGTCCTCTGAGATTTTGTCGTGCTGTTCCTGCTCAATCTGGTCAAGCAGCCTGGCGCGCAGCACCGTCAGGGCCTTCGCCTTGTTCTTGTGCTGAGACTTTTCATCCTGGCAGATAACAACCAGACCGGTTGGAAGATGTGTTACTCTTACCGCGGAATCGGTTGTATTGACACTCTGACCGCCGGGGCCGGAAGAACGATAAACATCTATTTTGAGTTCGTTCATATCAATATCAACTTCGACCTCATCTGCCTCGGGCAGGATGGCAACAGTGACCGCAGAGGTGTGAATCCGGCCTTGCGCCTCGGTCTCCGGAACACGCTGTACGCGATGGACACCGCTTTCATACTTGAGCTTGGAGTACACCTGGTCTCCGCTGATAAGGGCGATAATTTCCTTGAATCCACCGATGCCAAGTGGACTGGAGGTCATGATTTCCACTTTCCAGCCGAGTGTTTCGGCATATCGTGAATACATCCTGAAGAGGTCACCGACAAACAGCGCCGCCTCGTCACCGCCTGTCCCTGCCCGGATTTCCAGGAAAGTGTTTTTTTCGTCATTGGGGTCCTTCGGAAGCAGGAAAAGCCGAATATCATTTTCAAGTTTTATTTGTTTCCCACTAAGCTCTTCCATCTCCATCCGGGCAAGCTCGCGTATCTCTTCATCCTCTTCATCATCATGAATAATCGATTTGTTATCGGCTACCTGAGAGGATATTTTGCGATGAGCTTTGGTCAATTCCGCCAGTCGGCTGAGGCGGGAATGCTCACGCACAACCTTCTGGTACTCCACCTGTTTATTGATGAGCGAAGGATCCGACAAACGACCTTCAAGGCGTGAAAGTTTGTCTTCAAGATCCTGGAATTTTTCTAACATAGCACCCCGCCTGACGCCGGTAATCCATAAAAAAAGTCCACAGTAATGCAATCATCACTGCGGACTTTCATGTCAATCAAAGAGAACGAGTTAATAACGGCTAACCCAGCCTCCTCTATGCGTTTTCCTTGTTGTCGTAATGCTGTGCATAGCGCTTACGGAATTTCTCAATTCGCCCGGCAGTATCAATGAGCTTCTGTTTACCGGTGAAAAAAGGATGACAGGCAGAGCAGATTTCGACCTTGAGTTCAGGCAGGACACTGCCTATTTCAACTTCATTACCGCAGGCACAAACCGCCTTGATGGTCTTATATTTAGGATGTATATCATTCTTCATGTGTATCCCACAGCCCTCCAGAAAGCTTTATCATTGGGTTAGCAGATTAGTTAATAAACCGAAACTCGAACAGTGAATTATAATTGTATTTTAAAAATTTACAACAGAAATAGAGCCGCTGGATAAACATCACCACCACAGCGGTTCTCCAGAGGATCAGCCGTTCATTGAGTCGAGAAAATCCTCATTGGATTTCTGATGCTTGAGCTTGTCCACCAGAAAATCCATACCGTCAGCGGGATTCATGGAAGCGAGCAGTTTTCTCAGAATCCACACCCTGTTGAGGACATCTTCTCTGAGCAGCAGATCTTCCTTACGGGTTCCGGATCGTTTAATGTCAATAGCTGGAAAAATTCGTTTGTCCGCCATTTTGCGGTCAAGGATCAATTCCATATTTCCAGTTCCCTTGAATTCTTCAAAGATAACCTCGTCCATCTTCGAGCCCGTCTCAATCAACGCGGTCGCAATTATACTCAGGCTTCCGCCTTCTTCAATGTTTCGCGCAGCCCCGAAAAAGCGCTTGGGCCTGTGCAGGGCGTTGGCCTCAACGCCGCCGGAGAGGATCTTGCCGCTTGCAGGCGTGACGGTGTTATAGGCCCGGGCGAGTCTGGTAATACTGTCGAGCAGAATGACGACATCCTTTTTGTGCTCCACCAGACGTTTTGCTTTTTCGATCACCATCTCTGCGACCTGGATATGTCGCTGGGGCGGTTCATCAAAGGTTGAACTAACTACCTCTGCAGCTTTTACGGTGCGCTGCATTTCCGTGACCTCTTCAGGCCGCTCGTCAATCAGCAGGACGATGAGATACACCTCCTTGTGATTGCGGACAATTGAATTTGCAATTTTCTGCATCAATACGGTCTTGCCGGTTCGCGGGGGAGAAACGATCAACCCTCGCTGCCCTTTTCCAATTGGAGCGAACATATCCATGATACGCATTGAATAGTTGTCAGGCTGCCACTCGAGATTTAATTTTTCGTTCGGATGCAGGGGGGTTAGATTGCCAAAAAGGGTTTTCTGTTTTGCCGCTTCAGGCGGGTCGAAGTTAACACTCTCCACCTTCAGCAGGGCAAAATAACGCTCTCCCTCCTTCGGCGACCTGACCAGGCCGTCGATGACGTCACCGGTTCTCAGGCTGAGCCGCCTGATCTGGGAAGGAGACACATAAATATCATCAGGACCAGGCAGGTAATTATAGTCCGGGGCCCTGAGAAACCCGAAGCCGTCAGGCAAAATTTCCAGAACACCGCTGCCCCGAAGTTTCCCCTCTTTATCAGCCTGAGCCTGGAGAATGGCGAAAATCAACTCTTGTTTACGCAATGAGCTGAAACCTTCGACCTTAAGTTTCCGTGCATGTTTTACCAGTTCGTCGATTTTCTGGAGTTTGAGCTCCGCCAGGTTCATCACAATGAGTGTCTCCTCTTTAGTATGGCAGGGAATCGGGGAATCGTTTGAGAATGTCAACAATAATCAGTCTTATGAGTATCTTGCCCATCACCTGAACAGAAGTATTCCTGTTACTATTCTTTGGCCCGACAAGAAAGAACCATCTATCTGAATGATGCGGCTGTTATCTCAGGTTAGTTAATAATTCGGTAAAAAAAGAATTGTAGGCGACAGCCTGATTTGATACTGCGTTATCTGATATCTGTTAAACTGTTATTTTGATATATTTTATATTTTCAGAGAAAATAATGATATTGAATGTCTGTAGACCAGTCAGGGCGGGGTTCCGACATGATTATTTTCTCTCTTATACGTGCTCAGCTCGACGGTGTCAAGGTTTTTGTAATTTATTCGCCAATCTCATTCGGATATTCTTTTCTGAAGCTTTGCGGCGAGCGCTTCAAGCTGTTTTTCCGTCTCCTGAAGATCGGATCCATTCTCTATGACATAATCGGCACGCCTGTTTTTTTCCTCCGGAGGCATCTGGGCCGCGATGACCTCAAGAACAGCCTCACGGCAGACCTTATCGCGGTCGACGACACGCTCAAGCACCTGCTCCTGGGGGGAAGACACCGATATGACAAGATCAAACATATGGCGCCGCCCTGACTCGAACAGCAGCGGCACCTCCGCGATAACTGTTGCTCCCGGATTCTTTTTTGCAGTTTCTTCTATTTTTTCGTAGACAAGCGGGTGAAGAATAGACTCGAGCAGGTCCTTCAGACCATCATTGCTGAACATTTCCTTCCGCAGCCTGCGGCGATCAATTGCTCCACCGCTGTCAAGGAAGCGCTCACCTCCTGAGTGCACAAATCGAGTATAGCCCCTGCAGCCGGGTTCAAGCAGTTCCCGACAGATGTCGTCGGCACTGAGGACAACAGCTGACAGCAAATAGCCGAGCCGGCTGGCAACGGTGCTTTTACCGGAACCAATTCCTCCAGTCACCCCGATTATCAAGAGGCAGCCTCCATAGTGTCGAGAACCGCTTGAAAATCAGGGGCAAGCGGCGCTTCAAATGTCATGGTCTTGCCGGACTCCGGATGTTTCAAGGTCAATTTCCAGGAATGAAGCATCTGCCGGGCGAAAGCCCGCCCCTGACGATTCCCTCCATATACCTCGTCACCGGCGACCGGATGCTTTATATGGGCCAGATGAACCCTGATCTGGTGGGTGCGACCGGTCTCGATCTTTACGGCGAGCAGACTGAAGCGTTGATAGGAACGCTCTATGCACCAATTGGTTACAGCATGCCTGCCGCTCTGTTCCCTGACCGCCATCTTCTGCCTGTTCACCGGATGCCTGCCGATTGCTGCCACGATTCTTCCTTTTTTTTCAGCAGGGATGCCATGGACCAGTGCACGATAGATTTTTTCAACCTGCCGATCTTTGAAATCCTGAACGAGTCGCCGGAGAGCTGCGCTGTTTCGGGCGACCACCATGACTCCGGACGTATCCTTGTCAAGGCGGTGAACAATACCCGGTCGAAAAGGATCACCCGAATCGGCAATATCCTTGAAGCGATAAAGAAGTCCGTTAACCAGTGTGTTCTGGAAATTACCGCTGCCGGGATGGACAACGACTCCCGGCGGTTTGGACAAGACAATAATATAAGGATCTTCGTGGAGTATATCGAAATCTACCGGTTGGGGTACAGGAAGCGCATGCGACTCGCTGCACTGAACCGTTCCCTCGATGAGATCACCCGTCTTGACGCGATATCCGGGTTTCACGGATGTTCCGTTAATTTTTATCGACCCGGCCTTGATTGACCCTGTAATCTGTGAACGAGAAAATCCAGGCAAGCCGATCTGAACAAGAAAAAGGTCCAGACGAACGTTGTTGAACGTTTCCGAAACGGAAATTGCTGGCAAATGGGTGTCGGAACAGAAATCAGGCTGCTCCATGCCGTCACAAAGTCATGTATTTATTGAGGAGTGAGGAACCAACCTTTTGAATTCTTAGGAAAATATCTTGTCGATCTTTTGAGTGATCTGATCCTGTTCAACTTCCTGGGCCAGTGAGAGTTCCGTTACCAGCAGATGCTTTGCGGTATCAAGCATCTTGCGCTCACCATACGAGAGGTCCTTGTCGACACTCAGAAGAAACAGATCCCGTAACACCGCAGCGACCTCATGGATGGAGCCGGTCTTGATTTTCTCCATATAATCCCGGTACCGCCTGTTCCACGTCTGGGAGTCGACTTCAATCGCCCGATCCTTGAGGATGTTAAGAACTTCAAGGGCTTCTTTTTTGTTGACTATTGAACGCAGGCCTACTGATTTACTGCTCGTCGTGGGAATCATTATTGTCATCGAATTTCCCAGGATTTCCATGACGTAAAACTTCTGATCAATACCTGCTACCGTCTGGGTCTCAATTGATTTGATAACCCCGACACCATGTGCAGGGTAAACTGCCATATCACCTTCTGTAAACACTATAGTCTCCCTTGGAATTTATAAGGCGTCAACGTGCTGATTGCCGTCTGAGCCGAACGCAACAATCACCTCTGAGTAAACGAAACGCAGATCGGGCAACAATACGCAACGTGTCACCCGTTTCAGGTATACAATGAGTTTTAGATATATGATACTACCATGGATGAACGGAAAAAGCCCTCTTTTTTAAAAGCCATCATAATGAAGATAGGTTGGAAATGATATCTGAACGGTCATATAAGGGACATGACGAACGAAGGTATATAATCGCATGGGTTTGTTTTTACTTAAGACAGTTCAGCTCGCTCATGGCTTTGCTGTGATCGCCTTTCAGCAGCATGTGCATGCCGTTCTCAACAGCAAGAAACCGCTCCCTGACGATTTCACCTTCCTCGGCAGAAAAATCTGAGAGTACATATTTTTCTACAGGCATGTCGGGATGCGCCGTTGGGCTGCCCGGTCTTCCAATACCGATTTTCAGGCGATAAAAATCAGCCGAACCCAGCTCCTGAACGATTGATCGTATACCGTTATGTCCGCCGGTGCCTCCTCCTTTCACTAATTTAATCCGGCCAACGTTCATGTCGAGATCGTCATGCACGACCAGGGTCTTGTCCGGCAGGATATTATAGTAGTTGGCAACGCCGGCAACAGTTCTGCCGCTGCGGTTCATATAGGTTGACGGCTTTATGAAACAAACAGGCTCCCCCCAGAGTGTTGTCCGACAGATATGCCCTTCCCATTTTGAACGCGACCACAGCAGATCATGTTTTTGGGTAAGATAATCAACAAGCATAAAGCCGATATTGTGGCGGTTCCGTTCATATTGTGAACCTGGGTTACCAAGCCCGGCAATAATAAACCCCATACAGCGCACCTTCGGAAAATAAAAAATCCGGACAAGAGTACTCTTTCCGGATGAGCTGATATTCGGCAGGGAACTTCCCAAGCGGACGCCCCTGCCGAAGGTATATTGGAACAGTTACGGTCTGCTGATCGCTACACAAACCTTGTCTGCCTTGCTGACAAGCAAAACTCCATCAGGCAGTGGAATTTCATCGGCTTTGATACTGTCACCGATTGCCATACCGGAAATTTCGACAACACACTCGTCAGGTATGGTCAGCGGTTCACCGACCATTTCAAGTTCGCGTACATGGATGTCAAGGATACCCCCGAGGTCTATACCTTTGGCTTTCCCGGTGTACCTGATCGGAACGACAAAATGAGTCGGTTTATTCAGATCTATTTCCAGAAAATCAGCGTGATACAGGCTATCCTTCACAGGGTCTGTCTGGATTTCTTTGACAATCGCGTTTTTCTCTGAGCCATTATCGATCTTCAGGGTGATAATGGCATTGCGCCCCTGAATATTGATCAGTTCGTTAAAGAGAACCTTGGTCTCAAATTCAAGCGGCAAGGCTTCTTTTCCGCCGGAATAGACAATTCCGGGGGTTTTGCCGGCTGCCCGCATTCTTCTCATCGAACCTTTTCCGAAAGATTCTCTTACGGCTGCGGTCATTTCCTTGGTAATCATATCTTCCTCCTGCGCTCAGACCACCGGCAGCTCCGCCGGTTGACCTGACCTCTTTTTCTAAATTAGTTTACCTTCCTGACAGTTATACAAATAAAGAACTCACTGAATCTTCATTGTGAATACGATGAATCGCTTCTGCCAGCAGTGAGGAAACGGACAAAGCCGTTATTTTCTCGCATGCCAGCGCCTCGGCTCTGAGCGGGATCGAATTTGTAACCACGAGCGATTTGATTTCCGATGCGCTGATCCGTTCAACAGCCGGTCCTGAAAGCACAGGATGGGAACAATAGGCGTGAACCTCCCTGGCACCGTTTTTCAACAGGGTTGCGGCACCATTGCACAAGGTCCCGGCGGTATCGACCATATCATCCATCAAGATGGCGACCTTGCCTGAAACATTGCCAATCACGTGCATCGCCTCACTCTCATTGGGGCGGTCACGCCGTTTGTCAATAATGGCGAGGCCGCATTTCAACCGTTTTGCAAAAGCCCGGGTTCTCTCCACGCCGCCGGCATCAGGGGAAACCAGAATGATCTCGTCAAAATTCTCCTGGATATGCTTTATCAGAACCGGTGCGGCATAGAGATGATCAACCGGAATGTTAAAAAAACCCTGGATCTGTCCGGCATGCAGGTCCATGCAGAGCACTCTCCTGACACCCACTGCCATCAGCATTTCGGCAACAACCTTTGCTGAAATCGGTACACGGGGGGCAACTTTCCGGTCCTGCCTGGCATAACCGTAATAGGGTAACACCGCAGTAATTCGCCTGGCTGACGCCCGTCTCAATGCATCGACCATAATGACCAGTTCCATCAGATTGTCATTGACCGGGGTGCAGGTCGGCTGCACGACAAAAGAATCGGTTCCGCGGACATTTTCCTTGATTTCTATAAAAATCTCGCCGTCACTGAACTTTCGAACATCAGCTTCAGAAACAGTCAACTCGAGGTGCTTGGCTATTTCCTGCGCCATCTGGAGGTGCGCGTTGCCTGAGAATATTTTAATTATATTGCCCATGATGTTAAATCCTGTTCGTAGGAGTATTACAACAGCACCTGGAGCTATGGCTGGGGCGGTAGGACTCGAACCTACGAATGCCGGGATCAAAACCCGGTGCCTTAGCCACTTGGCTACACCCCAGTATATGTACGGGTTGCGTAAACATGTTGCCCATATGCTAATGCGAATTTATTGACTAACGTGTCGATTTGCCGTGCCGTAAAAAGTTCTGTCGAGAACAGCCCGAATACCGTTGGGCCGCTTCCCGACATCATTGCTGCCGCTGCTCCGTCTTCAATAAGGGAGTGTTTTATCGTGTCAATAACAGGGTGGCTTGCTATGGTTACCGCTTCCAGATCATTGTGCATCTGCGCGCAGCAAAACGTATTGAGTCCACTCTTGTCAAAACAGGTCAATTTAGAATTTTTTGATTGTGTTGTCAATGCATAATTTTCAAAGACTGTCCGGGTGGAAACCCTGATTCCGGGGTTAACCAGCAGGATCCAAAACCCTTCAACATCTGGAACCGCAGAAAGACGCTCACCGATACCCCTGGCAACAGCAGCACTGTAATCAACCGCGAAAAAGGGGACATCAGCGCCGATGGTTGCACCGATCTCGACAAGCTGTTCGACGGGGAGCACCTTGTTGAACAGGGTATTTAATCCTCTCAGTACAGTTCCGGCATCACTGCTTCCACCACCTAACCCCGCTGCGACGGGTATTCTTTTTTCAAGACGAATATCGAGGCCGTAACGTGTGCATAAGCCGGCAGCCTTTAAAAATTTATTTGCTGCGATTACCGCAAGATTGCCGTTGCCACTGGGGAGCCTTTGGTCGCTGCAGGAGAACTCAACGCCGGGAGACGTTCGTCTGCTTATTCTCAGGATATCGCAAAGATCGATCTTCTGCATCCGGGTAACGAGCTCATGATACCCGTCTTCCCTGCGGCCAAGGATAGAGAGGAAGAGATTAACTTTTGCCGGCGCCGACAGTTCAATCATCCGAGCAACCCGTCACTGGCAAAAGAGGACAATGCCATCTGCATGATTACAGATAGGAGGCTGAGAAAAGCTTTTAGCCTTTCACTGCCCTGACAAATCGTATCTTGACATCGTACAGAATATTTTTCAGCAGTTCCGACTCTTCTTCCGTCAGATTGCCTTTGGTTTTCTGTTCGAGCACCACGAGTGTGTCAATTGCATGCCGGGCAAGCTCTATGTTTTTTATAACCCGGCCGGTCTCGGGGTCAGCTATCTCACCGAGATGAAATAATATCGAGGTGTTCAGTGACATGACAAACGCCGAGAAGGTGACCTCCGGCATGACGCACTGCCCTGCCTCATTGGGCACTTTTCCCTCACCGCATGGAATACCATTCTGATTTGCTTCTTGAGCCATAACAAGTCCCTTTGCCTATCGTGGGTTACAGTTTAATGCGCCGGTCTCTAGAGATCAAAGGCCTGCGCATCGCTAATATTTTCAAGTGCCCTGAGTTTTTCCACCAACTCTTTGGTAATCAGTTGGTCTGTGCCGAGAAAAATAATATTTTGCTTGCTCTTTATCTCCCGTCCGACGGTCATGCTGTTTATATTGACATTGTGTTTTCCCAGTTCTGTACCGAGGGCACCGATGACACCAGGAACATCATTATTGAACACCAGCAGCATCGGCCCGGCAGGCAGCACCTCCAGCCTGAAGTTGTTCAGCCGCACGAGCCGCGGCTCATTTTTGCCGAAAACGGTGCCGACCAGGACGTTTTCTGTTTCATCGGTTTTTACCCGTATCGATAAAACATTGGTAAAATCATCAGAGCGGTCGGTACGTGACTCGATGATTTTTATTCCCCGGTCACGGGCGATAATCGGTGCATTAACAAAATTAACCGCATCCTTTAATATCGGCGTAAACAGCCCCTTTAAAAAAGCAACGGTAACCGGGCTGATATTCTGTTCAGCAAGCGCACCACCATATTCAAGGGCGACCTCTTCAATGCCGCCGCGGGCAAGCTGCATGTGCAGAGAGCCGAGCATCTCGCCAAGTTTTATATAGGGACCTACCTGGGCAAGAACATCATCGCTGACCGAAGGAACATTTACGGCGTTGGTAACGGAACTCTTCTTCAGATAATCGGCCACCTGTTCGGCGATGGCGATCGCAACATTTTCCTGCGCCTCACTCGTCGAGGCACCGAGGTGGGGAGTGGAGATAAAGTTATCCAGACCGAGCAGCCGGCAATTTTCAAGCGTTGTCGGCTCTTCGGCAAAGACATCCAGAGCCGCGCCACCGATCTTGTTGTTCCTCAATGCATCATAGAGTGCAGCCTCGTCACAGACGCCGCCCCGCGCGCAATCGATAAACATCGCATCTTTTTTCATCAGAGAAAAGAAATTTTCGGAGACGAGGTTTTTCGTTTCCTTGGTGAGCGGAACATGGACAGAGATATAGTCTGCGCGCCGGGCCAGCTCTTCCAGGCTGACAAGCTCCACACCAATCTTCTCGGCAATATCTTTGGGCATGTGCGGGTCATAGGCAATGGTTTTCATCCTCAGTCCCTGGGCCCTGCTGGCAGCAATGCCGCCGATTCTGCCGACCCCGATAACCCCGAAGGTTTTACCGGTCAGCTCGCGCCCCATGAATTTCTTTTTTTCCCATTTCCCTGCTTTCATGGAAGCGCAAGCCTGGGGAATGTTGCGGGACAGGGCCATCATCATGCAGATTGCATGTTCAGCAGCCGTCGTGGCGTTTCCATCAGGCGCATTCATGACGACCACGCCTTTTTGACTTGCGGCGGGAATGTCGACATTGTCAAGACCGATGCCCGCACGGCCGACCACCCGGAGCCTGCTCGCAGATTCAAGCAGATCTGCCGTTACTCGTGTTGAACTGCGGATTACCAGGCCGTCATAGTCACCGATAACCGCTTTGAGTTCGTCCGGGGTCATCCCGGTTTTCACTTCAACCTCAATTCCGGCATCTTTCAATATTTTAACGCCAACCGGCGCAAGGTTGTCACTGATCAGTACTCTCATTCCAACTCCTTCCTTGTAAACATTCTTCCCCACCGGGAGAAAAAACGACAATTTTACGTTAATCAGCAGCTGCAGGCAACTCCATGTTAAAAAGCAGGAAATATACTGTTTTCAAGCTAAGAGAACAACTTAAAACATGAAAGCTTCCCTGGTACGTACGTTGTAAAGATTACCAAAACATCGTGACAGGCGGGGGGAAGAGATCATATTCATTGAACAATCCGTTATAACCAGATATAAAACCCCCGAATACTGATATGACATCTTTCGGTCAAAGCAACAGCAAATTTGTGCAAAGCATGACTTCATGCTTATTACATTAACAGTGTTACAGGCTACCATTCAGCTTCAAACAGACAAAAGGAAATCTTATGAGCGAAACTCGTCTGCGCTTTCCCCCAGCCCAACCGGTTACCTCCATATCGGCGGGGCCAGGACTGCTCTCTACAACTGGCTGTATGCGCGAAAAACCGGAGGAAAGCTTATCTTGAGAATTGAAGATACCGATACGGAACGATCCACCAAAGCTTCAATAGACGGTATTATTGACGGCCTGAACTGGCTTGGAATTGACTGGGACGAGGGGCCTTACTTCCAGACCGATTTCGCCGAAGACCACCGCAGGGCAGCCGAAAGGCTCCTTGAGGAAGGCAAGGCATATAACTGTTTCTGCTCTAAGGAAACCCTTGAGCAGAAACGAGAGGCGGCTCTTGCAGCAAAAGAGACCGTGGGCTATGACGGCACCTGCCGTTCGCTGACGCCTGAAGCCCTGCTCCAGAAAGAAGCCGAGGGAATACCGTCTGTCATTCGCTTCAAGGTGCCTCAGCGGCCTGGGAGAATCGGCTATGATGACAAAATACTTGGTCGTATCGAAAGCAGCTACAGCGAGATAGATGATTTTGTCATCGTCCGCTCTGACGGCAGCCCCCTCTATCTGCTCTGCAACGTCGTCGACGACATCAGGGACCGTATATCCCATGTTATCAGGGGCCAGGATCATATGACAAACACGATAAAACAGCTTCTGCTTTATGAGGCACTTGATGCTCCATTGCCCGTATTTGCCCACATGCCGCTGACGCTCGACAACAAAAAAGCCAAGATTTCAAAAAGGAGTCATGGCGAAATTGTTGCTGTTCAGTTTTATAAAGAGAATGGCTTCATCCCCTGGGCGTTCAACAACTATCTCGTGCTCCTCGGCTGGTCACCCGGCGATGACCGTGAATTTTTCAACAGCGAAGAGCTGATTGAAGCGTTTTCCCTTGAACGGATCAATCGCTCGAGCTCGATCTTCAACTATCACAAGGACGATCCGAAATTTTTCACCGATCCGAAGGCCATCTCAATCAACGAACACTATCTCAGGTCTATGGAGATCGCCGAGCTGGCTCCGCTGGTAGAAGAGCGGCTGAGCAGGGAAGGCTTGTGGGATGATAGTTACGGGCAGGAACAGAAGCAATGGTTTTTAGAGACCATAGACCTGATCAGGGGCCGTTTCCACACCATAAACGATTTCACCACGCTTGGCCGGGCCTATTTCAGCGACGAGTATGCCATTGAAGAGAAGCCCTTACAAAAAAACCTGCTCAAATATCCGGGCCTGAAATCGTGGCTGCCCGATCTTGCCGAAGCCTATGCAGCTGCAGAACAGTTCTCGCTTGAAGAAACGGAACGGCTGGCACGGAAATGCGCCGAAAAAGCAGATGTCAAACCGGGCGTCATCATCAACGGCATGCGTACCGTGGTAACCGGTCAGCTCGCCGGGCCGTCAATGTTTGATATACTCATGGTGCTCGGACGTGAGAAGACGGTCAAAAGACTCAGAAAGACGCCCGGACTTTTTTCTTAAAATCTCATACCAAGAACGAACATGAACGATCAGACAGGCAGTGACAAACCTCTTGACTTCATAAGGCAGATTGTAAATGAAGACCAAAAAAGCGGAAAACACCCGGTACCGGTTACCCGTTTCCCTCCTGAGCCGAATGGCTTCCTCCATATCGGCCATGCCAAATCGATCTGCCTTAATTTTGGAATCGCCGGCGAGTTCGACGGCACCTGTCACCTGCGCTTTGACGACACCAATCCCAGCAAAGAGGAGGAAGAGTATGTCCGGTCAATCCAGGAAGATGTCCGCTGGCTTGGTTTTGACTGGCACGACCATCTTTACTTCGCCTCTGACTATTTCGATCAGCTCTATGAATTTGCCGAAGAACTGATACGCCGCGGCAAAGCCTATGTCTGCGACCTGAGCGGTGAGCAGATACGCAGCTACCGCGGAACCCTGACTGAACCGGGTCAGGCGAGCCCCTATCGCGGCCGGAGCGTGGATGAAAACCTCGATCTTTTCAGGAGAATGAAAGGTGGAGAGTTCAGTGACGGCAGCCGGGTGCTCAGAGCAAAAATCGATATGGGTTCCCCGAACATCAATATGAGAGACCCCGTTATCTACCGTATTCTCAAGGTGCCCCATCACCGGACCGGGAATACATGGTGCATCTACCCGATGTATGATTACACCCATTGCCTCTCCGATATGCTGGAAGAGATCACCCACTCGCTCTGCACCCTTGAGTTTGAAGATCACCGGCCGCTGTATGACTGGGTCCTGGATGTGCTTGAAACCCCCTGCCACCCCAGGCAGATAGAGTTTGCGAGACTGAATCTCACCTTTACGGTGATGAGCAAGCGCAAGTTGCTGCAGCTGGTGAACGAAAACTTTGTCGACGGCTGGGACGACCCGCGAATGCTGACCATTTCAGGCCTGAGGAGACGGGGGTACACCCCCAAGGCGATCAGAACCTTCTGCAGCCTGATCGGCATCGGCAAAAGGGAAAGCTGGATCGACATGTCGATACTCGAAAATGCGATTCGCGACGATCTCAATGATATCGCGCCCCGGGTCATGGGGGTGCTTGAGCCGCTTAAGGTCATTATTGACAATTATCCTGAAGATCTGGTCGAAGACATCGAGGCCCTCAACCACCCCCAGAAACCGGAGTGTGGCAGCCGTCTGCTCCCCTTCAGCAGGGAATTGTACATCGAACGTTCTGATTTCATGGAAGAGCCTCCAAAGAAATTTTTCAGACTGGGCCCCGGTCGCGAGGTGCGTCTGCGTTATGGCTACTACATCACCTGTGTGTCCTTTGACAGGGACGAAGTCAGCGGAGAAATCACCGCTCTGCACTGCACCTATGACCCCGCAACCAGAGGTGGCAGCTCCCCGGACGGCCGAAAGGTGAAAGGAACCATCCATTGGCTGTCGGCCCGGCAGGCAATTCCCTGCTCCGTCCTGCTCTATGACAGACTTTTCAGTGTCGAGGATCCCGACAGTGATAAAAATATAGACTTCAAGCAGCACCTCAATCCGGATTCACGCCGGGAACTGCGCGGCTGCATGGTGGAGCCGTCTCTCTCCGGCATCGGCCCCGGTACCCCGGTACAATTCGAACGGCAGGGCTATTTCTGCCTCGATGCAAAAACCGAGAATAGAGAGGGTCTGATCTTCAACCGTATCGTCACCCTTCGTGATTCCTGGGCTAAGACAAATACATGAAAATTGTTACGAGTTCCTTCGTGTTTGAGACTTCCCCTAATAGATAACGAGCTGAAATGCTGATTGCTCAGAGGATATAACATATCTCAATGCAGCTGATAAATTTGCGTCAGATGAAAAAAAACCAGACCGGCGTGATTGTCTCGGTGAAGGCCGGAGGAATCCTCGGCAGACGGATCAGGGAGATGGGGCTCGTGCCTGGTACGAAAATTACCATCCAGGGCAGAGCTCCGCTCAATGACCCGGTGGCGCTGAGAATCATGGGAGGCACCCTGACCCTTCGCAACAGTGAAGCCGACCACATCATGGTTTCAATCTCCGACTGAACCGGCTTTCAACCAGAGCTGTATCGCCTGCTTCCCCTGCCGTCAGCGGGGAATTTTCTTTTAAGAGTTGTCCTTGCCTTCTGGCCTGTTGGCATGGTTTTTAACCCAGAGTTAGGACTCGCTAAAACTTTTATGGTCTATTGAATTATCTGTTGACAGTCACTATTGTTTGTTGTACCTAAAAGATGCATTTAACAGGGGATTCCATGACTATTGATTTTTTTGGATGCGGCCGCAGAAAGATGAGAAGAATGCGGAAAAGGACCTGCACCTCTCAAGCCGGGTGCCAGGTTACCCCGTTGAGCAAAAAGCTCAACTGCGGGGTCGCACGGGTTTGCTCGGTCAACGGCGACCGCAAACACTGTGCGCGGCTGGCTTCTCTTGGGCTCTATCCTGGAAATGAAATTGAACTGGTCTGCCCGTCACAGGGGGATGGTTGTATCATCAAGGTACATGGTGGAACCGTCTCAATAGACAAGAAAACCATGGAAAACATTCTGGTTACTGAACAAATGTGAGATCATGCCGGCTCTGCTGTTTTCACTGCGCCCGTTGTCCCGGGGTCGGCAACCAGGGGAACGCCTATGTGGCAGACAATTATCATCTGGGTAATCATAGCGCTCTGTGCGTTTTATATCGGTCGGCTCTTCTATAAACGTTTTCGCTCAGCGCTCTCGGCAGACGCTGACGGCAGCTGTGCGGCATCCGACTGCTGCGGATGTGCAGCCTCATCTTCCTGCAATTCAGGCCCTCACGAGCTCCATCCTCGACGCGGCGATGACACGAAATAACATCCATCAGACATTGCTTACGGCCAAAGCTTTCATGACCTGTCGGTAATCTCATTCGACTGAAACAGGTTAAACACTCCGTTTCCTCTGATAATCCAATCATCATGACAGCAAAAATTGTTGCAGCCCTTGCAGGTAATCCCAACGCAGGAAAGACTACGCTGTTCAACCGGCTGACCGGTGCGCGCCAGCACGTGGGAAATTACCCGGGAATCACCGTAGACCGGAAAGAGGGCTATATTTCTGTCAATAATCGCAGCATCACGCTTGTCGACCTGCCCGGTACCTATTCGTTGACAGCCTATTCGGTTGAAGAGCTGGTAGCCCGTGATTTCCTTGTTAACGAGAGACCGCAGGTGGTCATCAACATTGTCGACGCCTCCAATCTCGAGCGTAATCTCTACCTGACCATGCAGTTTCTCGAGCTGGGCGCGCCGCTCGTCATTGCCCTGAACATGATCGATGTAGCCAAGGACCGGGGCATCACCGTCAAGGCCGAGCGGTTGTCCGAGCTCCTCGGAGTTCCGGTCCTGCCGATCATCGCCAGGTCCGGAAAGGGAACTGATGAATTGTTAGCTACGGCACTGGCCGTCGCCGAACAAACCGAGCACTGGAAGCCGATCACGATTTCTTACGGGGACGATCTTGATCAGACAATCCTGCGTATCGTCGAGGAGATAGAAAAGAACGATTTTCTTACATCGACCTACCCACCCCGTTTTACCGCCATAAAGTACCTTGAAAATGACGAACAGATCCTCGTAAGGGGACGCGATGAATCGCCGGGTGTGGCCCAGGAGCTGGAAAAAGCCGTAGATGATGTCGCCCGTCACCTCAAGAAAACGGTTGATGTCTATCCGGAATCGATTATAGCAGATCAGCGCTATGGCTTCCTGAAAGCCATTCTCAGGGAGGGGGTGGTTACCAACAATTTTGAAACAGACCGTCTTTACACCTCGGACCGGATAGACAAGATTGTCACCAACAGACTGTTAGGGCCGGTCATAATGCTCCTTGTTCTCTTTGCTCTGTACCACTTCACCTTTACCTGGAGCGAACCGCTGGTGACTGGTCTTGGTTATCTGTTCAACCAGTTTTCCTCCGTTATCGACAGCCTGATGGCTGACGGGCCGCTGAAATCAATGATCATTTCCGGCATTATCGAAGGCGTTGGCGGCGTCCTTGGTTTTGTGCCGCTGATCATGTTCATGTTCTTCGGAATCGCCGTACTTGAAGATTCCGGCTACCTGGCCAGGGTTGCCTACATGATGGATAGGGTTTTCAGATCCTTCGGCCTGCACGGCTCCTCGGTCATGCCCTTTATTGTCTCCGGCGGGATTGCCGGCGGCTGCGCCGTACCCGGCGTGATGGCGACCAGGACCCTGAGATCGCCGAAGGAACGAATGGCCACCCTGCTCACCGTACCGTTCATGAACTGCGGTGCCAAGATCCCGGTGCTGGCGCTTCTCATCGGCGCATTTTTCTCTGAAAACAGGGCGCTTTTAATGTTTCTGTTCACCATGCTTGCCTGGGTGGTGGCCCTGTTCGCTGCCAAATTTCTGAGAATGACCATTCTTCGCGGAGAACCGACACCGTTTGTCATGGAGTTGCCACCGTATCGTTTTCCGACCCTGCAGGGCCTGCTGATTCACACCTGGGAGAGAACCTGGCAATACATAAAAAAGGCGGGAACGGTGATCCTCGGAATCTCCATCCTGCTCTGGGCCCTGATGACATTCCCGTCTCTTCCCGGCGATCGGCTGAGCTTCTTTGAAAATCAGCGTGACACGCTCAGAGCGCTTCAGCCGGAAGCTGCGGTCAGCGAAACAGTGGAAAGAGCTGAGCTTTCCTCCGCCCAGGCGGCTGAGCTGCATGAAAAACTTCAGCAGGTTGACAAACAGGAATCGGAAGAGGCGTTGAGATACTCAATTGCCGGCAAAATCGGCACCGCCATGGAAGCATTCTCTCGATTTGCCGGATTCGACTGGAGGACCAATATTGCACTGGTGGGCGGTTTTGCCGCCAAGGAAGTCATTGTCTCGACCCTCGGAACCGCTTATTCCATGGGAGATGTTGACATTGAGGCCGCCGACTCGCTCGGGGCCAGACTCTTCCGCTCTCCGAACTGGAACAGGGTAATCGCCGTTGCAGCGCTTGTCTTTATCATGTTCTATGCACCCTGTTTTGTGACCGTTGTCTGTATTGCCAGGGAAGCCTCCTGGAAATGGGCCTTTTTTTCCATGGCGTTCAACACTGCTTTTGCCTATCTGCTGGCGGTCTCGGTCTTTCAAATCGGCATGCTCCTCAATCTCGGTTGATTAACATCAAACGATTTCCACCGCTCCCCCGCGCCTTTGATCTCCCACCCCTTCCACTCCGGGAACAACACCATGTACACCGCCAAAATAGACATCCTGCCGGTCCCACTCATTCACCCGAACAACCTCACTCAACGCCTCTATACTCTGCACGCTGAAACCGGGCTCCACCTGGACAACTTCTCCATCCCAGTATAATCGCGGCGCAGACACCGCCTCGAGCAGGGTGCGTTTAAACTCAACAATCTGGCTGAGAACCTGGCTCATCGACGTTCTGATCCGTTTCGAGCCGCCACTGCCGATAACCAGCCTGACCCTGCCGTCCTTGAGCAGCAGTGAAGGGGACATCATCGAACCGACCCGTTTTCCCGGTAGCCCGGTATGAAAGCCGTGCGGATGAAGGTCGTCTTCACCCATCATATTGTTGAGCATGACCCCGGTCCCCGGCGCGAAATAGCCCGAACCCTCGCCATTTGAGCAGGTCATCGAAGCACAGTTTCCATGCCGGTCGGAAATACTGATATGAGTAGTACCCCGGCTGAACATCCGTATCTTCTCGGTTGCAACCATATACTTCTGTTCATTGTCCAGAAATTGTTTCAAGGCATGCGGTGTCGATATACCGTCTTCCCGCAACGTTTCAACCTGCCGCATCAGGTCAACCATTCGTTTCAGGTAGACTCCCGAGCCCCATTTGATCCCCTGGAGGCCAAGTTTTTCCGTCAGGCCAAGAGATAACCCGAGCAGGGTTCCTCCCATGGACGGCTCGGCTGAAGTGCACAACTGATAATTACAGTATGGAAGGGTCAGAGGAGCGCGCTCAACGACCCGATACTGAGCCAGATCCTCCTTGCTTAAATATCCCTTTCCCTCTCTCATATCGCGGTCAATTGATCGTGCAATGTCACCGAAATAAAAATTTCTGCCGCGATCTTCAGCGACCTGGTCGATGAAATCAGCGCATTCCGGGTTTTTAACACTGTTCCCGGCCTGGAGATAGGTGCCGTTCGGTTCATAGATTTTCTTTCCGTCCTCGGCCAGGGTCATGATCGGGTAGAGCAGATGCAGGAAATGGGCCTGCTGCTTGTTGAGGATATGTTCGCGTGCCAGTGCTTTTGCTGGAGCCAGAACATCCTTGAGATCCATATACCCAAGACGATTGTGGGTGTGCAGTAATCCTTTCAAGGTGCCTGGCACCGCCACCGAACCCATGCCGACACTGAAGTCCTGCGCCGTTCCGGAGAAATTTACCGTGACCGGAAAGAAGTGGGGAGTGAAGTCACATCTTCGGCCAAGCCCAGGGGTGTCGACAAAAAAATCAAAAAAGACCGGCTGGTGCTGTTTTTCGCTCCAACCGAGCAGCAGCCCGCCACCGCCCAGGCTGGTGAGCGTCTGCTCGGCAACGGCGGAAGCAAAACCTGCGGCTACGACAGCATCAAAGGCATTGCCGCCGGCGCGCATGATTTCAGCTGCCGTCCCGCTTACCAGCTCATGACCGCTGGCGACGATTCCCTTGTCATGCATGCTCATTCCCAGAAACCCTGTTGATTGATGCGGACCACTTCCTTGAAATCGCCCGTCTGTTGATAAATCCGCCGTTGTTTTTCCGCTCCGGTACCCTCGGAAATGATTGCGCTGAGGTTATCGAGATAGCTCAGTGAGCCGAGCTCGGCACCATGGCAAGATACCCTGGAAAGGAGCAGTTCGGCAGCGCTTGCCAAGGATACAGGCACATCCGTCAGCTGCGCCGCCGGATCAACAAACCTGCCGCTGAGGCCATAGCGCAGCGACTGCCACTTATTCGCCCTGAGGATATACGGATTGAGCTGCACACTCCTGACATCCTCCTCGACAATCCAGGCCACCACCGCTTGGATCAGGGAAACGACGGCCAGAATATCACGAAAACGGGTAGGCAGATCACAGATGCGTACTTCAATCGTTCCGAACTGCGGGCTGGGTCTTGCATCCCACCAGAGGTCTTTAATTCCGCCGATTATGCCGTATCTGATCAGGGTTTCTACTTCCTCGGTGAAATGATTCCAGTCCCTGATAAATTCATAGCCGCCGGCCAGCGGCAGCACTTCAAACAACTTGGTGCGATACGACATGAGCCCGGTATCTTCCCCCTGGAAATATGGTGATGATGTGGAAAGCGCTAGAAAAACAGGAAGATATCCCTGGATCACGTTGCATACCCTGACAGCAGCATCGCCATCAGGAACCCCGACATGAATATGCAGCCCCTGGGAGATGAAACGGCGGCCGATATACTGCAGCTCACCCAGAATTTTCTGATATCTGCTGTCGTTGCTTTTTTCCTGCTCATCAGCACGAGCAAAGGGATGAAGACTTGCGGCATAGAGAAGACAACCGTTGTCATCGGCAAGTTCTTCGGCAAGGGAGCAGGTACGAAGAAGATCATTTTCCACGCCCTTTACATTCCTGCAGATGCCGGTCTGGATCTCCAGGATGGCGTTGATCAGTTCCTTCGAAATTCGCGATTTGAGCAGTTCGGGGGCAGAACTCTGCAGCTTCGGCGCAAGCGGTACAAGCGCATAGCTGTTCTTGTCAATAATCTGAAATTCGATCTCAACGCCAAGCGTATAGTGGGGGCTGGGACTGAAAACTATGTTCCGCTCTGCTGTCATCTCACCTCAGGAAATTCAGGTACCCGCTCGGCAACTCTCAGCCATTCGAGCGCGACAGCGGCAAGCCAGGCCGCACCATAACGCAGACATTGTTCATCAAAGTCAAAGGTACCTGAATGCGAGGGCCCGGCTTCTCTTCCAGGACCGCCGCCAAAACGAACCAGACACCCGTTGGTACGCTGCAGGTAAAAAGCAAAATCCTCACCGCCAAGACTTGGATAGCCCTGGGAAACGACGTTTTCAATCGAGGTAACCCTCCAGGCTGCCGACCGGGCGATCTCGGCGGCACTCCGGGAATTGATGACAGCCGGCAGGCCTTCCTCAAAAACAAGTTCGGTCGTCACCCCGTGCATTGTGGCGATAGAGTTGACGATTCGGCGCAGCCCCTCGATGGTTTTTAATCGCGTATGTTCGTCGGTCGAGCGTATCGTCCCTTTTAACAGGGCTTCACCGGCGATTACATTAGGTGCCGTTCCAGCCTGCAGACAGCCGATCGTGACAACCTCGGCCTTGTTCGGGTCAACTTCACGGGATATCAGGGTCTGTGACGCCATCACCAGGCTCGAAGCGGCAACGATTGCATCAACGGCCTCGTGGGGCCGGGCGGCATGTCCTCCCTTGCCTGTGATTTTGATCGTGAACGGATCGGAAAAGGCACAGATGAGTCCATGATCGACGGTGATCTGTCCGGTCCGGTAATGGGTATCAATATGGCCGCCGAAAACAGCACCGACGCCGTCCAGAACTCCCTCATTCACAAGTCTCAGGGCACCGTTTCCATGTTCTTCCGCCGGCTGGAAAATCAGCACGATTTTTCCCGGTAGAGATGGTTGTGTTTTCAGCAGCGCAGCAGCACCGAGCAGCATTGCTACGTGACCGTCATGACCGCAGGCGTGCATGATTCCACGTTTTTTTGATGAATAGGGAAGGCCGGTATGTTCAGTGACCGGCAGCGCGTCCATGTCCGCTCTCAGGGCGACAGATGGGCGGCCGCCGCCCGCAGCATCGCCGAGCGTACAGATGACACCTGTCCTGCCGACGCCGCCTCTGCCTTCAAGTCCTATCTCAGCGAGTTTTTGCTGAATATAGGCAGCCGTTTTATTCTCTTTGAAAGAAAGCTCAGGATACTGGTGAATCTGCCTTCGAATGTCAACCATCCAGTCAAACAGATCGTCTTCAACCGTTACGGGGCCACCATCAGGTGACAGCAGATAAGATCTACTCAATTTTTATTGCTCCTATGTTGGATTCATCCTCAGGCGTGTCTTCATCGTCATGGTCCTGGGCAATCGTTTCAAGAGCGCCTGAGGTTGACGCATCCTGCTGCTCATCCTCCACACTGTCTTCTCTCTCATATTCACGCTCTGTTATCTGCCGCGCCACTGGTGAACCTTCACGGTAAAGCGGCTGTTTGAAAAAGGCAATTATGCCGTCCTGTACCTCCAGGACAGAAACAAGCTCCCAGCCGGCCAGGCCAAACTCGTTGAGCTCCTGCTCAATTTCTGACTCGTCGAGAAAACCGCTGCCCAGCAGCCCTTCTTTCTTGAGCTCAAAATGGACAGATTTATAACTCCATTTCATATTGATACATCTCCTCGTCCTCCTGTCAACGCAACTGAGCCTTTTTAACAGAACACTGTTTTCTTGTTATTGCTTCGTGATGGCAATAAAGGTGTCATTTTCAAAGGTCCCTTTGAAAACGGTGCCGTCAGCATTGCTCAAAATACCCTGCCCGTTTCGTTTGCCTGCGGTAAATTCTCCCTGGTAGCGGCTGCCATCGGCCAGTACCAGCAGTCCGTCACCATCAGGGAGATCATCCTTGAAACCACCCCGGTAGACCGATCCGTCAACATACACCATCGTTCCGCTGCCGTTAAAACTGCCGTTTCTGAACTCACCGGTATAGCGGCTTCCATCGGAAAAATGATAATCACCTTTTCCGTGAAAATAGTCGTCTTTGAAAAGACCGCTGTATTTTGTGCCATCCTGGTAGGTGAAGATTCCCTTGCCTTCACGCTTCCCTTCCTTGAAAGAACCTTTAAAGACCCTTCCGTCTCCATAGTAATAGCTCCCCTTGCCATGGAACAACCCCTTTTTCAACGTCCCTTTGTAGCGGTCTCCATTGACGTACCTGATCTCTCCGCTTCCGTCCATCAGCCCGTTTCTGAGCTCTCCTTCGTAGTGACTGTTGTCGGGGAAAACAAAGCTCACGTGTCCTTCAGCCGGGCTCTGGTCCCTGTCGCTTCGACAGATCCTGCCATCTGCGAAGATCAGCGGGAACGCTTTATCTTCATTTTCGGACTGCTCCGGAATCTCCCTGTTTATTACAGCTTCAGGAACCTCTGCTTTTTCATTTTCGATTTTTTTCTCTTTTTCTTCCCTCAGCGGGCCGACCTGTGCTTCACTATCTGCATGGGGTGGTTCGGAAACAACCTCTTTTACCGGGGTAATCGGCTGACCATCTTTGAACTCACCCTGATACACGCTTCCGTCACTGTAGAACATTTCCCCCTGGCCGTTGAGCTTACCCTCACTGAATGAACCTTTGTATCGTGAGCCGTCCAGGTAGCGGTATTCCCCTTGACCATGCATTTTCCCGTGCTGAAACTCCCCTTCGTAACTGCTGCCGTCGGGATACTGCAGCATTCCTGGCCCTTCGGGAAAGTCCGCCTCGAATGCTCCCGTATAACGTGATCCGTCAACATAATGGAGCTCTCCTTGGCCTTGTCTGAGGTTTTCCTTGAATTCGCCTTTGTATTTTCTTCCATCGGCATACAAGAGCGTGCCGCTGCCGGAATACTGATCGGCAAGAAAGGTTCCCTCGTAGGTGTTCCCGTTGGCCGCTTCATAGACACCTGAACCCTGCCGTACCCTGCCGAAGAGTTCACCCCGGTAGACGGAACCGTCAGGATACAACCGGACGCCCTGGCCATTGGGCTTGCCGTTTCTGAATTCACCTTCATACCAGCTTCCGTCGGCATAGACCAGTTTTCCTTTTCCATCGATAAGATTATTGCGGAAATCGCCCTTGAATTCGCGTCCGTCCTGAAAGAAGAGAACGCCTTTACCATGAAATCGGCCAAAACTGAAATCTCCTCGATACTGTGATGAGTCAGGAAGGTTCAATACACCCTGGCCATGAATCACCCCATCAGAGAACTGCCCCGTATAGACCCTCCCGTCAGGACTTCTCATCACCCCCTCACCGTTGAATCTGCCCTTTTCGAACGACCCCTCGTAAATTGTTCCGTCTGGGTATTTCAACGTGCCTTTTCCGCTGATGATGCCGCGGGAAAAGGAACCTTCATAGACACGGCCGTCAGACACCTGGTAGACACCGATACCGTTCAGGCAGTCGCCCTTCAAACACTGGGCGCCGGCGACCCGGGTAGGCAGTACAGCAGAAACCGTCAATCCTGTCAGCAACCAGACAACTGCTTTCATAATAAAATCAGCACGCATTTCATTCCCTTGAGCCTCCTGCAAAATAATGATTTTCGTTCAAAATCAAGGTATGCGAAAATTTTACCGCAGGCATATAATTGATATTCCGAGGATAAAATTTTTTAGCATAACGCGGAGGTTGAGCGAAAAGACCGTTTTGCAAAAGGCTCCCTTGTTTAGCCATCAAAACTGACGGCAGCCTTCTCGGTTCCAGCGAGGCAGCGCAACAGCCGGTCAAGAAGAAAAATAACGACCAGAGAGAACAGAACTCTGCCCAGAAGAATCCCGCCCAGTTTACCGCCGATAGCCATCATTACCAGTGTATCCTCGACAAGTCCGTGACTCAAACCCATCAGGGCCAGTGAGTTGAAAGTCTCTCGCCTGGTCATCGAGCCTGTTGTTGTCTCGCGGATAATCAGCGCCCCGCCGTATCCAATACCAAGAATCATACCCACCACGGTAACCGGCGCCGCACGATCGGTCATGCCAAAAAGCGGCAGGACCGGTCTGAGCATACATTCGAACAATCGCAGAAAACCGATGATCCGCAGGAGATGCATTGCGGTCAATATACAGAAAATTACAAAAAAGATAAGCCCAAGGTTAAAAATTTGGGAGATCGCCCAGCCGATGAGGTCCTGCTCACCGGGACTGCCGCTGAAAAACATCTGGACGGGTTCCTGCCAGAGCCCGGTATAGTGGCAAATGAGGTTGAGAATAATGCCGTAGCACAGACCACTGAGAAGGCGAAGCGCTGCCATCGGTAAAATCCCCGCACCGGCCTTTTTTGTTATGCTTAACTCGACCGGCAGCGAGTGGGCGATCAGCATAGCCGAACAGAGTATTGTTACCTGGGCAGCGCTCAAGACCATTGTCGGAGCAAGTGATGCGAACACCGCGATAGCGCTGTAGGGTGATGTGATCAGAGCCGTCGCCCAGACAATGCCAAGCGCTCCGGGCAAGCCCATCAGCGCCATAATCGGTTCGACCAGCCCGCTGAGATAACCAATCAGACCGAGCTCTTCAAGCAGTTTGGTTACAATAACAGCCGGGACGGTAATCTTGAATAGCTCACTGCTCGTTCTGACGGTATCACGCCAAAGTTCTTTCAGTATGCTGATTTGGGTGAGGTTTGCGGTATCATAATTCATAGAGGGCTTTCAGGCGACATGACCACCACCATCACCGTCAGGTGTTTTTTTCACTTTGGCTGTATATAACTGACATACCATTGCCGATGATTCCATAACAATGACTGCTGGATTTTTTCTGCTTTTAAAACCGAGCGCCCTGCAGCCATAGGGGGCATTCGGATCATGGGTTATGTAATAGTTTTCACAACCCCTGCACAGTCCCACAGCAGAATTTTTTCCAGGGCTCTTTTGTGTCATGATTTTTTCAATCAGCTGACGGCAAGCATGGAAATCAGCCAGCGCTTTTCGACTCGGGATGAAGTTTTGGGTAGTCAAAAAACTCCAGTTCACCGGACTTATGGTCAATATCACCCCATCTGTCACCGCTAAAACTGATCGCTGCAATACCGCTCGTCGGAATATTGATAATCCGTCTGCCCGTCAACCATTCGGCACACTCGGTAATCACATTGTTGTGTCCGACAAGCGCGAGTGAATGCACCCTGTCATCGATCTGCTGGATGAGCGAAAGCAGCATTGACAGATCAGCCTCGTAGACTTGCTTGTCGAAAACGATATCAGCTTTCTTATACCCGGTTTCCGCTGCGATACATTCTGCAGTCCTGCGTGCCCGTTTGGCGCTGCTCGACAGCAGCAGATCAAAATGAACCGACCGGGCAGCAAGCCGCTGCCCCATAACAGGTGCATCCCGTTTCCCCCGCTTGTTAAGCGGCCGGTCAAAATCAGGCAGCCGGGAATCGGCCCAGCTCGATTTGGCGTGACGAATCAGGTAGAGGTGTTTCATGGGGATAGTCTTCGCTGGTGAATTTCCGACCAGAGGTTATCATAGGCAATGGCGCTGCTGGAGGGACTGCCGCCGCTGGCCCCGACCGGCTTTCGATAGAGTCCCATTTTTTCAATCTCAGCACTGTAAGGTATATGGTTTTTCATGAATATTGGATGGCTGCCATATTTATCCATGACCCCGCGGTGCATGTTTTTTCGCTGCTCAACCATGGAGAAAAATGCAGTAATTTTTCTTTTTTCACATTCTACTTTCTTAAAGAGTTTCAACAGCTGGCTCAATGCCAATATGGACAGTGTTGTCGGTACGACCGGCGTGATAACGCAGTCAGCCGCGACAATGATATTTTCAGAGAGCAGGGTAAGATTTGGGGGGCAGTCCAGTATGATGCTGTCATATTCGCTTTCAAGCGGTTTGAGCAGGGTATGAAGAATGTAACGATTCTTTTTGCTTTTTTCTTTTTTCAAAGCGATATCGAGGTTTCTGAATGAGAAGTGGGCGGGCAGCAGGTCAAGACCAGGGTAATCAGTCCCCCTGATAAACTGGTAGTAGGAACCGCTCAACAGCCGTGAGCGATTGAATTTCTTTTTGGGCTTGATCCGGTAATAGTAGGAAGCAGCACCCTGGGAATCCATGTCGCAGAGCAGCACGCGTTGACCGGAGCAGAGCGCTGTGTAGGCAAAATTAACTGCTGCGGCGGTCTTGCCCACCCCCCCCTTGCTGCTGTATACGGCGAGAATTTTCATTTCTTTTTTTTGACCGATGCAGGCGATGGAACTGGATTTGTCAGCTTTTCCATCAACCGCGTATTTTTTTCCGTACGAAAGGTTTTATAGGTTGAATGAAACTGAGCTCTTACCTGCTGATGTTCAGACTTCAGCCTGGTTATCAGGCTGCCGAGGGCCGCGGCCAAAAGAATTGACCTCTTGTTCCGTCCCTTCAGCTCCTGCACGGTGTTCTCAAGCATTTCCAGCTGAACTGACAGGTCATTAAAATCACCCAGGTTGTCCTGCACGTTCTTCATGTGCTTCAGGAACAGCCCTATTTCCCTGTCTGCATAAAACGACCTGAAAAACTCAAGCAGGTATCTGAATTTTTTTCCTTTTATCCTTAACTTGTGTAACTCTCTGTCACTACTCTGAGCGCTGATCAGATCCCCTTCAGCGATAAATCGCTTATACCGCCTGCTGATGATCTGGTTAACAAGAGACAGACACCTCTTTTTCCTGACACCTCGAAAAAGCTCGGAATGGGGATCAGACAGAAACTGCTTCCAGTTTTCAATGAGGGTCTGATAACGGGCCGAACGAAGATTCATCTTCAGTTCGGCAACTTCATCGGTTCGCCTGGCTGCCAGATCAGCAAAGAAAAGAGCCAGGCCATCGCGCAACGACGGCGGCAGCAGATTCCGGTAGGTCTCTTTTTTCAACAGGTAGACATCAATATCCCTCACCGCCCCGGTGACGCCTCCAAGCCATTGGAATTCAGTCTCATAGTGTGAAAGCTGTTCCGGCGGCAGGTATTTCTTCAACAACGACAGCAGCGACCTGGTTCGGCGCACTGCAATCCGAAAATCGTGAAGAAATTCGCTGTCGATATCATTGCACACCCCGCCACGGTTTTTCTCCATTGAATCGACAAGGTTGAGACATATTTTTGCGACTGTAGCAGCCACTGATGCAGTGCGATTCAGTCTCACATAAAATTTTGCCCCGTAGTCAAGGGGCTGCCGGCCACAGGTCCCGCAGGCTCTGTCGATCACTTCACTGTCGCTGACTATTGGCTGCAGGTTATGCCCGTCCAGGGATTTGATTATTTTAGCGTGAAATTTTTCATACCCCCGAACACTCGTAACACATAGAAGTTGGGGAAGTCCCGTTTCAACTGGGCCACATCGTGCCTTCCGGCACGTCGCCCTGACCCAGGCAACCGTCTTTCTGTCCCGGTTCAGCACCTTGAATTTCCGGCTGTCATAGACAAGCGAGAACAGCGGGCAGAGCGCTCTCATATCGATATATTTTTTTAAAAAGCCGTTCATCAGGGGTTCTTCAAAATCCCAGCAAAACAGCCGTTCTCTTTTCTCACTCCCTGCAGAAGAACGCGTCTTCCCGCTGAACGTTCTGAGATGCGCCCTGTTTCCGGAAACAGTGAACAGCATCTTTTTTCGATAGAGCCGCCAGTCAAAAGTATCGTAATAATGATGTATGCCGGATTCTCCCTTGATCTCGTGCAGCTGATGTTTGTGCCGCAGATTCTCCAGGATGTCGTCGACATTGTCCTTCTCGCCGATCACGTACTGCCGTTTGCGTATGGGAAGCATGTCAGGACCGGTAATCGGCATTTATTTTGACGTAATCAATCGATAAATCGCAGGTATGAACCTCTTCGCAACCGGCACCGTCCTTTAAATCGATGCAAACCGCAAATTTTTTCTCCCTGATAATCCTGGTAGCTGCCTCCTCTGCCTCCTGGCCAAGCGTTTTACCATTACGGACGATAACAACATCCCCAAAGGCGATATCAACCTTGTCCGGATTAAAGCGTACACCAGAGCGGCCTGCTGCTGCGATGATTCTTCCCCAATTGGCGTCTTCGCCAAAAAAAGCGGTCTTGACCAGGCTGGAATTGGCAACAGTCCGGGCGATAATTTCGGCGTCCTTGTCTTCTTTTGCTCCACAAACCCTGATCGTGATGCATTTGGTAGCGCCTTCACCGTCCATTACTATTTTCATGGCCAGCTCTTTTAACATTTCCTCCAGGATATTTTGAAAAACCTCACAATCCGGATGATTGCGGTCATCAATCCAGGGATTCTCGGCTGCACCGTTGGCCATTACCAGGACCATGTCATTGGTGGAGGTATCACCGTCGACGGTAATGCGGTTAAAGGTTTGACTGACACTCGTTTTCAATGTTTCATTGAGCTCAGTAAAGCTGATACGGGCATCGGTGAGAACAAAACAGAGCATTGTTGCCATGTTTGGCATGATCATTCCAGACCCTTTGGCCATCCCCATGAATTTAACTTCGCACCCGCCTATCACAGCTGTCCTGTAAACTGTTTTTGAGGTGGTGTCGGTCGTCATAATCGCCTGGGCGACGTCCTCAAACTTGTCCGGCTCCAGGCCGTCGACCAGCGAGATCATGTGCTCTTCGAAAGCTTGTACATTCAGCGGTGCTCCAATCACCCCTGTCGAGGAGACCTGGACCATTTCCTCTGGAATTTCGAGATAGCGGGCAACCATCCTGCTCGTTTCAATGGCCGCTGCCATTCCTTCTTCACCGGTGCAGGCATTGGCACAGCCGCTGTTGACAAGAATCGCCTGGGCTCTTCCCTGCTTCAGCCGTTCCATATCGAGGACTACCGGTGCAGCCTTGATCAGGTTGGTGGTAAAAGCACCTGCTGTCACTGCCGGAAGATCACTGAAGATTAGACCGAGATCGAGCCTGTTCTTATATTTGATGCCGGCTCGAACCGCTGATAGAGAAAATCCGTTTATTATCATAATGAAATCCAGTATAGTCTAAGATTATCAATTATTTCCTGAAGCACAGACACGTCCGCGAAACACACTATAGGCTGCCGTAAATAACGTACTGCTGTTAACGAGTAATCACCGAAGCCGGCCCGGGCAACGTGATGCTGATCAAAACCGCTGTTTAACAGAACTTGACGATGGCATCAATTTACAACAAAAACATATTCATGCAAAGTTAGAAACCAATGGGTTCTGAAGAATATCACTGGGCCTTCGGCATGATTCCGACATTAGTACTCTTTGCCGACCTGGCCATCCGGATCGGTTTATCCATCAGGCTGATTCTCAGAAAGCGCCCCCACGGCACGACATTTGCCTGGCTGATCTTCATTCTCCTGCTGCCGTTTTTTGGCGCTCTCACCTACCTGCTTTTCGGTGAAAATCGATTGTCGGAAAAGCGGACTTCACGTACACGAGAGAACCAGAATTATTACCAATACTGGCTCAACACCCTTAAAAAAAGAGCTCCAGTCAACTGGGAGTTGATGAGTGACCGGTGTAAGCCGCTGCATCGTCAGGCAGAAAGACTCATCGGCATCCCGGCACTCGGCGGCAACAGCCTGGAGATTATCGAGACGCCCGATGAAATCATTGATGCAATTATCGCCGACATAAACCAGGCCGGCTCAACCTGCCACCTGCAGTTTTATATCTGGCATGAAGGCGGAAAAGTAGATGAAGTGGAAAACGCCTTGATGAGAGCTGTTGAAAGAGGTGTTACCTGCAGGATACTCCTTGATGCAATCGGCAGCAGTGATTTTCTCAAGAGCTCACGAATCAGGGAACTGAGAGCCTCTGGCATCAAGATCCGTGAATCACTTCCCGCCGGGTTGATCAGTGCCGTGTTCAAGCGGGTTGATATCCGTAATCACCGTAAAATTGTTGTTATCGATGGTGAAATCGCCTACACCGGCAGCCAGAACATGGTAGACCCCCGCTTTTTCAAACAGAACCAGGATGTTGGCCAGTGGATCGATCTCATGGTCAGGATTACCGGCCCGGTCGTCGAAAGTATTGCCGGGACGTTCATCAGCGACTGGTTTCTCGAGGCTGACGACCAGCGAGGCCGAACCGGAGACATCGCAAAGGACGTTGCCAGCGTCAGAGAACAGGCCGATGTCCATATTGTTGAGCCAACCGGCTCAATTCCGGTTCAACTGGTTCCGTCCGGCCCCGGCCTGGTGCCCGAAGCAATACACAACCTGCTGCTGACCACCATATACTCGGCTGCAAAGGAACTCGTCCTGACCACGCCCTATTTTGTTCCGGATGAAGCCCTGCTGACGGCCCTCCAGTCTGCAGCTCAGCGGGGGGTCAATGTAACCCTCATCCTGCCTGAAAAAAACGATTCGATTCTGGTTCACTATGCCAGCCAGGCTCACTATATGGAACTTGCGGAATCAGGCGTCCGAATTATGCTTTTTCATGGCGGTCTTCTGCATTCAAAAACAATCACCGTGGACAATGAGTTCTCGCTGATTGGTTCGGTAAATCTGGACATGCGGAGTTTCTGGCTCAACTTTGAGGCGACGCTTTTCATCTATGACCGTGGTTTTACCGGTTATTTGAAACAACTGCAGAAAAAGTATGAACTGGGTTCGAGGCTTCTTGACCATAAAAAACTTGCCAAGCGGCCGGCTATCAGGCGTTTCAAGGAAAACGTGGCACTGTTGATCGGACCGCTGCTCTGATATGAGAATACTCTGCATTTCAGATATCCACGGTAACTACCCCGCACTCCAGGCTGTAGCCGGGCACTTCCGCAACCCCTTCGATCTGGTTCTCAACGGCGGTGATACTACGGTATACGGTCCGTTTCCAAACGAAACGATTAACTGGATACGCGATAATGGTGCGCTTTCGATCCTTGGCAACACGGACCGCCTCATCGGTCTTTTGCTGGCTGGTACTGCTCTGAGTAAACCCAGGAAGGCCGAAAAACGCATAATGTATGGCTGGACTGCTGCTGAATTGAGCGCTGAAAACAGGCGCTGGCTCCAGAACCAGCCGCTCTTCCGGCCTGTCAAACTGGACACAGGTAACGGGGCGACCCTGAAGACTGTTTCTCTCGGCATGTATCATGGCAGCCCCGACGATCCTGATGAATTCCTCTTTGCAGATAGTCCTGAAAAACGGTTCCGGGAGATCGCCCTAAAACATCATCACCGCATAATAACAGTCGGCCACAGCCATTCGCCGTTTCACAAACATATCGACCAGGTTCACTTCGTCAACCCCGGAAGTGTCGGCAGGATGTTTGACGGCAATCCCAGTGCAAGCTGCGCGGTAATAACAATTGAAAATACCATCGAGGTAGAGCATTTCCGCATACCCTATCCGGTTGAAACCGTTGTCAGTGAGCTCGAAAAACAGCGGCTCCCGGCAATTTACCAGGAGATGTACCGACAGGGCAGGAAACTCAATTAAACCCGGTTCTTCAGCAGACGGACCGAAAAAAAACACCGGCTGAAAAACAATCGGCCCATCCCCTGAAACCACTCATATGAAAAGTAAAAAAGAAATGAAGACCCGAAACGTTAAAGCCCAGAAAAAGAGCTCCCCCCCGCTCAAGGACGTCATTTCAGATATCAGCCCCGAGATCTCAGGCAAAAAATCATCCCAGAAGATCAGGAAATTATACCAGGCCCTGAAAAAAAGGGACCGGGAACAGATTGTCACCGCTGCCCTGCTGAAATATTACGATAGCGAAGCCTTAAAACCCTACCAGGCTGAACTCATTAAAATGCAGAACCATCTGGAACGACAGGGAAAAAAAATGATCATCCTTTTCGATGGCAGGGACGCGTCGGGAAAAGGCGGAACGATCAGGAGGGTTACCCGCTACATGAATGAAAAGCGCTACCGGGTGGTTGCGCTTGGCAAACCCAACGAGACACAAAAGACTGAACTGCACATGAAACGATATATCGAAAAGTTTCCACATGCCGGAGAAATTGTTCTTTTCGACCGCAGCTGGTACAATCGAGCTATGGTCGAACCGGTTATGGGGTTCTGCACTGATGCCCAGTATCAGCGTTTTTTAAAAAAGGTGACGTCGTACGAGGAAAACTTTATCCTGGATGCCGGAAAGACAATCCTGCTCAAGTTATATTTTTCCGTTTCAAAACAGGAGCAGGCGCATCGATTTGAACGTCGCCAGAATGACCCGTTACGGCAGTGGAAGCTCAGCGAAGTAGACCTTCAAGCCCAGGAATTATGGGACGATTTTACCGAAAAGAAAAAGGTACTGCTCCAGAAAACCCACACCAACAAGTCAAAATGGTGGATTATCCGTTCCGACGACAAGCACCTTGCCCGAAAGGAGACGATGAAACTCATTCTTTCTTCGGTAAAATACCTCGGCAGAAGCCGCACCCTCGACTTCAAACCCGATCCGGATGTTGTTATTCCCGGCAGCAGAGAACTGAGAATAATGAAACTGCAGCAGAAAAAATTTGGAGCACCGTTACGCTGATTTTTTTTATGAACAATCGAGCCTTTTGCAAAATGATGATTTTCGTATAAAATCAAGGCGTGTGAAAAATTTTACCGCAGGCATATGATTGATATTCCGAGGATAAAATTTTTTAGCATAACGCGGAGGTTGAGCAAGAAGGGTGTTTTGCAAAAGGCTCAATCTATTAACCAGACCCAGATGGTGACACAATGGCCAAAAAAGCAAAAAGTGACGCAGACGACAAAGGCAAGAAAACTGCCGACGCAGACGACAAAGGCAAGAAAACTGCCGACGCAGACGACAAAGGCAAGAAAACTGCCGACGCAGACGACAAAGGCAAGAAAACTGCCGACGCAGACGACAAAGGCAAGAAAACTGCCGATAAGACCAAGTTGTACGAATTGACCGCACTGAAGAATATTGATGCCGAGGAATCAAAAGAGAGGACTGCAGTCTGGATTAAAAACTGGCATCTTGCCTACGAGCTGGAGCTTAGAAAACTGCAGGTTGAATTGATGAAACTGCAGAAGACCATGATAAGCAAGGGCACAAGAATGCTGCTCATTTTCGAGGGCAGGGATGCCGCAGGCAAAGGGGGAACGATAAAACGTTTCATCACCCATCTCAATCCGCGCAACACCCACGTTGTAGCACTGATGAAGCCGAATGAGACAGAGTCTACCCAGTGGTATTTTCAACGCTACATCAGCCAGCTTCCCTCGGCCGGCCACATGGTGTTCTTCGACCGCAGCTGGTATAACCGCGCCATGGTCGAGCCGGTGATGGGATTCTGTACGGACGAGCAGAACAAACGCTTCCTCAAGGACGCCCCTGAGCTTGAGGAGCTCATTGTCAAGGATGGAATAAAGCTTTTTAAGTTCTATTTCTCCGTTTCCAAACAGGAGCAGAAAGATCGGTTCGAATCGCGAAAAACAGATGTTCTCAAGCAGTTTAAAATATCTCCGGTAGACAACCTTGCCCAGGAATACTGGGACCAGTACTCGTTGAGAAAATTCCAGATGCTGCAGGAAACAAATCGCAGCCTGTCACCATGGACCATCATCCGCTCCGACAACAAGAAACTGGCCAGGCTGAACTGTATCAAATACGTCCTGAACCAGATGGATTATGATGACAAACTCGCGCCGGAAGAACTGACTGTCGATCCGAAGATTGTCGTCTCCGGAATCGACGAACTCAGGCACATGGAAGAGAACCTGATGCAGCCGAAGAAGCTGCACGGCTGATCGCTCGTTGCAGACGGAACGCTTACCGGTGGGTTATGTAAACTTTTTGTACATTCGTCCCGGTTAGTTATTCGCCACCCTTAGACGTTTTAACGACCATACGGATCTGGCTGATGGCCATGGAAGACCAGCTCTCTCTATCAGGAGAGGACCTGTCGCTGTTTGGTGAGGTTATAACATCCTTCCAGGCAATTTGGGACCTGGATGAGATGTTGGCTACTCTTTTCAATAAGATCAAGCCGATCTTCGATATTGAAGGAGCCTCGATCGCTTTGCATGACCTGGTGAATAAAGAATTTTATTCACCGGGTCATAGAGGCGACGAATAACATCGGAAAGAAAGGCGACAATGTTCCGCTCCGGTTTCCTGATCATGAGGGAATTGCCGGATGGGTAAGGGAGCGGAACAAAGCAGTCACATACGGGGTTATTACCTTGAGGGACCGCGGGCGATGACTGAAAATATGGAATACGCCGTTTAAAAAGTTTAGCAGTGAGCATATTGCAAAATGATGATTTTCGTTCAAAACCAAGGCATGCGAAAAATTTTACCGCAGGCATATAATTGATGTTTCGAGGATAAAATTTTTTAGCATAACGCGGAGGTTGAGCGAGAAGGGCGTTTTGCAAATGTCTCAGGTTGTAAAAGATTGATTCCGGGTGTTATGGCCGGGAGGCCTGAGGGTTTGTAGATGTTTGCCTGACATAGAGTCGAAGATGGTCGATGTCCGGCAGGGAGAACTGAAGGGAGTCTGCCTTCCTCTTGCCGACGGAAAACGGTTGATATGGAGGTTTTTTGATATTTTCCAGCCGCAGGAATAGTGATTTGGGTGACGCCTTTCCAATCGCCAATCGGTCAGCGTCACCCGAGGGGGTTACTCAGGCCGTCACGGCATCGTTGTCAGCTGCTGCCCCCTCTTCCTGCACACCCGTCGTCTTGAATGAAACAAAAACGGAAGCGATTCCCCAGAAAAAGGTCAAACACAGCGGTACCAGGATGTAAAGGACTACAGGAAGAAACCAGAAAGCTACAATAACTTGATCCAATCCGTTCATTTCAATACCCCCTATTCTCGTTTTCAGTTTTGCAACTGATTTTCAATCAGCCCGGTCTTACCAAAAACGCAAGAGACAGTGCTACCGGACTCCTCAACGTTACGCTCCATTGTTGGAAGACATACTGCGAGGAGAGTGCCAGAACTACGGGCACTGTCTTATTTTTTTTACAATAGAGAGGTATCTATTTGTTATTATGTGGTTATTATTTCCAGACCAGGAAATGACGACGATAATTTCTTTGAAATCTCAACAGGCGAGATGTCCACGAGGTAGGCGTTTCATGCTTAATGTGTAAAGAATATGTACACTGATCAACGACAGCAGCGCCGTGTTTTTTCTACACCCGGCCGCAGCATTTCTTGTATTTTTTACCGGACCCGCAGGGACAGGGGGCGTTTCTGCCGATCTTTTCGCTCTCCCGCTTGATCGGCACCGCAGGCTTAGGCTCCTCACCTGCAGCTCCCTTGTTCAGTCTCATTTCCTGTTCCTGGCGCTGACGTCTCTCTTCCTCGAGCCGTTCCACCTCATCTTCCCGAACAACACGAACACGCATCAGGTTGCTGATTGTCTGCAGCTTGACGGTCTCTATCATGTTCGCGAACAGGTTGAATCCTTCCTTCTTGTATTCATTCAGCGGGTTTTTCTGTCCATAGCCGCGAAGACCGATGCCCTCTTTCAGGTGATCCATGGCCAGCAGGTGCTCTTTCCAGTGATTGTCGACCATCTGCAGCAGGATGATGCGCTCGATCTGGCGGTGAGTAGCCGCGCCATTAGCCTCTTCCTGGGCGGCGAGGGCCTGCCTGGATACCTCCAGCAACCGCTCTCTTAACAGATCCCTTGTGCTGCTGTTTTTCTCTTCATCCGTCCAGTCGGCTTTTCGATTGAAGATCTCAACGACTCTCTCGTTGCATCTCTTCCAGTCCCAGTCCTCGGCAGAGCGCCGATCATCAGCCACCTCAGCGACAATCCCGTCAACCAGGTCTTCCGTCATGTCCTGGAGAACACCCTGCAGGTTATCCCCGGAGAGAACCTCGCGTCTCTGCCGATAGATGATTTCCCGCTGTTTGTTCATCACATCGTCATATTCGAGCAGATGTTTACGAATGTCGAAATGATGCCCTTCAACCTTGCGCTGGGCATTCTCGATGGCCCGGGTGATCATCGTGTGCTCGATGGGTTCGTCCTCTTCCATCCCCAGCTTGTCCATGATCCCTGAGATTCGACCTGAACCGAAGATTCTCAGCAGATCATCTTCAAGCGACAGAAAAAATCTCGAGGTGCCCGGGTCGCCCTGTCTTCCTGAGCGGCCGCGCAGCTGGTTGTCAATCCTGCGGGACTCATGGCGCGAGGTGCCCAGAATGTGGAGTCCGCCCATGGCAATGACGCCTTCTCCGAGCTTGATGTCTGTTCCCCTTCCCGCCATGTTGGTGGCAAGCGTCACCCTCCCGAGGCCTCCGGCCAGGGCAATTATCTCTGCCTCGCGTTCATGGTGCTTGGCATTCAATACCTCATGGGGCACTTTTTCCTTTTTCAGCATCCTCGAAATTTTTTCCGAGACGTCGATTGAAATCGTGCCGACAAGGACCGGCTGGCCTTTCTCGTGTTTTTCTTTTATCTCGTTTACAATGGCGCGATACTTGGCCTTTTCATTCTTGTAGATAACGTCTGCATAATCAATCCGGACCATCGGCATATGGGTCGGCATGACGACAACATCGAGATTGTAGATTTTCTTGAATTCCGGCGCCTCGGTATCGGCGGTGCCGGTCATGCCGGCAAGCTTGCGGTACATCCTGAAATAGTTCTGGAAGGTGATTGAGGCCAGCGTCTGGTTCTCCCGCTCTATCTTGACGTTTTCCTTGGCTTCCAGGGCCTGGTGAAGACCGTCGCTGTAGCGCCTGCCCTCCATCGTCCGCCCGGTGAATTCATCAACAATGACAACCTGGCCGTTTTTGACGATATAGTCGACATCCCGCTGAAAAATCACATGTGCCTTCAGCGACTGGTTCAGGTGATGAAGATACTCGATATTGTTCGGGTCATAGAGATTGTCAATTTTGAGCAGATGTTCACCAAGGGCGATGCCCTCCTCGTTGAGCGATACCTGCCGCGATTTCTCGTCGACAAGATAATGGGTATCGCGCTTGAATTTGCCCATGATCTTGTCAACATTCTTATACAGCTCGGTGGATGCATCAGCAGGGCCGGAGATGATCAGCGGGGTTCTGGCTTCATCGATCAGGATCGAATCAACCTCGTCGACAATTGCATAGTTGAACTCGCGCTGACAGTAATCAGCCAGCTCAAATTTCATGTTATCGCGAAGATAATCGAAGCCGAACTCATTATTGGTCCCGTAGGTGACATCAGCCCGGTATGCCTCGCGCCGTTCAGGGTCATCCATTCCATGGATGATTCGTCCGACGTTCAACCCCAGGGCACGATAGACCTTCCCCATCCACTCGGCATCACGGCTGGCAAGGTAATCATTGACCGTAACCACATGCACCCCTTTGCCGCCGAGGCTGTTCAGGTATACGGCAAGGGTCGAGGTCAGTGTTTTTCCTTCACCGGTTTTCATTTCCGCAATCATGCCCTGGTGCAAAACAATTCCGCCAAGCAGCTGAACATCAAAATGCCGTTCTCCAAGGATTCTCTTGGAAGCCTCTCTGATCACCGCAAATGATTCAGGCAGCAGGTCATCAAGCCCCTCTCCTTTTTCAACCCGCTCCCTGAACTCGACGGTCTTTGCCGCCAGGGCCTGGTCATCAAGGGGTTGAACCGATGCCTCAAGTTCGTTAATCCGGTTGACGAGCGGCTGGATCTCTTTCAGGTACCGTTCATTCTTGCTGCCAAAAACCTTGGTAAGGACTTTTCCTATCATGATGTCATCTTAATTTCAGTTGGAAGATTATATATATATCGGATCGCACAGTAAGCATGATACCAGCATGTTCAACGTGTCGGCACGAAATAATCGAAACGGGGCTCATCACCGTCAGGCTGATACGGGCACCTCGTACATCAGCGCCTCCTCGTCACAGTCCGGAAACATCGCACAGTTGATACAGTCAGCCCAGATTTTATGGGGCAGTTCCTTCTTGTCGATATCATTAAAGCCCTGTTTCCGGAAAAACACCGGCTGGTAGGTCAGGGTAAAAATGCGCTTTATCCCAAACTGGGCGGCTTCGGCCAGGCAGTGCTTCACCATCGAGGCGCCGATCCCGGTATTGCAATATTCTTCAGCCACGGCAAGGGACCTGATTTCCGCGAGATTTTCCCAACAGATATGCAGGGAACATACTCCCGATATCCTGCCGTCCTGCTGTTCATAAACGATAAAATCACGCAGGTGGTCATAGAGCGAGCTGATGGAACGCCCAAGAAGCAAGCGTTTGTTTGCATAAAACTGAAGAAGTGAGTGGATCTGTTTCACATCCTCCATACGCGCCTTTCTAATCATAATAATATATCGCTAGTACAATGTTTTAAAATTAATTGTAAACGCAAAACATCATGGTTTGTTTTTTTTCTGGGCTTCGAGGTGAACGACCGGTTCTTCGTGCTTCACCGTACCTGCATCAAACTCCGCAGTAAGCGGTTCCGACGGCCGGAGCAGGGATTGTCCCGCCCACACACCGAGCAGAAACATCCAGAGAAAAATACAGAAACAGACGATGGCGATACCACCAATGGAGCTGCGGGTCAATTCAAATTTTATTTTAGCATGTGATCGTTTCCGTGCGGCCATGGAGCTACATTTTTTCAGGGGCTGAGAGCCCGACAATTTTCAAACCGTTGCAAAAAACAATCCGGAGCGCCTCGACAAGGCAGAGCCGCGCCCGGGTTAACTCTTTATCCTCTGTAATTACCTTGTGTTTGCTGTAATAGCTATGAAAATGACCGGCAAGTTCCATCAGGTAGAAGATGACTCGATGCGGAGCAAGCTCTTGTGCCGCACCTTCAATCAGGGCGGGAAAGGTCGAGATTGCTTTGAGCAGGGTGATTTCCTCGTCTTCTGCCAGCAATTCACTGTTGATCTGGGCAAATTTCACCGGGGCGACAGATTTTTCAACTGCCTGGTTCAGGATAGAACAGAGCCTGGCGTGCCCGTACTGGACATAATAGACCGGATTCTCCTGGCTCTCCCTGGTGGCCAGGTCGAGGTCGAACTCAAGCTGGCTGTCAGGCTTGCGCATCATGAAGAAGAACCGTGCCACGTCGGTGCCGACTTCGTCGAGCAGTTCATCAACGGTGATAAACGTCGCCTTACGGGTCGACATCTTCACTTGTTTACCCTCACGCATCAGGGTGACAAACTGGTGCAGGACAACGGTAACCTTTGAGGAATCGTAGCCCAGAGCAGTCACACCGGCCATCACGTCAGGAACCGTGGCAATATGGTCAGAGCCGAAGATATCGATCAGCCAGTCAAAATTGCGCCTGAACTTTTCCCGGTGATAGGCAATATCGGGCAGCCGGTAGGTCGGTTCCCCGGTGGACTTGATAATGACCCGGTCTTTTTCCTGGCCAAAGTCGGTGGTCTTGAACCAGGTCGCACCGTCCTTTTCATAAACAAGCCCCTTTCCCCGCAGCTCGCTGACAACTGCATCTATGTGGCCGTCATCATAGAGGGAACGTTCGTTGTAATAGTTGTCGAAGACGATCCCCATTCTCTTCAGCGTCGAGGAGATATTGCTGAAAATTGCTTCCTCGGCTTTTTTGGTAAAGGGCGCGAGATCAGATGATTCCGCGAGGCTGTCACCGATGTCATCATAGAGTGAGCGGGCAATGTCAACGATATAGTCTCCCTGGTAACCGTCTTCGGGAAACGCTGCTGCAACGCCGCAAAGCTCACGGTATCTCGCCCGGACCGATTTACCGAGAACGCGCATCTGCCTGCCGGCGTTGTTGTAGTAATACTCCCGGTAGACATCATGCCCGGTCGCCTCCAGCAGCCTGGCTATGGCATCACCAAGAATCGCCTGCCGGCCATGCCCGACCGACAGCGGTCCCGTCGGGTTGGCGCTGACGAATTCAACCATGACCTTTCTGCCGTGGCCGATGTCGACCCTGCCGAACTGGTCTGCCAGACGCTCAACCACGCCGGGCAGCTCCTGCCACCTGCTCTTCTGGATCGTTATATTGACAAACCCCGGCCCGGCAATATCAAGAGAGGCCACAAGATGATCCTCCCGCTTGAGCCTGGAGACAAATTGCGCAGCGATTTCACGAGGGTTCCGTTTCTCGATTCCGGCCACAACCAGGGCTATGTTGGTAGAGAAATCACCCTGGTTTTCATGCTTTGGCACCTCGACGGTATATTTTCCAAAGCCACCGTCCGACCAGGCGCCGTCCCTGACGCCCTGGTTGAAACAGTCGTCAATTATTTCTTTTAAAACAGATCGAATCATAATCTCAGGTAATAATCCTCTGGTTATTGTTTCCAAGTGAGCAGAGGATTTCATAGCTGATGGTATCGGCCCAGTCACCTATCTCATCTGCATCAATGGTTTCGTTCCCCTGGCTGCCGAGGAGAACGACTTCATCCCCTGCTTTTACATCTGCCATCCCCGTTACATCGACCATACAGAGGTTCATGCAGATCCTGCCGCGAATCGGTGCCCGTCTGCCATTAATGATGACCTCTGCCCGGTTTGACATGATCCGCGGATAACCGTTGCTGTAGCCTACCGGCAGCACTGCAAGCCTCATGTCTGTTTCGGCTGTAAAGGTATGTCCGTAACTGACACCGGTTCCGGCTGGGATATCGTTGAGTTGCAGAATCCTCGAGACAAAGCTCATTGCAGGTTTCAGTTTGCTCCCGGTTTCCGTGTCTCTTCCGGCTTTTCCATCAGGGCAGTAGCCATAGAGAGAAATACCTGATCTTGCCATGGCGCCGCAGGAATCGGGAAAATAAAGAATGCCCCCGGAGTTGCAGATGGAACCGATTGTATTTTTCTTCTCCCCGATTGATTCATGAACCTGGGTAAAAAGACGGTAAACGTCACGGCTGTTATCTGATGAACGATTATCGGAACAGGGATAGTGGCTGATGATTCCTTTCAGCTGCAGCTGATGATGGCTTGAGACGAGTGACATCAGTTCCGCTGCCTCAGCCGGCTTAAAGCCAAGTCTGCTCATGCCGCAGTCAAATTTGAGATAGATGGGGATACGCCGATTTTTCCTGAGTGCCTGATCTGCAATTACAGCCAGATCAGCTCTTCTATAGATGACAGGAGTCAGCTCATGAGAAAAAAAATAACTGCTGTAACTCGAATCAAACCCCAGAAAGACAAGAATATCCCCACGACAGCCGCTGTCGCGCAAGGCGACACCCTCACCAGTCTCCGCCACGCCAAAGAGTGTGCAGCCCCCCGCGGCAAAGGCATCTGCGGCTGCGGCAAGTCCATGGCCGTAGCCATCACTTTTGACCATCGCCAGGACCTCAGTCCAGGGGCTGAGGTGTCCGGAAAGAACAGCAAAATTGTGCTGGAGGTGTTCTCTTTTAATGATAACGCGGTTAAACGAGGGAATCGACATGATCAACGAGACGCCGTTTTCCAGTTGAACCATTCCCGCCAGCCATGCCTGCTCGAGAATACCAGCGACCAGCCGATTGCCACGCAGATTGTCCCGATGATCGAAAAAGGTATTGAAAGATGCCTCATAACTATCCCGAACCCCATCATTGCCAGGACAATCAGCCAGGTTTTCCACGAGTAGACGGCGCCGATACAGGTATTATCGGAAAAATTTCTGATACGCACAAGCCCCCTGCGCGCCGCGCCATCAAGTATCACGTATGATTTTATGGTCCCTGCCGCAATTCCGGGCAGAACAAGCCAGGGCCATCCTGCCTGAAGAAGATAGCTGACACCGCGATAGAGGAGCAGACCGCCGATTATTGTCCACAGCACTGCGGCACTGAGAATATGGATCTTGCGAGCCACACCCGGTTTTAACTTTCTGATGGCTCCCACCATTGAAAACGATCCCGAATGACTCAAATAGATAAGCCCATCACCCCTGAATGGGGCAATGGGCTTAAAGAGAAGCAATATACTGATCGAATTACATCTCGGTCACAGTAATGGCACCTTCCGGACAAACTTCCACGCAGGTCTCGCAACCGAGACATTCGTCCATTTCAACTGGCTCAGCTTTTCCGTCCACCATCTCAAAAACCTGTGCGGGACAAGCTGCAACACACTCTTCGTCGCCAGAACATTTATCTTTGTCAACAATAACTTCAAACATTACACACCTCCATAGTGAAAATAAATAAGCTAAGTATTTCTAATACTTAGCCAGCCCAGTAAAGATTATCGAAAATCAATCATTTCGTGTAAATATCCAATAATGTACCGCCATATTTTTGTCAAGCTAAAAAAGATGCCACAATGTACTAGTCACAAATTCTTGTCCACTCCATAAAAAAAGAGCATTGCGCAGCCTGAAAACCCTGGCCCGCTCTAACAATGGAGGATACAGTGACATCCATCCCGGACGGCAGTGTCTACATTCCGGCTCATCCCTGTTGCACCGATCTTTTTCAGCATTAGTATGTAAGCTCGCAAGAGATGAAGGAACCATGAACCCCAATGAATCGGAGAGGGTCAGAGTATCATGCCGAAAAGAAAGAAAAAACCTGATATAGACAAAAACCTGCTCGAGAAACGCGAAAGAGCGATGGTTGAAGGTATCCTTGAAGGAAGCCCCGACGGCATTGGCGTTGTCGTGGTGAGGCTGGATTGCGGCTGCCGCAAGATGGCTGCGGTCAGCAGCAAGGGAGAGCCTGCCTCGAAAATCATCATGTACCGGGACAACGCCGAACAAATCTGTGAAAAATGCCGGGACGACCAGGGTGCTTTCATGCGCACGCTGGAACAGTTTATTTTCTGGAAAGAACCTGAACCGGACCAGGATGAAAAGGACAGAATAGCAATCAAGGTGATGGGCACAACCAGGCCATCAGTTCATTGAGGCGTCCATCCGCCGGCGGCACGGAATTCTCTGCATTTTTCAACCAGGGCCGGAGCCCACAGGGGAGTGCCCTCTGCGTGGATATGGGTATAAAGGGCAAGGACATTTTTATAAATCAAGCCGTCACGACCATCCATGAAGCCTGTTCCCCGCGTCATTTCGAAGGGCAGCTCCGCTGCGCTCCCAGACCATTGCTCAACCGTCGAATAACGAAACTCGTGCCCCTTCACCATGGCGCCGGGCGGGTAAAAAGGATTGTCGCCCGCAACGGTAAAGGCAGAGTATCCATGCGCCTGGGGTCTGTTTGACATCCCGTAGCGGACAGCAAAGAGATTGACCAGGGGATATTCCCTGCCGCTGATCGCAATTGATGCTCCCAGGTAAATGAGCCCGCCGCATTCCGCATAAATCGGCAGCCCCTGTTCGGCTGCCTCGCGGATGGAATTTCTGAAACTCCTGTTTTCCGAAAGTTCACGGGCGCTGGTTTCCGGAAACCCGCCGCCGATATAAAGACCGTCAACACCCTGCAGGGAATCATCCTCAAGAGCGTTCAGCTCGACAAGTTCGGCTCCGCATCGTTCAAGGGCTGCAAGGTTCTCAGAATAATAGAACTGAAATGCGGCATCCTGCAGGATACCGATCCTGACAATGCGGACATCGGGTTTTGCCAGCAGGTCAGGAGAGGGTGACGGACCCGGCCCCTTCACCTCCTTCATCAGTGATTCGACCAGGGTAATATCGATATGCTCGCCCATCGTCTCGGCGAGAAAATCGACGGCATCATCGCTGCCGCTGTACTCCTGGTGCGGAACCATCCCCAGGTGCCTCATCGGGAATATATCTCGTTTCATACGCGGCACGGTGCCGACAACAGGAATCCCGCAGGCGTGCTCGACCGCCTCTGAAATAACGCTGCGCTGCCGCTCTGTTGCCACGTTGTTGAGGACCACGCCGGCAATGGCCACCCGTTCATCAAATTTCATGCAGCCAAGGACCATGGCGGCAACGGTCCGCGTCGTCTTGCTGCAGTTCACTACCAGCAGGACCGGCAATTTCAGCAGCAGCGACAACTCTGCGGTGGAGTAGTCCCCATCCCGGGTCACACCGTCATAGAGCCCCCTGTTCCCCTCGATGAGGCTTATATCTGCCCCCGGGAACGTTGAAGAAACGATGCCGAGACAAGTTCTTCTGAAACGAGATAGGGGTCAAGGTTGTGACACCTGCGCCCGGCTGCGCACTGGAGCCATCCGGCATCAATATAGTCCGGCCCCTTCTTGAATGGCGCAACCGTTTTGCCAGCCCCGCGCCAGTATGCTGCAAGCCCCACAGAAACCACACTTTTGCCGGATCCCCCGGAGAGCCCGGCGATCACGATCCCCCGTGAATGCTTCATCTCAATGTTTTTCCTTGCTGTAAAAAGACCAGGACTGAAGGTAGAGCGCTGTCAGCCGTTCTTCCAGCTGCAGGCGATACACTTCAAGTTCATCGCCGCTGATGCCGGGCGGCACATAAAAAGGCTCGCCATAGTGAAAACGAATCTCCGAAACGAGCAGCGAAGCACGGTGCGATCCCAGGAATGAAAGGTTACATAGCGGGAGGCTGACCAGGCCATCGGCAGAACGGGAGAGCCTGTCCGGAGGCCGTCGGGATTGCCCCCGGCTGAACAACGAGCGGCGGTCCCTGCGAACCGTCGGCCACAATGCCGATATGCTCACCCCGCTGGAGGCAGCAGATCAACTCTTTGAGGGCCCTCAGTCCCCTCCTGTTGCGTGATCCCCGAACCGTGTTGAAATTGAGATTACGGGCAAGCGCTGCGATATAGTCACCGTCCTCGCTGGCACTGACGAGAACCGCTGCCGACTCGGTTCTTAAATGATAAAAGATGTAGAGCAGGGAGTAATGCCAGAATATGGCGATAACGGCCCTGTCGCCCTCCTCCGCCGCCCTCCTGAAATCCGTGCCATGCACGCTGATCCTGCAGCAGCCAAACCATATCCTGAGCAGCCAGGCAGCGCGAAAAGCGACCCCCGGACGACCATCTGCTGAGCCATACCCCGTTTCACCCGATCTCGATCTCCAGTTTTCTCAATGCCTTTATACGATCCCGCAAGGCTGCCGCTTCCTCAAAGGCGGAGCTCACGGGCAGCCTCGTGCATCTTTTTTTCAAGCTTGACGATCTCCTTGTCAAGCTCCTTCACCGAGCCGTAAAACGACTGCATCTCTGCCGCCCGCAGCGTTTCCTGGTCCTTCTCCCCGCTCACATATCCAGCTTCTTTGAGATACTGGTGGATGGTATCCTTGACCGCGGAAATGATCGTCTGCGGTTCAATACCGTGCTCCTGGTTATATTCCCTCTGGACGGTACGGCGGCGCTCCGTCTCTTCAATCGTTCTCTGCATTGATCCGGTGACATTGTCGGCATACATGATCACCATACCGTCAACATTGCGGGCGGCACGTCCGCAGGGTCTGGATCAGCGAGCGCTCCGAACGGAGAAATCCCTCTTTGTCGGCGTCGAGAATGGCAACCAGGGAGACTTCAGGAATATCAAGTCCCTCCCGCAGCAGGTTAATGCCAATGAGAACATTGAAGTCCCCGTTGCGAAGATCACGGATTAACTCCACCCGTTCCAGTGTCTTGATGTCGGAATGCAGATAGCGAACGCTGACACCCAGTTTTTCATAATAATCGGTCAGGTCCTCGGACATTCGTTTGGTCAGGGTGGTCACCAGCACCGCCTCGTTCTTTGCCGTCCTGATTCGTATTTCATGCAGAAGGTCATCAACCTGGGAGGTTGCCGGCCGAACCTCGATCCGCGGGTCAACAAGCCCCGTCGGCCTGATCACCTGTTCGACGATCCTCCCCTCCACCTGGGCAAGCTCATACGGGCCGGGAGTTGCGGAAACATAGACGATCTGGTTGATCCTCTGGCAGAACTCCTCGAAGCGAAGCGGACGGTTATCGAGCGCTGACGGCAGCCTGAAGCCAAAATTGACCAGTGTTTCCTTGCGTGAACGATCGCCATTGTACATGCCGTTTAACTGGGGAATGCCGATATGGCTCTCGTCGATGAAGAGAAGGAAATCCTCTGGAAAATAATCAAGAAGGTTGGGGGGCGGCACACCTTCTGATTTTCCGGTGAGGTGGCGGCTGTAATTCTCTATGCCGTTGCAGTACCCGAGCTCCTGCATCATTTCCAGGTCAAACATCGTTCGCTGCTCCAACCGCTGGGCCTCTACCAGGCGATTCTCCCGGTGCAGTGTGTCAAGCCGCTCCCTGAGTTCGTCTTTTATCGTGCGGATGGCGATCTGCATGCGGTCCTTGGACGTTACAAAATGTGAACCGGGGAAAACCGTATACTCCTCCAGCCGATCCAAAACAACTCCGCGAAGCGGATCAATGACGGTAATAGACTCAATGGTGTCGCCGAAATAGTCAACCCGGATCGCTTTTTCATCCTCATGGACGGGAAAGATGTCGATGACATCCCCCCTCACCCTGAAGGTGGAACGGTGAAACGAGATATCATTGCGCTCATACTGCATGAAGACGAGGCGGCGCTGCACATCCTCCGGGGCATAATCCTCTCCTGTTTTGAGGAAGAGATGCATGTTGCGGTACTCATCCGGAGAGCCGAGCCCGTAGATGCAGGAGACCGAGGCAACGATCAGCACATCCCGGCGGGTCAACAGCGCACGGGTCGCCGAGTGACGCATTTTATCAATCGCTTCGTTAATCGACGAGTCCTTTTCGATATACGTGTCGGATTGCGGGATATATGCCTCCGGCTGGTAATAATCGTAGTAGGAGACGAAATATTCGACACAATTTTCCGGGAACAACTCTTTGAATTCTGAATAGAGCTGGGCTGCCAGGGTCTTGTTGGGGGCAATGACCAGCGTTGGCCGCTGAACCTGCTCAATAACGCCTGCCATGGTAAAGGTTTTTCCCGATCCGGTCACGCCAAGCAGTACCTGGCTCCTGACGCCGGACTCGACACCGTCTGAAAGTATGGAAATTGCGCGCGGCTGGTCACCGGAGGCGGAAAACGGGCTTACCAGGTTAAATGGCTGATACTCGTACATCAGACTGCCTGCTCAAACTCTTGGGCGAGCAATTTGGCCTCAAGCATGTGGCACAGGGGGTTGTCGCGATCATCAAGCGTAAATCGAACCTCGTGGGAGTCAAGCAGCCGCGAGAGTTCCTGCCACAGCTCCCTGTTGCTGACTTCCCTGCCTTCGCGGGTCATCCAGTTCCTCTTCTTCCAGCCGGCAAGCCAGGTCGCAGCTCCATCGCGAAGGTATCCCGAATGGGTGTGCACTTCAACGGGAAGTTGTTTTGTCAGACCGGAAAGGCCCTCGATAACACCATGTATATAGAGCTGATTGGCGGTCATCCCGGTCTTTCTGCCCCCGATCACTTTGACATGATGGTGCCAGCGGAGGATGACGGCCCAGGCGCCGACCGCGGTCGAGTGCTTGCAGGTTACCCCGGTATGAAGATGGATGGTGTCATCAGGCCCGACCGGCTTCTCGGCACGAGCTGCCGGCGCAGGTGCGGCTCCTTTCTTTCGCGCCGCCACGGCAAGCTCGTCGGCGCGCTCATTCCACGTGTCGAGGGTATGGCCGCGCACCCATTTCCAGCTGATCCTGTGCTTGCTGCTTTCAGCCAGCAGGGCTTTCCAGAGATCGACGTTCTTGACCGGTTTTTTATCGGCGGTCTGCCAGTTGTTTTTCTGCCAGGTGTTGATCCATGACGTTATGCCGTTTTTGACGTACTGTGAATCGGTATAAAGCGTGATTGCATGAGAGCAGTCGAGTGATGACAAGGCGGAAACCACGGCTGTCAGCTCCATGCGGTTGTTCGTGGTCTCTCCGCCGTATCCCGAGAGCTCGACCGGCTCACGGCCTTCGCCAAGGTATACCGCCCCCCAGCCGCCGGGTCCGGGGTTGGGGCTGCAGGCGCCATCGGTATACACCGTCACCCGCGGTAGATCTTTAGTTATTCCTGCCATGAACCGTTACACGCTGTTCGTTGATCGGAGAGATGGAAGGCTTTTGCCTCCTGCAAATCAAGATGGGATACAATACAGCTTCTCCACACTATTTTCACGCTTCATGTTGGCATTGACAACAATCCCTGGCCAAACTCAATTGGTACCTGTCCCTTTTTCCAGGGTGATTGCACCATACCAGGCATTCAAGCGCGCTTTTGTATTGTCGGTGTCACTGATGAGCGTGATTGCCCTTATTGTTCCTGGATCTGCTCCGAACGCACGGCGGTAGTCATCAACAAGATTGCGGCGATAGTGCTGCCAGATGCCGATACCGTCGGATCCACTGGCGACGACAACAGCCATCACCTCACTGGTGTAAGGACTTTCAACAAAGCTGCCCACAGCATCGTTTTTCGACCAGAGATAGCACAGAGACCCCTCTGGAATCCCGCCTTTCAGCAGGTTCCTGCCGAAAGATACCATGAGCCGCACCGGAGCGTCATCAGCCTCCTTTTTTGCTAAATCAGCCGATTCCACAATATCTGAAACCTTCCAGCTCCAGACAATATACTGGTATGAACTGGGGTCAACGGAAAGTTCACGGCTCAGCCCGGCAAAGCTCTGCTCGGCTGTCGCCTCGATGACCAGGTTCCGCTGCTCATCAGCTGCCAACCGGTATGTCGTGTGTTCCGGAATTGAAGAGGCGGTCCTGATCTTCCAGTCATCAAAGTATGTTTCAGGCGATCCGGAGAGAAAACCGGTAACATCAATACTGGCGTCACTTTTTTTCTGCCCGGAGGGGGCTGCGTATGCAGGAATGAAAAAAAGAAGCAGCGCCGCCAGAACGACGACACGTGTGGCCCGCCTGCCGGCTTTCACACTATCAGCGCCCTGCGGTGGTGTTAAGCGACCAGTCATAATTCAGATATTTTATTTTGACATTTTTGCCGGCCCCGGCAAGCTGTGCATGGAAATCACCGTCGCTGTGATGGAGAAAGAACTGGAGGGGATCGTCAGCAAAATCCCCAGCGTACCACTTGAATATGGAACTGACATAGAGCGTATCGCCCTCGAGATAGTTTCTTGCCGTATCGCCCAGGAAGGCCCGCGTGACACGCTCCAGCTGGGCATCAATTTCCGCTCCCCTGTACGGTTCAGGGATAAGCGGGGGACAGCTCACGGAGGCGCAGTTGACCGCAAAGTGAATGCGGGGCTCCTTCCACTGCTTTCTGATAATATCATGCTCGATCTCGTCGAGTGAATGGGGTTTGCCGTTGATCTTTGCAAATGAAATCTTCCACGGGCTGGTAAACAGCGTTCCGATTTTCTTGATTGATGACGGCGGCTCGTTTTTGTTGAAATTGTCAAGGATCAGCTTGACCGTGTAGCTGTTGTAGGCATTAATATAAAATGCCAGTCGCTGATCGTCCGGGAGTTTCTCGGGATCTGTCTGGTTCAGCCGGTCAAGAAACTGGTCAAGGAGCGTTTCATCCTTTTTAAAGCCGTGGTAGTCAACTTTCCCGTCGGCCACGTGGGCCTGCAGCAGATCATGATACGGCTGATAGAATTCTTCTTCGGCTGCAGGCACCCAACCCGCGTGCATGAAAAGCAGCAGAACAAGAATAAATCCTGGTATTGTCCGTTTCATCTCCCTCACCCACCATTGATTCCAAAGGGCATAAACCCTGTCATACCTTTCAGAGAAAAAATCACGAAAAAACCTTATATATTGTTTTTATGTCACTAATTTTTTGTCTTTTTTGCATTAAATATTCAGCTTATCCCCTGTACTGAAACAACAGCTTCAATGCTTTTCTAACTGTACCTGAAAACAATCGCGGTGAGAGCACCGAGCCGACTACCCGCTTGTTGATTTCAGCAAATGTGGGATACGGATGAATTGCGCCTGCCAGCGTTGAGAGGCGCACCCTGCCGTTGCAGGCGGCCACCCATTCAGCAAGAAGATCGCCCGCGTGGGGCCCGAGTATCTGGACTCCGAGCGGTTTATCCTTTTTATCGAGCAGCAGTTTGATTTTCCCCGCCGTGAGCCCTTCTGTCTGAGCCCTGTCGTTGTCTTTAAAGAGCTCTTCATGAACCTTGTATTGAACCCCTGCCGCCGTGGCCCGTTTTTCATTCATGCCGATACTCGCCAGTTCAGGGTCGCTATAGGTACACCAGCTCATCCAGCGGTAATTCACCCTTCTCGGCAGGCGCAGAACCGCATTGGTCAGGACGACGCCGCCCTCATAGCCGGCTGCATGGGTAAACTGGTAACCGCCGATCACATCACCTGCTGCGTATATATGCTTGCAGCTGGTGCGCAATCTGCGGTCAACGTCAATACCGGAAGGCGAACTGGCGACTCCGCAGTTTTCCAGTTTCAACCCAGAGACGTTTGCCGCCCGCCCGAGGGCAACGAGCAGATGGCTCCCCGATATCGCCTGCTCCTCGCCTCCTTCGAGGCTGAAACGCACCGTTTTGCCTTCAGCCGTGTCTGCTGCCGACACAAAGGTGCAGCCCAGGTGAAAGGTGACCCCTTCATCCTCCAGTGCCCGCATCACCAGGGCGGCAAGATCGGGGTCCTCCTTGCTGAGAACCTGCCTGGAGCGCTGCAGGACCGTTACCTTTGAGCCAAGCCTGGCGAAGGCCTGTGCCATTTCAAGAGCAATTGCACCGGCCCCGAGAATGAGCAGGGATTTAGGCAGCTCCGACAACGAAAAAATAGTTTTATTGGTCAAAAGCTCGACCGACTCAAGTCCGGGAATTGGAGGCACTGAGGCGGAAGAGCCGGTTGCTATAACCCATTTTTTTGCTGAAACCTGGGTATTGTTCAGATCAATGCGGTGCTCGTCAAGAAATGCGGGACTGCCGAACCGGACATTGACTCCCAACCCGGAAAAGCGCTCCACCGAATCATGGTGCTGGATCTCGGAAATAACTCCGGCGATCCTCTCTGAGATCCTGGAAAAATCAACCGGAGCAAGATCTACCGGAGGCAGCCCGTACCGCTCCGCCTGGCCGAGCCGATGGTAGTGTCTGGCGCTCTTTATCAAGGTCTTGCTCGGTACACAGCCAAAATGCAGACAATCACCACCAAGGGCTTCCTCCTTCTCGACAAGCAGTGTCTTTGCCCCGAGCTGCGCTGCTCCCGAGGCCACCGTCAAACCTGCTGCCCCAGCGCCGATAATACCGATATCATAATCAAACGGTGCCATTGTTGTCTCCTGAACCTGATGAAATACGGCGGCGGCGATAAAAGGACATTATTTTTTTCACGGTAACCGGAAAAAGCCCGAGCAGAACGAAGGATGCCAGCAGGCTTGGCGATACGATGCCCGCCAATGATTCTATTTGTGCTATTTCCTTTCCGGCATTGACATAGACCACTGTTGCGGGCAGCATCCCGAGCTGGGAGACCCAGAAGTAGGTCCTGATCGGCATGGTGGTGAGTCCCATCAGCAGATTAATCACAAAGAACGGGAAAACCGGAATCAGGCGCAGCGAAAACAGGTAAAATGAGCCTTCCTTTTCAATTCCCCTGTTGATTGCCGATAATTTTTCCCCGAATTTTGCCTGCACCCAGTCCCGCAAGACAAAACGTGATACCAGGCAGGCGCAGGTGGCTCCGATGGTGGAGGCTACAGAGACCACGACCGTGCCGGTAACAAGGCCGAAAAACCCGCCGCCGGCAAGCGTCATCACCGCTGCTCCGGGAAGAGAAAGAGCCGTTACAACAACGTAGACGAGCATGTAGACCGCTATCACCGGGAAACGATTCGACTGGTAAAGTTCCTGGAAACGGGCCTGGGAAGCCTTGATGTAATCAAGCGTCAAAAAGCGGCCAAGATCAAAAAAAACAAAGAGAAAAACAAGAATGAGCAGGCTGGAAATCAACACCAGTTTCTTGCCAAGAGACACGCTCATGAGACCACCGGGCTCTTATTATCTGTCAGATTCAACCGTGCCTTCAATCAAAATCCTCCCACTCGATACAATCTTCAGGACAATTTTTTATGGCTTCATCAACACGCTCACGATCGTACAAATCAAGATCACAGACTTCGAGGTAGCCGAAAGCCTCGTTGAACCTGAAGATGTCGGGTGCAACTTCGATGCAGCCGCCGCATCTCGAACAGGCACCGAGATCTATCGTCGGTTTTCTCAGCCGATCGACCGATTCTGCAACCATCGTCTCGCCGATTATCCTTTGATAACAGTAGATTCCCATAGTAGTGTACCCCGAGATGACAGACATCCTGCCCGGCCTCCCAGGCTTCTCATTCACACTAACTATTGTCCCATGAAAAGCAATCCGGTCGCCCCGCCCATCGATAAATAGAGAACTCTTCTTGTAATCACGACGATGGTTAATTATTATGGTTGGCTGAAAAGAAATTATACCATCGTTTTGCCTCTGCCTTGAAGCGGTCATACGTCCAGGAGGCAGGACATCTGCCTGGTATTGCTGAAACAACACATAGAAATTATGGAGAAAATATGAGCATCAATGAAATAGCAGAAGGAATTCACTGGGTTGGAGCAGTCGACTGGCATGTGCGCGACTTTCATGGATATTCGACAATGGAAGGAACGACATACAATGCATTTTTAATAATCGACGAAAAAATCACCCTGATCGACACCGTCAAACCATCGCACCACCAGGACCTGATGCACCGGATTCGAGATATCATCGATCCGGAAAAGATCGATTACATCGTTGTCAACCATGTCGAGCTTGATCATGCCGGCTGTCTTGCCGAGATGATGGAGGCAGCCAAGCCTGAAAAACTGATCTGCTCACCGATGGGAAAAAATGCCATTCTCGCCCATTTTCATCGTGAAGACTGGCCATACGAAGTAGTGAAGAGCGGAGACGAGATTTCGCTCGGCAAGCGCACCCTGTCGTTCCTCGAAACGAGAATGCTGCACTGGCCTGACTCGATGTTCACCTATGCCAAGGAAGACGGCATCCTCTTTTCAAGCGACGCCTTTGGACAGCACCTGGCGACAAGTGAACGGTTTGACGATGAGGTTAATATTGCCCAGGTCATGGATCACGCTTCCAAGTATTATGCCAATATCCTCTATCCCTACTCGCCCCTGATCAAAAAGCTGCTGGCAAAAGTGGCGGAGCTGAACCTCGATATCAAGATGATCGCGCCTGATCACGGGGTCATCTGGCGAAGCAATTTTGACAAGATACTGGAGGCATACAGCAACTGGAGCAGCTACAAAGGCGGTAAAAAGGCGCTCATCATCTACGACACCATGTGGCATTCCACTGAAAAAATGGCCAAGGCGATTGCTTCAGGCATTGAAAAAGAAGGCGTTTACGCAGACCTCATTGACTTGAAAGTCCATCACCGCAGTGACGTCATGACCAGGGTCCTCAGTGCCCGGGCACTGGTGTTTGGCTGCCCGACCCTGAATAACGGTCTGCTGCCGAGAATGGCTGGTTTTCTGATGTACATGCGCGGTCTCAAACCGCAGAACAAGATAGCGGCAGCTTTTGGATCGTACGGATGGAGCGGTGAATCCGTCAAACTGATGATCGGTGCGCTGGAGGAAATGAAGCTCACCATCCTGGACGAAGGCCAGCGTATCAAATATGTTCCAACACACGACAATCTCAAGGAATGCGTGGAAATGGGCCGTCATATCGGTAAAGCGGTCAAAGAGAGCATAGAACAGGATGGTTGAATGAAGCTTCTTGCCCGCCACTCAATCCTTGTCAGCGGCGTTCATTACACGGATTGCAAGGCACAGATATACGGGTTCTTCAAAAAGACCACCCTGGTGCAATATGACAAGATCTCCATTGACAGCAGCGCTGCCGTCAATGGAGGCAGCGGCAGTTTCGCTGAAAAACTGCAGAACTCCCTGGAGCAGAACAGGATCGTTTTAAACAAGCTCATTGAAGAGCTTAAAACAGCTGGCTTTGAAAAGAGCGCGGACCTGCCGACCCTGCAGCAGGGCTATCCAAGCAAGGTACTTCATATCATTGCCCATTTTCTCGATGGATTTATCGGCATCGACAGTGTTTTTTATAACCTGATCGATGACTCTCACTGGGTTTCCCCGGCGACAAGAGAACAGCTGGCCAAAAACCCCGAAACCTTCTGGCTCGTTCCGCTGGACTGCTATTCAATGACACCGCGCGAAGCGGCCTTGCTGCATATGTAACCCGCCGATTAACCCGCACCGGCCGATGACAATAACCGATGTTAACAGGACCGGAGGGATTCTGCAGTGAGCGGCAGAGCAGCAGCAGATCATGAAACTGGCCGGTTTTTCAGTGAAATAGCAGGCCAAAAGCGGACCAGGCTGCTGCGAGAGTCGAAACAACTTGACAAACTACTGGAAAATTAACAGTTATTGCGTCATACTCTAGATCATTTATGAGACTATCAGGACTATTGCCCTGCCCTATCCAAAGCTCGGCTGTAACCTATTGAATAAAGGAGAAACCATGTCGATTTTCAAATATCAGGCTGACGAACTCTACCAGTGGGTGACCCAAAAAGATGACTTTTTATTGCTCGACGTGAGAAATGCAACCGATTTCAACAGGTTTAAGGTCGAGGGTCCGCACGACATAGAAACAGCCAACATCTCCTATTTCGATTTCATGGAGATTGAAGACGAATGTATCGCCCAGCTTCCTGAAAAAGATACCCGGATAAGAATTGTCTGCGCCAAGGAAGGATCGGCCAAATTCGTCGCTGAAATCCTTGAAAAACATGGTTTCACCAATGTCGGATATCTCGCCGGCGGCATCAAATCCTGGGGCAACCTGCTCATCCCGAAACTGCTCAATCCCGGCGCTCCGTATGAACTCTACCAGTTTATAAGGCCTGGAAAAGGCTCCTGCAGTTACGGACTGATCCATGATCACCAGATGATCATTTTTGATCCCTCCAGAAATCATGAATTTTACCTCGATTTTGCCGAAAAGAGTCAGAGCAGGATTATCAAGACAGCAGAGACTCATCTGCAGGCCGATTATATTGCCGGAAGCAGGATTATCACCGCGCTGACCGGTGCTTCATTTTATGCAAACGAAGGCGATTTCAGCGGTGCAAAACTAGACTATATTTCCGTAACGGACGGACAGGAGATCGGTTTTGAAAAAGGTGGTCCATCGGTCAAAGTCCGTTTTGCTCCCGGTCACACGCCGGGAAGCACCATGTATGTTATCGACGGCAAATACATCGTTACCGGCGATATCATCTTCGTCAAATCAATCGGGCGGCCGGATCTTGGCGGGAAGGTTGATGAATGGTCAGGTACCTTGTTCAATACGATCAGGGAGGTCGGCAGGATGGACGGCAGCCTGATCGTTCTTCCCGGTCACTTCATCAACTGGGACGAGGCAAACAGTGAAATGGCTTTTGCCGAGTCGCTGGAAAAAACAAGGGAGCTGAACAAAACCATCTATGCGATTGACAATCCGGCTGATTTTCTCGCCTTTATCAAGAAAAACATGCGTGAGCAGCCGCCGGAGTACGCCCAGATCAGGCTGGTTAACGCCAACCTGAAGCAGGTAGACGACGAGAAAGCCGAAGTGCTCGATCTCGGCAAGAATGAATGTGCTGCTTCCGCCTATGCTGCCCAACAGCAGGCTGACTGAGTGGCTGGATGATGGACTCAAAGAAAACCTTCACCTGTGAATGCGGTGCCAACACCATCGGGCTGAGCTTTCACCATTCAATGCCGCCCGAGCTCGTCGACAAGGTTTTCTGTCCGCAATGCGAGCAGAAGGGGTTGCGAAACCCCAAATCCTGGCCGATACCGGGAAAATGGCACCTTCATTTTGATCTTGAAATTGCCAGGATGTTCGCCATGGCCAAGCTCGGGATCGATCCCCAACTGGTAAATCCCGGTTTTATTTTTGATGGCGGCTATGTTGACTAGCAAGGCGCTCGGCCACGTCTGCTCAGCGTTTCCCGGCCGCCGCACCGCTCGATGAACCACCAGGAACCGAGTGGCTATGAAAATGAACCGGAAGTCCGTTTTTCCCCGCTTCCCTCCGGCCTCTACAGCACCTTTTTTGACCTTGAGATGTCAAAAAAGCTCGACGATTGCACTTATTATGCAGCGCTTCTGAAAAAACATCAGTGCCAAAGCGTGCTTGAGCTCGGCTGCGGAACGGGTCGAATCGTTGAATACCTCAGCGCTGCAGGCTACCGTAGCGTTGGAATCGATAATTCAACTGACATGCTGCACCATGAACGGACTCGACGTCTGTCGCCGGTCGTCGAAATGGACATGTGCGATCTTGGTTTTAGCGGACATTGCTTTGATGCAGCACTCATTGCTCATAACACGCTCAACCTGCTCGGTGATAAGCGAGCAATAACCCGCTGCCTGCATGAAACACGAAACGTCCTGGTCCGGGATGGACTGCTCATGCTCCAGCTTTTTGCCGTGACCGATCAACTCCGGAAGCAGGCGGGCAAACGGTTGTTTCAATTCGCCCTCTTTGACACCCCGGATAACGGTAAACTGGTGAAGGAGTCGATCAGAATCTATCTGCCGGAACCCGCGCAAATCCTTCTTGAGGAGCGATATAAAATTCGCTCGTTTGCCAACCCGGCGCTGAACAGGAATTACCGCCAGGATCTTTCCCTGGTCGCCTGGTCGCCGGCCCGGTGGCTCGAGGTGATTCGCAGTGCCGGTTTTTCCATAGTTTCACAGCACTCCGGGTATCGTGATGAACCCTTTCTTCCCGGCGCTGATTCCAGCCTGCTGGTCATTGCCCGCCCACTGTAATCAAACCAGCCAGCCGTTCTTCTGTTGTTCTGTCCAGCCCCTTTTGGGTCCATCCGGATGTCCCCTCTTATTTTCGGATCATCCGGATTAAGCGTACTCACCCGCGACCGAGAAGGCGAAGGGCAGCATCCGGAAGCGATGTGCTTTGCCGGTACTACCCCCTCAAAATCTGCAGTGTACGCTTAATCCGGATGATCCTTATTTTCTTTTTTTTCATCTGTTTGACTTAGGTCAAAGAATTATATTCTCAAGTGATTATGTTTACCCAAACAATCAGCGCACGCCCCGATTATTTCAGGCGCGCGTATAAAACCGGAAAAAACAATCCTTCAAGGAGGCATCTTTATGTTTTGTAACCAGTGTGAACAAACCGCCAAGGGAAGCGCCTGTACCCAGATCGGCGTCTGTGGAAAAAATGAGGACGTCAGCTATCTGCAGGATCTTCTGACCCACGCCCTGCAGGGGCTGGCACTCGTTGCCGTTGCCGCCCGAAAAGCAGGCATTATCGATACGGCGGTCAATCGCTTCACGGCAGAAGCTACCTTTGCCTGCCTGACCAACGTCGATTTCGATCCCGCCCGTTTTGATACCTGGATCAGAAAAGCCGTTCAGCTTCGCAACAATTTAAAAGCCAAACTGGTAGCATCAGGCGGTTCGGTATCAAGCGATGCAGCCGCTCTTAGTTTTGTGCCCGCCCCTGACCTTGCCGGTCTTGAGGCCCAGGGAGAAGCTCTTAATTTCATCCCCTCGCTCGATGACAACGAAGACCTCAGGTCCCTCAAGCAGATTACCCTTTACGGTGTCAGGGGGCTTGCTGCCTATGCAGACCATGCAGCGATCCTCGGCCAGGAAGACGAAAGCGTCTATACCTACATCCAGGAAGCGCTTGCGAACCTGACCAGAAAAGATCTCGGCCTTGATGAACTCGTGGGCGCGGCCCTGAAAACCGGCGAAGTGAACCTCAGGGCCATGGAACTGCTCGACGCCGGCAATACCGGGACCTACGGTCACCCGGTGCCGACGCCTGTTCCGCTCGGGGTAAAAGCCGGAAAAGCGATCCTGGTAACCGGCCATGATCTCAAAGACCTTGCCATGCTCCTCGAGCAGACAAAAGACAAGGGGATCACCATCTATACCCATGGAGAGATGCTCCCCTGTCATGGCTACCCTGAGTTGAAAAAATATCCTCATTTTTATGGGCACTACGGCACCGCCTGGCAGAATCAGGCGAAAGAAATGGACGTTTTCCCCGGCTCGATTCTCTTTACCACGAACTGTATCCAGAAGCCCCGTGACTCTTACAAGGACAATGTTTTTACCACGGGCCTTGTCGGCTGGCCGGGAGTCGCCCACATCGGCGACAACAAAGACTTCACACCGCTTATCCAACGCGCCCTTGCCCTTCCCGGCTTTTCTCATGACGAGGACAAAGGCGAGGTGCTGACCGGTTTTGCCCGCAATACCGTCCTCGGTGTCGCTGACAAGATTATCGAGGGAGTGAAGGCAGGCGCCATCAAGCATTTTTTCCTGGTTGGCGGCTGCGACGGCGCCAAACCGGGCCGCAACTACTACACCGACTTCGTCGAGCAGGCGCCAAAAGACACGGTCATACTGACACTTGCCTGCGGTAAGTTCAGGTTCTTTGACAAGAAAATCGGAGATATCGGCGGTATTCCGCGTCTTCTCGATGTCGGCCAGTGCAACGATGCCTATTCAGCCATCCAGATCGCCGTAGCACTCGCCGGCGCTTTTGAATGCGGCGTTAATGACCTTCCGCTGTCGCTTATTCTCAGCTGGTATGAGCAGAAGGCCGTGGTTATCCTGCTGACCCTGCTGAGCCTGGGGATCAAGGACATCCGTCTTGGACCCACCCTGCCGGCCTTTATCACCCCGAATGTGCTGAATGTACTGGTCGAGAATTTCGCCATCAAGCCGATTGCGGAAACGGCCAAGGAAGACCTGGAAACGATTCTTGCATAACCCGATCATTCAGCGCTTCAATCGATCCTGAGGCGCTGAATGAACCCCTTTTCCCCGACAGCGGCTGACCGGATTATCCGGTTCAGCCGCTTGTCTTTAGCAACGCGTGAGCACGGCAGGCGACAAAGAAGGCGAAGGGCATCGCTGGAGGATGCCTCGCGCAGGCCCGCCGTGGCACCACATCAGGCCCGAAGGGTTGCGGACAGGAACTGACAGCAGGCCATGGACGGCCTGTCTGTCAGCCGTGGTGGAATGGCGACAAGGCCCCGAAGGGCAGCATCCGGAAGCGATGCCCTTCGCCGGTTCTCCCCCTCAAAATCTGCAGAAAACGCATAGTCCTGATGATAATAAAATGCACTCCTTGACTCAAGTCAAAGAACATTCCTTCACATCTGTTATATTCACACCATATCAAGGCAATTTAACAAGAGTTCTTCAGCTGCTCGAACCAGATAAACTGAGAAGAATTCCACAAAGAAGATTACATCCAGAGGTTACGATATGAAAGAGATCAGAAAAATAATCCAGATAGATGAAGAACTTTGCGACGGATGCGCCTTATGCGTACCCGACTGCGCCGAGGGTTCCCTGCAGATCATTGATGGAAAGGCCAGGCTGGTTGCAGATAAATTGTGCGACGGCCTTGGCGCCTGTCTTGGTTCATGCCCGACCGGAGCGCTGAAAATCATTGAACGCCAGGCCGATGGTTTTGATGAAGAGGCGGTGGAAGAATTCCTGGCGGAACAGAAAAAAAAGCAGGAAAAAAACAAAGCTCCCCAGATGATGGATTGCGGATGCGCCTCGACGCATATTCAGAGCTTCAAAAAGGAAACACCCTGTCAGTCGGCAAACAAACCCGTGGGGCTCAAGCCGGCACAGCGGCCGGTGGGCCTCCAGACAGCACCGGCCTCCGACTCGCAGCTGAGCCACTGGCCCATACAGATCCGGCTGATCCCGCCGTCAGCGCCCTTTCTCCAGGGAGCTGACATCCTGATCGCGGCCGATTGCTGCGCCGCCGCTGCGCCGGACTTTCAGAACAAATACCTGGCCGGCAAGGTCGTCATGATGGGATGCCCGAAATTTGATGACGCTGAATCCTACATAGACCGATTCGCCGAGATCATTGACAACTGCCGGTTAAAATCCATCACCATTCTTATCATGGAAGTACCCTGCTGCTCGGCAATGAACGTCATCGTCAAAAAAGCCCTGCAAAGAGCGCGTACCACGGTGCCGGTGGAACAGATCACGGTATCCACCAGGGGACAGGAACTGCAGCGGCTCAACTGGTAGGCCTGCAGGCGCTGCAGGGGAAAACGCCGGCAGCCACAGCATAGCAGAAAGGCCCGGATTCACGAAGAATACCGGGCCTTTTTCATATTCAGCTCATCCGCTTTCAGCGCACCGGGGACCTGTCCGGCCAGGCCAGCAGCAGCCTGCCCTCAACCTCATTAATTTCCGCGCCGATCGAGACAAGCAGATGAAACAGCGGCCGGCCGAAATAGAACAATTCTTCGCCCAGCGAGAGATCGAAACTGCCGGCAACCCGCGTTCGATAGCTGATCTCCTCGTTGATGAGATCCTCGAGGCCGTCAAGCGGCACCTTTTTTTCATCGGCCGACAAGCCAATCATGTCGGGACAGGGGAAGGCCGCATCATGCTCGATAACAAAAGGCCTCACCGGATCATCCCCGGCGATTATATCAAGGCGGCTGATGGTATCTTTTTCAATGAGCTCCTCTATATCCTTTGTGTCCCAGCATTTGAGAGTCCTGCAGGCCTTGGGCCGTTTATCGTAAATTGCACAGCTCCTGTCCTCCGGATCCAGAAAAGAGCAGCTCCATTCACGGCCGACCCCGCTGATCTTAACCAGCTCTCTTTTGATCGACTGGAGGCTGTTGGTTAACGGATTGTGAGCCAGCTCACCGGACCTGATGGTAATGAGCTGGGCGAGGAGCAGCTCCCCTTCCTGGACCAGGTGAAGGTCTTCAAGATGAAGCGCCGGACCGCCGCTCGTACAGCATGTCCCACAGTAAAGACATTCCTTCTGGTTCTCTTTCATAATCCATCCCCTGTTTTGCCGGCAAGGATAGCCGGAGCCATTAAAAATCGATGGTGAAACTATAAACACCTTCCTCGATCGTGCTTGTAACATTGCACTCGGAATGATTGAAAATAGCCTGCATGCGATTGTTGTTGCGCAGCACCTCGGCAGTGAAACCGGTAATCCCATTGGCCTTGGCGATGTTGACAAGATGCCTGAAGATAAAGGTTCCCAGCCCCCTGTTCTGCCACTCGTCCCTGACAACGAAAGCCACTTCGGCTCGATTTGTGTGTTCGTCGAGATAATAGCGTCCGACAACGATAATTTCGTCGCCGTAGGCCTCCGGGAGGGTGCCGATGATGGCCACGTCCTTGCGGTGGTCAACGTAGACGAAATTCTGTATCTGCCGCTGTCCAAAGCGTTCCTGGTGACTCATGAAGCGATAGTAGATCGTCTCCTGGGAAAGATCATAGAGAAGATCCCTCATCCGCGGCTCATCCGTGGGATGGATGGGTCTGAAATTTATTTCCGTGCCGTCTTTGAGCAAACATTTGGTTTTCATATAGCCCTGCGAGGCAATCACAAATCTGCCTTCCACATCGGCAAATTCTTCGCGCACATATTTTGCCGCGATCGCCTCCTTGAGCAGCTGCGCCCGATGGTCTGGGTGGGCGACGGAGATCAGCGCCAGGGTCCTGTCCTGCACCGATTTACCGTGCAGGTAGGCGCTGCCGTACTCGGTTACCACGTAATGGACGGTGCCGCGTGAAATAACGACACCGGAACCCGGGCTCAACCTCGATTTGATCCGGGACAGCCCATCTCTTGTCGTCGACGGAAGCACCAGGATCGGCCGGCCGCCGCTCGACCTGGCGGCGCCGCGGTTGAAATCCACATGCCCGCCGATCCCTGAATAAAAGTGGCCGTTTTCAGAATCCGAGCTTACCTGGCCGGTCAGATCAATCTCCAGGGCCATATTGATCGTGATCATCTTGTTGTGCTGGCCGATCACATTGGCGTCGTTGACATATTCGCTGGGCCGAAAAGAAAAATGGGGGTTGTCGTCTATGTAATCATAGAGTTTTCGACTGCCCATGCAGAAGCTGCCGATCACCTTGCCCCGGTCTTTCACCTTCTGCTTGCCGGTAACGACACCCGCCTCCATCAGCTCCATGATCTCATCGGATATCAACTCCGTATGGATACCCAGGTCTTTTTTTTCCCTCAGGTAGGAGGTTACTGCAAGCGGAATACAGCCGAATCCGGGAATTTTGCCGAAACCGAACTGGATCGTTGCCCCGTTAGGTACCAGTGCTGCGACGAGCTGGGCAATTTTCGCGGTTATCTCCGAAAGTTGACTGGGATGCCGTTCCAGCAGCGGGACGTCAACAGGAACGAGGACATCAAGATCATACACATCTATCAGACTGTCACCGCGCGTCCAGGGCATTTGCGGATTAACCTGGGCAATAACGAGGGAGGCATTCTCGGTGGCGCTTTTAACGATGTCAACAGAAATACCAAGACTCATTTTCCCTCTCCGGTCAGGCGGGGAAACCTGGATCAGGGCGACGTCAAGCGGCATCTGGCCTGACTTCAACAGGGCGGGGATGTCAAACATCAGCATCGGCGTGTAGTCGCCTCGCCCGTCCTGGTACACCTGCCGGATATTTTCGCCGATAAAAAATGAATTTATCTTGAACGCATCAGCAAAACTGCTGTCCGCATAGGGTGCAGCCCCCTTGGTCAAAAACTCGATGATCTCGACATCGGCGAGATTCTTGCTGTTATTGACCAGCGCCTCGACAAGCACGGTCGGGACCCCGCAGCCGGTCCCCAGAAAGACGCGGTTGCCGGACCTGATCCTGGACAGCGCCTTCTTCGGCGTCATGATCATATCGCGATATTTTTCCTGCCAGTCAGCATCATACTCTATCATCGCACGTCCTTTTCAGGCAGACCATCAATCACGGTTTTGCCAGCCTCATGTGAACATCGACAACCACCGGTTCTGTTCCGGCACCGCCGACAATATAGGGATTAATATCAAGTTCCGTAATCTGGGGAAAATCCGTCGTTAACTGGCTGATTCGCTGCAGGCCGACGGCAATTGCATTGAGATCGACGCCCTGGTGTCCTCTCCGGCCCTCGAGCATCTCGTAGGAGCGTGTCGATTTGAGCATCTGGACCGCTTCGGACTCGGTAATCGGAGCAAGATGAAAGGTGACATCCTTGAGCACCTCGACAAAAATACCCCCGAGGCCGAACATCAGCATCGGCCCGAACTGGGGATCGCGGTTCATGCCGAGGATGACTTCAAGGCCGCGGGTGACCATCTGCTCCACATAGATGCCGTCGATCTGGGCCTGGGGAGCCCGCTTCCTGATCTTCAAGGTCATCAGGTCATAGGCATCCTCAATCGCTTCACCATTGTTGAGATTGAGCTGGATTCCCCCCATGTCGCTTTTGTGTATGATGTGCGGCGAAACAATTTTCAGCGCCACCGGATAACCGATGCGCTCGGCTATTTCAATGGCCTCTTCCGTATTTGCGGCAAGCGCTCCGGCGGGTATCTTGAAGCCATAGGCATTGAGCACGTCCTTGCCCTTGACCTCACCGATCATCAGCCGGTCGGTGCGCAGACGCCTGGTGATAATCCGCTCGACACGTCTGCGGTTGACCCTGAAATGAGTTATCTGCCGGGGTGGCCGGTTCTTCCAGAGACCATAGTTGTACATGGCGCGCAGGGCATCGACGGCGCGCTCCGGCGTGTCATAATCGGGGAGCCCGGCCGCAGAAAGCACCTTCCTGCCGGGCAGCACATCGTCTGCGCCCATGAACGAGGCGACAACGGGTTTTGACCCATCGAGCGCAGCGGCGATGGCCATGGCCGTGTCCGCCGGCCTGGTCATCGTCTGGGGTGTCATGATCAGCAGGATGGCGTCGACGGAGGGGTCATTCTGTGCCGCCTCGATGGCGGTCGCATAACGCTCCGGGTCCGAGTCCCCGAGGACATCGATCGGGTTATTGACCGCCGCTTCCCTGGGGAGTTTCTCCCGCAAAAAGGTAACGGTCCTGTTCTCGAGAATCGCCACCTGCATTCCGGCTTTCTCCACCGCGTCGGCGGCCATGGTTCCCGGGCCCCCGGCATTGGTGATGATGAGGATCCGGTTTCCCTTGGGAAGCGGCTGCAGGGCAAGGGCTGTTGCATAATCAAAGAGGGCTTCGAAGGTGTCTGCCCGGACCACGCCGGAACGTTTGAAGGCAGCTCCATATGCCGTGTCAGCACTTCCCAGAACGCCGGTGTGCGAGGCTGCAGCCTTGAGTCCTGTCGCCGTGGTGCCGGACTTGAGGATTACAACCGGTTTTTGAGAAGCCGCTTCCTCGGCCGCTTTCACAAAGCCGTCCCCGGCGCTGATGTCCTCGAGATAGCCGATAATGACCTTGGTGTTTTCATCTTTTGCCAGCCAGGACAGTATATCGATCTCGTTGATGTCGGCCTTGTTTCCGATACTGATCATCTTGGAAACGCCGAGGTGCCGCGAACTGCAGATGTCAAGCATTGCGGCACAGACCGCGCCGGACTGGGAAAAAATTGAGATGGGGCCGCGGTCCGGTTTTCTGGCGATAAACGAGCTGTTCAGGCCGACGTCGGTATTGATGATTCCCATGCAGTTCGGACCCAGAAGGCGCACTGCGCGTTTCCGGCAGAGATCGACCATCTTCTTTTCCATCTCGAGCCCCTGCTGCCCGAGTTCCCTGAACCCCGAGGAGATCACGACAATGCCTTTGGCGCCGGCAAGAATGCAGTCCTCCACCGTCCTCAGCGCCACTTCATTGGGAACAACGATGATGGCCAGGTCGACTGTCTTGCCGTAGGTAAAGAGATCCGGATAACAGGGGATGCCGAGCAGCGTGTCGGCTTCGGGATTTACCGCGACAATTTTTCCCTGGTAACCGGATGAAGAGATATTGACCATCACATCATGGCCGACTTTTCCGGGGGTACGGGAGGCACCGACCACGGCAATCGACCGGGGGGTGAAAAATACGTCCAGGTTCATCAGGTCTCCTCAGGGAGTTGTTCCGGAACAGCAGGTTGGCTTTATCAAGGCTTCAGCAGCGTGAACCCGCTCTCCTGGAGCAGCTTCTGCACCTGATGCACGACAGTGGTGTTGACGCGGAGATAGATACGATCAAAACCGGAGACCTGGCCTATGGTGATCAGTCGGTTGCACTGGATATCGTTGTCCTCGAGGAGTGCGACGATGGTCTTCAGGCTTTTTGATCTGCCGTCATTGAGTATGGCGATGAGCTCGGAGCCTTTTTCTGCCGCACCAAACAATTTTTTGTAGGCTGCGGTGAGATCACGCATAGAAAAGATGCCGATAACCTCGTCCTCTTCAGTGATGACCGGCAATGCCCCGACTTTATCACGTTCAAAAACCGTCAAGGCATCATCAAGCGTCGCGTCGAGGGTCAAACAGGAGCAATTCTGGGACATGATTTCACCGACCGAAACCGTCTCCACCTTCTTGAAGGCCTTGCCACGTTCGCTGTCACTGAGAATCGTTGAAGGATAGGCTGAGCGCAGATCACGGTCTGAGATGACGCCTATCAACCTGTTCTGCTTGTCAACCACCGGAAGATGCCTGAAATGATAATCGGTCAGCAGCTGCCTGGCTTCAGGCAGCAACATGTCTGCGGGAATGGTTAATGGGTTGGCAGTCATGTAGTCAGAGATAAACATAGCGACACCATCGCCGAACTGAATCGGTCCTGTTTACGGTTAATATCCCGGAGAAAAACCTCATTTGCGTGTGCTTGACAGCATCACCGTGAATAATTACAGACAGAAAGAGTGTCTGAAGATGTAAAAACTCACGGGTACAGAAGGGTGACCATCATGTCCTCACCGTACCTGTTTTGCAGAGAAACCCAGGGCTCATGCTGACAATCCTGCCAATATAGGCCCTACCCCCTCATATTACAAATAAATAATGTTGATATCATTCTACTATATTTCTCTATGCCCGCGCTGCGCACGTGTACGCAGCCATTTAAGGGATCTTCTCGGGGATTCCTATGCAACAGCAGTGAAGGAAATCAATGTTTTCAAAATTCCGACAGGAGCCTGGAAAAGTGGGGTAAAGATGGTCCCTGCCCTCACCTGCGGCGATGATCTGATCAGCGGCGTCATCCTCTCCAGGAAATCTCTTGAACAGTTCCTTGAAAGAAACAATTTCCTGAACCGGTAGGCAGCGTCTTCCTATAGCCATTACCGTCCGGGCAACCACACTGGCCTCATTTTATTTCGAACAGGCCCGCAATTTGCAATCGATACAGATAAACAGGATCATCCGGATTAAGCATACTCAGCGCGACCGAGAAGGCGAAGACCATTGTTGGAGGATGCCTCGCGTAGGCCCGCCGTGGAACCACATCAGGCCCGAAGGGTTGCGGACAGGAGGTCCGCAACTGACAGCAGGCCATGGACGGCCTGTCTGTCAGCCGTGGTGGAGGGGCGACAAGGCCGAAGGGCAGCCATCCGGAAGCAATGTGCTTCGCCGGTTCTACCCCTTTAAAACCTGCAGAGTACGCTATATCAGGATGGCCCTGCAAACATCAATCTTCATCCATCAGGGGAAGCCATGGAAATAAGTTCAGCAACACTGGCGGCGCGGGAGACCGCTGTCAACAAATCCAACGTTGGCAGGGATTTCCTCCAGAAGATGCAGGAAGAAAAAGAAGAGGCCGCACGGACTCAGCGCGAAGAAACGCCCGCTGAAGTGAGAAAGGTCGAACCAGACAGGCAGGGCAGAATAGATTTTTACGCCTGAGCTGTAATTCCTTTTTGCAACCGCAGTTTCATATTTGTAATCAGTTCCCTGATTCCTGCCTGTTCTTTCAACCATCCGTCAGCCGGGCCGAGGAATTAATCCGCAATAAAACCTCCCCAGTGCGGATCCTGTTGTTTTCTCTTGCATTATATCTCTAACTACTTGATAATAATATCATATGCAACTACAGGCAGGTTAACTTCCACCATCGCTGACAACTCATGAAATATCTGATCACCATCGTCTGTTTTCTGGCCGTACTTTCCCTTGTGACAATTTTTATTATTTCACCGGCCCCATCCCCTGAAAAAGGCAGCGTTGTGGTCAAGGTAAACGACAACAGCATCACCAGCTCCATGCTTGCGGAATCCGAAAAAAACAGGCCGTCCCACCATGAAAACCGTAAGGAATTTCTCAAATCGGTCGTGGTTGAACAGCTGCTCATCCAGGAGGCTAAACGTCAAAAAATTGACCAGGAACCCCAGTTCCGTGAAGCGATAAAAAACCACTATGAGCAGTCCCTGGTAAAACTGCTTCTTGAAAGAAAAAACCAGATGCTTGACGCGACGGTTAGTGAAGGAGAAATCGACCAGTTTCTCGCCTACTTCGGCAAAACAGTTACATTTACCCTGGCCCCAGGTGCCGGCGATCAAGCTTCGCCCGAAATAGCATGGGATGCAGGCAGCACGGAAACCGAACGCTTCGATGCTCTCTCTACCACCCTGCAGCCGCTTCTTGTCGGCCTGCAGCCGGGAGATACAACAACCTTTTTTGATACCGGCAATGAATGGTTTGCAGTCCGCCTCGAGAATGTCACCGGGAATACAGCTGAAAACCTGAGAAACATCCCACGAGAGATGGTGCGCTCGATTATCGCAACCCACAAGCGTGAACAGAAACTCTACGGCTGGATCAACACACTGGTGTCCGACGCCGATATTTCAATACATGAGGACATTAAATAATTATGGCTGCCCGATACAAGCGAAACATAAAAAATTACTTTCTCAAAGAAGACTACCAGGGCCGGTTTGCCTTTGTCATCTTCGTTGCGGCAATTCTCGGCTGCCTGCTGCTGCTCTCACTGCTGTCATTTTTCTCGGCCGACACGATGACCATCAGTTACAGCAATAATGATCTCAAGCTCGGGCGCACGCCATGGATGCTGTTCAAGAGCGCCGCCGCCGCCTACTGGATCTTTCTGCTGATTGGCGGCACCATCCTGGTGCTGATGGCAATCGTCGGCACCCACCGGATTGCCGGGCCCCTCTTTCGGCTTGAAAGAGCCCTGACCAACATGGCCAAGGGTGACCTGACCGAAATGATTATCCTGCGCGAGAAGGACGGCGGCAAGGAGCTGGCTCAAAGAATCAACAGTTTTAATGAGACGCTGTCCTCAAGACTCTCAGAGATAGACCGCAACGCCGAGGCCATCAACGATCTGCTCAGGCAGTACGAGAGTCTTGATAACGACCAGGTCAGCGCCGAAGACGCCACCAGCATCTGCCAGGCAATCAGGAAACACAACAATAAACTCCGCTCCCAGCTGCAGTTTTTCACCCTCAGAAATGAATAAACTGCAGCCAACCGGCCAGACTGTTTTGAGTGCTGTCGGCCTGCCTCCCGGGACGCCCCGTTCTTATCAAAGTACGGCAGCCTTCGTCGTCGTGCTCATGCTCCTGCTGGGCTCAGCCGGTTTTTCATCTGCCGGCAGCAGATATGCAACGCTCTTCTGCAAGGATCCGGAGTTATTAAATGAATTTAACGAAAACCTCTATCTCGGGCGAAACCTTTCGCGGATGATCAAGCGAAAGAACCTGATCACCGTCCAGGACGAGGTGGAGGCCAAAATTGATATCATCGTTGAGAAGGTCGAGGTGGTGCTCGACATGTTTCCGGAAAACCTGCACTTCAACCTGGTGCTGCTGCCCACTGCGAAGGATGTATCGAGATTCTACAAGAAAAACTACGGCAAATCGGTAAACCACATCGCCTACTACTCACTTACCCAGAAAACCATCTACATCTCAGTAGATGATACGAAACTCAAAGTCCTCGCCCACGAGATCGGCCACATGATTGTCGATAATTTTTTCCAGGTCCGCCCCCCCTACACGATCCACGAGCTGATGGCGCAGTTTGCTGAGAAGCATGTAACCGATTAACCACCGAACTCAATTTCAAGTTGGATTTTCTTCAACTTCCGGCGAAACGCGTCATTTTCGGGCTCGAGAATCACCGCCTGCTGATACTCTTCCCTGGCCCGGTAGAGAATCCCCTCCTCACGGTAATAATCGCCAAGCCAGATATGAAACAACCCGTAATCAGGGATCATCTCAACTGCCTGCCTGAGGACGCCAAGCGCTTTATCATGCTGGCCGTGACGGCGATAGAAGCTGATCAGCTGGACGAACCACCCGGGGCGCCGCTGCTCCTCTTCCCCGACAAATTCCAGTGCCCGGGAACGGAAATAGGCTGACTCCTCGATTTCGCCCATCTTCTCCAGAAAATCACCATAGCTGATCCAGCTCTCCACCCTGGCGGGCAACACATCGAGAATGTCCTGCCGGCTGAACTGGTGGAACTGGAGCATCGGCAGCAGCTGGACAGCCTGGGCGGGGGCAGCCTGCAGCCTCTCCCGCAGCAACTCTTTGGCCTCATCACGCCGGCCGTTAACGAGCAGCCATTCCACCCAGCCGGGCAGCATCCCTGTCTTTGCTGAGCGCCCGCCGATAGCCCTCGGACATCAGCTCCGCGGCCTGCTCCTGCCGGTCAACCGGCAGCATCATCCCGACCCGCTGCAGGAAAACCCCTTCCAGCGGCTGCCGCCTGGCGGCCTGCAGGTAGTATTCGTAGGCCTGCTCACGACCCTCGCGGAACAGTGCCAGGTTGCCGCGATAATAGAGAAACCTGCCGTCAAACGGATCATAGACGGCAGCCCTGTCCAGGGCCTCAGCAATGGTGTCCATGATAGCAGGGTCAAGGTGGCTGCTGAGGTAGTAGTTTTTCACCTGCCCGTAGCGGGCCCCGGCGAGCAGGACGCCGACCTGCAGGGCGGCCGCATTGATCACAAAAACAATGCCAAAAACGATCAAGAATCGATGCATCCATCTACTGCCGACCGTAAGAAGCGAGGCGGTCTCGTGATAGTTGTAGCGACAATTGACGACCGCTACCAGCAGCCCGCAGAGGAAGAAGAAATAGAGGCCGACAGCGCCGTTGTGCAGGTTGAAATCGACGACGATATGCATCAGTGCAGCACAGATACCGGTAAACGCCCCGATTCCCAGCAAAACTGCGAAGCGGTCCCGCCTCATCCTTATTTTCTTTATGCCATGCAGCAGGACAGCGGCGCAGAACCAGGCGGCGAGCAGAAATCCGACAACGCCCCCATCGCTGAGCATCTCGAGGTAATCGTTGTGGGCGTGGTCAAATATCAGGTCACCGGCAATCGTCTTGTAGGACGGATAGACATCCAGGAAGGTCCCAAATCCAGAGCCCAGAACGGCATAATCCCTGATCATGCCAAGCGTGTCTCCCCAGAGCTGAATACGGCCGTCGCGTATCCCCCCGGTCGCGTTAAAGGCATAGGAGAACTCATCAACGACCGGCTGCCAGCCGATCGAGGTTATAAAGAGAAGCACCAGGCAGACAGCAATCCAGAATGAGGCCCGGCCATATCTGCCGAGCCTGATGCTGGCAAACAGGGCAAACAGCACGCATGAGACCAGGATGGTGATGATCCCTCCGCGGCACAGCGAGATGATCACCGAGCTGCAGAGCAGCAGAAAGATGGTTCCATAGAAGAAATAGAGGTTGCTCCCGGGGCTGGAAAAAAAACTCACCAGCCGCTGCCGAAAAGAATACTCGTGCGAAGTCGACGGACGATGGTAGAGAAACAGGCCGAGGGCAAGCGGGCAGATCATTTCGATATAGGCGGCATACTGGTTGATGTTTACCCATGGGCCGCCGGGATTGCCGCCGGGGGATGGCCGAAACCAGTAGAGTTTACCACCCGAGCTGAACTGCTGCAGTATCGCGATAAAAGCGATGATCCCGGCCAGGATGACGACAAAGGTGAGCACTTTTTTTATCGCCGAAGCGCTCCTCAGCAGCTGGACGGTGAGGATATAAAAAAGGACATACGAGCCGATGCGCAGAACCTCCTGGATCGTCGCCTTCTGGTTTACCGAGACCGGCAGCCACTCGTTCTCCCCAGCAGTTCATAGACAGGACGGTACGCTTCCCAGCTCATCGGTGAAATGACTTTTAAGGCTCCTAGCTGGAATGGGCAGTGCCTGCAGCAGCATGAAGAGAAGCAGCGCCAGCAACGGCCAGAGCCCCGGCACCCGGTAAAAAGGTCCCCCGACAGGCGCAGACCGATCAGGCAGAAGCAGAGTGCGACTGCGCTGACGAGCTCCATGGTCATCAACGACCAGTGCTCGGTGGTGCCAAAGGCAAGCGGGCAGAAGGCGAGGAGAAAATAGAGGAGCCTGGAAGAAAGTGTCACCATGCTGATAGGGTATCACGACGGGATGGTAGCACGTCAACGGCAGCCAGTGAACCACCTGCCGCGCTGCCCGGGAAATGTTGGAGCTTCAGTTTCTATTTTTCTGCGTCTTCATCGGAGGCATAGTAGGAGCTGTAGCCGTAGTACGCTTTACCGTCGCTGCTCTTGACGCTGTTTAGGATGAAGCCGAGAATGGTGGCATTGACATCGGCAAGCTTCTTGATCCCGCCATTCAGCATGTCAAAGGTGGTCTGTCCGTACCTGACGACGATGATCGTTCCGTCAGCGATCGTGCTCAGGGCCAGGCTGTCGGCCACCCGCTGGACGGGAGGCGAATCAAGCAGGATAAAGTCAAAGCGCTCCCTGAGCTCGGAGAGCATCCCCTCCATTTTCGCTGATCCCAGGAGTTCGGCCGGGTTTGGGGAGATCGGCCCCGCGGAGATGATGGAAAGCGCTTCACCGGTAACTGCTCTGACCGGAATATCACCACAGTTTCCGGTCAGGTAACTGCTGAGGCCGGTATCATTGGCAAGATTAAACAGTGAGTGGACCCTCGGCCTCCTGAGGTCGCAGTCAATGATCAGCACGTTCTTTTCACCCTGGGCAAGAACCCGGGCAAGGTTGGCTGTAGTTGAGGTCTTGCCTTCCTGGGGGATCATGCTGGTCAACAGGATCACCTGGGGAGGCCGTTCCGCCGACGACAGCAGCAGCCCGGACCTGATCAACCGATAACTCTCGGCAACGGAGACAGCGGTTTGGCCAGCACATGGGTCTCGATCGCCTCAGAACTCTTCAGCCGCTGGATTGCCCCGAGAACGGTGATCCCGTAGCGTCTCTCGAGATCGACCTCCGATTTTGCCGTATTGTCGAGATATTCGATCAAAAAAGCCATGCCGACGCCGCCAAAAAGGCCGAGGATAAAGCCTAGGATAAGACTGCGCTTCTTGTTCGGATAAGATGCTCCTTCCGGCATACTGGCCTTGCGAACAACCCAGATATTGACACTCTGCGACTGCTCTGTAACACTTTCTGTCTTGATACTTGCTTCAAGAGCGTCGTAAAGGACACGGTTGGAATCAACATCACGCTTGAGAATCGAGTACTGGATGAATTTTTCATTTAAATTGAGAACCTCATTTTTCGTTTCATCCAGTAATTCCCTGATATCCGTTTCCTTCGAAGCCGCCAGCTCGTACGAATTTTTCGTTGAGGCGATGATCCTGTTTATCTCGAAGCGTTTTTCATTGTTCAACACTTCAAGCTCATCCTGGGCCTTGATCATAAGCGGATGCTTGGGCCATACTTTTTCGACAATTCCTTGATATTCTGGTCGGCTTTGTACAGCCGCTCCCGGACAAGCTTCAGAACCTGGCTGTCGGCAAAACCGGGTATATTTTCAAGTTTATCCAGATCCTCCCCGGCGGCGCTTATTTTGTTCATAAGCGTCTGCAGTTCCTTTCGCTCGGATTCGGCAATTGTCAACTGGGAGCTGAAGTCGCTCAGCTTCTGTGGATAAATGGTCAGTTTGTTTTCAACAGTAACGAGATCATTGTCACGCATATACTTCTGTAAAACACGTTCGGATCGTTCCAGTTTTTCCCGTTCCTGAGCAGCCTTTTGCGTCATCCACTGGAGAGAATAATTTGAAGTTGCCAGCTTTATTTCCAGCATCTCGTCCATGTATGCTTTAACAACGGCATTGGTGACAAGCTGGGCCATGGCGGGATTCTCATCTGTATAGCTGATGGAAACGATCTTGGTATCCATTAACGGCTCAACAGCCAGGCTCCCGCTGATCATCCAGGCGATTACCTCCTTATCGGTAATCGGCTCAACCTCAATTTTTTCTCCTTCTAACACTCCTGCATCGCTTTTGACCGTGTCGGCGCTGGAAAAAAATGTAAGCGTTTCCGTCAGCCAGCTCTTTATCATTGTTTTTGCAGATTGCAAAAGACCTGGCTCTGTTTCACCTGAATCAAAAAAGTAATGCCTGTATTTTGTATTCAGGTTCAGCTGTTCGACCACCCGTGCTGCGACATTGACACTTCTGATAATCTCGGATTGAGTAGTGAGAAATTCTGGATCGTAGGAATAATAATAATCTGTCTCGAGACCGCGGCTGCCGCGGTTCCGCTCAATCAAAACATCGGATGATGCGGTGAAGAGCGGAGTTGCGGTATAGGTTCTAATTACGGTTAGTAATACGGCAAAAAGGAGGATGATGAAAATCAGAAACTTTCTTTTGAGCAGACACATGGAAATAATCGCGCAGGTGAATTTCCTGCTCATCAGGTTCATAGCATGGGTGAATCGAATTGATCAGACATAGGTGCAACCAGAGCAGTATCGGGATTTCGAAGGGAGCAATAAATGAACCATAAATTGCGAGATTGTTATATTTGACAATCTCGTAAGAACAGAATCAATGGCTAAGTAAAAACTTCGATAAACAAGAAGTGGTGTTTTTTCAAGTGCGAAGGCATACATATGGTATGTCGAGTGCTTGAAAAAGTGCCACGACGCAGTAGATCGGACTTTTTACGACGCCATATTAAAAAAAACTTTCGGGGACAACAATAACATCGTTATCGAAAACAACCGTAGAATCAAGGTCAACATCCTTCATGATCGTTTTTTCATTGTTGACCATCCGCACGATCCGCACCTTTGATTTTGCCGCTTTGCCGGTAAAACCGTTGGCCAGCGCAATGAGCTTCAAAACGGTAGCCCCGTCCCCGCACGGATACGACCCCGGTTCCGACACCTCCCCGGTAACGTAGCACATGCCCGATTTGGAGATGACAACGGTGTCCCCGTCACGGATGGCTGCATTCTGGGTGAGGTCACCGCCCTCGAGCAGGGAAACCAGGTCGACAACAATCACCGCATCTTTGCCATCTTCCTTTCTCTTGATGGTGGCTGTATCCCCGGCATCTTTTTCAAGCCCGCCGGCCTTTGAGACAAGTTCAAGAAAACTGATCGGCCCGCTGAGCTCGATGAGCCCCGGCACCCGTACCCGGCCAAGCACGACAACCTTTTTGCTTCGGAACTCCGTCACAAAAACATTGACCTGGGGGTTGACCAGATAGCCATCGGCTAGCATACGGGAAATTTTATCACTTACCTGCGAAATGCTCAACTTGCTGACGTCAACCTGGCCAAGAAGCGGGAAAATGATCGTTCCGTCTGCCCCGACCCGGACCATGGTCTCCAGGTCTGCATTGTCGTAGACCGTGATGTTCAATACATCACCGGGACCAACAAGGTACTCGGCACCGGAACAGTGCGCGGCAGCAACAGCAAGCACGATAAACAGTGAACAGGATACTAAAATGCGTTTCATACTGCGTTACTCATCATTTCAGACAAACGCCTGGAGATTACATGGAGAGGTTTATGCTCAGTAATCCCGTGTTGGAGGTGTAATCAAATAAATCGTCGGTCGATTCCCGCTTGTCGTAGACATAGGCGAGTTCGGTCATCAACCATTTTCGAAAGTAATACTGCAGGGCCGGCCTGAAATAGTAGCGGTCATCGTCCCGGCTGGTATCTATTACCTGCGAGTAATCGGCGCTCTCGTAGATAAAGTCAATCGATGCGTTCAACTTTTCAGTGATGTTCTGCCGATAGCCAAACCTCGCCCCAAGGACTACTTTGTCAATAGCGACCGCACTGTCTGTTTCCTCGCTCTTGCGGTACATATCGAGGCTGAACTGGGTCTTCTCCGTCCACCGGTAGAGCGTCTGCAGGTCAAAAGCAAAACCGTTCCAGTCATAGCCGTTCGCTATCAAATCACTGTCATACGTTCTGTCCTGGTAGCCAAGCTTGAATAGAAGGGAGAGTTTTTCAGTGGTATCCCAGGTTATACCACCATAGCCATAATTCTGGCTGTTGTCTTTTTCGCCGGCGCTGTCATAGCTGACATCGGTGTACCGGTACTGGAGGAAAAAGGAGGTTTTCAGGCTGTAGATATAGTAGCCGTAGAGGTCAAAAACGTTGTCGGAGCGGTCCAGCGGCTCATTTATCTCATCATCGTAGTCGAGCATAAAGTTCGAGTAATCGACCTTTATGCGCACCTTCTCGGTTACATTATAGTCGGCCGTGCCCATGAAGAGATTGGAGGTATAGCGCCGCAAATTCCCCCTGCTGGCGGAACCGATCTCAAATCGATCTTGCCCATAGGTAAAGCGATCAAGGACCTGCAGCGAGAGACCGCCGCGCATATTGTAGCGGTAGAGACCTTCTAACCGAGCATCAGTATCGTTTAAATCCGAATCCTCGGAATAGGCGTTGTAATCAAGCCCGGCAAGAGCATATGCCTGATAGCGGTCGGTCCCCTCGTAATCCTTGATCTGCAGCTGCAGCCCGCCGGGTGAGGTGTTATGCGGGGTAATCGTGATAGGGATCAGTTTTGTCCGGGGAAGCGAGAACCAGACCCCGGGAGATATCCTGGTCAGAAAGTTTGAGGTCTTGTTTTGGCTGAGGTTGTAGAGGTTATCCGTATACTCGCCGGACAAGGATATATAGGGATGGACAAAACCGCCCCTGATCCCAAACAGATCGAAATCATCAGACTCAGGACCGTCGGGAAGCAGTGAAGTGTCAGTTTCAGCGTCCTGCCCCATCGGCATATCCGGAAGGTTCTGGGCATCAGCTACCGGCGCCATTAGCGCCGCAAACAAAAATAAAGAGAACACCGGTATTGCCAGGTTCCTGCCTACCATTTTCATCGGTCGCAACCTCGGTTGTTATAAAATTGTTATATTTTATCTGTCGTTAAATACAATAAAGGTCAGCCCGGAATATCCAGACTGACCTTTATATAATACAATTTCAACAACCTATAAAGGTTTATTCAAATATCATTATTGATTGGCATTGGAAGGGCTGCCGGTAGTACCATTTGACAGGGTTGCCGGCCCTGCAAAACTGATCCTTGAGGCAACCGGCGTATACGCCTGGGTGTCAACGAGTTGATCGCCGCATTCCTCAACACTCTTTTTATATCCGGCAATGATAATGAGATCCGAAACATCATACTTTTGTCCCGCGGCCCGAATATCATCTCCCCTGATTCCGCCGCAGTACATGGCCTTGACAAGATTCTGGGGATTGAGCTCCTTAAATTGCAGACCGTTTTCCATGATGGCATCAGGAATGGCGCCGTTTTTCAGCGCGACCTTGACCGCCTCATCGATACCCGATTTCTGAAATTCACTTATGAAATCATCTAACCAGGTCGCAAATACGCAGGTAGCAGTAAATGCAACTATCATCATGGCAATTACTATTATTTTTCTCATTATCAAAAAACCTCCTGATAGTAATTATTTAAGCATCCCATTTATTATAACACGCTCAAGGTATACTTCAAACACTTTTAGTTTTGATGACAATGGTTTTTCGGGGAGACACCATAAGTCAACCTATATCCCCGCCTGGATGCGAAGATCATAACCTATCCAAAGGTAACCACAATACTCATAATGAATTGAAAACATGAGTAAATAGTCCACTGCTACAGAGCGCTTGTTGTATTTCACGAGAAAAGAAACAAAGATCGATTGTTGCTCATCACTGAGATGTCTGAATCTGAACCCGTGATGAAAGGTGTGTTGCTTTTCTGAAAGCCAGAGATGCTTTGCCGGGAAGGGAATTACATGAGTACCGCCATCAATTAAAAAATGTATTTCGACCACCACAATATCTTTAAGATCCTGTAATTCTGGAATCACTGCGCTGCAGCCATTATCTGACAGATTGAGAAGCGTACCGTCATATCGCTCGCTGTTATCTTTATCCAGACAAACAAAGTTGAGTTTTGTCGGATATCTGACACCTTTTCTCACATTTTTGAAAAACTCAGTTTTCAAAAAAGAGGGCAATTTCAAACAATTTTCAGATCGCCTGTCGTTGTCTTTCAATTTTCGTCGTTGATATTTCAGACTGGATCGCATGGTATATACAATGAAAAAGAAGAAATAACATACGCGGTCAGGTAGAAAAGATAAATCCCAAAAAGTCCATAATCAGGAACATTATATAGCGGATCGAGCAGAGACAAACTACTTAAAACAAGGATATAATGAGTATGATCTTTACGGTAGTTGCCCTGCTCATCCCAAAGCGAATGAATATATGGTGAAGATGATACATGTCAGCTTTAACGGACTCTGCCCTCTGAATGCTCTTTTGGTCATGACAATGACTGTATCCGTTATTGGAACGGCGAGAATTAACAGGGGGCAGCAAGACAGGACTCATGAGAGCGGTTTCGCCCTGAGTCATAATTATAGACATGCAGGCCAGAATAAAGCCGAAACAGAGGTCCCGCATCGCCCATAAATACCAAAGCCGGAGGCCAGTTGTAGCGCAAAAAACCAAGTACAGCGCCAGCAAACGCAAGATTGATAATCATCAAACTCATGTTGCCCGCAAAGGATGCATGAAGTGCAAACGTAAAAAAAAGCAAACAAAAGCAACGCCCCCCGCCAGGCCATCAAGCCCATCCATGAGGTTGAGAGAATTTATTACCCCCACAATACAGAAAAGCGTAACAAACCAGACGGCCACATCGCTGCCGGCAAGGGTGACTTCTCCAAAAGACAGTAAATCTCCGAAAGAAAAGAGGAAAACTTTACTGAAATACATGGCCAGAACACCAGCTCCGATCTGGGCGAGAAATTTCTGCCGGTGACCAAGTTCGCGAAAATCATCCAGAAAACCAACCAGCAATAGCACAGCTAACCCCAGAAAAACACCGCGAGAACCAGGAAATGGCACGAGAAGCAGGCAACTGAACGTTGCGGAAATCACCATTCCTATGCCGCCTACCAGAGGCTTCGGTAACTCATGAACCTTGCGCTTACCAGGGTGATCAAGCAACCCGATGCTTCTGTGCAATACTTGCTATTTTGGGAATGACAAATAGAGATGAGAAAAAGGCAACCAGAAAACCTAGCAATATTCTGAGTTCAGGGGATATCATTTATGCAAAGCTTCCGAACATGCGCATAAGAGGCAAAAAGGTATCTATTTAACCTGGTAAGAATGTATTATGTTATTCATAAATTACAGTATGATACTGTATCATAGTATCAAAAATATCAAATAATTATCAAAGAAAACGATATATTTCACCATATTCTTAAAAATAATACGAACATGCGTAGCCAATACGAAAAACAGATCAGGGCAATTCAACCTGTTTTAAAAACCTCTGAAGGCAACAAATGGCTTAACTGGTTTCTGTCGTCAGATCAAACAACTCAACAAGTGTTCTCACACTATCTTATTGCACAAGGGCTTGCAGGCCATTGGCATCTCCTGTTGTCTGGCTCTAAAAGACGCAGGAAAAATGTCCAGAAGTATTTTTATTACTTGAAAGATACATATCTGACCAGCAGGCGATTTAGACGATAACGGATCAAGCGTTCTTGGAAAACTGAATAACTTGCTGGAATATAACAATATTCATTATGTAGTAATCAAAGGGGTACATGTTCGGGAGGTCTTATATTCACCTCCCTGGTTAAGGCCATGCGAGGATATCGACATTCTCATTGATCCGAAAGATAAATTTCGTGTTGCGAAAATACTAGCCGATCATGGTTTTAAAGCGCAACCAGATATCAAGACGATTATCAACGATCTGACATTTTCTCATGGCCAGGTCTCCATCGATGTGCATTGGGACATCCTTCGACCCGGAAGATTAAAACAACCCCTAACAGAATATTTTCTCTCAACACGAATAAATCAGAACGGATATTATAGCCTTGCCCCTGAACCACAATTTTTATCATGTTAATTCACCCGGTTTTTAAGAAATATCTCACGACACCCCATGCATATTTAAGCCGCATTATAGACTTACATAACTGGGTTACGTCTTATTCGTCAGATTGGGAGGCTATCCTTCGTTTATGCGACAAAACCGGCTTGAAAACGGCAGCGTGGTTGACTTCCACGTATTATGGTTTGTTAACCGGCAGCCCACTTGACGAAAACTTCCTTAATGACATAAAGCCATCAACAGCCAAAACTGCCTACTTGAATTATTGGCTGAAATACAATCTTTACACCGGTTTTTAGGCGTACCATTCATACCTCAAATAATCCCTCACATTCTTGCAGCTCAAGACGCGATAGCAAATTCATTCAGCTTCTTTATCAACAACAGAGCATTAAAAAAACAATCTCAAGAGGAATTACAGCGTTTTCAGAAAATTGTTGGTCTTTAGGAATTCAACGAATAAACCATTGGGGTATTTTTCTGATTGGCTTCAGTAACAAAGTCCACGGATAAGGATGCAAACCATTTACCTCCCATGCTCGTCTATCATTTCTGTTTGCCAAAAGCCTGTTTTTTATTGATCGGAAAATACTCCCCCTACCCGCATTTTAACGAGAACCTCTGGAATGTACCTTGCCTTAACCTCATATTTCAGCATGAATCGCAACATCAGTTCATAGTCCGCTGCAGATCCTAGATCCAAGTTAAAAACGCCATATTGCTCGTATACCCTTCGGCGAACAAAAAATGTTGGATGGGGCGGCATCCATCCCCAGAAAAAGCTCTTTGGTTGGTAAGGCCCGGACCGCCAATACCTAACGCCCTTAGCAGTATTTGCCGAATCGACATAACATAGGTTCACCATAACATGCATCCACCGACTGATCTTCGAACATCCGCGTTACCTTCTCTATCACTTCACCAGATGCGTAAAAATCGTCTGCGTTTAAGAAGCCAAGAACATCTCCCTTCGCTAACTGTATGCCCTTGTTCATGGCATCGTAAATACCATTATCAGGCTCAGATATAATTTTTACATGGTGGTGATTGATCGAAGAAACCAGCTCACGGGTTGAATCGGAAGATTCTGCGTCAATAACAATCTGCTCTGGCAACACTGTCTGACAACTTATTGACGAAAGATTATCAGTTATAACTGCCCCAGCATTATACGTGACGGTGATTATACTCAGCAGAAAGAGACAAAAAAAATCACAGGTATGTTAAGGTTATTATTGTCTTTGCAATTCTCTAATCTTACACCGTATTTCAAAAAAATATATCATTTTGAATAATGAGTGATTGAGGCCTTGATTACCATCAAGAAATCCCTTTTTAACAAAATAATTAACAAAAAAATATAAAGGTGACCACCATATAGTGTTAATATAGCGGTATTTTTTCACTTGCCTTGATGTCATGCTGACATCCTTTTTAGTTTTCAGATCCAAATATCGTCGAGCTTCCCAGGACGAATATTCATTATGCCGTGCTATGTAATGATAAAGGTTTTTATAATCTTCATGAATAATAGGTTCTGCTATCTCTCCAATTTCACCCTGCAATACTGGATGTTCATGAATCTCCATGTCGAGATTACTCCAATTCACTTCATCAATACTACTATATTCCCCCGCATCCACCCTGAACAGCGTCAATTTTCTGAAAGGTATTCCATATCGAAGTAATTTCCCCTGGAAGTAATTGTTGTATCTCAACCAATACCCGACTTTAGATGTGTTTGAAACCGCTTGAAATGCAGCTCCTGCAAACTCACCTGACAAACTTTCATCAGCGTCTAGAAAAAGAACCCAGTCGGTCTTGAAATCGTAATTTCTCAATACCCAGTTTCTCTTTTTGGGAAATTCACCATTCCACTCAAAGTTAATAACTGGGCGAGAAAAGCCAACTGCTATTTCCTTTGTTCTATGTATACTGGAGGAATCAACCACAACCACATCACTGAAGTCAACTAGAGAAGACAAGCATTTACTTAAATTAACCTCCTCATTCTTAACGGGTATGACAACGGTAATGAGCGGCGACTGTTTTTTTTTCATCAATGATTTTTTAAAATGCGGTCTTTAATATATGTCGCGGGGTTTCCTGTAACAACTGTCCAGGGTTTGACATTCTTAACAACAACAGAACGGGCACCAGTCACAGCCCCTTCACCCACTATAACACCTGGTCCAATAAAGCTATCCGCACAAATCCAGACTTGATCCTCTATATGAATCGGGACTTTTTCTAACGGCAGGAGAGGATTGGTATAGTCGTGGGTCCCAGCACAAATATGTGCACGATGGGAAATAGTAGTGCTTGAACCTATATACACCCTCCCAAGATTATAAATGAGGACAT